>CAZMKE010000012.1:0-217430 GCA_964566945.1 uncultured Verrucomicrobiota bacterium | reverse complement strand
ACTTTGACGGCCTCATTTCGACCATCCGGTGGTACACTTTGCATGACCGCTGACACTTGGGCGGCGGCGAGGCCGGTGAGGGCGGTTTCGAGCTGGGCGCGGAGGGTTTTGCCTTCTTCGTAGATCTGCTAGGCACGGTGCTTGAAGCTTGAAGCGTTCTTGCACGCGCTTTGCAAGGTAGGCGTGGATAGTGACGATTATTTTTCCCCCGGCGAAGAATAGTTGTCATTGACCATAGGCGGGCCAGTAGTTGATCTGGCCGGTGTTTCTGTGGCGTTTGATTTCCTGCAGGACTTCCAGGATCAGGGCTTTGTAGCGCTCGGGTTTGAGGGTGATGCCGCGCTTGTCGAGCCAGGTGGCCGGCCAGAGGACGACGCGGTCGCGGATGAAGTGGTAGTCCTAAGCCCCATCGTTTGGGCGGAGTGTGATCGCCGTAAAGGCTGCCTCGGATCCCGGTAATGAGGTCGGAGAGGATCTCCTGGGGAAGTTGTTGTTTTGGTTGTTTTGCGAAGAGCAAACAACGTTAAATAATCGCCCGTTCCTCCAGATATTAGAAAGCGTAGGATTATGAAGCAGCTTAACCTGCGGTTAATCGCTCGTTCTCACGAACGGAACAATGATCCCACCGCGGCCCAGTTTGCGTTCTTTCCATAATCGGACTAGGCACGCGATCGCGTTAGCCGCGCTGGGCACAAACACCAATTTGCGTGCAATGGCGGCGCAGAAGTGATCAGCGACCTGTTTGGTTGGTCTGTTCGTCCCAAGTGAGTCTAATACAGCCTCGAGCAGATCAATTTTTTGATGGTAAAGCGTTTCACCAATCCAAATGCGTTTCATAGCTTCCGAAAGCACTTCAACGGCAGATTCGAAAGTGCACTGCGGAGCGTGGAATAACGAAAGAAGCCTCTTTACGTCGTCCGTAATGTGATGCCCTGTTTTATCCAGCGTCCAAATAACGTTATCCGCACCGACGCGAACGACGCTAAAGTTCATGAAGAACAACTTTGAAATGGCGTCGATAAATTCGGCTTCTGACAAAACGCTTTTGGAGTGCAATTCGCGGATAATCTGTTGGCTTGAAACGCCAGCGATCTGATACTCGTTGTGCCCGAGAGCGCGCAACATCTGATCATCTGAATAAAGGGGCAGTTGTTCAGCGCGCGCAGCAGAGAGCGAAGATGTCGAAATTGGCCCAATGAATTCTCGAAATTCGTCTGTCTCCGGATTTGATTCCAAAAGGGAAGGAACAGGCACAGTCGTGGTATGTTCGGCGAGAAACTTTAGGATCTTTTCGAGAAAAGTTTTGTTCGCTCCGATCCGCTCTGCGGTAATTTCTTCTTTAACGTAAGTTTCGCCGACTTTTCCCACCGTAAAACTCGGCTTAGCAATCGCGGCCTTGGCATGGGCCTCTGCAAGCACATCAAGTACAGGTTGGGTAACATAAAGCTTGTAGCGCCTTTTGAGTCGGTCCAACAGCCCTAGTTGCGCAAGTGTAAAAATCGCGGTGAATTCGAGCAACAGGGCATTGCTGTCAGAAGCGATGGACGACTCCATTTCGGTGTCTTGCATGCTCCCTGAAAAATTTGCGAAAGTGCAGTATCGCCCACCAGTAAGCATGCCCCATAGCTCGACCGGGGAGCAGCGAAGAACCCCTGCAAGCGCTTCGAATGTAATTTTTCTCGATTCGTAAAAACCGCAGAATGTCTGAAACGCCTTCTGGTCCGCGTCAAGCTGGCGAAACATCCCCTCGCGAAACTTTTCGTACGGGCCTTCAATACCCTGCAGAGTGCGATCCGTCGGAAAGAGTGTTGGAAACTGCTTTAGAGTTGCTTGAAATGCGCCAACGTATTTGCTCTGAATTTCGAGAACGGTACAATTGATGTCATTGCCGAAGGCATCTTTATTGGTGACGAAGCTCTCGCCCTTTTTCCGCCCAAGAAGACCCATCCTTACCGCGTCATTCTGGGAGATCTCGCCCCTCTCCGGGCGCAAATCGGTTTCCGAAAGGATTGAATAAGTGCGAAGCTCGTTACCGACTTTTAGTGCAACGGTGCACTCACCGTCCACATTCTCTTTCGAGAGCTCAATTGGATCAATCTGTTCGCGGCTTACAAAAAGTCTCACGTATATGGCATGAACCCGAGGGGAATCGAAACCGGCTCGGCGAGCTTGAAAAAGGTACTTGAGCACATCGCCCATCCCAAGGACGGCACGAAGCTGCGCAGTCCGCGTTAGAAGGCTGGCGTCATTCCGGACGTTCTCGAATTTGACGCCTTCGAGCAAAACCTTGGCCTCAGAAAGATGCCCTCGTCGCATCGCGAATTCGCTCGCTGCGATTCTGTACGCGTAGACGCTCGGTGCGCGTGCGATTAAGCGCTCCATGATCTCCTGAGCGCCCTTAACGTCGCCAATTTCTGAGAGAATATTCGCTTCAATCTGACTGATAACAGGCAGCGGTTCGCCTGCTCCACGAAGACTTCGCGCCAAACGAAGTGCCTCTTTGCGAGGGCCGGAATTGTAAAGGCAAACCAGGTACTTACGCGATAAGTGATTGTCCGTGGTCAGATCCGCCGTTGATTCGTACAGGTCGGCCGCCTTTGAAAATTCACCTCGTGCGTAATAAATTTCAGCGAGCTCCAAGGATATGAAATCTTTGACGCTTCCGGTGGCATAGACCAGTGCCTCCGTATACACCTCCGTAGCTTCCTTAATCCTGTTACGGCGGGCGAGTTCACTCGCGATGGCCGACATTGCTTCGGGGTCCGTTGGCCAAACCTGTTTCAGCGTTTCGATTAATTTGTCAGCTTCGGCGATATTCCCGAGCTGAGAGTGAGCGGCTAAAAGCGGATCAGCAATTTTGGTGTGAAGCGGAGTGTGGGGAAGGGTTTGCCAATGTGGCGTAAGGAGGTTGAGTGCCTTCGCCGCTTTGTTAGTCGCGAGGTATGCCGCTGCGAACGCTGGAAGAATGGCACGTTTTTCGTCCTCGTTAGAAATTTTCTCGAAAGCCTTGATGGCATCATCGAATTGGCCCGCATGAAGATGAGCAAGGCCTTTTAAAGGTAACACCGATTGGTCGGACGGATTTTCGTGAACGGCGATTTCGCAATCTGCGATGGCACCGGCTTCATTTCCGAGGAGCCGCCGAACGTCGGACCGAAGGACGTGCGCAAAAGCGAAAAGGCGCCGATCCTCAAAATCCTCTTGAGTGGCAATCGCAGCGCTCAAGAATTCTTCAGCTTCCCGTAGTTTTAATTTCGCGTCTTGTGGAAATTTCCAATCCAGAACCGGTTGACCCAGAAGGGAATTCTGAATCGGGCGTACCAATGTATGCGCCAGATCTATGAGCAAGTGAGGTTCCGTGGGATCGACGGCCAAGCCGAACCGAAAAAAGCGCTCGGCGTCGTCAAAGCGACCTTTCTCGAAGAACATTTTTCCAATCGCAAAACAACAATTCGCATCTTTTTCAATCCAAGGCTCCGTTTTGAGCAACGTGTCCAACTCTGTTTCGCGGCCCAATCCAAAAAGAGCTTGGATATAGTTTGAGGTCGCGATTGAATCCTGAGGCGAGAGTCGTCGCGCGCGCTCGGCGAGTTCAAGGGCCTGCTGCGGTTGTTTCCGGAGGACAGCATTAGTCGAAAGATTCGTGATGGCCTTCGGGTTTTCTGGATCAAGCGCGAAGGCGAGATCAATCTCGCGAATCACGGTTGTTTGATCGTCCATCTGGATCGCACACGACCCAAGATTTGTGGCTATTCTGAATAACAGCGATTTCGAAGGATTCAAATTTGCGATCTCGCTTCGCAACTCCTCTAACATCCTACGAGCCGTCTTCGGTTTGCCTGACTCCAACAGCTTCCGAGCTTGTTCCACTCGATCATGGTAAATTCGCTCTGCGACAGCTGGCTCACTCGTCTTGTCAGAGAGCACCTTTAGCACGGCGTGGATCTGCTGGAGCTCGGGCGAGATTGTTTGGATAATCCCTTGGCCGGTTTGTTGAATCGTTTCCTGAGTTTTTAACGTCTCAGCCTGAATGTCACAGACCCGGTCGACGATGTTCGATTGGAACTCTAGCGTTTGCGCGCGCGTCAATTGAGGACCGTCTGCACCTTCGGCTTGCAGCTGATTAAATTTCGCGATTGGGATTTGAACGCGTGTGGAATTGTCGAATTGAACGCGAAGGTCATCCGGCGTTAAAACTCGATGCTCTTTAATTGCAACATGTGCGACATGCTCGAAGAGCGGCGCTAAAGCAAGGTCGCTGTCTCTGGGAAGTAGGCGAAAGCGTTCACCGAACGAGTGGAGCCTCAGTCTGACCTCCTCTCGAACAGCGCTAACGTCGGGTTGGTGCGGAAGCCAGCGTATCGGCGCAATAAATTCGGTGTGAAATTCTTGAGGCGAGAGGCGACTGAGGTGATCAACGAGAGAAGGAATGCCAGGAGTGAAGGCCTCCGCCAACGCTTCAGACACCGACTGATCTGTTATTAAAAACTGTTGGAGCCCTCGGCTGTGTTCCACTAAATCTCTGTCTCCCGCCTCGTTCCAGAGCTCAAGTCCCGGTCTCGCCACGTTGAACGGTTTGCCCGATTCGATGCTGAGTGGGGCCGTGGTGATGAGCCTAAATTTGATGTTCCGGCCAGGATTTTTGTGCTTAGAAATCCAAAAGTTCCGTAATGCATCCTTGACGCATTCGCTGCGAAGGCTGATCGGCGACGAAAGGTCTTTGATTTGGTGCGAAATTGCAGACGCTTCATCAATGGTATCGAAATCTTCGGCGCCCTCCACCACAAGCATCTCGGTTTCTTTGAGATCCATCCAAGCGAGCACCGTTTGCCAAATCTGGTAATCGATGCCGCGAAACAGCGATGTCGCCTGACGCGATGAATCCCCCTCAAGTGGCAGGTTCGTTTTCGCCCGCTCATTTTCGGCCAAATTTTTCATGTTTTCCTTCCATTCGCTCCCGCGTCGAAGCCGCGTTTTTGACAGTTATAGCGTTTGCTACATCACAGCTTGACATTTTCCGTGGTTGCGCCGTTCGGCCACGAGGCGTGGGCTGCCATAGGTCTGGCGGCTGCGCTCATGGATTTGCTGGATCTCCTGGGCGAGCGTTGCATCTTCGCGAGCGCGCGGGCCCGGGGATTTCTCGCGTTTTCGCCAATCGTAAAACCCACTGGGAGAGACTTGCAGATTCTCACAGAGGGCAAGGATCGAATAGGAGTCTTTCATCGCTTGAACCCGTTCAAAGCGTTCGAGGACGGTTCGGAGAGAATACCCAACGTTTTTTTTAAAATGTCGCGCTGCTCACTGATGCGCGCGATTTCACGCCGGGCAGCGTCCAGTTGCGCCTGGAGATCGGCCGTGGCGCCAGCCTTCGGCCTCTCCGCCGCTGGAAGACCAGCGGCTCCAAGGCCGAAGGCCTTCTTCCACGCGTAAAGTTGATTGGCTTGAAGGCCGAGTTCCTCAGCGATCACTTCGGCGGATTTGCCGCTCTGCAGCCAATTCTGAACCGCTTCCCGTTTGAAGGTTTCGTCGAATTTGCGTCGCGTTTTGACAGGTGTTTCTTTCATGGGCTCGATAGTTCATTGTTCGCCGAATTCCCTGTCCGTCAATTCGAAGCAACCTCACCCCGTACGGCTTGTTTCCTGGCACGGGACCATTTTTGAGTTTGGGTATCCCTTCGGCAGAAGAAGAAGGTCGCGAAGATATCGTGTGGGTTTCGAGTGGCCGAACGAGGATGCAGTTGACAGGCCCCCAGCGCAAACAGATGGCCAAGGCCGGGCTGATCCATGTTGGCGGCCGCCTCCGCCTTCGTAATAAACGTTGAGAGACTCATCTGCTTCGATCACTTTCCACTCGGCACGTCGCGCCATCCATCTTTAGGTGTTGACAAAATGGCTGAACTAAATACTTTTATTTCAAATGTGAAACTACCGCAGAAGAACAGACCCGATTCACACTAAAATCCCGCTGTTCGGGATTTCAGTCTGAACCGGCCCTCCTGTGAGCCAGGAGAGTTCCGCGGCCACGTCGTTCACTCCTGAACGAAAGCCCACTTCTTCGCGGCAGCTTCACCCTAAAACCTATGAAAACGAAGTCTGTCTTTAAATCTCTGCCGGAAGAGGATCAGCAACGGATTCTCGATCTCTGCTCCAACCACACCTACGACGAAGTCCTCGAAATCATCGAGCGGCCCCGGCCCGAAGGACTGCAGCTCAAAACCAGCTACAGCGCTTTGTGCCGGTTCTACTGCACCCGCAGCGCCCAGGCCCGCCAGACGGCGATTCTTGAGCAGGCTGCGGCGAGCCTTCAGTATGTCCGCCAATCCGCCTCCGGCTCCTTCCGCACCGCGATCCTTGGCATTCTGGAAACCCGCCTTTTCACAGCGCTCCGCGCCGGTCAGCCTGTCGCCGATCTCAAGGACGAGTTCAGCGTCTTCAAAGACTTTCAGAAAGGCTTCATTGCCGAAGAGAGGTGGCGTTGGAGCTCGGGTGCGAATCCCGAGGCCGAATTGGAAGCGCATCGCGCAGACGGCCAGCAGAATGCCCACTACGACTTCGTGCCGCTCGATGATCAAGGTCAGCCCGTCGACATCCCGCCCCTCTCGGATGAGGAGATCGCCGACCTCAACGCTTGTCAGGAGATCCTCACGGATGACCTCGCCGAACTGGACCATCGCATCGCCGCGCTCGGTCCTCGCGCCGCCGAGGAAAACGCGCTTGCCAACGGCTGCTCGCCCGAACTGGTTAGGGAGCGGATCGAGGCCTACCATGCCGACCTGCGCGCCCGCGGTCTCACCCCGGTCCAACGCGCAATCGAAGCTCGCCGCGCCGAACTGCGCCCAGCCATCCCGCCGGCCACTCCAGCCACTTCAGAGGGCGCCGCCGCTTCGAAAGTCGAAGCGGTTGCGCTGAAAGATCCACTAAAAACCCACCGAAAAACTCCCGCAAATCCACATAATTCACTAAAATCCGCCCGAAATTTAAAGCGAGATAGAAACCACCAGAGCATGGTGTCAGATCTGCTCAAGGCGCTCACGGACGCTTAATACTCGGGCCGGTCATGGAACCCGCCTGCGGCTCGCTAAGAAGGCGAGATTTACTTTCACCTCCACTCCGTTGATGATCCTGTTATGAAAACGCCAGGTCCCCAGCCTCGAACCCGCGAGGAACTCACCCAGGAACTCGCCAGGAACCGCCGGGAATCGATGAAAGCGACGGAGCGGGGCGACTTTCGGGAGGTAGCCCGTCTCACGCGGGAAGCAGCGAGCCTCAATCAGGCCATCGCGGAAATGCTTCCCGTGGAACCGCCCTCGTACTAACCGATGGCCGGCGTCCGCGGTTTCGCCGCCGCCGCCGGCCCAAGGGGAATTCCCTGGCGGCCTCGAAAGCCCGAAAAACCGGGAAACATCTTGCTGATCTCTCGCCCGCGCTTAGGTTGAGGGTCGGATTACCTAAACCGGTTCAGGAAAGTTCCGTCGTTAGGCACTCAGTAAACAGTGACCAAGACCCTATGACGAACACCGATTCCCGGGAACAGCTCTTCATCACCACCTCCGGCGCCATGACCGTGGGAATTCGCATGGACCGGATCCTCTCCTTCAGCTTTAACGAGCCCGGCCTCGCTCTGTCCATTCGCTACCTCGATGATCCGAATCCCGAGAAGTTCGAGGGCCCGATGGCGCAGGCCATTCTCCGGGAATTGCGCTACGCCGGGCGCAAATAGTTCGTGGCCGAACCACCCTCTCCCCGATGAAAATCCTTTATTTGAACGGAAACATCTTTGATCTCGACCAGGTTGTCGCCACGCAGGTCGAGAGCGATTGTGTCCGCCTTACTTTTCGCAACGGCGATCAAATTCCAGTTTACTGGCGGGACGAGACGGAGCGCCGGGACATTCTGGCCAGCGTCGCGCCCGAAGGCGCTCGCTGCTGACGGCTCGCGCGAAACATTCCCCTGTTTCCGCTGGGCTGCGCCATTGATGGAAAGCAAAGGGTCCGTTGGACGCCTTTCCTTCAACGCAAACGAAGGCGACATCGAGGATGCTGCCGGGGAGAACTGCCGATTATAATGAAATCTGAAAGTGAACTGCATATCGAAGTGGAAGGGCGCGTTCAAACCGTGCTGGCCGGGACCATGTTCCGCGTTGAACTGCCGAACAAGCATGTCGTGCTGGCCACGATCTCAGGCAAAATGCGCAAACGCTGGGTGCGCATAACCGCCGGCGATCGCGTCAAAATGGAAATGTCTCCGTACGATCTGGACAAGGCCCGGATCGTTTGGCGACTGGGTTGAGCCGTCGCTCCGTCCCGAAAGCGGGCCCTTCAAATGCGTTGAGAAACGCGAGACGGAGCCCTGTGACCAAGAAGATTCAGCCGTCGGGAGACCTCGGAGAGCGAGAAATGAGCGGGTATTGCTGGCCCGCTGATCCTCGGATTCAACGGCGGCACTGAGGGCAGTTGCAGCTCCCGCTGCCGTTCAAAAGTTCCGGCAGGCGATGAATCGCGGCGACATTGTCGGTGTAGGAATGCGCCGGGGCGATGCGAATGGAAGGGCCAGTCAGGAGGGTCTTGATTTCGCCCACTTTGCCCGCACAGAAGAGCAGGCGGACCATCAGCGCAATGTCGATGGCGGAAGCGGCCACGATCAGGCTGGCCGCCAAACCGGATGGGGCGGAAAGCATTTTGGCGACGATCAGAAAACTGAGGACGGTCGCGGCGAAGGGAGAGGTGCCAATAGCGGGCGCTGCAAAAGGCGGTTTTTCGAAAAGGAAAAATTGCCTGCACTGTCAACGGTTGCTAGCCTAGGCCCTGTTCACGGTGGCGAGCAACTGGCAGTGCAATTCTCATGGGCCTGTGGGTCTATCCGAATCGGAAGAAACTCCTTTGGGGCATGGCGTGTGTTGCTGTCTTGGTCTGCGTGATGGTGTTGCCGCTAGGGCAGGCTGGACGCTTGGAACCGCTCGTTCCCGATTGCCCGATTTGGTGGGCCAGTGGCAGCTACGGGACCGACCAGCGCTTTCACACCCTCTTTGGGTACCCTATGGGTTGCCCAACCCTCGGTGATTTGCTGATCCGCCTTGAAATGAGGCTGATCCGCTGGAATGGGGGCCGAAGTGTCTTGGGAATAGCAGGAACCTTCGGCCACAACCGGCAAGAGGAGCCGTCGTTAGTTATCCGGGTTTTGGTGCCACCTCAAACGGGTCCTCCAATCGGCTGTCATTACCGAGTCACTGTCGCGGATAAAGGCGAGATCATTGCCACGAGCATGGGGTGCAGTGGGATGAGGACGGTGGAGGAGTATGAGTTTCGCGGCCTGCCCGTAAAATCTGCAAAAGGGCTGGTGGTGGAGTTTTATCCTTCTGTCATGGACACAAATTTCTCCAGTTTCCCGACGAACAGCGTTGTGGGGCCGATTGCCCGGCTCAAACTCTGAATCCTCCAGAGAATGGCAGAAGTTAATTTCCACCTTGCGACGAAATCGTAGCGGCTTTGTGCCCGCCAAATCAACGGCGGCACTGAGGGCAATTGCAGCTCCCGCTGCCGTTCAAAAGTTCCGGCAGGCGATGAATCGCGGCGACATTGTCGGTGTAGGAATGCGCCGGGGCGATGCGAATGGAAGGGCCAGTCAGGAGGGTCTTGATTTCGCCCACTTTGCCCGCACAGAAGAGCAGGCGGACCATCAGCGCAATGTCGATGGCGGAAGCGGCCACGATCAGGCTGGCCGCCAAACCGGATGGGGCGGAAAGCATTTTGGCGACGATCAGAAAACTGAGGACAGTCGCGGCGGCGAGCAACTCACCAGCGGCCTGCTGGCGCCGACTCCAAACCTGCAGGAATTCGCGGAGATTGATCTCCTCTCGCTCGGATATGACCCGAAGTGGTTGCATAAAGTGGCTCCTGAGTCATTCAGCGAGAAAGGCGCCAAACCGACGCCTTTGCGTAAGTGGTTGCCTCGCAAGATTGCTGATGCTCTGCTGGCATTGGTGGTTTGGGCCAGGTTGTAAGGAAGGTTTACGCCCGCGCCAAGGCTTCCCCGAAACACATCTGGTCCCTCCCGGTTTGGCTCTATCCGGTGCTCTTCATGCCTGCGGCGACGCCTTTAACGGTGAGGGCCAGCAGCCGCCGGAGGAGTTCCGTCCGGTCGGATTCTTTGGCGTTTCGCCACTGGGCGAGGAAGCGGATTTGCAAATAGCTGAGCGGGTCCACGTAGGGATTGCGCAGTTTGATCGAGTGAGCCAGGACCGGTTGGTTTTCGAGCAGTTTCTTGCGCTCGGTGATGGCGAGAACCAGGCGGACGGAGCGCTCGTATTCCGTTTCGATCAATCCAAAAATCTTGTTGCGCACGGCATCTGACTTGACGAGCGCCGCGTACTGCCGGGCGATGGCCAGATCGGTTTTGGCCAGGGAGACCTCGGCGTTGTCCAGCACCGACCGGAAGAACGGCCAGCGGCGATACATCTTGCGCAGTTTCTCGAGGCCGGTGGGGTCCTTCTCCACGAAAGTCTCGAGGGCGCAGCCAACGCCAAACCAGGCGGAAATCAGGTGGCGCGACTGGGTCCAGGAGAAGACCCAGGGAATGGCGCGGAGCTGGCGAATGTCGAGCGTTTGCGCCCGGCGGGAGGGGCGCGAGCCGAGCCGGAGGTGCTCGACCAGGTCGATCGGGGTGGCCTGCCAGAAGTACTCCGCGAATTCCGGCGTTTCGTAGACCAGGCCCTGATAGTGCTGGAAAGAGGTTTGGGCAAGCTCCCCCATCCATCCCTCCCAGCGGGGCAGTTCGCTCGCCTCCGATGGCGGCAGGCATTGAACCGCGATGACCGCGGAGGTGAGCTGCTCCAGATTGCGCTGGGCAATGACCGGGTTGGAATACTTCAGGGAAATGACTTCGCCCTGTTCGGTGATGCGAATGCGCCCGCCATGCGCGGCATGCGGCTGGGCGCGCAGGCTGCGATAGCTCGATCCGCCGCCGCGGTCGATCGTGCCGCCTTTGCCATGGAAAAAGCGGAGCTTCACTCCGCATTCATCCGCAACACGGGACATCTCCTTTTGGGCGCGGTAAAGAAACCAGTTGGCCGCGAGATATCCGCCGTCCTTGTTCGAATCCGAGTAGCCGACCATCACTTCCTGGATGCCGTCCCGGTGCTTGAGATGCCGCCGATATTCAAAGTTCGACCAGAGATCTCCCAGGATTTGGGCCGAGTTTTCCAGATCCTGGATCGTTTCGAACAGGGGGATGAAATCAATCTCGTAGGCTGCCGCGAGGCGGGACAGTTTGAAGAGGTGCAGAATATCATCGGCGCTGCGCGTCATGCTCATGATGAAGCGATTCGCCGCGTTCGGGCCGTAATCCTTCTGAATATCTTTGATGGCGCGAAACTCCTCGAGCAACTCGGCCTCGGCCCGTTCCAGCTTGCCGCTGTGATCCCGGAAATCGAGCGACGCCATGTAGGCGCCAAAAGTTTTGGCCTGCAGCAATAGCCGATGAATGCGCCCATCAGCGGCGCGGCGGGCATTCTGGCGGAGCAATCCCGCCCGCACCCATTCCAGAGTGCTCACCAGCTCGGCGTGCGTGCATTCCGACGCGCGGATCTTGTTGCGCAGGTGCCCGATCTTCTCCCGGAAAACTTCGTAGGGCTGGTACGATCCGGCTGAGGCGGGCCGGCTTTGGTGCGGCGCCTCCAGATCCTCGCCGGCGTCCGCATGGGTCAGTTCGCGGGTGAGTTCGTCGCACTGCTCTTCATAGAAGCGCATGATGGTCTTGTGCTGGGAGAGCGCCGCGGTCCGGCTGACGTCCGGCGTGACGAACGGGTTCCCATCTCGGTCGCCGCCCACCCAGCTGGCGAACGTGAGGAAATGGCGGGTGCGTTTGACGCCCGGGTAATGCCGGGCGAGTTCGCGATCGAACGTTTCGTAAAAATTGGCCGCGGTGTCGAAGATAGTCCGCCGGAAAAAGTAGAGGACCGTCTCCACTTCCTGGAGCGGGCCGATCTTTTGTTCCCGGACCTCTTCGGTTTGCCAGAGCGCTTCCAGCACTTCGTCCGGGTTCTCCCAGGCGCGCACCAGGCGGTCCAGATGGTTCAGGACCACCCGGCGCTTGGCTTCCGTGGGGTGGGCAGTGAGCACCGGCTGGATTTCCAGCTCATCCAGGCAGGCCTGCAGCTGCTTCTCCGTGACGCCCGCCTGTTTCAGTTCGATGAAGAGGGCTTGCAGGGACATCGTGGGCGCTTTCTTGCCCTGAAGATGCCGCTCGCGCGCCCGCTCTTCGCAGAGATTCACCAATTGAAAGAACAGGCTGAAGGCGTGCGCCAACTGGTAGGCTTCCCGCACGTCGAGCCGGTCCAGCAGTGAGTGCTTGGTGCGGCGGCTGGCTTCGTTCCCGAGCTGGCGCGCCCGCTGGGAGAGCTGCCGAATCTTCGTGAAGTGCTTGAACGTGGTTTCACCCGCCTGCTCCCGGATGATGGCATCGAGCTTGGCGGTTAGGCTCCGGATCTCCTGCTTGAGGATCTGACTCATCGCGCGCCCGTTGTAAACGGTCCCCCGCCGGAAAGGCAAGCGCCGGGCGTTGGAGTAGTTTTCATGCAACCGCAAGCCGGAGGCGTCGATCTTCCGGCTCCCTATACGGCGTATATCTCTGAAACACTGAGCCTTAAATCGACGGACTGGAGGACGAATTCACCGGCGATGTGGGTTTCGCCCGGTTCCCATCCCTGGGAACGACGGAAGATCCGAACGTGAGGGCTCTCGAGGTCCTGTCCGATAACGACGTATTCTTCAAGCGACGGAAAACGCTGGTAAGCGAAATACTTCTCCACCAAATCACGGTTTTCGTCCTCTGAAAGGACTTCGACAATGAGCTTTGGCTTCTCCCGATAGTACGGGTGATTGTCCGAGGGATCGCAGCCGACCAGCAGATCCGGATAGTAAAACAAATCCCTTTCCAGGATTCGGAGGCGCACCTTCATATCCGACATGAAGACGCGGCAGGAGCTGCCATGAAGTCTGGCGTGGAGGGCTGCAAAGATATTGCCAGCGATCAGGTTGTGGATATCCGAGGCGCCAGCCAGGGCTCGCAGTTGGCCGTCACAGTATTCGTGCCGGACATCTCCCAAGCGTTCTCCTGCCAGGTACTCGTCCACCGAAAGGGAGAGCGGCATGCTGCTGATGACCCGTTCGTTGCGCATCAGGCTAGTTTAGAGGAGGGCCAAACTCGGCACAAGATGGTCGCCGAACGGCCGGAGTGGCAGAGTGGCCTGAGTTTTAAGATTTCTTGCGTTGATCCGCAGGGCCCCCAAAGCTCCAAAGATGCTTCTCCGTGCGAATGAAGAGGCGGCCGAGCGCGATTGCCGGGGTGGCGTGGGAGGTCTCGTTCAAGGCGTAGCGGTCCAGGACCTGAAAACGAGAACTCGCCTCAAGGACGATCAGTTCGCCGGAGGTTGAGACGCAATAAAGTTTGTCATCCGCCCAGACCGGCGATCCAAAAAAATTGCCGCCGACGCGCTCCTGGTAGATCTGTTCGCCGGAGTCGGATTTAAGGCAGGTGACAATTCCGCCATCACTCCAGAGCCAGAGCAAATCCCGGTAAGCGATTCCGGTGGGGACATACGGAGCCGATTTTTTCATCTGGTAGGCGAGTTGGGGCGCGGCGCCGGTGGCGGCGTTGCCCGGCTTGACCGCGGTGACGAAACTGCCGCCCGCCCCGCTTCCGCAACTGCCGAGAATGACGTCGCCGGCGAGAACGGGGGAACTGACGCTGCGCTTGTCGAACGCCTTGTCATATTCCCAGAGGACCTTGCCCGAATCGGGATCGACCGCGTAGATGCCGTGGGCCTGGCTGTTGAAAATGAGTTCCGGGGCTCGATTCTTGGGCTCGTACACGCACGGAGTCGAGTAAGAGACAACGACGCTGCGGCGCGGCGTTTGCCATTCGGTCTTGCCCGAGCGGGCGTTGACGGCCACGAGAAAACTCTCTCCGCTCTTGTGGTGCTCGGGAGCCGCCTTCACGTCATCCTGCTCATTCCCGAGTATCACCTTGTCCTTGTAGACAACGGGCGAGATGCCACACCCGTGCTGGCTCACGAAAGGGCCAAAGTCGCGTTGCCACACTTGGTCGCCGCCATGAGTGAGCGCGGCGAGCATGAAATGCTCCGGTTCGTTCCAGGTCACATAAACCCGGTCCGCATCCACCGCCGGGGTCGACGAGGCGAAACTGTTGAACTTGTGGCGCGCGAATGGGGTGAGGGCAAAGTCCCGCTTCCAAAGTTGCCGGCCGGTCTGCGCGTCGAGAGAAACGAGTGAGATGCCGCCGGCCGTGTCGCCAGTGCAGGTGACGAAGACCTGATTGCCCCAGAAAACCGGGGAGGAGTGGCCAGAGCCGGGCAGCTCGACCTTCCAGTTGAGATCTGCTTCGGTGAACTTGGAAGGCAAGGGATGGGCCAGTCCGATGCCGGCGCCGTTGGGTCCGCGGAACCGGGTCCACTCTTGAGCGGCAAGGCCTGGACCAACGAGCGAGAGGCCAACCAGAAGCGCGGCAATGCAAGATTTCATGGCTTGGCGGAAATTGTAGACGCGCCCGCAACAAAAGGGAAGCCAGTCAATCGTGCAGCCAAGGGAACGGGAAGAATCGGGCGCTCAGCGAGCCGAGCGCCGGACCAAAACGAGCTTACTGAACGAGCCTCGTGCCGTTTCTAAGCGGCCTGCAATTCCCCAGCCGGTTCGAGCGGGCGTCCGTACGGAAGCGGGTCCGGGACGGGCGCGAACTCGGTGACGGCCTTGAACAGCCGGGAGAAATCCTTGTTTACGTCGCCGGAGAGGCAATCGGTGATGTCTCCGGCCAGGTCCGGGTATTTATCGGTGAGCTGCCGGAAGCTAAAGTTCTGATCGTAGAAGGCGTAGACCAGTTTGCGCATGTTTTCTATGCCTTCGCGCAGGACCCGCCCGTACTCGGTGAAGCGGCTGGGCGAGAAATCGCGGGCGACCAGCGCTTCGTGCACCGCGTCCGCCGCCATCACTCCGCTCTTCAGCGCCAGCATCAGGCCGGAGGAAAAGACCGGGTCGAGAAAGCAAAAAGCGTCTCCGGACAAGACGAGCCCTTCGGACGCGCAGTGCCGGGAGTGGAACGAATACTCGCCAGTGATGAAGTAATCCCCAAACTGCTGGCCGGGCTGCAAGTGCTGCTCGATCCATTTGTTCTGCGTGACTTCCCGGTCGAAAATCGCTTTCGGATCTTTGAATCCATCGCGCGACAGGTATTTGCCCTCCGCCACCACGCCTACGCTCACCACGTCGTTGTGGAGCGGGATGTACCAGAACCACCCCTTGTCCGGAACAAACGCCACGGTGGTCCCTCCGGCATCAATGCCCGGGTCGCGCAAGGCCCCGCGGTAGTAAGTCCAGACCGCCACTTTGTGCAATTGCGGGTCGCCCACCCGCCAGCCGTTGCGTACGGCGGCAAAGGCCTCGCGGCCGCTGCAGTCAATGGTGATGGGGGCGAAAAAGTCACGGGACCGGCCGGATTTGTCGAGGGTGCGCACGCCTTTGACCTTGTCTCCGTCCCGGAGCAGTTCCTTCACAGCGGTCTCCTCCAGCACTTGGGCACCGTTGGCCCGCGCGTGATCCAGCACCATGCAGTCGAACTCGGATCGCAGCACCTGCCAGGTCTGGGCCACGTCCTGGTCGTAGCGATTGAAGAAGTAGAACGGCTGGGAGGCACGGCCTGAAGGAGAAACAAATTGCACGCTGTACTTTTTGACGAACGCGGACTGCCGCATTTTCTCGATCAATCCCAGGCGCTGGAGCGGATGGAAGGTAAAGGGCAGCAACGATTCGCCGATGTGATAGCGCGGGAATTTTTCCCGTTCCAGGATCAGGACGCGGTGCCCGTGTTCGGCGAGGATCGCTCCGGCAGCGGCGCCGCACGGGCCGCCTCCGATGATCAGAACGTCGTATTGGCTTTGTTCTTCCATAGTCATTTGCGGTTTTCGTGGGAAGGGAGGATTTCGACGATCTCGGCGATCGGGTGTTGTTCGAGATTGCTCAGCGTGTTGCGCCTGCCGTAGAGCGTGGGATGCCCGCTGAGTTCGAGAATGTTATCAATGAGATCATCGGAGCGAACCTTGATGAAGGCTTTCGGCCGGCTCAGGTGCTCGATCTTGTGGCGGCCGAGAATCGTCCCCAGCGGGATGCGCTCCCGCAAAATCTCCTGGCGCGCCGCCGGGGGGAACAGGGCGAGGTGGATTTTGATGGCGCCAAATTCCACCACCTTTCCGCCGTCGTCCGGGACGAGCAGAACTTCCCGGAAATAAAAATCGCCGTGAAGTTCACGCCGCAGAACTTTCAGGTGCAGGGTCGTCTTGTGGAAAGCTTCCAGCGTGGGCGTCATATCCCCCTCATGCACGAGCAGCCGTTGATACGGCTGCGGCATTTCATGGCCGGGGATGCTGTCGATATGGGGCAAGGCGAGCCCCGCATGCGCATAGAGTTCGTCGAGCGGATGCGCGAACGGCAGGACCGCGGGGATGGTTTCTTTGCTCAAACAGGAGGACATCAGGCGTAACGAGCGTTTTTGTGTTCCGGCAGGAAAAACTCATGCAGCAAGCGATCCACCTGCAGCAGCCCTTCGCGATTGAGCAGGAGTGAATCCCCTTCGATGGCCAGAAATCCCCAATCTTTGAGCGTCTGGAGCGGCGCCGCGAAACGGGTGAGGACATCGGTGGAAAACTTCTCGTTGAAATAGCGAATGCTGGAATGGCCCAGCTTGAGCTGGAGCACGAATTCCCGAATCAGCCGCTCGTCGGCGGTGGGCGTCAGCGCCCGGTAGGCCGGGAATTCGCCGGCGTTCACTCGGTTCAGGTACGGCTCGAAGTCGTGCTGGTTCTGGTAGTGCGTGCCGTTGATGTGGCCGAACGAAGCGACCCCGAGCGAGAGCAGGTCCGCCCCTTCCCAGAGGCGATCCCGGTAAACAAAGCGCGCCTTCTGTTTGTCCTTCACCACGGTGTAGGCGCTGGCTACGGTGTAGCCCGCCTTTTGCATCTCGTCGAACGCGTAGGAGACCCAGCGTCGCTTCGTGTCCCAATCCGCCACGGGAGCCACCAGGCGGCCCTCGGCTTTCATCTGCCGATAAATCCCGGTGTTGAACGGGATCTCCATCTGGTAAATGGTCAGGCTGTCCGGCGCCAGTTCGAGGGTCTTCCGCACGCAGTCGCGCCAGTTCTCCTCGGTTTCCTCCAGCATCCCGGCGATCAAGTCGATATTGATCTGCGGAAAGCCGATTTGCCGCGCGAACTTGTAGGCCCGCTCAATCTCTTTGCTGTGGTGAGCCCGCCCGTTGATCTCGAGAATATGGTCGCTGAAATTCTCCACGCCCAGGCTTAGGCGGGTGACGCCCAAATCGCGAATCGCCTGCAGTTTATGGTCGGTGAGAGTGCCCGGTTCGCATTCGAATGTGACTTCCTCGACTTCGTCCCACGGCAGCAGCTGTTTCATCCCTCCCGTCAACTGCTTGAGTTGCTCCACGGAGAGGTAGGACGGAGTCCCGCCTCCGAAGTAAACAAAGTTCGGTTTGCGCCCGCCGATGAAAGCCTTGGGCGTGTAAAGAGCCATCTCCTTCAGCACCGCTTCGATGTACCCACGGATGGCTGACGAGTCCTTGTCCGTGTAGACCTTGAAATAGCAGAAGTGGCAGCGTTTCCGGCAGAAAGGGATGTGGACGTAAATGCCGAGCGGATTTCCGGGGCGCGGAGCCCGGTCCAGCGCCTGTTGGAAGTCGGGCAGAAAATCCGGTTTCCAGAAGGAGAACGGCGGATAGTTCGAGACAAAATAATTGCCGGCGGTCGTCTGCTTTTCGATCGGGACGCCGTCTGTTTTCTGGGGTGGGGGAAGGATAAGGGTGCTCATATCAGCTCATTTGCCGCCAAACGCATAGACGCTCCCGTCTTCAGATCCAATGATGATCAGCCCATTCACCACCGCCGGGGAGCCGGCGATTCCCTGGCCAATTTCGTAATCCCAGACCGCTTTGCCGTCCGCCAGGTTGATGATGTAAAGGCGGCCGTCTTCCGAACCGACCACGATCCGGTCGCCGCAAACCACGGGCGAGCTGTCGACCTTCCCGCGCGTGGCAAAGGCCCAGATCTCCTCTCCATTTTCCCGCTTCACACAATGCAGCTTTTTGTCGCGCCCGCCGAAGATCACGCGGTCGGCGGTCAGGGCGGGCGAGGAGAAATACGGGAAGGACCGGTCTTTGAAGCGCCAGGCGATGTTGCCCGCGGTGATGTCCGCGCACAAAAATTCGTTCTCGTAGTGGCCGATGTAAAACCGCCCCTGGTCGAAAGCGCCGGAGCCTGCGATGTAAGCGCCCGCCTCCACTTCCTTGACCTTTTGTCCATCGTTCAAGGAGACCACGTGCAGAAGCGCGTCGCATCCGCCGAAAACCGTCTGCCCTCCGGCCACAGCCGGGGTGCCGTTGATGTAGTTGCCGGTTTCGAAAGTCCAGTTGGTTTTGCCTGATTTCGCATCAAAGCTGTAAAGCTTGTAGTCGTAGCTGCCGGTCAGGATCCACGTTCCTTTGCCGTCCGGAGCCGTGACCCAATTCGGCGCTCCCAGGATTTTGTCGCCCGTCTTGGCTTCCCAGACTTTCTTGCCCGATTCGGCATTGATCGCGTAGAGGCTGGCATCCGTTGAGCCAAAATAAGCCAGCCCATCCAGCACCAACGGGGAGGATTCGATCTCTCCTTCGGTGGAAAAGGTCCAGAGCTTTTGCCCCTTGTCCGCGCTCAGGCAATGCAGTTGTTTGTCATCCGAGCCGATGTAGACCCGGCCGTTGACAATTGCCGGTGAGGACTTTACGGGGCCGCCCGTTTTGTAGGTCCAGAGCAGTTTCGGCTTCGTCGGGAGTTTAGCTGGGGAAAGTCCGGTCAAGCCGGGATTGCCGCGAAACATCGGCCAGACATCCGCGGTGGCGCTGCCAGCCGCAGGAGCTGCCAAAGCCGAAGCCACGAAAGAAAGAAACGCAAGAAAACTGCAAACGGCTCCAACTGGGCACCGCCGAAGATTGAGGTCTCCTGGTTTCATCCGTCCTTTCAAATGCAACCCCGCCGACGGGAGCAAGATTGCGCAGGATTTGGCTATTATCAAACAAATAATACGAATACGTATTAATTTTTCCTCAGCTCTTTGGCCCGGTTCTGGTAAAAGGCCGGGATGAACCGCAGTTCTCACCCGGTTTCGACTGCTGCCAGGATCAGGCGTGCCTTTGGCTTTACGCTGATCGAACTGCTGGTGGTCATTGCCATTATCGCGATTTTGGCCGCCATGCTCCTGCCTGCGCTCGCCAAGGCGAAGCAGAAGGCCAACCAAGCCCGCTGCATCTCCAACCTCCGCCAGATCGGCATGACCTACGCGATGTACACCACGGATAATCGCGAGGGGTTTCCCTTCTCTGGAAGGGATTGGCCGCAAATGGGTTTTGTTGACCTGCTGAACATGCTGAATCCCTACATCAGCACCAACGGTCGATCATTCTACCTTTGTCCGGCGGAGGGCGGCCGCGGCTTCAACATCGAATGGGCAGTGTCCACCAAGTCGATCAAGACGAACGAGCTCTTATTTCCGTGCTCGTACTATTACTACAATCAATTTTATCACTCGGATGACGGTTCGATCCTTCGGCAGAGGCGCACCCTGGAGGTGAGAGTGCCAAGCAAAAAAGCCATTGCCCCCTGCTTTGCCAGCGTTAAGGGAAAGTGGGACGACATTCGTCAGGGAACCTCGACCTCCGCCCATGGCCCGAAAGGAATGATGCTCCTCTTTGTCGACGGACATTCGGAGATGGCGCCGTACACGAGGCTGAACGCCCCGTTTAAAGACGGGACAACGCTCGTTTACAACCTGGATTGGACCGTCGGCGGACTGACCGGGGAAGACCTCAAATAGATCGACCGCTCAGCGCCGGTCAGTTCTTGTCGAAGAACCGCCCCATCCCTCCGAACAGCTTGGCCATCCGTCCTTTTTGCTGCGTCGGCGCGGTTGGAGATTGGGTTTCGGACTCTGGGGCGGCAGGCTCGGGTGAGAGGGGTTTCGCGGTGGCGGCCTGGGTGGTCTCCAGTTTTTTCGCAGCCGTTTTCCTGAGTTCCTTGACGCTGGTCGGAACTAATTGTTCGAAGGCTTCGAGGTGTTCCCGCAAGCCCAGCTCGGGCGGATATTTTTGCAGGATTTCCTCGGTGGGTTCCGGATTGCCGGCCAGTTGTTCGGCCAGATGCACCGTGGCTGCCGGGGAGAGTTGGTTGCCAAACATTCCCGGCGAGCAATGATGGTTGGCGACGGCGTCGACGATGGACAGAGGCAATCCCCAAAGGGCGAGCAGGTAGGCGCCGGTATCCGAATGCGTCGCGCGAAAGACATCCAGCTCCACGTCGAAGAGCAGCCGTCCTTGTTCCTCCGCCGTCTTGACGGCCGAATGATACTCATCACCAAAATTCTCGGCGAAGGCCAGCTTCCCGATGTCATGGAGCAGGGCGGCGAGAAAGCATTGGGCCGAGAAGTCCTGGTTCTGCCGGAGTTCGCGGCAGATGCGCTTGCTCAGGTCGGCGACTTGCTGGCTGTGCTTCCAGACCTTGTCGACCGAGAAGTAAATGGGCTTCACCTTGTCGAACTTGGCGAACGCTTCGATGCTCAGCACCACCGAGACGGTGGTCTCCAGTCCGAGCAGCATGACGGCGTCTTTGACATCCGTGACGGATTGGCCTGCGCCGAAATAAGGGGTGTTGGCCAGTTGAATAAGTTTCGTGGAAACCGAGAGATCTTTGGCCACCAATTCACCCACGCTGGTGGCGCTGGCGCCGGGGGAGCGCACCTCGCGCATCAGCTCCAGGTAGAGCGATGGCTTGGTGGGCAGGGTGCGCAGGCGGGAGACCAGAGACTGGATGCGGTCGTTCCGCACGTAGTTCTTAATGGCATCGGCTCTCTCGAGAGCCGCGCTAAAAGCTGCCGCGTCCAGAGGGATCTGGAGGTATTGGTGCCCGCCGAGGACACACCGGATCAAGGTGCCCGGGTCCGCAAATGAATCGAGCAGAAAGCGTGATCCCTTGGGATTGCGCTTCCAAACTTCGTTCAAGAAGAGCGTCGACGCGAGCGCGCCGCAGCTGAAGAAGCTGAAAACAACTTCCTTCTTTTCCTGTTCAATGAGCGAGAGAGCTTCTTCCTGGTTGGAAAGGATCCGAACGGCACGGCCACTGGCGGCTTGGCGCAGAACGGCGGCAATACTCTCCGCCTCTTGCGGGCGGTCGGTCACGAGCACCATAGGGATAACAAAGCAGCCCGGGCTTCGATCATAAGCCCAGCTCCGAAACCCTATCGGCAGAATAAATGAAAAGTCAAACGATTCTACGAGAGCCGGGTCTTAAGGCTCCCGCAACCCTGATTCCGAAGGTGCGTAGGCCGGTCGTGGACATTGATCTCCGCGACCGGCCGGGCTGCGTTTCAGTGGGATTTGACGAAGTGGTGCAGATGCCCGAATTGGCTCCATTCGGACACGATCAGATTCTGATCTTTGTCCATGCAGGCGCCATGGGGAGAATTGCAGATGCCATCCTTCCACTGATCCTGCGGCAGGCCGTAATTGGCCCGCTGTTTCTCATTCGGATTGTCGCCCACCTGCGCGGCAATGCTGCCATCCTTGTTTAGAACGGTCACGCGCCCCTGCAATTCCGGGAAAATCGCGTAATCGCCGCGAAACTGCACGGCGGCGGGCATGCGGAGGTCTTTTTGGATGACCTTCACGAAGTTCCCGTCCAGGTCCCAGTACTCGACCCGGTTGTTATTGCGGTTGCAGACCAGCAGCAGCGGTTTGGAGCCGCGCTTATCCAGGCCGATGCCGTGGCAGGTTTTAAATTTGCCTTCCGCTTCGCCCGGACCGCCAAAAGCTTTGATGAATTTCCGATTCTTGTCGAACTTGAGCACGTAATTGGAGCCGTACCCGTCCGCCACGAAAATGGAGTCGTCCGGGCCGACGGTCACCGCGCACGGATTGAAACCTTTGGCGTCTTTGTAAAGGCCCGATTCCTGCGGATATTCGAGGGTCCACTCGGCCGTGCCGTCCAACTTGAGTTTCACCACTTCGTGGTCGGACGGACGGGCGCCGTAGATGTATTCGGTTCCATGTTCTTTCCGGATTTCCAGCCCGTGGATGCGCGTCGGGCCGAAGTTGCGCAAGAACTTGCCCTTGGGGGAGTAGACCATGATGCCCCGCGGCGTATCGGTCGTGACATAGATGTTTCCCGCCTCGTCTTGAACCACTCCGCCGTGGCACGGGCCGAGCGCCGAACCGCCCGGGTTGCTTTCGAAAAAGTTGGGTTCCTCAACGTAATTCAGCGGGCCAGCCAGAGTGGTGGAAGCAAACGTGAGAGCAGCGAGCAGGATGGAGACAGTACAGTTCATGCGTGTTCCTCAAGTCCAATGGGATGCTCGGAATATAGGAACAACGCCCCCGGCTGGCAACTGCGGAATTTTTGAGGCAAGTCGTGCGGGCGTGCCGGCGTGCGCGGGCGCGTCGGCAGACAGGGGGCGAGCCTCAAATGCTTTCCGTCAGCACGGTGTCGTCGTGTTCGTAAGCCGGGGCGCAGCAGCAGAGCAGGCGCAACACTTCGGGGCCGGTATTCCACAACTTGTGACGTTGGCCGGGCGGAATGGCGATGGCGTCCCCGGGGCCAACTTCGCGCGTTTCATTTTCGATCCGCATGCGCCCGACGCCGTGCGTGATGTAGTAAATCTCCTCGGTCACGCGATGATAATGCTCCTGCGTGCTCGCGCCGGGAGCGAGCCGCGCTTCGGCCAGGCTTTGCTGGCGGATGGCCGAATTGCGATGGGCGAGCAACTCACGGATTTCGGAGCCGTCTTTGGTGGTGAAGGAGGCGACCTGATCGAGGTTTTTGACGTCCATGGGATCGTTTCGGCTAAAGGTCCGGACCCAAAAAAGGGGAGCTTGATCGAGTCAAGCTCCCCGGTAATTGGATTCGGGCCCGGCTTAACCGCCGCCCACGCGCGCGGCGTCTTTCGAGTTCTCTTCGAAGGCCGCCATGACCGCGTCATCACCGCTCAGACCCGCAGCGGTGACGCGTTTGAACGCTTCCAGCACGCGTTTGTAATCCTTCGGCATGACTCGCACGAACTTCGGCAGGAGCTGATTCCAGTTCTGCAGCACCGCGGCGGCTTTCTGGCTGCCGGTGTACTTCTGGTGCTTCTCGATCATTTCCCGCACCTGCCGGATCTCCTCGGCGTCTTCCAGTTTTTCGAGGCCGACCATCTGTTGATTGCAGTTGCTGCGGAAGTCGCCCTTCTCATCGAGCACATAGGCAACGCCGCCGGACATTCCCGCCGCGAAGTTCCGGCCGGTGGAGCCGAGAACAACCACCCGGCCGCCGGTCATGTATTCACAGCCGTGATCGCCCACGGATTCAACCACCGTGTTCACGCCGCTGTTCCGGACGCAGAAGCGTTCGCCGGCCATGCCGCGGATGTAGGCTTCACCGTTCGTGGCCCCGTAAAGAGCGACGTTCCCGATGATGATATTCTCTTCCGCCACAAAGGTGGAGCCAGCGGGCGGGAAAATCACGATCTTGCCGCCCGAGAGTCCCTTGCCCACGTAATCGTTGGCATCGCCTTCCAGAGTGAGGGTGATCCCCTTCGGCACGAAAGCGCCGAAGCTCTGGCCAGCCGAGCCCTTGAAGTTCAGACGGATGGTGTCCTCCGGCAACCCTTCGGCCCCGAACCGCTTGCTCACTTCGCTGCCGAGAATCGTGCCGACCACCCGGTTGACGTTGCGGATCGGCAGGTTGACCACGACGCGCTCCCGTTTCTCCAAGGCGGGCTTGGCGAGGTTGAGCAGGGTGGTCATGTCCATCGAATCCTGAATGCCGTGATCCTGCGGGAACTGGGCGTAGCGTCCGACTTCCGGCCCGACGTTCGGTTGGAAAAGAATCCGGGAGTAATCCAGGCCGCGAGCCTTGTAATGCTCGATCGCCTTGCGCATTTCCAGCAGATCGGTCCGACCGACCATTTCGCTCAGGTTGCGGAAGCCCAATTTCGCCATGATCTCGCGGACTTCCTGCGCGATGAACTTCATGAAGTTCACGGCATGCGCCGGATCTCCCGTGAATTTCTTGCGCAGTTCGGGGTCCTGAGTGGCGACGCCGACCGGGCAGGTATTGAGATGGCAAACGCGCATCATGATGCAGCCGAGGGCGACCAGAGGCGCGGTGGCGAAGCCGAACTCCTCGGCGCCGAGCAGTGCGGCGATGACCACATCCCGGCCGGTCTTCAACTGGCCGTCCGTTTCCACCACGATCCGGCTGCGCAGATTATTCAGGAGCAGGGTCTGGTGCGTTTCCGCCAGGCCGAGTTCCCACGGCACGCCGGCGTGCTTGATGCTCGTTTGGGGAGACGCGCCCGTTCCGCCGTCATAACCGCTGATCAGCACCACGTCCGCGTGCGCTTTCGCCACGCCGGCCGCGATCGTGCCCACGCCCACCTCCGCCACCAGCTTCACGCTGATGCGCGCGGCCGGGTTGGAGTTCTTCAGGTCGTGGATCAATTCCGCGAGATCCTCGATCGAATAGATGTCGTGGTGCGGGGGAGGGGAGATGAGCCCCACGCCCGGAGTCGAAAGACGCACCTTGGCGATCCACGGATAAACCTTGCCGCCCGGCAGCTGCCCGCCTTCGCCCGGCTTGGCGCCCTGCGCCATCTTGATCTGCAGTTCGCGAGCATTGACCAGGTACTGGCTGGTCACGCCGAAACGCCCCGAGGCCACCTGCTTGATCGCGCTGTTCCGCGAATCTCCATTCGCGTCGAGCGTGTAGCGGGAGGGATCTTCGCCGCCTTCGCCCGTATTGCTCTTGCCGCCCAGGCGGTTCATGGCGATCGCGAGGCTCTCGTGCGCTTCCTTGCTGATCGAACCGTAGGACATCGCCCCGGTTTTGAACCGCTTCACGAGCGATTCGACCGACTCGACTTCTTCAATCGGAACCGGGCTCGCCGGGAACTTGATCTCGAGCAGGCCGCGCAGCGTGCAATGCCGCTTGGTCTGATCGTCCACAAGGGCCGAATATTCCTTGAACACCTTGTAGTCCGCTCCACGCACCGCCTTTTGCAGCTTGTGCACGGTTTGCGGGCTGAAAAGGTGCGCTTCGCCTTCGGCCCGCCATTGGTACTGGCCGCCCACATCGAGCGTGTGGCCGTTGACCTGGCGGTCCGGGAACGCGTGATTGTGGCGAACGAGCACCTCCTTGGCGATGACATCGAGGCCGATCCCTTCCACGCGGGAAGCGGTCCAGGTGAAATACTTGTCCACCACTTTGTGGTTCAATCCGATGGCTTCAAAGATCTGCGCGCCGCGATAGCTCTGGATGGTCGAGATGCCCATCTTCGAGATGACCTTGACCACCCCTTTGACGCCGGCCTTGGCGTAATTCTTGCACGCTTCCTTGTGCTTGATGTCCCGCAGCATTCCCTGGCGGATCATGTCGTCCAGAGTCTCGAAGGCGAGGTAGGGGTTGATCGCGCCGGCCCCGTAGCCGATCAGCAACGAGAAGTGGTGCACTTCGCGCGGTTCCCCGCTTTCGAGCACCAGGCCCACCCGCGTCCGGGTCCCTTCGCGGATCAAATGATGATGCACGCCCGAGACCGCGAGCAGCGCCGGGATCGGCGCGTTGTTTTTATCCACGCCGCGATCCGACAGGATGATGATATTCACCCCATCCTTGATCGCCTGGCTGGCTTTGGCGCAAACATCCTCGATCGCTTTCTCCAGGCCTTTTTCGCCTTCGGAAGCTTTGAAGAGAATCGGCAGCACCAGCGATTTGAACCCGGGCTGTTTGATATGCTTGATCTTGGCCAATTCCGTGTTCGTCAGAATCGGGCTCTTCAACTCCAGCAACCGGCAGCTTTCCGGCTCGGGCTTGAGCAGGTTCCGCTCGGAACCGATGGTCGTTTCCGCCGAAGTCACGATTTCCTCGCGGATGCAATCGATCGGCGGGTTGGTCACCTGCGCGAACAGTTGCTTGAAGTAGTTGTAAAGGAGCTGCGGCTTGTCCGACAAAACCGCGAGCGGCGTGTCGGTCCCCATCGACCCGATCGCTTCCACCCCCGTTTGGGCCATTGGAGCCATCAGAATGCGCAAATCTTCGAACGTGTAGCCGAACGCCTGCTGGCGTTGCAGCACCGTGTTGTGATCCGGTTCGGGCTCGTCCGAAATCTCGGGCAGCTTGCCGAGCTCGATCATGTATTTGTCGAGCCATTCCCGGTAGGGATGCTCGGTGACGATCTTTTGCTTGATCTCCTCGTCCGCGATGATGCGTCCGGCCTGGGTGTCCACGAGGAACATGCGGCCCGGTTGCAGCCGTCCTTTTTGGAGGACGCGATCTGGAGCGACGTCCAGCACGCCGACTTCGGACGCCATGATCACCAGGTCATCCTTGGTCACGTAGTAGCGCGAAGGCCGGAGCCCATTCCGATCGAGAATGGCGCCGATCATGGTGCCATCGGTGAAGGCGATCGAGGCTGGGCCATCCCATGGCTCCATCAGGCAGCTGTGGTATTCGTAGAACGCCTTTTTCTCATCGCTCATCGTTTCATGATTCGCCCACGGCTCGGGAATCATCATCATGACGGCGTGCGGGAGGGAGCGGCCGGAAAGCACCAGGCACTCCAGGCAGTTGTCGAACATCTGCGAGTCGCTGCCCGTGGTGTCGATCACCGGCATGATCTTCTTGATGTCGTCGCCGAACAGCTCGCTTTGAAAGAGCGATTCCCGGGCGTGCATCCAGTTGATGTTGCCCCGGAGCGTGTTGATTTCGCCGTTGTGCGCGATGAAGCGGTACGGATGCGCCCGCGGCCAGCTCGGAAATGTGTTGGTGCTGAAGCGCGAGTGCACCAGCGCGAGCGCCGTTTCCATGTCGAGGTCGGCCAGATCCGGATAAAACTCGTCCACCTGCTCGGACATCAACATGCCTTTGTAGACAATGGTCCGGTGTGAAAAGCTCGGCGCGTAGAACTGCGGGTGGTTCTTGGTCAGCGCGTGGCTGGCCCGGCAGCGGATCACGTAGAGCTTCCGCTCGAAAGCCATGACGTCTTTCAGGGCCGGGTTCCGCTTGACGAACACCTGGCGGACGAATGGCTCGGACCCCTTCGAGACGCTGCCCAAAGTTTCGTTCCGCGTCGGGACCGTTCTCCAGCCGAGGACCTGCTGGCCCTCTTCCTCGATGATGCGGTTGAGCTGCGTTTCGCAGTTCTTGCGTTCCCCTTCGTCTTGCGGGAGGAACAGCATGCCCACGCCGTACTCGCCGTAGGCCGGGAGCTGGATCCCCGCCGCTGGCGCGGTTTTGCGGAAAAACTTGTCGGGCATCTGCAGCAGGATGCCGGCGCCGTCACCCGTATTGTGCTCGCAGCCGCAAGCGCCCCGGTGGCGGAGGTTGATGAGGATGGTCAGGGCCTGGCGGACGATTTCATGAGATTTGCGGCCTTTAATATTGACCACGAAACCGACGCCGCAGGCGTCATGTTCGAATTGTGGATCGTACAGGCCTTGCTTTGGCGGCAACCCGAATTGCTCCGGCGCCTTGGCTGTCACTCGTTCGCTGCTTGGGGCGATTTCAATGCTCATCTCTTAACTAAAACGGTTACAGGTAATAGTTTTGCGGTGCCATTTCAAATGAATTCAACTCACCATTTTCATGTGCAGGATGCCTCCAACCCGTTTTCGGGCTCAAAGCTGGGCTGTCCAGGGTTCATGCCGCCCCAACTCTTTGCAGTCGTGAGCTTTCGCCCGGTGGTTGGCTGGGGCGTTGATCTCCCTCGCCTCCCAGCGTAATGGATCTCCCAGCGGACGTCGGAGCCCCATCATCGAAACTCCCCGGTGAATCAACGATCGGCACTGGAGGCCGGGCGGGGCCGGACAGTTTCGGTTCTTATCGTCGAGCGTCTCACTTTGCCCCCAAGTGCCGCTGGGCAAACTCGATGAACTTCAGCCAATCGAACATTTCGACGGAGTGTCCGCCGGCGCGATTGTGGTAGCCGACTTCGCCGGCTGCCAGGACCTCGCCTACCGCCGGGGAAGCTTCGGATGCGAGCCCCTGTTTGCCCAGCAAGCGATACACTTCGCCCGCGTAATAGGCGGAGAGATATTCCCCTCGTGGATCGGCCCAGAGGTCTTCGGACCCGCTCGAAATGTAAACAGGGCGCGGCGCGATGCAGGCGATCAACATGTGCTGGTCCACGGGGAGGTCCTCTTCGTTCCGTGCAAACTTGGCCGCATTCCGGCAAAGCCAGTAGGGGAAGCGTGTCACCATCTTTTCCATGTTCTCGCCGAAGTTGCGCTTCCACAGGGCCGCTCCGGCGCATCCGCTCTGGGCGGCGATCACCATGGCGAAGCGCTGGTCCTGGGCCGCCGTCCAGAGGGCGGCCTTGCCCATTTTGGAATGGCCCATCGCGGCAACGCGGTGAGCGTCGATGTCGGGATCAGTCTCGAGGTAATCCATCGCCCGCGATGCGCTCCACGAGACCGTGGCAATGACACCCCATTCGTTGGCCTTGGGGAAGCTTTGGCCCGACCGGTAAAAGAGCGGGTGAACGCCTTTCTGGAACTCCACCTCATTATGACGCACCAGCTCGTCTTGCGGGAGGACCACGAACCCGAAACCGCGCTGGAAGAATTCTCCCAGCGGCAGTCCGTTCCGGGTGAATCCCGGTTTGTCGGGGTGAGCGTCGTGACCGTTGTCGCGGACGCTGGAAAAGCTGTGCAGGAGGAACGCTGGGGCCGGGCGGGAGAGCCCGTGAGGAGTGAATACGAGAATCCGCATTTCGGCCGAGCCCTTGGCGTTCTCGAACCGCAGGCGCACATCCTTGCGGGTCGCTTTGCCGTCCATGAAGTGGTCGTCGGTCTTCACTACTTCGAACGTAGTGCGAACCGGTGACTCCGGTTGGGGTGTCACGCCGTAAATCAGGTTGGCAAAGAGCGACATGATTTGGGGGCGCCGGACATTGAACCACTCGTCCGGGGTGGAAATCGGCTTGCCTTCGGCGGATGTAAGAATGGGCGGAAGTTGATATGGCGGAACGTTCGCCTCATCGCGAACCACGTCGAAGTCATGGTTCTTCGGCTCGTCGGCAATGGCTGCGACGCTGAGCAGCAGTCCAGCGATGGCGTAAAAGAAATGACAGTGGGCTTTCATAAGCAAAACGGATTGAGTGTCGGGAAAATACCCAGGACCAGCCAGGGAAAGCCGACCGCAAAGGAAAGGGCGGCGTGATAAACGATCCGGATGAGCATCGCGGCGGCGCGGAGGGCGTCGAGGTCGTGGAGGCGTTGCTGAGAAGAAGAGGGAGGGTTCATGGCCTCGCGACATCGGCTGGATTACTCATAGCGCAAGGCCTGGATCGGGTGCAATCGCGCTGCTTTCAACCCGGGGAAAATGCCGGCGAGGATCCCTACGGCGACACTGAAGGCGAACGCCACGACCATCGCTTCCCAAGTGATGACCGGGGAGTTTCCGGCGGGAGACAACAGGGAGAGCAAACGGACCAGCCCTTTGGAGGCGAGAAGCCCGGCCAGGCCGCCGATCACGGCGATGACGACGCTCTCAACGAGAATTTGAATGAAAACGTCGATGAAGGTCGCGCCCACCGCCTTGCGGACGCCGATCTCGCGCACGCGCTCGGTGATGCTGGCGAGCATGATGTTCATGATTCCCACGCCGCCCACCAACAGGCTGATCGCGGCGATGATCATGCCGCTCAGGCGGGCGTTCCGGACGGCTGTGTTGATGCTTTCCGAGTAGTTTTCCTGGGTGTTGAAGGCAAAATCCTCGATCCCGTTGTGGGTGTGCAGCATGACGTTCTTCACCTGCTGCAGCGAGTCGTTCATGTGCTCAAGATCGTTCACTTTGAAGTAAATGGCGGTCAGGCGGGGGTCCGGCTCGTTGTTGGTGCTCGCCCCGGCCCGAAAGCGCAGCCACATGGTGTTGAGCGGGGTGTAAATCGTTTTGTTTTTCCACTCGAAGGCCAGGCCCATGCCCCCGCCGGCTCCGCTCCGGCTGCTCTTGGCGCCCCCGGCGACTGCCCGTCGGCTCGGGCCGCGGGGCGTGGCTGGGGCCGGGCCCTTGAGGGCGGCCTGTTCCCGGGCCTTGCGATCCAACTCACTCTCGTAGTGGCGGAACATTCCGATGACGCGAAAGCGCTGGTTGTTGATATTAACAAACTCGCCCACCGGATTGATCTCCCGGCCGATTTCGTCCGGGGAGCCGAAAAGCGCGTCGCGGATGTCGGTGCCGATGACGCAGACGTTGCGGGCCAACTCCTCGTCCACCTCGTTAAAGATCCGTCCGTACTCGACGACGTGCTGGTTGAGGTCGAGAGCGCCAGGCCAGGTGCCGACGAAATGCCAGGGTGTAATCGCCTTGCTCCCGCTGGTGACGACGGCTTCCGGGAGGCGCATTTCGGGGACGACAAGGTGCACGAGCGGGGCGCTGTGCTGGAGGGCGAAAATATCCCGCATGGTGTTGCCCACGGCCTGCTCGGCCCGGTGGCGTTGCCAGGCGGGGATGGCCTGGGCGGTGATGTACACCTTCTCCAACCCGCCGACGGCCACCAACGCCTCCTTCATTCCGTTTTCCAAGCCTTTCACCATGGCGGATTGCGCGACCAGGCTGCCCACCCCGAGGATGATGCCGAGCATGGTTAGCAGGGAGCGGAACTTGTTGGCCCAAATCTCCTTGAAGCCTATGCTGATGGTGTTCAGGAAGTTCATCATGTTTCCTGGGCTCCCAAGGATCCGGATCGACGCAGGGAGAATCGTGACGTGGCGCCCTTGCCCGCCAGCCGTTCGTCCACGGTTGCCGCGACTTTGCCATCGCGGATTTCGATGCGTCGAGGCGTGAAAGCCGCGATTTCGGGGTCGTGTGTGACCAAAGCGATCGTTCGGCCTTCCTGGCTGAGGCGATAGAACAGTTGGAGGATGGCTTCCCCGGTGTGGGTATCGAGGTTGCCGGTCGGTTCGTCGGCGAAGACGATCTTGGGCCGGTTCACCAGCGCGCGTGCGATGGCGGTCCGCTGCTGTTGACCACCGGAGAGTTGCATCGGGCGATGCTTGGCGCGGTTGTCCATGTCGACCAGCTTGAGAGCCTCCAGGGCCCGATCCCGGCGCTCGCGGCTGGAAACGCCGCTGTAATTCATCGGCAGCTCGACGTTTTGCAGCACGTTCAACTTCGGCAGGAGGTTGAACGACTGCAAGACGAACCCGATCTTCCGGTTGCGAATGTGAGCCAACTCCCGTTCCGTCGCGTTCTGAATCCTTGTCCCATCCAGTTCCATCATGCCTAAAGTCGGAGTGTCCAGGCAGCCTAGGATATGCATCAAGGTCGATTTGCCGCTGCCGGACGGTCCGATGATCGAGATGAACTCGCCTTGATGGATCTCCAGTGTGACATCGTCCAGTGCGTGGACGTCCTCGCCCCCGAGTCGGTAGATCTTGCTGACGTTCCGAAGTGACAGAAGCGGCATGGCCGAAGTTCGCTTATTTGGCGGTCCGGGCGGTGTCTTTCCGCTCCTGCGTTGCGGGCGCGCCAGCGGCCGAGGAGCCGGGTGATTCCGGAGGCGTCACCAGCGAAACCTCATCTCCCTCGTTTAGTCCCTTGGTGATTTCAACAAAATCATAGTCCGCCACTCCAAGGTTGACCGGTCGGCGTTCGAAGCCCCCGTCGGCTTTCTTGACCCACGCAAAGCGTTCTCCTTGATTACTGAAGACTGCTCCAAGGGGCACGGCCAGGACATTGCCCGCCGAAATCAAGGGAATGGAAAGGTTGGCCGTCATCCCGGGACGGGCCACATTATCCGCGTTTTTCAAGATGATCCGGGTGGCAAATCCTTTCACCCCATTCTTAAACGTGGCTTGCGGCGCCAGGCGATCCACCCGGCCCGTCAGCTTCAGGCCCGGGACGGCTTCAATTTGGACCGTCACTTCCTGGCCGACTTTCAGCCGGGTTACGTCGGCCTGGTTCAGGTGGGCGGTGATGATCATATCCTCGAGGTTCGCGATTGTGAACACCTCGGTGCCACTGTTGAACCCACTGGAACCGGACACCGCCTGCCCGATGGATACCGGGCGGGTGAGAATGGTGCAGTCGAACGGCGCCCGGATGATGGTTTTGATGAGCTTGTCCTCGACGGTTTGCAGAGCGGTTTGGGCGGTTTCCAAACGGTTTTTGGAGATGTCCAGCGCGTTTGCCGCCAGTTCGTGCTCAATGCGGGCGTTGTCGAAGGTTTCCTGCGGGACCAACTTTTGGGAGAACAGCTCCTGGGTTCGGTCGAAGAGCAGTTTTGCTTTTTCCAGCTGAATGATCTGGGTTCGCACAGCCAGCTTGGCGCCTTCGATCTCCGTTTTTCGCGACGTTTTTTCGGTCTGCAAATCGTAGTCGTTCAACGTGAACAGAATCGCCCCCTTTTTGACCTTGTCCCCGATGTCGAGGGAAAGAGTGGCGATGAGGCCGCCCACCTCCGGTCGCACGGAGACCGTGTCGATCGGCCCAATCTCGCCGGCTGCGGTGATCGAAAAATTAATGTCGCGGTGGCCTACTATTGCCGTGGTCGGCTGGCCCGGCAGCTTGGCGCCCGCCGCTGCGCCGAAGGGGGAGGCCCGGAAAACTCCCCGCTCCTTCAATCTCCAGATGTATCCGCTGCCTGCGAGCAGGGCGAGTGCGATCAACCAAAAGCTCTTTCTCATCGCGATCGTTTCTCAAGGGCCGGGATCGGCTTGGGAATCTCCCGGTTTCAGCTCAATCTGATTCAATTCCAACCCAGCGTCCTCAATGATGGTCAGCGCGTAAACGTCGCTGAGTTCAAGCCCCTCTGGCGAAGGCGAAAGTTGTGGCCCGACCGGTCGGAAGGCCGAAAGCGGCAGGGAAACGGTCCAGGTCTTTCCCGCCGGCCCGAGCGACTGCGCGGAAACGTCCGCTTCAAACTTTCCGGCAAAGGCCCCTCGCATTTTCTGCGTGCTAAATCCAAACCGAACCCTCTCGGCCCGCTGGGTGCGGCCCCGGAACGTGAGGGCGGCCCCGCGTTGCAATAGCACCGGTCGTTCACTGCTCTGCACGACAGACAGGGCGACGGCGTGCAGGAGGACAGGTTCGCGATTTGGGATCGGCCAGAAGAGCGGCTCCGCTCCCAGCCGGCCCCGGGCTGTCTCATCCGCTGGAAGCCAGCGGCCGAGGATGACTTCCGGCACCGTCTGGAGATCGCACATCCACGCATTCACGGGCTTCGGCTGCGGCTCAGCGACCAGCACTTTCTGGCCGAGCGTAACGGTGAGCTGTTTTCCGGCCGGGACATCCAGCGCATTTCCGGTGGAACTTGGCCTGACAGTCGTTGAGCCGTTGTTGACCCGGAGCGTCGTTTCCGTCGAGCAGGCATGAAGATCAAACTGCGCTTGCCTCGATTCCACCAGACCCGCAGGCGTTTGGATGTTCAGCGCCTTGGATTCGGCCAGATCGGATGGCGCGACCCACAGGCTGCCGTGCAGCAGTTTCAGCCGCGATCCCGAAGTCTTATCCTCAAGCACGCGGAGGGAGGAGTGTCCGGCCACGGTCATTTTCGAACGATCCGGCAGTTCCAAATCCACCCAGGCATCCGCCGAAAGAGTTTCCAACGCATCCCCTGCCTGAACTCGGGTGCCGACGGTGACTGGCCGCTCGGCCTGGCCGCCGGCGCCGAGGAATTGCGCGGACCCGGTGATCTTCACCACGCGGATCGCCCGGCCGCGCTGGGGGACGGTCCGCCACAGAGTCACGGTCAGGAGCAAAACCAAAGCCGCTGCCAGGGGCATCCAGCGCCACCAAGCCGATTCGCCTGCCGCCACCGTGCGCGATGGGTGGGGCTCTTTTTGGCTGTGCGTCGGCTGTGCGCCAGCCGCAGACCGCTCCAGGTCGGCCACCATCACGGATTGTTCCGCCACTTCCCGCAGAAAGGCTCGCGCGGCGGCATCCGATCGCAGCAGCTCATTCGCCCGTTCGCGTTCGCCGGGCGGCAGTTTGCCGTCGAGAAAGCGGAGCAACAGTTCGGCGTGGTCCGGGTTCAGGTGGATTCCCTCCATGAGGCGCTCCCGCTCCGGGCTAGCTTCTCCTCGATGCAGCTCTTCAGGCTTTCGTGCAATCGTGAAACCCGCTTGTAGATGGCGTTGAGGCCAATGCCCAATTGCTGCGCCACCTCCTCACAGCTGTGGCCCTCAAAATAACGCAGCCGCAACAATCGCCGCGCAGACTCGGGAGCGGCCGCGAGACAGTCGCGCAGCGCATCCATTCGAGTGCCGGCGGAATGAGCGGGAGCCGCCTCCCATTCATGCTCCATGAGCTCGAGAATCTCCGCGTCCAGCCCCACCAATTCCCGCTGAACTCGCCGCAGCCAGTCGATTCCTTCGCGTCGCGCGGTGATGAACGCCCAGGATAACAGCGCCGCCTCGCTCTCGAAGTGGACCTCGCGTGTCATCGCCTTGAGCGTGACGTTCTGGAAAATGTCTTCCGCGGCATGCGTATCCTGCACGACCAGCCACGCGGCGGCAGAAAGCCGCGTGCGCGCCTGCATCAAAGTCTTGACGATGTTGGATTCCGATAAACCCATCCGAGGAAAGAAACGCACCGACGCGGAAAATCCTGACAACATTTTTGCAGGCTGCCAATCGCGGCCTGCTCTATGCCGTGAAGCCAAACGATCGGCATTGGCGATTCGCGGTGGTGACTGACGTGGTTTGCCACGGCCTGTGAAAGTCGTGCCGATCGGCGGCGGGCGAACGGGCGTTCCCCTCCTGCGGCAGGCGGAGCAAGTCCGGGTGTGCCCATAAAAATTAAACACGTTCTCAGCCTAGGGACAAACTCCGACGGGTAAACACCCCATAGATTTCCACGGAACCCGTTCTATTCTGGCCAGCTGAAAAGCGAGCTACGCAAACAGCGGATCTTTTTCGGAGGTCTACCAACAGGCGCCACTGATTTGCATCGGATCAATAATACTGCAAAACATGAACACTTCATTTTCCCCTTTCCCTGCGCCGAGCGATCTGGCTCCAACGCCGGGTCAAACTCCCCAGCCCCGCCGTCACTTAGGCAAATCCTCGTTTTGTGCCACGTGGCTCGTGGCCCTCTTGTTCTTTGGGCTTCTGGCGCCTTCCGCCCGGGCCCAGGCTCAACCGCCGGGATGCACCGGCAGCGGCTTGGGCATTCTCCTCTTTACCGATTCTCTTGACGTCCATATTGGCGATACGCTCAACTACAGCGTTACCGTCTTCAACGGCGCGGATACCGGACCGCTCGTCTGCGATGCGACCGACATCCAGGCTTTCGTCGTCACGCCCGACGGGGTTTCCCATCCCATCACCTTAAGGCGAACGGCCCTGATCAACGGGCAATCCGATTACTACGCCAACGTGGTCAGCTACGTGGTTCGCTCCCAGGATATCCAACCCGATGACACCGTCCGCGCGACCGCCCGGGATACGGGGGTCATCCACCAGAACGACACCCCAAGCCAGGGCGGAGGGAACCAGGGCGTCAATACGGAGGTAAGCCGGCCGTGCATCAAGCTTGCCGCGCAATGCGTCGGCAGCGTCGGTGAAAACGGCGCGATCTCCTTTACGGGCACCGTCAGCAATTGCGGGAATAATACGCTGGTTGGTGTGACCGTGACCAACTTTGTCAACAACGGCGCCTTCACGGTCGTCCTTCCCACAAATCTCCTGGGTGGCCAGGTCGCGACCTTCAGCGGAACCTGGATTCCTGCGGATCCCTGCAATCCCAGCCTGGCCACTCTGGTCGCCCAAGGAGTGGACCGATTCACTCAGGCCCCTCGGACTGTCACCAGTTCCACCACCACCACTTGTGCCGAGGTTCTCACGCCCGGCCTCAAAGTGACGAACATTTGTCCTGTTGATCCCGTCAGTCCCGGGCAGTTGCTGGTGTTTTCCGGGAGCGTCAGCAATACAGGGAACATTACCTTGCGCGATATCGTGGTGGTCACCGACCAACCCACGGCCAATACCCCCGTCTTCACCCTCGCTTTCCTCGCCCCCGGCGGTTCTGCCAATTTCACCGGCAGCTACGCCGCTCCGACGAATTGCACCACCACGCACACCTTGACCGCGCGGGCTTCCACTCTCTGCGCCGTCCCCGTGGCCGCGACCGCCAGCGCCACCTGTCCCATCTTCACCTCGCCAGCCATTGTCGTCACCGCAGTTTGTCCGGCCACGGCGCTCCTGCCCGGCGGCGTGCTCACCTACACCGGGACCGTGCAAAACACGGGCAACACCCCTCTGGTGAATGTGGTCGTCCGCAGTGACCGCCCCGTCGCTAACTCCTCCGTGTTCGCCGTCGCTTCCCTGGCTCCTGGCGCGTCCGCTAACTTCAGCGGCGCATACACCGTGCCGGTCGGAGCCTGTTCGGTGACCACCACCTTCAGTGCGATCGGCAAGGACAATTGCACTCCCAACACGGTCACGAACTCCGTCGCAACCACTTGCGCCGTGACCACAGCTCCTGCGATCGCGGTCACCTTGCTCTGCCCGTCCGTGGCATCCAGCACGGGAGGCTCAATCGCTTTTAGCGGCACCGTGCGCAATTCGGGCAACGTCACTTTGAACAACGTTTTCGTCGTGAACAATCAGCCGGGAACGAACTCCCCCGTCGTTGGCCCGCTCACCCTCGCCCCGGGAGCGGTTAGCGCTTTCGTGGCGCGCTTCGACTCGCCCGCGGATGCCTGCTCCGTCAGCAGCACGGTCACCGCCTCGGGCAATGATAGTTGCACCTCCGTCCTCGTGTCGTCGTCCGCCTCCGCCACCTGCGCGCTCATCACTACGCCGAAGATCGCGATCACCCAGAATTGCCCGGTTGACCCTGTGATTCCCGGCTCTTTCCTGACCTACAGCGGTTCGGTGAGCAATGCCGGCAACGTCACCCTCACCAACATCGTCGTCGTGAACAACCTCAGTGGCGCCGCGCCGGTTTTCACCGCTCCTACTCTGGCCCCCGGCTCGACCCTCGCCTACACCGGGAGCTACCTGGCGGTGACCAATTGCTCCACCGCCAGCATTTCCACCGTCACCGGCCAGAGCATCTGCGGCGTCCCGGTCACAGGCTCAGCCAGCGCCACCTGTTCCATTATCACGTCGCCTCAGATCGCGGTCACCGCCGTTTGCCCGCCCAACCCGGTTTTGCCCGGAGGCACGCTCGTTTATAGCGGCACGGTGCAGAACACCGGCAATACTCCCTTGGTCAACGTGGTCGTGGTGAGTGATCGTCCCGCCGCCAACACCGCGGTCTTCAACGTGGCCTCGCTGGCCCCAGGCGCCTCCGCCAAATTCACCGGCTCTTACGTCGTGCCGGCCAACGCCTGTTCGGTCACCACGACCTTCAGCGCGATGGGCAAAGACACCTGCGCAGTCAACTTGGTCACCAACTCCGTTTCCACCACCTGCACCGTCCTGACCGCGCCCGCCGTGGCGGTTACTCTGGCCTGTCCGGCCGTTCCTGTCGCCGCCGGCAGCTTGATCTCCTATTCCGGGACCATCCGCAATACGGGCAATGTGACACTGGTCAATGCCACCGTTTTGGACAACCAGGCTGTCCCCAGCACCGTCCTGAACGTCGCGAGCCTGGCCCCGGGCGCTTCCGCGAACTTTACCGCCAGCTTCATTGCCCCGGCGGACGCCTGTTCCGTGAGCAGCACCGTTACCGCCGCTGGTTTTGATTCCTGCGCCGGGACAGCGGTTTCAGCCACCGCTTCCGCCGTCTGCCCGCTGGTCACCAGTCCCAAGATCGTCGTGACCCAGAGCTGTCCGGCCAACCCGCCAAATCCGGGCGGCGTTCTGGCCTACACCGGCACTGTCAGCAATGCCGGCGATGTCACCCTGACCAATGTGGTGGTTTCGAATAACCTCAGCGGGGCTGCGCCCGTGTTTACCGCGGCCACCCTGGCCCCCGGAGCCATCGCCTCCTTCACCGGCAGCTATCTGGCGCCGACCAATTGCACCACCGCCAGCACCTCCACCGCCACCGCTCGCAGCATTTGCGGCGTCGCGGTGACGGGCGCGGCGAGTTCCTCCTGTTCCATTCTCACCGAACCCGCCCTCCTGGTGACCCAATCCTGCCCGCCGATCTCCGTGGCCCCCGGCGGCATCCTCAAGTACAGCGGCGTCGTTTCGAACACCGGCAATATCACTCTCACGAATGTGGTCGTGGTCAATGATCGGACCGGCAGCACCCCGGTGCTCACGGTCGCTGTGCTGGCCCCGGGCGCTGCGGCGAACTTCACCGGCAGCTATGTCACGCATGGCGATTGCTGTTTGGATTCCAGCACCGTCACCGCCACCGGACATGACACCTGCACGGGAGCCCTTGTGACCGACACGGCCACGAAAACCTGCCCTCTGCTCACTTCGCCGAAGATTGTCGTCACCAAGACCTGCCCCACCCGGCTGGATCTTCCGGGAACCGCCCAGTTGAGCCTGCCCGGCGCGCCATTGACCTATAGCGGCACTGTCAGCAACGCGGGCAACATCACTCTTATCAATGTCACCGTCGTCAACGATTACACCGGTCCCGCCGCGCCGGTGGTCGGGCCCATCGTTCTGGCCGCGGGCCAGTCTCTCAGTTTTACCGGATCCTACGTGGTCGGGGCCGACTTCTGCGGAACCGACACCGTCACCGCCCTCGGCAATGATCTCTGCTCCGGCGCGACCGTGACGAATAGCGTCCGGACCACCTGCCCGATCCAGACCTTGCCGAAAATCGCGGTGACCAAAAACTGTCCGATCCAGCCGACCGCCCTCGGCGGCCTCTACACCTATACGGGCGCCGTCAGCAATCCCGGCAACGTCACGCTCGTCAATGTCTACGTCTTTGACGATCAACCCACCAACAACACTCCCGTCCTCGGCCCGATCACTCTGGCCCCGGGCGCCTCGGTCCCGTTTTCCGGCAGCGCCGGCGCGCCCGACAACTGCTGTAACATCGTCGATACGGTCACGGCCCGCGGCCAGGACTTCTGTTCGGCCGTCACCGTCCACGCCCAGGCCACCGCGGTCTGTACCCTGTTGACCACGCCTGCCATCACCATCGTGAAACATTGTCCGGCCCCGCCGTTGCCCGCCGGAGGCTTCTACAGTTTCACCGGCTCCATCACCAACACCGGGGATGTCGTGCTCACGAACGTCTTCGTCTATAGCAGCCAGCCGGGCCCGAACACCCTCCTGCTGGGGCCGATTGAACTCGCGCCCGGGGAATCGGAGGATTTCAGCGGCAGCTACAACGTCGCGCCCGGAGCCAATCCGGCCGCGGATATTGTCACCGTCCGGGCCAGCGACGTTTGCCAGGCGCGGAACATCTCTGCTCGCGCGGATTGTAACGGGCCCGTTCAACTCGTCGCGCCGCGAATCCTCTCGGTTACCACCACCAATGGCCTGGCGACCATCACCTGGAACGCTGCCCCTGGCGCCACCTATGCCCTGCAGACCAAAAGCCGCGTGCAGGACGCCTGGGCTTCGAGCCCGGCCATTGTCGTCTCCCTCCCACCCACCGCATCGACACAGACCGGCGTTGGAACGAACACCCAGCGCTTCTATCGCGTCGTGATCATGCCGGAATAAAGAGGAGCCTTGTGAAAGGGGGGCGGGGAGCTTCCCTTTCGCCAGCGAACCGCCAACGCCCATCGGGCGTTGGCGGACCCTATTTAGAGTCCGTCCAGAATTCAGAAGCGGGCATTGGACGGAACTCTTAAGCGGTTCGGCGAGCACATCCCGCAGTGGGCTGTGCTCGTCGAACCAAAGCAGGCAGTCCCCCATTCCCCAACGGGAGGGTGAGCCTCCCGGCGAACCCTGACATCTCTGAACCGCGCTCAACCCGCCGGACCGGAGATGACGAGGCCGGATTTCAGCATCCTGCGGGTAACCGCAGCTCGTCAGGGTGTGAGCCATCCGAAGTGAAAGCCACTTCCGCCGGTCCAGTGTTGGCCGCGCTGAGCCCACTCACCGCGCCGGGCCGGGTCAGGAGGTGACCATAGGCCAAGACAAAGCCCGCGATGGAGTCTGTGCCGTTGACTGCCCCGCCCGCATTCAGGACGTAAAGCAGGTCGTCGTGCAAGGTCAGGCTGACGGGATGCTGCCCTTGTGAACTGACGGTTTCAGCCAAAGTCGGCCCAGACGCCGTCACTCAGAACCAGGAGATACTGTCGCTGCCCGCGTTACAAACCACCAACCAGCGCCCGTCCCGCCTCAGCAGCGCGCCGCCCTGGTTTCCCAAGCCACCGCCGGTTGCTGCGCCGCCCGAGTTCACTTTCACGGGAGCGCCGAGTGCCCCGTCTGATCCGCGGCGGAGAGTCCAGACATGATTGATACCCGGGGGCGTTGTCCATGGTGTAGACGGCACCGGGAAGGGGGATCGAAGAGTTCGTCCCCAGCGCGCCCATTGAACGGCGGGGAAACAGTGGCCAACCGCGAGAACACGGTGAAGGAGTTAAGTCGCATTTTCATACTTTGCGTCTTTAATGTTCCTTTCGGTGGAAAGGCCGGGACTAAATGGCCGTTTCCGATGCTGGTCGGGGGAGAGCGGAAAAGCTTACAAAAAGTCTTTGTGCCACAACTGGCCTGGGATTTTGTGGGGCATCGGACTCGGGCGTGGGGAGAGGAGACACGCACGGAAGCAGGCGTCAGGGAGATGAATGTGGATTGCGCGAGCTCCTAAGAAATACGTATGGTCGGCCCGCGCACCCTGGCCGCGCGTTATCCCTGCGATGTCGATGTCCTGTGGTCGGGTGCCAACCCAAATACATGATGCAGAACGACCAGGTCCATTTTTCGACGACGCAATGGAGCGTGGTGATCGCGGCGGCCCATGGGGATTCAGAACGGTCCCGCGCGGCGATGCAGGAGCTTTGCGCCCGCTACTGGCGGCCGGTGCAGCTTTACGTTTGCCGCAAGGGAATCAACGAACAGGACGCAGAGGATACGACTCAGAGTTTCTTTCACTTTGTGGTTTCGGAGCAGTTGATCGGAAAGGCAAATCCCGCCAAAGGCCGCTTTCGCTCGTTTCTCCTGACGGCGCTGACGAATTTCCTGCATAATGAGCGAGATCGGAAGTTGACCCTAAAGCGTGGCGGAAAGGTTGATTTCGTGTCGACGGACGAACTCGATTCTAACGAAGGAGATTTGGTGGCAATCGGCTCCCTCCCGGAGGAACAATATTTTGATCGGCTTTGGGCAGTGGCCGTGGTGACACGGGTGCTGGGCGAGTTGCGGGAAGAATATCAGAAGCGGGGCAAAGGGACGTTGTGCGAAAAGCTGGAACGGTTTCTCACCGGTGAGCCCCACTCAGCCGATTACGATGCGCTCGGAGAATCTCTCGGTATGGAGTCGAGCGCGGTGAAAGTGGCACTACATCGCGCTCGAAGGCGGTTTGGGGAACTTTTACGGAGTGAAGTCGCCCAGACCGTGCAACAGCCCGAGGATGTTGAAGACGAGATTCGCCATCTGCTCCGTGGTATCGCTAAGTAATTCTCCTGGAGTGTGTAATTCTTCCGAAAATTTGCTTTAGACCTGATTGCGAATGGAAGAGCGAGCATCATCGATTTGCTCCCGCTGTGGGGCTCAGGCTGAGGGAGATTCATTAAAGCACTTGTGCCTCAACTGCCTCCTCTCCTACGGGTTGAAAGGCGGCTGGAGCGAGGACGAGTGCGATAACGGAGAGGATGGAGAAGATGCCCAGAATCGGGAAGAATTCGAACGATTCAAGGTCCTGGGAAAGCTCGGTGAAGGCGGTTGCGGGATTGTTTATCGAGCCGAGCAATTGGCGCCGGTTCGCCGCGAGGTGGCGCTGAAAGTGATCAAATTGGGGATGGACACCCCGACGGTGGTGACCCGTTTCGAGACGGAACGGCAGGCGCTTGCCCTGATGGATCATGCAGGGATCGCCAAAGTTTTTGAAGCGGGCGCGACGCGGTCCGGGCGGCCGTTCTTTGCGATGGAATTGGTTCCGGGCGAGCCTATTACCGCATTTTGCGAAACTCGTAGGGTTGGTTTGGAAGGACGCCTGCGGATTTTCGTCGAATTGTGCAGCGCGGTGCAACATGCGCATCAGAAAGGGGTCATTCATAGGGATCTCAAGCCTTCGAACGTGCTGGTTGTGGAACGGGAAGGCGTGGCGCACCCGAAGGTGATCGATTTCGGAATCGCGAAAGCCACGTCGCGCCAGCGTCTGGCCGATCAAACAATCTACACCGCGTTCGACCAATTCGTCGGCACGCCTGCCTACATGAGCCCGGAACAAGCGGGTCTGACCGCTGACGACGTCGATACACGGACCGACGTTTATGCCCTCGGTGTGCTGCTGTATGAGTTGCTCGCCGGAGTGCCTCCATTCGACCCTCAGCGCCTGCGGTCCGCCGCGATCGACGAGGTTTGCCGGACGATTCGTGACGAAGAGCCCGTTCGTCCTTCCCTCGCTCTGCAAAATGCCGACTCGACAGGAGGGAAGAGCGGGGTTGCCAGGGGCGCCTTAAAATTTGGCGCGGACCTGGACTGGATCGTGATGAAAGCGATCGAGAAACAACCCGGCCGACGCTACGACAGCGCCAGTGAGTTCGCTCAGGATGTAGCCCGCCATTTAGCGGAAGAACCTGTCCTGGCCCGGCCTCCCAGTTGGTCGTATCGCGCGAACAAATTCTTGCGCCGGAACAAAGCGGGTTTTCTTTCGGGCGCCCTGGTGTTCGCGGCGTTGGTTGGGGCGCTGGCCATTTCTATTTCACGCTACCGTAGAGAACGCGAAGCTCGCCAGACCGCTACTGCGGCCGAACGTGAAGCTCGTGTAGCGGCGGCGCGCAGCAAAGCCAGCGCCGCTTTCATGCAACAGATGCTCGGAAGTGTATCTCCCTCAATTGCGCTGGGCCGGGACACGACCCTATTGCGGGAGGTTCTGGATCAGGCAGCCCGGCGAATTTCAGATGAGTTGAAGGAATATCCCGAGGCCGAAGCAGATTTGAGCGCAACGCTCGGGCGGACGTACTACGACTTGAAGGAACTTGATAAAGCAGAAGGACTGCAACGGCGCGCTTTGAATCTGCGCACGCGAGCCCTCGGAGCGACGAATGAACTGGTTGCTCGCTCGCTTTTGGATCTGGCGACCTTCCTGAATACTCGCGCCAGTCATGAAGATCTCGTCGAAGCGGAGTCGCTGGCCCGCCAGGCCATTGCGGTAACCGAGGCCCTGCACGGTAAAGACCAGATCCCGGTGGCTCAGGCGCTCGATGTTCTATCCTGGAATTTATGGGCTCAGGAAAGACGGGATGAATCAGAAATCCTGGCTCGCGAAGCTCTCAGAATTCGCCGCAAAACGTTAGGTCCCAACGATCCCGAACTCGTTATCCCGTTGAGCAGGCTCGGTCTCCTCTACATGCAGGCCCGGCGTAACATGGCGGAAGCAGAAAATTATGTCCGCCAGGCTTTGACGATTCAGCGCGCAACGCTGCCGGAGCGGCATCCATCGACGCTCGAAACGCAGAAATTACTGGCCATGCTACTCCAGATTCAGGGGCACCCGGCCGAGGCCGAACAGGAAATACGCGAGGTCCTGGCGGCTCGCAAGGCCTTGCTCCGCGATGGGAATGAAACCGCCCCGAGTGATCTGGAGCTTCTGGCCACGGTGCTGCGGGACCAGAAGAAATTTGGAGATGCCGAATCAACGATCCGGGAGGCTATCGAATTGCAGACACGGCTCCGAGGGCCGGATCACCCGCATCATATCCGGTTTCTCCAGCTGTTGACGGAAATTCTATCTGCCGAAGAGAAGTGGACAGAGGCGGAGGTTACTGCTCATCGATGGGCGGCACTGTGCCGGAACCTGAAGGAGGATCCGCAACTTCGAATTGCGCTTTACGTGCTGAGCCGCCTGATTGCTCGCCAGGAGCGGTGGGCTGAGGCTGAGCCGCTGCTGCGGGAGCGCCTTGCGCTCTGCCTGCACCTAAGCCAGGCGCTATCCGGTTCTGACTTAGAGAAATGTCTGCCGGTCCGTCGGGAACTGGGCGAATGCCTGTTCCAGTTGAAAGATTTCGCGGGGGCAGAACCGTTCCTGAAGGCTAGTTTCTCGTCCGGGACCCTGAGCACAAACCGGACTGAAACAGCGGCATTAAAAAAGGCGCTGGGCTATCTGGCCGCAATTTGCGAGGAAACGGGCCGCAAAACGGAGGCTGCCATGTGGCTGCAGAAACGCGACAATCTTGCCCCCTGAGAAGACGGATTCTTTCTTTGTAACCGCCTTGCGCGGTTCCTTTAGAAGAATTTGTGACGAAGAATTGGATCGCGCGGTGGATTTCCACCGGATTGGTTATATGGGCGGCCCTGGTTTCGGATTGGACCAAGGCCACTCCCCCGGCTGATTTTACGGATGCGCCGATCTATGAGATTGGCGAAATTCCTTTCCAGACGGCTTGGCAAGGACAGGAGATAAAGTTTCGCGTGCGCGCGAGCGCTCTGGGCTCCAGCACATTGGTTTCGGCCGGATACATTAATCCGCCTTCTGGCCTAATTTACTCTGAAGCTGGCAATTTCTACTACCGTCCGGCCTCTGGCGACACGGCGGAGTTTACCGTCACGTTCTCCGCGACGAGTGGCTCGCGGCACCTCGAGCAAATCGTTCCCATTCAGCCAATACCGTTGCTCCCAGCGGAGACCGATCTGGTGGGAGTCGGGCAAACCGGAACGATTGATCCGTCCAGCCGCGATTACATAGTCATCAGCGATACAAAGGCTCTCACCACAGCGCCGTTCAACTACGTCGATCAACACGTTCGGAGCGTTTCGGTCAGCGGAAAAGAAGTGGTAATTCGACAGGGCCACGCCAACCACCTTTTCGAGACGTTCCAGAACAGCCCCGACATTGGGCAATTCGTGATCAATGCTGAAAAAGTGGTTGTGGCAAGCGCCTTTCACCTTCCATCCACGAGCCTGATCATCCGTTCGCGAGAGTTGGAGTTTCAAGATGTGGGCGGGCAAAATGCTTCGATCAGTACGGAACCACCGCAAAACCCGAAATCCGCAGCGAAGTCCTATTCCGAACTGGTAAACGAAGGGCTGGCTCCGATCTCCGGCGATAATGGCTCAACAGGGCTGCCGGGGGGAGATATAAAGCTTTTCGTAGAGTCGCTGAAACTCGGTGCGCCTGATCTCAGCCCGGTGCCGCGCTTCATTCTCAACGGCGATGCAGGGCAAAATTCCGGTGCTGGATTAGATGGCACGTCGGCCAGCCTGAATATCCCGCGGATCAAACCAGCGCAGCTTGGCCCGCTGGATGATGGGTACAAGGAGCAGACGACCGCTTTAGTCATTGAAACGATCATCCCTCCCATCCCTGGCACCTCCTCCGGTCAACAAACGCGACTGGATGTTTACCTGGGACCATTTGTTCTCTTCAAGAGCTTGTCGTCTGTTCCAGGTTCTGCCTACGTTGACGCTCAAGATTTTCTCGAATCTCGCGCCGGTAACACCTGGCGACTTGCCGGGCAGAAGCCTCAGGACGCAATTCCCGATGGACTTCCGGGTGCCGGGGGTGCGTCCGGTCACCTGTTAACTTCTCTTGATCCATCGACATTGGTCGCGTGGTCTCAAATGAACGGAGGATTGGGCGGAAGCGGACAAGGTCGGAAAGGGGGCGCGCCGCGGGACCCGGCGGTGGCTCGCGCGTATTATCGCTTTGCTAATGGAACGTACAAACTCATCGCCTCGGATACGCAGGCGGGTGGCGCGGATGCGCCTGCACCGGCGCCGGGGGCCATTGGTGCTGCGGGTTCCGTGGCGAAAGCGGATGCGACCTGGGGCTGGTTTACTGCGGCCGCTTTGCGACAGGTTGTAAATCACGCGCGCGATTCATTTCTCAAGGGAGATACCGCCTACGCGGGGCGGGTTGTTTCCGATTACATTGCGCAGTTGGAGCAATTCCGCGCTTCGTCGGCGTGGACGGATGTGACGGATAATGAGAAACGCGATTTTCAACTGATCGACGAAGAGATGCGATTGGTGAATTTCCAGATCGGTAATAATCTCGATTACTTTGGCAATCCGCCAGGATGGGTTCCTTTACTTTCGCTTGAGGCAAGCAAACTGGTGTTCGAGCAAGAGGTGAATCGAGCTATGGGGATTCTTTACCTCGAGTATTGGTTGACCAATGCCGCCTACACCCTCCAGCAAAAAATTGGAGCGCTCACCGATGCCCGGCAAAAACTCGCCGCCCATGCGGATCAACTATCGGGGGATTACAATGATGCCAATAATCTCCTGCCGACTTTGGACGAGCGGGCTCAGAGGATTCAAGCCGAAGTGACGGCCCGGCAATCGGATCTGATGGCGCTGGAAGCAAAGTTGTTTCAGCAAGCGGAAGCGAATGTTAAAGGCCCTCTCTGGAAACGGGTGGCGCGCGGGCTGTGGGCTATCTGCAAATTCGTTCCGGTTCCCCAGGTCCAGGCGATAGGTGCGGGGCTCGATATCGTCGGCAGTCTTAACCCGGACGCTCCCTGGGACAGCATCTCAAAGGTTGTGGATGTCGTCGGGCGATTTGAAGGTGGTGAGTTCAAGACGAACGCGGCGAGTCTCAATGCAGACTATAAAAAGATCAAGTTTCCGGATTTGCCCAAAAGCGCAGATCCCGGGGTAATAGGGAAATATTTAGATGATCTGCAAAAGCAATCCAAAGTGGTCGTCGCTGACGTCCAGAAGATTCAGGCTGCTTACCGGGACAGTCAGAAACCGAGTTCACAAATCGACGCGGAGTTGTCGAAGTTGGAGGTGGAAAGTTCTGAATTCAAGACGATCAAGGGCCAGATTTCCGACTTAATGGCGGAAAAGCAGGATTTTGCGCAGCAAATGGCGCAAGCCATCAATACCCTAACCACGGCTTCCGCTCAAATCTCCGAGAATCTCCTGGCGATGGATGCGCTGAACGAGAGTTATGCGCTGGCGGTGGGAGCTTTGGATGATCGAGCCACGGTTTACCTGCGAGAGATCGGCCGTCGTGCGCGCGAAAGACTTTTGCTCTATCACTACTATGTGAAGAAAGCTTACGAGTATCGCTTGCTGAAGCCCTACCTGGGCGATCTTGACTTGCAAAGCATGTTCGATCGGATAGCTCAGATTGCCGCTAACAGCTCCGGGACCTATACGCAGCTTACATCCGACCAGTTTCAGCAGTTGCGCGGCATTTACGACGATGCCCTCGGGGAGATTGTGAGAGCAGTGGTCGACGAATATACGAGGAATGCGCCTCCCACGAGCGGTCAGCGGCAGATCGCTTTGGGAGCGCCTGAGTTGGATCAACTGAACGCGGGACTGCCTGTGAGCTTGAATTTAGCCACCCGCGTTACTCCTGCCGGAATTGGAGTATTTCCGGCGTCCGAAGAGAATGTCCGTATTTCGGACGTTCTTGTTTACCAGCTCCAAGCCGAGCCATTGGTGAATGCGGATGTGAGCGAGACTCTCGACCTGAACATAACCCACACAGGCGTTTCAACTCTTAAGTCTTCGACAGGGGGCGTGCCGCACAGTTATCGTTTTGTTCATTATACACATGGGACTGAAATTCCGGTGCAGTGGGGTGCGCGCTATCGGCCAAGTGACGAGCAGGTCAGTCAACTCGTCCGTAGTCCTTCGACCGATTCGCTACTTGGCTCCATCTTAAGCGGAGCGGGAACCGATCCTTCGAAAATGGATTACTTCTCCTACCTCGGTGGTCTTGCTGAACTGAAAGTCGATCGCCTACTCAGTACTCGAGACCAGCGGAATGTTCGCCTCACGAACGTGGTGCTGGAGATTCACTATGAGTTTGTGCGGCGGGGTGCGAACCTGCGAAGCCTTAGCATCTCCACGGCGGATGGACTTGTCCCCTACATTCAGCTTTCGACTCCGGACCTTTCCGGCCGAAAGGATGCGATGGGCAACTTTCAACGCACCTACTCAAGCGGGAAGGTTGTGACCATCTCGGTGCCGGATCGGATTGGGAATTTGCGTTTGAGAGGCTTTTTCGAACGAAGCACTGCCCTGGCTGGCGGTCAGGCAGTCCATGCTTTGGCGGGGACGGTTCGAGGTCCGCGTGTAACTGCATTAAATGCAGAAGGCAGCAAAATGCAGTCAGTAAATGTGACTGTCGCTTCGGATCGCCAGATAGAGCTACATTATGAACCTGTGCCGGTACTGGAATTGGACATCGAAAATGATGTTGCGAACTTTCTCCTACGATTGGACGGTGAGCACTATACCTCATTCCTTATCGAGCAGGCTGGCCAGGTGAACGGGCCATGGTTTCCTCTGCAATCGGGAACACTGATGGAACCACTCGATCTCTCGATTCCACGGAGCAACCCCTTACAGAAAGCGTTTTATCGCGCGAGAAAGCAATAGAAATTAAATGAGCACGTGTCAGTAAACTCGAACGGCAGGGCGGCGAAGAGGGCTGTCGAGAATCAGGACTTCGACCTCGGCCTAGGTGGAAGGAAGGAAACCTCGGCTCGGGGGACCGTCGCCCCACCAACCCAAACACAGTTCATGCACAATTTCCACACAATCCCGACACGATCATTCACACAATAACACGTTATTTTGACACGATGCGCGCGTGGTTTTAACACAATGGCGCGATGAAGTGCGTTTTTGGGGAAGATTTGCAAGGGTCTGGGCGGGAACTGCTTGGGGTTGAATTCTGGGGGCGATGCGGAGGCGTTTCGGCAGAACGTTGGAACAAACCTCGGCTCCGGGGGACCGTCGCCCCACCGGCGATTCAAGCGTCGCTCCGCGACGCATCCTTCGGACGGCCGGGACCGTGGGTTGAAACCCACGGCTAGTATCGACGATCGCTCCGCGATTCAGAGCAACAGATCAGCGCGCACCGGGGGCAGGCGCACCCTGAAGGGATGCGGCTACAGCTGAAGATTGCTCGTAGTCCGGTCGGGCGGTCGCAGGGTTGTCCCGGGCGCTGGTTTTGCCTAGGGTGGCGGAGTGAAATCTCCCGCGAGCCTTCTTTGTGCCCTGGTCTGGCTTTCTGGCCTGCCCGCCATTTTTGGTCTGGAGCCGATTCCGGACAAGCTGGTGGTGTTGACTTTTGACGATGCGGTGGCCTCGCAGCACGCGGTGGTTCGGCCGATTCTGAAGCGCTACGGGTTTGGTGCGACGTTTTTCATTTCCGAGGGGTTTTCCTTCCCGACGAACAAGAAGGATTACATGACCTGGGCCCAGATCCGGGAGTTGAATGATGACGGTTTTGAGATTGGGAATCATACCCGCGATCACCTGGGGGTCTCGACCGGGACCTTGCCGCAATTGCGGGAGCAGATGGAAGCGATCAACAGCCGGTGCGCTGAAAATGGCATTCCTCGTCCGGTCAGTTTCGCCTATCCGGGCAATGCGATTGTGCCGGGGGCCATTCCGATCCTGCGCGACTTGGGGATCCGGTTCGCTCGCCGGGGCGGCGCGCCCGAGCATCCCTACGATTGGGGACGGGGCTTTGCCTACCAGCCGGGCGAGGATGATCCGCTGTTGATTCCGTCCGCGGGGGATGCCCGGCCGGATTGGACCTTAAGCGACTTTCAGCGGGCGGTGGATCAAGCCCGGGATGGGCGGATTGCCATCGTTCAATTTCATGGAGTGCCAGACCGGGATCATCCCTGGGTGCATACGGACCCGGAAAAGTTCGGACAGTATATGGAGTATCTGCGGACCCAGGGATGCAAGGTGATCGCGCTCCGGGATCTGGCGCGGTATGTCGATCCGTCGGTTCATCCGGCCAATCCAGAGGCCATCATCGAAAAGCGCAAAGCGGAGCGGTCGGAGCTGGTGGTGGAGGGGCAGGTGACGGACGCGGCAACGGGGCAGTTGCTCCCCAGCCGCCTCTACATTCAGGACGAGGCCGGTGCGTGGTTCTTTCCGCGCAGTGCGAGTTCAGCTGGTTCAGCCATCCGGTATGAACGGCGCAACGGCGGCAACCCGAAATCGATCGAGATGCACACCACGCTCTCGGCGCACCCGTTCCGGGTCGAACTAAAGCCGGGCCGGTACACGTTGACCGCGGAGCACGGCAAGGAGTTCCGGCCGGAAAGCCGGGAAATCATGGTCAGCAACGCCATCCCTCGCATCAATCTGCCGCTCCGGCGCTGGGTGAATATGAATGCCCAGGGCTGGTATTCCGGCGATACGCATAATCACCGCAACCCGGCGGAATTGCCGAACGTGATGCTTGCCGAAGATCTGAATATCGGCCTGCCGATGGTTGACTGGACGACCGCTTCCACGGTCTCCCCCGCCGCGAGCACCCAGGGCTTTCGAGGCGATTATGGCGACGGCCCGATCGCGCTCGATGCCACGCACGCCTGGAGCCCGCGCAATACCGAATATGAGATCTTCCGCACCGGCAATACGAACCACACGTTGGGCGCTCTGCTGATTGTGAATCACCGCACGAGGTTCGAGCAGCCCGCGGTCCCGGTGAAGGCGATTGTGGAGCAGGCGCGGCGGGAAGGGGCGTTGCTCGATCTGGAGAAGCACAACTGGCCCTGGTCGGTCGCTCTCGTGCCGATTGCAGGCATCGATCTGTTCGAACTGGGCAATAACCATCATTGGCAGACGGAATACGCGGTTCGCACCTGGGCGGTCCCGGCACCCTCCTGGATGGGCCTGTCCGGCACCGGCACGGATAACGAGCGCGACTGGACGCTGTATGGATTTCAGACGTACTACGCCTTGCTGAATTGCGGGTTCAATCTGCGGCCGGCCGCGGGCACGGCGAATGGGGTTCATCCCGTGCCGCTCGGGTTCAGCCGCGTCTATGTGCACCTCGACGAGCCGTTCAGCTTCTCCGCGTGGATGCGCGGCCTCTCCGCGGGACGAAGCTTTGTCACCACCGGTCCGATGATTTTCGCCCAGGCGGATGGCAAACTGGCCGGCGAGACCTTTCGGGAGAAGCGGTCCTATGCGCTGGAATGCAAAATCGTGAGCGAGGAGCCCCTGGAAACGATCGACATGATCGTCAACGGGGCGGTGGCGCAGGGATTTGAACCGCAAAACGCCCGGGCGGGGGGCACCGCATTTGAGAATGTGGTGAGCACTCGTTTCACTCCCTGGGGTTCCTCCTGGGTGTCCTGGCGCTGCTTCGAGAAGCGGCCGGGCGGGCGGTTCCGCTTTGCCCACACGGCGCCGTGGCATTTCGAGATCGCGGGCGAGCCGTTACGGCCGCGCTGGGATGAAATCAACTGGCTGACCACGCGGGTGCGGGAGGAGATCGCCCGGAGCCAGGGGATCGCTCCGCCCGAGTTGATCCAGGAGTACGAAGAGGCTCTGAAAAAGTATGAAGAGATTGGCCGAATTCCCGTGCGGTAATTTCGCCCGGGCGCGAGGGCTTCTCCGAATGGCCTGTGCCGTGGGCTGCTGGCTCGCGATGGCCCATCTGCGGGCGGCGACCAATACCCCGGCCTTCGCCCTCGAAGAGACCTGGCCGCAATGGCGCGGGCCGGTGGCTCAAGGCGTGGCACCGCGCGCGGACCCGCCCGTTCACTGGAGTGAGAAGGAAAACGTGCGCTGGAAGGTCGCACTGCCGGGGAAGGGTCACTCTTCCCCGATCGTGGCAGGGAATGCGGTCTATGTTTTGGCGGCCGCCCCGGTGGGTGAAGCGCAAAAGCCGGTCTTCGACTCCGCGCCTGGCGTTCATGACAGCGTGCCCGTGACGCATCGATACGAGTACATGGCGCTGGCTCTCGCCCGCTCGGACGGGCGGGTGCTCTGGAAAAAGGTCCTGCGCGGGGAGTTTCCGCACGAGGGCGGGCATGTGACCGGCAGTCCGCTGTCCAATTCACCGGTGACCGATGGCGAGATGCTCTACGTGTTTTTGGGGTCGCGAGGGCTCTATGGCCTCGATCTGCAGGGGGCGGTGCAGTGGCAGGCTGACCTCGGCCGGATGCAGACGTTGCACGCGCACGGGGAGGGGAGTTCGCCGGCCCTCTACGGCGATCGGCTCGTGATCAATTGGGATCATGAAGGTGAATCATTCCTTTACGCCTTTGACAAGCACACCGGAAAGCAGCTTTGGAAGACCCCTCGCGATGAGAAGACATCGTGGTCCACGCCGTTGATCCTGGAAGTGGACGGCAAGCCGCAAGTGGTAGTGAGCGCGACCAAGCGGATTCGAGGGTACGATCTGGCCTCCGGGGCGTTGATTTGGGAATGCGCGGGCCTGACCGAAAATGTGGTGGCGACGCCGGTGGTCTCGCGCGGGATTCTGGTCGCCGGCAACAGCTATTACCAGCAGAGCATGGTCGCGATCCGCTTGGCTGGGGCGAAAGGGGATCTGACCGGCGGGGATCACGTTCTGTGGTCGCTGCAGCGGAACACCCCGTACGTTTCCTCCCCGTTGCTTTACCAGGATACGCTCTACGTGATTCGGCATAATCAGAACGTCCTCGCGCGGATCGATCCATTGACCGGCCGGTTTCGGGGCGAAATGCTCCGGTTGGAGGGCATTCGCGATTTCGTGTTTTCGTCGCCGGTGGCGGCGGCTGGGCGGATTTACGTTACCGGCCGGGATGGGGCGACGGTGGTTCTGAGCGGGCAGGAGGGCAACGCGACACTTGCGGTCAATCACCTGGAGGATTCCTTCAGTGCCACCGCCGCCTGCGCGGGCCGGGAGCTTTACCTGCGTGGCGAGCAGTTTTTGTACTGTTTGGCTCCGCCGCTCTAGGTAAGGGGTGGCGGGTCGGCTGCAGTGCGGTTCAGAGAAGTCAGGGTTCGGCGGGAGACTCACCAAATTATTGGTGAATTGTGCCAAGGAACTGGATGGGTTCCTAGGCGGCTTCTTCCCTCTTTTTAGCCTTGAGCCTCAGGCCCGCAGCCTATCCCTGTCGCTTCTTGCTCCCCGCTCTGTCGCTCTTGCCGTGGTTGGCCGAGTGCCTTAAAGTTTTAGGGTGCCCATTGAAACGGCAACTTATCCGCATTTGGACTGTTCGGGTCCCGGGCAGCCAACGATCGTGGCCAAGAACTTCAAGGTTATTCACTTGATCCGTGAGCATGTCGCCTACGGCTGGAGCCCGGAAGAACTGGCGTTGAATCACCCCCAATTGACGCTCGGTGAGATCTATTCCGCCCTGGCTTATTACGCCGATCATCGGGCGCAAATCGACCGCGAGCTTGCCGCAACTGAAGCGGCTGCGGAACGCTTGCACGCCGAGTCACGCCACGCCCAATTGGCTGCTCGCCTAAAAGCCGCAAGCCAGGGCTAGCCTTTCAGGGCGGTCTCTTTCTTCTTTGATCCGCATATTCCCGCTGCGATCACCCGGGCGTTGCGCTTTCGCGGGGTCGACATCCTGACGGCTTACGAAACTGGCTCCGACCGCTGGTCTGACGAACGAATCTTCATCCGCGCTACCGAATTGGAACGCGTTTTGTTCTCTCAGGATGAGGATTTGCTTGCTTTAGCGCATCGTTACCAGCGCGAGGGGAGGTTCTTCGCCGGCCTCGTTTGCGGGCATCAAATGCGTGTTTCCATTGGTTCCTGCATTCGCGATCTTGAGCTGATCGCCAAGGCGTCGTCAGCCCAAGACATGCTAAATCGCGTTGAGTTCCTACCCCTGTAGGTTTTGAGCGCGGTGAAGAAAGTCAGGGTTCGGCGGCAGCCTCACCCTCCCGGGGGGGCTCACCCCTTGCTGACGCGCGGGGCTCTGTCTGCGGTTGAACTTCCGTGGTTTTTGGTGGTGATCGGTGAGGCCGGGTTTGGCGCGAGGGATGGGTTACGCCGCAGCAAGGATGGAAGCGAGGGGTTTGAGCGCGGTGCAGAAAGTCAGGGTTCGGCCGGAGCCTCACCCTCCCGGAGAGGGGCTGACCCCTTGCTGACGCGCGGGGCTCTGTTGGAGCGATTCGAGGACGGTGCCGATCGTGGTTCCTTGGCAGCCTCGCTCTCCCGGGGGAGAGGGCGGGCGTAGGGGGCGGTGAAATGGGGTTCTGGTAATCCGCTTGAATCGCTCGATTTCGCCGGTTACGGTTTTTTCTCGCACGAACTGTATGTCGATCGCCCAGAGCACCGCGGCTGTGATTCCCTGCTTGAACGAAGCCCGGGGCATCGCTGATTTGGTTGGGGCGGTTCTCGGGCAGGTGGGCGCGGTCCTGGTGGTGGACGATGGTTCGACCGACGCCACCGGCAAGGAAGCGCGACGGGCGGGAGCAACGGTGTTGCGCCATGAGCGGACGGAAGGCAAAGGGGCTGCCCTGCGAACTGGTTTGGCGGAAGCGCGGGAGGCAGGGTTTGCCTGGGCGCTGACGATGGATGGCGACGGCCAGCATTCACCGCAGGATATCCCCGACTTTTTGGCCGAGGCGGTGGTCTCCAATGCGCGGATGATCGTGGGAAACCGCATGGGGGATTCGGTGCGGATGCCGTTTATTCGCCGGCAGGTGAATCGCTGGATGAGCGCCCGCCTTTCCGCCCATTGCGGGGCGGTGCTGCCGGATTCTCAATGTGGATTTCGGATGATCCACCTGGATTCATGGGCGGCGTTTGATTTTTCCAGCCGGCATTTCGAGATTGAGTCGGAATTGCTGGTCCGCTTTCTGCACGCGGGTTTGGAGGTGGCTTTCGTGCCGGTTGAGACGCGCTATGGCGGTGAGCGAAGCAAGATTCATCCGGTGCGTGACACCGTTCGCTGGTTTCGCTGGTGGGGGCGGATGCGGCGGGAACCGGCTGGACGGAAAGTTTCGAGGACGTCTTTGCCGGAAGCGGCGGATTTGCCGGCTGCGTCCTGAAATGATTTTTCTGCCGAAGAACAAAATCGCCCGGGCGATCGTCCGGATCGTTTTTATTGCGTTGCTCGCCTATTCGGTAGGCTGGGTGATGAACAAATCGGCGGGCCTCGCGAACGACCGCGCCGAAGCGGCCGGATTTGGCAGCGGCGTGATCCATGGCGCTCTCATGCCAGCGGCCATGCCCTCTCTGCTGGCAGGCCGGGACATCATCATCTACGCACCCCGGAATAACGGGCGCTGGTACAAGCTGGGTTATACGGTGGGCGTGAATGCCTGCGGGGCGATTTTCTTCGGCATATTCTATTGGCGGCTGAACCGTTGGAGGAAACTGTATGCAGCATAAGGCGAAGGTGGTGGTGATTACCGGAGCGTCCCGCGGGCTCGGGCGGGCCATGGTCGAGGAGTTCATCCGCCGGGGACACACCGTCGCGGGGTGTGGGCGTTCGAAAGCGGCCGTCGGGGAGTTGAGCCGTCTTTTTGCGGCCCCGCACCATTTCGAGGCTGTGGATGTTGCCGATCCGGCGGCGGTGGAAAGCTGGGGCGCGGAAGTAATCAAGAAACTCGGTCCGCCGGACCTGCTCCTGAACAATGCGGCGTTGATCAACCGGAATGCTCCGCTTTGGGAGATCGACCCGGCCGAGTTTGGCCAGGTGATCGACGTCAATATCAAAGGGGTTTTCCATGTGATCCGGGCTTTTCTTCCGGCGATGATCGGCCGGGGCCGCGGGGTGGTCGTTAACTTCAGTTCGGGCTGGGGTCGTTCCACGTCGCCGGAAGTCGCCCCTTATTGCGCCACCAAGTTTGCCATTGAGGGGCTGACGCAAGCGTTGGCGCAGGAACTGCCTGGGGGCCTGGCGGCGATTCCTCTGAACCCCGGGGTCATCAACACGGAAATGCTCCGAAGTTGTTTTGGCTCAGGCGCGGGCAGCTATCCCAAGCCGGCGGAATGGGCGCGCAACGCCGTCCCCTTTCTCCTCGGGCTGGACGAGCGCCAAAACGGCCGGCCGCTGACGGTTTCAGGCGTTCCGGTCGATTGAGGACGACCTTTTTGCTGCCCGTTGCTGGCAAGAAAACAGGGCTTGGCCGCTCCGCCGGGTTATGGTATCCATTTAGCCTTGTTGCGCAGCGCTGGAGAAAGCGCCGAAATCTATGAATTTGAAGTATCTGTTTTTGTTGTTGTCCGTGGTTTTCATCGTTCTCGGTTTCGCCGGGATGTTTGTCGGCCACGATCACAGCTCCACGCTCGCGATGGTGGAGGGGATCTGCAAGGGGCTCGGGGGAGTCTTCTTCATCCTTTATTACATCTTCATGCTCCTGGGGAAACAGGAGTTCGATAAGACTTCCTCGCACTAGGCTGCGTTCCGCTTTCTTCCGCCGCTCATGTCCGCGCTGGCTCTGCACGATTTTCATCAAAGCCGCGGAGCCAGGTTCGGACTGCTGAACGGCTGCGAAATCGTTGACGGTTATCAAGCACTCGAGAGCGAATACCGCGCGCTCACTTCTTCCGCCGCTCTCCTCGATCTCAGCTTCCGCGGACGGCTCTGCCTGCTCGGAGCGGAACGGGAGAAATTCCTCCACGGCCAGGTTACCAATGATATCAGCCGCCTCAAAGTGGGGCAGGGCTGCTATGCGGCCCTGGTCTCGGGCAAAGGGAAGATTGAGAGTGATCTCTTCGTCCACAAGCTTAAGGAGGAACTTCTCCTCGATTTCGAACCCGGCCTGACCGGGCGAGTGGCCGACCGGTTGAATAAATACATCATCACCGAAGAGGTCCAGGTGGTGGATGTGGCGCCCCTTTACGGGCTGCTGGCGGTCGCGGGCCAGGCTGCGGCTGAAGTCCTGGCCGCATGGCTGCCGGGAGTAAGTTTGCCGTCATCCGCGCTGGCTGGGGTGGTTATCCCTCTGGCGGAAGGGGAGGCCTGTCTGGTGAACAACCCGCGTTTCGGCGTGCCTGGATTTGATCTTTTTGTCCCGGCGGAAGCGTTGGCGCACACGGCCCAAGCCATGGAAGAGGCTGGCCGAAAAACCGGCGCCGCCTGGGTGGGATTTCAGGCCGCGGAAATGGTTCGCATCGAAAACGCCATTCCCCGTTTCGGCCAGGACATGACGGAGGCGAACCTGCCCCAGGAAGCCGAGATTCAGGATCGGGCGGTCAGCTTCGCCAAAGGTTGCTACATCGGCCAGGAGATCATCGCGCGCATCCGCACCTACGGGCAGGTGGCTAAAGCCCTTCGACTCATTCAACTGGATGGCCCGGCCGGGCTGCCTTTGCCCGCTGCGGGCACGAAAATTCTGGCGGATGGCAAAGAGGTGGGCTTTGTCACCAGCGCCACCACGTCGCCCAAAACCTCCGCCCGACTGGTCCTCGGTTACGTTCGCAAAGAATCGAATGCCGTTGGGACCAAACTCGCTCTTCAAACCGAACCCGAATCGATCGGCACGATTGCCCGCGTCCCGTATCAAGTCGGTTGATTTCGGTTCGCTCAACTTCGGTATGGAGCGGCTCCGCCGCTTGAGAATCTCCATGGGGCGCATTAAGAATGCTGGAGATGACCTCTCTGAAAACGGCGTTCTGCCGCTGTGCACTCCTGGCGGTGCTTCTTTTCACTGGCGCCTGTAAAGCAGCTCCCGAGCCGAAGCCCGCGGGTGCGCCGTCGCAAGCGCCGTTCGCCCTGGAGACGTTCGATCTGGTCTGGGAGAAGATCCACGAGCACCACTTCGATACGAACTACAACGGCCATGACTGGCTGGAGGTGCGCAAAACCTTCCGGCCGCGCGCGGCCCAAGCTAGGGATACGCGCGAACTTCGGGACGTGTTGCAGGAGATGCTGGATCTGCTCCATGTCTCTCATATGGCCATTGTCCCGGGGGAAGTTTCGGCCATGGTGGCGGGGAAAAAAGGGCAGGAAAGCAGTTCGGTGGAGCAGGCGGACGAGGAGGAGAGCGGAACTGTGGGAATCGAGGTGCGATTTCTGAAAAGCGACCTGCTCGTGACCCGGGTCGAGCCGGAGTCATCGGCGGAGCGGGCGGGGGTGAAACCTGGCTGGTTGGTCAGGCGGATCGGAGGGAAGGAGGTGCAAAAGATTCTCCCGGACAACCTGGGCAAGCTGGATGAACAGCGCCGGCGTTTTCTCACCTGGCGGGCGGCGGCGAAAAAGTTGATGGGGCCGCCCGGATCGACGGTGGCGGTGGAGTTTGAGGATGGGGCAGATCAGCCCCGGGATCTAAAGCTCGAGCGGGTTCGGGCGGCGGGTGAGTCGGTGCAATTCGGCAGCCTGCCTCCACTGCACACGCACTTCAGCGCGACGGAGGTGAGAACCGCGGCGGATCAACGGGTCGGGCTGATCAAATTCGACATCTGGATGCTGCCCACCGCCCTGGCTTTCAATCGCGCGATCGACCGATTTCGCGAGACGGATGGCATGGTGATCGATCTGCGCGGCAATATTGGCGGACTGGTGGGCATGATCATCGGGACGGCTGGCCATTTCCTGCGTGAACCGGTCAATCTCGGAGCGCTGGTGGCGCGGGATAACACCTTTCAGCTTCCGGCCAACCCGCGGTTCGTAGGCGCCTCAGGCCAAGCGGTGACCCCGTTTCCCGGCCCGGTCGCGGTGTTGGTGGACGAAATCACGGCCAGTGCTTCCGAGGTGTTTACCGGCGGAATGCAGGAGATCGGACGGGTGCGCGTCTTTGGCCGGCGCACCTCCGGACAAGCGTTGCCCGCTTTGCTGGATGACTTGCCGAACGGTGATGCGTTCTACCATCCGATTTCCGATTTCGTGACTCCGAAAGGGACTCGTTTTGAAGGCCGAGGAGTTATTCCGGACGAAGACTTGCCGCTGAACCGAGCGGCGCTTTTGGCGGGGAAGGATGCCGATCTCGACGCAGCCTTGGCCTGGATTGCCCGGCAAGCCGCTCCGAAAAAGTAAAAAGCCCCTCGGGCCTGAAGGCTCGAGGAGCTGAAAGACGACAGAAGCGATGGCGGATTAATTGCAGCCCGTGGCCGGAACCGCAAAGCCGGGGAAAGGATTGCCCGGCCCCATGAAGGTATAGTGGCCCCCAAAAGAAGTTGAAGGCGCCTGGCGCAGGAACCAGGGCCAGAACACTTCATCTTCCGGATGCCAGAGGCCGCTTGGATTGAACGGGCCCACATCCGGGTTTCCGGGCAGAGGAAACCAGATGCCCACGACGGGATCGCCGGTTTCGAGGACGGGAGTGCAACCGTACTGCGGCGCGGTGGGAGTGAGCCAAGGTTGGACGGCGTTATCGACGAACGGGTCGTCGAGCCATTCCGAGACTTCATGACTGAGGGCGTGAATATCCTGCACGCCCAACCCATCGCCATCTCCAAAGGTTCCGGGGGTAGTGTAGGCGGCGTAAATGAAGGTCTGCATTGGCAGCGCCCCTTTGGACTTGGCGCCGGGCGAGCCCAGGCCGGTGGTGCTGTGGGAACCGTGGTAGCCGATGACGCAGCAGTTATCCACGGTCGTTTCGTAAGCCATCGCATTATCGGTCAGAAAAACGGGCAGGGTGGCCGGGTCGATTTGCAATTGGCCCATCAAGTTCTGCAGGCGAGCCGAGAACCATTGAATGTCGACCAGACCGGCCAGAATAGTGCCGTTAACGGCCACGGCCAAACCTTGGTTTTTCGGCACGTCGATGGTGACGGTGGGGAGAACGAGCGGCTTGGCGAGCTTCACGTGATAGCCGGAGCCCGCCTTTTTGAACTGCGCCCGCATGAAGACGTCGCCGTACTGGCCGATGTCCCCGCCGGTCATTTCGGCAGAATACTGGTAGTCCGAGAAGACCGGGGAAGCGAGCACGGCCGCGGCGCGGTTCCCGCCATCGAGAATGCCACCGTTCGCGAAGCGAAGGCGGATAGGGATGATCTCGGTGGGGATGGTCGAGGTCAGGCCGCTGGAGGGATCAGCGCCGACCATGGTCAGCGTGTAGGTCTGGCCGTTGGACGGATCGGTCGAGGCAAAGCTGAAATGCGGGATGGCTCGAGCGTTCGGCAGAGGGGCCACGCCGCCGCCCTCCGAACTGAAGAGGGGCTTGCCCACTCCCTGAACGATCGGGATGGCGGAGTTCGACGCGGCCAGCACGGCAGGGCCGGCGAGCACCGAACTGAGCAATAGGGGCATGATTTTGGAATATTGCTGATAGGACCTAGTCTGCATAATTAGTAAGGCTTCTTGGTTTGGCGCAGGCCGCAGTTTGCTTCCGCCCCGGGAGAGGATGGAAACAGTGGTAAATGAGAGCGAATTTCAGGGTTTCGTCAAACTAATTTGCGTTCCAACTAATCTGCCCAATACCCCCGAAATCCTCGCATTTTCGGCTGGCCAGGGGTCTCAGAGCCGGACCGCCGCCCGGAAGCGTTCGACCTTTTGGGTGAACTCCGGGTCGGCAAGCACGGGATTGCTGCCGGCCGTTTGGACGGGGTGGGCGATTTGCACCCAGGATTTGCAGCCGCCGTATTCCGGGAGCATCGGCAGTTCCAGTGCGACGGGGAGGCGGTAGACCCGGAGGATCAAGGCGAAGATCGCGTGCTCCCGGCCCCATTGGAATCGATCGAGCAGGATATTGTCCTGCCAGATGTGCTGGCCTGCGAGTCGCTGCAGCGTGCCCGCATCTTCGAGATGCAGCCAGTCTTCCAGGTGCGCCCAATATTCAAGCCGAAGGATTTCCTTGGGTGGAAAGAAAGGGGCGATCTCATCGTAGCGTTTTTGCGCTGACGGAATGACCGCCGCGCGCTGTTGATGGAACAGCGTGGGGAAGAAAAGGAAGTCCGGGTAGTCCGGGCGAAACCCGCCTTGGCCTTCGTGAATTCCTCCTTTGCGCAGAATGAAGATTTGCTCACCCCGCGCCAGAGCGTCGACGACGACGGCCCATTCCTTGAATGCGGCTGTCATGATCCCGGCGTCAGGCGGCCAGGCCGTGGGTGCAAGCGAGGTCGCGCTGCGGATCGATCCCCCAACGGCGGCCGATTTCCAACAGTTCGGGACGGAGTCCCCAATGGTCGGCTTCCGGTTCGCCCGAATGGGAGGGGTTCGCACCCTTCAGGCTCATGCAACCTTTGTTATTGCCAATTTGGCCAAGGAGATCCCGTTCTTCCGGCGTGAGAGCCAGACTTTGGAGCCGCGGATCAGTCCCAAGCGCGGCCAGTTCATCCACCTTTTGTTCGATCGGCTTGGCGTTCGGGCCGGCTTCCTGAATCAGGGTGGGGATGACGCTTTGCACGGGTGGGTGCGACAGGTTCCAGATCGAAGCGAGTTGGAGCATGGTGAGGCCGTATTTGTTTGCGACGGAGCGCATCTGCTCCATCTTTCCCCGGCCCGCTTCCACCCAGCCGGCGGGGCGGAACACGCGGTGATCCTGCTGGCGAAAGGCGTGGCCCGGTTGCACATCGTCGTGAAAAAGGCCGCCGTAGTCGACCACGCGCGTGATGATTTTCACGTCGTGTTTGGCCGCGGCTGGCAAACAGAGCTGGCCGGGCCATGGTTCAAGGGGGTTCAGAATGATCATGGCCCAATCGATGAGCCCGCCAAATCGTTCAAAACAGTGAATGAGGTCGAGCGTGAAGCCGTTGGCCGGGCCGGGTGCGATCCCGAGCATCCGGGTGAGTCCGGCGGATTGCACCGCCTCCAGGCCTTTCCAGACCGCATCGCTCGAGTATCCGGTCGAGTCTGGATTATGCAGCAAGAGCAGATCGAACGAGGATACGCCGCAGCGTGCGAGGGACTTTTCGACGGCGGCGCGGATGTAGTCACCGAATTGCGCCGGCGTGCGCAGGGCGGGGTTGGTAAAGCGGGGGTAGCCCTTCGCACCTTCCCGCTTGCCGGTATAAAAGTCGTGCCCGACCGCGCCGACCAGGCAGTACGAATCTCGGGGAAAATCTTTCAGAGCCCGGCCCAGAATCTCGTCCGCCTGGCCGTTGCCGTAGACGTCCGCGGTCATGAAGGTGCGGATGCCGCGCTGGTAGGCGTGGCGGATCACTCCGAGAAAGCGCTCATCGTCGAGCGGTTCGCCAAAATGCATAAACCGCCCTCCGCTCCAAATGCCATATGCTGTGCGAGTCACATCCATGGGCGACAATGTAATGAACCTTCAACCGCTGCCAAGGCGGAGGTTAAGGAGGTTGGCGGGCTTGAGAGTTGCCGACTCCGGGCCACGTTCACGGGAGTGGGAGATTTTGGTTCAAATCGTCAACATCGGATTGCCAAGGGGGCGGATTCCACGTAGAAGGGGGTCGTTACTCATGAGAAACAAAGTTTTAGCGATTTTTGGTTTGGTCGGATTTTGCCTGTTGCTGAGCGGATGCAGCTCGGTGCAGGGCTATTCGGTGCGGTCCTACCAGGGACCCCTGCCGATGAATGATTACCAATACCTCAATCAGTCTTCCGGCTCTTCCGCAAGTGGTGGGACTGTGGCGAATCGTTAATCCGTTCGCCGGTTTTTGGCCGCCGCAACCCTCCGGTTGCGGTGACTCGTTGTTTATTTTCCGGTTGCCCTTTTTAGGGGGGCCAGTTTTCTTTGCGACTTGGGCGCTCCCCTGGATTCGACTCTTGTGGGAGCCGGGTCTTCCGGCATGTCATCCGGCTCGTGGTAGTGGATATCTGCCGGGTCAGGTCCCGGCATAGTAGGCATCGACCTTGGCCGCCACATCCTTGAAGCCGATGTCGACTTCGTAGATCTGCTTGAACTGTTCGATGGCCTGTTCGGGGCGTCCTTGCTTTTCGAGAACGCAACCGAGCGCGTAAATCAGTTCCTTTTTCTCTTCGTCGAGAGCCTGCTTTTCCGCGATGGCGTTTTGAAAGGCGCGTGCGGCCAGATCCAGCATGTTGCGCCGCGCATGGCTTTGGCCCAGGTAGTAGAGGGACTGAATCTTCTTGTGGGGGTTGTGCTGGGCCTTTTGAAACTCCTGGATCGCTTCCCCGATCTTCCCGCCTTGAAACAGTAGTACTCCCAAATCGAAACGGTGAGTGAGGTCATTCGGATACGCGTCCACCATCCGGCGCGCTTCGGCGATCAGGAAGTCCTGTTTCTCCTTGAGGAGGGCGGCTTTTCGGTCGGCGTACTCCGGCGTGGCGGGATCGAGCAGGGAGATCGCGTGATCCAGTTTTCGCGTTTTGATCTGGGCGACGGCTTTTTCCAGGGCGGGATCGGACTGTCCCTCGATCGTGCTAATCCGCCCAAAGTATTCCAGCGCGGTGTCGAAATCTTTCTTCTGGGCGTAAAGTTCCGCGATTGACCGAAGCAGCCGCCGATTGTCCGGTTCCTTCTCCAGCCGCGTTTGATACTCGCGAATGAGGTCCACGGCCACATCGTCCGACTTGACCTGGCGTTGCTCCTGTTCGAGGTGGCGGGCCTGTTGCTTGTCCTTGAGAATGTCGCGATATGAACCGCCGCCGGTTTGCAGCGCTTCGTAGCCTCCCTCGCGCAAAGTGCGGCGCGCCGCCACGTTTTTCAGGGCCTGGCCAACGGTCGGGTCATTCGGATGGGCCGCTTGCAGGTCCGAGTAAATCTTGTGAGCGCGGTCGATCTGGCCGGCCGCGCTGAGGGCTTCGCCCAGTTCGAGGGCGATGGCGAGATCTTTAGGATTGTTTTTGCAAGCGATCTCGAGGGAAAGCACGGCGGTTTTGGGGAAATCCAGGGCCAGGGCGGCCTCCGCCAGGGTTTTGTGGGCGGAGCTGTTGTTGGGGTCCGAGTTGAGGATCTGTTCGCAGGTGGCGAGGGCTTCGGCGGGATTGGTGCGCAGCTGGATCTGGGCCTTGGCCAGTTGCGGGGAGGCGCTGGCGGTGCCAAACATCTTCTTCAGGAAGCCGCCGCCGGAGCCTGCTTTGGCGAATTGGCACGCCCGGAGCGCTTCACGACAGGGGTAAAAACCAGGCTCGCTGGAGAGAATCTGGTTATAAATGGCAATCGCGTAATCGAAGTTCTTCTTGGCGAGCGCCGCGTTGCCTTTCTCGTAGAGCTCGCGCAGGTTTCGTGGTATCTCAGCTAGCGTTTTTTCTGGCATTGTTTCAGCCCATCCTCGAACTCGTCTGACTTTCGTCGCGTCTCATTTCCGTCGCTCAAGCGAGTCGCGCGAGTTGGGCACGCCGGCTTCCGCCGATTTGCCGCACGGGTCTTTGAGACTGGTTGACCTGCGACCCACTGGTTCAAATAGTTAGACAGGGGAGAATGTAAAACATTCGGAGTGTTTTGTGAATGTTTTACCGTTTTCAAGATATTCAGGAGGCTGATTACTTTTGGAAGGCCGACTCGGGGCCGGCCCAAGGCCTCGGCCATCCGGCAGGGGGACTATTCCCGGGTAACTTGGGCTTCTCTGCCGGAGGCGTCCGCCACCCGGGCGCGGTCGGCGGCGAAGAACTGGTACTGGCGGTTCCGCGGGGTGGTCTTCACATATTCGCGATTGAACCGGCTCATGCCGTGGGAGACGTAGTAGAGGTTGAGATTGGTGTCGTTGGCGTAAACGATGCCGAGCAGCGAGTCAGGCCCAGAGTAGGTAACTTCCACCTTCACGGGTTTGCCCACCACGGCTTCCCGGAGGAACTCGCGCCGACGCTTCTCCAGCTGGATGTCCGCCGGCGATAACGGGGCTTCCGGTTGGTCAAAGCCGGTCAGGCGGACGGAGACAATTCGGTTGTCCAGCTTCATCTGAAAGGTGTGGCCATCGATCACGGCCACTCCGTGGCCGGCGACGGCGGGCAGCGGTTCGACCCGCTGAATGCCTCCATTTTCATAAACATCGTACCAAACCCAGATCGGCTCGAGAGCCTGACGCTGGGTGTAGAGCCAGAAAAGGCATCCGAGCGCCATGAGGATGAAGAAACCTTTGACCAACCGATGGAGGGCGTAAAACATGGGGTTAATCCGTTCCTTCCGTTCCGATGCGAATCCGGTCGTCCCGTTTCAGGGGAGGGGGAGGGGGCGCGGTGGGCACCTCGAGCTTGGCCGGTTCAGGCGCCGCGCCACGTTCCAGCGACAGGAGCACCAGATTGACGTCCGTATTGGGATGCGGCCGGGGATCAATGCCATGCCTCATCAAGGCCTGGAAGGCTTTCATGCAGTTTTCCGCATTGTTAAAGCGGAAGACCTCGCGGGCGTAGACCTTTTCCAGCCACGAACCTGGCTTGGCGTGAGCCAGCCCGATGACGAAACCGGTGGGCAGCCACGGCGCGCGCACCCCTTCGATGAAACAGAGCCAGCGGATCAGGCCGGGATGCTTTTCGCGCTTGTCCAGCCAGCGAATCAGCCACATGACGAAGTTCTTCCGCTCGGCGGTGTGAGACTGAACCATCCCTCCGGTAAGCGGGTCGGCGACTTTGGCCCCGAAGTAAGGGGCCCAAACGATGGCGGAAGCGATCGACGCAATCACTCCGGCAGCCACCCAAAAGGCGCTGTTCAGATCACCACTGGCCAGATTGGTCCGGGCGTTGTCGCGCGCTTGCGCGATGCAGTAGATAAACGCGCCGGTGAACAAGATTCGCAGCAAAATCAGCATATCATCGGTTGGCGTCCGGTTGGAGGATCGGCGCGTTGGCGGAGATGCCGCGCAGGATCATGTCGAGGCGATGTTTGTTCACGGAGTAAAGGGTGGCGACTTCGCGGGTGATCTGCCCGGCCGCGAGCAACTCGACCAAGTATTGATCGAACGAATGCATTCCCTGGCCGACCGAGGCTTCAATGATGCCCTGGAGCAAATGGAGATTGTTCGTCTGGATTGCTTCCTGGACCCCTTTGTCGCGCCGGACGACTTCCACCACCGGAACCCGCCTTCCGTCGACCGACGGGATGAGCCGCTGGCAAATCAGGGAATTCAAATTCCGAGCGAGGAGGCTGCTGATATTGGCCTGTTCTGTGGCGGGGTAGAACTCCCGGATGCGAGCGATGGCCTGGGCGACGGAATCCGCGTGGAGAGTCGTGACGACGAGATGGCCGGTTTCCGCGGCCTGCATCGCGGCATAGATGCTGTCCCGATCGCGAATTTCACCGACAAAGATGACGTTGGGATCCTGCCGCATGGCATTGCGAATGCCGGCGGCGAAAGAGTCGGTGTCGATGCCCACCTCGCGTTGTTCGAACTGGCAGAGATAATCGTCAAAAACATATTCGATCGGATCTTCGATCGTCACAATTCTCAGGGCGGACGTTTCATTAATCTCCTGGATCAAAGCACGCAGCGTGGTGCTCTTGCCCTGGCCGGTCGGGCCGGTGACCAGAAGCAGCCCGCGAGGCTCCTTGACCAGGTCGGCCAGCGAAAGCGGAAGGTTCAGCTCCGACAGCTTTTGTCGCTGTTGGGGGACTATGCGGAAAGAGAACGATTGAGATCCCTTCTGCTTGCTGAAGTTGGCCCGGTAGCGCTGGGCGCCATGGTAGAAGCTGAGATCCACTTCGTGTTCGGCCTTGATGCGGGTGCATGTCTCGGGCGTGAAGGCTTCACCCAGCAACCCGTACAGCTGCGCGTCATCGAGCGGAGCGTACGTATTGGCCGGCACCCGCTGCAGCTGTCCGTGCACGCGGATGACGAAGAGTTTTCCAGACTGGACATGCAGATCGCTGGCGTTCCGCCGTTCACACCAGTGCAGGATTTCGCTGAGGCGGGTGTGTGGTTCGACGGAATGCATTCCAGATCTCTCTAGCAGCGGTTATGCCATAGCCGGAAAGTCTGTGAAAAGCGGAAAGAAAAAAGCCGCTCCGGTCCAAACATCCGGAGCGGCAACTTATACACACCAACTACCACACACTTAGTTGTGCGAATAACCCAACTGAACCGTTTACTAGCATTGTTCGTGCCATCTGCGAGTTTGGTGTTTGGCTTTTCGCCTTTGAGTTTGTCCTCTTGCCAGAGGACGCCTGTCCTCTCGCTAGATGACAAGAGTTAACGCTAACTCCCGGCCGTGCAGGACCAGTGCCAATCAGCAGCGGTCGCCGCTCGAATTGTGGTGCGCAATTTTCACGCGTCGGCGCGTGGGCTTCCGGACTTATTTTTTCGCCTCGGAAGGCTTGGCAGGTTTCACGGTCAGCCAGAGCTGATCCGTGCTTTCCACCAGGAGCTTGGAGTATCCGCCGGGCACCCCGTTGTTTTCAGTCCGGCTGACCATTTCGAAGCGGACGTGGCGTTCCGTTTGAGAGGGGTTGTCCCGGGCGGAGATCTGAAACGGCCCGTTAAATGGCGCAGCGTTTGTTTGGGCGATCAGGGTGAGGCTGACTTCGCCACTTTTCTCCGGGAGTTTGACCGTCAGCGCGCTGACCGATTCCGGGAGATTTTCGGCTTTGAGGGTCAGCTCGTTCGTAAAGCCGCGGAGACGTTGGAAGGCGAGCTTTAAAGTGTTGGTAGCTCCCGGTTCAATCGCGAAGGATTCTGCGGCGCTGGTGAGCCCATAGTCTGGGGCAAGGGTGTGCGCTGAAAGGCGGTAGCGGTAGCTGGGGCCTCCCTGATGGGTGAGAGAACCGATGACGATGAAATAATCGCCTGATTCGGGGGCTTGGAACTCGATCCGCGGATCCCGGGAATTATCGGCATCATCGTTGCGCGTAAGTTCCTTGCCTTTCGAATCCTCGATCGCGGCCCAGGCGTCCAAGGGAGAACCCAGAGCACTGGCCTGGACCCGGATTTCGACCGTTTCCCCCTTTTGCAGAATCAGTTTGAAGCGATCGATATCGCCCGCGGGGGCGATTGATCCGGCAATTTCCAGGGGAAGGGACAGGGCGGGAGCGTTATTTGTCTGATCGTTCGGCTCCCGCTCGGTCAGTGGTGCAGCCACATCCAAAGGGGGAGTGTCAGCCACCTTAAGGTGCAGGCGATAAACGTCGGCCGGAGCGCCGCTCAGGCGGATGTCCGAATCGGCAGGGTAGGCAAAGCCGAAAACCTGGAGGACCACCGTGATGTCTGCCGGCGCCTGCCAGATCATTCGTGGGTCGAGCGAACCAAAGTCGTGGTTCCAAGCCAATTGGTAGCCGTTGGTGGTGACCAGGCGCAAGGCCGGATCCAGCTTGGCGAGGAGGGTGTAGCAATCGAGTGAGGCGTCGAGCCATTCGCCGCCTTTCATCCGGATCGCAAAGGAGTCGACGTCACCATTTTTCTCCAGGCGTCCGTTCACGACGGTCGGGAGGTTGGTCACCGCCTGCGCTTTGGCAAAATGGTTGTTCGGTTCGGTTTCCAGCGTCTCGGCTCGCTCGCTTACGACGAAGATTCGGAGATCACTCGGTCCAGCCTCGTTGAAGACCCGAACGAGGCAGGGGCCTGGGGGCGCATTTGAGGCAAGGGTGAGCTGGGCGGACCCTTTGTTCGTGGAGAATTGGAAAGCGAGACCCGGGTTGCTGGACCAGGCCTGAGGGGGCCACGGATCAAACTTTCCCGACAGCGTGACTTCCTGGGTGCTGCCGCGGGGGCCGCCTGCGGGAAAGATCGCATCAAGGGCCGGTTTATCGGCGGCGAGAAGAGACGCCAGTGATACGCAGGCCAGGCAGAGCGCGGCGCGGCGAAACATCAGGCGAAGAGTTCTTTGATGAGCCGGCCATTGTTGACCAGCTGAACCGGGCGCCCCGTATTCGTGTGCAGGACTTGGGAGTGGTCGACGCCCATCTTGGTGTAAAGGCTGGCGGCGAAGTCTTCCGGCTTGTGGACGTTTTCCGCGGCGTAGTAGCCCTTCGGATCGGTGGCACCGATCACATGGCCACGCGGGATTCCAGCCCCGGCGGTAAGAATCGACATCGCTCCGGGCCAATGATCGCGTCCGGCATCTTTGTTGACCTTGGGCGTCCGGCCAAACTCACCGAGGGCGACGACCAACGTCTTTTCCAAAAGGCCCCGGCTGTCGAGGTCCGAAACCAAAGCGGCCACACCCTGATCGAAGCGTTTGAGATGATCCCCTTTGTAGGCGTCAAAGATCTTGGTGTGATGATCCCAGCCGCCGGTGTAGACCGTGACGAAGCTGACCCCGACTTCCACCAAGCGGCGCGCCAAAAGGAGCCGCTGGCCAAAATCGTTCCGCCCGTAATCCTCCCGGATTTTTTTGTCCTCACTGTGGATATCAAAGGCCTTCTGGGCCTGGGGGGAGGCGACCAGGTCGAGACCGCGCGCGTAAAACTGATCGAACGCCACCGCCGGATCGTCCGCCAGCTTGTCCGCGAAACGCTGCATGTTGTCCAGGGAACGGCGGAGGTCCTGCCGGCTGGCGGCCCGGCCATCGCTGATCTCGGGCGGGAGCGTGACGTCGCGGACTTTGAAACTGTCGCTATTGGGATAGCCATCAATGACAAACGGAGCGTGTTGAGCGCCCAGGAAATTCGGCCCGCCCGAGCGCGAGACTTCAGGCATCGACACGTAGGCCGGCAGGCCGTTCCGGATGCCGCGATCGTAGGAAATCATCGACCCGTAGCTGGGATGGAACGTGACAAATGCCCCGCAGGCGACCGGCACGGGCGTGGGCATTCCGGTCATCATGTAGTGATTGCCACCCCCATGGTTCGGATCTTTGTGGCAGACCGAGCGGATGATGGTCAACTTGTCGGCGATTTTTGCCAGGTTCGGGACCGCCTCGCAGTATTGAATGCCCGGGACGCTGGTTTTGATCGCCTTGAAGTCGCCGCGGATTTCGGAAGGGGCATCGGGCTTCGGGTCGAACGTCTCGTAATGCGAGGGCCCGCCGTCCATCCAGATCAGGATGCAGTTGATATCCTTGCCCGGCAACGCCTTGCTCGGTTCAGCGGCCCGCAATCTCAGCAGGTCGCACAAGCCGAGGCCAAGCGTTCCGCCGAGACCGATCTGGATGAAATCTCGGCGTGAAACTCCGGCGCAATTTCGGAAAGCACGGGCCATTCACTGGAAAAGTAACAGAGGTACCGCCCGCTTAACAGCGTAAACTACAGCCCCCGAAGGCTTCTAACTAAGGGCTTCGGAAGGTCTCCGGGCTCCGGGTTGTCGCTCAGAAGGTGGCCCCGGGCGGAATCCCTTCGAGAGGCTTTTCCTTGGGGATCCATTCCACCCCGTTAGGCAACCGGTTGAAGTCGGGCGGCCGAAACTGCCCCGGCTCCACCAGGATCTCGACGTAGGTGTCCGCTTCCACGCGGCCGACGATGGTGCCGCCGTTGAGCCGATCGAGGCTTTTGTTTTTGTCCGAGAGCCGGTAGCCCCGAATATTCACGCCCAGGGAGATGGATTCGCGGGGGATGCCTTCCAGGTCAAAGCTTCCGTCCGGGTTAAGAACGATATTGCGAACGTCCCAGGCGCCTTCGCGGCCAACGTAAAGTTGTGTCGCCGCAGGCACCGGCTGGCCGTCGGACAGGATAATCCGGCCTTTCAGCCGGATGCCCGGCTGCAACTCAAGATCGCCGAGGTCTCGAGTGCTGCCGTCCGCCGCGACGCGCACTCGTTGCACGGGAGCGATTGCGTGATTCGTCTGGCTCGAGTCCATGAGGCTGTAGGCATAGTACATTTGGTAAGGGGGCACGTTGAGGAAGACGAAACGGCCATCCGGGCCGGTCTGCGTGTCGTAGTTTCCGGTGAAGTTGTCACTGCGGTCGATGGAGACCAGGCCAACGCCGATCCCGGGTTGGGGTTTGCCGTCTTTGATCATCCGGCCGGTGACGGTGGCGCCTTCGGAGAGGGAGAGGTCATGGGCCTTTTCGCTGCTGAGGCGAAAGAACTTCTTCCGCGCAAAGAGCGGGGATTCAACCCGGATGGTCATCCAATCGAATTTCTTTTCAGACCCCAGATAGAAACGGCCGTCCTCGTCCGTGACGGTCATGAGATCGACGCCTTCGCACTGTCCTCCACAATTGGCCTCCTGGCCCATGAACGTGTCGAACTCCACCACCGCGCGTGTCACCGGCTGACCGTGAGGATCGAGGATGCGGCCCCGCAAGCTCTGATGCGGCGGAGCATCCTCGCTTCGTTCCGTGAGGGCAACGCGCGCTGGACCCTGCAAAGGATCCGTCTTGGGCACAAAGATGGGGCGGCACCCCTTTTTCACCACGAGCAATTTAAAGATAAGCTTCGGATCGAGATCCGGAATTTGGAAAGCGCCGTGGGCGTCGGTGACCGCGTTTTTGCGACAGTCCGGATAACAGGTTGGGCAGAACGAACTTGTCCCGACCCGGGGACCGCCGCTGTAGATGAAGACCGTGGCGCCGGAAACGGGCGAGTCTCCCTTGGCCAGCACGACGCCGGTCAGATCAGGTCCCGCGGCGCGGATGGGAAGCGCCGCCGATACCAAGAGAGTGAGCAGGAGCGCGGGACGAAACAGGTTCGAGGCCATATCCATTATAGCGTTGAGCGGTTCAGAGCTTGGTTTGAATTTGAGTGACCGCATTGGATGCGGCTTGCTGCAGAAGCCAGTTATCGGTCTGAGCGGCGGCCTTTTGCAGGGCCGGCATCGCTGAAACGGCCGCCCGTCCCAGCGTCCCGAGGTAGGAGGCTGCGATCTGAGGATCTCGAGCCCCGGGATCTTGCAGAATCTGGACGAGGCTATGCACCGAATTCACCGTGCAAGCCGGGTCAATTCGGGCCAGCGCGGCAGAGGCGGGAACTTTCCACTCGGGTTCGTCGAGCAGCTTTAATAAACGAGGAACCGCAAGGTTCGCCTTGAGGCCGATTTGTCCCAGGACATCAAACTGCCCGCTCAACGAAGGCCGTTGAGTCGAATCCACGAAAGGCGCAAGTAGGAAGGGCAGGCACCGGTCCAGCTCCGAAGGATCGATCTGTCGCAGGGAGTTGGCAGCTTTCCAGCGAAAGTCCGGGTCGGGATCGTCGAGCAATTCGCGCAATCGCGGGCGTGCGGCTGCGGCGGCGGGGCCAATTTCTCCGAGAGCCAGGATCGCATTGTTCGCAAAGCCCCGCTCGTCATCGGAGGTGAGTCGGATGAGCTGCGGAACGCCGCGCGCGCCGTGAGGCCCCTGGTGGCCGATGGCGGTCGCGATATTGTTCAGATACCGGACGCTGCGCTTTTCCAGGATTTCGAGGTAGAGGTCCAGTGCTTCGTCGGAATTCCGGCCCACCTTATCAAGGGTGTTCAGGGCGATGAGAAGGCTGTTGTCTCGATCCCTTTCTTCCCGGGCGAGTTTCGCCCGGATTTCGGCAAGCAGAGCGGGAATATCGTTGGTCGTTTTGCCGTCCCAAGGCGGTTTGGGGAGCGATAGGCCCGGCTGCACAGTGCCCTGCAGAAAGAGCGCGTTCGAACGCATCCGTTCGTCGGGATCTTTGGCCAGTCCGTCGAGGGCAGAGAGAAGGCTGGCCGTCCGAACGGTCATCCAGCGAAGTGCCATGAGACTCTCGCTGCGAAAATCGGACGTTTTGGCGGGGTCCAGGACCGCTTTGAGAATGGCTTCCTGCACTTCGGCAGAGGCGGGAGCGATTCGCGCCAGGGCCTCGGCTGCCCGGGGATTCTGGAAGTGCAGCTCCTCCAGCAGCGTGGGAATGGCACTGGCCGCGGCGGGGCCGATGGCCGCGAGACATGCTGTGGCCTCCCGGCGGACATCTTCCTCATCCTCGAGGGCGTCGACCAGGCGTGGAACGGCAGAGACTGCGGCCGGCCCTTTCCGGGCGAGGAGGACCGCCACCTTTCGCCGGTTCTCCACCAGAGTCGGAGAGTCAGAAACCTTCGGGTCCCGACGCAGCACTTCCGCGGCGAACGTGAGAAAATCGGGACGGCCAGTGAGTTCGGCAGCAATGGCGGCTTGCGGGCGGCTGGAGGTTTCGGCGCGCGGACGGTACTCGGCGAGGAGCGCCCGATTGCTTTTAGCCGCATAGGGAGAAGTCTGGGAGAGGAGTTTCAAGGGGCCGAGTTCGGCTTCGGCCGCCTGGCGGATCTGCGGATCCGGATTCCGGAGATAGCCTCGAAAAATCGGGTAGAGGGGGCGAGCCTCGGGGCCGAGCTCCATCGCGGCTTGAAAGAGAGCGGTCAAAGACGTGGTGCGATTGAGGAGGGAGAGCCGGTCCCAATGATCATCCGAGGTAAGACGGTCCTGCAGAACGCTGACGAGGAGCGTCTGGCCGTCGATTCGCCAAAGAGCCCGCGCGACGTTGAGCTGGATCATCGGGTCGGGGTGGTCTTTGAGTTTCTCCAATTGCGGAACAGCGGAGCGAGCGGCCGGGCCAATGCGGCTCAGAGCGAACACGGAATTATTGAGGGCGTTCTGGTTTGTCCCTTGAATAGCCTGGATCAAGGCGGGAACTGCCTCCACGGCGTTAGTCCCCAGGTTGGCCAGGGCAATAGCGGCGGCCCAGCCTATCTCACCGTTCAGTTCCCGCGCGATCTCCGGGACGAGCGGCCGGGCGGCCTCCGGGTAGTTGCCAAGGGCCGTTAGAATGCCCGCGCGCAACTGCGATTGCGGCGACGCCTGGGCATCGCTGTTTTTAGCATCCGAGGAGCGCAGCAGCTCCTTTAAGTCGGACTGGATCTCCGTGATGCGCGTGTATTCCGCGGTCTGGAGGGCGGCCTGAACGACCTCAACCTGCTGACTGTGCAGGGATTTGCGGACGGCTTCAACGACCGCCGGAGTTTTCAAACCATTTTGGCGAATCACCAGCAGGGCGAGCGCCGCCGTGTCGGCTTCGGTTTCATTGACCAGCGGGAGCACCGCCTGCAGAAGGGGTTCACTTTTAGCATCTCGCAAGCGAGCGAGGACATTCAGCGCGCCGTGGCGCAGATCCTTTTCACTGTCCTGGACAAAGGGCAGCAGCACCGGGATGAGGTTGGCGCCTATTTGCGGAGAGGCAGCGAGAGTCTCCAGCGCTCGGAGCCGGGTGGCTGGCTCGGCCAGTCCGGCGCGCAGGATTTCCTGAACTCGTTCGCTGGCATCACCGGCATTAACCAATGCCGCCGCGGTATTCACACGCGTGATTGAATCGGCCGCGAGGGCGCTTTCAATTGCTTCAGCCGAACCAGGGACGGGCGAAATCTTAAGTGCCTTGATGACCGCGTTTCGGACTGGCGGGTCCGCTTCGCGCACGGCTTCCAGCAGGCAGGCGCGGCAGGATGCGTGTTTGCCCGCGAGGAGCGTCAGGGCCTGCAAGGCGGAGAGGCGCGAAGGGCTGGCGTTGGCGCCGTTGCCCTTGCTGAGATCCTTGAAACTGGCGACCGCAAGTTCCGCCACGGCTTTGGAGTCCGGAGCGATTCCGGCCAGGGCTGGAACCGCCAGATAATTGCCGAAATGCGCCGCATCAATAAGCGCCGGGACGGCATAGCTGGCGGCGGGGCCGATCCGGCCAAGCGCTTGCGCCGCCCAGAACGAAGGGGGGTAGTTCAAATAGTGCGGGCCACGAGGAATAGCCGGATCTTCGTCGCTTAACTCTTTGATCAATGCCGGAATCGCCGGTGCGGCTTTTGCGCCCATCAACCCGAGCGCCCAAATCTTTCGACCCCGTTCCTCGCGCAATTCCTGGTTCGACAGGTCCGGCACCGGCTGCTGGATGTCTGCGAGGATCAGCGGCAAAAGCTCATTGGCCAGTTGCGCGACGCGATTGGTGACCGTCTGGTAGTTCGGGAAAAAGGGGTCGGGGTAGTAACGCAACGCGCGCAGGAACGCATCGGGGCTCTCGGCCGGAGGGGCTTGAGGCACCTTATCTTTGGCGGCCCGCGTGGCCATGGGGAGAAGGCATGCGGCCAGAGCCGCGAGAGTGAGAGCGCTGGCCACGCCCAGGCGAGTTCGAGTGGGGAAGGGCTGGGAGAGCATGCGGCGAATCCGGCCCGTGAAAGCGCTTCGAGATTCCATAATGCCGACCGATCCCAAGGTCAGGCTTCGCGCTCGGAGGGTGAACCGCGCCACATCGAGGAGGGTGGCCGGGTAGATCTCCGCTTCGTCGCCCAGCACCACGAGCACAGTTTCGTCCACCGCTTCTTCGCGCAGCTGCCGGATGCGGGCGTTGGCCAGCCAGAGCAGCGGATGGAAAAAGTAGGCGATCTGGAGCAGGGTTTGCGCGAGATTCACCAGGACGTCCCGGCGCCGCAGATGCGCCAGTTCGTGCAGCAAGACGGGTCGCAGCTCGCGACGCCCAAGAGCGGCGGTGAGCGTCGACGGGAGCAGGATGACGGGGCGAAAAATGCCGCAGAGCGCGGGAGTAATTCCTGCGTCTCCCACGCGCACCGCCACCCGGACGGACAGACCCATTTCCCGCTGGCAGCCTGCCAGCAGCTCCTCGATTTCTTCTGACGCTGGGCGGCAACTCTGAACCAGACGCCCGAGTTGAAGGCTTTTCATCGCCGCCAGGGCCAGAAGCACGATCACGGTTCCCAGCCAGCCAGCCAAGAGCCAGCCTGCCATCGAAAGAGGTTGGGCGGTCCGGGGCGCGTCGGTCGGAACCGTCGATACGAGAGTGTCCGAGGCCGGCGCCGGGAAAAAATCCGGTTCGGGTGGCACCGAGGCCCGGGACAGTGCGAATGGCGCGGGGAAGGGAGCGGCTCCTGCCGGGGAAGCAGCCTTTGGAACAAGATGGATTTCTGGACTGATTCGCACCAGGCTGGTGGGCAAGGAGAGTGTGACGGGCAGCAACAGCTTTACCAGCAGGAGCAGCCAGAGAGAATAGCGCACAATGGCCCGTGCTCGTTTGTGGAGCAGCCAATCCATCAGGCCCAGCACGACCATGAGGATGCTGCTCTGCACCACCATGCTCAGGGCGAAACCGGACGCCTGCCCGCCCCACTCGTTAAACGTCTGAATCAAAGTTGGCACGCGACTCCTACTTTTTCTTTCGGGCTTTGATCATTTTCTCCAGTTCGGCCAGTTCCGCCGCGCTCAGGTCATCCGAGTCGAGCAAGCATTGGACAAGCGGGGTGAACGCTCCGTTGAAAGCATTTCGCAAGGCAGCCTTGACCTCGCTGCGTTGCGCGTCCTGCTGCCGGATGGCCGAACGGAACAGGGTAAGGTTGCGCAGCTTCTCGGAAGTCAGCAGGCCTTTCGCCACCATGCGATCCATCAGGGTGCGCACGGTGCTGTAGGACCACCCTTTCTCTTTCTCGAGAGCTTCCTGAACGGTGGGGGCGGGGACCGGTTCAAGTTCCCAGACCTGTTTAATGATGGCCCACTCCGCGTCGGTGAGCTGGATTTCCTCGGGCATGTGTAGAGTTATCTCTACAACTGTAGAGATTGTCAAGCCCACCTTCAGTTTCGGGATGATTGCCCAGCAATCCGGCAATTCCGAAGTCGCTTTGCGTCCGGCTTTCGTCCCTTGTTCCGCCGCTCTGGTCCCGTTTTGCCCCTGCCTGGTCACTGTGAGGTTGCTTTTTATGTCGAAGTCTCCTTCTTTCCCTTGGAATGAGGATGGGAACCGGGGCCGCGTTGGGCTCCAATTCGACAAGGGAAGTCCGGGGCGGTCCAGAGGATACGCCGCCGCCGTCTTTGCGGCGCCAAATCCTCTGGATTGGCGTTCTCGGATGGACAGTCCTTGTCGGCTTCGCCCTGTGGTGGCTGATGGCAGGCGAGAGCGGGCCTTCGGTCTGGGTTTTCCAGGAACGAGACCTGAGCCAGCCTGGTTTCGCGGAGAAGGCGCAGGCGATCTTCCACTCGGATCTTGGGCTGCAGCGGGCTTATCCGTGGGTTCTGTTTGGCCCTTATCTGGCTTTAATTGCCTGGTATTTTCCGCTCGAACGCGAGCGCCTCGGCCGCCACCTGCCACTCAACGTGGCGGCGTGCCTGGCATTTGCTTGGGCCTGCCATTCGATCGACCTCCGGACGACGGCAACCCGGGCCAGGTTTTTGATGCCCGCCCCGGGCCCGCCGCCGCTCGGGACGAACGGGTGGGGGGCTGGGCGCGCCCCTGGGCGTTCTTTCGAGGGCGAAGGACCGGTCCCGTTAGCGAGGCCGTACCCCGGGGAATTCCAACGCCTTCTTTCGCGACCCCCCTCACGCAGAGTGTCCCTGCGCTCCACGATTCTGGACCTGCTGGCGTATGGAGCGGTGACTGGCCTGGTTCACTCCGTTAATTTTTACCGGCGCATGCGTGAGCGCGAACGACGTGCTCTCTTTCTGGAGTCCAATCTGGCCAAGGCGCGCCTGAACACGCTCAAGGCTCAGTTACAACCCCATTTTCTGTTCAATAGCCTCAATGCGATTGCCGCCCTGCTTCGCCGCGATCCGCGCCTGGCCGAAACAACGCTGGTGGCCTTGAGCGAGCTGTTGCGCCTGGCCCTGAGCCAGTCCGAGCGGCAGGAGGGCGCTTTGCGCGAGGAAATGGAGTTTGTGCGGCGCTATCTGGAGATTCAGCAAACCCGCTTCGGTGACAAGCTGCGCGTTGAACAGGATATCGATCCTCAGGCGCTGGATTGCCTGGCGCCCAGCCTGGTGTTGCAACCCTTGGTGGAGAATGCCATCCGGCACGGGATCGAGCCGGCCGAAAACGGAGGAGTGGTGCGGGTGAGCGCATCCCGTAACGACGGGAAGCTCGTCCTGGTGGTTGAGGATGATGGCGTCGGTCTTGCGGGGGACGGCTCCGACCGTGCCGAAGGAATGAGCAGCCCGGGTCTCGCCAAAGCCGGAACGGGAATTGGTTTGTCCAATCTTCGGGAGCGGCTTCAGGCTCTTTACGGTGCTCACCAGAAACTCGAATTGACGCCGCGCGTTGCTGGAGGCGTTATTGTTCGGGTGGAAATTCCGTGGCGGAAAGTAAGTGAGGGAGCCTGCGAATAATTATGGGGAATCTAACGGTTGCGAACACGAAGCAGAGCAGGATAAGGACCTGTATGAACTCGCTGGTTCACTAAATATCCTAAACTCACTCACCTCTGACGATCACTGCCATCATTGCCGACGATGAACCGCTCGCGCGCGAACGGATCCGGTCCGTTCTCCAGGATGAGCCGGACGTGGAGGTCGTGGCGGAGTGCTCCGACGGCGCGCAGGCTCTCCGGGAGACGCAGAAACGCCGGCCGGACCTGCTCTTTCTGGACGTGCAAATGCCACGGCTGAACGGATTCGAGGTGCTGGAAGCCCTTTCGCCGGGCCCGATGCCGGTCGTCATTTTCACCACCGCTTACGATGAGCACGCCATTCGCGCCTTCGAATTCAGCGCCCTGGATTACCTCCTCAAACCCTTCACCGAAGCCCGCTTCAAAATGTCGCTGCAAAAAGCGCGCGCGCTATTGAAAAGGATGGGCCGGAGTTCAGATGAGGCCCAGGGGAAAGCGGGCCAGCTCCAGGCATCCGCCGTGGGAGAAGGCAGAATCTTCGTCCGATCCGCGGAGCGGATCTTGTTCCTCAAGCCGGGAGAGATTGATCGGGTTGAAGCGGCGGGCAATTATGTCGTCCTCCATTCGGGCAAGGAACAACATATCCTGCGCGAAACCATCTCAGCGATGGAGGGCCGGCTCGCACCGGCCGGTTTCATGCGCATCAGCCGCTCCTTGATCGTGAACCTGGCTTGCATTTGCGAGATCCAGCCGGTCAGTTCCGGACGCTATTCGCTCCTGCTCAAAAGCGGCGTCCGGCTGGATATGACTTGCAGCCTGAGCGAACTGCAAGCGTGCCTTGGGGAAATTTGATCAGGGGCGGTCCTTTGGCCCTTCAGAGGTTTTCGTTTTGATCTTTGCGCTCATTTTGATTCGTCCCGCCTCTCGCCGTTTTCATCCCGGAATTGATCTGGCCTGGTCACATTTCGGTCGCAGTCGTCCGTCATCGGCCGAAAGTAGACCCGAAATTTGAATGCAAAACTATGAAATCAAAACGTTTGTTGCTGATGATCGCGGCGCTTCTGGCGGTGGGTGGATTGTGGCTGGGTGCGCGCTGGACGACTGATGGTGGGGCCGAAAAATCGAGCGTAGGCGCCGGGAATGAAATCCGACCCGGCGGTCCCAACCCCGGGCAGAGGCTCCAGCCTCCCAATCCGAATCGGAAGTTCGAGAAGTTGACTCCGGAAGAACGGGTCCGGCTCGCCCGGCAGGGGCCGATCGGGGGATGAGCAAGGCAACGATGCTCTGCTTACGACGGAGGGAAATGATCAAATGCCAAAAACCAAAAGCCAAGGAATGAACCCATTACCAATTACTCAAGAGAGCCGGATCTCTCCACTGTATCCGGGCGGGAGGATGAACTCAATGTGGCGGCCTGCGTCTGGGAGTTGCGCCGGAGCGTGTCATCCGGCGGTTCTTCGGCGGGCTGCTCGCGCCTTTACGCTGATTGAATTGCTCGTTGTGATCGCAATCATGGCAATTCTCGCAGGGCTGCTTTTGCCTGCTTTGGGGCGGGGGAAGGCGCAAGCTTCCAACGCGGCATGCGTAAACAATCTTCGGCAGCTGGGGGTGGCCACCCGGCTATATGCCGAGGATAATCAAGAGCGCTTGCCGAGCGCCGAGATTCTTCCGACGCAACCGGTCGATCCTCAAAAGCCGCTGGGGAGGATCTGCGATATTCTGGCGAGTTACATCGGCAGATCCGCTGGCACGAATACCAACAGTGCGCTGGTCTTTAAATGTCTGGCGGACAGAAAGGGCCGGTTCGCCGCTCAAGGTTCGAGTTACGAATGGAATGCCGATCTGAACGGGCGCCGGATTGATGAAACCCGGACTGACAGCGCCTTTCTTCGGTTGGAACGAGGAAACCCGGCCAGCGGCGTGACGAACTTCTTCCAGACGTTTCCTCCGGCCAAGACCCCGCTCCTCCTCGATTACGACGAGTTTCACCCTCGTCCGCCGACATCCGGCAAGAATGTCGTCTTTGTAGACGGGCATGTGGCCCCAATGGAGGCGAGTCGCGGGGGCTCCGAGTAAAGTAAAGGGCGCTGAGCATAGATCACGGATCGCGTTGCATCTGGCGTTGAAGGGTTCGGTCGATTGAGGGGAATTGGGAGTTGGCAATCGGCCGGGTCCAATGCTTGAGTCGGGCATGTCCCAGAAAGTTTTGCGGATTGCGGCAGCGCAATTGAAATTTCGCCCAAGGGTTCCAGAAAACGTCAATCTCATCCGCCGGTTTATCGGGGAAGCCTCAGGCGCCGGTGCTGATCTGGCCCTGTTTCCGGAATGTGCAGTCACCGGCTACAACGTAGATCTTATCCAGATTGGAAAAGCCGAAGTGGAATGGGCTCTGAATGAGATACGGCAGGCGGCGCGGTCGGCGGGCATTCATGTGCTGGTCGGGTCTCCCACGTTTCAACGGGGCCGGCGGTTCAATTCTCTTCTCGTTTTTGATCGGCGGGGGCGGGAACAATTCCGGTATCACAAGATTCACCTGACGGCGCGGGACGCGGAGGTTTTCACGCCGGGCAATTCGCTGGCGTTGTTTCGGATCGATGGCGTTCTCTGCACGGCCATGATTTGCCACGAACGGCGTTACCCGGAGCTGGTGCGCGTGCCCGTGATGATGGGCGCGCAGATCATTTTTCATCCGAATGCTGGCCTGGACGCGTTAGCGGTCTCGAGGAAGAAACGAGGCGGCCGGGATGGGATCGCGGTGCGAGCGTTCGAGAATCAGGTGTTTTATGTCTTTGCGAATTCGGCGGGGCCGCAGGGCGGGGGATTGTGGTCGGCTGGCGATTCCAAGATCGTGGCGCCGGATGGGAGCGTGCTCGCGCTGGCCAATCATCAGGATGAACAGTTGATCCACGCGCCGGTCGATTTGGCCCAGGCCGGACGGAAATATGCGCTGGAAGCGTTAAGACAACCGGCGTTCCTGCGCAGCCATTGGAAAGCGATGATCACGGCCTGCCGGCGGCAGGCCATCCAGCCGTCCAACAGACGCTGAGTTGCCCTGGCTGACGGAGCGTAGGGAATTATGGCGCCCCGGTCTTGCTGGCGGTTTTGGCGAAGAACGGCTCGATAACTTTTGCGAGGTCAGCGCTCTTGCATTTCGGGCATTGCAATCGCCTGGTGTCGTGCTCCTTGATGCTGAGAACTTCGCCAAATTTGTGGTGGCACTTGTGGCAGATGTATTCGTAGAAAGGCATAAGCTCCTCCGTTTCCGCATGATTTTATTCAAAAATGATCTGCCGCCGTTCGTTTGGCCTGACAGGAATTGGCGAAGCATGGCCCTGGATTGGTTGGGTGATGGAGAATTTGTTTTGCCCTGAAGTCGTGAACGCCGCAAAGTTCGTCATGCCAAAAAATCCCATCAATCGCCGGGAGTTTCTGCAATCTTCGGGCAGAGCAACGGCTGCTTTGGCCGCCAGTTCCGCAGCGCTTAGCGTTCCCCGCATCGCCCGATCCCAGAACGCGGGGGATAACATCGTCCTCGCGCTGATTGGCGCAGGCGGCCGGGCCTCGAGTCATGCTTCTGGCATGTCGAAGCTGCCGGGGGTGGAGTTCAAATATGTCTGTGACGTTTGGAACGACCGGGGCGCGGGCATCATGAAGGAGTTGACGGCCGCCCAAAAGCGGGCGCCGCAGCGGATTTCGGACATGCGGATGGCCCTTGACGACAAGGAGGTCAACGCGGTGGTCATCGCCACGCCGGAGCATTGGCACGCGCTGGCGACGGTGTGGGCCTGCCAGGCGGGCAAGGACGTGTACGTGGAGAAGAATCCGTCCATTGCGCTTTGGGAAGGGCGCAAGATGATTGAAGCGGCGCGCAAGTACCGGCGGATCGTGCAGGTGGGGTTTCAAAACCGCAGCGGCCCGTATGCGGCGTCGGCGCGCGACTATATCGCTAGCGGGAAGTTGGGCCGGATCGTGCATGTGAAGGTCTACAACATGCTGGATGGCGCCCGGTGGGAACCAAAACCCGACAGCGAACCGCCTGCCGGCCTCGACTGGGACGCCTGGCTGGGCCCGGCGCCCGAGGTGCCTTACAATCCGGGGCGGCATCTCAACTGGCATCCCTGGTGGGATTACAAAGGAGGAACGCTGGCGGACGATGCCAGTCACCAGCTTGATCTTACCCGGATGGCGCTGGGTGATCCGCCGCATCCCAAATCGGTTTTGTGCATCGGAGGGAACTATGCGTTCCAAAGCAAACGAGAAGTGCCCGAATTCCAGTGCATCACCTACGATTTTGGCGACTTCGCCATGACCTGCGAGAGCGGCAATGCGACGAATTACCTGCGCAAGTTTCCGGGCGAGGTGCGGTACGGGGACAAGTGGCCGCACTGGCCGACCTCGGCCACGCGGGTGGAGATTTACGGCACCAAGGCGCTGATGTATCTCGGGCGCCACGGCTGTGGCTGGCAGGTGGTGGTGGAGGGCGGCAAGGTTATCGATCAGGACAAGGGCTACTTTCCCGACAAATGGCATCAGCCCAATTTCATTGAGTGCGTGCGGACGCGGAAGCAGCCGAATGCGGATATCGAACAAGCGCACTACAGCGCCTGCCTGGTCCATCTCGGGAATCTCTCGTATCGCGTCGGACAAAGACAGCTTTACTTCGATGGCCAGTCGGAACGCTTTACGAACAATGACAATGCAAACGCGCTTCTGCGGCCGGTCTATCGCAAGCATTACCGCATTCCGGACGTGGTTTAGCCGCGGGGTCCCGATCCGGCGACCACGCGATCGCAGATCTCGAAATATTCTCGATGTCCGCGGGGCGAGAACGGCTTCTGAACCTGTGGCGCGCGCGAAGAAATCTTCTGAATCAGCCGGCCTGCTCCCGCGCTGGATCTGTAGTGAAGGCTTGAACTCCGCGCGGCTGCTTGGAATTATCCCGGCATGTCCTACAGGTCTTTTGTTTGTGTCTTAGTGTCTTTGTGCGCCTCGGCCGTCTTTGCCCAACCGAAGTTCAGCGCTACCGGCACGCCGGTGGCCAATCTGAAAGTGGCCAAAGATTTCAAAGTGGAACTGCTCTACAACGTGCCCAAAGATGAACAGGGGTCGTGGGTGGCGATGTGCGTGGACCCGAAAGGGCGCCTTATCACTTCCGATCAGTACGGGAAGCTTTACCGCGTCACTCTCCCGCCGCCCGGCACGACCGCGGCCGCGAAGGTGGAATCGATCGACGTCAAAGTGGGGGCGGCGCAGGGGCTGCTGTGCGCGTTCGACAGCCTTTATGTGATGGTGAACGAGGATAAGCCGGTGGCGCGCGGCCTCTATCGCGTGCGCGACACCAACGGGGATGACAAGTACGACGAGGTCACCCTTTTGCGTCATCTCGAGGGTGGGGGAGAACATGGCCCGCACGCCCTCATTCCGGCCCCGGACAATAGCGGGATTTACGTGATCATCGGCGACCAGACGAAGCTGACCGAGGTCAATTCCTCCAAGGAACCGATGAACTGGAGCGAAGATCATCTCCTGCCGCGGCTGTCGGACGGCAACGGCTTCATGAAAGGGGTCCTGGCTCCGGGCGGTTGGATCGCGAAGGTCAGTCCGGACGGCAGCAAGTGGGACCTGCACTGCACTGGCTTTCGGAACGAGTACGATGCGGCGTTCAACCACGAAGGAGACCTTTTCACTTACGACGCGGACATGGAATGGGATTTGAACACGCCGTGGTACCGGCCAACCCGGATTAATCATGCCATCAGCGGGGCGGAGTTTGGCTGGAGAAACGGGGCTGGCAAATGGCCCGCCTACTACATCGATTCGTTCGGCGCGGTGGTGAATGTGGGGCCGGGCTCGCCGACCGGCGTGACTTTCGGTTACGGCACAAAATTCCCGGCGAAATATCAGGAAAGTTTGTTCGCCTGCGATTGGAGCTTTGGAAAACTGTATGCGGTCCATCTCACTCCATCGGGCTCGACCTATACGGGCGTGCTGGAGGAGTTCATTACCGGGCAGCCCCTCCCGCTCACCGACGTGGTGGTCAACCCGAACGACGGTGCGCTCTACTTCACGGTCGGCGGCCGCAAAACGCAATCGGCGTTGTATCGCGTGACTTACACCGGCAAGGAATCAACCGCTCCGGCGAAGGCTGACACCCGGAACTTGCGCGAGCGTGAGAAACGCCGCGAACTGGAGGCTTTTCACGGCCGCCAGGACCCCAAAGCGATCAAGAAGGCGTGGGCCCATTTGGATGACCAGGATCGGGCGCTGCGCTTTGCCGCGCGCATCGCGCTCGAATGGCAGGACCCTTCCGACTGGCGCGAGAAAGCGATCGAGGAAAAGAACCCGCGCAAATCCGTCGCCGCGCTCGTGGCTCTGTCCCGCGTGTCCAGCCGGGATCAATTCCATCGCAAGCCATCCGATCCCCAGCCCGATCCGCTGCTGCAAAGCCGGATTCTGGGCGCGCTCGACCGGATCGATTGGCACAAGCTGAGCGATCAGGACCGCCTGGATTTGCTGCGCGCCTATAGTCTGGCTTTCACCCGCTTTGGCAAGCCGGACAGTTCCGTGCTGGCCCCTTTGGCAGCGAAATTCGAGCCGCTCTTTCCGGCAAAATCGCGCGAAGTGAATGCTGAACTCGCTCCGATGCTGGTTTACCTCGAATCGCCTGCGGCCGCGGCGAAAGTGATGGGGCTGATGCGTTCGGCTCCCACGCAGGAGGAGCAACTCGATATGGCCCGGGCCTTGCGGGTCTGCAAGACAGGCTGGACACCGCAATTGCGCGAAGAGTATTTCCGCTGGTTCCTGAAGGCGGCCAATTTCAAGGGCGGCGCCAGCCTGGGGGGCTTCCTCCGGGACATCAAGAACGACGCCATTGCCAACACCCCCGCAGCGGAGAAGCTCGCGCTCAAAGCGGTGTTGGAAGCCAAACCGCAGAAGCAAAGTCCGTTGGAAATGCTGACCTCCCGTCCGTTGGTCAAAAACTACAAGGTGGATGACCTCGCTCCGGCGGCGGAGCGAGGACTGAAAGGGAAACGCGATTTCGATCGCGGCCGCCAGATCTTTGGCATGGCGGGCTGTGCGTCGTGCCATCGTTTCGACAATGACGGCGGATCGGTCGGGCCGGACCTGACCAACGTCTCCGGCCGTTTCAGCGTGCATGATCTGCTGGAGAACATTGTCGAGCCGAGCAAGGAGATCAGCGACCAGTACGGCGCGATCATCATCAAAAAGAAGGATGGTGACACGGTGGTGGGACGGGTGGGCAATTTGAATGGCGAAACGCTCATGGTGATTGAAAATATGTTCGCCCCTAACGATTTCACCAACGTGCGGCGCCAGGATATTGAGAGCATCGAACCTTCCAAAGTGTCGATGATGCCGGAAGGCCTCCTGAATTATTTCAAGGAAGACGAGATCCAGGACCTGATCGCCTTCCTGCTCTCCCGCGGAGACCGAAAAGCGAAAGTCTTCAGCTCTGCCAAATAGGCAACTGCAACCAGCCAGCCTTTAAAAGCGAACGGGCAACCCGATCTTAGGGTTGCCCGTTTTCAGTTTTGTCAAAAGTGGAACGATTTGATACGGGCGAGTCGTTGAGTCTGAAATGATGACGGGGCGGATTAATTTCCCCGAAACGGAGTGCCGGTGCTGGCGCCTCCGTTTCCCGACGATTTGGAGACGAGCAGGTTTCGGTAAGTGGCCAGGGCAAGAAGCGGCCAGCTGTTCCGGTACATGTCGTACTTGAGATAGAAAACCTTCGGAAAACCGGTGCCGGTGATTTCGTGCTCCGTCCAGCTTCCGTCGCGGTTTTGCGTGCGGGTGAGATACTCGATGCCGCGGATCAGGCTCGGGCGATTTGGTTCGCCGAAGGTGCAAAGGCCCATGATCGCCCACGCCGTTTGCGAGGCGGTGCTCGGACCCTGGCCCTTGAAGACCGGGTCATCGTAAGTGTTGCAGCGTTCGCCCCACCCGCCATCCGCGTGCTGAACGCTTTCCAGCCAGGCGCGGGCGCGTTGGAGCCAAGGCTCATTCATATTCCATTTGAGCGCCTTGAGACCGCGCAAGGCCTGCCAGGTGCCGTAGATGTAGTTGACGCCCCAGCGGCCGTACCACGAGCCATCTTCCTCCTGTTCGTTCCTGAGGTACTCTATGGCCTTCTCGACTTGGGGATGTTCGATGCTGAAATTCTCGTAGCCCAACAACTCAAGGATGCGGGCGGTGATATCGGCGCACTCTGGATCGAGCATCGCGTTGTGATCGGCGAACGGCACTTTCTCGAGAATGCCCTTGGTGCAGTCTTTATCGAAGGCTGCCCAACCGCCGTCCTTGCATTGGAAGGTGAGCATCCACTTCAGCCCTCGCTGAAAACATTCATCCCGTTTGCGCCGGTCATCGGTCGGGATCTTGCGAAGAGCCAGCAGCACCATCGCGGTATCGTCGACATCCGGGTTCCATTTGTTCTCGAACTCGAAGACCCAGCCGCTCGGCTCGACATCGACCGCGTTCTTGAACTGCCAGTCGCCGCGGAAACGAATCTCTTTTCCCATGAGCCAGGTCGCGGCTTTTTTCAGGGCCGGATGATCGTCTGGAATGCCGGATTCATGCAGGCAGATCGCCACGATGGCGGTATCCCAGACGGGCGAAAGGCACGGTTCGATCCGGACAGCGTCCTCTTCCTCATGCTCCAGATTCTTCAGTTCTCTCTCGGCACGAACGATTTGGGGATGGTCATCCGGATAGCCCAGAGCTTTCATGGCGATGATCGAATTGAGCATGGCCGGGAAAATGGCCGCGAGCCCGTTCGAACCCTCGAAACGCTCCAGCATCCAAGCTTCCGCCTTTTTCAAAGCGCGTTTCCGGAATGGGCGCAATTTGTTGTTCTCAACGAACTTATGCAAGCGGTCCAGCCAGAGGAAGAAGTTCCGCCAGGTGAAGAACCGAGGGTCGGGGGCCAGAGCCAGATCTCGTTCATGAATGCCCTCGGGATAAAGCTCGTTCAAATCAACGTGGACCGGCCGGGTGGGCTTGAAGTGATTGATGATGGCCAAGGGGACCAACATTGATCGGCTCCAGGAACTCATTTCGTGGAAATTCACGTGGAACCACTTGCCAATCAGGATGATCTCGCAGGGAATGGTCGGCACGTAATCCCACGGGAAAAGTCCGATCAGGGCCAGGTAAAGCTTAGAGAAGGTGTTCATGCGCGGAACACCGCCGAGGTTCAAGGCCACCTCGCGGGCTTTCAACATCCGCGGATCGGTCACCGGCACTCCTGCCAATTTCAGCGCCAGATAGCATTTGATCGTGGCATTTACCTCCGGGGGACCGCCGTAATAGATATTCCAGCCGCCGTCAGGCAACTGCATCGAGAAGATCTGGTTTACGGCTTTTCGCTGCCATTCCTGGTCCACCTTCCGGTTCCAATGATGGTAAGCCACCATGTCCGCCACCAGAGTGGCGTCCACCATCAACTCACCGACCCAGTAACCTTCCGGTTTTTGCTCACGCAGCAAAAACGCCTGCGAAGTTTCAATCGCGGTTTCGACTCGATTCAAGATGCGGCTATTACCGCCGTCCGACGCCCTGTCGGCGAGGCGGTTCGAAGAAAGATAACCTGACACGCATCATACTCTTGGCACCGGAATTCCCGCTGTAAAGTGAAAATACAGGCTGCGGTTCAGGGAGATTAGTCAACATTTAAGGTGGTTTGCGGCCTTATTGTCTGCAAGAGACTGCATCGCGGGCCGTTTATTTCGTCAGGAGCGGTTTCAGGAATCGGCCAGTGTGGGATTCGGGAGCGGCGGCAATCACCTCGGGAGGGCCTTCCGCAATGATGCGTCCGCCTCCCGAGCCTCCTTCCGGACCGAGGTCTAGAACCCAGTCGGCTGTTTTGATCACGTCGAGATTGTGCTCGATGACCAGGAGGGTGTTTCCCGGAGCGCGCAACTTAAAAAGGACATCCAGAAGTTTGGCGACGTCGTGAAAATGCAAGCCGGTGGTCGGTTCGTCCAGAATGTAGAGGGTCCGGCCGGTAGACTTCCGGCTGAGTTCGGCCGCCAGTTTTATGCGCTGGGCTTCGCCGCCGCTGAGCGTGGTTCCGGACTGGCCAAGGCGGATATAGCCAAGGCCCACTTCCGCCAGGGTCAGGCAGGTTTCGTAGATCTGTGGGACCGCCCGAAAGAAATTCACCGCCTCGTCAACGGTCATAGCGAGGACGTCCGCAATGTTCATCCCTTTGTAGGTGATCTCGAGGGTCTCCCGGTTGTAGCGGCGTCCGTTGCACGCTTCGCAGGTGACGTAGACCGGCGGGAGGAAGTGCATCTCGATCGTGATCAACCCATCTCCCTGGCATTTCTCGCACCGCCCCCCTTTGACATTAAAGCTGAAACGGCTCGGCCCATAGCCGCGGATTTTCGCGGCGGGCAGTTTGGCAAACAGGTCGCGGATATGATTGAAAATGCCGGTGTAGGTGGCGGGATTGCTCCGGGGGGTGCGGCCAATGGGCGTCTGGTCGATGACGACAATCTTGGAGAAGTTTTCGGCTCCGCGGATTTCGTCATGCGCGCCCGGGCGTTCCTTGGAGCCATACCATTGGCGGAAGAGCGCCCGGCGGAGAATGTCATCCACGAGCGTGCTCTTTCCCGACCCGCTCACTCCGGTCACGCAGGTCAGAGTAGCGATCGGGATTCGAGCGGTGACGTTTTTCAGGTTGTTTTCCCTCGCGCCGATGATTTCCAGCCAGCCTTTCACGGGGTCGGGCTTGATGCGGTTTCGCGGCACCGCGACGCTCAAGTCCCCTTTGAGATAGCGTCCGGTGAGCGATTTTGGGTGAGCCAGAATCTCCGGCAAGGTGCCCGCCGCCACGACCTCTCCGCCGTGCACCCCGGCTCCCGGCCCGAGGTCCAGGATGTAGTCGGCCCGGCGGATGGTGTCTTCGTCATGCTCCACCACGATGACGGAGTTTCCGAGATTTCGCAGCCCCTCCAGGGTTTTAAGCAGCCGTTCGTTGTCTCGCTGGTGCAACCCGATGCTGGGCTCGTCCAGGATATAGAGAACGCCCACCAAGCCGGCGCCGATCTGGGTGGCGAGCCGAATGCGCTGGGCCTCGCCGCCACTCAAAGTGCCGCTCTCCCGATTCAAGGTGAGATATCCGAGCCCGACGTTTTTGAGGAACCCGAGCCTGGCTCGAACCTCTTTGATGACCTCGCTCGCGACTTTCTCTTCAAACGGGGGCAACTTCAAGGTGGCAAAAAACTGGTCCGCGGCATCGATGGAAAGGCCGCAGACATCCATGATCGAGAGCCCCGGGTAAGGACGGATGTTCGGGGGCTGACTGGCAGCAGCGCCGGTTTGAGCCGGGAGGCCGGGCCGGGGCATCACCTGATCCCCGAGGGTGATGGCCAGGATCTCCGGCTTGAGCCGCTGGCCGTAGCAAGCATCGCAATCTTCGGGGCTCATGAAGCCTTTGAGGCGGTTGCGGGTAAACTCGCTCTCGCTCTCTGCGTAGAGGCGTTCAAGATTGGGAATGACCCCTTCAAAGGGCCGGCTGAGGTTTGAAGCCTTGCCGGCGCGCAGGAAGGTGAATGGAACCTCCTCCTCGCCGGATCCAAAGAGCAGCACCTTCTTGAACTCGTCCGGCAGCTTGGAGTAGGGGATCTCGAGGCTTTGATGGTACTTTTCGGCCAGACCACGGAGCAGCGCTTTGTAGTAGACAATCATCCTTTTGCCGCCCCGCCGCCAGGGAAGGATGGCGCCCTGGTCCAGCGATTTTTGTTTGTCCGGCACGACGAGATTGGGATCAAAAACGAGCTTTTGCCCGAGCCCGTGACAAACCGGACAGGCGCCGAAAGGGGAGTTGAAGGAAAAGTGCTTGGGCTCCGGTTTTTCGTAACTCAGGCCGGTCGCCGGGCTGTACATCCGGTTGGAGTGCAGAGTTTCGACCCAAGGGGCTGGCGGATCGCCCGGAGCCTGCGAGAGCGCGAGGAGGACGCCGTTACCCCACTTTAGGGCGGTCTCCACTGAATCGCTCAGCCGGACGCGAATCTTTTCATCGATCACCAGTCGATCGACCACCACGTCGATGTTGTGCTTGGTCTTGGGGTCAATTTTGATGCGGACGTTTGCGGCCAGTTCGACGAACTCCCCATCGACGCGCGCTCGCACGAACCCCTCGCGCGCCAGGCGTTCGATCACGTCACGGAACTCGCCTTTTTCACCGCGGACCACCGGTGCGAGAAGCATCACGCGGGTCCGGGGGGGCAGGGCCAGGACTTTATCCACGATATCGCTGGTGGTCTGGTGAGTGATCAGTTCGCCGCTGGTCGGGCAGTGCGGCTTGCCGACGTGGGCGTAAAGCAGGCGGAGGTAATCGTAAATCTCGGTGGTGGTGGCGATGATCGAGCGCGGATTGGTGCCCGAACTGCGCTGCTCGATCGCGATGGCCGGGGAAAGCCCCTCGATATAGTCACAGTCGGGCTTTTGCAATTGATCCAGGAACTGCCGGGCGTAAGCCGAGAGGGATTCGACATACTTGCGCTGCCCTTCGGCGTAAATGGTGTCGAAGGCCAGCGAACTCTTGCCTGATCCACTCAGGCCGGTGACCACCACCAGTTTGTCTCGTGGAATGGTGAGCGTGAGATTCTTCAGGTTGTGCTCACGCGCGCCCCCAATCTTGATAAACTCCTTACTCACGAATCTTCCTGCAAGTGTAAGAAGAGAGCATAGCTTAACTCTCCGCCTCGCGCGAACTTTCCCATCCCACCGAGCAGGAGACCGAATTGTGAACGGGCGGGCGGGCGAAGAAAGATTGACCAAAAGGCGTCCGGCCGGTTTCCTGTCGTCGGCCTGATCGCACCCCCGGGGGTGGGGGATCAACCAAGCGCTATGGCGAAATTGTTGCTGGTCGAAGATAACGAATTGAATCGTGATATGCTCTCGCGCCGTCTCGAGCGCAAGGGGTACCAGGTGGTGATGGCGGTGGATGGAGCGCAAGGGGTGGAGATGGCGCATTCTGAAAAGCCCGACCTGATCCTGATGGATATGAGCCTGCCGGTGCTGGACGGCTGGAGCGCGACGAAAAAGATCAAAGCTTCGCCGGAAACCGCGCGAATACCGGTCATCGCCCTGACCGCGCATGCGATGGAAGGGGATGAGGCGCAGGCGCGCGCGGCTGGTTGCGACGATTATGACACCAAGCCGATCGATTTGCCCCGCCTGCTGGGTAAAATTGAAACCCACTTGGCAGGCAAGTCGTGACTGGCGCCGCGCAACAGCTCGTGGAAAGGGATGGCCGCATCCCGTCGCTGGCCGCCTGACCTTTTATTGCCCGGCCGCATGAGTGAGCATCCGGCATTCGATCTCTCGAAGGTTCGACACGAACTCCGAACGCCGATCAACCATATTCTCGGCTATTGCGATATTCTGCTCGAGGAGGAGAGCATTCCCCCCGGGCTGCGCTCGGATTTGCTGAAGATTCACGGTGGCGGCAGGCAGCTTCTTTACCTGATCAATCATTATTTCGATGAGAAGACGTTCGCGAAGCTCAAGCTGGATGCGCACCTGCTGTTTCATGAGCTGCGCACGCCGGTGAATCATATTCTCGGCTATAGCGAGTTGCTGGAAGAACAGGCGCCGGAAGCGGGTTGCCCCGTGTCGTTTGTGGCGGATTTGCAGAAGATCCGGCGCGCGGCGGAAACTTGGCTGGCGTTGATGGAGGAGAATCTGATTCCGACGGCGGCCGGCAGAGCCGGGGGGGCGCTGTCGGTGGATCCAGTCCTCGGTTTCGTCACTCCAATTCCCAAAAGTTCGGTCGCTCCGGCCAGGCAGAGCGGCGCGCTGTTGGTGGTGGATGATGATCCCGCGAATCGCGAAATGCTCTCGCGGCGGCTGCAGAAGTCCGGGTACTCTGTGACGGTGGCCGAAAATGGGCTGCAAGCGATCAAGTTGCTGCGGACAAATCCGTTCGATCTGGTCTTGTTGGATCTGATCATGCCGGGTCTGGATGGGTATCAGGTTCTGAGCCAATTGAAGGCGGATCCCGACCTGAAACATCTCCCGGTCATCATGATTTCGGCGCTGGACCAGGACGAGGGAATCGCCCGCTGCATCGAGATGGGGGCCGACGATTATATATCGAAGCCGTTCAATCCGGTTTTTTTGCAAGCGCGCATTGGGGCTTCCCTCGAAAAAAAGCGTTTGCGCGACCAGGAGCAGAAAACGTTTCAGGCGCTTTCGCAGAGCCAGAAGGAACTCGCGGCCAATCTGGCCGAAGCGGCGCAATACGTTGAGTCGCTCTTTCCGAAACGGATGAGCCGTCCGGTGGCGACGGACTACGTTTTTCAACCTTGCAGCCAGCTCGGTGGCGATACCTTCGGCTACCACGCGATCGACGAGGATCATTTAGCCATCTATCTGCTCGACGTCTCCGGCCACGGGGTTGGCGCCGCCCTCCTGTCGGTCTCGGTGATGAATGTCATTCGGGCGCGGACTCTGGGCGGCGTTGATTTTCGGCGCCCGGCTGCGGTGTTGACGGCACTGAACCAGGCGTTCCAGATGGAGAATCAGAACAATTTCTTTTTCACCATCTGGTATGGCGTTTATTCCGCTTCGAGCCAAAAGCTGATTTTTGCCAGGGGCGGCCATCCACCCGCGTTGCTGCGGAGCCCTGGGCGGGCGGCGGCGTTGGGTTCGCGCGGACCGGCCTTGGGCTGTTTACCGGACTACAAAATCGCCGAAGGGGAAGCGCCGGTTCGTCCGGGGGAACAATTGCTGGTGTTCAGCGATGGCGTTTACGAGTTGGTGCGGGACGGACAGCCTTTAAGCTACGCGGAGTTTGAAGAGAGCATTCGGGTTCGCCAGGAGGCCGAGTTGAAGCCGGAGACTTTGCTGCGGGAGGCGAAAGCGTTCCAGGGGCGGGATCAATTCGACGATGACTTTTCCCTCTTAACTGTGCGGTTTTGACCGGCCTAGCACGGGCGTGACCAGGTCTTTTTCAAGCCGCAGAATATTTTGCTGCCCGCTTCGTTCCGACCGCAGGCCGCGGCTTAGTTTTTTGATCATGTAGATCCCGAGGCCGCCGATCGGCCTTTCTTCCGGCGGGAGGGTGAAATCCGGGTCGGGATGCTGGGTGGGATCGAAAGGGATGCCATTGTCCTGAATCTCGATTTGGGCCTCGGCGGGCTGAGCTTCGATGCGCACCGCCACGCGGGGTTGGGGGTTGCCGACCAGGGCGTAGTTGATGAGGTTCGCCCACCATTCCTCGAGGATCAGCTCGACCTCGTTTTCAATGGGCGGAGTCCAGTGGCAGCCCTGTCCAAACTCGCGCAATCGGGCAAAAAAAGTCTCCTTCTCGCGGGCGGGATCGGAGGATTCGAAGGAAAAGCTATGAACGGCCACAGGTGCGACCCGGTCGCTCATATTCGTTCAGGCGCGGGCCGTGGCATTCTCCACGATGGCATCCCGGAAGCCCGTCATGACCAGGATGTCGTTAATCGCCGGGGAGGGGCGGGTCACCATCAACTTCTTCCCCTGGGTGCGGAGCTGGCGCCAGTGCTGCATGATCACGCGGATCCCGGCGGAACAGAGAAAGTCAGCCTCGGACAAATTCACAAAGATCTCCTTGGCGCCAGCCTTGACCGCGTCCAGCACCTGGACTTCCATCTCATTCGCGACCGCGCCGTCGATTCGTCCGCTCACCACTAGCTCGTAACTGTCTCCCGCAACATTTCTTCGAATGGGCATGGGCAGAGAGTAAAAGCTTTGACTTTGATGGCAAATAGAAACATTAATCGCGGCGATACTCCTGGATCTTTGTGAGCAAGCGGTCGAGCAGTGGCGCTTGCGAGGACTTTAGTTTGCGCCGGGCTTCGGCGATGGGGAAGAAGCTGGCCCGGTCAATTTCCGGGAACGACTGGAATTTGCCCGAGTCCAGCGGCCACTCCATCCGGAAGGTGTTGCATCGATGGGTGTGGCCCGGTGGGAAATCGGATTCGCAGGCCCAGGCATAGACGATTTTGCCGCCTTTTTGCTGGATATAACCGAGCTCCATGAACGGGCCGCTCGGGAGAAACCCGACTTCTTCGGAGAATTCCCGGACGGCCGCTTCGGGCAGATCCTCGCCGACATTCGGCTCGCCTTTGGGAATGGTCCAATACCCTTCATCCTTATTCGCAAAGAAGGGCCCGCCCGGGTGCGCAATCAGCACTTCCAGCGCTCCATTTTGCCATCGATACGCGACTATCCCCGCGCTCACTCGTTCACGCTTCATACTATTTCCAGCGGACACTTCGGAATTGAATTCAGAAACGCCTGGCCATAACGCTTGGTCAGGACCCGGTTGTCCAAAACCACTACAATTCCGCGATCCGATTTCGTGCGGATCAATCGGCCGACCCCTTGCCGGAATTTCAACACCGCCTCCGGCAGCGAAAAATCAAAGAACGGCTGGCCCCCTTCCGCCTCGATTTTCTCAAGGCGCGCCTCGATCAACGGATGATCGGGGACCGCGAACGGGAGGCGGGTGATGATCACATTGGAGAGCGCCTCGCCCGGCACATCCACCCCTTGCCAAAAGCTGTCCGTGCCAAAGAGGACCGAGTCGATGTTCTCCTTGAATTTCTCCAGCATCACCGTTCTTGGAGTGCCGGTGCCCTGGACGTAGGAATCGATGCCCAGTTCGGCCAGGACTGGTTCGAGGTTCTCGGCCACTTCGTGCATGAGCCGGTTGCTCGTGAAGAGCACGAATGCCTTGCCGTGGGTCTGGCGGATGAAATGTTCGACCCATTCGGTCAGGGCGCGGGCGTAGGAGCTTTCGCGCGGGTCGGGCATTTTGTTCACCACGTAGAATTTCATCTGCTTCTCGTAGTCGAACGGCGAGCCCACCTGCAGTTTCACGGCCGATTCGCCGCCCACCCGCCGGGCGAAATAATCGAGGCCATGGCCTCCACGCCGACCGGCTTCCGAAACCGCCAGGGTGGCGCTGGTCATAATCACCGATGTCTCCGAACCGAAAAGCAGCTGGCGCAGGTAATCGGCAATATCAATCGGGGCTGCCTTGAGAGTGAGGTTCCTTTGCACCTTGCCGCTGCGTTCCACCCAATAGACCTGCTTGGGGGTGCGTTGGTTCAAAAACTCGGCCACTGCATCGCAGACTTCCGTCAGGCGGCGATTGCATTCCTGCAATTCCTGCGCCGTGTCTTTGTCCGGGGACATTTTGATCAGCTCCGCGATGGCCTCACGGATGCGGGTCAGGGAGAGGGTCAGGTTGTCTTTGGCCAGCTCAGGGCGGCGAATCCGCAGGACGTTCCAGTTCAGATTCAGCGCCTCGGCTGGTGTTTTGCCCCGGCGGGCCAGATCCTCGCAAGCCTCCTCGACTTCAAAGAAAAAGGCGTCTGCCTGGGCAAGCGCGTCAGTCACCAATTCGCGCGCTTTCTGTCCGCCGAGCAGCCCAAGCATTCCTTTGTTGGTTTTCGGGTTCCACAGGCGTTGAAGCGCGTAGCGGACTTGCGCGCTTGAGGTGCTGATCCCGATATGCTGGGAGGCGACATGCTCGACGGTGTGCGCTTCGTCAAAGACCACGAAGTCATTTTTGAAAAGAATGCCCCCTTCGGTCGTTTCTGCCATGGCGCCCAACAGGGTGAAGAAGAGGGTGTGGTTCACTACGAGCACATCCGCGGCGTTCATGCGGGCCCGCGCCCGCTGGAAGAAACAAGGGCCATGCATTTTCGCAAAATCGGACCCTTCACCGCAAAGCCGCGGGGAACAGAGGCCGCGCTCGGAACAAACCTGGTTCCAGACTTTGTAGTCCGGCTCGATCTCGAAATCGGAAAGGCTTCCATCCTCGGTTTCCCTGGACCATTCGTAAATCCGCTGGAGCTCCGCCGCCTCGGGAGAGGTAAACAGTGATTCGGCCTGGAGCATGGTTTTTTGCAGGCGCCGGGTGCAGAGATAATTCCCGCGGCCTTTGAGCATGGTGTAGGAGAATTTCACCGGCAGGATCTTTTCCAGAAGGGGCAGATCCTTCCCGATCAATTGTTCCTGCAGGTTGATGGTGTGTGTCGAGACGATGGCTTTCTTGCGATTCGCCGTGGCGTAGAGGATGCTGGGAATCAGGTAGCCGAAGCTCTTGCCGACGCCGGTTCCCGCTTCCACCAGCAGATGTTCCTTGTCCTGCAGGGCGCGGACCACTGCGGCGGCCATCTGTTGTTGTTGCGGCCGGTATTCAAAATTCCGGCTTTTGGAGAGAACTCCCGATTCCGAGAAGATGCCTTCGACCTCCGAGATCAGCCCGGCCAAAGGCTCGTTTTCAAGCGTGCTGATCATCTCGTTCGGTGCGTCATGAATTCCGGTTCCCTATCGCTCAGGCGGAATCTAACGCAAAGCGGGCGCGGGGAAAAGGCCGGCGCTCGCTGGCGGCGGGAAAGATCGGAAAGATCTACTCGACGCAGGCGCGCGCGGCGGCATCATAGGCCCAGCCTGGTCGCGGAACATGCTTGCCCGGTTTCTCGTTCGCCTGTTTTGGTCGGTTGTCACCCTCTTCGGGACAGCCGTGCTCACTTTCATGCTCATGAACGCGGTGCCGGGGGATGTTGCGCTCGTGATCGCCGGTCCGAAGGCCACCAAAGAGGTGATCGAGAAAATCCATGAGCGCTATCATCTCGACCAGCCGCTGCCGACGCGCTTTGCCCTTTATCTCGGGCAGTTGATTCGAGGGGACCTCGGGCAGTCGTTTGTCACCGAACAGCCGGTGGCGGAGGCGATTCGCACCCGTTTTCCCGCCACGGCGGCTCTGGCCGGGGTCGCTGTGGCCATGTGGATGATTCTCTCGATTCCGCTGGGGGTCTATACCGCGCGGTTTGCCGGTTCCTGGTTCGATCGCTCGTGGCTCATCGTCGCCACCGTGTCACTTTCGTTGCCGTCGTTCTGGCTGGCCCGCATGCTGCAATATGAATTTTCCTACAAGCTCGGCTGGTTTCCCGTGGCTGGCTTTCGAGGGTTGTCGCATCTCCTGCTGCCCGGGGCGACGCTCGCACTGCTAAGCGTGGGCTACTATTCCCGGTTGATCCATACGAACATGGTCGCGATCCTCAACTCTCCCTATATCCGCGCCGCCCGGGCCAAGGGCGCTTCGGAGCGGGCTGTTCTTTTCCGGCACGCGCTGCTCAACGCCTTGATCCCGGTGTTGACCGTGCTGGGGATGGACGTGGCCTCGCTGTTGGGAGGAGTGATGTTCGTGGAAAATGTGTTCGCGCTTCCGGGGATTGGCACGCTCGCAGTTCAAAGTGTTTTCAGCCTGGATGTCCCGGTGATCATGGGGACCGTGATGTTCAGCGCGGTGATCGTGGTCGGGGCGAACCTGGTCGTCGACCTGCTCTACGGCTGGATCGATCCGCGGATCAAGGGGGCGGGGTAGAGCAATGGCCCTTCTGGCAGTGCAGGATCTGAAGGTGGAATTCGACTCGGCGGGCCGGACCGTTCGAGCGGTCGATGGCGTATCTTTTGCCATCGAATCGGGGCGCACGCTTTGCCTGGTGGGGGAGAGCGGGTCCGGAAAGACGGTAACCGCCTTGTCCGTGTCCCGTTTGCTGTCCTCGCCGCCCGCTCGCTTTGCGGGCGGCTCGATCCTGATCGATGGGCGGGACGTGTTGAAGATGTCGGCGCTCGAATTGCGGGCAGTGCGAGGAGGCGTGGTCAGCTATGTGTTTCAGGAGCCCGGAGCATCGCTCAATCCGGTCTTAAGGATTGGGGGCCAGATCAAGGAAGCCATCCGGCTGCATCGTCCGGCAGATGCGACCGACGCGGAGGTGATCCGCCTGCTGAAACTTGTTGGCATTCCCGCGCCCGAGGCCCGAGTTCGGAGTTATCCCCACGAAATGTCTGGCGGCATGCAACAGCGCGTCATGATTGCCATGGCGATAGCCTCCCGGCCCCGGCTGCTCATCGCGGATGAGCCAACCACCGCGCTTGATGTGACGATTCAGGCGCAGATTATTGAATTGCTGCGTGATTTGCGGCGGCAACTGGGGATGGCCATTCTGCTCATTACGCATAATCTCGGGCTGGTCGGAGACCTGGCGGACGACGTCGCGGTAATGTACGCCGGACAGATCGTGGAGTTGGGACCGGCTCGGGGCATTCTACAGGAACCGAAGCATCCTTATACGCGGGCGCTGATGCGGTCGGTGCCCGAGATCGGTGTGGAGGTGGATCGTCTGGCATCGATCCCGGGTAACGTTCCTTTGCCAGGGGCCTTTCCAGCCGGCTGCCGTTTTCATCCGCGGTGCGCGGCCGCGCAGGCCAGTTGCGCGGTCGAGCCCCCCGAACTGAAGGCGGCTGGCGGCCATCAAGTCGTGCGTTGCCCGTGGTGGTTGTGCGCCGGGGCAACGCCTTTGCCTGCTGCTCTCTCGTGAAATTGCTCGAAATCGACAATTTGCAGGTGCGCTTCCCGGTCCGGGCGAATTCGTTTCGCCAGCCGGCGCAGTTCGTGCGCGCGGTCGATGGAGTCAGCTTTTCCATCGAAGCCGGGGAAACGGTCGGGCTGGTCGGAGAGAGTGGTTGCGGCAAGAGCACTCTGGGCCGGGCCATTTTGAAACTGACGGAGCCTGCCGGCGGGAAGATCCTGTTCGAAGGAGAAGATATCGCGGGCCTTTCCCGGAAGGAAATGCGCTCGCGCCGCCGTCGATTGCAGATGGTTTTCCAGGATCCGTACAGCTCCCTGAACCCTCGGCTGACGGTGGAAGAAACCATTGGCGAGGCGCTCGACATCCATCGTCTTGCTCCCACTCCAGCGGCGCGCCGGGAGCGAATTGCCGCCTTGCTCCAAAGTGTGGGGCTGGATCCGGCCCAAGCCGGGCGCTATCCGCATGAGTTCAGCGGCGGCCAGCGCCAGCGGGTGGGGATCGCCCGCGCCCTGGCGGTCGAGCCGAGGCTGATCGTTTGTGATGAACCGGTGAGCGCTTTAGATGTTTCCGTCCAGGCGCAAATCATCAATCTCCTGGCGGATCTGCAGCGTGAGCGCGGTCTAGCCTACCTTTTCATCGGCCATGACCTGGCGGTGGTGGAGCACATCAGCCGCCGCATCCTGGTGATGTATCTGGGGCGAATCGTGGAGTCAGGCCCCGCCCGGGACGTGTGCCGCTCTCCGAGGCACCCCTACACGGAAGCCTTGCTCTCGGCGGTGCCGGTGATGGATCCGGATGCCAAGCGAAAACGCGTGGTTTTATCCGGGGATGTGCCTTCTCCTTTGCTGCCGCCGGGCGGATGTCCGTTCCATACCCGATGTCCCGTTGCCGAACCGCGTTGCGCCCACGAGGCTCCGCTCTTGCGAACCGTGGCGGGGGAGAGGCAAATCGCCTGTCACCTGCGCGGTTAGCCAGGCGGCCGGGCGCTGGATTTAAGGCCTCGGGCAGAACGGCCGATAAAGCCCGTGAGAGGTCTTGGAACCGACCGGAAATGGGCCTTATTTTTTACTTGCAAAAACTGCCAAATCGGAAAACTTTTCTTCCAGGAATGTTTAAGAAACTTCCTGATTGAGTGTGACTGATCTAAAGAAGCATGGATAAACTTCAACCTGAGAGGGTGTCTTGAGCCGCCCTTTTCCTCCGCGGAATTTTCCTCCCAGAGACTTCACTCGCGTCAATAACAAGATTCGCGCCCGCGAGGTCCGTGTTATTGGCGACAACCAGCAGCAGCTCGGGGTCATGTCCCTGAACGAAGCTCTCGCCATGGCTCGGCAGCGTGGCGTGGACCTTGTGGAAATCGCGGCTTCCGCGAACCCGCCCGTTTGCCGGTTGGTGGACTATGGCAAGTTTCGTTACGAGCAGGCCAAGAAGGACAAAGAGTCCAAGAAACACCAGCACGCGAACCGGGTAAAAGAAATTCAGCTGAGCGCGAATATCGATCCCCACGACTTTGGGGTGAAGCTGAGCCACGCCATCGATTTCCTCTGCGAAGACATGAAGGTGAAAGTCACCTTGCGCTTCCGGGGCCGCGAAATGGCGCACCAGGAATTTGGTTTCGGCCAGGTGCAGCGCTTTATCAAGGAAGTCGGCCCGTTCGGCCATCCTGATGCCCCTCCCAAGCTGATTGGCAAGGGCTTGAACGTGATGATCAGCCCGCTGCCCCGCAATAAGCGCGCGCCGAACCCCAACCAGGGGCCCAAGGCGACTGACATGGACGATGACGGCCCGAGCACGGAAGACGAGGGCGAAGGCGAGGAAACTGAAGCGGCGAGTCCAACTCCGGCGGCCTCAAACAAAGGCAAGGCCCAGCGCGTTCCCACGGATGCGGCGGAAAACGGCAGTTTCGGTCAAAACCCTTTTGCGGACCTGGATATTGGCCGCAAATAAGGTCCAAATAAGTTCCCTAAGCGTTTCAATCGCAATTTGCGTTAAGCAGCCGGCTTGGTGAGAAAATAGCCGCGCTGCTTTTCTGTTATGGGCAGGTTGACCCGTTCCATCACCTGCAACATGTCCTCCCAGCATTCCCGTTTCACATTTTGCGGGTTGGGCCGGAGCAGGTAGGAAGGGTGATAGGTGGGCATGACCGGAATGTCGCGGTATTCGCGCCACTTTCCGCGGAGTTTCGTGATGCCCAGCCCGGGAACCTTGCCGAACAAGCCGTCGACCGAGGTGGCGCCCAACGCGACGATGGCCTTGGGCTTGATCAGGTCGATCTGAGCGTGCAAGTAGGGGAGGCAACGTTCCATCTCCTCCGGCGTTGGGGGGCGGTTGCCGTAGGCTTGGCCCGGCGTGTCGGGGCGGCATTTCAGGATGTTCGCAATGTAGACCTGTTCGCGTTGCAGCCCCATCGTCTGGATGATCTTCGTCAGCAATTGTCCGGCCCGTCCGACGAACGGTTCGCCCTGCACATCTTCGTCCGCTCCGGGAGCTTCGCCGATGAACATCAGACTGGCGTCAATTGATCCCACTCCGAACACCACGCTTTTGCGCGAACTGGCGAGATTGGGGCATTTCTGGCAAACGAGCGCCCGATCCCGCAATTCCTGGATGGCGGCGACTTTGTCCTCCGGGTGGGCAAGGATGATGCCGGGCGGCTTGGGTTCGGGCCGGGATGGAGCGGCTGCCGCTGGGGGCGCCGGGGTTGCAGTGGGTGCAGGTTGAGCCATGGGGCGCACCGGAAGCGGCTGGGGCGTCGCCGCGGCGGGTTTGGGCCGGGCTGCGGGAGCCGTCGAGAGGCCGGCCATGAGTTCGGGTGTGACCGGCACGTAGCGCGTGCCCCGGCGGCGCAAATCTTCCAGGTGCTGAATCGTCGCGTCCAGCAGTTCGTGGTAGGGTTCCATTTTCTAGGGTGTCACGACAACTTTCAGCGCTTCCGCGCTTGGCTTGGCTGCCAGGGCGACAGCCTCGGCCGCGCGTTCCAGCGGAAACGTGTGGGTAATCAGTTTTCGGGTATCCAATTTGCGGCTGAACACCAAATCGGCAACCTCCTTTTGCAGGAGAAAATCGGCGGAGTAGCTGCCCAGCAGTTGCTTCTCGTCCACGCATACTGCGGAGAGATCGATGGGCGTTTCGTCACACCGTTTTGTATGGGCGAAGACCAGTAGTTGCCCGCCGCCGCGCAGCAGCTTCTGGCTTTGGCGCACGACTTCGTTTGATGGGACCGCGACCACCGCTGCGTCCAGCCCCCGGCCTTTGGTGAGCTTTTGCAGGCGCTCCCCGAAATTCTTGTCCGTGGGATTCAGCGCCTCCGCTGCGCCAAAGGCGCGCGCCAGCATGAGCCGCTCGGGAATCAGGTCGGTCGCCGCCACTTTCGCTCCAGCCAGGCGGAGCAGGCGGGTGAACATTAAACCGATCGGTCCCTGGCCCGCCACCAGCACCACGTCCCCCTTCAGGAGTGAGAGCATTTTCACGGCTTTCAAAACCGTGTTGACCGGTTCCAGCATCGCGCCCTCCAGCAGAGAATTTCGCTTCGGGATCTTGACCACTCCGGGCAGGACGAAATCCATGACGCGCACGTACTCGGCAAATCCGCCCCCGGCGGGCTCAAAACCGGCGGTGATGCCCGTTCGCTTGTAACCGGCGCACTGGGCGAAAGCCCGGTGACGGCACGCGTGGCATTTCAGGCATGGGACATGGTGATGGAGAGCCACGCGATCGCCGACGCTAAATTGGTCCAGGCGGCGTCCAACGCGCACTACTTCTCCCGCCGTTTCGTGTCCGAAAATTCGCGGGGCTGGGAGCAGTCCGTATTCTATCTTTTTGATATCGGTGGGGCAGACGCCACAGGCCGCAACCTTAATCAGCAATTCCCGGGGGCCGATTTCCGGGACGGGCACTTTTTCCGTGCGGAGGTCGCGGGCTCCGCGATACACCGCCGCGGTCATCGTTTCGGGCAATGATGGAATCTGCATGATCGAAATCGGACTAACGGGTTGAACTCCAGCCGGGAGCGGCTGTAAAGCTCTTTTGCAGCTCGCCGCTGTCCCAATCCCAAATTTGAATGACGCCGCTGTAGCTTCCGGCGGCGAGCCGATGTGATCCTTCGTGCGCGGCCAGGGAGAAGATCGCTTCGCCGTCGCCTTTGAGCCGGCGCCGTTCTTTGCGGTCGTCGGCGGAATACTCGGTGACCCAGCCTTGCGCGCCCGCGGTGAACACTCGATCCCCCCGGACCAACAACGCGTGGATCTCGTTATCGGGCAGGGTCAGGTCATTTTTCTTTTTGCCTTCTTTCACATCCCAGATGTGGAGCGACTTGTCCTTTCCGCCGCTCAGCATCCGCCCTTCCGAGAGAAACGCGGCCACCGACAACGGCGCGTTCTGCCCGGTGTAAGTCACTTGGAGTTCGCCGGAAGCGGCGTTGTAAATCCGGGCGGTGCGATCGCGGCTGGCGGAGGCGATTTCAGTGCGATCCGCGCTGAAGCAGATCGACGTGACCCAATCTGCGTGCTGCTGGATCGCCAGGAGCGGACTCCGCTTTTCCCAATCGAACAGGTGGATCGCGTTGTCGGTTCCGGCGCAGGCGAGGCGTTTGCCGTCTGCGCTGAAGGCGACCGTGAGGACCTCGTCCGCAGTGCGCAGGAGGTTCGTTTCCAATTGCCCGGACCCGAGGTTGTAGACGGAGAACTCGCCGCTGCGCCCTGCCTGGCCTCCGCCGACTGCCAGGAACCCGCCGTCTGGGTGAAAAGCCAGAGTCCGGACGCGTTCCGTAACATTGGTCAAGCGCCGCCGCAGTTCGCCGCTGGCGCTCCAGAACGTGACTTCGCGGTAACCACTGGCGGCCACTTGCTCCCCGTCCGGCGTGAAAGCCAGAGCCAGGAGCGGGAGCGGCCGGCGATAGGTTGCCGGCGGGGCAGAGTGGGGCGGCTGCGGTTGAAGATTTGCCAGCGATGTGCCCGGTTCACCGCGGTCCAGGCTTGCTCCGGCGCCAATCCAGGCGCGCACAGTTTCCACTTGCTCGCGAGAGAGCGGATCATCCTTTTGCGGCATGCGCTCGTCGGGGTCGGTCGAGATGATCCGCAGCCAGAGTTCGCTGGCCTCTGGTTTGCCGCCGCTCACGGGCGGCTTTTGGCTTTTGCCAGGTTTCAGCAGCGCTTCAAAGGTTTGGAGGCGGTATCCGCCTTTCGCCTTTTCCGCGCTGTGACAGGCCAGGCATTTGGTTTGCAGGATGGGGGCGATATCCCGGCTGAAAACGGGCGGCTCCGCGCGCAGATCCGGGCTCGCTCCACTGAGGGCGAACACCGCTCCGGCGCATTGGAGCGCCCTCGCCAGCCATTTTTCTGAGGCAAAAAGGAACACCGCCTAAAAAAAAGCGGCACTGCTGCCAGTGCCGCTTGCAAATGGAGTTTGGAGGCGAATCACTTGGCGGAAAAGGCGAAGACGGTGCTCGTCTTGAAGGGCTTTCCGGGACGCACGATCGGGCTCGCGAACTTGGACTGATTCACGGAATCAGGGAAGTGCTGCGTTTCCAGGCAGAGCCCGCGGTGTTTGATGTGATTTCCGGTGTAGAGCTGCACTCCGGGCTGATCGGTGGTCACCTCCATCACGCGGCCGGACTTTGGCTCGGTCACGCGCGCGGTCAGCACCATCGATTTGCCGCCTCCATTGATCACGAAGTTGTGATCATAGCCGTTGAGCTGCGGTTTCAATTGTTCAATGCGCTCTCCGACCCGGGTCGGGGTGGTGAAGTCGAGCGGCGTGCCTTTCACCGATGCGATCTGGCCGGTGGGGATCAGGCCGTCATCGGTCGGGGTGTAACTGTCCGCGGCCAGCCAAAGGACATGGTCCATCACATTGCCGGGACCGCCCGCCAGGTTGAAATAGGCATGGTTGGTCAGGTTGACCGGCGTGGCTTTATCGGTGCTCGCTTCGTAATCAATCCGGAATTCATTCGAATCGGTGAGGGTGTAGGTCACTTTCACCTGCACGGTGCCGGGATAACCTTCTTCACCGTCCTTGGAGACGTAGGTGAAGGCGACCTGCGCTGCGTTATCGTGGGGCTGGAGAATCTTGCCTGTCCAAACGCGGCTGGCGAATCCAGTGGGGCCGCCATGCAGATGATTCTTCCCGTTATTGGCAGCGAGTTTGTACTCCTTGCCATCGAGCGTGAACCGGGCGTTGGCAATGCGGTTGGCAAAACGGCCAATCACCGCGGCCGAGCCGGCAAAGCCATTCATGTATTCCTCGAAGCTCGCGCCGGCGACCACCACGTTGGTGAAATTTCCGCTCTTATCGGGAGCCTGAATGTCGGTGATGATGGCGCCGTATTCCATGATGCTCGCGGACATCCCTTTGGAATTACGGAGGGTAAAGAGCCTTACCTTTTGTCCATCGCGGGTGGTGCCATACTCTTTTTGTTCCACCCGCGCGGGCGCCGCGGCGAGGGATTGAAGGACGCACAAGGTCAGAAAAACACAAAGCAAAAGCTGAATATTGGCTTGAAGCATGAACGGATTTTCCTTTGAAGCCGCCTCCAAAGCAACCAAAGAATCGGGTCCATCGAGTCGTAAGAGCGCCGGATCAATGCTCCGGAAAGCGAGCGAGGTCAGGCAATCTGCTTGAGCAAAGCGCGCGCTTGCTTGACCCAGACCTTGTCGCGTTGCTTCTGAAAGCCGGGGCCGTGCGCTTCGTCCGCGAGCAGGTCGGTCAGTTCCTTGCGGGCCAGTTCCTTTTCGCCCCGCTCAACGTAGAGCTGCGCCAATTGAACCCGCGCCCTCGCGTAGCCGTGGCGGGCCAGAACTTGCTGCCAGACGGTGATCGCGTCGGCCTTTTGGCCCAATTGTGTCAGCGTTTCCGCGTAGGCCATCAGGGTGTGGCCATAATCGTGTTCCGGATTTTGCCGAACCACTCCTTCGAGCAACGGAGCCGCGGCGTGGGTGTTGCCCTTGCGGAGCAGGCATTGGCCGAGGTGCGCCTGGAAATCCGGGTCGGTCGGGTCCCGCTCCACCGCGGCGCGATAGCATTTTTCGGCCTCATCCAGTTTGCCGTCCTGGAAGTAGAGATCTCCCAGCGCCGCGTGGTGATGCGCCTTGTCCAGGTGATGAATCTGCCCTTGGAGTTCTTTGATGCGATGGCGGCTGAAAGAGCCCGGCAGTTCAAACCCCTGGGTCGCGCTCGGTTGCGCCCGATAAACGAGGAAGAAGTAAAGGATGGCGTTCAGGAGCGGAAAGAGAAAGATAAACAGAGCCCACATCCACTCCTGGCGGCGCAGCGCATCCACCAGCATCCAGAATTGGAAAATCAGTGCCACGAGCAGCCAGGGCTGCCGCAGATAAAGGTCCAGGTCGAGGAGATTGAGGACCGCGAGCATGAGAATAAGGCCGCCGGGCGGAAATCAGCCTTTGTCCGCCGGCATGGCGACGCGAGCGGTCACCCCGGGCTGTTTTTCCTTCAGCCCGTTTACGAGGATCGATGCCGCGCGTTCTCCCAGAATCTGAAATTGGTCCCGCTCGGTGCCCGGGTTGTCCGAAGTGAGACTGTAGCCTGACAAGCGGAGGATGCCGTTGGCGAAGAAGCCCTCGACATCCACGAACCCGGTCACGCGGAACGGTTGGCCCCGGGTAATCGGGCTCCAGACCCGGATATGGGGATGCACCACCAGATGCGCCCGCTTTGGCGTGAGAAAACCTTCGCGCGCCAGGGAGTCGAACTGCTCAAAGGTGAGCGTCAGGTCCTCCACCGGGCCAGTGCTCCGATCTTCGATGCCATAGACCTCCGCGTTAAACGCGGAGACGCTCGGCTTCATCAGTGGGAAGAAGATCACATCATCGATGTTCTCTTGTTCGGTGAAGATCATGGCCATGCGCTCAATGCCCGGCCCGATGCCGGTGGTCGGAGGCATGCCGTATTCCAGCGCTTCGATGAAATCAAAATCCAGCGTATGGAATTCGCCGCTGTCCCGCTCTTCCGGCTTGTAAGCCCGCTTCCAGGTGGCCAGGAGGTGCACCGGGTCGTTTTGTTCGGACCAGTTGTCGCCGCACTCCATGCCCGCGATGAAAATTTCGAACCGTTCCGCGAAGCGGGGATCGTCAGCCATCGGCTTGGCGAGGGGCGAGATCTCGACTGGGTGGCCGTAGACCAGGGTCGGTTCGATCAAGGTCGGTTCGACCGCTGTCTCAAAAGCTTTGACCAGCGCTTCGCCAATGGTCGGCTGCAGTTCGTCCGCGCCGAGGCGGGTCAGGTGCTCATTGGCTTCCTGCGCCGTTTCGAGGTCGCGAAAATCGATCCCGGTTTTCTCTTTGACCGCATCGATCATCGAGATCCGTTTCCAAGGCCGTTCGAAGTCGATCTGGTGGCCTTTGACGCTGAACTGGGTTTTGCCGAAAGCCGTTTTGGCGATAAACCGGAACATCTCCTCGACGAGGTTCATGTTGTACTCGTAGTTCTCGTAGGCGGCCATGGTCTCCACCATGGAGAACTCCGGATGATGGCTCCGGTCGATGCCCTCGTTCCGAAAGTAGCGGCCGATCGTAAAGACCTTGTCATAGCCGGCCACGATCAGGCGTTTGAGATAAAGTTCGTGCGAGATGGCCAGGTACATGTCGCACCCGAGGGCATTGACATGGGTTTTGAACGGTTTGGCCGTTCCTCCGCCGTATTGAGGCTGGATCACTGGCGTCTGGAACTCCATGAAGCCCTTGCTCGCCAGAAACGTGCGAATCGCGGCGATCATGCGGGTGATCGCCCCGAACCGTTCGTGGCTCGGTTTTTCCAGAGTGGTGTCAAGATAGCGCCGCCGCAGAATGATCTCCCGGTCCTTCAAGCCGGACCACTGGTCGGGCAGGGGGCGGATCGCTTTGCCGATGATGCGAAACCGTTCGACCAGGATCGAGATCTCGCCGCGCTCGGTCCGCATCACCTGGCCGCTGGCCTCCACGATGTCGCCGAGGTCCAGCAGATTGAATTCGGGGAAGCCGATATTCCCGTTTTCCCGGCTCACCGGTTGCACGCTTTGCTTCTTCAGGAAGAGCTGAATCCGCCCGCTTTCGTCCTGGACATGGCCAAAAGCCAGCCCGCCCTGCTTGCGCCAGGACATGAGGCGCCCCGCTACGGTCACCGGCTTGCCGTTGTACTCATCGAACTTCGAGATGAGCTCCCCGGCGTAGTTCGTGCGCCCGCTTTTCGATGGGAACGGGTTCAAACCGAGATCGCGCAAGGCTTGCGCCTTCCCAATCCGGATATTGCGGATTTCAGCTAATGGATTACTGGCCACGTTTTCTTCTTTTCCTCAGAGGTTTACAACTACAAGGAGCGGGGACGCTAACAAATGGCCCATCGAAAGGCAAAAACGAAAACCGGCGCAAATCGGCCGCGGTCAAAGTCGGGGCTCGATCTCTCGGTCGTCTTTTGTGGGTAAACGCGCAGGAATTGATTGTCAAAGCAAACGCGCTCCCCTTAGGATTCGCGGCACGGAGACGAAAACAAAGTTGCGGAAACGCAAGGTGACCGTCAGTGGGAAACTGGCAAGGTCGCCCATGGGGGCTCATTCTTTCGCTATTCCCTCCCGCAATTTTTCCCTCGGGAGTGTTGTCCTGGCTTCTCTGGCGGCGGGCGTTCATCCCGCTTCGGCTCAGGTTGTTTTGGATGGGAAGTTTGGGGCATCGGGACCGTTGACCGGCCCGAACTATTCGATTCCCGCCGATGTCGGGGCCATCCGCGGCAATAATTTGTTCCATAGCTTCACCCGCTTTGACCTGACCAAGGGGGATGTCGCCAGCTTCTCGGGCCCGGCCAATATTCAGAACATCCTTGCACGGGTGACCGGAGGAGGGGCTTCTTCGATCGACGGAACCATTCGTTCAGAGATTACTGGGGCTAACTTCTTCCTCATTAACCCGAACGGCATTCTGTTCGGTCCCAATGCGGCGATCGACGTCAGCGGTTCGTTTGCGGCCAGCACGGCGGATTACCTGAAGTTCGCAGATGGGACGAGGTTTGCCGCGGCCCTCGACGCGAACGATTCGGCTTTGACCACCGCCCCGGTGAGCGCGTTTGGCTTTCTCGGGAATCACGCTGGGGCTCTCCTGTCGGTGGAGCAAAGCACTCTGACGGTTCCGGATGGGAAGACCGTGTCACTGGTCGGGGGCAATGTCGTTCTGAATGGCGCGACGGTGCGGGCGGCTGGAGGGCAGGTGAATGTGGTGAGCGTTGCCGGATCTGGAGAGGCTCCGCTTGATCCCGGCACGCTGGGGGCTCAAGGGTTCGCCAGTGCCTTTCCGCAGCAAGGGTCGATCGATCTCCAGAATTCCGCCCACATCGATGGCAGCGGCGACCGGGGCGGGCGGATCGTGATCCGCGGCGGGCAACTGACGGTCGACAATTCGAAAATTGAAGCCAATACGACCGGATCTGGCGATGGGCAGGGGATTGATGTGGCTCTGACCGGCGCCCTGAACCTGTCGAACGGCGGCCAGATCAACAGCCTTTCGCCGGCTGGACTCGGAGCGAGCGGGAACATTCAGCTTACGTCGCAGTCCATCCACATGGACGGCGGCGGGGCGGTAGACGACAGCTTTAATCCAACCACGCAGATTTCCGCGGCGACCGGCGATATGTTCAACGGCGGCGGGTCTGCCAAGGGCGGCAATATTTCGATTCACACCGGCCGTTTGGACTTGGTGAACAGCGCCCAGATCTCCTCCGCCACGTTCGGCGCGGGCAACGCCGGTCGGATTGAGATCAACGCCGACTCGATTCGGTTGGATGCCCAACTCCTCACCCCGACCCAGATCACGGCCAACACCCAACAGATCGACGGCGGCGGCAAAGCCGGGGATATTGTCATCCGCACCGGATCGCTGGAGTTGCTGAATGGAGCGACGATTTTGGCGGCTTCGTTCGGCTCCGCCCCCGCGGGCTTGATCGATATCAAGGCTGAGACGATCAATCTACTGACCGGCGCCATCATCACGGCGGGCACCTTTGGTGCTGGCCAGGGTGGCAACGTCCAGATCGAGGCCGGATTGCTGCATATCGATGGCCACGATTTTGTTTCTGGAGGACCGGACGCGCTGACCGGCATTCAGGCAATCACGACCAGCGGTGATTCTCCGGCGCCCGGCGGCAACATCGAGATCAAGGCGTCCAAGTTCGATCTGCTCAACGCCGGATCCGTTTTTACCAGTAGTCTGGGAATGGGGCAGGGTGGAAATATTTCCGTGGCCTCGGACTCGTTGCTGATCAATAACGCCGCGAGCATTCGTGCGGAAGGACAAGGCTCGGGCGCTGCCGGAAACATCGCGTTGCACCTCTCGGGACCGCTTCTCCTGGAGAAAAGCGGCGCGGTCAGCACCTCGGCTCCCGGGAGCAGCGGCGGCAACATCGCGATCGACGCCGGGGGGCTTGTCCGGTTGTTTGACAGCCAGATTAGCGCGCAGGCCGGCCTGAATGGCGGTAACATTTCCCTCTCTTCGCCCTCCCTTATCTATCTCAAAAACAGTCAGATCACTGGGCAGGCGGATACCACGGGAAGCGGTTTTGGCAACGGTGGGAATCTGACTCTTGAACCGTCTCTATTGATCATGAGCAACGGCTCATTGGTCTCCAAATCGAGTTTCGGAAACGGCGGCAACATTTCCATCCTTTCGGATTACTTCTTTCCGTCGGACAGCCTGATTGACGCTTCGGCGCCGTTCGGCTTGCCCGGAACAGTCAAAGTGACCGCGCCCGAAGTGGATCTGAGCGGCGTGCTGGCCGTGCTCGCGGGCAATTTGATCGATGCTTCGACGTTGCTGCGTCCGGACTGCGGGATTCGCCTGGAGGGCAATGTGAGCAGCTTCGTCGTTTCGGGTCGGGGCGGCTTGCCGCTGACGCCGGGAGGATTCCTCCCAAGCCTGCTGCAAGGGAAACCGGATGATCGCCAGTAGACGCATGCGTTTTCGTTTGAAGGCAGTTGCCTCCCTCGGCCTCGCGCTTCTGGCGCCTCGGCCGGAGGCCTTGGGGCAAGTCCTGCCTCCGCCGCCGGTGGAGAAGCGGGCCGCGCCAGTCCAGCTTTTCGTGCGTGAGTTTCGCTTTGAAGGCGCCTCCGCGTTTTCCCAGAAGGATCTGGCGCAGGTGACGGCCCCCTTCACGAATCGGAGCATTACCACGGATGAGCTGGAAGAGGCCCGCCGCGCGGTCACTCTCTTTTACGTCAATCACGGTTACGTCAACTCCGGCGCGGTGCTGCCGGATCAAGAGCCCGCCGATGGCGTCGTCACAATCCGAATCGTGGAGGGGCACGTCAGCCGGATTGAGGTTCGTGACAATCACTGGCTGAGTGACGGCTATATCCGGTCGCAGCTCCGTCCGTGGAGCGGCACGCCGGCGAACTTGAACGAACTCAAAGATGGCCTGCAGTTGCTCCGCCAAAATCCGAACATCAACCAGATCAATGCCGAGCTGAAGCCCGGGGCTTCACCGGGGGAAGGCATCCTCGCTGTGCGAGTGGAGGATCAGCAGCCCTTTCGAGTAGGTTTGGAGATCGACAACCATCGCCCTCCCAGCGTTGGCGCGGAGGAAATCTCGTTGCGCGCGGCAGATCTGAATCTCACCGGGCACAGCGATGCCTTGGAACTGCGCTATGGGATCGCCAACAGCGGCGCGGATCATGGCTGGGGATTTTCGGGCGCGGACGATCTGGAAGGGAGTTACACTTTGCCGTTTGGCCCTCGCAACACTTCGATCGGGGTGCATGGCAGCCGGGTCAGCACGAGCATTGTTGAAGAACCATTCGCGGAGCTGGGCATCCAAAGCGAAACCAGCAGCTACGGCGCGGTGCTCCGCCAGCCCTTCCGCCTGGACGGGAACCGCGAATTTGCGCTTTCCGCCGGATTTGATCATCGCGAAAACGACACCCGCCTGCTTGGCGAATCGTTCGACTTTGCGGGTTCTGGCTCGGTGAACGGGCACACCGAAGTTTCGGTTTTGCGCCTGTCGCAGGAGTGGATTGATCGTGGGCAGAGCTACGTCCTGGCGCTTCGGTCCACTTTTAACATCGGCCTCGATGCCTTCGGTCCGACCAACGACCACATTCCTGGGGATCCGAACGGGACCTTCTTCTCCTGGCTGGGCCAGGGCCAATACATCCAGCGCCTGTTCGACACCCAGAATCGTTTCATCCTGCGTGTGAGCGGGCAGTGGGCCGGAGAACGGCTGCTCGCCCTGGAACAGATGGCCGTCGGCGGCGCCAACACGGTGCGCGGCTATCGAGAGAATCAGTTGGTGCGGGATCGGGCCATACTCTCCTCGCTAGAATTTCGGGTCCCGGTGATATTTAACAGGGCGGGCGCTGGCATTCTTGAGCTGGCGCCGTTCATCGATTTTGGCGGGGCTTGGAACATGGGTGAGAATCGCAGTCCCGATACGATTGCCAGCACGGGGCTGGGGTTGGTGTTTACCCCGAACAAACATTTTGATGCCCAGCTCTTCTGGGGCTATCAACTCCGGGACATTGAACTGCCGAACAACAATCCGCAGGACCTCGGCCTGCACTTTCGCATTCGCATTGCCGCTTTCTGAGTGGGCTCGAAGCGGACGGCTCGGTTCGGTAACTTAGGATTCGGACAGCTCGCCTTGCGGGCAGAGCCGCCTGAATGGAAGCTCTGGAGCCGCCAGAAAAGCGCGAGGCCGGTATTTTCAAAACCGCCTGCTACGGAGATTTTACTTCGTCGCCAGATCAGATCCCGCTGCAAACTTCAGCCCCACCTGTTGCAGCAGGCTTGCGCGTTGATTGCGGAGGTCGCGATCGTTGGGATGGGCGTCGATCTGGTCGGACAAACTGGCGAGCGCATCGTGCCAGATTCCGGCTTCGGCATAGATTCCGGCCCGAGCTCCGGGGGCGGCCTTGGCCAGCTTCTGTTGCAGATCTTTGGATGGGGAGACTCTTTTGACAAAGCCGCTCGCCACCAAATCATTCGATCGGTTGTCTGGATCAATCACCAGCGCAACCACCCAACGATATTCGACGCCGGGCTCGAGCCTGATTCCATGGTCGGCCAGTTTAAGCCGCTGAATTCCTGCCTGGCTGGCGCGATCCGTCTTCGTCTGCAGCAACGGCTTGGTCTTGTTCTCTTCCAGAAGCGTCAGCTCAAATTGTGCTTTGGCCGGTTTGGATTGATACCAGAAAAGGGAGGGCTGTTCCTGCGTGGTCAGTCCGGTTTCATCGGGCGTGAGCACATCGAGGCGGACAGTGCTGTCCCCGCTGCCGCGCGATCCTCCCGTGACGCGCGCGCCCAGCGCGTTTCCGGCTGCCGCTTTGTAAACAATCCCTCCAGGAGCCGGGTTGTTCGTCGACGGCTTGCCCGCGGCCTTTCCCGCCGGGGGCTTGGCCTGAGGGGCGGCCTGTGACCAAGCCAGGGTCGAAGCTAACAGGGCAGTAGCGCAGGCCGCACCCCAAAATGCCAATTTTCCGGAAGTTTTCATTGGTTATCCCACTTTCCTCTCATCCACGACTCGATAGACGGTAACTTTCTCGCTTTTGCCTTTCAAGCTAATCGCGCCGACGGGCAGAAGTTCGAATTCGTCCCCGAGGAACAGCCGCGTCGCTTCGCTGATGAGAATGCGGCAATTGTCGTCGCGCAGGTTGGGGTCTTTCGAGTCTTTTTCGAAGCTTTCCAACCGGGAGGCGGTATTTACGGAATCGCCGATCACGGTGTATTCCTGTCGTTCCGTGCTGCCAAGGCTGCCCGCAACCAGCGGGCCGGTGTGAATGCCGATGCGCGTGCTGCACACCGGCAAGCCGCGCTCCTGCCAGTGCGCGTTGAGCTTGTGCATCTCCCGGCCCATGGCGAGCGCGCAGCGAACGGAGTTCCGGGCATCCTGCGCCAGCAATCCCGGCGAAGTGCGGGGAACCGGCACGCCAAACACGGCCATGATGGCGTCTCCGATATACTTTTCGACCACGCCTTGGTGCGCCATTACTTGCGCCGCCATCACCTCCATGTATTCATTCAGCCAATCCATCAACTCGGTCGGCTCCATCCCTTCCGAGGTGGACGAGAATCCTTTGAGATCGGTGAAGAGGACCGTGGCGGTTAGCTGCTGGGATTTGGGACGGGTGCCCGAAAGGAACGCATCCCTCTGATCCCACAAGGCCTGGGCGATATCAGGGGAAACTTGGTTGGAAAAAAGCTGCATCAGGTGGCCCCTGTTCTTGTGTTCCTGATAGGAGATGTAGGAAGTGACCAGTCCGGCGGCGGGAAGGAATGCGGTGGCCGGCGCCACCAGCGGAATCCAGCAGCCGGCGTGAAACGATTTTTGTGCCACCCATCCGAGGACAAAAAGGGCGCTGAGAATGCAGAAAAGAAAGCGCCACGGGGAGCGCACCCGGAATCCAATCACTCCGCCCAAGAGGCACCAGCCGAGCATCCAGCTATCCTCCTGCCAATCGGCCGGATAAGTCAGCACTTCCTCTCCGTTCATGCCCCACCGGAGCAATTGGAGAATGGTCAGCGACTGAACCTCCACCCCGGGATGGCGATACAGAATCGGCGTCACTCGCTCATCAAATACACTTGAGGAGTTGATGCCGATCAGCACGATTTTGTCTTCGAGGGCACCCGCCGGAATCCTCCCGGCGAGCGCTTCGCTCACGGTGTAGCGGACAAAATTTGTGGGGCGGCGAAAATCGAGCAGGACCTGCGTTCCGAGGGTGTTCGCTCCCACGTAAGGGCCGTCGTCAGGCTTCAACGGGATCACCTGGGTGCGGCCAAAATTAAACGGCGCGGGCTCGGGGGGGATTACGCTGGCATCGATCCCGAAGTTTCTCAGATAAGTGGACGCGATCCGGAACGGGAAGGAGTCGAGGCGTTGCCCGGTTTCAGCTTTTACGAAGAGGTAGGAGCGGCGGACCTTGGGGTTGGTTCGTTCCACCGTGTCGTCCACCTTGAAATTATCGTTGAAACCAAGCCGATCAGGATAAGCCATGAGGGCCGGAGGCGGTGCGATGCCTCCGAGCGTGTAGATCGCCACGATATTGGTCCGTTCGAGCAGAACTCGGTTCAGGTTAGTCAACTGCGATCCGTTTTTCGGGACGGGAATGTCGCGCCAGATATCCAGGCCAATCACCGCCGGATGTTGATCGTCGAGTTTGGTGAGTAATTCGGCCAGCTTGTCATCGGTCAGCGGGTAATCCAGGTCAGGGCTTTGAATGTCTCCCTCAGTGATCTCGACCAAAACGATCGGATCTCCGGATGGCAGGGGCGGAACCTGCCGGATGAAAAGGTCGTACGCTTGAAATTCCAGAAACTGGAGCCAACCCTGGCGGCGGGCGGTGAGCGCGGCGAGAAACGTAGCGGCTATGATCAGCCCGCAGACCAAGCGCGGGTCGAGCTTCCATTTCATGAGGTCATAGCCAGTTTCCGATCAGCAGGTAGGGCGCCCAATAACAAGGATGGCGATAGCGGCGATCGGCCAGCATCTTGAGTTGTGCGGCTTGCACCGCTCTGGCCCGGGAGACCGCCGAGGGCTGTCGGAGTTGGTCGTAAAGCTCGGAAACGAACGCTTCGGTGGATTGGTCATTCACGAACCAGAGGGAGGCCAGGGCGCTGCGGGCGCCCGCTTTGACCGCAACTCCGGCCAGGCCCAGGGCGGCGCGATCGTCACCCGCTGCGGTCTGGCAGGCGCTTAGAACCAGCAATTCCACCGGTTTGCCACGGTATTGGCTCGGGCGGATCAAGGACTCGAGTTTGTTCAACGTCAACTTGCCGTCATAGGTCAGGACGAAGGTCTTGAAACCGTCGTGATCGAACTGTCCGTGGGAAGCGATATGCACGATCGAGAATTGTTCCTGGGCCAGCTTCTTTTCCAGCGCGGAGGTTTGGAACGCGCTGTTCAGGAGTTTCTCGCTGCGATATTCCGTTTCGATCTTTTGCAGTTCGTCCGGCACAAACTCGAGCGAGGGGAAGCCTTGGACCGCGTCGGACAGCCCGCTCAACAGCACTTGGGCATTTCGGCGTTCGATCGGGCGTGGTTCCACCACCGAAAGGCCCGGGGTAATGGCGACCGCAAATTCCTCCACCAGGAAGCGGGTCCCGTCATGCAGGCTGGCCAGCGGAATAGTTTGCAGCGCGCCATCCGGCACGAAAACGAGAGTCTTGATCTGGTTTTGCGTCAGCAAATTATGAATCGGCCGAATCAGCCAGTCGTAGAGTTGTTGGGACTGTTCCAGGTAGGCGTAGGTCGTACGGGTTTCCAGATTTCGACGGAATTGGCGGACCGTCGCAACCAGCGCGTCCGAACCGACGTCGGCCTTGAACCGCAGGATTCCGGAAGCCAGGCTGACCAGGATTTCGGTGCGGTTGGGAAGGGGAACGATGTAAAGAACGGCCGATTGAGGGTCGACCTTCTCCAGAGAAGCACTCTTGGCGCGAACGACGTCGCAGCAATCGTCCTGAAAATAGTCTTCCAGTTCGACCGCTTTCAACTGTTCGACCGTGTCGCGCGCTTCGGCGAGCAATTTCTGCAATTGATCCGGGTCGGTCTCTGTTTCGGATTGGGTCAGAAGCAAATCCGCCAGTTCGAAGAACATTGGTCCGAGAGATTCGCGAAAAGACAGTTCTGCTGACGCATTGCCGTAGCCCAGCGCGATGTCGTGCCGGATCGGTTGCAGTGTTTGCACGGCGCGTCGGTAGGAAGCGATCGATTCGGTCGTTTTCCCCTGGCTCCGCAACAGTCGCCCGGTCAGCCATTCCCATTGATACAAGGCATCCGGGAGTTGAGCTTTTTGGGCGGCGAAAGCGGCGCGTCGGCTGAGTCCCAACGCGTTCTCGATCTGGCCGTCCTGCTCGTAGAGTCGCGCCAGCTGTCCCAGCGCGTAGGTGGATATCGAGGGATCCTGGATTTCCTCTGCTATTTCCAGGGCGCGCCTCGCAGACTTCTGGGATCGGATCAACAGGCGCGTCCGGCCAGCGGCGCCATCCGTCGGGCGGAGGCGATCATCGGTTTGGGCGGTGGTGAGCAGCAGAAAAGCGCTTTCGTGTCCGGCCTGAAGTTGGGCCGCAAGTTTGAGGCAGTCGCCGTTGAGAGATTCAGCCTTTTGCGCATTGCCGGACCTTTCGGCGGCGGAGGCAGCATTGGCTAGGGCGCGCGCTGCGATTTCCGGAAGGCCCGACTGGTTCGCGGTGGCGGCGCTTTCCTCGAAACTGGCCAGCGCCTCGCCATACTTTTTCTGGGCAGCGAGAACCATCCCGAGATCATTCAGCACGACAGCGGTCAGCCTCGGAGCTCCGTTGGTGCGCGCCGCTGGCAGGACTTCCCGCAAGGCCGCCTCAGCTTTGTCCGCCTGGTGGAGCATCAATTGGCCAACCGCCAGCCCGCTTCGGGCTTGGAGCATCAGATTCGGATCGGCCGTTTGTTGCGCGACTTCGGCCGCCTGCTGGAGGATGTTGAGGGCATGAGAATGCTGGCCCAAAGCCTGATACGCGCCCGCGAGATTAAGCAAGTCCGCAGCCTCTTCCGCTTTGCGGCCTTCGCGATGGTTTGCGTCGGCGGAGCGCTGCCAATGAGCGGCGGCTTCGTCGAAGCCTCCTCGTTGGAATGCGCGCAGAGCCGCTTGACCCTCGCCGTCGTCCTCCCGGGCGGCGAGAGAGAGCACCGTGAGCGCTTGCACCGCGACGATCGCCAACAGCCGGGCCATTCGAAAACTCCTCTGGGTCCTCTCGATCACGTTGCAGGCTACTACCGTTTATCCGGCCTGATGTAAAGTCTGGCGTCGCGGCGAGGTTCCTGTTTTGCGCGAGTCGAGGCTCCCCTCTCTTGATGAGGCTGTTGCTCTTTGCTCAACTGGTTAAAAAGAATGCAGTTCCCGGGCTCGCTTCCGAGGGCGGCATTTAGCGTGGTGGCCATGTTTTTGCTTTTGCGATTAAGTTCTCATGATCGGTCCGGCGCGCGGTAAAAGTCCCCCTTTTTGTGTCGTTCTTGTTCGCAAAAAAAGGAATCTTCGAGCGCGCGGAATTGCGCGGCCGAGGTTTTAATCATGCCCCTGCGAGCCCCTCTGGCAGGCGTTCCAAATACACCATGGCATACGCCCTGCTAACCCGGGAATAACCGGCGTATTCATGCTAAACGGTAATCTTGTTAATAGTGGCGTAGATCTTTCACCAACCCAGGAGTATCTCGCCCAATTGCACGAGAAATTTGCCCGCGTCCAGGAAGGCGCGGTGGCGACTTATATTCCCGAGCTCGCCAAAGCGGATTCCAATCATTTCGGGATTGCCATGGTCACGGCGACTGGCGCCGTTTACGAGGTGGGCGATTCGCGCGTGCCCTTCACGATCCAGTCGATCTCGAAGCCATTTGTTTACGGCATGGCGCTCGAGGACCAAGGCTGCCCGCGCGTCCTCAATAAAATCGGCGTCGAGCCGACCGGTGACGCCTTCAATTCGATCAGCCTGGCGCCCGGCACTGGCTGTCCGCGGAATCCGATGATCAACGCCGGCGCGATCGCTGCGGCCGGGTTGGTTCAAGGGGCGACCCTCGAGGTTCGGTTGCAGCGCATCCTGGATGTCTTTTCCCGCTACGCCGGCCGTCATTTGACTCTGGATGAAGCGGTCTATCGTTCGGAAAGCGAGACGGGCCATCGCAATCGCGCGATCGGGTACCTTCTGCGGAATTTCAACATCCTGGAAACCGACCCGACTCCGTCGACAGAGCTCTACTTCATGCAATGCTCCATCTCGGTGACCTGTCGTGACCTCGCCGCGATGGCGGCCACGCTGGCCAACCGGGGCGTCAATCCGGTGACCGGCTCACGGGCCATTCGCGAGGAGCATGTGTCCCGGGTGCTCAGCGTCATGAGTTCCTGCGGGATGTACGATTACGCCGGGGAATGGCTCTATCAGGTGGGCATGCCGGCAAAAAGCGGGGTCGCCGGCGGAGTGATTGCCGTATTGCCCGGGCAGTTGGGCATCGCCGTTTATTCGCCTCGCCTCGACGCCCAGGGCAATACCGTGCGCGGGATTCGAGTCTGTGAGGCGATTTCGCGCGACCTCGAATTGCACCTTTTCGCGGCTCCGCCTCCGGGTAAATCGGTCATTCGGCGCAAGTTCACCGGAGTGGATCTCAAATCAACCCGCGCGCGCTCGGCTCCCGCCCTGAAACATCTCGCCGAGTTGCGGCCAAAACTGAAAGTCTATCATCTCCAGGGCAGCCTCGGATTTCCGGCCGCGGAAGTGGTGGTGCGGGACGTCGTGGATGCGATTCCCGAAATGAGCGCCCTCCTGCTCGATTTCAAGCGGGTGATCGCCATCAAAGCGACCGCCTGTCGATTATTGGAAAAGTTGTTTGATGTCCTCTTTCGGAAAGGGGTCGCTGTCGCCCTGGTTCATGCCAGTTCTCTGCTGGAAATGCGCCGCATGGAAGCATCCCTGGCGCGTCAGCCCGATCAGAAATTGCGAATCTTCGACGATGCGGACCTGGCGCTGGAATGGGCGGAGGGGCAATTGCTGGAAGGGGCGGCTGTCGAGTTAAGGCCGCCGAGCGATCCAGTGGCGCGCGCCCAGTACGAATTGTTCAGTGGCTTGAATGCGGACGAACTCGCCGCCATCGAGCCTTGCCTGACCCGGCGGGCCTTTCCGCGCGGGGCGGTGATTATGCAGGCTGGAGCCGAGGCGCGGGAGTTGTTCTTTTTGGCTCGCGGCACGGTCAGCGTCATGGTTCCGCTCGGCGGCGGGGCGAGCAAGCGGGTGGCCACCTTCTGCCCCGGCATGGCCTTCGGAGAGATGGCGTTGATCGACGGAGCGCCCCGTTCGGCCACGGTTTTGGCGGATGAGGATGTCGAATGTGACATCTTGAGCGTGGCGGAATTCGATCGGCTCACCGACACGCATCCGAAAATCAAAATCGCCGTTCTCAAGAACGTCTCGCTCGGTTTCTCGTGGCGACTGCGCGAGGCAAACCGGCAACTCGGCCTTTTCCGTTAAAGAACAGGCGCGGGGGAAAGCTGGAAATCGTGATCGGAATCAGGCACGCTTGCCGCCTGTGAATTTGGAAAAGGGGGCGGCGAGTGCGCAGACGACTGCCGCCGGACGGTTTTTTACGACCCGCTGGAGTGTGGTGCTTGCCGCGGGGGCGGGAGAGCAAAGCGCGGCCGAGTCGCTTGAAACCCTTTGTCGAATTTACTGGCTTCCCCTTTATGCGTTCGCGCGGCGAGAGGGCTATCTGCCAGCCGAAGCCCAGGACTTTACCCAGGAATTCTTCTCCCGTCTGCTCGCGGGCAATTACCTCGCTCAGGTCAGTCCTGCCAAAGGGCGTTTTCGGTCCTTCCTCCTTGCCTCCTTTCGTCATTTTCTGTCCGATCAGCGGGACCGGGCGCGAGCGGCCAAACGGGGGGGAGGGCTGGCGCCCATTTCCATTGATTTCACTAATGCTGAAGCGCTCTGTGGGGCGAGCTTGACCGATACCCAGACTCCGGCCGCGCTCTACGAACAGCGCTGGGCGGTTGCGTTGCTCTCGCAGGCCCGGGAGCGGCTCTCGGCCGAGTGTGAGAGCGCAGGCAAAGCCGAGCTGTATCGGGCCCTGGGCGAAACGGAACCAGGAGAGTCTCAGTCGAGCTACCGGGAGATTGGCGCACGTTTGGGAATGAGCGAGGGAGCGGTTAAACTGGCTGCCTTTCGGTTGCGCCAACGGTTTCAGGAAATTATCCGGGAGGAAATTGCCGCCACCGTTTCAGACGATTCTGAGATCGAGGAGGAGATCAAGCATTTGCTGTCGGTCCTTGGCGGGTGCGTCTGACGCGGATCAAATGGGTGAAACCTTTCGGTGGAATCTCCTCTCTGATAGTTAAGTGCCGCACGCCTTTATGAACCGTGCCTGCAGCTATTGCGGAACTGGCTTGCCGGATGGGGTCCGGGAGGAGCTCTGTCCGGTTTGCGCCCTGCGCGGCGCACTGGGCTTGTCTTCGGAGGATGTCGCTGGCCTTTGTCGGGGACGCGTCGTCGGGGACTACGAGTTATTGGAGGAACTCGCTCGCGGCGGTTCGGGAGTAGTCTACCGGGCGCGGCAGAGAAGCCTTGGCCGCATTGTGGCCCTTAAAATGTTGGTGGCAGGGCATTTCGCAAGCCGGGAGGCGCGGCAGCGCTTCAAGGCGGAGGCCATGGCCGCGGCGCGTCTTCAGCATCCCAACATTGTGGCCGTGCATGAGATCGGTGAAGACGAGGGACAGTTGTTTTTTTCCATGGACCTCGTGAATGGCCGGACGCTCGCCCAAGAGGCCCAATTCCGGCCACTGGCCGCGAGGCAAGCGGCCGAGTACATGGAGACCGTCGCGACCGCCATTCATTTTGCCCATCGGCAAGGGATACTTCATCGGGATATCAAACCATCGAACGTCATCGTGGACCTTTTTCACCAGCCGAGGGTGACGGACTTTGGGCTCGCTCTGCAGGCGGATTTCGAGAGCAAGCTCACGGTCACCGGCCACATCCTCGGCTCGCCCGCCTACATGTCGCCGGAGCAGGCAGCTGGCGCCCGCACCGAATTGTCGGCTCGCGCGGATGTTTATTCTCTCGGAGCGACTCTGTACTGCCTGCTGACCGGACGGCCGCCATTCCAGGGAGAGACTTTGCCCGCCATCCTCGGTCAGGTGCAGAATGCCGAGCCGATATCTCCCCGTGAACTGAATCCGAGCGTTCCGCGTGATCTGGAAACGATCTGCCTGAAATGTCTGGAAAAGGTTCCGGCCGCGCGCTACGCGAGCGCCCAGGATCTGGCGGATGATCTCGCCCGATTCCGTCAGGCGGTTCCGGTGTGGGCGCGGCCCGTGGGGGCGGGCGTTCGGTTGCTGCGGTGGAGTCGGCGTCACCGGGGCTCCGCGATTGCCCTGGCCACGGTGGTCATCGCTTTGATCTGCATCGCGGCCGTCTCGACCACCGCCGCCTTGCGCATTCGGGCTGCCGAACAAAAGGCGCGAATCAGCTTGCGCGAATCGTTGCTGTCCCAGGCGCGGGCGTTGCGGCTGGCCCGGCAGCCTGGCCATCGCGCGGAAAGCTTGCGAGCCATCCAGGGGGCTCTGGCGGGCGGAGCATCCGAGGAATTTCGGTTGCGGGCCCGATCGGAGGCCGCGGCCAGCCTGGTGATGGATGACGCGTTTTTTTCCCCGCAGAAGCAATTGACGCCCGGATTCGACGCGACGATGGCGATTTTCGATCCGTCACTGGAGTTCTATTGCCGGGCAACCATGGAAGGACATGTCGGGATCTATCAAAGCGCCGGGGGGCGCGAACTGTCCTCTTTCGAGACGGGTTCGCACCGGATTTTGCACGTTCTGGCCTTCAGTCCGGGCGCCCGGTTCCTGGCGCTGCGTCATGATGACCAGATTGGCATTTGGGAAATCGAGAAAGGCCGTCTTTGCGTTTTGACCAATGGTTTTCTGGGGCAGTTTGCGTTCAGCCCGGATAGTCAAAGCGTGGCGCTGGCGCCATCGGAGGGCGGGCTTGCGCGGGTGAGATTGCCTTCAGGCCAGATTCTGTTCTGGCAGCCGGGCGAACCGGTCGACGTGCCAAAGTGGCGCGGCACCTATTTGTCTCTGGCTTTTGCGCCGAATGGAACCGAACTGGCGTGCGGACGCGCCGACCGATCGGGTGTGGATGTGGTGGACGCCGGTTCCGGACGCGTGAAAGCCTCCATTCGTTTTAGCCAGCATGTGCACTCGCTGGCCTGGTCGGCGGACGGTCGCCGACTGGCTGGCGGCGCCATGGATGGATCGATCGCCTTGTGGGACATCGTGGCTGGGGGATCACCGCAGATCTTGCGGGGGCACGCCTCGCTGGTTTTGGGGCTGGCGTTTGATCCGGCGGGAAAGCGGCTTGCTACCGTGAGCACCGATATGACCGTCCGCTTTTGGGATTTGGAGAAGGGGAGCGCGGACTTTTCGTTCCAAAGCGAGGGGTATGGCGGTTCGTTCAGCCAGGACGGTGAACGATTTGGCCCGATCTACCAGCCAGGCAAGATCGGGTGGATTCAGCGGGTGCGATCGGCCGGGTTTCGGGCACTGCTTCCTTCGAATTCCGGAGGTGGCCATTCACAAGCGGCCTTTAGCCCCGATGGGAGCCTGCTCGCGTCCCTGAATCCAGACGGGGTAATTTTGCGGGGAACGCGTGATTGGAAGCCGCTCGCGCGGCTGATGGCCCGCGAGCCGGCGCAACTGGCGTTTCATCCAAAAGGAACCGAGCTCTACTTAACGGATCTTGGCGGAGTGCGTGCCTGGCCAATTGTCCCGCACGGCGATTCTCTGGAGATTGGGCCGCCCAGGACGCTGCTGCCCGGAGCCGATTGGACAGAGATTAGTCTGGATCGGGAGGGCTCCCAACTGATCGCAGCGAACAACGCCCAGCACCTTGCCCGGGTGATCCGCCCGGGAAAACCGGCTGCTGCTCCTATCGATTTGGGGCCGCACGATCTGGCTTTCGCAGCAGCTTTGAGTCCCGATGGCCACTGGGCGGTGACTGGGGCGTCATCCGATCGCGACGTGTGGGTGTGGGATGTCGCAGCGCGCAAGAAACTGAAACAATTGGCAAGGGATTTGAATTGGCATGCGGTGTTCAGCCCGGACGGACGGTGGCTCGCGGCTTTCAACCATGGCTGCACCCTTTGGGATGCGACGGATTGGCGCGAAGTCGGCCGTCTCCCTTTTACCAACCCGGCGTCCGCTCCGGCGGCGTTTTCACCCGACTCCCAAACGCTGGCCGTCATTCCGATCGAGGGCGAAATTCAGTTGTGCGCGGTGCCGTCCCTCCGAAATTTGGTGACGCTGACTTCACCCGAACCTGCGCGCCTGCGCTCGCTTCAGTTCAGTCCCGACTCGTCACGCTTGGCGGCGGCCGGTCCTAGAGGCATCGTGGAGATTTGGGATCTGCCGTGGATCCGAAAGGGGCTGGGAGCACTGCAGCTGAATTGGGACGGTTCGTCAGGATCCGGACTGTCATCGGCTGTCGTCTATCCTGCCAGGGTGTTAGTCCGCGAGCCGTAGACAGGGTTTTGGTCCGGCCGGGCTTCTCGGTCGCGTGGCGTGTAACCTTTTCGCAAATATTCCTCTTTATATCCGGGGACGGTGGATCTCTGACAATGAGCGCTAGCTTTTTGCGGGGATAGCGTGCCTCTCCAGAACATTCTTAGGTTTGGGATGAAGCAGGAGTTATGATGAAAGTCTGTCGTACGTTGTGCCTGGTTGCGTGGTTTCTGGGTGTGTTGGCCTTTCCGTTAGGATCCGCGCCGTTGGGGACTGGATTCACCTACGAAGGCCATTTATCCGTGAACGGGCAGGCGGCCAGCGGGGCGTACGACATGCGCTTTTCGCTGTTCGACAGTGCCGCCGCAGGAGTCCAGATCGGACAGGCGGTTTTGGTTTCAAGCGTTCCGGTGAACAATGGCTTTTTCTCGGTTCCCATCGATTTTGGCCCAGGAATCTTCACCGGCGCCATGCAATGGCTCGAGATTGCCGTTCTGCCTTCGGGACAGGTTGGGGTATTTACGGTGCTGTCACCCCGTCAGGTCCTCGGGGCTGTGCCCAATGCCATATACGCCGAAACCAGCGGGTCGAGCGCTCCTTTGGCGGCGAATGCAATCTCGAACAGCAATTTGCAGGACGGCGCCATCACGCGGAGCAAGCTCGCGAGCGGGCAGGTTGTGACGGCGCTCAACCAGCTCCATGACGATGTCACGCTGGCAGCGGGCAAGAATGTCTCCCTGACCGTGGCCGGCAACGTCTTAACCATCGATGCCACGGGCGGTGGCGGAGGCGGAGCGGGCAGCGGTTGGCAATTAGGTGGAAATGCGGGAATCACTCCCGCCGATTTTCTGGGAACGATCGATCCCAATCCGCTGGAACTCAAGGTAAACAACAACCGCGTCCTGCGGCTCGAAAGCAATGCCGGGCTGCCCAACGTCATTGGCGGTTCGCGCGCCAATTTCGTAGAGCCTCCTTACGGCAGCGCGACCATCGGCGGCGGCGGAACCCCTGTCAGCTCGAATCATGTGCATGCTTACTCGACCACGATTGCCGGAGGAACGGGGAACGGCATTCTCCAATCTGCCGACAGCGCTGTGGTGTCCGGAGGGCTGGCGAACAGTATCGGGCAAGCTTCGCAGTACGCGACGATCGGCGGCGGCAATGCCAATGCGGTGCTGGCCAACGGGGCCTCGGCCACGATCGCCGGAGGCCAGGCGAACCTCGTGGGGTTGGGCGCGCAGGGAGCGGTGATCTCGGGCGGCATGCAAAACACCAACGGCGGGTTCGATTCCTTCATCGGCGGCGGCTTTGACAATACCATTCAATCGGGCAATCCGTCCGGCTATTCGGTGCTCGTCGGCGGGGCCAACAATCTGCTCTATTCGGGTGCCATTTACGCGACGCTGGGCGGCGGGTATTCTAATTTCGTGGGCGGCTACGCCGGCGTGGTGGGCGGCGGCAAAGGAAATCTGGCCGGCAATCAGCTGAGCACCGTTGGCGGTGGCCTGCAAAACACCGCGGCGGCGGATTTTGACACTGTGGCCGGCGGGCGAAACAACAAGTTACTCGCGGAGCGCGCCACGGTCAGCGGGGGCGATTCCAACTATTCTGACCGTAAACTTTCTGTGATCGGCGGAGGCTCTCAGAATTTTATTGGAGGATTGGCCGGACCCGGATCTCCCGTGGGGGCGACCGGGGATGGGGGAGTGATCGGCGGCGGGACCGGGAACCTCGTGCAGGGGGACTACGGATTTGTCGGAGGCGGGGAAGGAAATCTGATCCAGCCGGGAGCTCTTCACGGGACGGTTGCTGGCGGGGATCACAACGTTTCCGCGGGCGCGAGCTCCGCCATCGGCGGCGGTCACTCGAATCGAGCGCCTGGTTTGGGAGCCACCGTAGCCGGGGGTGAAAAAAATGGGGCGGTTGGTGAGGATTCCGTGGTTGCAGGGGGATATCAGAACACGGCCACCAATGGCTTCAGCACCGTGAGCGGGGGCGGTTCGAATGTGGCGTCGGGGAACGGCGCCGCGGTGGGTGGCGGCGTGAGTAATTCTTCAAGCGGGCCATTCTCCGCTGTTCCGGGAGGCACGGGGAATTTGGCCCTTGGCGCCTGCGCCCTGGCGGCCGGTGCGTCCGCGGTGGCCCAACATGACGGTTCGTTTGTCTGGTCGGATGCCACCCTGATCCGGCTGGGGGGCATCGTGGCCAAGTCGGCGGGGCTCCAGGGCATCCCCAACGGCGCGCACTCCGACAATCCGAATGAATTTACAGTCAAAGCCACGGGCGGCGTTCGTTTTTTTTCGGACCCGCTCCAAAAGGTAGGGACGATGCTCGCCAGCTACGCCACGTCGTGGTCGACGATCAGTGATCGGAATGTGAAAAAGAATATCACTCCCATCGACAGCCGGGCGATTCTGGAGAAGTTGGATTCGGTTCCCGTGGCTAAATGGAATTACGACTGGGAAGAAGACTGCGCTACGCCTCACCTGGGGCCCATGGCGCAGGATTTTAAGGCCGCTTTTTTTCCGGGCCGCGACGACAAATCCATTACAACCCTGGAATTCGACGGCGTGGAACTGGCGGCGATCCAGGGCCTGCGCGAACAGCTCCGGGAAAAAACGTCGGAGTGGCGGGATCTAAAGCGCGAAAATCAGGCTCTCAACTCGCGACTGGAAGCTCTGGAGAAGGCGTTCAGCTCTTTTGCCCAGATGCGCGGGACGGAGGCCACGAAATAGAAGGGCGAAGTTATGCTCCCGGTCCGTTGCATATGTTGTTTGGGACTCATGGCAGGAATCGCCTCAGCGCAGGTCTATAAGCTGGATTGGCAGGCAATCCGCCCAGGCGGCGGCGCCAGCAGCGGCGGCGGTTTTGATTTGCGAGGAACCGTTCAAAGCCGGACCGGCGCCATCAAAGGCGGGGTCTTTGACTTGGAATCTGGACTTGCAGTCGAACTGGCGGTCGCCTCGACGAATCCAGAATCACCCGTCCTTCATATCACGCTCGCGGGTGACGAAGCCACGATCATCTGGACGGCTGATCAGGCGTTTACCCTGGAGCAATCGGGGCAGGTGGCCGGTGGAACCTGGACGGCAGTGTCTTCCAGTTCGCCGGTGAAGGTCGTGGCCGGTGGGCAGGATCGGTTTTATCGCCTGCGGAAGAACTAGAACAGAAAAGCCGGGATAACGGATACTAGCGCTGGCGGCGCCGCGACTCCGCCACGACGTCCAAGGCGAATCCTGCGCGATGGAGAAGATGCGTTATGCCGTGGGCGACTCCGTGCCCCCAGTTCTTTTCGCTCACGTAGCCGTCCTGCCGCCGGACTTTCTCTTTCACCAGCTCGATGGCGTTCATCGGCGCCACCAGCCAGCGCGCAAATTCATTCGATAACATCGGCAGATCGTTCATGTGGTCGCCCGCCGCCAGGATCTCGTCGGGCTTGATGTGCAGGCGGCGCGCAATTTCCGCCAGGGCGGTGCCCTTGTGGTAGGCCTTATGACTGAAGCGTGCGTACACGTCGTTGCGCATCACCACCAGGTTGTCGACTTCCTTGAAGTAGAATTCCAGGTAGTCGTGGATCTCCTCGGCGTCGCTCGGCTTTTCCGCCACGAGGCAGAACGGGGAGTAGGGGTCCTCGTAAACCATGGCCCGGTAACGTGAATTGACCCAGGACGTGATTTGGGGCATGTGCGGCCGCACTTTGGTGAAGATCTCCGCGTGGAGTTGGGTGCAGCGGTCGTTCCAATCCCGCACGCTCACGTATTCGCTCGCCTGGAGTTCGTAGATCTCGCGCTCGACCACCACCGCGTAGTCCGGCCGAATCGACACGCCCGACTTCGTCAGCGTTTCCATCAGGCTCGTCAGATCACGCCCGGTGTTGATCACCCAGACCACGCCGCGCTGTTGCAGTTCCCCGATCAACGTCTCCAACTCGCGAGGCACCGGCGGATGTTCGAAATCCGTATGGACAGTGCCGTCGAAATCGGTCGAAATGAGTTTGATCGGTGGTTTCACGGATGCAAATTCGCGCATGGAACCCAACGCCGGGAGCAACCTTGCTTGCGCTGCTGCTACAATCGTGCGATACCGCCGGTTGTCAAAGGGTTATGTCATGTCTCTCCAGGAACAGTACGACGATGCCATGTTCGATTTCAGCACGGGCCAGTTTGACCGTGCAATCGCGAAATTCGAAGAAATCCTGCGCCAGGATCCTGGCAATTTCGACGCGCAATTGAGCCTCGGCATGGCCTTTTACCGCAAGGGCGACTTTGCCCGCGCCATTGCGGAGGGGCACAAGGCGGAGCAGTTAAAACCGAACGAGCAGTTGGCGCACACCAACCTGTCACTGTTCTACCAGAAGGCCGGGGACAAAACCCGGGCGGAGCATCACGGACTGCAGGCGCGCATTGCCTCCTGGAAAACGGAGGGATCCGCAGCGCCGCCGGCCGGGGGAGACCCGGAGCTTCAGCTGGCCAAGCCTGCGGCGCCCGCGCCGGTAAAGCTGCCGAGCATGCCCTGGAAAAAGAAAAAACCTGGGACGGATGCCCCAGGTTCTTCCGAGTCGTAACGGGGTGTGATTATTTGGCGCTGATGTCGTAGCACGACAGCAGTTCCTGATCGCGCAGGTAGAGCTTGCCGTTGGCAATCACTGGATGCGTCCAGACCGCGCCGCTCGGGCTTCGTTGCTTGGTTTGCGGCTCGAGCTTGAAGCGGCCGTGTTCCTTCCAGCCACTGGATGACGCTTCAGCCAGCACCACCGTGCCGCTTTTTTCTTCCAGGCAGTACAGGCGGTTGCCGGCTCCGGTCACGGCGCCTTTGCCGAAGGTCTTGGAAGCCCAGACTTCCTCGCCTGTCTTGAAATTCTGGCAAACCCAGCCGGCGCCATCCGAGTGGCCGTAAACGTAGTCCCCGATCAACACCACGCCGCCGTGATGATTTTTCATGACTTTGTTTTCATAAGCGTCTTCGGTTTTGTTACCCGCGCCGATGCGCACGGATTTGCATCCAGCGCCATAGCCCGCCGTCACGTACGCTTGGTTGCCCCGAACAATCGGGCTGGGGATGACGGCGGTCGCGCCCGGAAAATCTGCCTGCCAAAGAAGCTTGCCGCTTCCTTTATCCACGCCGACGAAGTGTTTCATCGTCAGTTGGATCAATTGCGGACCGCCATTGATGTCGGCCATCCGCATGGAGGCGTACTGGGCGCCATCTGTGAATTCTTTGCTTTGCCATTTCAGATCGCCGCTCTTTTTGTCGAGGGCAGCGATCGCGCCGTCGCCACCACCCGGTGTGCAATAAACATTCTGGTCATCCACCAGCACGGACTCGGTGTAACCCCAGCCCGGGACTTTGCCGCCCAAATCCTGCATTCTCTTTTTCCAGAGCACTTTGCCATCCGCGGCAGACACCGCGACGAGCGTGCCCTGGCCTCCGAGGGCATACACCCGATCTCCGCTGGCAGTCGGCGTGCCGCGAGGCCCGTCGCCCCAGTTGTTCTTGAGCACTTCGCCGATTTCCGCCACCCAAACCTCCTTGCCATCCGCCACATTGAGGGCGATCAGCCGTTCGGCGTTATCGCGCGCCCCGATGGTGTAGAGTTTGTCCCCGGCCACCGCCACTCCGGAATATCCGAGCCCGGCGTTCTCGTTGAGCCAGACTCGTTTAGGCCCGGAAGCGGGCCATTCCTGCAGAAGCCCCGATTCATCCGAGACATGGTCGCGTCTTGGGCCGCCCCATTGGGGCCAGTCGCTGGCCACGACCTGCCACGCCGCGAGGGCTGTAAAACCGAGATTGAGAACAGACGATCTAATCATAAGGAATCCCTGAATTTCAAATTGGACGCCCGGCATCCTAACTTGTTCACCGTAAATCGGCAGCTTCAATCTTGCCGCAGGCCGCGGAAACCAGTAAACCCGCACCCATGAAACCTTTCCTTTCCTGCCTGGCTGTCGCCTGTTCCTTCGCTCTTTCCGCGCTCGGAGCCGATGGGGACGGCAAATTACGCATTATTTGTTTCGGCGCGCATCCTGATGACTGTGAGATCCAGGCTGGCGGCACGGCCGCGATGTGGGCGGCGAGGGGCCACAAGGTCAAGTTCGTGTCGGTGACGAACGGCGATATCGGGCATTGGCGCGACGCGGGCGGCCCGCTGGCCAAGCGCCGGAAAGCCGAGGTCGAGGAAGCCGCCCGGATTCTGGGGATTGAGGTCGAAGTTTTCGATATCCATGACGGCGAACTGCTCCCGACGCTCGAGTATCGAAAAATGGTCACGAAGGCCATTCGCGAGTGGAACGCGGATCTGGTTTTGAGCCCGCGCCCCAACGACTATCATCCGGATCATCGCTACACCGGCGTGCTGGTGCAGGACGCGGCCTACATGGTCACGGTTCCTTTCTTCTGTCCGGATGTTCCGAACCTGAAGCACAACCCGGTATTCATGTACTTCCCGGATGGTTTCCAGAAGCCCAATCCCTTCAAGCCGGACGTGGTGATCTCCATCGATTCCGTGATCGACAAACGCCTCGATGCCCTCGACGTGATTGTCTCCCAATTTTACGAAGGCGGGGCCAACGGTTCGCCCGATCTTCTGCCGGCCGACCCGGATAAACAACGCGAACGCAAAAAGGCGGTGCGCGACTCCTTTGCCCGGCGCTATCAAGGGCAGGCTGACCGTTTTCGGAAGGAGCTGGGAGATTGGTATGGCGACAAGGGCAGCGCGATCAAGTACGCGGAAGGTTTCGAGATTTGCGAATTTGGCCGCCGGCCCGGCAAGGAAGAATTGAAAAAGTTATTTCCGTTCTACAACTGAGCCGGTGTGCCCGGGCATTTGCTGGATAAAAGTTGCAGACGCCCGGGGGGCACGCCTAAAACCGCCCATCTCAAAGAAAATGATGAAACGATCACTATGCTGTTTTGCCTCCCTCGCCATCGCAGCGGCCGCGCTCGTCGCGGGGCCGGTGCGCGCTGCGGATGACCCGTTCTCCCGGCATGAGCCGCCTCCGTTGGCTGGACGATGGGATTTGCGAGTGCAGGATGCGGGCGTGGAGTATCCCTCGTGGTTCGAGGTTCACCTTTCCGGCTACCGCACCTTGGTGGGCAGGTATGTTGGCCAGTTTGGCAGCGCCCGGCCGATTGGAAATATCGAATTCAATAGCGCGACCGGCGAATTCCGGTTTGTTGTCCCGCCTCAGTGGGAACACCGCCTGACGGATGTGGTTGTGCAGGGGAGGCTCGATGGCAGTGCTTTGCGCGGCGAAACGACGAATGACCGCGGCCAGACTGTCCATTTTACCGGATCTCACGCTCCGGCTCTGGTGCGGGAGCAGGCGCCGAAATGGGGCAAGCCGCTCAAGCTTTTTAACGGCCAGGATCTCTCCGGTTGGAAACCGCGTGATCCGCAAAAGAAGAACGGCTGGCAGGCGGTGGGCGGGCATCTCACCAATGCCGTGCCGGGGAATGATCTCATCTCCGAGCGCTTGTTTGGCGATTTCAAGCTCCATGCCGAATTTCGCTATCCGAAGGCCAGCAATAGTGGCATCTACCTGCGCGGCCGTTACGAAGTGCAGATCGAGGATAATTTCGGGAAGGAACCGGACAGCCATTATATTGGCGGTGTCTATGGTTTCCTCACGCCGCGAGTCAACATGGCGAAGCCGGCCGGCGAGTGGCAAACCATGGACATCACTCTCGTCGGCCGGGTGGTGACGATCTCTCTGAACGGTGAGGCGATCATTGAACGTCAATCCATCCCGGGCATTACCGGCGGCGCTCTGGACAGCAACGAGGAACAACCGGGGCCGATCATGGTCCAAGGAGACCACGGCCCGGTCGAATTCCGCGCGCTGACCATCACCCCAGCGGAGTAAACAGGATCTTCCGCTTGCAGCAAAGGTCAGTCCCCCGGGCAGAGCTCTGCCGGGGGACTTTAAGTTTTGTCCGGTAAGAACGTCGGCGGCAGGCTGAGCCCTGCAACTTCCTTTTTGGCAGTGCGGCTGAAGGGTGGGGTGGGCGGAGACGCTCGATCAATCAGGAACGCTGTGGAGCCTCGATTTTACAGAGCCTCAATAATTCCATAATACAGCGGAGCAAATAGTTTCCGTGATTTAACTTGCGGTTGCGGAGCCATTAGTCAGGCGCGCGAGCCCAGGTCCAGTTCGAGCACGTCGCGCACCTTTTCCACGAGCCGCTCGATCTTGAACGGCTTTTGCAGAAATTGAACGTCCACGTTGATGACGCCGTGCTGAGCGATCACGTCTGCGGTGTAGCCCGAGATGAAAAGGCAGCGCAATTCCGGGCGGGTTGTCTGCAGAAGTTGGTAGAGTTCTTTTCCGTTCATTCCCGGCATCACCACATCGGTGACGAGCAGGTGGATTTTCACCGGGTGCTGTCGGGCGAGGGCCAGGGCAATCTCCGGGTTGGAGGCCGCCAAAACGGTATAGCCGTGCTGGGTGAGAACGCTCCGGCCCAGATTCAGCACCTGCGGCTCGTCTTCGACCAGCAGGATCGTTTCGGTGCCGCGCACCGGGCTTCTTCTGATTTTTTCCGCGCCCGAATCTGGAGGAGCGCTGCAGCGTGGCAGGTAAATGCGAAAGGTTGTGCCGCGTCCCGCCTGCGTCGCCACCGTGATAAAGCCCTGGTTTTGCTGGACGATGCCGAAGACGGTGGCCAGCCCGAGCCCTGTGCCTTTGCCCAGGCCTTTGGTGGTGAAAAACGGTTCGAAGATGTGGCTGAGGATCTCCGGGCTCATGCCGCAGCCGGTGTCGGCCACGGAGAAGGTGACGTAGTCCCCGGGCGCCGCTCCGGCATGCCGCTGCGCGAAAGCGGGATCGACCACCGCATTGGCGGTTTCGATCGTGACCTCTCCACTGGATGTGATCGCGTCGCGGGCGTTGACGGCCAGATTCGCCAGGATCTGGTCGATCTGGCTTGGGTCAATCATGACCGGCCACAGGTTCTGGCCCGAGGACCACGAAAGCTGAATATCCTCGCCAATCAGCCGCTCGAGCATTTTCAGCGTGCTCGCGATGGCATCGTTCAGATTTATCGGCCTCGGGCGGATCGCCTGGCGGCGGGCGAATGCCAGCAGCTGACGGGTGAGTTCAGCAGAGCGCTGCGCCGCTTTCCCGATCTCGGCCAGTTGATCCTGGAGCACGCTGCCTGCGTCGGCATTCCGGGACGCGAGTTCAACGTAGCCCGTGATCACTTGCAGCATGTTGTTCACATCGTGCGCCACGCCTCCGGCCAGGCGGCCGATCGACTCCATCTTTTGGGCATGGGCGAATTGAGCCCGCAGCTCTTCCTTTTCCCGTTCCGCTTCGCGCCGCTGCGTCTGGTCCTGCAGGATGGCAATGCCCGCAACAATCGCGCCGGTCGCGTTCCGAATCGGCGCGGCGTTGACGGAGGTCCAGCATTCCCCTCCGTCGATCCGACGGATCAGCAGATCCTGGTTGCGGGTCGGCTCTCCTCGCTGGATCGCTTTCGCCAGCGGAAGATCGTCGAGGGGGCAGGGGCTGCCATCGGGGCGGTGCATCGGCCAGTCGTGAATGGTCCGTCTCCTTTCGTCGCCCACCGGCGCCAGGTCCGCCGCCTCGCCCAGCATCGACAGGGCGGCTCCGTTCGCCCAGCGAATAACGCCGCCCGGCGCCTCGCTGATCAGGATTCCCAGAGGTGATTGCGCGATCGAGGCCTCGAAGAGCGCGAGTGCTTCCTGCAGTTGGCCGGTGCGTTCCCGCACCAGCCGGTCCAGGTCCGCCAGCCGCGTTTGCACCTGGTGGTTCAACTCCCATTTCTTGGTCAGCGCGTGCGCGAGTTGGATCGCTTCAACGTTGTCGAAAGGCTTTTTCAGGATGACCAGGGCGTCGGTCTCGCCCAGAGCTCGGCGGATGTCGTTCCAGGAATGATCGGAAAAGGCGGTGCAAAGCACCACCTGCAGGTCGGGTTGTTCCTTCCAGAGGTGCGCGATGCTTTCTATGCCATCCCAGCCTGGCGGCATCCGGCCATCGACAAACGCCAGCGCGTAAGGCCGCCCCTCCGCCTTCGCGCGCCGGACCATCTCGAGCCCTTCCTGCCCTTGGGAGGCGCTGTCCACCCGGAAATCACAGGCGAGCGGCGCGGATGGCGTCTCCTCGCCGAACACCGCCGCCTGCAATTCGCGCAGGTTCGCGGAGGCTTCGCTGCTCGTGCTGAGAATCTTTTGGAAATCCTGATGGATCGCTGGGTTGTCATCGATGACGAGGACGCGGTAAGGTCCGCGCGGAGTCGCGCTCATGCCGGCCTCCGCGGTTCGCAGGGCAGTTCTAGAGTGAAAATGGCGCCTTCACCGATGCCGCCGCTTTCACCGGTCAGCGTGCCGCCCAGTTCCTTGGCGGCCAGCGCTCCGCTGTGCAGGCCGAACCCGTGCCCATCCCGGCGCGTGGTGAAGCCTCGGGCAAAAATGCGCACGACGTTTTCCGGCGGAATGCCGATTCCGTTGTCGACCACCTGGACGCAGACGTAGTCCGGCCGCCGCTGGAACAGTCGCAAAGTCATCCGCTTGGCCTCGCGGGCGCTTTCGTCGCAGGCATATTTCGCGTTCCGGATCAGGTTCAGGAGAATCTGCAGGACTTTATGGCGATCGGTTTTCACCGGGGGCACCGTTTCAAACTGCCGCTCCACTTTCACCGAATGCCGGGCGAGCGCGCCGGCGTTCAGTTTCAGCGCGTCCTCGATCAGTTGATCCAGGCTGACCGGTTCAACCACTCCGGAAATGCGGGCATAGCCCTGCTGCATCGAGACAATTTCCTTGATGTGGTCGATCTTCTCCCGCAGAGAGGTCAACTCGCGCAAGGCCGTGGCCTGTTCTTCCAGCAGCACCGGCACCAGTGTGCGAAGGTAGGCGGGGAGTTGCAGGCCCCGGCGATCCTTGGTGAAGAAATCCGCCAATTGATTCTCGTTCTCATCGAGCAGCGTGCTCAGCCGGGCGAGGTTGGTCAGTTCCGATTGCTGCACTCGATCAATCACGAGAGTGCACGAGACGTTCACGCTGTTGAGGACGTTGCCGACGTTGTGCAGCACTCCGGTCGCTACTTCTGCCATCCCCGCCTGGCGTGAGATTTCCATCAATCTCCGATTGAGCTGCACCAGCTCTTCCGCCGCCTGCTTTTGTGCGGTGATATCAAGAAAAATGCCGCGCAGCGCGGCCGGTCGATCGTTCTCCACGATGAGCGAGGCCGATTGCCGGATCCAAACGATGCGCCCGTCGGCGGCCAGCATCCGGTATTCGTTTTGGCACGGCTGTCGCCGGGAGACGATTTGGTTCCGCACTTCCAAAGCCTCGGCTGCGTCTTTGTTAAAGATTCGCTCCTGCCAGAGGGTGGGGTTTGCCAAAAGTTGTTCCGGCGTGTAACCGAGAATGCGCTCCGCCTGCCGGCTCACAAATGTGAATTGGAATGTGTCCGGCGTGCATTCCCAGACAATCCCGTCGATCGAATGGATCAAAGCTTCCGTTCGCTGTTGCGATCGCTTCAAAGCCGCGTGCTGGCCCTGTATTTCCTCCAGCATCAGGTTGAACGCGGCGGTCAGCGTCCCGATCTCGTCCTGGCCGCTGCTCGGCGCGCGGACCGAATAGTCGCGTTTCTCGGCCACCGTTCGCGCCGTTGCCGTCAGTTGCAGGATAGGTCCGGAAATCAGTGGTTGCAGGGCCGTCGAGAGAAATACCGCCAGGAGAAGCGCCGCGAGCAGCAGGCAGCCGAGAATGATCAGGAAGGGGCTGGCCAGATCCCGCTCGATGGCGGGCAGGTCGAACTTCACGTGCAGCAGTCCGATCGTGGCGCCGTCGAGAATGACCGGCTGGAGCAGGTCGTTTTCCGACGAAATTCGCGGCGATTGAGCCGCGGCGGGACTTTCGATCGCGTCGTCGAAACGGTCGTCCGGAGAGCCGGCGCTGGCGAGAATGCTCCCGTCCGCCCGGTGCAGGCTCGCGTGCAGAATATGGGGCCGGGCCTGCAGGGAATTGAGCAACTCCGTTGCCGCGGTGGTGTTGGCGGACTTCAGCGCGCCGCGGCAATTGGCTGCGATGATCTCCGCCTGGCCGGCCAGATCGCTCTGGATCAACTGGCGCGTATGCCATCGCTGGAAAAGATAAAGATTCGTCGCCGCCAGGAGCAGCGTCGCCATGCTGGCGCACACCACCACCGCGGTGATTTTCGATTTGATCGGCAGGTTGCGGAACCAGGCTGACATCCTCTCTGAAACTCCGGCCGGGTTCTGCGTAATTGTTTCTGCGTTGCGGCTCATGGGCGTGGTTCAATTGCGCCGCAACGGATCGAGAAATATGATGAGCTTGGAGGGCGCTTCGGCTGCCGTTATCTGTTTGGCGCACTGGCAGGTGCTGCTGGCGGTTGAGGACAGTTGGGGCCTCCGCAAGGGAAAGCTTGGGGACGCCCAGGCATGGCGGCGAGGGCGGCAGGCGCTTCGGGGGCGCGGTGGGCTGGCATTCATCGGCAATCCTGCTGTTCCTTTATCTTATCGGATGGAGCGGAGGCGCTGTTGAGCCCGGTTCGCGGATTTCTGAGGGAGATCCCGTTTGGGCTCAAGCATGGGCGGGATTCTGCCGATAAGCCCCTGAGAAACATTATTAACCCAACATTCGCCCTGCCAATCGGAGGATTTTGAGGCTGGTGTCAAAGTTGCTTCTCTCGATTCTATGATTGGCGGAGGCGGCCTTAATACCGCTGTGATACTCCTGGACGAAAACGGCAGCATTGTGGATGCCCACGCTTCTTGCGCGGATACCTTCGGGTGGCAGCGCGAGGAATTGCTCGGCAAAGACATCAAAGATCTCTTGCAGTACGGCCGCGATCTTTTGATGACCCAACTTCATCTTCTGGAAGAGGACGATTCCGGGGGCAATACCAGCTTTACCGTCCGCGTTCTCGCCAAGCGCAAGGACCAGCAGCAATTTCCAGCCCGGGCCACCATCCGCCGTTTTCAGGAACTGCAGTGCTGGACCGTGGCCTTTTACCGCGCCGATGCCGAGCCGGCCGATTCGGACGTGCAACCTTCGGTGAGCGCCGCGGAGATCGCTTTGGCCAAACGCGCTCTGGAAGAAAAAAATTCGGGAAAACGCGTGCTGACCAAGCCGAAGAAGGCGGAACGAGACGACAAGAAAGGCGACAAAGGCGATACTATGGGAGTAAGCCGTTTATGGCGGAACTCGCGCTTGCTCTTCGGCTCGCGCGAAAGCAAGCCGGGCGACCTGGATGCCGCGGATGCAGCCGAAGCCGCGCAGGAAAAGAGAATTGTGGACGAGGCTGATTCCCTGGCCGCGCAATGCCTTCAGGCTGCGCCCGCCGAAGGTCCGGCTGCCTCTGCTTCAGAAGCATCCGCTGGGCCGGCTCCCGCCTCTGCGACGGAAAAAACGGTCGAGCCTAAATCTCCCCCGCCGGTGGCCGCCCCCGCCGCGCGCACCGTGACTCCCGAACCGGCCGTTCCCGCGGTTCGCGTTGAATCGACGTCGTCCCATGCGTTGCCATCCACCTCTATCACAGCGGGCGACGGGCTGGCCACCGTCGCGCGTTTGAAAGCGGAATTGGAAAAAGAACGCGGCGAGCGCTCCCGCGTCGAGCAACGCGCGGCGTCTCTCAGTTCGCAGGTCCAGGCTCTCCATTTACAGCTCAGCGAAGGTCTGAACCTGGAACGTGAGAACCAGGCGCGCCTGGCCAGCCTCGAACAGGAATCGCGCGAGGCTCAGGAACTGTTAGCCAAATCCACGGCGGATCTCGAAGCCGAACGCGCCGAACGCCGGGCTGGCGAAGATCAATTGCAGGTCTTGCGCGAACTCAACGCGCGCCTGGAAGATAATGTGGCTGTCCTCGAAAATGGGCGGGGCTCTGTTGAAGCCGCGCAGGCTGAGTTTCGCACGCATCTCGATCGGAATCAGGCTGCCTTGAAGGAAACGGAGGCCGCGCTCGATCGGGAAAAGGAGGCCCGCCAGCGCATGGAACAATCGCTCAATCTGGCGATTCGCGAGCACCGGACGCTGGAACAGAAGCTCTCCGCTGAAGTTCTCCGTTTGCAGACCGCTCTCGCCAGTTCCGAGATTTCCCGCAGCCAGGCCGAGAAGCAGGCCTTGCGCGCCCGGGCGGAGGCGCTCCAGACCGCCAGTGATGCCCGCGCCCGCGCCAACCGGTTTCGGCAGTCGTTCTCGCACGTGCTCGGCCACATTAACGGCACCACCCGCGAACTGCTGCAATCGCCCCTCACCGAGGAACAAAAGTGCGTGATCGAAGCGTTGTTGCAGGATGTGATTTCGTTGGAGTCGGGTCTTGAGAAAGAAGGCGCTCTGCCGGAAGGCGCTGGCGTTCCGGTCGTTTGATTCTCAGCGGCTTGCTCGCTTCCAAGTGTCTGTTTCCTGGAGATGTAAGTATTTGTCGGAGAGCGGTGTGTGTTTTGAAATTAGCCCGAGGCAAGAGCTAACCACATACATCAAGCGGACAAACTGTCGGACCTTGGGTAGCGGCTAGAATGCCTCGGGGATGCCGGTTTCCCGGCACGAATCAGTCTATCTTAATCCCACTTGAACGCAAGGAGTTCCTCAGCTATCTTCAAGATGTGCGATGATGCAAGATGTATCGACGCGCCTGAAACCGACCTGCCCCCGCGAACGTCGGGCAAGCAGCGAGCATCAGAATTTGCAAAACCTCTTTTCTGTGGTAGGAACAGAGGAATCGTTGTTTTTTCGCTAAATGACCATTTGACACCGTGTGGTTCCTGTGGTTCTATTTGGCCCCTTTTTCAGGGTGTTTATGTACGCAGTTGTTGAATCTGGCAGTAAGAAATACCGCGTGAGCGCGGGTGATACTTTGGTCGTCGATCGTCTGGACGTGGAGGCCGGCAAGGAGCACACGCTCAACCGAGTTTTGCTTGTGAGCGGGGATAACAAGGTCTCCGTGGGCAGCCCGGTGGTTCAGAACGCGACTGTTTTGGCCGATGTGGTGGAACATAAGCGCGGCCCCAAGCTCATCGCTTTCAAAATGAAGCGCCGCAAAGGTTATCATCGCACCGTCGGCCACCGTCAGGAACTCACGGTCTTAAAGATCAAAGAGATTAAACTTTAACCCATCAGGTAAGGACTTATGGCACATAAAAAAGGTCAAGGCAGCAGCCGTAACGGCCGCGACAGTAATTCCAAGCGCCTTGGCGTGAAAGCTTTCGGCGGTGAATTTGTCACCGCAGGCAGCATCCTCGTTCGCCAGCGCGGAACCAAATTCGTTGCCGGCCAAAACGTTGGCACCGGTCGTGATTGGACTTTGTTCGCTCTCGCGGATGGCAAAGTGAAGTTCGACAAGGAAAGCCGCCGCGTGAACATCACTCCGGTTGCGGCAGAGGCCGCGGCTGCGAACTAGACGCTTCCCATTCTTAATTGCAAAAGCGGTGCTTCGGCACCGCTTTTTGTTTTCCAGGCTTCATCGAAGAGCCGCAGCCGTTCGCCCTTTCGTCAGGCGATTCGGTAGGTTTTGATCCGCCCGAACTTCGGGCATTTTCCGTCCTTCCGCTTTTCCTGCGAAGTGCCGCCCGCGAGGATCAGGTCATTCCCGCTCGGGGAGAAGCTGGCGTCTGTGATCCTCATTTTGCGGTCGATCGATTGGATCAAACGGCCGCTGGCCGAATCAAATAGAGCCGCGTTCCATTTCCCTTGGGCCATTCGCCCCGCCATCAGGAAGGACTGTCCGCTTGGGTGGAACAGGATGGTCTCCATCAAGCCGTTGCCGCCTTCGCCGTCCTGGATTTGCCCAGTCTTGCGGGGAGGGGATTCCTGCCAGGCAAAGCGTTGCCAGAGTTGTTTTCCATTTCCGGCCATCGGGTCGGTCATCTGGCCCATTCCGGCTGCCAGCAGTTCGGCACTGTCCGGTGAAAACGCCAGGGAGAAGATGCCACCGACGTAATGATGGCTCTTGATAATGCCCCAGCTCGTGAAGTCCGGCGTGGTCCACTCCGCCGCCTGCCGGCCGGTTTCCAGATCCCACACCCGGATTTGGCCCATCATGTTCGCTGCCGCGAGAAACCGATGGTTCGGGCTGAACGCGGCCGACAAGACCGGCGGCACATGCGAAAAAGACCAGCGGATTTCTCCGGTGCGCGCGTCATACACTCGCACGCTGGGTTCCCGCTCTCCCGCTGGCTCATACTTGTAGCCGCCGGCCAGGTACTGGCCCGTGACGCTGGCGGCCCATCGCTCGTCCCGCGATAGCGCCAGTTGCCACGACCAGAATTTGTGCGCTTGAATGCGCCGGATGATTTTCTGATCTTCCAAGCTGTACCACTGCAACGCGCCGTCGTAGCCGGAACTGAGCAGTTGATTCGATCCCGGAAGCCAGGCGATTCCGGACGCGTAGCTCTCGTGCCTGGCCAGCTGTCTTTCAGTTCCCGCCTCGAGGTCCACTTGATAGACCCCGCCATCCAGGCAGGCTGCGAAAGCGCGGCGGCCCTGCGCGGGATCAGCGTCCAGGGCCAGCACTGTGGTGGGCAGGCTGATCTCTTTGACCAGCTCCAGCTTTACGTCAGGCAGGTTGGGGGTGGATTCGGCCATAGTTACACCAGGACGTCGCGGATCGGTTCGGCGTGCTCCTCCACCCGGTAAAAAGTGGGCAGGTCGGGCAGGTCATATTCGGCGTAAGGGTCGATCCCCAGCGCCGTGTAAATCGTGGCGAACAGATTTTTCTCGTTGTACGGCTTTTCGATCACCGAAGCCCCATCCTCGTCAGTCGCGCCGGTCACCACCCCGCGCTTGATGCCGCAACCCGCCAGGGCCAGGCTCCAGGCATCCGGATAATGATCACGGCCGCGGCTGCCGTTCAGCCAGGGCGTCCGGCCGAATTCGCCCATCATGACCACGAGCGTCTTCTCCAGCAGCCCCCGTTCTTCCAGATCGGTGAGCAGGTGGTAAATGATCCGGTCCAGTTCCGGCACGAGCATCTGGTAAATCTCGTGTTGGAACACGTGGCAATCCCAGGTCATCCCATTCGCCACCATCACAAACGGCGCTCCCTTTTCCACAAGTTGCCGCGCCAGGAGCGTGTGCAGGCCAAAGTTGCCCGGCCCATACCGCTCCTTGTCCCGCGCCGGCAGCTTTTCGAGATCGAAAAGGTCCGCGCAACTCATCAATCCTTTCACCCGCGAAAAGATGGCGTTCTGAGATGCCGCGGCCGCGCTGGCTCGCTCGTTTTCATATTTGCGCGTCAGAAAACGCCGGAGTGCTTCGCGTTGTTCGAAATCGTCCGTAGTCACGTCCGCCAGGCGGTCGACATTTTGAATCTTGATCTCTCCCCCGGCCCGCACCGGGCCGTACTGGGCGCCCAGCCAGCCAGCCCAATTGCCCGCCTTGAATTCCTTGAATTCGTTCCCTTCCGGGCAGGGATCGAGCAGGATGAAATTCGGGATCGGATTGTCGAGATGGCCAAGTTGCTGGCCCAGCACCGAACCCAGGGTGGGCCGCACGAACGGTTCCCGCGGCTCCGCGCCCCGGTTCAGCAGGTCGATCCCTTGGAAATGTTCATTCGGCTTGGTCTTCATCGATCGGATGATCGCCATTTTATCCGCGATCCCCGCGCAGCGCGGCATCAGTTCACTGAAGTGCACGCCCGGCAGCCGCGTCGGGATGCTCTTGAAAGGTCCGCCGTAGATGCTCTCGGGCTTCGGATCCCAGGTTTCAAACTGGCTCGGCGCCCCGCACAGCCAGAGGAGAATGCAATGCTTGTCCTGCCGTTTCGCCTCGGCCGCGAACGCTTGCGGAGAGAAAAGGCCGTTCCAGCTGAACAGGGAAGTCGCCCCGGCCGCCCCCAGCCCCTGCAGGAACAGGCGGCGATGCAGCTTATGCTCGGGCGGACTGCAGAAGCCGCCGCCCGCCCCGGAACTGTTTTTTCTTCTCATCAGTGGTTGAGTTGAAATTCGGCGCTGCTCAGCAACGCCCAGAGCAGGTTCTTGATGCCAGTTTCCGGGCGCGTTGACAGCTCCAAACCTTTCATCGCTTCCATCTCTTCTGCATCCGGATACCGGCCGAGAATGCCCAGATACGCCCGGGTGATGCGTTCTTCCTTCGATTGCAGGGCCAGAATCTGGGCCGCCAGGCTCCCTTCCTTCGGCTGGAGCAGGGAATCGATAATGGGCGAGTTCGACCAGAAAAGCGCTTGTTCCAGTGAGGGATTGTAGACGGCGGGCATCAGCTCTGGGATTTTTTGAGCGAGTGCCGAATGCAGTTCCTCCCGCTCCGCATCGCTTCCGGGCGTTCCTTTCAGAGCGACAAAAACGGACGCGGCCAATTGTTCTGCCGTTAGCGGCTTGTCCGTCGCGCGCGCGAACGACGGAGCGGGCGGCGGGGTGCGTCCCGGTGTTTTCGTTTCCAGTTGATAGGCTCGCGAAGAGACGAGCGCGCGCACCAGGCGTTGCACGTCGTAACCGTGCCGCTCAAAGTCGTTCGCCAGCCAATCCAACAGCTCCGGATGGCTCGGCCGGTGGCGTGAGTCCATTTGATCCACGGGATGGACGATCCCTCGCCCCAGCAGCAATTGCCACATTCGATTCACGAACGCGCGCGCCAGGCGCGGGTTTTCATGCGTTATGGCGTCCGCCAGTGCTTCGCGCCGCGAGAATTTCGGGACGGCCGCCGTCTCCGCCTTTTGCCCTTCCTTTGGCGGAGCCACGCAGTAAAGGTCGGGAGTGTCCGTTTCCTTCTCGTTTTGATCCGGCCGCTTTTCGGCCACTGTTTTGCCGTTCAGGAAGGCGAGGACCGCCGGTTGCGATTCCTTTTTTAGATTCGTGAATTGAACAAACCCGCCAATGGCCGATTCCGCCACGCCGATCCCGGCGCTCGTCTCCACGTTTTTGCTCCGGTTGAAGGCGGCCACCAAGCCCCAGTAATGGCGCTGCTCGATCTCCCACGACAACGGATGATTGTGGCACTGCGCACACCCGATCTGCACCCCGAACGCGATCGGAGCCACCGCTTCCGCCATCGCTTGATGATTGTTCTTCCGCTCGTACAGATACTGGGTGGCGCCGCGTGCCACCGTGTTCGTGCTTCGGCCGACGATCAGTTCGCGCACCACGTCGTTCCACGGCCGGTTTCGTCCGAAGGCATCTTCGAGATACGCCGTCCAGCCGTTGTTGTGGCGGGCCGTCTCCCGGCGGCTGTTCGGCCGGCCGAGCAACACGAGATCGAACAGGTCCCGGAAATGCGCAGCATACTCGGGCGACCGCAGCAAAGATTCGACCAGCATGCCGCGCCGATTCTCATCGGGTGAGCTGAGAAAACTGGCCACTTCTCCCGGAGCGGGAATCCTTCCCGCCAGATCCAGGTAAATGCGCCGCACGAATGTGCGATCATCACAGCGGGCGGCGGGTGTGATCCCTTCGGCCCGCCAATCCGCCGCCAGGATCGCGTCGATCGCTTCGGCCGGGTCGGTCTCTGGACCGGGCAAATCGGCGGGGCGGGCGTTGCTCCGAAGGTCCGACAGGTAGGCGTCCACCCAGGTATTTGTGTTGGCGTCTGCCGCCGGCGTCGGGGGCAGGTGGTTGACCCACTGGCGCAACGCTTCAATCTCCGCCGGGGTCAATTGCTTCTTCCCTTCTGGCGGCATATGTGGATCCGCCTCCGGTTTGAGATATTGCATCAGCCGGCTTTCGTCAGTTCGGCCGGGAATGATCGATGGTCCGTGATCGCCGCCTCGCAGGATGGTATCGAGAGATCGCAGATCCAGACCGCTCTTTTGCCGAACTCCGGCATGGCAGCGAAAGCAATAGCGATCCAGCACCGGCACCGCCTGGGAGTCCCAAAGCGCTTCATAGGGCGGGAGGACAGCGATGGAGAGCGGGGACAACAGCTGCCACGACAGCACCACCAACAGCAAGTGTTTAAAGGATTTTACCGTCACTCCGGTGCGGATTTTAAAGAAGAAGACCGGGGCAGCGCAAGCGGTCAAAAAATCCCGACACTTGCCGGTGCCAGCGCCCGAGGGGCTCCGGGGGCGTAAAAAAAGGCAGAACGCCCGCGAGGGGCCTTCCTAACCTCTCGCAAGCGTCCTGAGGCCGTGCTTCGCAGCGCGGCCCATCGATCCGCTGGGCGGCTACCGGTCCTCTTTCACTGCCGTTACCTCCAAGTATTCGGCAGCGACTTCGGTCGTGTTGGGGTCCGTCGCTGTATTGTGTCGTGTCTGCAGCTCCACCAGATCCCGCCGCAGTGCCGCCTGGCCGGTCGCGGGGAGCGATTCAAACGCCCTCAGGGTCGGGCCGTAATATTTCCGGAAAAACTCCACCGTTTCCGCCGGGGGAAAGGGGTAGCGCATGCGCTCCATCCGTCGGACGAGGCGCGCGTGGGAGAAGCCCGCCTGCAGCCGGTGCCGCACAATCGTTTCGTTTCCCCAGTCCATCGGGGATGGAACGCCGGCGGGCGGTGGTGGGAGATGCCTTCTGAAGATGGAGAACATTTTCCCGATAAACCCCTCGGGCGTCCAATTCGCGAGCGCGATCTGCCCGCCCGGCTTGGTGACTCGCCATATCTCGGCCAGGGCCACCGCCGGCTGCGGCGTGAACATCACCCCAAACATGCTCACCGTGAGGTCAAAGCTGTCATTTGCGAACGGCATCGCTTCTGCGTCGCCTTCGCGAAAATCGATCCTCCATCCGGCGCTGAGCGCGCGCGCCCGCGCTTGCTCCACCAGGTTTGCGGCGATGTCGATGCCGCTGGCCTCTCCGCCGCGTTCCGCGGCGACGACCGCCAGATTTCCCGTGCCGCACGCCACATCGAGCACTTTCGTTCCGCTTCTCACCGGCAGCCGGGACATGAAGCCCTCGGCGAAATTCTCGATTGATCGGGCAATTTCCCCGAAGTCGCCGGACTCCCAGGTTGCCTTTTGCTTCGCCTTGATTGCCGGCAGGTCCGGAAACACCGGCGCCACCGGCGAATTCAGGTATGGGTTCGTCTGGTTCGTCTCTTTTTCTATCTGTATCTGCATATGCTTTCAGTCGTGATGACGGGAGGCATATTCCGGGAATGGGCGAAAACCTGCTTGGCTCCCCAGCCCAATCTTTTGACTGTGAAGTCCAGCCGGGGCGAAGGCATTCTGGCGGTAAATCAGTGGCGAAACGCCGAACCGGACTTTGAAAACTCGGCTGAAGTGCGAGACATCTTCGAACCCGCTTTCGAAAGCCGCTTCCGTCACGTTCAATCCAGCGGAGGTCAACAGCTGGGCCGCATGCTCGAGGCGCCGCGCCTGCAGCCACTTTCCCGGCGGCACTGCGAACTGCGTCTGGAACTCACGCTTGAACGACGAGAGGCTGCGGTGGCACAGGCCCGCGTACTCCTCGAGGGACAAGTTGTAGCGAAAATTCGCCTCCATGATCTCGGCCAGGGGAGGGGAATGGTTCGCGCTCACCTGCTGAAAATAAGCCGCCAGCCTGAGATTTGCGCCACTGGTCAGGACGCTCAGCACCAACTCCTTAAACTTCAGCCGCACCAGGGGCTCGGGCGGCTTTTCCCTGGCCGCCAGGTAAGCGCGCATGGAGAGAAACAGCGATTCCAGAAAAAAATCGTTCTCAACCCGAAACGCCGTCCGCAATGGCACCGGGCTTGGGACCTTAAGATGCAACGCGTCCGCTGCTTCCCGCACCGTGCTGCGCAGCAGTCCCTCCGGGATGAACAGCACCAGCAGGCACACATCCTCCTCCAGGTGTTGCTCCGCGATGGTCGCTCCCTTCTTGAGATACAACGTATCTCCTGGCTGCGCGTGCCAAACCCCGTCCGACGTATGCCACGTTTTCCTCCCGGTCACCACATGTGCCAGGTAATCGCTCTCCGTCCAGTTCGGCAGCTGTTTCGCGCGAACCCCGCACGTGTATTCCGCAAAGAGAAATCCGGCTATCTCCAGCTTGCGATAGCTCGGATGAGTTCGCACCGCTTCATAAAGGTTCAACATGGTGACAAGGAAGACCTCAGTCTATCCTCCCCTACACCACCGTCCGCGCCTCCTTCCCGCAATGGAACTTAAGTGCCAACTCTCCAGAGCAGATCAACCGCTTCAGCGGTTTGCCCACTCTGCCGAGATTCCATGTCCGGCACTCTGACGAACTTACGAATCGCCGGTCGGCGCCTTCAATTCGCGCAGTTTGGATCGAGCTTTGAGATTCCCTTGAGCGGAAGCTTTCTCCAGCCACTGTTGCCCGAGAGACTGATTTTGTTCCACGCCGTTTCCCGTGAGATAGCGAATTCCCAAGGCGAACTGGGCCTGCGGGTTGCCTTTCTCGGCTTCCGATCGCTGGTAGCTCAAAAGTGAATCCCTGTCATTAAACGCGGGACCCTTCACTTCAGAAATCGGTTGCACCCTTTCGGACCGGCTTTGGTCCGCCTTCTCGTTTGAAACGCGGGTTGCCGGGATCGTCGCGGGCGCCACTGCGGTGACCGATGGGGCAGGCATCGCCGCCGCCCCTAAACTCACCCCGGAGGGCGCGTCCCCAAGGAAAAACACCGGCGCCTCATTCAGCGGTTCTTGGGGTGGGGCCGTTGGCACAACTGCGGCCTCCGGAGCCCCGGTCGCGCTCGACTCGCGGGCCGCCGCTCCAGAGTTCGCTCCAGCATTGGATGAGACGCTCGCGCGCGAACCACTCTTGGGAACAATGTAGAAAACGCTCCCTCCTCGATTGACAACCGGGCCCGAGCCTATGCCCATTTGCACCCCAGCCCCGGCGCCTGCTCCCGCCCGGCCGCCTCCGGTGGCGCCGCCGCCTGCACTGATCGCTCCGGTCACGTGAGCGCCTTTCGAGCCGTATTGAAAAGCTGAATTATTTCCCTGAGCCTGAGCGCCTACGACGCCCACCACCGCTGTAGCGAAAATCGCCATAAAAGAAGTTGCATTCATAATGAAACCCAGCCTTGGCTAGTTTTCTTTGACAGGATTTTCCGGTTTTGGCAAGCGGTTCTTCAGCGGCCTCCGCCGAGTCGACGGTCCAACCGCAAGGTTTGGGTTGGTGACTCCGGCGTCGGTCCGGCAGATGGAACTTCCCCTTAGAATGCGTTGCCGCCGGAGTTTCGGCATGTCCTATAAACAGGGTGCCCGACTGGTCTTCGGTCTTCTTCCCGTCGCTGGCCTCACGTGGGGTTGATTTCGCGCGGACCAGGCTTTAGCTGGTGCGCCAGCGCCGGAGCAACTCTTTGCCGATTTTCAGCAATACTGCCAGCCAAACGGAGAGAAAGATCGAGACCGCCAGGGCTCCAATCACCACCCCGATATCCCCCTGTCGCCAGGCGGTCCTGGCGCCGCGCAAGGTTACGAAGAGGCCGAAGCCTACAATCACGGCAATCACGGACCCGACTCCGACCAGTTGCGAGGTAGGCCATTGCTCAATGGGTGTGCGACTACCGCCGGGCATGGTAAATCATTTCCTTATCGAACGCCCCTTTCCAGTCCCAGCACTTTGTTGGATCGCCACGAGAATCCTCGTCACGTCGCTCATTCGGCGCGAGGCTATGCGGGCTCGGTTCAAAAGCCAAGCTGCCAAGAAGCCGTGCCACGACTCGTTATAGATTTCCCAATGCCCCACTCCAGAGCTTTCGGCTGGTGGCACGATTGGTTTTGGCGCAGAGTCGCGCCCATGATGCGAAGGTTGTTTTTGTCCCGCTGTTCCTGGGGGCTGGTGGGGATGCTCGTGGCTTGGGCGACGCGCGCGGCGGTCGGAGCAGAGCCGGCCTGGGCGCCGGTCCCGGGACGGATCATGACCCAATGGGCGGCGGACGTTTCGCCGGAGAAGGCGCACCCGGAGTATCCGCGCCCGACGCTGGTTCGGAAGGAATGGCTGAACTTGAATGGCCTCTGGGAGTACGCGATTGCTTCCACGAACTCGGGACGCCCGGCGCAGTATCAGGGGAAGATCCTCGTGCCCTTCCCGGTGGAGTCCGCGCTGTCCGGCGTGCAACGGATGGTGGGCGGCTCCAATACGCTTTGGTACCGCCGGAACTTCAATATTCCCTCGGCCTGGAATGGGAGGAGGGTGCGCCTCAATTTCGGAGCGGTCGATTGGCGGGCCACGATCTGGATCAATGGGAAATTGATCGGAAGGCACGAGGGCGGGTACGAGCCGTTTACTTTTGACGTCACGGACGCTTTGCAATCGCGGGGTGATGACGAATTGGTGGTGGCGGTCTGGGACCCGAGCGACCAGGGAACCCAGCCGCGAGGCAAGCAAGTATCGAAACCGGGCGGGATTTGGTACACTCCCACCACCGGCATCTGGCAAACTCCCTGGCTGGAACCGGTCAATGGCTCCTATATCCAAGGGCTCAAGATCACGCCCGACCTGGACGGCGGCCTGGTGCAAGTCACCCCGGTGACCCATTTCACCGGCCCGGTGGAGGTGCGCGTGCGGGTGCTCGATGGGAATCGGGTGGTGGCCGAGCATTCGGAGAAGACGGCCGGCCAGAACGCGCTCTTCGCGGGCACGTTTGACCTGCGGATGGCGAAAGCGAAGACCTGGTCGCCCGACTCTCCCTTCCTTTACGATTTGGAAGCGACCGTCCGGCAAAACGGCGCGGTTGTCGATTCGGTGAAAAGCTACTTTGGCATGCGCAAGATCAGCCTGAAGCGCGATGAGCAGGGGATCCTTCGGATGCAGCTGAACAACAAGACCCTCTTCCAATATGGGCCGCTGGATCAAGGCTTCTGGCCGGACGGGCTCTACACCGCCCCCACCGATGATGCCCTGCGCTGGGACATCGAGATGCTGAAAAAGCTGGGGTTCAACATGGCGCGCAAACATGTGAAAATTGAGCCCGAGCGCTGGTACTATTGGTGCGACAAGCTCGGCCTGCTGGTCTGGCAGGACATGCCGTCCGGCGATAAAAGCGCGCATTGGCAGGGACCGAGCGGGTTCGATGGGGAGGAAATGCAGCGCACGCCGGAATCGGCGGCGATCTATCAGCATGAACTCAAAGGGTTGCTCGACAGCCGGTACAATCATCCGTGCATCGTCGTTTGGGTGCCCTTCAATGAGGGTTGGGGCCAGTTCGACACCGTGCGCACTCTGGACTGGGTGACGCGTTATGACCCGTCCCGTCTGGTGGATGGGGCTAGCGGCGGGAATCATTTCCCGGCCGGACATATCGTGGATCATCATCAGTATCCCGGGCCGGGCGCTCCGGTGCGGGTGACCGACCGGGCGATGGTGTTGGGCGAATTTGGCGGCCTCGGCCTGCCAATCAAAGACCACACCTGGCAGGACGAAAAGAACTGGGGCTACCGCACGTTCAAGACGCGGGAGGAAGTGACTGCGGCTTACCTGGAACTCCTCGCCAAGCTGCGCGTCATGATCGAGCCGAGCGGCCTCTCCGCCGCTATTTATACCCAGACCACCGATGTCGAGGCCGAGGTGAACGGCCTTTTCACCTACGACCGCAAAGTCGTCAAAATGGACGAGCCGCAAGTGACGGCAGCGAATAAAGCGCTCCACTGATCCGATGTTCGCCGTCATTCGGATATGTCCGCCCTGCCGCCACTGATTCGCGCGCCCAGCCATTGGCTGCTCGGGCCGGCGTACTACGCTCAGCGCGAGCCGTTGCGGTGGATTCCGCAATGGCTCAATCAGCACGGGCCGCTCTGCCGGATTCGTTCGCCCTTGGGGCAGGCCACCTTGGTGGGGGCGCCCGAATTCGCGAGGCAGGTGCTCGTCGATCGCGCCGGGAATTATCAGCAGAAGAGCCGCTCCTACACCGTCCTGCGCATTCTCATGGGGAATGGCTTGGTCACGAGCGAGGGCGAGTTTTGGCGGGGCCAGCGCAAACTGGTCCAGCCCGCGTTCCATCGCCGGCGGCTCGATGCGTTGTTTGCCATGATGGTCGAAAGCGTGAACCGGGGCGTGGACTCGCTGAAAGCCGTTGCGCTATCCGGCGATCCCGTCGATTTCGCCCCGCTCCTCTCGCAACTCACCCTCGATATCATTTCGCGCGCCATGTTCAGCTCGGACGTCCAGAGCGCCGCCGCCGATGTGAGCCGCCACATTGCCATCCTGAACGAATTCGCCCTCCACCTGTTGCGGCATCCCTGGCTTTTCCTCCTGCCGCGGACCATTCCCACGCCGCTCAGCCGTGATCCGGTGCGTTCGCTCAAGTCGATGAACCAAATCGTCCACGGCATTATCCGCGCCCGCCGGCAGGAGCCCGAGAAGCATGACGATCTGCTCAGCATGTTGCTCACCGCCTGCGAGGAGGAAACAGGCCGCGGCATGACCGATGAACAGCTCCGGGATGAAGTCATGACCATTTTTGTGGCGGGCCACGAGACCACGGCGAATGCAATGTGCTGGCTCATCTATCTGGTCTCGCAACATCCGGAAATCGAAGCGCGCCTGCGCCAGGAAATCGACCGCTGCTGGCCTGAGCAAGGCCTGTCCCTGGAAAGCCTCGGCCAATTCTCCTACATCCGACAGGTCATTGACGAATCCCTGCGCGTTTACCCCACCATCTGGTCGATCGGCCGCCGCTGCACCAAGGAGGATCTGCTCGGCGGCTGCTCCATCCCCGTCGGCATGAACATGGTGGTCCCCATCTTCTACTACCACCGGAACGAGCAGTTCTGGGACCGCCCCGAAATCTTCGATCCCGGCCGGTTTGCGCCGGACCGCCGGCCGCACCCCGATCGCATGATCTACTTTCCTTTCGGGGCCGGCCCTCGCAGCTGCATCGGCAATCTGTTCGCTCTCCAGGAGCTGGTCATCCTCACCGTCCTCTTCTACCGCCATTTTACCTTCAAGGTCGCGCCCGGCTTTTCCGTCGAGTCGGAACCCCTGATCACCCTCCGGCCGACAAACGGCCTGCGCATGATCGTCAGCCCCGCCAGATCCGCCGCCGGCGGCGTGAAGTGACGACCGGCTATCCCTCCGCGCCGGACGCGGTCGCCGTCGCCTCATCTCCGTTCACCTCCAGCCGTTCCTGCTTTCCTGCCCGGCATCTCACGAACGGGGATTCATCCCGGTGATATTGGCCGTTCACTTTGCTGTAGATCGCCGCTTCAGCGGCTTTCCCGCACCCTGCTGAACATGCGAGAAACGTAGAGCCTCACACGGTTTTGGAACGGCTGCTCCTTCCCCAGCAAGCTCACGCCCCGTGCCGGATTCAACCGCAGGCAGCGAGCGCAGCGATAAACTGCCACGTGCCCGCCGCTCGCGCAGGAGCCCGACGAGGCCGCAACCCGCCCGTACGGATAGCGCTTGCTGAGATGGCACTCGAATGTCGGCGTGATGAATCCGCCGACGACCGGCACCCGTTCCAAGCGCAGGGGCAGGCCGTGCGCGGAACAGTTTGTTTGAGGAGGACGGACTTCATACTCGTTCACAAACCCGCCGTCCACTTTGAACCTGGCCATCGGAAGGACATCGCCCATGACCACTGCGACGGGGGAAGGACCCAGGCGCGGGCCGTCATCTTCGTTGGGGAAGGAGCGTGCGTAGATCGCCAGGGCGAGCAGGAGCGCGGAACCGAGCATGGCCGTTGACAACCCGACGATTCGTGTGCGATTTCGTCTTTCCCTTGTCATTGATAGTTTGACAGTCGCTAATGGCGAACGTTAGACCGGCGTTCGATCGGCCCCATTTCGCTGACTGGTCAGATCCCTACCGCACCCCTCCGGCCCGGAGCGCTTCCAGAGAATAGAAAGTGTCGCGCCAGCGGATGCCCCCGTGCCGCAAGGTCTTGAAGGTTGAATTGAACAGGGCCAAAAGGAAGACCGGCGCTACGAACGGCACGCCGATCGCGACCCACCAGGGCCACCCCAGGCGGCGGGCGAGGATTGCCCCTGGCCCGATCAGTAACAACGGGGATAGAGCGGCCGCCCATCCGGAATGGACGCCCGAAATGAAGCCCAGCAGGACGACGCCGATGATCAGCGTGACGAACGAGAAAATGCCGAACGCCAGCGGCAGGCTGAACTCCAGGGCGGCGAAATAATTTTTCTCCATCAGCCGGATCATGCTGAAGACATTCGTTCCCCACTGAGCCTCGACATCGTCTCCGCCGAGGAACGCGCGCGTCCTCGTGCCCGCTCGGCGCAGGAGCAACCCCAGCTTCACATCGTCTACCACCGTCAGGCGCAGCGCCTCGTACCCGCCGCATTGGCGATACGCGGCGGTTCGCACCAGGTTGAACGCCCCGATGCCGAAGTGCGCCTTCGGCCGGTCGCGATTCACGCCAGAGATCCAGCTGGCACAGCTCAAATGGAACAGGAGCGCGATCGCCCGCACGCCGAAGTCCGCCGAGGCGCGCCCCGGCGTCAGCGTGACATGATCGGCGCGCTCCGCTTCAGCCGTGCGGATCGCGCGCACCAGCGCGTCCGGCTTTGACCAGCAATCGGCGTCGGTGAACAGCAGCCACTCCCCTCGGGCCGCGCTGGCCCCCAAGTGGCATGCGTGGCACTTTCCCAGCCATCCCGGCGGCAGAACCTCAACCTGCATCACCCTTAAGCGCGCATCTTCCTTCGACAATCGGTGGAGGATCTCGCCCGTTCGATCGGTCGAGCGATCATCCACCACCAGCAATTCCAGCTCGACACCCCGTTGAGCCAGCAGGCGCCGAACCGTCTGCTCGATGCGCGCCTCCTCGTCCCGCGCAGCCACAATGATGCTGCACGAAACCGTATCTGGCGCAGATCCCAATTCATCCGCCGTCATCGGATCAAGCGGCGGCAAGCGTCGCATCCAGCGCAAATGCCAGCAGGCAGCCAGCGTCCCGATCGCGAACAGCGCGGCCGTGAACCAAAAGATGGCGGTCGGCACCATGATCATGATTATGTGAGTGATGACCCGTTTGGGCACAAAGCAAAGCGCAAAACGCAAAAGCCGGTCCGATGAACCGCATCAATCTCTGCCCCCTCCACTCCAGAATCGCGTTCGTAGCGCCGACTGGCAGTCGGCTGTATCGCCGATTGTGAATCGGCAAGGTGCGTGTCTGCGCGGGCAAGCGAATGGTTTCACCGGCTGCGTGTCTCTGGTCCGGGCGGCGAACCGCTGGGCTCAAATTCTGAAGTGGCAATCCGGTCGAATCGCTTCTGTCGGTCTCAAACCGAAACGCCCGCCCTTGGTCGCCGAGCGACCCTATGCCACTAGTCGTGGGTTTCAACCCGCGAGCTGCGGCGCCAAATGAAAACGCGTCGTGTCGCGACGCCTGAATGCGCCCGATTGTCGAGGTGCCGCTGTGCCTGAAAATGCTTCATGTGGCGCTCTGCGACGCCGGGGAGGGCCGATCCGACGTCCATGGGCTCTTCGTCCGTTCTTCGCAATTTTCTCCGCCGTCCGATAATCTTTGCCCTCGCCCGTTCCAGCGGAACGGGTAAAGTTCTTCAAGCGTGAATGTCTCTTCCTGATCCAATCGCGATCTGCAACGCTGTAATGCAGCAGGGTACCCTGCTCGGCAGTCGCGGCGATGCTTCGGCTTCAGGAGCTGCGGGCACTTGGGGTGATCCGTTCTACGCCGTGGGTTCAGGCTTTATCGATTCTCAGAACGCAGCCCCGTAACGGCACAATGTTTAAAACTTTTAATCGCAAAAGTGTCGGCGGGACCATTTTGGGCGACTGGAACTCAACCACAAACCAGAGGGTAAGCTCGACAAGGGACGTTGCCTTGGCGCAGAACAGCAAGGCACTATGAATGCAATCGGAAGAATTTTACTCCTTGCGGTCGCCCTGATCTCGATAGCGCAAACTGATGCGCAAGAAATTCTAGCTCCTTCAACTGCGAAACAAGCCGTTGTTGTACCCAACGGAGCATCCGCAAGTTTTGGAGATACCACTTTCGATCCGTTCTTCGGCACTCAAGAACCCGCACCCGTTACGCAGGTCTACGATCCGGCCGAATTCAAGAAAGGCGGAATTACGAGCTCTATTCTAATTGACTCCATTTCCTTTAGGGTGCAGCAGAATCTTAAAGCCAGTCTCGATGTCTTTGTGCCTCACATAATCTTTACCCTGGGCATGTCTCCGGGCCTTCTGCAAGATTACGCTCCATCGCGCGTAGAGGATCGGACTGTCGTATATGACCAGAGTAGCGTGCATCTGAGAGCTGGTAGCCCTCAATCTCCTTCTCAATTTGGCTTGGTATTCAGCCTTTCAACGCCCTACCTTTATGATCCGAGTAAAGGTTCTCTGGAGCTGACAATATCATCGCACCAATCGTCCGGCTATCTTGCTTCTATGGATGCCCAATATAGTAGTGGTAGCCTTTATTATTATGAACCCGGGTTCCGCCCTAGGGTTGTGTCGGAGACGATCGTGACTAAGTTTGGCGTCACCGCAATTCCCGAACCATCGCCAGTGGCGATTATTCTGCTTTTTTTCGGGCTGTACGCTTGTTTGGGGCTGAAGCTCCCTTTAAAGTCGGCTCGGCGATTCGACGCGCATTTTGAAAGTTTACCCGGCGTCCGATCTCCTGTCAGCAATGCCCAACGGATCCCTCACTACCCAAATTAGGTATTCACAATGCTTTGGGAATTTAGGAAGCCTGCAATGCCGACAGTCGCCCTGTTCTTAACTCTTTTGATCCAGTGTTTTAACGCCTGCGGGCAAGGAACTTTTGAAGTGGATTTCGAGGACTACGCTGTGGGTGCGGTGCCACCGTTTGTAAAGGCTAATGTCATTAACGGAATCAGATAGTCCGGGTATGTGGCGGACCAAAGTAGTACAGCTTTTGGTTTTGCAGCGTATGAGGGCTCCAAATTCTTAGGCGTTGGTGGGTCTGTCTTGATTGCCAGTCCCGATGGCGATCCAATACAGAGTTTCAGCGTGCGCCTCTTTATGCCGGGCAAGCCCGGCGATACTCGAATTGGCTTTGCGTATCCGTCTTAGGAACCACGCCGCTCGGTGGGCGGGGGTGGTGGGAGGTCATGGGGAATTTCGAGACCAGGGGGTTTAGGAAGTTTTGGCGGTGCGAGCGGCTTGCCAGGCGGCAGGCGTCAATTCGGCGACGCGGCTGACCGGCCAGTCGGGGAGCTTGGGCAGGATGTCCAAGAGGTAAGGACGCAGGGGGATGTTCAGGCGGCGGCAGGTCTCGACAATGGAGGCAATGGCCGCGACTTTGGGTCCGGCGCTTTCATCGCCCAAATGGAGCCAGTTCTTGCGGCCAAGTGCGATCGGGCGCATCGCGCCTTCGCACCAGTTGTTATCCATCTCGACCTGCCCGTGCTCGAGGTAGAGTTCCATCCGACTCCATTGTCCCAGGGCGTAGTCGCAAGCTTTGGCCAACTCGCCGTCCAGCAGAGCCTGCTGGCGGACTGCCACCAGGCGCGCGCGCAGAGCTTCCAGGGCGGGCTTGCTCTGGAGTTGGCCAGTTGGCGGCGTGCGGCGGCGGTCAGTCTCTTTTCTTTGGCTTCGCGTTCAATCTGATAAAGCTGGTTAAATCGCTCCACCAATTCCACCGGCAGGGGATCGTGCGGGGCGAGTTGGCCCGCCTTCACAAAACGCCGCCGCAGATGGGCCATGCAGGCCACATACACAATGTCCGGGCCTAACTTGTCGTAGGCCGCATACCCATCGGATTGCAGGATGCCTTTGAAGCCGCGCAGAAATTCTTTGGGACCGGCGCGCGCCCGCCCCCATTCAAACTGGAAAACCACGATTCCGCCCGGCTGGCTGAATTCCCAAAGATACGCCCGATGATTTTTGCCCGGTTGGCCGGACTTTTGGCACGCGAGCGTGGTCTCGTCGGCCTGGATGTAATCTCCCGCCCGCAATTCCTGAGCCAGCACCTTGACCACGGGAATGAGCCAGTCCGCCGCGCGGAGCACCGCCTGGTTGAGCGTTTGGCGGCTCAGGTCCACCCCGTGATTCTCCAGCAGCACCGCACACTGCCGATAGATCGGCAAGTGTTGTTGAAACTTGGCAGCCAGCGCTTCCACGATGAATGCGTTGGACAGTTTGCTCTTGGGCACGATTTGCGCCGGCGTGGGAGCCGTTGCCACTCCTTGTTCGGGCAGGCAATGGGAGCCGCGCTTCTCGAGCTTGATCACCTTGATAAAGAACTCGGCGGGCACGCAGTCCAGCTCTTCCCGTGTTTCATAGCCGATGATCGGCCGTTCCACACCGCAGCGGAAGCAGTGGCACTCGCCCGGCGCGCACCGGATGACCACTTCGCGCCGCGGCAAATGCGCCGGGAACTCCGCGCGGCCCGGATGGTTCGGGCGCGGCTTTTTGGCCTGCGGCAGCTGCTTCTGCGCCTCCGGCCGGGCGGCTTCCTGGTCCACCTCGGCCTCCGTCACCACCACTTCCGCAGGCAGCAAAGCCAGCTGATCCGGGGAAAGCTTGTCCGCCTTCGGGCCCCACTTGGCCAGGTGGAGCAGCCGGATCTGCTCATCCTTGAGCTTGATCACCACCTCCAGCCGCAGCAGCTCCGCCTGGAGTTCTTCGCAGGCTTTGCGCAACTCGGCGTGGGTGGCGTTTGGGTCGATCATCTTCTAAATCGCGCCACGATTATAGAATATAGCTAAGACCGGTAAAGGGATTCCGGCCCGATGTCGCCCACAGATATAAAATTCATTTTTCCACTTACGCCGCCTTGCGCCACCACGCGAGCGCCTCGGTTTTCTGCAGATCAATCCCGCTCAGCAGCAGCGTCAGCTCCTCGGCCAAAATGCGCAGCGCCCCAGTTTCTGGAATCTGCTCCGGGCAAGGCCAGGCAAAGCGCCCCTTGGCCAGCCGCTTGGCGCAAACCCACAGGCCCGATCCATCCCAGTAGAGGATCTTCAACCGCGTGCGGCTCCGGTTGGCAAAGACAAACAAGTGACCGCTCAACGGATCCTCCCTAAACTTATCCTTCGCCAGCGAGCTCAAGCCTTCAAACCCCTTGCGCATGTCCGTCACCCCCAAGGCCAGAAAAATCCGCGTCGCCGGTCCCAGTGTGATCATAGCGCGCGCAGCAAGTTCACCATGGACTCCAAGTCCCCGGCCGGGAAGCCCGGCGGTATCTCCAAAACCACTCCCTGCGGAAAATGCACCCTGCAGCTGCCGCTCCCGGCCCGGGCGATTCGCGGGATCTCCCAAAAACAAGGCCCCGGGCCTGTCGGCTCACTCTCCGCTCGCTTCAGCCAGTTCCGCAGCGAAGCCACGCTCACCCCAGCCCGCCTCGCAAAATCCTTCTGCGTCAGCCCGCTGGCGTGATAATCCGCCACCGTCCTGGCCCGCTCTTGCGCGCTCGCCCTTCTTCGCCGAACAAAACCTTCTCTCATTGCCCCAGCTTCTCATCCCGCCAGCTCTCTGCCTATCCGGGGTTGCTAGGACGGATACGGCTTTGCCGCCGGAGATTCCCTCGGTGATCAAAGCCAAATTGGCTCATGGCAACTGCTGAGCGGAAGGTTCGATCCGCCCGTAATGCGGCTGGCGCTTTTGGGATTTATTAACGAAGGCGAAAGACTTCCAGCAAATTTTGGAGTCGACGATGTTCAGATTACCTCCGTTCCGGAGGCCAGAGCGGAACTTCTCATTCTGCTCGGGGCCGCACTGTTTGCGGCCAGGAAGAAGGCGCTGCTCTCGATGATCCGAGACCAAGCGAACTCACCCGTTCTGAAGCAAGATTGCATTCCTTGATCTCTCTTGCTGCTAGCCGTCGCTTAAGGGGGCGTTAACTCCTTAACTCCGCAAATTTAGAGATTGTACGGCGGTTTGGCAGAGGAGAACGTTTACTCGTCACGGTCGATACTCTTTCGCAGTTCCTGGGGAGAGAAAGCGCTTTGCATTTGCCGAGAAGTAGTCCGCGTAGTGGGCGCGCAGTTCTGGGAGCAGGAAGATTTTTTGCGTGGCTTCGAGCACGTCTTTGGGCTCGCCGCGGTCGGGGAGGGGCCAATCGGTTCCGTAGAGGAGGCTGCGGGAAAAGGGGAACTTGTCGTCGGCCGCAGGTTGGTTGAAGAGAGTGGCGAGGCGGTCGGCGAAAAGGGCGCTGGTGTTGGGGTCGAGAAGGGCGCCGCTGGTGGTAACTTCACAGTAGACGTTGGGGTAGGTGACGCAGAGTTCCCGCGCGGTTTTGCCCCAGTCTTCGAATTCGGTCTTGCCGAACCAGAAATCCTCGCCCCCGGCGTGGCCGAGGCAAAGGCGGAGTTTGCATGGGCCGCCGGCGCTGTGGGTTTCGAGGAATTTTTTCCAGTAGAGCGGGTTGGAATGGTAGACGCCGTAGCCTTTGCGGGCCTGGAATTCGCCGTAGCCGGAATGAACGAGGACGGGGAGATCCTTTTCGATGCACCAGAGGAGGAGCTTTTCCAGTTCGGCGTCGAGCCGGTCGTTTCGCTCTTTGCTGGTTTCGCCAAAGCCGAGGTAGCGGCGGTCCCACTGTTTGCCGGGATAACGGGTGAACAGGGTCCAGGGGCGGGGTTTGATGTCGTTGCCGATCGGACGATAGCCCGAAGGCGGATAGATTTTGACGCCGATCGCGCCATGTTTTTCGACGGCATCTTTGACGAGTTGGAGGGCGGCATCGGGATCAGAGCCCGGCGCTGAATCGCGGTAGGGATTGTAGGCGACGAAATAGGCGAGGGGCGGATCGGGCTGATTCTTATAAGACTCCATCCTGGAGACCTGAGCTGCGCCGAAGTCGAGGAGTTCAGCGCCTCGGGGATTTTCGTCGTAGACCGGCCCGAGATCCATCATGTGGGAGATCATCTTGATCGGACGCTTGCAGACCACCCCGTCGTGTTCGCGCTGGTACATTTCGGCGAGTTGGGCGTCGTTCTGAGTCAAGGTCCAGACGAAGCGGACAGCCGCCTGAACGTCGCTGAGCATCCTGGGGTCAGTTTTGGGGCTTTCGGCGTAGGTCTCCATCCCCATCATTTTCATGGCGGACCGGACGGCGATCCGTTCGGTCCAGGTCATGTTGGTGGAAACCTGGTCGAGCGCGGCCTTTTTGGCGGGCAGCTTCTCGGCCATGCGGGCGCCCGGTTCCTCGTCCCAGGCTCCCGCTTTCACCGCTTTATCGATCAGGTTGAGAAAAATCCCGCCGATCAAGCCTGGATGTTCGGTTTCGCGGATGCGTCGAACGGCTCCTTTATCCGCCGCGATGCGAGCGGCGGCCTGGGGACCCGGAGCCAGTTCCGTCAGTTCAACCAGGGCGCGGGCAATGAGGACGGACGCACGGTCGGAGATCAGGGTGGTGAAGGGAAAAAAGGCATCGCGTTTGCCGAGGATGATCCCTTCGAGGGGCAGGTAGCGGGCATTGAAGGTATGGGTGTGAATGTCAATGATCTCGGTCTGGGCTGGCAATGGGTCCGTGGCCGGACTAATCCGGGCGAGTTGGTCGCGCACGGCAATTTGTTGCGCGGTGAGTTTGGGAGGCGTGGTGGAGCAACTCGCCAGCAAAAGAACCCCGAGGGGCAGGGCGAGTGCGAGGAATTTTCGATGATTCATGCGGATGGGCTTTAGCGATCCAGGCTGCGGAAAAGGGATTTTAAGGCATGGCCGGCCTTGTTAAGCCAGAGGGCGAACTTCGAAGGGCCGGTTCCGGACATCGGATCATTCGGATCTTCGCGCCAGGGTGGGTGGTGGAAATGAATGACAAAGTCGCCATGGTAGGAGGCGGCGGCATCGGCGAAGCGAATTTTGCCGATTCGGCGGAAATGCGCGCCGGTGAGCCGCTTGTTCAGGAAGCCAGTGATTCGGCCGTCGTCGGACGTTTCGATGGTAAAGACGAGTTCCCGTTGCGGGACCGGATTCCCGCGATCGTAGATCTGGGCCAGGACTTCCTCGCGGAAATCGGCAGTGTCATCGCCGCCGCCGATGCGGGGCTGGTCGTCCGCGATCCGGAGGCGCATGAAGCGGGGGCAGCGCGTTTTGGCGCCTGGAGATTTGTTAAGTTCCGCGACCGGGTAGAGCTGGCGGATGGTGGCGCGGCGATCGGCGCGGAAGAGTGAGAAGGTAATGAGCAGGAGGGAGAAAATGTCAAAACCGCGCTTGAGAACGCTGATGTCGGGCGCGTTCCGGAGTTCGACATCGTAGATGCTATCGGGAAACGCGGCCCCAAGATCGGCCTGGGTGATGATGCTGGCGGGCTTGCAGGGAGTGGCGCCGTCGAGGTTGGGATAGAGCTTGGCCACCAGGGCGAAAGTGCGCTTCTGCCCGCGGCGGACGCCGAGGCCGGTGGAGTAACGGGCGAGGATCAGGCCTTTGCTGCCCATGGCGAACATCCCGGTGTAGTGGGTGTTTTCCGAAATCTCCCAGACGCCGGTCAGGCAGATGCCGTTCGGGTGGAGCAAGCGCTGGACGCCGCGGCGGTTGGGCCCCCAGCGAAGATCAGCCTGGCTGGTGATGGTGCGCTGGGCGGCCGAGGCCAGGAAGTGGCGCTTGGAGAGGGAGAAAAACCCCCGGGCGAGAATGGCGAAGTTGGTCGGATAATCGGGAAGGTGAGCGGCTCCGGATTCGCCCCAGGCCTTGCCGTAGTAAGGTTCGTCGAAAACTGCCGCTTTGAGATCATTGAAACTGGTGCCGGTGTACTGCCGGTCGGCAATGTCCTCGCTCTGATCGCCCAGGAGGGACACCTGGGATTCGTTGCGGGCGATCTGCACGCCCCGGCGCACGCCAACCAGGTAAAGAGCGGCGAGGGCGAAAGCGGCGCCGAGGCCCGCGCCAGCCAGGGTGAGCAGGAGTTTCTGCTGAGGCTGGCGCAGGCGAGCCGGGGTGTTGTCCGGGGCGTTTCCAGCGCTAATGGGGGTGATGAGCAAAAGGCTGAGAATTGCTCCGGCCACAAGCACGGCGCGAGTGACAAAGGCCCGGGCGGCGCACCAGGCGAGCGAAGCGGCGACGAGGATGAGAATGACGAGCCCGAGCCAAAGGCTGCGCCAGACTCCCAGGTTCAGGTCAGGTTGGGAGGTGGCGGCCTTATCCTGGGCGCGCGGCACGTTGAAGCCGCCAATTTGGCTCCCGGCCATGGCGGCCTGGGCGATTTCGTTGCTCGTCCAGGGTGGGGCGAGGTAGGGAAAATCCATTTGGAACGGCTTGTCGTTTTGGGTCGCGCGGGGGAACTGGCGGGATTCCGCGTAGGAGAGTTCGAGGAGCAAAGTCTCGCCGGCGTCGGCCAGGAGCTTGGCCACGTCATCCTCGAGCCAGCGCCCGTTCGGGAACCGGGCGGGCTTGCGGAGATCGTAGACCATGACGTCCGGAGCATTGTCGTAGTGGCGATGGGCGATGAGAGGCGAGATAAAGGTAGCCAGGATGTTCTCCATCAAAGTGGGGGAATCGTGGACCCTCATGATGGCGTCAACGTGCCGGGAGGGATGGAGCGCGTTGAGATAGCCGAAGCGGGGCAATTGAGTGCGGAGCGAGCGGCCGACATAGTCCGATTGCTCGCCGTCGGGCTTGTGAGTAGTAGCCCAGAGGAGGATCGGGCCGCGGACGGCGGGCGAGCCATCCGGACGGAGGAGCTTATTGAGGGGAATGCTGGCGACGATCCCAATGACATTCCCGCGGAAGAAGCGGGGGAAGATGAACGGGTCATCGAAGACGCCCGACAGGATGTTGATCTTGTCATCCTGCCAGGGAAGAGGCGCAGCACCGGGTGCGGACCGCTGGGAGAACTCGGTGGGAATGAAGTTGGGCCTGGCGGCTATGCCCTCGACCCGGAACCGGCTTTGGACCAGTTCCACGCCGGCGTCGTTGGTGGCTGAATTGAACTTCAACCCAAACTCCAGCAGGGCGTCTTCGGCCACGCGATCGGGGTGATCGAAAAGGCCGCCATAGAGGGCTTGCGCGGACCGCTCGGAGTCAGCGCGCTCGAGCAGGGCGGCCCGTTTGATTACGAGGTGGTCGAGGTCCGGGGATTTCTGCGCCTGGGCTGCCTGGATGGCGGCCTCCACCGCCGCAAGTTCCTGCGCGGATTTTTCAGGATCGTGAAAGCGAATTGTGGGACTGAGATCGAGATGCACGCGGAACGAGTAGGCGGACACGTTGGTGAGCGAGCCGGCCTGGTCGGGCAGAAGGCGGCGGCGGACGCAAAGGCTGATCACCAGATGCGCGCCGTCGGGCAGCTTCGCCGGGTCGAGCACCGGCTTGCGGCTTTTGTCGATGACGAAAGCGTGGAGGTCGGTGATGTTCGCGAGCGGGTCTTCCTGCAGCTTGAAGGGGTTGGTTTCGCTCATCGGGTCCGCGTGATCCGACGAGGAGACCGTGCAGCAGGCAAAGCAGAGGACAACAAGCCAGCGAAGGTGCAAGTCGAGGCGTTTCATAAGTGGGGCACGGGTGGGTTCGGAGTGAATAATTCCGTGGCAGCGGTGAAACCGAGATGGCGATAACTTTCCCACCGCTCATCGTCGTAGACCTGATCGGCGGTGGAATCCTGCGGAAAAGAAGAATGGGTTTTGGCGAACTGCGCGACGTCCAGGGGATCTTTCGGGGTCAGGCTGGCCTTGAGGAGGAGAATCCAGGACTTTTTCCCTTCCGGGCCCGGGTAGCGCGCGATCGCGAGGGCGCAATGTTTCTGGCCGGGCTTGCCATCGGCCGCGTGGCCGCGGATGTCCTCGGGTGAGCCGAGGGCCTCGGCGCTGACCCAGGCCCGGAGGAAGGGCGGCAGGTTATCCGCGAAGGCATCCCTGACCCATTCGATCTCCACGCCGAAATCGACGCGGGCCTGGCGCACCATATTGGCGAAGCACTCGAAACTGTAGGCGGGATCGAGGGTGGCGTCGGTGCTGATGATGTATTCGACACGGCGGCGGATGAGCTCGTAAATGGCGCTGTTATCGACATGCCCGCCGTCGCTCAGGTTCCAGAATTCGCGCGAAGGGCCGTGAAACCGCCCGCGCCATTCGGCGAACAGGAGGCCCTGGGTTTCGAAGATCTCGCCGGGCAATTCCTTGAGGCGGCGCCAGATGTTCGAGGGGAACCGGCCGGGCCGCTCGGTGGCGCGGACGCCGGAGTCCCACCAGTAGCCGAGGCGGATATTGAGGATGCCCATGAGCAGGCATTCGAGCGTCCGGGTCTCCCGGCCAATCCCGGTCGAAAAGGCGGCTCCTGAAATCGCCGTCCAGTCGCCGAGAGACAGAGTCTCGACGACGGCCGGCTTGTCGTCCTGGCGGCCGAGCGGGTGAAAAGTGCCGGGATCGGAATTGAGGCGGATGGCTTCAAGAGAGGGCGGAGTGGCGTCGGTCGCGGAGTCGAGCCCCTGGAGCCAGCGGCGCAAGCGCAGCCACCCGGGCGGGTCGACCCGGCGAGACCAGCGGGCGAAGTATTTGCGGCCGATGCTGACGCCGAAAGATCCCACGGTCATGAGCACGCCGCGCCGTTCGCGAATCTCGCGTTCGGAGGCGTGGTCGACCGTCTCGTTTATGCAGACGGAAATGAGATGGAGAGGGCCGCCAAACTTCTCCGGACGGTATTCGTGGAGGAGGACGTCGTCGTCCGGGTGGCTGATGCTGACGTCCGAAGCGACATTGGCCACGTTCGTGGTGCGGGCTTCGTTCGAAGCTCCGAGAAAGGTGCGGGTGACGCGCGCGGCGTAGGTGGAAAGAAGCGAGCTGAGATTCAGGAAACTGAAGGAGCGCCCGAGTGCGACGGAAACACCAAGAGCGATGGCCAGGGTTCCCCAGGCCCATCTCTGGGGGGCGTGAGTGAACAAGGTGTGAGCCGCGAGATCGAGGACAAATAAGAGGATCAGGCCGAGGAAAAAGCCGGCGATCTGCATCAGAGCGGAGGGCCCCGGCGAGAGCTTGTTCACCGAGGCAGACACCCAGGAGCGGAGGACCGGCAGCGCCGGGGACAGAATGGCCAGCACGCCGACCAGGCCGCCGAGATGCTTTGGGCCTGCGGCGGTGCGAGCCAGGGTGTCCAGGGCCACCCAGCCAACCAGGGCGACAAAGAGCACGAGCGCCTCGCCCAAGCCGCGGGTGAGGCGGTTGCGGACGACGAGGCCTTCCAGGCGCCGTTCTTCCACCGTTTTGTCAGCAATGCCCCGCCGACAGATTTCCTCCCAGGCCCAGGCCAGCAGCAGAAGCAGGAGCGGGGCGATGGAAAGGCCGTGAGACAATGGAAAAGCGACGAAAGCGCCGGCGCCGATCAAGAGAATGATCCACGCCGAGAAGGCTCCGGGAGGATGAGCGCGGTACGAGCCGATGAGAGGCGCGAGCCAGAACCCGATTTTCATCGGGCCGACCACAGTAAGAAAGAAGACCAGGGGAGCCCACCACCAATCAGAGATCAGGAGAGTGGCGCGCGGCAGGACTTTGGGAGGGAGCCGCAGCCCTGCCGGGAAGAAATGCGAATTGGCAATCCCGGCAAGGGTCCCAAAGAAGAGCAGGCAGAGCAGGCCGATCACGAAGTGGACTGTGAAAACGTTACGGAAGTAAACGCCGATGGCCGTCAGCCAATCGTCGACCCCGCCGGAGAAAAGATAGTTCGCCTGCGTCCGCAGCCAGCGCATCGGATTGCTCCGGCCATCCTTGAGAATATCCTGAACGCGGCCCGCCGGGTCGTGCGAACCGGTGACCAGCCGCCGGGTGAAAAGACGGCCGAGAAAGCTCCCGGTAAAGCATCCGCCGGATACGGAGGAGAGAAAGTCGACATGACGAAGAAGGCCTTTATCCGCGAGCGCCTGCACCACTCCGAGGGAGAAAGTGGCGCTGCGCACTCCGCCTCCGGACAGGGCTAATCCCACTCGGTGTTCGACCAAATCCGGCACGGGCGACGGAGGGGGAATGCGGCCGGGGCCTAACGCCCTGTTTTTGCTGGTGACGCGCGCGGCGGCCCGGCGAGCGAGGATCGCCTCGTGGTCCTGTTGCTCCACCTCCGGCGGATAACTGTCGTCATAGCCCTCCCGGAGAAGGGTCTCCGCCGCCTTCTCGCTGATCATGAAAATGGGCGCGAGAATGAAGTAGCCGGGGATTTTGGGGAAAACCGAGGCGTCGACCACGCGCAGCCCCTGCACGCCATGGACGCGAAACGAACTGTCGAGCACGGCGAACTTATCATTCAGCGTGGCGGTTTCGCGGCGCCACGGATCGCTGCCGATCCGGCACGTGCCGCAGGCGTGGTGGCCCCAGGCTTCGTTGATGATCCAATCGCGCAGGGTCCATTCCTTTTCCCCGGCGGCTTTGCGGCGGACGTTGGCCTGATCGAGATAACCTGCGGGCTGCAATTCGGATCCGAAGGGCGATCCAGCGGTTTGATTGATGGCTCGCATCCAGTTGACCGCTTCGATCATGGCCTGAACATCCTTTTCCCAGTGCTCGACGTCGCCCTCGCCAAAGGAATGGAAGCAAATGGAGGGCGTATCGTAAGGATCGGCGCTGCGCAAGCGGACGCGGCCGCCGTTATTGCGAGTGAACGCCTTGAGGATGACCCAGGTCCAGAGATTGCGTTGATCGTTGGCGGCGCCCTTCGCGGGGCGAAGCAGTTCGCGGGACCACCCCCAATAGTAGCCGCGGAAAGCGGCCGGAGCGCCAAACGTGAAAAGGTCCCATTCCGGCCCATCCGCGACGCTGGATCGCTGGAGGATGGTGACGGTGCCGCCGTTGCTGGTGTAGAGGCCCTCCTTTTTCTCGCGCCACTCCTGGAGCAATTTGTCGTCGGGATTATTAGGATCAAAGGCGAGGGTCTCGAGGGTCTTAAGGTCGTCGCGCAGTTCATTGATGACACCGACCTCATAACGATCCTGGAGATTGCGGCCAACGCCGGGAAGATCAGCAATAATTGGGATGCCGAATTGGCGCAGTTCTTCGCGGTCGCCAATGCCGCTCAGCATCAGGAGCTGCGGAGTATTGAATGATCCTCCTGATAGGATTACTTCCCCGGCGGGGGCTCGGGAGCTTTCGTCCGAGGCGGAGGGCAGGCGGGTGTGCCGAACGTAGTAGTTGAGGCGCTCGCCGGTGGGAGGCGGCTTGGGCAGGCTCCGTGGGCTGGCTCGATAAAGGTGATCGCCTTTCACGCCAACGACCCCGACGGCGCGCGGAGGCTTGCCATCCGCCGCGGGCTCGATCAGGACCCTTTCGACGTGGAAGCCGTCTTCAACCACAAGGTAGTCGCTGATGAGGGTTACCTCCTGCAGTTTCCCATCGCTTCCAATCTGGGTTTGTGAGCGATGCTGTTTGCATTCCTCCTGCGTTTTGCGAATGAATTCGCGCACGCCGGTGCGCCGGCCTTTGAGGGATTCGCCATTTTCATCGTAGAGCGATTCGTCGCCGACGCCGGTAGGAATGAGGAAGACGCCGCCGCTGGCGTTGGCGGCCCGAGTCCGAACATCGTTGGGATCGAACGCGCGGACAAAGCCGAACTGGATCAAGTAGCGTTTGAGGGCGGCCGTGAGCGAGGAATTCTGGCGGATGACGCGGAAAGCCGACTTGATCAGGACGGTGGTAAACTCGTTGTCCGTCTTGATGATCTTCTTGATGATTCCGGGGGCGATAAAGTTGGTGGGCTGCCAGCCCTTTCGTCCGTGGCCTCCCTGGTCGAGCACCGCCTTCGGATTGATGTACTCGACGAAACGGGTCCAGATTTTTGCCAGGCGGCCGGCCAGCATGACGAAGAATCCGCGGTTCGCGTCCAGGTAGAGGCAATTCTCCATTTTGGCGAAGTAGGGCTGCATGTTGCTGGCTCGCCAGGTGTCGTCATTGGTCAGGTCCGCGATGTAATCCCAGTCACTGTCCGTGGGCCGGACCACAATCATGGCGTGATGCGCAGTGCAGCCGCCGAGGCCGGAACTTCGTGGATAGAAAATCCCGCCTTTGTCCTCCGGCTTTCCGCTCGTCAGGGAACGATCGTGCCTGGGATCGTACTTGTGGTCCTTGCGTTGTTGGTTGTCATCTTCGAAATGGCGCACCGAGAATTCCCAGCTGAGGTCGGGCTGTTCCGTGGCCGCGCCGTGGAAGAGAGGGGCATCGTGAACGACCCCGGCGATCTTTGGGTCCGGGCCCGCGTCGATCAGAAGAACGCGCTTTTTCGCTTGGGCGAGGCGGCAGGCCAGCGGCCCGCCTCCCGCCCCGGCGCCGACGATGATATAATCAAACGGGGAAGTGGCCCGATCCTGGCCTTGTTTTTTCAGGTCATCGGGAGGCACCAGGATGGAGGAGGTTTTTGGGCTCATGGGGAGGGGCTCAAAGGGTTTTGAGGAAGGCGATAAGATCCTCCTTGGCTTTCCGGTTCTTGTCCGCGTCCGGGTCGAGCGTTTCCCCGAAGAGATGGCCTTTGTCCAGGCCGAAGTCCGGGCATTTGCTGGCGTCGAGCAGCGGCTGGCCAGCCATTTCCTTGAACAATTCCCAGGCGGCATCCCCCACCAGCTTGCGGTGTTTGATTTCGGCGAGGGCGGAAACCAGGGCGACCACGGCGCGAGGTGTTTTCGGGGATTCGGGATCGAGGCTCATCATGAGGTTCACCGGGGTGCCGCGCGGGATCGGTCCGACCGAGGCGGGCAGCGGCCCGATTTTGACATTCACGATCGGGATCACCGCAATGACGCGGCCGTGAATGAAGGAATTGGCCACATAGCCAATGAGCAATGTCACGACCGCGAGCGCGCCGAAAACCCAGCGGGAGAAGCCCGCCAGGGTCGGTCGAGCCCGCATCGAGATGATAATGGCGATGATCGCCGCCGCGGTGGTCAGCCAGGCGTTGCGGAAGAAGAAGCCCGCGCCGACCACGATCCCGGCCAGGATCACGCGCAAGATCCAGCGCGCGGTTTGAACGGAGTCCGTTTTCGTTTCGATGAAGAGGACGCCGGTGGCCAGGAAAACGACAGCGATGATGATCCAATGCGCGTAGCCGAAGCGCAGCAGCCCGGAGATGCCCATGAGCAGCGCCCCCGCCGTGGTTCCCGAGCCGACCAGGCCGCTCAGCCCGATGCCCGCCGCGACGAGCGCAGCCAGAAAAACCAAGGTGATGCCGAGCAGCCGCGGATTGTGCTTCCAAGCCAGCCAAGCGAGCCACGGGACGAGAAAAACCCAGAGCCAGACCGCGAGGATGGCGGTGACTGTTTTGCCCGCGACCCCTTGGATCAGCGGTTTGATGAAACGGGGAGCGAACTCGATCGTGGTGTCCTGCGGGAGGCGGTAGACGAACTCCGAGTCGATGGCGGCTGCGGCGGCCAGGCCGCGCAGGTCGCCGGATCTCCGCACGCTGGCGGGAAGAGCGAGCCCGCCGTTGTCTTGCAGCCACTTCTGTTCGTCGGGGCGCAGGAGGACGGCAGGATCACTGCGGCGGTCGGCATAAAGGACCCGGCGGATGCCGTCCGTGAACTGAACCAGGCGGCCTTTGACGGACGGATCGTCGAGGTACAGGCCCATCGCGTTGTTGTGCAGGAAAGGCGCAGTCGCCCAAAGGGAGACATGCGTGGCCGGGCGGTAGTAGCCGCGCCCCCCGCCCGGCGCTTCGAAGCTGGCGGCTTGGCCGCTGATGCACGAATTGTAAGCAATTGATCCGACCGAGGGCAGGCCCTTATAGGTGAGAGAACTGAAATTGTCCCAGACTTCGCCCTGCAATCCGTTGCTGGCCATGGCGCGGCCGCTGGGAGTGCCGGCCAGCGTGAGCGGGACGCGGATGTCCGTGGAGAGGTAGTTGGATTTCCAGAACGGGTGGTCGTCCGTGAGGGGATCACCGCTCAAGTCGTCGATGCCCATGGTCTGCCCCTCGGCCGCGACGAGATTCAGAAGGTTTTGGACATAGGCGGAGTAGGCGGGGCTCCTCTTGAAAGCCGGCCATTGCGCGGCATCCATCGGCAAGGTGTAGACGTGGTTGGTCGGGGCGGGTCGTTGCGCCCAATCGCCGGCGCTGCGTTCGAAAGTGAGGCCAAATCCGTCCGGCTGTTTGCTGGAGTGGCAGATGGCGCAGTTCCGCAGCCAGAGTTCGCGTCCGTGAATTCGATCGGCGGGCGCATCCAGGTCCAAAAAAGTTTTGGCGGCCTTGCTCGGAGTCAGACCATCGCCTTCCTTGGCGGTGGCGAGCTTCATGGCTTGAGTGCTGTCGTGCGGTTTCTGGGAGGCTTTGATGTTCTCGGGCGACGCAAAATTGCCATCCACAAGAACACCGGGAGGGACCCCGTTGGTGCCGAAGCGCAGGGTGAAGTAGCGAGCCAGATACTTGGTGCGATACTGCTCATTGACCTGCCAGTAAACCGAATTGGCCTGGCAGACGCTCAGTTGGAAGGGGCGCTGCCTTCGGAATCCGATGATGGCGTTATGACAGCGGAGCCATTCCTCGTAAAAGGTTCCGATATTCAGGTAGACGCGAGCCAGGGCGCCAAATGCGCCGATAGAATCCGATCCGTCCAGCAAAACCCGCGGGGTGTGGCGCCAGTCATTATTGTCGTGCTTGGGAATGAGATTGGGGTCCTCGATGCTCAGCGCGGGGTTCATAGGGACGCGCACGTTCTCCGCGCTCTGGCGCTCGGTGGGATTGAGAGCGGCCCGGGCCAGGCGTGCGCTGACCTCAAAGACGGCGTTGATCGTGTTGGCGTTGTTGATCTGATCCGAACTGACGAGCGAAGTATCCACCGTGCCCGGTTGCTGGCTGGCGAGGAAGTGATAGAGGAAACTGTTGCGTTCCAGGAGATTCGCGAACGCGGGTTGCGGCTTCCAATATTGATTGCCTATGGTTGAGGAGAGGTTTTGCCAGTCCGGATCTTCCGGATCAGCCGGTGGGTTGAGCGGGTGGGGGCCGACATGGCAAAAGCCGCAGGAAATTCCCACGCGGAAGGGGCGCACCAATCGCGGGTCCTTTTGGATCGCGGGATCGGTGTAGTACCGGCCATTCGTATTGATCACCCGGTTGGTCCAGTAAGCTCGGGCGCGCGCGGGGGCTTTGCCGGGGCCGAAAAAGTCGGGGTTCAGGAAAAGGCGCATCCCCACCACTCCGCTGGGATAACCGTAGACATCATAATTGACTCCGTCTCCGGAGTCGGCCAGCTGCTTGCGGACGGATTCGTAGAGCACCGGATCGCCCGGTTGGAAGAGCTCCAACCCCGCGTGGTTGGGCGGCGCACCGGACCGCGAGGGATCTCTCTTATCAAAAACGGGCGGGGAAAACCGGCTGGTGTGGCTGGCGTACGGCATTGCCGGATCATAACGGGTGGCGTTTGTTCTGGCGGTGTCGAGATAGAGGCCAAGAATCCGCTTCGAAGGGTCTGGATCAAAGCCGTAGTGGGGCTGATTGATCAGGCCGGCGCGTTTAAATCGGCTCCCGCGAACGCGCGAGTCGAGCAAGACCAGAAAATCGCTGATGCCATATCCATCCTGGGCCAGCCAGTTCCAGAAACCTTCGTTGCCGCCCGCCCAGAGGATCCAGGTGTTGCGCCCTCGAATGGCGTCCCGTTCATTATCATCAATCACGCCGTCGTGATTCGTATCGAAGTTGATCGGGCGAAGCGGCCCGTCGCCGTCGGCCACCATGTCCATCTGCCAGAAAATGTCCCGCGATTCCGCCGGAAAACACTCCGGAGTACGCGGAGTGATCGGAGTGCCGTGGAGTGTTTTCCCTCCCATCGCCTCGTCCAGCGCTTCGCTCGGAATTACGCCTTTGCGCAATTCGTCCAGGCGAGCCTGCAATTCGGGCGGCAGCGGTTTTGGCCTGTAGGCCTGGGCGGCCGGCGCCATGTTCATGGGAGCCGCCGGGTCGTGCGCCCGCGATGAGGCGAGAATTGAGGCAAGCACCAAAGCGGAAATCACAGCAGGTGTCTTCATGCTCTTAAAATGGAAAATGGACCGCAGGCCTCGGGACTATTGTTCTGTGGGTTGGATGGCGTTTCAGCGGGGGAAGAGGCGCGGTACCATGCGACCGCGCCTCTCTGGGAGGGCGACCTGGAAAATGGTTATTTCCCGATCGCGTAAGCGACGAAATCCTTCAGTTTGTAATTCGGCCCGGACGCTGGATGCCAGTTGGGCTTGAGGCTGAGGAACGATGACTTATCGCCGAACAAGAGACCGAGGAATACCTCCGCGACGATGCGTCCCCCTACCGGACCGAGCTGGGGCGTGGTCACGCTTACGTCTTCGGCCACCGGTATTTTTATCGACGTCTGATGCTTGATCGCTTCCGCTAGAATATAGGTCCAGAGGGGGCAGTTCTCTTCGAATGCGTCAGAAACCGTTGTAATCGAGGGGAGCGGCTGATCGGGCTTGTCGACCCCTTTGCCGATCAGGATGTTTTTGTCCTTGAGCGGCTCAATACCCATGGCGTGGGCGACGTCCTGGCCGGACGGGAGTTGCAGGGCGAAGCCACGCTGAAGATTACGCTGGGCAAGGGAGGATGGGTTGGAGGCGACGGCCGGTGGCAGGTTGCTGAGAGGATTAACCAGTGAAGTGTCGAGGCGATACGCGAACTGGAGCCGCTTCGGCTTGATGTCATTGGGGCCGTCGGGACTGTCATAGCTTCGAATATCGATGTCGATAAAGCGGCCCCAATCGATGCCCCAGGCCGGATTCATAGGGCGAAAGCCGGTGAGGCCTTCGGGCAGCCCTTGATCTGGCACCGGGAAAATCGGGAGAATGACCGCGTCGTTTAAGCGATAACCGGGCCGGATCATCGAGTGCCCGAGGCGATACGCAGCCACGGAGAATTCGACCGGCATGAAAGGTTCCTTTTTGGGATGATAGAACTTGAGCTTGGAAGCGTCGTACTGGCCATTGGTTTTCAGCGGGTTGAGGACATCGGAGCTGATGATCCGCGGCAGGAAATCGTGGAGGACGACGTATTGGTAATGGAAGCGGACGAGGCGTTGGATGTCCTCGAAGGAAAGGCCCTGGTTTGCCGGATCATCAACCATGCGATTGTGAAACCGGTGAAAGAGCCCTTGCAGTTGGGAAACGATCGTATTTTCGTCGTTGCGCGGATCGCCAATGAGAGCGACGCCCTTGGAGTTGCGCGGGAGATCGGTGGCATTCGGACTGCCGCCGCCAATGGCTGATCCGAGCAGGAACTTGTTCCCATCGTACATATAAGGCTGATCCCCGGGGCCGCGACCGTAGACGTTATCGAGATCGAGCGCGGGGGTGCGATAATCGGTGAGGGAGTCCGGGTCGTTTTGCTTCTGGAGGCTGCTGGCGGGATCGAACGTGATGTCGTGATCGATGAACTGGCCGAAGTAGGTATAGAGCGCTGGGATTCCGCTTTCTTCCTCGTCCTTCCCATCGAACGGCTTATCGAAACCGGCGGACATGGCTGCGCCGAGTTTGGCCAGGTTGGCGGCATTCTCCGTGTCGCTCAAGCCGAACCTGGCCGGGGGCAACGAACGGAACATTCGGCCAAATCGGCCGCTGAACGAGAGGGAACGAGGCGTGGCAGTCAAACCCCGCAGGATGGAACTATGTCTGGAGCTCATAAGTAAACGTGTGTGGCTAAGATTCAATTTGTGGAATGGGAAAGTGTCCGGGAGCCGGCCAGCACGCCGAGTCGTTGGAGGTCGGGTTTCTCGATGAGCAACCGCCCCGCATCCGGTTCGTAGAGAATATTTTCAGCAGCGGCCCGGCGAGTTGATCTCGCTCGACATGCGAGAGCGGGAGCGGGGCCAGGACCGAGATGAGAGGAGGTTGAGCTTCAGGGTGGAGGTGATTTTTCATGGCAGGCAGGCGAAGTTACGTTGAGCTGCGGGAGACCGGGAGAAAGCCGTAAATACGAGGGACCGCCCGGGGAGCGGGCGCTACGGCGGACCGAATAACGAGCATAGGGGTTCCTCCTCATACCTGGTTGCTCAAACGGAACTTACCGTGAACGAGACTGACAAGAGTGGCTGTGGTTGCAACTGCAACACTGTGTCCGTGTGGGACAATTTGTATCTAGACCGGACAGAACGATGCAAACATCTACTTTAAACGATCAGTCTGAAAATGCGCGGTGTTTCAACCTCCGACGACCCGAGGCCCCGTGCTAATCGTCGAAGAAAACGTCGTTCCGCTGGGAGCGCAAAAGGAGATAAGCGCTGGGGGTCAACTGGAAGAGTTTCTTAAATTCGCGGGAGAAATGAGCCTGTTGCTTGAAGCCGCACTCGTGCGCGGCCCGCTTCACGGAGCGGGACTCAGCGAGGAGCAGGAGAGATTCGTTGAGGCGTTGTTCTTTGAGCCACTCTGCGGCTTGGCGATCGTACGAATCGCGAATGAAGCGTTTAACGGTGCGCTCGCTGACAGCGAGTCGGTCCGCGAGACGGCGGATATCAAATCCGCACTCCCGCGCAACTCTGAGAAACTCTGCTCGACTGCTGGAAGACCGCGCAGACCCAAGTATCGCATGACGCCCCATTTTTCGCCGCCTTACGTCTGCTTCTCCTATCAATCCGCGTGCGGGAAGTCAATGCTTTTGCGTGCTTCGACCCATTTTCGGCGTTTCCCCGATAGCTGCTGCGGGGAGGGCCCATCAGGCACGCAAAGAGACAAAATGAACACAACTTGTGTCTGGCGGTTTGATGCTCTGGCTCTCCCGGATCAATCGACGATTGACTTGTGATCCCGACTTTTCCAAAAAGGCTGAGGCCGGGGATCAAGGCTGGGCTCCGCTTGGAGGGGGAACGCGTCCTCATGCAGGCCGCGCTCCAGTTCGGCTGTCCAGTGAGATTCGGCGAGGCGAATCGCGGCGTCCACGGTCGGAGCGGTGCGCATGAACGTCGTGGTCAGGCCCCCCGGGCAGGAGCTATCCTCCGAGACGCGCCAGAGTTGCGCCGGTTCTTCCTGCGTGACCACATACCAGGTCGGCCGGTCCTGGTCCCAAAGCCGAAGCGCGGGACGAGGGGTCTTAAGCCTCAGCAGATAGTTTTTCCAATGGAAGCGGTCGTTCACCGTTGCTCATTTCACCGAACCAAACTGACTTAAAGCCCAGTCTTGAAACGCCTTTTGCGCTTTGCCGCCGTCGCCGACGAACCCGGAATGTTGGACCATCCAGATCGCGATGAGGGCCCGGGATCGGTCAATGGACATGTTCGTGGCGTAAGCGCCGCCATGCCCCCATTGATCTTCCTTGTTGCCGCTAAATCCGAGCCCATAGATCGTGTCGATCGACTGAGCGGTTTGCTTACGGGTCAATTCCCGAACCGCCTCGGTCGAGAGGACGCGCCTGCCCGCGAAAACGCCACCGTTCAGAATCATCTGGCAAAACCGGGCGGTGTCCGCTGCGGTGGAAAACAAACCGCCTGCCGGCATGGGAAATCGTTCCGTCCGGTCCGTGAGCGGATAATGCAATTGAGTCACCGGCGTTTCCTCCAGGGCGGTTTTGGCAGAGTTCGGCTTGTAGGCTTTGGCCAGTCGGCTCAGTTGTTCCTCCGAGGGCCAAAAAGTGGTGTCACTCATGCCGAGCGGGTCGAGAAGGCGTTTTTGCAGGAAGGTTTCGTAGGGCATGCCGCTCAAGACCTCGATAATCCGTCCGGCCGTGTTGATTCCCGCGTTGCTGTAAGAGTACTTGGCGCCGGGCTCCGATTGCAGAGGTGTCATGGCGTAGCTGCGGACGGCATCGCGCAGGCGGAGCCCGTCCAGGGTGGGTTGTTCGATCGGAGTGGAGAAAGGGAGCCCGCTCGTGTGGCTCAGGATCTCGCGAATCGTGATCGGGTGCGCGGGCTTCCGGAGCAGGACGTGATCCGCATTCTTCTCCACGGCCACCATCTGGCCTTTGAATTCCGGCAGGTGTTTCTCCACCGGATCGTCGAGAGACACTTTGCCTTCGTCGACCAGCATCATGAACGCGGCCGCCGTCATCGGCTTGGATTGGGAGGCAATCCAGAAAAGGGAATTCGTCTGGAGGGGCTTTGCGTTTGCGATATCCGCGCGCCCGATCGCAGCCAATTCGAGCACGCGCTCCTTATCCGCCACGAGGGTGACCGCCCCCGCCAGTTGGCCGCTTTCCACAAAGGGCGCAAGCACTCCGGCGGGCGATGGGGCCGGATCGGCGGCCGCGTAGCGGATGCCTTGGCACAAAAGAATTGCCGACAGAACAAGCTGAAGTTTCTGCATGTGAGAGCGTAATTTGCTCCTGCCCGGAAAGAATTCAAAGTTGAAAAAGCCGGACGGATTAGTGATGGCCCAAGGATCGGAGCTTTCGGAATCGAAATAGGAAAAGCGCGCTAACCCCGAGCCCGATCAGCTCCGCTGCGGTCGGTTCTGGCACGAACGTTACCTGTATCTTATCGAAATAGAATTGATGGGTGAAGTTCTCGCCCTGATAGAGCCAACCCACAAGCTCGATCAGGCGCGTTCCGGGACCGATTGCGAGTGTGATTCGATGCCATTGATCGAGCGGAAAAAAGTCGGTCTTTTCACTTTGAATTTGGCCGCCGGGAAACCCAGTCAGGGCCAGCACGTGAAGATTCGGGAGAGTGCCAGGTGTTCGGTCCGTTTCGGCCACGTCGAGCGAGACCGCCTGCACGGGCGAGTCAAAAAGGATATGTGCGAACGTGGCGCTCCCAACGACGGAGCCTCGATCCAGCACCGGAGGCGGCAGAGCCGTGTTGGCGGCGGGCCCAAAGTCCTGCGCGAAATGTATGCCAAGTGCTGCGAACTGCTCGCCCAATACTTCACCGGGAGCGAGCGAAGCGAGCGGAATTGTGACGGAACCTTGAGCCAGAGTTGCAACCGCAATTAACGCAAGCATCGCGAACCGTGCAGAGCATCCCAGAACAAGCCGCAGCGTTTGCATCGCAGAGAATAATTCGCTCCCTTCGCCGGAAGATTCAACGCGGAAAAAGCCGGACCGTGGAGGTGGTGTCGCGAATCGCGGGAGGTTGGGTCTGCAGGCAGATTGTCGAGGGCGAATAGAGGATCGACGGCTGCGGGCCGAGATCGATCGATTCGGTTCGCCGTGTTTAAAACGCATCTTGCCTGGATGACGTTGAACAACGCCTCGATCGTATCCTTCGGCCGACCTGACGCCACAACCTGTCCGAGGTTCAAATTGACTGACGCCTGCCTGGACCCTTCTCCCCATTGCGAAATCGGAATGTTTTGGCAAATCTTGGGCATGTCAGATTTTCCGCGTCCCTGGCTGAAGCCGGTCCGAAAGGTCCATCTTTACCTCGGTTGTTTGTGCGCTCCATTACTGGTCCTGTTCTGCGTCACCGGGGCGTTCCAAGCTTGTGGCCTTCGCCCGGACGATACATCCGTGCTGACCAAGCTGGCGGCCGTGCATACCGAGCAGTCGTGGGGCCGGGGGCACATCTCTTTGCCATTGAAAATTCTCTCCCTGCTCATGGCGTGGTCGGTTGTGGTCGCGTCGGCTTTGGGGATTGTAATGGCGTTTCGGCTTGCTCCGGACCGCAGGATGGTTTGGGCTTGTTTGGTGTTCGGTTCTTTATTGCCAGTGACGCTTCTGGCGATTGAACTTTTCAAGAATTGATTTCATGACAGTGCGGCGCTTTCTGAAATGGCTGGGGCTGAGTCTGCTGGCCCTGGTCGTGGTCCTCGGCTCGGTCGCCGGGGCGGCTTGGTGGTATTGGCATCCTGCCTGCGTGATGCAATCTGGAATTGTCTATGGCCGACGGAAGGGAAGGGACCTCACGCTCTCCATGGTTCGTCCGGCGAATCCAAATGGCTTGGGCGTTGCCCTCATGGTGAGCGGCGGTTGGAAATCCGGCACGAATGCCTTCCGGCCCTGGATGACAGCTCCACTCTGTCGCCGCGGCTACACGATTTTTGCGGTCAGCCATATCTCGCAACCGGAGGCGACCGTCATGGAGATCAATGACGATATGAACCGGGCGATTCGGTTTATTCGGCATCATGCCAAAGAGTTCGGAGTGGATCCGAAGCGCATGGGCGTGACCGGCGGGAGCGCGGGAGGGCATCTGAGTCTGATGCTGGCCACGCGGGGCGGCCCTGGACTCGCCAGCGCGCCGGATCCGATCGACCGGGAAGACAGTTCCGTGCAAGCGGCGGCCATCTTTTACCCGGTGACGGATCTTCTGAATCTCGGTACTTCGACCGAGAATCTCGGCGATGGCGGGCCGCCGAAAAGCTTTGTGAAGGCCTTCGGGCCGAACTCAACCAATATTCCAACCTGGCAGGTGATCGGGAAAGAGATGTCCCCGATTTACTATGTGACCACAAATCTTTGCCCTGTCCTGATATATCATGGAGATGCAGATACGCTGGTTCCCAAAGATCAATCGGAGCGGTTTCAGGCCCGGGCTCGCGAACTGGGGCGAACGGTCGATCTGGTGGTGCACCCAGGCGGCCAACATGGCTGGTTCAGCATGGTCTGGGACGTGCGCGCATTTGCCATCTGGTTTGATCGTTATCTTGGCAACAACCGTTAACCCATCCTGTCAAAGCGTGCGGCGGACTGGCGGACCGGCACACGGATCGGCCGTTCCACGATGCCACCCGAGAGAACGGAGGGACCCCCTGCCGTCCCTCAGCGATTGGCAGGCCGGCGCGCCCGCCAAAAGCCCCACCCGAGCAATCCGGCGCCGATAGCCAGACCCGTGGTGGCCGGTTCGGGCACAGGGGTGATCGAGGCCAGTGGCCCCGCCACGTAGAATGTGTCCGTTCCATTATTGGCACTGAAAGAAAAGAGCGGGTTGTTGAACTTGGAGAGGGTGGGGCTGGCCACCGGGAGCGCGTCGGAGGTCAAAGCGCTTTTTGTGCTGTCCCAGAGCGTGACGTTGGCCGACCAGTCGCCCAGGCTGCCGGGAGGCTGGCTGCCGTCCAGGCGCGGCTCTCGTGAACCGTAGTCGAGCAGGTGATCGGAGACGAGGTACGCCTGGATGTAATGCGGCAGGCTCGGGGATGGGTTCACCGTGATGGAATGGCTTCCGAGGGTGACCGTCATGTTGAAGTCGTTCAGAGCGGCCCCTTCAAACCGATACACCCCGTTGTTTGGATCGGCCGGAAAGGCATCCTGCAAATTGGCCGTGTTGTAGGTGACCGTGCCGGAATAGGCGATTCCGGTGGTGATGTCGTTCGGCAAAACCGAATTTGGATCGCTCACCGTGTTGATGGTGCCGCTGAAATTGAAGGAGACGACCTGAGCGTCCAATCTGAAAGCGTCCGGTGCGGTCAGGAGCGCCATGAGAATAAGCGCGCGGCCTCTGCTTGAAAGGCCTTTACTACGGTTCCTTTGCATTCGTCTTTGATCCATCGAGCAAAGCGTAGCGACAAATCGGTGCCGGGTGTATGCGACTTTAGTCGTAGAGGTGGTTTTCGCGCCCGGCCGGGATCAACTCTGAAAAAGTAAAAAACTCGCCGGAAAACCGGCGAGTTGCGGCAGATTCTGGAGTTCTGGGAGGCGAGTTTAGACCTCGATCTTCCAGGGGGCGCGCATGGGCTGCTCGACGTAGGAGTTGGCGTCAGCGTCATCGATGAAGCGTTGCGTCTTGCCGTCAAATCGGAGCACCCGGCCGGTCTGCACCGCAATCTTGGCCAGATTGATCAGAGTGCAGGAACGATGGCCATTGATTTCGTTGAGGGCGAATTTCTTGCGCGTCTTGACGGCCTGGACGAAATCAGTCAATTGCGGCGCCGGGTCGGGCAGATCACGGATTTTCTCGATGAGGTTCGGAATGTTCGATTCGAGATCTTTGGTGAGGGTGCCTTTCGGGCCGGAGAGGAACGGAGCCGTGTCCTTGTTCTCTCCATCGAGGATGATCTCGCAGCCGTCAGCATACTTGATGGAAATCCGCCGCCAGGGCAGCACCGCGTCGCGGTCTTGAGGGCCGGTGTCTGCTTCCACGCGGGTCGGGCTTTCATCGTCCTTGCCGAGAATGTATTGGACGGGGTCGAGGTAGTGTTGGCCCATGTCGCCAAGCCCGCCGCCATCGTAATCCCAGTAGCCGCGGAATGATTGATGAACCCGGTGCGGATGGTACGGCTTAACCGGGGCTGGCCCGAGCCACATGTCGTAGTCCAATTCTGGCGGAACGGGCTGGGGTTCGAGGTGGGTGCGGCCGCACCATTGGTTCTGCTTCCAGTCGAAGCCGGTAGTTCCGCCCAGGGTGATTTTGAGCGGCCAGCCAAACATTCCGGCCTGGACCAGTTTTTTGATCGGTTTCACGGGCGTGCCCATGCCGTAGAAGGGACTGTCAAAGCGGAACCAGGTGTTCAGACGGAAAATGCGCTCGTATTTGGCGATTACGGCTTTCACCGCTTCCCCTTCCGCGATCGTCCGTGAAAGCGGCTTCTCGCACCAGATATCCTTGCCCGCCTTGGCCGCCGCGATCGTAATCAGAGCGTGCCAGTGGGGCGGGGTGGGGACGTGGACGATGTCGATATCTTTACGCGCGAGCACCTCGCGGAAATCGTGGTAGCCTTTGGCATCCGGGCCGGCCGCTTTCAGGGCATTTTGCAGGTGGTTCTTATCCACGTCACAAACCGCCAGCAGCTTGCACGCGGTGTTGATGTTCGTCACGTGGCCCATTCCCATTCCGCCGACGCCAATCACCGCCCGCGTGAGCACTTCGCTCGGTGGAGTGAACCCCGCGCCGCCCAGGACAAACCGCGGAACAATATTGATGGTGGCCAGTGATGCGACAGAGGTGGCGAGAAAACGACGTCTCGAAAGCGTGCGGGACTTATTCATTCCCGTTGGAATACCAAAGGACCGGAAGCAAAAGCAAACCGAGAATGCGCCCGAGGCAAGTTCCACCCGCAAACAGAGCCCCGACCGTGAGGGAGGGGTGAGGCTCGCCCGGCTGCGGTGGCGTCGTTAAGGGTCCCCGAGGAAGGATGGTGCGAGGCTTCAAGAGGTTTGACGAGATCGGCGCCTGTCGTCAGTTTTGACGGAGGAGCTTCGGGCGCGTGTTGCCGCCCGGGAAAAACATGACTGGAGGAACTTTAGCGCGGCGAAGCCTGGCGTTTTATTGGCGGTCCCACTTGGGGACCATCGCCGGAGCCGCCATTGCTACGGCGGTGCTTGCCGGCGCGTTGTTGGTGGGCGATTCCGTCCGCGGGACTCTCCGGGCGATGGCTCTGGCCCGGTTGGGGCAGGTGGATCAAGCCTTGGCTTCGGGCGATCGTTTGTTTCGAGCGGACCTCGCCGCAGAGGTTGCCCAGGCCGCTCCAGGCGCGCAGGTGGCGCCGGTTTTGCAGCTTCCGGGCACGGCCTCCAATCCGGATGGATCCGCCCGCGCCAACCAGGTGCAGGTCAATGGCGTGGGGGCGGAGTTCTGGAAACTGGCCAGCCAGAGCGTCAGCGGAGAGCTGGCTGAAGGCCGCGTCTGGATCAACGAACCTCTGGCCCGTCAGCTGCGAGTGAACGTGGGAGACACCCTTTTGCTGCGAGCGCCGCGGATCTCGCACCTCTCGCGGGACGCCCCTCTGGCCCCGGAGGAGGATGCCAGCGTGGCCCTCCGCCTGGAGGTCGGTCGGGTTTTGCAGGACGGGGAGTTCGGCCGGTTCGGTTTGGCGGCCAGCCAGGTGCCGCCGTTCAACGCCTTTGTTCCACTCGCCTATCTGGAGCAGAAGGTCAAAGCCACCAACCAGGCGAACTTGTTGCTGGCCCGCGGCGCGGGTGATCTGGAGGCGGCCTTGCGCCGCGCTTTCAGCCTGGCCGATGCCCAGGTCGGACTCCAGCCCGTTCCGGGTGGCGGCGCGCTCGAAGTGAGAAGCTCGCGCGTCTTTCTGGACGGCCCCACAGCCCAGGCGGCGTTGCAAGTGGCAGGGGCTCAGCCGGTTTTCACTTACTTCGTCAATCGATTGCAGGCCGGGGCGAAAACGACTCCCTATTCCATGGTGGCAGCAGCTGCGGGCATTACTCCGGCGGACCTGCGCGACGACGAGATCATCATCAATCAGTGGCTCGCGGACGATCTGCAGGCCAAACCCGGCGACCAAATCGCCCTGAGCTACTACGTCATGGGCTTGATGCGCGACTTGGTCGAGCGGACCAATTCTTTCCGGGTGCGAGCGGTTGCGCCGATGCAGCCGCCTTATGCTGACAAAACATTGATGCCGGATTTTCCCGGCATGACCGACGCGGCGAATTGCCGCGATTGGGATACCGGGTTCCCGATCAATACATCCGCCATCCGCGATAAGGACGAGGATTATTGGCATCAGTATCGCGGCACACCCAAGGCTTTCATCACCCTGCCGGCGGCGCAAATGATGTGGAGCAACCGGTTCGGCAATTTGACCGCCGTGCGCTACCCGACGGCTGGGGGAAATGTTGGGGAAGATAAGATTCGGCAGGCGTTGCTGGCGCATCTGCCCCCCGGTTCTTTGGGCATGGCTTTTCAACCGGTCCGGGCGCAAGCGCTCGCCGCCAGCGCCGGCTCCCAGGATTTCGGCGGGCTTTTTATCGGGTTCAGCTTTTTTCTGGTCGCGGCAGCGCTGTTGCTCATGTCGCTGCTTTTCCGTTTTGCCCTCGAGCAGCGCGGCGTGGAAGTGGGCATTTTGCTGGCGCTTGGGTTCGCCCCCGCAAAAGTGCGGCGCCTCCTTCTATTGGAAGGGGCGGGCTTGGCAGCGATTGGCGGCGCGCTCGGCGTGGCGGGCGCCACGTTGTATGCCAAAGCCATGCTTTGGGGGCTTCGTACCGTCTGGAGTGATGCCGTCGCCGGTTCCGCTCTGGGGTATTATGGGAGCGCCAGCACGCTTGGGATCGGCTGGGTGACCGGAGTCTTGGTGGCTATCGCCACAATCTGGTGGGGCTTGCGCCGTGAAGGGCGGCGGCCTGCCCGCGAGTTGCTGGCCGACGGCCTGGACGAAGAGTTCTTCTCCGAAACGACAGGCCGGCCGCCCCGAACCAGTTTCGTGACCGGCGGGATCAGTCTGCTCTCCGCGCTCGGCCTGACCGGTTACGGGCTGGCGAGCCCCGACAAAGCGGACGGAGACCTTTTCTTTTCGGCGGGCGCCTTGTTATTGATTTCCGGCCTCTGCTTTACCACCGTGCTCCTCCGCCGGCTTGCCTCCTCCAGCGCGGCGAACAGTCTTTCCATTACCGGAATCGGGTTCCGCAGCGTCACGCGCCGCCGGAAGCGCAGCCGGGCGGCCGTGGGGCTCCTGGCGAGCGGTGCGTTTCTGATCACGTCGATCGGGGCCTTTCGCCTCGACGCAGGCAAAAATGCAGAGGCGCGCGGATCCGGAACGGGCGGCTTTGCCCTCCTGGCGGAAAGCTCTCTGCCGGTCGTTCACAACTTGAATGCCAAAAGCGGCCGCGATTTCTATAACCTGGGCGAGCGCGATCTGGCGCAAGCCCGGTTTGTTCCGTTTCGCGTCCTGGCCGGGGAAGATGCGAGTTGTCTGAATCTCAATCGCGCCCAGCGTCCGCGCCTGCTCGGCGTGGAGCCTTCCCAGCTTGGCGAGCGCAAGGCCTTCACCTTCGCGGAAACCCTGAAAGGCGCTCCTGCCGAAAATCCGTGGCTTTTGCTCGACCAGGATTTCGGGCCCGATGTTGTCCCCGCTGTGGGGGATGCCGCCTCCATTCAGTGGGCGCTTGGCAAGAAGCTGGGCGATTCGATCGAGTACGCGGATGCTACGGGCAAGCGCTTTCAGGTGCGGTTGGTCGGCGCAGTCGCGAACTCGATCTTGCAAGGGAGCCTTGTCATTTCCGAAAAGCAGTTCGTGAAACGGTTCCCTGCGGAAGCCGGCTATCGAATGTTCCTCATTGACGCTCCGTCGAAAGACGCGGATGCCCTGAAAGCTGCCTTGTCCAGGGCTCTGCAGGATGTCGGCCTTGAGGTCAGCCGGACCCGGGACCGTCTCAATACTTTGAACGCGGTGCAAAACACCTATTTAGGCACCTTCCAGATGCTGGGCGGGCTGGGGCTTCTCCTCGGCACGGTCGGGCTGGGCATCATCCTTTTGCGCAATGTCTTTGAGCGGCGCAGCGAGCTGGCGTTGCTCCTGGCTGTTGGGTTCCGGAAACCAGCCTTGCGCTGGTTGATCCTGAGCGAGCATGCGGGCTTGCTCCTGCTCGGGCTCGTGCTCGGCGTCCTCGCGGCCGTGCTGGCCGTGTTGCCCTCCCTGCTGGCCCCGGGGCGCGAAGTCCCGTTGGTCCAGTTGTGCCTCACGCTCGGGGCGGTTTTGTTCTGCGGCCTGATCTGGACGCTGATTGCCGCCGCCCGCGCTCTGCGCGCGCCCCTGTTGCAGGCTTTGCGGAACGAATAGATTTATGCGGTTACGTGCGTTGTTGATGGTCTCGCTCTTCGCTTCCGTGGCGTTGCGCGCCGAGACGAAATACGAAAACAATTTCGAACAGGCCAAAGTCGGCGCTGTCCCCGAGGATTTCCTCGTGCTGGATGGAGGCTTCGCCGTCAAAGAGGTGGACGGGAATAAAGTCCTAGAGCTGCCCGGAGCGCCGCTCGACACCTATGGCGTTCTCTTCGGCCCTTCCTCCAGTGAGAATGTCGCGGTGTCCGCCCGGATTTTCGGCGCGGCCAAGGGACGCCGCTTTCCCGTTTTCGATGTCGGCCTTTGTGGCGTCGGCGGCTACAAGCTCCGTGTCAGCCCCGGGAAAAAGCAGCTTGAACTTTACAAAGGCGACGCCCTCAAAACCGCCGTTCCTCTCGATTGGCAGCCGGGCAAATGGACGCACCTGAAATTGGAGCTCGCCAAAGCCGGCGACAAAGAATGGAAACTGGCCGGTAAAATCTGGCAGGACGGCGCCGAACCTGCCAAACCCGCCCTCGAATTCACGGATACCGAACTCCCGACCCCGGGACGCTCCAGTGTCAGCGGCATGCCGTACTCCGGCCTGCCCATCTGGTTTGATGATTTTGTGATCCGTGGCCTGGAGAAAAAGTAACCGCCCGGCGAGCAGATCCGTTTTTAGCGCCGGATTCTCGGCATCAGTTTCTCGAAGCGGTCGTCGTGCGGCGCTCCCTTCGCCAGGGAATCCCAGAGCCATTCGCCCGGCCGATCCAAGGTGAAGGCCGGCCCGATGGCGGCGGCCTGTCGGCGGATCCGGGTTTGCTCCTCCGGTTGGCAAATTCCCTCCGCCGCCTCGCGCAAAGCGGAGCCGTCGTAGGGCGCTATTCTACCGAGCTTGAAATGCTCCACAAAATGGCCGGCAGCTGTTTCCGGATGGCCGAGCACGATCAGCGGCAGGTTGGCGACCCCCATCAGATAAGGGATGCGGGACGGAAGGCTCAGCCGTGCGAGTTCAGGCCGGTCATCATGCTCATCCAGCGAGCCCGACGGTATCACCGCGAAGGGATGCGGACGGAGCCTTTCAATCAATTCCGCTTCCGGCAAAAAACCGGCCGGGATGATCCCATCCGCCGCCAGCTCTGCTTCGGAGTAGTGCAGCCAGGACGCCTGCGTGTTTCCGTACCACGCCAGCTTCAGGCCCGATCCGCGCACTGTGGCGCGCAGGCGTTCCAGCCATTGCTGGCTCCATACGTTTCCCACCAAAGCCGCCGGCAGGCAGCTCCCGCCCTCGAACGGCGGGACGCGCGGTTCCACACACAGGCGTTCCCGCTCCACCAACGGCGGCATCACAAAGAACCGGAGCCCGAACTTGGCTTCATAAGCCTCCCGAATTTCGGGCGAAATCCCCAGGCGGAGCTGGGCCTTCCCCAGCGCTTCCCGCAGCAATTCGTCCGGGATCCCATGCGCGCCGATGTTATTATCATCCATCACGTAGATGCCCAAGGGCGCGCCGGACAGTTCCTGCAGGCAAAGCGCCGTCACCAGGTCATCCGGAAAAAACGGAATGCACAGAATCCGGCGGACCGTGCTGCCATGGAGAACGTGCCGGAGCAATTCCCGGCTCTCCGCCCGCGTCCGGCCCGTCTGCGAAATGAGGCGCTGATGCGTTCCGAACCGCTGCTCTCCGCCGAAGCTGTTATGCGAGCGGATCGACAGCGTGTTCGGCAAATGCCCGAAAAACCGCTCGACGATAATCCCGATCCCGTGCCGTTGATTCGCTTCGTTCGGCGTGATCAGCACATCCCCATTTCTCAGCGCACGATCGGGCAGAGCGTCGCAGTTTCCTGCCGCTCCATCGTGAGACCGTTTCACCGCGGGTCGATGCATTGAACGGAAATCAGGGTCTCACAACGCCCTCCCGGAAGCACGCCAAACAGATTGCGTTCGGGGTCGATCCGATCTCCGGGCTTCAGCTGGCCTTTCTATGAGTGGATACGATCGGCGTTATTGGATGTGCAACAACCCGGCGGTGGCGCTCCGCTTCAGCGCGAGCACCATGAGAAGTGGCGCGCGGAGTTGCTTCGGGCGGAGCCCCGCCTTTGAATCCCGAATGAAAGATTACCTTACACGATCCACGGATCGCGGTGCGGCACGTTCAACCATTTCGGGTTGCCCATCCCGTCCACAAACTGCTCCTTGGAGGGATCCCACTTGAGATGCGCTTGGTTTAGGTAGGCAATGTTGGCCAGGTGGCAGACCGTCACCGTGCGCGCCCCGACCTCCACGTCGCAAATCGGCTTCCGCCGTTCTTTGATGCACTCCAGCCAGTCCCGATGATGATCCGTGCTCTTGTAAAGATGGATTCCGTCCACGGGCGTTTTCACCTCTCCCAGCTCTTCCGGAGTCGGTTCGAACTTGCCGCGGTTGACCGGCAATTTGCCCTTCTCACCGAAAAAGGTGATTCCGTTCCCGTTCGTGTGATACATCGGAACTCCGTTGGCATAGAGGAACTTCACCCCCGACGTGGCCTTCTTATCCTCGGGCGGTATCACTTCGATCGGTCCGCTCTCGTCCATCCCCAGCGCCCATTGCGCGATGTCAAAATGGTGCGCCCCCCAATCCGTAATGCCGCCGCCTCCGAATTCCTTATAGCTTCGCCAGTTTGGGAAGTGCGTATGCACGCCGCGCGGGCTGAGCACCGAATTGTAAGGCCGCTCCGGAGCCGGCCCCAGCCACATGTTCCAGTCCAGCCCTTCCGGCTTCTCCTCTCCCGGCAGATCGCACGCCACGGGCGGGCCGCCCACGCCCACTTCGATCTTTTCGATCTTCCCCAACGCTCCGTTCCGCACCAGTTCGCAAGCCCGATGGAATTCGCGCGAAGAGCGTTGCATGCTCCCGGTCTGAAAGACCCGATCGTTCTTCCGCACCGCCTTCACCAGGGTCCGCGCCTCGTAAATCGACTGGGTCAGCGGCTTTTCGCAATAGATATCCTTCCCTGCGTTCGCCGCCGCGATCGCCACCAGGGCGTGCCAGTGGTCCGGCGTCGCGATCACCACCGCGTCGATATCCCTCCGCGCCAGCAATTCCCGAAAATCGTTGTATCCCGCGCAGCCTTTGTACTCCGTGTTATTCTCTTTCTTATAGTGCTCGTTGACGATCTTCTGCGCGTTCTCCCGCCGCGTCGTATCCACATCGCACACCGCCACCACCTGCACTTGCGGCCGCCGGATAAAACTCCCGAGCAACCCTCGATTCTGCGTCCCCATCCCCACGAAACCCAGATTCAAGCGGCTGTTCGGCCCCGTCTCAGCAGACCAGATGCGCGACGGCAGAAAAAACGGCATCGTCCCCAGAGCGGTTCCTTTGATAAAGGCACGGCGGTTCACCAGCGGCATTTTGCTCATAGCTTCTTCCTTTTGATTTAGCCGAAAGTATTTGCCGTTCCCGGCCTGGTGGCAACAAGGGAAACTCGACCAGTCTTGCTCGATTCTTTGCGAAAACTGCATCGATTCTGTCTGCCGGCCATGCGTGAGCAAACGTCCGGCCAACTCCTTTCCCGCGCGCTCCAAACCTTCCCAATCCTTTCTCTGCGTTCTGTGCGCTCTCTGCGGCTTTGCTGGCCTCATGGCACGAGGCAAGCCCACGGGTTTCAACCCGCGGTTGTTGTGTTAGAGCTCGCCGCCTTACCGAGTGATGCATGAAGGCGGCGATGGATACTCTCTCCGAGAATTCCAGGAATGAATCGTCGCGACGTGACGCGTTTTGGCAAGGTATTGAATCCTTGGGGCCAGAACCGCTGCTAAACTCAGGCGGACGACGCTCAAGCGCTGGGCTCCCCGATCTATTTCAAGGCCGGCCAGAGTGGCAGGGCCAGTTTGTCGAACTCGAGTTGAGTGGCGTTGAGGTTGAGCTGGAGGGTGAGTTCGTCGGGACGGGCATGGGAGAAGTAGAGCTGCCAGGGGGAATCGCGGTGGAGTTCGGTATTCTGGCCGCGGTAGAGCTTGAGCCGGAGACCGATGCCGGGGATCTGACGCAGGGCCTCGATGAAGGCATTCAGCGATTTGGCGTCACCGGTGTAGCTGAGGGTCGTGCCCCAATCCGGCGGCCAATAGCTGGCAGTCCCTTCCACGAAATGGAACTGCGGATCCTGAATCACTTTGCGAATCGCTGCGACTCTTTCCGGGGAATAGTCCTTCGGGAAGTTGATGTCGCGATCAATCGTGATGCTCAGAGCGAACGCAGGCGCCGTCAGGAAGCAACTGAGGAGGAAGAGAACGATGGTTTTCATCTCCTCAATAGACGGTTTTTGTTCCGAATTGCTCCGGGCAGAGGCCCACCCTGCCGAAAATGGTTCATCACTTCCGTGCTTCCGGCGTTACGGACAGTTCGATCTCTTTCCCTTCTCGTTGGACTTTGACCTTCAGCGGCTGGCCGATGCGCGCGGCGTCGAGGGCGTAAGTGTAGTCGTAAATGTTGGCGATCTTCTGCCCGGCGAATTCGATCAGGACATCGCCGCCTTTGAGCCCGCCTTTTTCGGCGGGGCTGGCCGGGCGCACTCCGGAGAGTTTCACGCCTTTCACTTCCGTGGCGTAGTCCGGAATTGTGCCGAGATAAACGCGGAGGGCATCGCGGGTTCCGGGTTCGCTGGCGCGGTCGACTTTCAGGTAGTCGGGTCGTTGATCGGCGGCGGCGAGTTCCAGAACGAGGGCCCGGGCAAATCTGGCGATGCGTTCGATGCCGTCGTAATTGATTTTATCCGCATCATCGGTGGGGCGATGATAATCGTCGTGATTGCCGGTGAAGAACATGAGCACCGGAATGCCCTTGGGATAGAACGAAGTGATGTCGCTCGGTTGAAAGGGATCCTCCTGCAGCGTGAGGTTGAACCCGGCCGGGACGTTCTTCCGCTCGGCGAGCTTGTTCCAGACCGACGAAGAGCCAACGCCCTGGAGAATCAGCTTGTCATCGCGGAGGCGTCCCACCATGTCGAAATTGAGGCAGGCGACGATGTTCGTGACAAACGGCTCCTGCGCAAAGTGCGCGGAGCCCAGCAAGCCCATTTCCTCGCCGGACCAGCAGGCCAAGATGAGCCCGCGCTTGAGAGGGGCTTTTTGCGCGGCGAAGTTCGCGGCGAGTTCCAGGACCGTGGCGACCCCGGAAGCGTTGTCATCGGCGCCGTTGTGGACCTGGCCTTGCTCGTCCTTGTTCTGCCGGGAATCGCCGCCTTCGCCAAAGCCGAGGTGATCGTAGTGAGCGCCGATCAGGATGTATTCAGGCGATGTTCCGGGCAGGACGGCGATGACGTTGCGGTCCTTCTTTTTCTGATGTTCGAGCCGGACGCTGAGTTTCACGCGGGCATTGGTGAGAACCAGGGATTTGTCCACGTGCGGATTCTCGGCGTCGAGCGACGTCTGCAGCTCTTTCAAGGTTTTGCCGGAACCGGCGAGGATGGCCTCCGCGGCCTCCGTGGAGATGGAAGCGGCCAGGATTTCGGAGCCGGTGAGCGTGCCATCCGAGGAGAGGGGGATCAGTTCGCCCGACCGGGGCGAGTTGGGGCCGGTGACGACGAGGATCGCCTTGGCGCCATGTTCCCGGGCGAGCATCGCCTTGTAGCGGAGCGCGGCGTAGCGGTTCAGCTCCTGGCGGCGTTTGGGCTCGACCCCTTCGGGCACGTAACGGAGGACTAGCACAACTTTGTTCGTCACGTCGACTTTTTCATAGGAATCGTAGCCTTCCGCGCCTTTTTCCCGGATGGAGAGGCCGTAACCCGCGAAGACGACCGGCCCATCGACCTCGCCGCTCGAACTGAAAGAGAGCGGACGAAAACCGGCGTCCAGCGATGGGTCCGAAGCCTGCCCCTGGGCTTCGATATGCAGATGGGTTTGATCCGCAGAGACGTTGACGCCCGCAGTGAACTCGAATGGATCGAAGTAGCCGGTGAGTTCTGGATTGGCGGCCAGGGGTTGCAGGCCGAACTCCTGCAGACGGGCGGCGATATAGTCAGAGGCCTTGGCTGCGCCCGTTTCACCGGTCTTGCGGCCTTCCAGAGCGTCGGAAGCGAGATAATTGACGAGAGTGCGGGCGTCCTCCGCCCGGATTTCCGGGGACAAAGGATGATCCGGCGCTGGGGCGGAAGGGGCAGTGGGCGTCGCCGCCGATTTCGCGTCAGCCAAGCCCAGAGCGGCTAGAGCGGCCTCGTGATCCCAGGCCGCGAGGAAGATCTGCGACTGCTTGCTGGCCGTGCGATTGGAAGTCCAGCAAAGCTTGCGGCCATCGGGCGAGAAAACTGGCAGGCCGTCGAACCCGTCGGTGAAGGAAACACGGACCGGTTCGTGCCGGCCTTCCGTATCGACGATGAAGAGCTCGAAATTCTCGAACCCGAGTTTGTTGGAAGTGAAAACGATGTATTTGCCGGAAGGGTGGGGGAAGGGAGCCCAGGACATGGACTCGAACCGGGTCACCTGGCGGACGTCGCTGCCGTCGAGCTTCATGGTGAAAACGTCCGCGACCACGCCATTCGTTTGGAACCGCCGCCAGAGGATGCGTTCGCCATCCGGCATGAAAAAAGGGCCGCCATCGTAACCGGGGTTGCGCGTCAAGCGGGTCTGGCCGGTCCCGTCAGCGTTCATCAGGTAGATTTCGGCGAAATACGCCGGGTCTGTCTCGTAGCGTTTGCGATCCTCGGGCGAGAGGTTTTCGAGCGGGTAAGCATCCCGGAGCGAAGTGAAAACGATCTTGCGCCCGTCCGGTGAGAAGGACGCCTCGGCGTCATATCCCGGAGCCACTGTCAATCGTGTGAGTCCAGCCCCATCGCGCCGGGCCGAGAAGATATCCATCTGCGCATCGTAATCCCAGGAGTAACGCCGGGTCTTGCCGCTGGCGAGGAAGTCGAGTTCGTCCTTTTGCTTTTTGCGGGCGTCCGGGTCCAGGTGAGTGGAGGCGAAGAGCACCTGGTCCGAGCTGGGCCGGAAGAAGGCGCAAGTGGTCTTGCCGAAGCCGGGCGAGATGCGGGAGATATCGCCTGTTTCCAAGCTGAGCAGGTAAATCTGGTAAAAGGGATTCCCTGGCTCTCGCACGCTCTGGAAAATGAGATTCTTCCCATCAGGTGAGAAATACGCTTCTCCTGATTTCCCTTCGAAAGTGAGCTGGCGAACGCGCGACAAGAAGCGCGCTTCACCCTCCGCGCCGAACAAGCGCAGCGAAGACAACAGAAGCGCGCCAACCAGGATCCGAATCATCCGCTTAGTATGGCCGAAATCAGGGAGATTTCGAGCCCCGACTCGGTTTCGATCCGGCGGCCCAAAACCGCGACTTCGCTGCGGGCCCGGCGCCCCCAACGCGCGCTTTGTGCTGCCGTCCCACGGGTCCGGACGACACCCAGGGTTCGTCCAGCCCTTCCGCTTGAGAATGGTCCTCGCTGACCGATGGCTTGGTTTTTGTGCGAGGCTGACCGGCCGAACCTGACCGTTCCAAGGGATGCTCAGAGCGGAGTTGGAAACTGACCTCTTCCAAATCCGCCTGTCGTTTGTAATGCCGTGGGCTTGCGTCAACGCAGCCGAATGGGAAAGGTAGGGGAGGAGGGGGGAAGGCCCCTCGCGACAGAGGAGAAATGGAACATATGACTGGAATCCTTGGATTTGTGTATGGAGACCCGAGCTACTGGCTGTTTTTGCTGCCAGGGTTCTTGCTGGGCCTGTACGCGCAATTCCGCCTGAGCAGCACGTATGCGCGTTACATCAACACCCCGCTGGCGACCGGGATGTCCGGCGCGGAAGCGGCCCGCACGATCCTTGACCGCGCGGGTTTGGAGGAGATGCCGGTGGAAATGGTGGAGGGGCACCTGACGGACCATTACGATCCGATGAAAAAAGCTTTGTTCCTCTCGGAGGAGAATTATCACGGGCGGAGCATCGCTGCGGTGGGGGTGGCGGCTCACGAAGCGGGCCACGCCTTGCAGCACAAGGCGGCTTACGCGCCTTTGCACATTCGGATGGCGATGGTGCCGGTCACGAATTTTGCCACCCAAGCGTCGGCGTTTCTTTTCTTCGGCGGCTTGTTTTTGGGGCTCGTAAAGATGGCGCTGCTGGCGGTCGTGATCTACGGCATCGTCACGGCGTTTCAGTTGGTCACTCTGCCGGTGGAGTATGATGCGAGCCGCCGGGCGAAACAGCAGTTGCTGGCGCTGGGGATCGTGCAGCGGGATGAGGGCCCGGCCGTGGCCTCGGTTTTGAACGCGGCGGCGCTCACTTATGTGGCGGCTCTGGTCTCGTCAATGCTGCAGCTCCTTTACTGGCTGAGCCTCCTGAAGGGCGACGACCGGAATCGATAAAGCCGGCTTGGTTCTCGAACGGCTGATCCCGGGGCCATCCGCGGGATCGGCCGGGTCACTTCGAATAGAGGTCGACAATCCGATGGATGGCTGAACGGCAAACGGTGCAAAACTCCGGGCTACGGGTGAACATGATGCAGTTGAGTTCAGGCCGGTAATACCCGGTGGCCTGGTAAGCGGCGCCTTCGAAAGCCCCGACCTGCCCCTGATGCTTTTCCGCGGCAAAGAATTTCTTTTCCGACTCGCGGATCTCCGTGAAGAGCGCCTCCATTTCCGTTTCGGGCCGCTTCTCGGCGCGGAGTTTCTCGCGGCGTTTTTGGAATTCCCGCGCGGCCTTGTCGTAGTCGGCCTTATTCCATGCGGAGGGGATCTCAATGCCGGGCGTTGCCAGATCCTGCCATTTTAAGTGGGAAGCATCGAGCAGAGCGGTCACGTTCGGCTCCCACGGCTCGATCTTGTGCGCGGGCGGGGTGTAGGCCACGGGTGAGGTGTAGTACTCGTCGGCCAGGTCTGCGAAGTGGTGGCCAAATTCGTGGACGAAGATGTAGGGAGCCTGCGCGCTGTCGGCGGCCACCGTGCCGTAGAGGTTGAAAATGCCGCCGCCGCCGTAGGTCTTGCTGTTGGTGATGATCTCCACGAATTCGTAAGGGGCGAATTGCGCGACGTTGCGCACCGCGCGGTTGTCGTAGGTGAGGATGTAGCGCTCGGAACCGAACGCGTCATAACTCGCGCCGAGCGGCGAGGCGTGATAGACCCCCGTGGACGGACGTGAAACTCCGGATTCGGCCGCCGGAGGGCAGAGAGCCCAGACGTTGAAATCCTGACGGCGGCTTTTGAACGGTTCCGTTGCGAAGAGGCGATCCAGCAGGCGGCGGGCATCTCGTTGGAACTTCTCCCGTTCGTCCGCTGAGTAGCCATCGCCCAAGATCAGGAAATCAACCTTCTCGGCAGGGTCCCCGTTTTTCTCCAAGGCGATCAGGTCGGTCGCAGCGTGCTGCGGTGAGCGATCGACGAACATGTCCGCCGGATCGAGCATGAGATTCCATACCTCCCGGAAGGCATTTTCGGCATCGCGCTTCTTCAGGAGGACCTGGAAAGGCCGTTCGGGCGCGGGAAACCGGAGCGATTCGTGAAAGGTGCGGTTCAGGGCTTTGGCTTCATCGGTGGTTTCCCATTCGCCATAGACCGAGCTGAATCCGCGGGAGTAAAGGAGGCGATTGCTGGCGCGATCACGGATCTCGAAGAGATACTTGCCGAGGTTCAACTCATCGATGGGGCGGCGCGGGTTGCCGGGCCAGGGGAGGGGCTCGACGTGCAGTTGGTCAAGGCTGAAAAGCTCCTGGGAGGCGTTTCCCGTGTGAAAGAAATCCAGGCGGAGGGTGGAAGCCGCATCGGTTTTGGGCAGCGCCAGCGTCAAGAGAAAGGCGGCAGCCAGCAGCAGAGCGGTTCGCCGGATCGATGGACTAAAAAGCGAACCGCGAGCGGGGCGGAAAAGGATCATCGGATTCTCAAGGTTTAACCGCGAACGTCAGCCGGGCGGCACTCGAGGCCGCGGGTTGAGCGGACGAGAGGGGCGTGGCGTGAGCGGTCGCAGCCGGCTTCGCCGGACTGATTGCCAGCGCGCGCAGCAAAGGGCCGTTCAGCACCTCCGGAAAACAGCCGAGGTAAACCACGGTCCCGGCCAGAATGAGAATGACGAGGCCGGCTCCGAACGGGGTGGAGACGTAACGGCGCTGGGTGTCTTCGAGAACGAAAGCCTGCTTGAGCACCTGCAGATAGTAAAAGAGAGAGACGGCGCTGGCGGCGAGGGCGAGAGCCACGATCCAGATAAGCCCGGGCGTTCCGCCGCTGCGTGACGCATCGAGCGCGGCCAGGAAGATGTAGAATTTGCCGAAGAATCCGGCGAGTGGAGGAATCCCGGCAAGGGAGAGAATAAAGACGAAAAGACAGATGGCGAGGAGCGGCGCCCGTCGGCTAAGCCCGGAGAATTCCTGAATGGTCAGTTCGCCCGGTTGTTTTTCGAGGATGCCGGCGATGGCGAACGTGCCGATGATGGAAAGGCCGTAAGTGAAAAGGTAATAGACGCCCGAAGCGAGGCCGAGTTCGTTGCGGGCCAGCACGGCGATCAGCACGTAGCCAGCATGGGCCACCGCGCTGTAAGCCAGGAGCCGACGGAAGTTCGTTTGGGCGATGGCCAGGAGGTTGCCCACGATAATCGAAACCGCCGCGATGGCGGCAATGGCGATGCTCCACCCGCGGACGCTGCCGCCGATCGAAGCGCTGCCCGCTTGAGCGGGCAGGGCGTAGACAAAGAACTTCAGGAACAAAACGAAGCTCGCCAACTTGGAGCCCGAGGCCACCAGCGCGGCCGACGGAATGGGCGCGCCTTGATAAGTATCGGGGGCCCAGAAATGGAGGGGTGCGGCCGCCATTTTAAAGGCGAAGCCAATCGCCACCATGACCAGCGCGACGATAAGGAGGGGACTCAGTTCCTGAGTTTTGAGGACCGTTGCGATCTCCGCAAAGCTGGTGGAGCCGGCCAGCCCGAAAACCAGGCTGATTCCGAAAAGGGTGAATGCCGCGGCGACACTGCCGAACAGAAAGTATTTCAGGGAGGCTTCAGACGAGGCCTGGCTTTGCTTGTTGAACCCGGTCAGGAGGTATAGTGACAAACTGGCGAGCTCCAGCGCGATGAATGCCGTGAGCAATTCTTCGGCGCCAGCCAGAAAAAGCAGACCCAGCGTCGCCAGGAGATGGATGGCCAGATACTCCCCAATATGAGTGGTAAAGCGGACCGGGCGGGAGAGCAGCAACGTGGCTATGCCGAGAGTGCAGACGCAAATCCTGGCGATCCGGGTGAAGCCATTCAGCACGAGCATCCCGCTGTAGAAGGAGCCCGACTCTGTCTGGTGCGACAAAGCGTAGATCACGAGCCCCAGGGTGATCACGCTCAAGAAGATCCCCCGGCTGGAGCGGGAAGCCAGAGGCTTGGATTTCGCGGCAGCCTGATCGAGAAAAAGCACCACCAGCGCTCCGATCACGAGAAGGGTCTCGGGGAGGAGCCTCAGCAAAAGCTGTGGATAATTGAAATCGCCCATTTAACCAGAAATAATTCGTTTAAAGAAGTCCTGCTGGATCGCCGGGTGAATCAAACTGAACAAGAGCCGGGGAAAAATCCCAATCAAGAGAGTCGCGCCCAGGAGCAGGATCGCTCCGGCTTTCTCTGGCGTGGTAATTGGTTCGTAATGTCCGTCGCTGGCAGCCACTGCCGCCGTGGGCGGATAGAATGACTTTTGCAGGGCCCGCAAAGTAAATCCCACGCCGATCAGGATGCCGACGCCGGCAAGGATGGTGACGACCGGGAACGCTTTCCAACTGCCCATCAGAATTGAAACTTCCGCGATGAAGCCGCTGAACCCGGGGAAACCCATCGACGCGAAACAAGCGAGCAGGAAGGTGACGGCGGCAAAAGGCATGGCTTTGGCGAGCCCGGCATGTTCCAGCACCTGCAGGTCCCGGGTGTGGGTGCGCTCGTAGACCATGCGACCGACCACGGCAAACAACAGCCCCGCAATGACGCCATGGGAGAACATCTGCAGGACAGCGCCGCTCAGGCCAATCACGCTGAGAGACATGAGGCCGAGGAGAACGAAGCCCATGTGGCTCACGCTCGAGTAGCCGATGACGAATTTGAAATCGGTTTGAGTGAGCGCCACGCCGGCTCCGTAAATGATGCCGATAAGCGCCAGCACTGCGAAAGTTCCCTGCCATTCCCTGAGTCCTTCCGGGAAGAGAGTCATGGCGACGCGCAGGGCTCCATAGGCGCCGAGTTTCATGACCACGCCAGCGAGGAGCATGGAGGCCGCGGTTGGGGCGGCGACGTGGCCGGTCGGCGCCCAGGTATGAAAAGGCCAGAGGCCGGCGAGAATGGCAAAGCCAACGAACGTGAGGGGGAACAGCCAGGTTTGGCCGCCCGGAATCCCGGCTTTGACCAGAGCGGGCAGATCGAAAGTATGCAGCGGCGAGATCGCGTAGACGGCGACGATGCCGACGAGGACCATGGCGCTGCCGACGAAAGAGTAGAGGGCCAGCTTCATCGCGCCATACTCCTTCCGCGTGGAGCCCCAGATCGCGATCAGGAAATACTTGGGGATGATGGCGATCTCGTAAAAGACGAATAGCAGGAACAAATCAAAGCTCAGAAAAACGCCAAAGACCCCGCCAATCAGGGCGAGATAAAGCGCGAAGAATTCATTCACCCGCTTTTCGATGTTCCAGGAGAAGAGCACGCCCGCGACCGCAGCCAGGCCGGTGAGGATGACGAGCGTGGCGCTGACGCCGTCCGCACCGAGGTAATAGGTGATGCCGAGGGAGGGGATCCATTCCCGGCGCGAAAGGGTATTGATGTGGCCCGGGTCGAGCTGGACGGCTCCGATCAGCGCCACGGCGAAGGAGAGCAGGGCGGTCGCCAGGGCCACTTTGCGCACCAGGGCGGGCCGCTGGCCGAGAATCCAGACCAGGAAGGCTCCCAGGAACGAGATGTAGATTGTCCAGGTTAACATCGTTTATCTGAGCTGTTGCACCATGGCGGTGACAGCGGGGTTAAAGAGGCCGAGCACCAATTGAGGGGCCAGGCCGAGAATGAAAGCGAGAAGGATGGCCGGAATAACGATCGCTTTTTCCGGCGCGGTGAGCTCGGCGCTTTGGGCGCGCTTCTCATTGAGAGGGCCGAGGAAAACCTGGCCATAAAACGTGAGCAGGTAAATCGCGGTCAGCAGCAGGCCGAGCACGGCGAAACCGCAGGCCACCGGCGCAAAGCTGAAAGCCCCTTTAAAGATCAGGAATTCGGCCGGGAACCCGCTCAGGCCCGGCAGGCCGAGCGACGCGAACACCGCCACGCCCATCAAGCCGGCGAAGACCGGGTTGATCTTCCGCAGGCCGCCGAAATTATCCAGGGATCGCAACCCATCCGCGCGCTTTTCGAGGAACGAGATGAAAGCGAAAACCGCCGCGGCCACCACGCCGTGGCTGAGCACTTGCAGAATCACTCCGTTGATGGCGGCCGCACGCTGGTTCTCCAGGCCGGCCGCGCCGGCTTTGGCGGCGGCGAACACGCCGAGGAAGCAGTAGCCGAGATGGCTCAGCGAGGAGTAAGCGAAGAGGCGTTTGACGTCGCGCTGCCCGAACGCCGCCCAGGCGCCGCAGAGAATCGTAATAACCGCCAGCGCGAGCAGCGGGCGATGGAGCGCATTCATCTGGTCCGGGAAGATCGGCAGGATCACGCGCAGCAAGGCGTAAACGCCCATCTTGGACATGACGCCGGTGAGCATCATCGTCACCGGCGTGGGCGCTTCGACGTAGGTGGAGGGCAGCCAGCTGTGCAAGGGCCAGAGGGGCACTTTCACCGCCACGCCGGCGAACGCGAGGAGGAACAGCAGCCGGCCTGCGGCGGCCGGACTGAGCCCCGTCCAGCTGATGGCATCACCCACGCCGCCCTTGAGCCGGGCGAGTTCGGCAAACTCGAACGTGCCCGCTTTGAAGCCGAGGGCGGAGATGGCGAGAAGCATGCCGATGCTGCCGACCATGGTGTAAATAAAGAATTGCAGGGCGGCGAAATTACGGTTGGCGCCTCCGTAGTTTTTAACGAGGAAGAATGCCGGGACCAGGCTCAGTTCCCAGTGCAGGAAGAAGTGCAAAAAGTTCTGGGCGGTGAAGGTTCCCAGCAACCCGCTGAGGAGAAGAAGGACCAGGCCGTAGAATCGATCATCCGCCTGGGGCAGCTGGCCTGACGCGAGCGTGCCCATGAGAAACACGATCGAGCAGAGGAGGATAAAAACGAGGCTGATGCCGTCGAGGCCCAGGTGATATTCGAGTCCGATCGTCTTGAGCCAGTTGTAACGCTCCACCGCCTGCAGGCCCGTCTGGCCGCCAAGGCTGCCCGCGAGTCCCAGGGCGAAAACGCAGCTGAGGGCGCTCATTCCCAAGGCGGCCGCCCGGCCGGTTTTGCCGCCGGACCGCCCGAAAAGAAGCCACACACTTGCCACGAACGGCAGCCAGATCATTAAACTTAACACCGGGAAACTCATCCCTTCCACCCCCATAGCAGCAGAACGACCACCAGCACCGCCAGGGTAATGGCGATGCTTTGAATGTAACCTTGCACCTTGCCTTGCTGGACGGCCCGGGCTTCTTCCGCACCCGCCTGCAAACCGCGGCAAGCCTGGTCGAAACCGAAATCGATCATGAAATTGTCGACCACGCGGCTGACCCAGCCGAAGCCAACGGCCGCCAGCCCCGCGACCCAGCCAACGGCCGAGAAGAGGACGGTTTCCGCGCGCGCAGAGCTTTGAGCCAACCAGCGGTTCAAGCGAATAAAGCTGGCCTCATAGGCTTCGTCCACCCAGAGCCGTTCGCGCAGCGCATTGAACAATTCGGGAAAACGGACTTCCAGAATGTCCCGTTCCGCGGTCACGCGCCCGTAGAGATACCAGCCGGTTCCGATGCCCGCGCCCACGATCACGGTGGACAGGAGAGCGAGCCCAAGGAAATCGGCTGAAAACAAACGGCCAAGCCCGCCGTGGCCTTCCTCACCGGTGAGGTAGTGTTCCAGCCAGGGCCAGGCTGGGGTGCCGAGGAAGCCAAGCAACACTGCGCAGCCAGCGAGCAGGACCAGCGGCATGGTCATGACGGACGGGCTTTCGTGAGCGTGCTTCTCGAGCCGGCTCTTGCCGAAGAAGACGTACATCATCTGGCGCGTCATGTAGAAGGCGGTCAGGAAAGCGCCAGCCAGCCCCAGCAGGAAAGGGATCCTGGAGGAGGGCCAATGGGCGGCGGCATGGAGAATTTCGTCTTTGCTCCAGAAGCCCGAGAAAAAGACCGGCACGCCGGCCAGAGCCATCATGCCAACGCCATAGGCGGCGAACGTTACGGGCATGGCTTCCCGCAAGCCGCCCATCTTGCGAATGTCCTGTTCCTCGTGGCACCCATGAATGACCGATCCCGCCCCAAGGAAGAGGAGCGCCTTGAAGAAGGCGTGCGTGAGCAAGTGGAACATGCCGACAAAAACGCCGCCCACCCCCAGGCCCATCATCATGTAGCCGAGTTGCGAGACAGTCGAGTAGGCGAGGATCCGCTTGATATCATTTTGCGCGACGGCGATGGAGGCGGCAAAGACCGCGGTGATCGCGCCGATCCATGTGACCACGGTCAGGGCGGTGGAAGAGCCCGGAATGTTTGAAATATCGGCGTCCATCAGGGGATAAACGCGGGCGACCAGGAAGACGCCCGCGGCGACCATCGTGGCGGCATGGATCAGCGCGCTGACCGGCGTCGGGCCTTCCATGGCGTCCGGCAGCCAGACGTGCAGCGGCACCTGGCCTGACTTGCCCATGGCACCGCAGAAAATCAAAAGGGAGATGACGGTGGCGGCGCTCACTCCGATCATCGTGGACTTGGTGACCAGCGCGGTCAGGGCGTCCGCTTCGAGGCAGCCGCCTCCGTTGTCATAAAAGAGAAGAGTGCCGGTCTGGGAATAAAGCCAGACCATGCCGAGGAAGAACCCGATATCGCCAATGCGGGTGGTGATGAAAGCTTTTTTGGCAGCCGCGGCGGCGCTCGGCTTGAAATACCAGAAGCCGATCAGGAGATAAGAGGCAAGGCCGACGATCTCCCAGCACATGAAAAGAAGCAGGAGGCTGTTGGCCACGACCACCCCGAGCATTCCCGCCGCGAACAGCGAGAGGAAACAGAAAAAGCGAGGGTAGTTGTCGTCATGGGCCATGTAGCCGGTCGAGTAGATAAAAATCAACAGGCCGACAAACGTGACCATGACAAGCATGGCGGCGGTGAGCGGATCGAGGAGAAAGCCGAGTTGCAGGGAGGCGGAGCCGAAATGCAGCCAGTCAAAATTCCAAACCTGCGGCCCATGCCCGCCGAGCGATCCGCCAAAAGCGAGGAGGGAGAGGAGGAGCGAACCGCCCATCGCCCCGATCGAAAGAATTCCAGCCAGTGCCCGGTCGTTGGCAACGCTGAGCACCGCGGCGGCGAGCAGCGGGAGCAGAGGGATAAGCCAGAGCTTGTCCGGTCCAATGCTCATGGGCGCACCTCGGTCTTAACCATGGAGTTGGCTGGTCTGTTCAAGGTTCGTGGTTTTGAAATGCCGGTAGATCATGATGATCAGGGCGAGTCCTACCGCTGACTCGGCCGCCGCGATGGCGATGGAAAAGAGGACGAAGATGTAACCGCTCACATGGCCGGTCAGGCCATATTTCCAGAACGCGATGAAGTTCAAGTTCGCGGCGTTGAGCATCAATTCGATGCCCATCAGGACGATAATAGCGTTGCGGCGCGTGACGATGCCGCCGAAGCCGATGGCGAACAAAATGGCGGAAACAGCGAGATAGGACTGGAGCGGGCTCAAGCTTTCCCTCCTGCTTCTGATTTGGTGGATTCCGGCAGGGCCAGAACTACAGCGCCGAGCAGGGCCACGGTCAGGAGGACGCCGATGAGCTCAAGCGGCACGATTTGCGTGGTCATCAGAGCCCGTCCAAGTTCGCGGACCGGCGGGGCGGCCGCGGGATGGGCGGTCAGGGCGACCTGGGTGGAAAAGGCGGCGTTCAGGAGAATCGCTGCGACCACCGCGGTGAGGGGCAGGCTGACCAGCAGGTTCCGGATGGGGATATTTTCCGAGGCATCCGCGTTTCGGGTGAGGAGGATGGCAAAGACAATCAGAATCGCCACGGCTCCGACGTAGACCAGGATTTGGGCAAAGGCGACAAAGCCCGCATTCAGATAAAGAAAAAGGCCAGCCACCCCGAGAAAGCTCAGGGCAAGGCAAAGAGCGCAATGCACCAGATTGCGCAGAGACATCGCGCAAAAAGCGCTCACCAGCGTGAACAGGGCAATGATGTAAAACGAGAGAGGCATCTGTCAGGTCGCAAATTTATAGGTTCGTTTCACGGACTGACCTTGCTTGAAAAGGTTTTGGCCCAGGAGCGAGTAGCCGACAAAAACCACGAGAGCGGAAACGGTCCATTTGAATCCCAGCATCGGCACGAAGCGCCAGGCGGCCGCGGCCACGATATTGAGGAGTGCCATGGGCAACATGAATTTCCAGGCAAAGCTCATGAGCTGGTCCATGCGCACCCGCGGCATGGTCCCACGCACCCAGATAAAAAAGCAGATCAGGGCCAGCAATTTCGCGAAGAACCACGACCAGGATGGCAGCCAGGCCAGCCAGGAGAACGGGGCGGTCCAGCCTCCGAGAAAAAGGGTGATGCCCAAGCCGCAGATGGCGAACAGGCCGAGATACTCTCCGAGGAAAAATAGGGCGAATTTGAATCCGGAATACTCGATGTAATAACCCGCGATGATTTCGGACTCCCCTTCGGGCAGGTCGAATGGCGACCGGTTGGATTCAGCGGCGGCCGCGATCAGGAAAAGGATGAATCCGGCGAAGCCCCAGGGAGTGAGCACATTCCAGTGCGCCACAGTGGCCGTGTATTGGTTTTGCGCCTCCACGATCTGAACGGGGGAGAGGCTGCCAGAAAGCATGATCACCGGGACGGAAGAAAGGATGAGGGGGATTTCATAGCTCAGCATCTGCGCGATGGCGCGCATGGCTCCGAGCAGGGAATACTTGTTTCGGCTGGCCCAGCCGGCCATGAAAACGGCGAGTTCAGTGCCCGCTCCCACCGCGAAAAAGAAGAGCAGGGAAGCATCCATTTCCAGCGGCACCATGTTGCGGCCGTAGGGAATCACGGAATAGGCGAGAAAAGCAGGGATCACAAGGAGAACCGGCGCGAGGAAAAACACCACACGCTCGGCGGCGCGCGGCTGCACGCTTTCCTTGAACAAAGTTTTCAAACCGTCCGCGATCGGCTGGAAAAATCCGCAAGGCCCCACCCGGTTTGGACCGTAGCGATTCTGAATGCGGCCCAGCCCTTTGCGCTCCAGCACCGTCGTGATGGCAAACAAAAGCGGGAAGACTGCCATGAGCGGGACGATCGAGAGAAGGACGGAAGCCAGGGGCTGCCAGGCGGGAGGGAGAACGCCAACGATTTCTCGCTTGGCGGTGACAAAGATTTGGTCCAGAGCCGTGAACATCTTAGGCTTTTACGACCTCCGGTTGAGGTTGGGGTGCGGCCGCCGCAGGCTTGGCTGCGGGAGCGGCGGAAGGGGGTTGGGCGGGTGCTGCGCCGGCAGGGGCCGGAGCTGGAGCCGCTGCCGGCGCGGCGCCCGCCGCGGGAGCAGGGGCGGCGGGTTTGGCTTTGGCAGCTTCGGCCTTGGCCTTTTCGGCCGCGAGGCGGTCGTCCACCTCGGTGGCGTCGGTTGGATGAATCGAATGGTAGTAATCATTCGACTTGGCCAGATTCGGTTTATGGAGCAGCAGGCCCTCGAAGCGATCGAACCGGCTCAATTCGTAAACTTGATCCATCTTGATCGCGTCGAACGGGCAGACTTCGACGCAAATCTGGCAGCTCATGCAAACCGAAACGTCGATATCAAAAATCTTAGGGTGCTTTTGCGGTTTCCCTTTGGCATCTCTTTCGAGGACGATATAGATGCACTGGGGCGGGCATTCCTTTTCGCAAATCTTGCAGGCCACGCAGCGCAACCCCTTCTCCGGGTCGTTGCCATCAAAAACGAGAAAGGGGAAATTTCGGCTGTTTTCCTTGAGCGGGAGGCGCTCCTCCGGATACTGCACCGTGATCAGCCGTTCCGGGTCCTGGTAGCTGCCAAAGAAATTCTTGGCCGTTTCCGCCAATCCTTTAACTAGACCTTTGCCAAGCATGGTTATCGATCCACCTCCCCGAGCACGATATCGACGCTGCCCAAAATGATCACCGCGTCCGCGATGCTTTGCCCCACGCACATATCCTCGAGCACCGTCAAATTGATGAAGCTCGGCGGACGCACCCGATACCGGTACGGATTGGTTGAGCCGTCACTGATTACGTAAAAGCCAAGCTCGCCCTTCGGCCCTTCGACCCGTCCGTAGGATTCCCCAGCCTTTGGCTTGAAATTTCGCACCTTGTATTTCGGATCGATGATCGGCCCTTCCGGAATATCTTGGAGGGCGCGCTCCAGAATCTTCAACGACTCGCGCATCTCCAGCAGGCGGATCATGTAGCGATCAAAGACATCGCCATGCTCGCCCAGCGGCACCTGGAAATCGAACCGTTCGTAAATCCCGTATTTGTCGACCTTCCGGAGGTCGTAGTTGACGCCGGTCGCCCGGAGCATCGGGCCGGTGATGCCGGCATTGACCGCGAGTTCGGGAGTGAGAACGCCAATGCCCTGTGTGCGGGCGATCAGGATCTCGTTCTCGTTGAGCAGGCGCTCGAATTCATCGAGGAAATAGGGGTATCGAGCCACGACATCCTTGGCTTCTTCCACCCAGCCAGCCGGCAGGTCTACGCGGCAGCCGCCGAAGCGCATGTAATTGTACATCATGCGGGCGCCGCTGAGCGATTCGAACAGGTCGACAATGCGCTCGCGTTCGCGAAACGCATACATGAGCGGCGTGCCGAGCGCGCCCATATCCTGCATGAGAAAGCCGATGAGACAGGTGTGGTTCTGCAGCCGGGTCAGTTCCGCGGTGATGATGCGAATATACTCCGCCCTCTCGGGCGGTTGGAGGCCAGTGAGCTTCTCCACCGTCAGGGCATACGCCCAGTTATTCGTCATCGAGCAGAAATAATCGAGCCGGTCGGTGTAAGGCATGCTGGCGAGGTAGCTGATGTTCTCGCCGATCTTTTCGTGGTTCCGGTGCAGGTAACCAAACACCGGCTTGAGTTTCACCACCGTCTCGCCATCCAGCACGACGTCCATGCGGAAAACGCCGTGCGTGGACGGGTGTTGAGGCCCCATGGACACCTCGAGCAGGTCGCCCTGCGCGCGCCCATCGTCGCCCACTCGAGGCCGAACCGAATAACTGGCGCTCCCGGCGGGCACAGCCCCGATCTCTTGATCTACCGAGCTGATCATGCTTTTGCCCCCTCGGTGTTAGCCCAGTGGCACTTGGCCTTGGCCAGAACTTCGTCGTGGGGCGTCGGCTCGTACTCGTAGTCGTCCGGCTCCACGTAATCCTTCCGCATGGGAAAGTCCTTGAAGCCATCCCACATCAGAATTCGCCGCAAATCCGGGTGCCCGTCGAAGATCACTCCGTAAAGATCGTAGATCTCGCGTTCCTGGAACTCCGCTCCGCGCCAGACCGAAGTGAGGGAAGGCAGATGCACATCGTCCGCGCGGTTCCCGGTGCGCAACCGGAGAATCACCGGCCCATGCTTGAGCGCCATCGAATAGAGGTGGTAAACTACTTCCAGATAGCCCGGGCGCTTTTTCTCAACGATTTCTTCGATCTCTTTTTCCACGCCCTCGACCATCTTTTTGACCTTCACCTTCTCTTTGGTGACGCTATCCAGCCAGTCCACCCCGGTGACGTTCGAGGCGTAATCGAGGCGGAATTCCGGGTCATCCCGAAGAAAGCGAGCCACCGCCGCGGCCGATTCCTTCCCCACCAGCAGGGAGGGTTGATTGGACGGCGCATCATTCGGGATCAGTTCCAGGCGAACGCCGGGGACGGCTCCTTCAATGCGGGCTTTGATTTGATCGATTGGCGGCAACATCTATCCCTCTCGCACCAGCACAGGCGGCTTCCACAAAGCCGGGTTTCGCGGCGGCACCAGGTCCCGTTCGCCAAACTCAGGCACCGGGAATTCACTCGGGGCGTCTGGATCGAGGTGGCGCGGACGCCCAGGGCCGCGCATGGTCTGGCCATCGATTTTCTGCTGCAATGTAATGAACGCGTGGAGCAACGCCTCCGGTCGGGGCGGGCAGCCGGGGATGTGGACATCGACTGGAATATACCTGTCGACCCCCTTGAGCACATTGTAGCCCTGCTTGAAAGGGCCGCCCGAAATGGCGCACGCGCCCATGGCAATGACGTATTTCGGCTCCGGCATCTGGTTGTAGAGGCGGACCACTTGCGGCGCCATCTTCTTGGTGACGGTTCCAGCGACGATCATCAGGTCTGCCTGGCGGGGAGAAGGACGGAACACTTCAGCGCCGAACCGGGCGAGGTCGAACCGGGCCATCGAGGCGGCGATCATCTCGATCGCGCAACAAGCCAGCCCGAACTGGAGCGGCCAGACGGAATTCTTTCGACCCCAATTGTAAAGGGAATCCAGCGTCGTGGTAAACACGCCCGCTTTGCTCAACTCACTTCTTAAGCCTTCGTCCATCGCACTATCTCCAGGTCAGCACTCCTTTGCGCCAGGCCCAGACCAGTCCTTCCACCAACAGGAGAAGAAAAACCATCATGGCGAGAAACGCGCCCAAACTCAGATCAAGAAATGCCGTGGCGAAGGGGAAGAGAAAGATGGTTTCCACGTCAAAAATCAAAAAGATGATGCCGTAAAGGTAATACTCCGCCCGGAACTGAATCCAGGCGTCCCCATGAGATTTCAACCCACATTCATAGACGTCGGTCTTGTCCGGGCCGGGCTTGGCTGGCGAGAAGAAGCGCGCCCAGAAATGGGCGAGCACCAGCGGCGTGAGTGGGAAGATCAACGCCACCGCCACAAACACGGCCAGGAATAAATTGGGACTGTAGTCCGACGGCACGCCAGACGTTAAGCGGAAGCTCGGCTTTCAGACAAGCGCGGATTCGCACCAAGAATTGTTCTTCTCCATCCGCCTTTTGCGGAGGGCTTTCCGGGGAACTGGCGGTCGGGCGGGGCGCCCGGGGCATCCGTTTCAAACGCCGAAAATCCGGCGGACATAATCCCGGCTGCGCCGATGATTTTCCACCGCCCCGCGAGTGACTTTGGTTCCCCCCTCGAGGGCGATCTCGACCGAGAGGATCTTCGGCAGATGGCGGGCATCCGCGGCGCGGGCAATCCAGGTGTAATCCACTTCGCCATCGTCCAGGTCTTCGATCCAGACGCCGTTCCGGCTCTGGCGGAGGTGCCACGAAACGACCCGGTCGCCAAACTCCTCGAGAGCCTGCTGCGGCTTGACTCCCCCGCGAAACACCCAATGAACATCGTAACAGAAGCCGACCGCGGCGCGGTCCGTAGCCGTGAAGTTATGCCGATATTCCCGGCCTTCGTTCACCATCTCCGGAGTATGGTTGTGCACGCCGAGCTTGAGGCCGGCGTGGCGCAAGGCCCGTCCAAGCGCATTCAGCGATTCGGCTTGAATCTTCAATTCCTCGGCGGTCTTGGGCCGTCCGATCGGGTCCGGGTTGCAGTTGATTACTTGGAAACCGGCTTTGGCGCAGATCTCGCCCGCGCGGACGATGGCTGCGATCGCTTTCTCGGCTGCTTCCTTCTCATGTAACCGCCCGCCGGTATAAAGGGCGACCGGCTTCAACCCCTTGGCCTTCGATCGATCGGCGAAGCGGGCGTTTTGGTCGGGGTTTCTCGAGTCGAGGTTGCCCTCGGCGTAGTGATAGCCCGCGTCGCGCAAGGCGGATAGCACCTCATCCAGATGATCGCCGAGCGACTTTCCTTCACGTTCATAGAATTGGCCCCAGCCGTAGAGCTGAGAGCCAACCAGGGCCGGTTGCTCCCCGCCGCGGACGAGGGCGCCTGCGGCCAGCAAAGTGGAGGAGGCAAGAAACGTGCGGCGAGAGATGGCGTTCCGCATAAGGTGATTCTATTTCTGCCCGCCCTGGCGGACCTTCTCCTTCTTTTCGTCCAGGTCCGCCTGGAGGCTTTTGCGCTCGCTCACGAGCTGCTTCTGCAATTGTTCGATCGCCTCGAAATCGCCGCCTGCCTCCGCTTTAGCCAGTTCTCCCTTGAGGAAAATTTCGCGCTGCGCGATTTTGGAGGCGTAGAGCGAGTCCAGTTCGGCCAGTTCCGCCTTCTGCTCGGCGGACAGTTTTGCCGCCGGCGCAGTTTTGTTGAGCCGTTCCATCGCCAGTTCGTAGGCAGATTTCATATCAGCCATCTTGCCCAAAGCCCGGAACCCCGGTCAATCGTCCGAGCAAAAAGGTTGTGAAAAGGCAAACTCGGGCGGCTACGACCAGGTGTCGATGTCCTTAGGCTCGACTTCGAGGCATTCGTCCTGATCCTCCCAAATAAGCGCCGGATAGTAGTCGAGGAATTGGGGGAGCAGTTCCAGCGCGGCGGTGCGCAGATACTTTTCGGCGTCCGTCGCGGCCTTCTCAAAGGCGTCGTCGTAGTTCGCCTGCGCGCGCATCTGGCTTTCGTCGTAATGGGCCACGGCATGGGCGTTCGCATAATCTTCGGCCCAGGATTCCACTTCGTCGCGAAGGGGCTGAGGCAGATCCTGGAAATCGACCACGGTGGCGCCGCAGTGCTGGCAGAGCAGGCCGTTGCTGAGCACATCCCGCGTGAACAGGGGCAGCAACGGAGCGCGGCAGCATTCCGCGGGAGCAAAAGCGTGGGGGAAAGTGGCCAGCCGCTTGTTCCAGATGTCGCGGCCATTGCCAATCTCCGCGGCGCAACGGTAGGCGCTGACCAGCGGGTGGGACATGCGCCAGACTCGTCCGGCCATCTGCCCCAGAGTCTGGGAGAGCCAGCGGGCCAGCGAAATATCATCAAATTCGAGGAACGGCGCCTTGTATTCCTCCCAGAGTTCGTTGGTTTCGTCCGCCATGCCTAGGCCATTCGGGAGAGATGTTTCGGGCCGAGCAGCCAGTCCAGGCGGGCGGCCCCCGGAGCGGCTTTCTCCAGGTACAGTTTGGCCAAACCGCCCTTCTTCATGGTGATGGCCAGTTCGGGAGCGCCGGAGAGCAACACGGAAATAAGGCGGCTGAGATCCGGCTCGTGGCCCACCAGCAAGGCCGATTCATGCTTCCCGCAAAGCGTTTCCAGTTCGAGGAAGACTTCCTTTAATTGGCCGCCGCATCCCAATGCTTCACATGTCCTCAGCAGTTTTTGGCAGCCCAATTCTTCCACCACGATCTCCGCGGTTTGCCAGGCCCGGACAAACGGGCTGGCCAGAATGGCCTCAAACGTAATGTCCATCTTCCGCAGAGCCCGGCTGGCGGCCCGCGTCTTCTCCCGGCCCTCGTCGGTCAGCGCCCGGCCGCGATCCTGGCCCGTCGGGCTGCGGTCTTCCGCAATGCCATGTCGTAAAATATATAGGTCCATCCTTTTGATCCTGTGAAAGTGCGGACGGGCGCCAAAACAACGCGCAATTCGCGACCCCCGCCCGTCAGATATTCGCACCACCGGGAGGCCGGCGGCAATCTCTAAACAACGGTCAGCGGTCCATCGAAGACAGTCAGGCTGATCACTTCGGTTCGCGCCACGTGCGGGCCGTGCAGTTCGCCTTTCGGGGCGAAGAAAAAGGCCCCTTGGGTGTAAACCACCCCGGATTCCTCCCACTCGCCGGAAAGGACGTAGGCATGCTCGTTCGCGTGAGGATGGATGTGGGCCGGGACGGTCGTGCCCGCTTTGAACTTCCTGAGCGCGGTCACGCCTCCGGTTTCTTCGTTCTTGTGCAGGAGCAAAAGTTCAACGCCGGGATAGGGGCCGGGCTGCCATGCTTTCTCGCGTGCCAATGCAACGTATGGAAACACGTTGGACTGTGCCCCGAAATGACGCGGCTGCAACCGGAAATCTCGAGCTGGGCCGGACTGCTGATCCTCCGGAATGGCAGGAATCGCCACGAGGGATCAGAACGAATGCAGGCGCTTTTCGAATTCTTCAACGAAGCTTCTCTTGCCTCGCTGCCGCACTCGGTGCCCTTCGCGCTCGAGTTTGGCCTGAACGGCTGGGACTCCGCCGGGATAGCGAGGGTTCAGTTCGCCATCCCTTTTGAGAGTCCGCCAGTAGGGAGTGATCTTTCGGGCGCCATTTTGCTCGGCTTCGGCCGCGGCATTCGAGGCGATCCAGACGAAAATCCCGGTGGTGATGGGGCAGGTGATGGTGGCCCGATGCTTGCGGGCCAGCGCGGCCCGCAGTTCATTGATGGTGGCCAATTTTCCCTTCGGCACCTGGTCCATCAATTCTTTCACTTCCATGGGAGCCGGAATGACCATGACACCCGTTCCATGCTTCTCTTTCATTCTGCCTTCGAGAGCGCAGATTTTCGGAAGGCCCTTGTTGTCGGTGAGTTTTTCCTGCCAGGATTTGCGGGCTTTCATGGCCTGCCCAGTCACCATCGAATCCGTTCGGGATGCAAGCCGTAATTTGCCATCCAGAAACGGTTTGAAGCCGGTCACGGCCCCGGAAATCGGACGCCGTGCGACTGCTGACGCAGGCGGGGATCGTTCGATTTGACGAGCACGGGCTTTCCCTGCAGCAGCTCGTCGCAACGCTCCAGGGTTTCCCGCTCGAGACGGTCCATCGCCTCATCCGTGTAAAAGGTGAGATGCGGCGTGAGGACCACGTTCGGCATTTCGAAGAGCGGGCTGAGCGGGTGTCCGGAAAGTTTGAGCGGTTCCTCGCTGAACACGTCCAATCCCGCCCCTGCGATCGTTCCGTTCAATAAGGCGTCGCGCAGGGCGCTTTCGTTCACCAGGGCGCCGCGGGAGACGTTGATCAGGCTCGCGGTCTTCTTCATCAGCCCCAGTTCGGCCGGGCCGATCAAATGGCGGGTTTCAGCATTCAGCACCGCATGGAGGGAAACGAAATCGCAGCGTGGCAGCAGATCGGTGAGCGATTCGATCTTCTCGACGCCGGCCTTTTTCATGGCCTCTGCGCTCACGTAAGGGTCGAATCCCAGGACCTGCATCCGAAAACCGGCGCCCGCCATTCGGGCAAGACTGCGTCCGATTTTTCCGACGCCCACCAGGCCGAGCGTCTTGCCCGCGAGATCATGCCCCAGCCACTCCGGTTCGGGCCAGGCCCAGCCGCGGGCGCGCATTTGGAGATGCAGCGCGGGCAGCTTGCGGGCCAGGCTGATCATCAGCGCGAACGCTCCTTCGGCCACCGTTTCTTCCGCGTATTCAGGGATATTGACCACGGGGATTTTGCGCTCGCGCGCGGCCGAAATGTCGATCGCGTCAATGCCCACCCCATACTTGACGATGCCACGCAGCTTGTGCGCGCTTTCGATCACTCGCCGCGTGATCGGGGTGTAGCACATCAGCAACAGATCCGCGTCCGAGACCTGCTCCGCCAGTTCCCGTTCGGTCACATTTGCTGGCAGGGTCACCAGTTCCAGCCCCCGCTCGGCCAGGCCGGCATCGATGCGGGGACAAGACAGTTCGCGGTCAGTTCGGACAGCTTTCATCGGGGGATCTTGGAGTTGAGCCGTTCGGAAGGGGGCCTGTCGCGCCCCGCGGATCGTTCCGCGGGGCGCAAGGCTGGTTTACGCCGGAGCTGGCGGTTTGGCGGAGGACGTCAGGCCACCGTGATGTCTTTGTCCAGATAAACGTCCTGAATCAGGTTGAGCAGCTTCACGCCCTCCTTCATCGGGCGTTGGAACGCTTTCCGCCCGGAGATCAGGCCTGTGCCGCCGGCGCGCTTATTGACGACCGCCGTGAAGGCCGCTTCCGCAAAGTCGTTCTGGCCGGAAGCGCCCCCGGAGTTGATCAGCCCGGCGCGGCCCATGTAGCAGTTGATCACCTGGTAGCGGGTCAAGTCGATCGGATGATCGCTCGAGAGCTGGCTGTAGACCAGGCTGTGAGTCTTGCCGAATTTCTCCAGCGCCTTGTACCCGCCGTTATTGGTCGGCAGCTTCTGTTTGATGATGTCGGCCTCGATCGTGACGCCGAGATGGTTCGCCTGGCCGGACAGGTCCGCGCTGTCATGGTAATCCTTGTCCTTCTTGAAGGCGGGATTCCGCAGATAGCACCAGAGGACCGTGGCCAGGCCCAACTCGTGAGCGCGCTTGAAGGCCTGGCTGGTTTCTTGAATCTGCCGGTGGGACTCAGGCGAGCCAAAGTAAATGGTGGCGCCAACGGCCGCAGCCCCCATGTTCCATGCCTGCTCCACCTGGGCGAAGTAAATTTGATCGTAGGTGTTCGGATAGGAAAGCAGCTCGTTATGGTTCAATTTGACCATGAACGGAATTTTGTGCGCGTACTTGCGTGACACGGCGCCGAGCACGCCCAGGGTCGACGCCACGCAGTTGCAGCCTCCTTCGATCGCCAGCTTGACGATGTTTTCCGGATCGAAGTATTCCGGATTGGGCGCAAAGCTGGCGCCGGCCGAATGCTCAATTCCCTGGTCTACCGGCAGGATCGAGACGTAGCCGGTGCCACCCAGCCGGCCGTGGTTGAAGATTTGCGCGAGATTGCGCAAAACGGCATTGGATCGGTCCGTGTGCGCGTAAACCCGGTCCACAAAGTCCGGCCCGGGCAGATGGAGTTTCTCCTTCGGCACGGTTTTGCATTGATGCTGCAGCAGTGTGGCCGCGTCGGCGCCTAACAGTTTTTCAATTTCAGAGTTCATATCTCAGGATTCAGCTTTATGAGGGGAGGGGAAGGTCACATGCCCATGATCTGGTAGCCGCAGTCGACATAGAGAACCTGGCCGGTGATGGCGGCGGCGCCGTCGCTCGCGAGAAACGTGCCGGTGGCGCCCAATTCATCGGGCGTCACGTTCCGTTTCAGCGGCGAATGCGCTTCGTAATGTTTGAGCATTTCCAAAAAGCCCGAGATGCCCCGCGCGGCCAGCGTATTCACCGGGCCGGCGCTGATGCAGTTCACGCGGATTTTTTTCGGGCCCAGATCGTAGGCCAGGTAGCGCGTGGAGGCTTCGAGCGAAGCTTTCGCCACGCCCATCACGTTGTAGTGCGGCACCACTTTTTCCGCGCCGTAGTAACTCATCGCCACGATGCTGCCCCCCTCGGTCATCAGGGGCGCTGCGCTCCGGGCCAGCGCCACCAGGGAATAAGCGCTGACATCATGCGCCACGCGAAACGCTTCGCGGCTGGTGTTCACAAACTCGCCTTCGAGCGCGTCTTTCGGGGCAAAAGCGACCGCATGCAGCATCAGGTGGAGTTTGCCGAACCGTTCTCCGACTTGTTGGAAGACCCGCGCAATGTCCTCATCCCGGGTCACGTCGCAAGGCAGGATCAACGTATCTGCGCCAAAAGTTCCGGCCAGCTCTTCGACATTATCCTTCAGCCGCTCTCCCTGGTAGGTGAAGGCCAGCTTGACGCCGGCCTTGTGCCAGGCCTGGGCGATCGCCCAGGCAATCGAGCGCTTATTCGCCACGCCAAAAACAACGCCAATCTTGTTTTCCAATAGTCCCATAATCCGTAGCACTTAAGAGAAAAGAGGGGTTGTGGCAAGTAAACCGTGCCTGGGGAACGCAAATCCGTGCCACCGCTCCTCGACCGGAGTCATTTGCGAGCCGGAGTGTTAAATCTTCTTACACCCTTGCCTCCAAAGTGGACGGTCGATTGGCGAGGGAGATCTTCTTAAGGAATTGCGGTGCTGATGTTTGGGACGTTTTCCGGTTGTTGGCAGACCAGCTGCTATTCCCCTCACGGATTGCTAAAGAGGGTTGTTTGGACGTGCTCACGCATGGTTCGAACAGCCTTGGATCACCCTTGACCCTTTGAAATAATGACCACTGGATTTCTCAGAAATCTGCGGCCCGTCCGTCAGATTTCTGTTGGTTGTGCTTTAGCAACCGTCGTTTTGGCTGCTCGGGCAGACACTGTTTACGATAACCTCACCACGCCTCTGAACTTCTACGCGGGCGGCTTCGGGCCCTACGGGGAAATTGCGGATGATGTTAACCTGAATTTGGCGGGAACCTCGCATATTTTCGAGTCTCTCTCCCTGGCCTACACCGCCGCTAACGTCCCGGCTGACGCCACCATGACCCTCAGCCTTTACAAGATGGACGGGGCGCCCACCACGGGGAGTTTCGGGGAGGTTACGCCCGGTTCTTTGTTGTTCCGACAGACCGTTCCCGTGGTGAACAGCGACTCATGGCTCGTCACTGTGACGGATCCCTCCCCATCCATAGTGCTGCCGGATCATGTCGCCGTGGGCGTGTCTTTTACCGGAATTAACTACGATCCCAGCAGTTCCGACGCGGGCCCGCTGTTGCTCGATCCTCCAACGGTTGGTTCGAGCTTGCCAGACTTCTGGATTCTCGGATTGCCAGGCGCCGACCCGGGTTGGGGGCTTTACACGCTGGGTGACGTGTCCGCGAATTTCGGCCTTCGCATTACCACGACTCCTGTGCCCGATTCTGTTTCGTGGTGGAGCCTGCTGAGCTTTCCGTTGCTTTGCGGATTGCACCGCCGGATGCAGCGTTTCGAGCGCCTTTCGTCGCAAAAAGCCTGATCTGGCCGGTTCGGACGCCGGCGGTTTCCGCACCTGGGCCGCTGGCGTTTTTTGGCGGTTGGCATGACGGGCGACGTCTTGGAGGGCGCGGCTAAACTCCGCCGCGCCGTAGAATACGCAGGCCTGACCGCCCATCAACAGGGCGCGGACCCCGCAGTTCTGGAAAGTCGAAAGGACTTTGTGAATCGGGTTCGGGATCAAGGCTGTCTCCTTGGGCCAGGAGCCTGTTGAATTATTGGCGCATGCCGAGTTGAACGCAATTTTTGGAGGCCGGCGAGGAGCGACGATTGAGCATATTCCCATGAATACGTGATTGAGGAGTGACGCTGCCGGATCCGAAAAGGGCTTCAAGGCGGCCTGTGGCAATAGTTCAACAGGCTCCCAGGTACTGCGCCCATAGTTTCATGCTTTCCTGCCAACGTTCCAACGGAGTGAGCCGGAACCACTCCTGCCACTCGTCGGCCAAATCGGTTTGCATGCACGTATGTTGCCATTCCCCAAAATGGATGCCAAAGCTCCTTTCCTGAACGTCGCGCTCCTGCCATTGGCGGTGCATGAGGGCCGTGCGACGACCGCGAACTTTGTTATTGCGAAAGGGTGTTGACATGGCCTGATTGATCCATCATTTTATCCGCATCCGTTGATATCAGCGGACTCATTGAGAGTGGTGGAGGGACTGGCCCGTTGAAACCACGGCAACCGACTCAGGGCGCGAGCTTGAGTGACCAGGTGCCAAATCCAGCTCAGGTCAAACTGAGACAAATGAGAGGACACGCACGGTTTTTCGTAACCTCTTCTCAATCTCAATGGGAAGGGGTTTTTTATTGGCCCCCCGCTGAATCAAACGCCGCGCACGAATTTTAACAACTGGTTACATGGATAAGAACACTGGTTTCATGAAGGCGCTCAAGTGTCGCGAGTGCGGGCGGGAATACCCCCTGGCGGCGACCCATGTGTGCGAATTCGACTTCGGCCCGCTCGAAGTGGCCTACGATTACCCCCGGATCAAGCAGTCTCTCACTCGCGCCAAGATCGAGACTCGGCCCCGGACCATGTGGCGCTATCGGGAATTGCTGCCGGTCGCCCAGGACCCGACCGTGGGCACGCAAGTTGGATTCACTCCGATCGTTCGGGCGGATCGCCTCGCCCGCCGCCTCGGCGTGCGCGAACTCTGGATCAAGAATGACGCGGTCAACTACCCAACCTTGTCCTTCAAGGATCGCGTGGTCAGCGTCGCGTTGAGCCGCGCGCGCGAACTCGGTTTCACCACCGTGGCCTGCGCGTCGACTGGCAACCTGGCCAACTCCGTGGCGGCCAACGCCGCTTCCGCCGGCCTGAAGTCCTACGTGTTCATCCCGGCTGACCTGGAGCAGGGGAAGATCGTCAATTCGCTCGTCTACGGCGCCAACGTCATCGGCATCAAGGGGCACTACGACGAAGTGAATCGTCTCTGCGCGGAAATCGCCGGGAAATTTGGCTGGGCTTTCGTCAATGTCAATATGCGCCCCTACTACGCGGAAGGCTCCAAGAGCATGGGCTTCGAAATCGCGGAGCAGCTCGGCTGGAAAGTGCCGCAGCACACCGTCGTGCCGATGGCTTCGGGATCGCTTCTCACGAAGATTCACAAGAGCTACCAGGAGCTGGCCAAGCTCGGGCTGGTGGATGAGACGCCCTACAAGGTTCACGGAGCGCAGGCGACCGGCTGTTCACCGATCTCCGTGGCGCAAAAGGCCGGCATGGATTTCTTCAAGCCGGTCAAGCCGGACACGATTGCGAAATCTCTGGCGATCGGCACGCCTGCGGATGGTTTCTACGCGCTGCGGGTGATGAAGGAAACCGGCGCCGCTGCCGATGACGTCACCGATGATGAGATTCGCGACGGGATCAAGATGCTCGCCGAATGCGAGGGCATCTTCACCGAAACGGCCGGCGGGGTCACGGTGGGCGTGGCGAAAAAGCTCATTGCCTCCGGCAAAATCCCGGCCAACGATTCCGTGGTGCTCTGCATTACGGGCAACGGGCTCAAAACGCTTGATGCAGTGGTCGGCCATGTGGGCCGGACCCGTGAAATCCGGCCGAGCCTGCGCGAATTTGAAGCGCTGCTGGACCAGGAAACGAAACTCGCGGTCGCCTGATATTTTGAATTTTATGGCCAAAGTTAGAATTCCAACTCCGCTCCGCAAGCTCACCAACAATGAGGAGCTCGTCGATGTGAATGCCGATACGGTCGGCGCCGCGATCACCGAACTGCAATCCCGCTATCCCGGGATCAAGGAGCGCCTCGTCGACGAGACGGGCGCCATCCGCCGTTTTGTGAACGTTTATGTGAACGAAGAGGACATCCGTTTCCTGCAAAATCAGGAGACCCCTCTCAAAAACGGGGATGAAATCAGCATCATTCCGGCGATCGCAGGGGGTTAGAAATGCCAGCGCCTAAAGCCAGAAAGCCGGACGCCAAGGCGGCCGAAACCTTGGTTGACCAGCCGGAAAAACAACGTTTGTGGCTCATGTACCCGGCGAAGCTCATTCGCACGCCGGTGATCTGGGAGCTCGGCCACAAATTCGCCGTGGTGACCAACGTCCGGCAAGCCAGCGTCACCGATGAAATCGGCATTGTCTGCCTGGAGATCGATGGGAAGCGTTCGGAATTGAAAGCCGCGATCAAGTGGCTGGAATCTCTCGGCGTGAGCGTCGAGCCGATCGAGATCAACGTGATCGAGAGCTGATCTCCCGGCCGCCGGAGCGGCGCTCTTATGAGAGCGATCCCGCTATACAGTGGCGCGTTGGACCAGAAGCATGAAGTTGACTTGGCGAAAGAAGTTTGGATTTCTGGCCCGGTTATGGGACGAAAGCAACGGTATATCGCCCGGTTGGACGAGGTTGCCATTGCTCGCGAGGGCGAGACGGCGATCATCCAGTACTTAGAGGAGGGTCTGCCCGGCACGCATCTGAAGATCGGGCCGGAGCTGGCCCAGGTGACTGATGCGGAGATTTTGGTGTTATACAACGAAAGCTTGCGCGCCCAGTCTGAGTTGGCAGCGCGACATAAACACGTGGCCGTCGAGGTGCCGCTTAATTCTCCTCAGATCAGCTATTTTGCGCAGGGTGACCAATGGACGATCTCGGCCTTCGTTCTCCAAGCCCGCAGAGCCACTCTGCGCAGCGTGAGTTCATCCGCTGGTTGCGCTATGCCATTCGAGAACGCTTGGCGGAAGCCACGGCCTTGGCCCATTTGGGGAGGCTCTATGCGGTTTTATAACTTTTGCCGATCAACACCGTTGCGATATGGGTAACTGTTTCAGCAAGGGTACATTTCGAATGTTGGCTGCAGCGAATATCCTATTCATTTCGTGCTTTACTATTGGGGTCGCCGTCTGCGCAGGGGAGGACCTTGCTGCAGGCCGAATTTTGGATCGGCAAATTATTAGCAACCTTTTATCGCGTTCTGCGCTTGTGATTGTTGGTGAGGTTAAGTCGCAGAGCTTGGCAGATCGTTATGGAATGGCTCTGTCAGATAAGACTCCATTTGAGGTCGAGGTTACGAAGGTTCTGACACAGCGCGAAGATGTACAAAAGAAACGGATCAAGGTAAGTGTGAAGCGTGACGAAGTGGAGTTCCGCTATCCTATTGAAGTTCCGCTAATTTTTTTCCTAAAGAACACACCACAACCGCAGAATAGACGGGATGATCCTTTGTTCCAGACTGGTGATTGGAGAGCCGTCGCTGACTATTTCGGCATTATTCCGCACACATTGGCGCTCGAAAGGATGATAGAAGAGGAAGCAAAGAAGAGAAAAGCGCTCTAACTTTTGGGTCCCTGCGAATGTGCTTGACTTCCGAGACGCTGGCGGACCACGGGCAAAGAGTCCTCGGCGGGAAAGAGCAGCACCCGTCCGGTTCGGCGCACCGGGTAGCGGCGCAGGCAATCGGCGCCGGAGGCGACGCTGACGGCGATGTCCAGCGCCAGGAAGCTTTTGCAGCATTTGGGTTCGTCGCCGAGAATGCCCACGGCTTGATCGGTCCAGAGATCCTGCACGAGCCACTGGGTTTGCGCTCCGGCGGCGGCAAGCTCGGAGGCGCGCATGACGCGCATGAAAGATGAGCGAGAACGACGCTTGCCGTCGTTCGTCCTAAACGTATTCTTATCAGATGCGGGATCTGAGCGGACCTGTCCCGAATGACGAGGAATGCGAAAGATTATCTTCAAGTGCGATTTTGATCCGGGTGATATTCTCATGCTCACCGCCGCCGTACGCGATCTACATTATTGGTATCCGGGAAGCTTTATTACGGATGTGCGGACCCGTTTTCCTGAACTGTGGGAAGGAAATCCATATATTGTTGATTGGAAATCGTATCGCCACACTCATCGTCGATTATGATATTAACGGAGCGAATCCTGACGAGATTCTTATTGGGTATGACTATGACAATGATGGAAACGGAGATGCGTTGATACCGTATGGACCAATACCATAAGCTTATGTGTTTTAAGTGCCGAGCTCTGAGATACTGCCTCCCGATTCTCATAGCTATGCAGTTAATTACCAGGGCACAAGATGATCCGGTGAAGGATAAGCCTAGTTCGGCGGAACGGAGCCTTGACCTCGGGATTCTCAAACAACTCGTCAGCGAGTCGTCACTGATTCTAGTTGGAGAGGTTGTGGCCCAGCCAATATCGGACTCCTCGACAGGAGGAGCACGCCAATTTAATGCCAAATATCCTGCTTCACTCCACGAGCGAACTCCGTTCAAGGTTCGGATTCACGAAGTCATTTCAGGAAACCCGCTCACAAACGCTGTCATCAATGTCAGTGTAATTCGGGATGAGGTGAACTTTCGTTACTCGACGGGTGAGCGGTTTATCTTTTTCTTGAAAAAGGCAAATGTTTCTGCGAGCACTTCTGATGAATGGCGAGCAGTGGCGGATTACTTTGGCATATTGCCATGGCAGCTCGCGCTGGAGCACATGATCCGCGAATTAAGGAAAGCTTCTGTAACTCCGGAAAAAGCACGTAAACAGGAATGAACTTCGAAGAAAATACCAATAACACAGAACCAGGGATGATACCTTGTTCCAACCCCGCTCGATGGAAAGCTGTTGCTGCTTACTTCGGCGTTGTTCCGCATACATTAGTTCTGGGAAGACTCATCGAAGACGCAAAGAAGGAAGGGAAGCCTTGGCTTTTGAGTCTTTCGCGACCCCTCTTTAGCGTCCGTAATGCGATGGACTCACTCTACATTGCTTCCAGTGCAAATCAAGGCGAAGAGTTTCTAGCCTAGTGTCTAGTGCAGCCGCGACTCACCTACCCGGAGTCGCGAGTGGCCCTCTGACAGTGCGTATGAAGGATCGTAGCTGCACGAATTTGAACTTGTTCGAACTTGTTACCGTGGCATCGCATAACTGCGGACAATTCGACAAACTCATTCTGAGCTGCACCCGGGCAGGAGTTCGGCCGCAGATCTTAGATGATCAAGGTCTTTGGACAGAAGCGTTTCTTAGTGGACGCCTGCCAATCTCAATTGACCATGGATGCAGGATTTTCCAAACCTTGCATGGTGCATCGGACCATTTGGATTTCACGAACGGGATCCGCAACCTTGTGACAAGTACGGAGCCCATGATCGTGCATGGAAACAGCATGAGCGACATGACTCGTTGTTTCCAGGCTCTGAATATGTAGCTCGCCTAAGGCTGCTTACTTTTGTAAATGAAGCATTTGTGGCCGCGATGTTTATCTGTGTTGTGCCCGTCGTGCATCGATTCGATTTGCTGCGTACGGCCGTCTCAAGTATCAAGCACTTCAACTCGTCCCTTATTTTGGTCGACAATTCGCCGGCGGGAGCCCTGTACGCGGAGCGGAACGACTGGCCGGCTCCGGTTTGGCGAGTCGACGGCGTCTCGCCACTGACCTTCTCTCAAACGATGAACCTTCTCCGGCATTGGGCAATTGAAAAGACATGTCAGTTTTGCTTGCTGATGCACAATGATGCTGAGGCGATGCCAGGAACATGTGAACGCCTTCTTGCGGCGGTGGACGAGGTGGAGCGTATCCGTCTTAGGAACAACGTGTGATCCGCGGGTGGGCTGTGGGAGAAATTTC
>CAZMKE010000011.1:0-235383 GCA_964566945.1 uncultured Verrucomicrobiota bacterium | reverse complement strand
TTTTGCGAGAAAAACCTCGGGATTTACGGATTTCCGAGTTTTTTGTCATGCGCCCGCCTCCAGAACCTCCAGAAATTCCAAAAATGCGGCCAGTCCGGGGTTTGGGAAAGACGGGCCCGCACAAAAATGCCGCGGGCGAGATTTTTGCCTTGAAAAACCGGTTGATGTTTTGGATGAGGCGATTATGTTGACCCTCTTTTTGGAACACTGGAACGCGAGGTAACAATTGAATGCTGATTTAACGAAGAAAGCTCTGGAGAAGGTTGGAAACCCGAATGTGCTGGTAAATCTGGTGTCCCGGCGCGTTCGACAGTTGAACGGCCTGTCCGGCGGCGCGCCCGCCCGGGCCCTTATCGCGGAAACGGCTGGCATGGGAGCCGCCGATATCGCGTTGCTGGAGATTGCCGAAGGCAAGCTGGGCTGGGAGCACATCACTGAAGAGCAGGCCAAGCAGAACGAAGCGGCCTAGCCGCCTTCCCGAAAGATTGATTGCGAACAGCCAGAAGAGCACTCTTCTGGCTGAATTCGTTTTATGGCGGAGATCGTCACCAACCCGAAAGCTCGTCGCGATTACCATATCCTCGAAACCTACGAGGCGGGCATCGCTCTGAAGGGCACCGAGGTGAAGGCCCTCCGCGCCGGTAAGGCGCAGATTGCCGATGCGTTCGCACGCATCGAGAACGATCAGGCCTGGCTTTATAACGCGCACATCGACGAATACAACTTCGGCAATCGCCAGAATCACCAGCCCAAAGCGCCCCGGCGCCTTCTCCTGCACAAATCGGAGATCCGGAAGCTTTTCGGCCTCGCTTCCGTGAAGGGCAACGCCATTTTCCCTCTTTCCCTCTACTGGAAGAACGGGAAAGTGAAAGTCGCCATAGGAGTGGGCAAAGGCAAGGTAGAGTTCGACAAGCGCGAGGACATCAAAAAGCGCGACTCAGATCGCGAGCTGAAACGCGCGACGATGCAGCGGTTCAAGGGCAAGTAGCCCCTCGCCCAAGGACACCGGGGCGGCGTTGGAAAGGCTCTCCCAGCTCAAAAGGGCTTTTATCCGCATTGCGCCTTCTGGCGCATGGCGTGGTCGAGGAGGACGAGCGCGGTCATGGCTTCCACCATGGGGACAGCCCGTGGCAGCACGCATGGGTCATGTCGCCCCCGCCCCTTCAGCTTGGTATTCTGCCATTGGGCGTCCACCGTATCTTGTTCCACCATCACGGTTGCGACCGGTTTGAAGGCAACCCGGAAATAGACCGTTTCGCCGTTCGATATTCCGCCCTGGACGCCACCCGAGCGATTGCTCGTGGTGCGAATCCGGCCTTCCACGTTCTGGATCGGATCATTATGCTGAGTGCCAGTAAGCAGGATGCCGCCGAACCCCGAGCCGATCTCGAACCCTTTGGAGGCGGGCAGGCTGAGCATGGCCTTCCCTAAATCCGCTTCCAGCCGGTCGAACACCGGCTCCCCCCAGCCCGGGGGCACCCCTCGGGCGATCCCTTCGACGATGCCGCCGACCGAGTCGCCGGCGCTGCGCATCGATTCAATGAGAGCGATCATTTTCTCCGCCATGGCTCGGTCCGGACAGCGAACTATATTGGATTCAACATCTTCCAGACGAACGGTTTCGCGGTCGATGCTGGCTTGGAGGTCGCGAACCTGGCTGACGTAAGCCAGCACTTCGACTCCGAAAGAGTGCTTCAGGATCTTTTTGGCCACCGCTCCGGCCGCCACGCGCCCGATGGTTTCGCGAGCGCTGCTTCGGCCGCCGCCCTGCCAATTTCGGAATCCGTACTTGGCCTGATAGGTGTAATCCGCATGGGAAGGGCGGAACTTAGTGGCCATCTCGGAATAGGCCTCGGGGCGTGCATCCTCGTTTTTCACCCACATCGAGATGGGCGTTCCTAAGGTCTTGCCTTCGAACACTCCAGAGAGGATCTGAACGGTGTCGGTTTCCTTCCGGGGCGTAACGATGCTGGACTGGCCAGGCCGGCGACGGTCGAGGTCCGGCTGAATGTCCGCTTCCGAAAGCGCCACCCGCGGCGGGCAGCCATCAATGACCACCCCCACTCCACCGCCGTGAGATTCACCCCACGTGGTGATGCGGAAGAGCTGGCCAAACGTATTTCCCATGCGCAGAGCCTCTTAAAAATTCAGATTTAGTCAAATCCGCCGATAAAAACCTGTCCGGCCATGCGGAACAGGATCATGGGCGTGCCTACACCACGCGGACAATAAACTGTGACCAAACGACAATTTCTCAAAATTGTAGCGGCTGGCTGTACTGTTTTTTCCGGGTGCGGATTAAGTCCGGCGCCTCCAGTACGGGTGGGCGTGAATATTTGGCCGGGCTACGAATGCCTTTTCATCGCGCGTTCGCTGAGACTGTTTGGCTCACAACCCATCAAATTGGTCGAGTATCCAAGCACCCCGGAAGTCATTCGGGCTTTTACGAATCGAGCGATCGAGTTTGCGGCGCTCACCGGTGACGAGTTTTTGCGCCTCTCGGCGGACGAGCCGGAGTTGCGGGCGATCCTGGTGATGGGTTTTTCCAAAGGAGCGGACGCGGTGATCGGGCGTCCCGAGTTGACCAGCTTGCGGGATTTGCGGCGGCGCAAGGTCGGGGTCGAGATCAACGCGCTCGGCGTTTATATGCTCACGCGCGCGCTCGCGCACGCCGGGCTGGCCCGGGAAGAGGTCGAGATTGTGCCGCTGGAAAACGATGGCCACGTCAGCGCTTTCAAGCAGGGACGGGTTGATGCGGTGGTCACCTTTGAGCCGCATCGGGCCAAGCTCCTGAAAGATGGGGGCAAGGTGCTGTTCGACAGCGCAGCGATTCCCGGAGAAATCGTGGAGTACCTCGTAACGCGTGAATCCACTCTGGAAGCACGTCCGGAAGTGGCGCGGACGATCCTGGAGGGCTGGTTCAAAGCCCGCGAACGGCTGTTTAATGACGCGGAAGAGGTCGCCCGGCTGGTTTCCTCGCGTGAATCGGTGACGCCCGCGGAATTCATCCGCTCGCTCGAGCTGCTGGAGATTCCGTCGCGGGAAAGAAACCGCCAAATGCTGCAGGGTGATGGGAAGGCCCTGGCCAGCCTGCGCAACACCCATGAGTTGATGGTGCAGAGCGGCCTCTATCAGGGGGGGATGCCAAAGGCGGATCTTCTTAACGGGAGGTTCCTGTGAGGAAATTTCCCTGGCCCCTTCGCTATACCATCCCGGTGGTTATCCTGCTGTTCGGGCTTTTGCTCGGGACCAGCGCGTTGCTTTGCGAAAGGACTTTGTCCAATCAGCAGCTCGAGGGGGTGGTCAACCGGCACGTTCAGTTTATCGGGAATCAGATTTCCGGCGTCGCGGCGTATTTCCTGGCGCACAATGATCTGCCCGGCCTGCAGCGGCAGGTTTCGGCACTCGGGGCGGACCCAATTTTGCGTCTCGCGTTCGTCTGCGACGATCAAGGCCGGGTGCTCGCTTCTTCCCAGCTGGAGTTCACAGGCCAGGCGCTCAAAGCCACGCCCTTGGGGTATGCGGAGCCGCAGATTGCCCGGACGAAAGCGTCGATCACTGCTCTAAGCAGTGACCGGCTTTCGGTGTTGGGCGTTTTTCCGTTTGCGCTGCCCCCGGCGCCGGGGGAGCTGATTTCCCGCAAGGAAGGCTGCTTGGTGGTGGAGTACGATCTGGCCTACCCGAAACTGCAGGCTTTCAAGGGGCTCGTTGAACGGTCCCTGGTGTCGGCAGCGGCGTTGGGATTGGCGTCGATTTTGACCTGGGCGTTCTTTCATCAGGTGATCAACCGGCGCATCACCCGCCTGGTGGCTGCGACCAAGAAACTGGCGGCTGGCGAAGTGGCGGAGTCGCTCCGGCTCGAAGGTTCGGATGAACTCGCCCGCCTTTCCGAGAGTTTTGATTTGATGGCGGAACGGATCAGCACGAGCACCGCCGGGCTGCGGGAGGCGAACGAAAGGATGAAGCAGGAGATCAATGAGCGGAAGTTCATTGAAGAGGCGCTGCGAAATTCGGAGCGGCGTTTCCGGTCCATCTGGGAGAATTCTTTGGAGGCGATGCGGCTGACGGACGCAAAGGGAATCACGCTGGCGGTGAATCCGGCCTATTGCCAATTGGTGGAAAAGGAGGCCCATGAGCTGTTGCAACACCCGTTTGTGGCCGCCTTTGACCAGGAGAATGCGGCGGAACAATTGCGCAAATATCAGGAGTGCTTCCAGACGCGCGAGATCGACCCCTACCATCAGCAGCAGGCCAAACTTTTGTCCGGACGAAACCTGGAGCTGGAAGTCAGCTATTCCTTTATCGATTTGGAGTGCGATCGCCCTCTGCTGCTGGGCATTTTCCGGGATGTAACGGAGAAGAAAAAGCAAGAGGAGCAGCGCCTGGCGCTGGAGCGCAAGCTGCTCGATTCCCAAAAGCTGGAAAGCCTCGGCGTGCTGGCGGGCGGAATTGCCCACGATTTCAACAACCTGCTCGCGGCCATTTTGGGCAATACCAACCTGGCGCAGATGCAGATCAAGGGGAGTTCCCCCCTGACGCCTTATCTGAAAAACGTCGAGAAAACTTCAATGCGGGCGGCAGATTTATGCCGCCAGATGCTGGCTTACGCCGGGAAGGGCCGTTTCACCCTCCAGTACCTCGATTTGAACGAGGTGGTGCGGGAAACGCTGGAATTGCTCGAAGTCTCCATTACCAAGAAAGCCGGGCTGCGCGTGGAGTTGCGGCCTGAACTGCCCAATGTGTATGCCGATCCGGCACAGATTCGGCAGGTGGTGATGAATCTGGTGATCAACGCGTCCGAAGCGATCGGCGACCGGCCGGGCTTGATTCGCATCCGCACCGGGCTGGTGCATGCCGACTCCGGCTACTTCGAGAAGGCTTACATGGCCTCGGAACTGCCGCCGGGCGACTACGTTTTCGTGGATGTGATCGACAGCGGGTGCGGCATGTCGGCGGAAACTCAGGCGAGAATTTTTGATCCGTTCTTCACCACCAAGTTCACCGGCCGGGGACTCGGGCTGGCCGCCGTCATCGGCATTGTGCGCGGCCACAACGGCGCTCTGAAGATCAACAGCGAAATCGACAAGGGGTCGACCTTTAAATTTCTCCTGCCCGCGCCGGCGCCGGCGGCGCCGCAGGCCCCGTCCAGTTCGACGACCAATATCGTCAGTCATTGGCGGGCCGGCGGAACGATCCTGGTGGTGGACGATGATCCGTGCGTGCGCGCAGTCACCACGCGCATGGTGGAAGCGGCGGGCTTCGAGGTGCTGCAAGCGGTGGACGGGCGGCACGGCGTGGAGGTGTTCAGCCAGAAGTCCGAACAGATTCGCGCGGTGGTGCTGGACATGGCGATGCCGAATCTGAACGGCCGGGAGGCCTTTGAGGAAATGCGGCGGATTCGCCCCGACGTGAAGGTGCTTTTGATCAGCGGATTCAGCGAAGAGGAAGCGTTCGAGGGGGCTGGCCCCAGCGGTTTTCTGCAAAAGCCGTTCAAGCCCGAGGATCTGAACGGGAAATTGCAGCGGATGCTCGCGAGCTGCTAAGCGGCGGGCTTGCGCCCCATCATTCCCGTTGCGCTTTCCACAAGTTTCCGGGCGATCTGGGAAATGATCGGGTCGGGCACCCCCATGCGCGGGTCGGCGGTCTGGCTGAGCATGTGGCACTGGTCGTTGACATAGTCGATCAGCATGAACCGGCCGTCTTCCAATTGGGCAATTTCACTGGAGAAAAACTTCATGCCGCTGAGACTGGCCACTCCCCGCACGATTCGCTCCAGTTCATCGAGATGGAACTCGCTGCGTTCAACGTCTGTGGCGGCCCGGTAACGATCGGTATAGCAGTTCCACCAGCAGGTCCAGACTTCATCGAAGACGAAAAAGACCCGCCAGTAGGCCGGACCATCCGCCAGGGCGCGAGGGGTGATCTTGCGCTGCAGCAGGTAGGAGCGGTTAGGCCAGGCCGCGGCCGATCGCGCGACGTCGGCTTCGCTTTGCGCGTCCAGGACCACGCCGCGGCGGCCATAACCGTGGCTCGGCTTGACGACGAATGGTTGCCCCAGTTGCGCCCGTTGTTCCTCGGAAAGCCGAAAGGCCTCAACTTCATTCTGGTGAACAAATAGGGTGTCCGGCACGTGAAAACCCGCGTGCAGCAGGCGCTCGTGCATGCGCTCCTTGTCGAACGCCGCCAGTGCGATATCGGGGGGGTCGATCACGCGCGTCTCGCGGCGGTGGGCGAGCAAAACGAGCCGGTGATAAATATCGTCGGGCAGGTGATGCTCGCTATGCATGTTCAGGAGGACGCGCGCCCAGACTTCGTTCCGGGAATAGCATTCGTAGAACCGCTCCACCCAGAGCGGCTCCACCAGGAAGAAGTTCAACCGGCGTTCCGCACATTCCTGCTGCACCCGGTGAATGAAGTAATCATCCGAGTCGAGCTTGTGCGTCATTACCAGGTCATAAACCCGAGTCGTGGTGCTCAATTAATAGCCTGCCGAACCCTTCGCGCGCTCGATCAATTCGATTTCGTAGCCTTCCGGCGCGTCCACGAAGGCTATGCCGCCGCCCCCTTCTTTCATGTGCGGCCCATCCGAGAACGAAAGCCCCCGCGCCTGCAGATGCCGGCCAAACTCCTCCAAACTGTCCACTTCGAAGGCCAGATGTGTGAGGTCCGCCTGGACCTGCACCGGTCCACTCTTGGGGAAGCAACAAATTTCGATGGTTTCCTCGCTTTCAGGGGCTTTCAGGAACACGAGTTCCGAGCCGCGGGGCGATTTATGGCGGCGCACCTCCTCCAGGCCGAGCACTTCCCGATAGAAGCGGACTGTCTTTTCCAGGTCGTCCACGCGGTAGCGCGTGTGCAGCAGCTTCCGTACTGTTTTCATCGCAGGGAGCATAATGCGGCGGCCTGATTTTGAAACTGTGAATTCACGGTCCTGCGTCGAGCCGGGAGGGCGCCCGCCTTTTTGGCGAGTCCCGGGGCGTTTTTGGTCCGTTTGCGCCTCTTGCATCTCTTATAGCCTAAATGGCGGGCGTGAGATAAGGTCTGCGGTTGGGAACGAATGAGCAGCCAGCCCTTTACCATTTTGCACGTGGAGGACGATCCCAACGATGTGTTGCTCGTCCAACGCGCCCTGAAGAAGACAAATTCGCCGTCGGCGATTCACTCGGTGTCCGACGGGGATCGGGCCGTGGCTTATCTTTCGGCGGCCAGCGAATATGCCAACCGGGAAAAATACCCGTTCCCGCAGCTGGTGCTGCTCGATCTGAAAATGCCGCGGAAATCCGGACTGGAGGTCCTGTCCTGGATTCGCAGCCATGAATCGCTGAGGCGCGTGCTGGTGGTCATTTTCACCTCGTCCAAGCACGATCAGGATATCAATAACGCCTACGAACTTGGGGCCAACTCCTATCTGGTGAAGCCGGTTGGTTTTGATGCCCTGGTGGAGACCATGCGGCAGATCCAACAGTATTGGGGCCACTTCAACCAGACCCCCACTCCCTGAGCGGATGAAGCCGGGCGCTTCCAGACGCGCGCTCCAGGCGCTGCTGCTTGTTCCGCTTTGCGCCGCACTTCGGGCGGAAGAGCCGGTCTCCTTCCGCAATGACGTGATGGCCGTTCTTTCAAAGGCCGGCTGCAACGCGGGGCCGTGTCATGGAAATGCCAACGGCAAAGGCGGCTTCAAACTTTCGCTCCGCGGGGAGAACCCGGAGCTCGATTTTCTTGCGCTTACTCATGATCAATTTAATCGGCGGCTCGATCTGGCGGAGCCGGGCCAAAGCCTGATCCTGCTCAAGCCGGCGATGCAGCTGGCGCATGAGGGTGGACAGCGGTTCAAGACGAACTCCTGGGAATACCAGGCGCTGCTCGGATGGATCCAGGGGGGCGCGGTCAATGATCTGAAGCAAGCGCCAGCGCTGGAGAGGTTCGAAGTGAGCCCGGCGGAAGCTACCCTGCTCGCTCCAACCCACGAACTGCAGATCACGGCGCAGGCGTTCTTTGGCGACGGCTCGAAGCGCGACGTCAGCAGCGTCGCCGTTTATGAGTCGGCGAATCCGGGCGTGCAGATTTCGCCGCGGGGGCTGGTGCGAAGCGAGCGGCCCGGGGAGACCACGGTTCTGGTCCGCTATCTCGGCCGTCAGGCCCCGGTGCGGCTGGCTTTCGTCCCGGAGCGCCCCGGGTTCAAGTGGTCCAATCCGCGCCCCAACAACTACGTGGATTACGCGATCTTTGCGAAACTGGAACGCCTCCGCACCAACCCGTCCGAGCTGTGCAGCGACGAGAGCTTCATCCGCCGGGCTTGCCTGGATCTTCTCGGGACCATTCCGAGCGCGCAGGAAGCCCAGGCCTTCGTTTTTGATCCGTCGCCTGCCAAGCGCGCCCGGTTGATCGACGACCTGCTGGAGCGGCCGCAGTTCGCCGATTTCTGGGCGCTGAAATGGTGCGATCTGCTCCGGGCCGAGGAACGGATTCTCGATCGAAAAGGGCTGGAACTGTTCCATCGCTGGGTGCGCCAAAGCCTGCTGGAACACAAGCCGCTCGACCAATTCGCGCGGGAGATCATTTCAGCCCGGGGCAGCACTTATCAGAATCCGGCTGGGAATTTCTACCGGGCAGCCCGCACGCCGATCGAACGGGCGGAGGCGGCCGCGCAATTCCTGCTCGGCACCCGGGTGCAGTGCGCGCAGTGCCATAACCATCCCTTTGATCGCTGGACGCAGGATGACTACTACGATTGGCAGCGGGTCTTTGCGCGCGTCGGCTACAAAGTGCTCGAGAACCGCCGGCGGGACGACAACGACAGCCACGAGTTCAAAGGCGAACAGATCATCTACGTGACTGCTGGAGCGGAAGTGAAGAACCCGCGCACCGGCGCGCGGGCGCGTCCGCGATTTCTCGGGGAAAAGGAACCGTGGTCTGGCGAGAGAGAAGATGAACTGACGGCTTTGGCGGGCTGGATCTCGCGCCCGGACAATCCGTTCTTTGCGCGGGTGCAGGCGAATCGGGTCTGGTTCCATCTGTTCGGACGGGGGATTGTCGATCCCTTGGATGATTTTCGTGCATCCAATCCGCCCTCGCACCCGGAACTGCTCGACAGCCTGGCGCGGGACCTGGCGGACCATGGCTTTGATTTGCGGCAGTTGATCCGCGTGATCATGAACTCCCGCACCTACCAGCTGTCAGCCGAGCCCAACGAGACCAACCTGGCGGATGAGACAAACTTTTCGCATGCGATCCTCCGGCGCTTGAGCGCGGAGCAACTGCTGGACGCGCAGAGCGATGCGCTCGGCGTTCCCGCCCACTTCGCCGGCTATCCGCTCGGCACCCGCGCGGTGCAACTCGCCGGCGCCCTCTCCGAACGAAAGCGGGACCAGGGCAAGACAGAGGTGGATCAGTTTCTCGCCTCGTTTGGGAAGCCGCCGCGACTCCTGCCCTCGGAATGCGAGCGATCTTGCGAGCCGACCATGGGCCAGGCCTTTCAAATGATGAATGGCCCGGTGCTGAATGAAATGCTCTCGGCCCGCGAGAACCGGCTGGCCGGTTTGCTGGCGAGCGGCCGGTCCGATGCGCAAATCGTCACGGAACTGTGCTGGACGGCTCTGTCGCGGGCGCCGCGGCCGGAGGAGTTGCGCAAATTCGAGGCGGTCTTGAGCGCGGCCAAAGACCGCCGGGCCGCGCTGGAAGACATCGCTTGGGGCCTGCTCAATTCCAAAGAATTCCTCTTTCGTTGATTATGTCCGATCTCGCACGTCAATTGGATGCCTTCCTCCGCAAACAGCCCGTGGTTGGCCCCGACGTTTACATAGCCAAGACCGCGGTGGTGCTGGGTGACGTCACTCTGGGAGCGTTCTCGAGCATCTGGTACAACGCGGTGCTGCGCGGGGATATCAATCGGATCGTCGTGGGAGAATACTCGAACATCCAGGATAACGCGGTCGTTCATCTGGCCGACGAGTATCCGTGCCTGATCGGGCGTTACGTGACGGTGGGGCACTCCGCCATTGTCCATGCCTGCACGGTTGAGGACGAATGCCTCATCGGGATGGGCGCGACCATTCTGGATGGGGCCGTCATCGGCGCCCAGTCGATTGTGGGCGCGAACGCCCTGGTGACCCAGGGAACCGTGATTCCGCCCGGCTCCATGGTCCTGGGCAGTCCCGCCAAGGTCGTTCGAACGATCACCCAAGCGGATCGGGATCAGCTCAAGAAATGGGCCGAAAAATACGTGGCCAATGCCGCGTACTGCCTCCGGCACGGGATCAACGTGGGCGGACCTCTGTCCACCCAAATCTGAGAGGCGCTTCAATCGAATCAGAGTCTCGTGAGAGGTCGGCCGCCTTGGGTGGCAATTGTACGAACTCTGTCCTCCGTAATGCAATATGTTCAACCAGAATGAGTTGACTTTTATCGCAATGTCCGGCATTTTGTCCTACATGAAGACCGTGAACGCACGAGCCTTCCAGAAGGAATTCAGCAAAGTCGCGCAGGAACTCAGCTGCGGGGAGACGGTAGCGGTAACTCGTCGTGGGAAGCCACTAGGGTTTTTCACGAAAGCTCCGGAGCGGTCGCCCGGTCGGATGCCTGACTTTGCCGCGAATCTGTTCAACCTTCCGCCGATCGGCTCAAAGGGCGAAAAGATCATGGCTGAAACTTTGGATGAGCCCGTATCTTGACGGCGGTTTCCTACTGGTGCTATTGACCCGTACGGCCGGGACCAGCATCGCTTCCGCGATTCTCCGGGAGATCTCGCCGCCAATCTCCATTAACTTTTTGCATCAGTTGCAGGCCGAGAATCTTCTTGTCCGGTTTCAGAAAGATCAGAACCCCGACCTGCAGATCAATGGCAATGAAGGCTTAAGGCTTTGGAATCATTATCTGCGGGAAGGCGTGTTTTCGATCACACCAGCCGATTGGGATAGCGCCTTCCGCAACGCGATAACCTGGACGCGCGTTCATTTCAGCGCGCCCCCGAGCCCGTGGCTCTTTCTGCACCCGGCTTTGGCCGTGGCGGCCGGAGCCTCGCATTTTTGCAGCTTCGATCCACGATCCCGGGAGATTGCCCGCTGCCATGGCCTGGAGCTTCTACCGGCGTCAATCTGAGCTGCCGCCAAGGCCGTGGCGTGGCAGGTTTTCGGCCGTTGTTTGGCCCAATCTTTGCCGGGGCAATTCATCTGCTTTACCGGTTCTTGCCAAGGTAGGAGACAAGATGAATCCGCAACGGTGAAGGCGGCAACTATTGAGGCTCAAGGCGGATCCGGTAGAAGACGATTTGATCTTCCGTGACCGCGTCTGAAAACGAGCGTGCTTCGTTGCTCGAAGCGGGGAGATTAGTCACGGCGGTCCACGGCCCCGAAACATTAGGGCTCTTCAGGAAAGAGTAGGTACCGGTTTGGGTTGATTTCCAATTCAGCGTCAAAACCGCGCCCTTCTTTTGCACGGATTGAAAACTCGGATTGGATGGCTGCGGATTGGAGCCAGATCCGGGGACGCCATCCGTTATCACGGCCAGAATCTCCTCGGCGCTTAACGCGCGCTTCCAAAGTGCTACGTCGTCCAGGCTATAAACAACAGAAAAACGGTAAAAGCTTCCACTGTCCGCGAGACGAGTGTAGGCGGGGTTCCAAAGATCCGGGGATTGGATTGGCAGCGAGGTGTCCGCTTCGATTCCATCGATGTATAACCATCGAGTTCCATTGTTGTCCTGGACGAAGGCCACATGACGCCATGCTCCACGCCTGCAAATAAGGCTTTCGGTGTGCGTCTCCGCGGCCTCTGAAGGAAACCGGAAAGTCGCTCTGCGCGACGGATCGGCGCCAAGACCGAAAAAGCCGCCAGCCGCCTCGGAAGTGCCCTCACGGTAGAGATACGTCACGTCCGGGAATGAATTTGTTGAGCCCTCGAGGATCCAGAAGGCAATGGTGAACGTGGGGTTTCGAGTGATCGGAACTTCATCCTCCACGGAGGTGGCGTGAAAAGCGCAGCCGTCCGGAATCGCTCCAAGCGCATTTCCTTGTCTGCCCGGCCGAAAATTGTCGGCAGTGTTCAAGTTATAATGGCCGATGCTATCGAGGCCTGAAGGCTCATCAAACGCCCAGTGCGCGACCAAGCCAAGACTCAGGTCCACCGGGGCAGGGGATGGAGGGCGTTTCGCGACTGGCTGCTTGCGCTCGACCCGGCAGACGCTGCTTGTGACTGCGCCGGCCGCGTTGGCCGCAACCACGAAATAATCACCCAGGCCATCCCAGCCAGTGATGTCCAACGTCGCCTCCAGCAGGTTATTCGTGAGAGGAGACCAAACGGTGCCCACTGGGTTTCCATCCCGAAACCAACGGGTATTCAATCCGGCGCCCGTGATTTGCAGCTTCAGGGAAAACCATTGGGCGGGAAGAACTGCGACTTTCTCTGGGGGCGGAATAATGATTGCCGGCGGCTCCTCAACGACAACAGGGAATCTCGGGCCTTCCACCGAGCCACCCGGATTAGTCACCGTCACCCAGTAATCCCCAGAATCCTCCAGTTGTGCGTTTGGCAGCTCCAGGGTGGCGGAGTTGGCGCCCAGGAGAGGTTCCGTGATCTGCCCGGAATTTGCGCGAATCCTGAACCACTGATAGACGATCGGCGCGTCCCCCCGTGCATCGATCGTGACCGTGAGAGGTGAGCCCTTGGCCACCCCGACGCCTTGAAACGGATAGGACCAAAACTGGGGTGGCCACGGTTTGATTGTCAGGAGGGCAGGCGCGCTACTCACGGTGCCGTAGCTGTTGCTGATGGTCACGGTGTACTCGCCGCCGTCCGTTGTCCGAACGCTCCGCAGCGTCAGCTCCGGATCAGCCGACCCCTGAATGTAGCCCGAGTCCCGGAGGGCCACTCCGTCCTTGTACCATTGATACGTGACCGGAAAAACATCGGTCACCATCCAGACGGATAGCGCGACCACTCCGTATTCGTCGACTTGCGTGCTTTGAGGCTGCTGGATGATCGCCGGAATGAGCGGCCAGATAAACAGGTAGGCGCCGGTGCTGGTAAGCGAGCCAAATCCATTGTTCACGACCACCTGGTAAGTGCCCCCGTCTCTTTCACGATTTGCGTTCACGAATTGAATGCTGGTAGATGTCGCCCCGGAAATTGGGGTGGAATCTTTAAGCCACTGGTAGGTGAGTGGCGGGCTGCCGCCAGCGATCACGGTAAAGGAGGCGGTTCCTCCTTCGACCACATTGCTGATGCTTTGCGGTTGGTAGATAAAATACGGCGCCTGGCCTGTCAGGAGTTTAGGCGGGGGCGACTGTCCTGCCTGAGCGGTGGTGACCAGAGATAGCAGGAAAACGAACCAAACGATTGCCTGACAGGTTGGTTTCATAACGACTACCTTCATTTGTAGGGTAGCACCGTCGATTTTTGCGCACAATCCTTTTGGCGGATCGGACTTTTACCCACGACGCAGCGGGCGATAATTGTTGTTAATATTTGAATTGATCTTGCCAATCGCAACTCATACAATTTTTGGGCTATTATGACGGCAAATTCCTTGTTAAACCCGGGCTGGGTTGCACGGTTGAATTACGTTCTCCTTGTAATCCTGTTTTGTGCAGGAGGGATCCACCGACGGGTTGAAGCGCAGACCGTGGATGTTTTGTCGGACGATTTTAACGATGGGGTGACAGATCCCGAGAAGTGGACTGTGGGAACCATGAGCCTGTATCAGGGAGGTTCTTTGACGGACCTGACCATCCCGGTAACGGAAGAGAGCGATGGGCGCTTGAGAATTGTGCCACGGGAAGGGATCAACGGGCTGCATTACAATGGTTACGTTTCGAACAATGCCTATGACCTTACAGGAGGACAATTCACGGTGGAGGTCGTCCAGATTTTGAACCAATTTTCGACCGGGGAAATATTCATGTCGGTGGGGGCTGACGGGAAGAATCTTTGCCGGTACGAAATCCATATGGGGCAGTTGCGCGCAGACTTTATTCTCAACGGCAACCCAATCTATACGCCGGTGGGCGCCTATAGCGCGGCGAACCACCGATATTTGCGCATCCGGCATGATTTGGTGAACAACATCATGCTGTGGGAGGCGAGTCCCGATCGGGCTCAGTGGAGTACCCTTTACACTCGCGTCGCTGGTTTTTCTTTGGCCAACGCGCGGGTGGAGTTATTTGCGGGGACGTATACAGCGGCGAGCTCTGTTGGGGTGGCGCTGTTTGATAATGCGGAAGTGGCCGCAAGCACGGCGAGACGAACCGACCGGCCGCTAATCACAAAACAGCCCCAAGCGCAGACCGCTTCAGTCGGCCAGAGTGTCACTTTCAGGGTAGAAGTTCTCAGTTTGGAGCCGGTTGGGTACCAATGGCTGTTCAACAGCTTCGCGATTGCCAAGGCGACAAACGCGAGTTTGACGATTACGAATGTCAAGCCTGAAAATGCTGGACCGTACCGAGTGGTGGTCACGAATAAGAACGGGTTGGTCATTTCGCAACCCGCAACGCTGACCTTGCCCGCGGACGATCAGCAGCCGCCGTCCGTGACGATTACATCGCCCGCGTCTGGAGTCGTTTCGAGTGAGAATGTCACTATTCAGGGCGTGGTCAGCGATAATGTGGGCGTGACCACCTTGCTGCTGGAGCGGAACGGAACCGGACCGTTATCCCCTGTAGCCCTGTCCGCCGATGGCCATTTCACAACCGCGAATCTGGTTCTAAATCGCGGGACGAATTTGTTTCGGGTCATCGCGCGTGACGCTGCGGGCAATCAAGGGGCGTCGTCGTTGACGGTGGTCCTCGAGGCGAGTCGGAAATTTTCGGTCGGCGATGCTACGGCGCAGGAAGGAACAGTGCTGAGCGCGCCGATCTTCCTGACCAGCTCCGGTGACGTGGGCGCCGCGACCTTGACCATTTCGTACGATTGGATTTACCTGACTGAACCCGACCTTCAGCTGTCGTCCAACTTGAGCGGGTGGGCGCAGGTGAATCCAGGCTCACCGACCGGGGGCGTGGTTCGCGTGTCGTTTGCTTTGCCGGGCACAACGATCCCGGCCGGAACGCAGCAGATTGGCACGATCCGGTTTCGAACGCGCAGCGTTCCGTTCACTCTCGATACGGCGCTGGGTCTGCAGTTGTTAGGGGCCTATTCCGTGACCGGTGATCCGCTCGCCGCGGGGACTGATGTTCAATCCGGGGTTGCGCACCTGGCCCGACGGAAGTTCACCGGTGATAACAATGGCAATGACCGGCTGGATACGGGCGATGCTTCGATCATTCTTCGGCTGGTCGCTGGGATCGATCCTCTGCAACCTTGGGATGTCGCGGCGAACGATTTGAATGCAAATGGGATGGTGGATGCCGGTGACGCACTGCGAGTTCTTCGGGTGGCCGTCAACCTTGATCCGCAACCTACGGGCGCTGCTTCCGCGCTGCCTCAGTCCATTCTTCGGCAAAGTAATCAGTCACAGGGTGCGGTCTCTCTTTCGAGCGACAGTGCTGGCGTCAGCCCGGGCAGCCGGGTGACGGTGAAGCTGGCGGTCGGTGGGATAACTGGCGGGCTTTCGGGTTGCTCGTTCCGGATTGATTATCCGGCGGCTGCTTTACGACTGGAGGATGCCGGATCGCTGCAATTGGGCGCACTTGTTCCGCCTTCCGCCCTGGCGTTGTGGAATGTGTCTCCTGGCCAGGATGACTATGCGAAACAGGACGGCACGGTTTACGCGGCGTTGAGCAGCGCGGCCGCGTGGCCCGCCAACGCCGGTGAATTGGCCGAGTTGACATTTACGGTTTTGGACGCCGCCGGGAGTCGGGAATTGCTGGTGCAGGCTTCGGAAATTCTGGTTTCGAATGGTTTTGACGTGGTGAGTCTGGCTTCGACTGAAACCATCCTGAAGGTTCAGACTCCGGTTGGCGCCGAAGTGGCGGGAGTCGGTTATGACACAGTAACCCATCGATTTACCTTGCGGGTGAAGGCGTCAGTCGGCGGGCGTTATCGGGTCGATGTGTCGAAAGATCTGAATTCGTGGAGCGAAATTGGGACATACACGGCCGATGCTGCGGAATTGACGGTTGCTGATCCGGTTGCCGAGTCTGAGCACAGCCGGTTTTACCGGGTGCTGGCTCTGCCCGGCCTTCTTTCAAACTGACGGCAAATACTTAGCCTCTCGCCGGGTTTAGTACATTTTCTGAATTGCTGCGAAGGCGTCTTGGACGGACCCGTTTGGCTGACGGCCGATGTTGGACGCCGTGCCGTTCCTGCGATACCGGACCTCAAGGAAATCACTTTATTTTCAAGGAGGCGTGCCCTAACTTCGGCTTCCACCGATATTCGTGGAAAACCTTTAGAATTGGGAGTTTACGCCTTAGCGCCCTGCCAGGAGAGATATGGAGTCCCGTGCTTCGTCCGATCAGCCGTCATTTTGGAAAACAATGGGTGTGGGCGCATTGGTGCTCGCCGTGTTGGTCGGTTTTGTTTTTCGCAGGAGTTTTGACACGGGCCAGGTGCTGTTTTCGAATGACGGGCCTCTCGGGGCGATCAACGCGCAGGCGGATAATCCGATGGGGGCTTTCTCGGGCTTTTGGCAGCCCTTGAATTGGATTGGCAACCAGGCGCCCAACGCTTTGCCGACGCTGACGCAAGCATTTTTCCTCCTCACCGGTCCGGTCGGTTTCTCCAAGTTCTACACGCCCCTGGCGATTTTTGTTCTCGGATTGGCGGCGGTGGCTCTGTTTTACCGGCTCCGATTTGGGATGATGACGTGCATCCTTGGGGGGGTGGCTGCGGCGTTCAATACAGATTACTTTTCCTACGCGTGCTGGGGGCTGGGATCGCTGACGCTGTGCATCGCCTTTTCTGTTTTTGCGGTGGCTGCCCTGGCTGGCGGTCGTTCCTGGGTCTGGTTCATGCTGGGCGGCTTGGCGGTGGGCATGTCGATCATGGAGGGGTTCGATAGCGGCGCGATCATGAGCTTGTACATCGCGGCGTTCGTTCTGTTCCGCGCCTGGGCGGAGCGGACAGGCAGCGGACAGCAAGCGCTGCTCAAGGGCGTGCTGAATCTCCTGGTGGTGGTGATGCTGGCGGTTTTCATGGCGGCCCAGGCCTTGACCACGCTGATCGGCACCCAAATCACCGGAATTGCGGGGGCCAGCCAAAAAGATGCAGCAAAAGAGGAGCGATGGGATTTTGCCACCCAATGGAGTTTGCCAAAGGTGGAGACGCTGCGGGTTTTGATTCCCGGGCTCTATGGCTATCGCATGGACACGGCAAACGGGGGCAATTATTGGGGCACGATCGGGCAGCAGCCGGGTTGGGATGTGCATCACAGTGGAATCGTGCGGTTTTCCGGCGCCGGATTTTATGTGGGCGTTCTCGTCCTGCTGTTCGCGGCCTACGGTCTCTTTGAGGCATTTCGCAAAGACTCTCCTCTGACCGAGACGCAGCGTTCATTTGTGAAATTTTGGGCGATCGCGGCTTTGTTGTCTCTGCTCTATTCCTTCGGGCGTTACGCGCCTTTCTACCGGATGATTTACGCCCTGCCTTACTTCTCCACGATTAGGAATCCGGTGAAATTCATGCATCCGTTCAGCCTGTCGATCATCGTGATGTTTGGCTACGGATTGCATGCCGCGCTTTTAAGAAGCAGTGCCCGGGCAAGACAGCCGGCGGCCGGGGTTGGGGAGAAAATGCGGCAATGGTGGGCGACCGCGAACATCCTGGAGAAGAGGTGGACCTGGGGATGTGCAACAGTCGCGGGCCTGGGCCTGCTTGGTTTGCTGGTTTATACGTCTTCCGCGCGGGAAATGACGGAATACCTGCAGCGAGTGCAGATAGCGCCCAACGAGATTCCTGAGATCCTCAGGTTCAGCTACCGGGAGATTGTGACCTTTTTGGCGTTTCTCGCCGCGGGCGTGGCCGTGCTCACCCTGTTCCTCTCGGGCTATTTCGGCGGGGCCAAGGCCCGGGTTGGACTCGGGTTATTGGCGGCGCTTTTAGTGATCGACATGGTCCGTGCGAATGACCCGTGGGTCGTCTACTACGATTATCGGGAAGACTATGCATCGAATCCAGTGCTGGACCTTCTGCGGGAGAAGCCATTCGAGCATCGAGTGGCGACGAAGTTTAATCCATTCGGCGGGGCCTACATTGTCTCGTCGCAGGATCAGATGAATAACATCTTTTCCGCGCTGATGAACCAGTGGCTCCAACACCACTTTCAGTTCTATCGGATTCAATCGCCTGATGTGATTCAGATGCCGCGCATGCCGGAACTCGACAGCGCATTTTCGCAGGCATTGCGTCCGAAGGACCCATCTTCCTACGCGCTGGTCGGCCGTCTCTGGCAATTGACGAACACTCGGTACGTGCTCGGCGAACGAGGGATGCTCGACGTGCTGAATAACGTCATGGATCCCGGGGCGCGACGGTTTAGCGTGGTTACGAATTTCGACGTTCAACCGAAAACGGCCGGGGCGGCAACTTTGCGCATTGAGGATTTTACGGCAACGCTGAACCCGAACGGACGCTATTCCCTTTTTCAGTTTGCCGGAGCGCTGCCGCGGGCTGCTTTATATGCCGACTGGCAGGTCAGCACCGATGACGCGAGCGTTCTCGGGACTCTGGGCCAGACCAACTTCGACCCGAACCTCAAAGCTTACGCTGACACCGCGCCGGCGGCTGGAATTTCTCCTTCCACGAATGCGCCGGGCGCCGTGACGATCACCAAGTATCAGCCGCGATCCGTGGAACTCTCCGCCGACGTCAAGAACCCTTCCTTGCTGGTGCTTTTTGATCGCTGGGATCCGCAGTGGACCGTCACTGTCGACGGAAAGAAGGAGAATCTCGTCCGGGCGGATTACATCTTCCGGGGGGTCTATCTCGCCCCGGGCAGTCACCAGATACAATTCACCTTCAGAACGCCCCTGAGAGCGCTCTACGTGAGCCTGGCTGCCATTGGGGTTGGGGTGTTACTCTGTTTGTATGTGACCTTCCGTCCCGAGCGAGAGAATTAAACTGCGGGATTGAGGCGTTTGAAGCCCCGAGGTGGCTGTCAGTTCTTCTTTGCGTGGGCGTAGATTCGAACGAGATCTTCCGCTTTGGTGGGCTGGCCCTTTAGGCGGAGGGCGGAATCGCGAAGGAACACGGCGAGTTTGCCGATCTGGCGATAGGGGCCGGAAAGCAGGCTTTGCAGGGCGAGATCGATTTCCCGAGGAATTTCCGGGTTAAGGCGTCCCATGAACTGCTTTTTCACCTGGCTGCGCGCGGCAAACAGGCACTTGAGCTTGAGGCGCCGCAGGCGGTGCTGAAGGGCTGGCTCGCGGATCATGTCGAAGATCAGCCACATGGCCTTCCATTCATCAAGGGCGGTGGCTTTGACGCTGCGGATATTGGTGCTGGTGGCGCTGAAGGGGTGGTGCCGATTCTGGCAGAGGATCTCTCCCACTTCGACGATTCCTTCACAAGCCTGGGCCCACCCGGAATACATGACCGTATCGGCGACCTGCGGCATGTCCGTTTTGAAATAGCTCGGGTTGGGCTGGTAGTTGGTTTTGTGGAGGACGGCCGGACAGCAAACGCTGCGGAGTTCGGATTGCCGTTCCAAAAACTCGTTGAGAGAAAGGCGGCGACTTTGGGCCGTGGTGCTGGCGACCAGGTGAGTGTCGATCAGCTTTCCGTCCCGATCGATCAGCTCATAGTTGGTGAAAGCGAGGGCGCGGCCGGGAAAAGGCTCCAACTCCCGGAGCAGGCGCTGGTAGAAACCCGGCTTCACCAAATCGTCGGCGAGCAGCAGGTGGAGATATTCGGTTTCCGAGGCGAGATCGAGGCAGCGGTTCAAATTGCCCGCGGAGCCGATGTTGGTTTCATTGCGGCGAAATTCGAGGGGCAGGCATTTCTGGAAATCCTCGACGATCTGCGGGGTGCGATCGGTGGAGCAGTTATCGATGACGACGACCCGGTCGGGCTTGCGCTCCTGATCAGCCAGGCACTGGAGCGCGGGGGCCAGGAACAGCTCCCCATTATAAACCGGAATGACCGTGGTGAGGAACGGCATTTAGGAGCGGCGGCGCAAAAAGGCGTCCGGCCAGTAGGTGACGCGGCTGGTGATGCTGCCTTCGTTAAAGGGCCGGGGCGGTTCGATCAGTTCGAACTCGGGATGAGTTTTGAGAAATTCAAGCGCCGCGGTGCGCGGATTGTTCCAGGTCCAGTCCGGGCCGGATCGGGGCGCGCCGACAACCTTCCCCATGATGGCGTCCATCGCGACGATGTAGGAGCCGGGCGTGACGAAGCCGGCGTAGGCGTGAAGTTCCGCCAGCACATGATCGCGGGTATGGCAGGAATCGAGGCAAACGAGGATCTTTTCGCCGGGCTTCAGGTGGCCGCGCACTTTTTCCACGGTTTCGGGCGCGGTCGAGCTGCCTTCGATCAGGCTGATGTAGGATTTGAGGAAGTGAGCTTCGATCGCCGCGCGGTTGTGCGGGCGGATTTCAATATCAATCCCGACCACCCGGCCGCGTTCCATGGCTTTGCAGAGCGAAGCGTAAAAGACCAGGGAGCCGCCGTGGGCCACGCCCGTCTCAACGATCACATCGGGCTGGACCGCAAAGATGACTTCCTGCATCCGGAACATGTCTTCGGGCAGTTGGATGATGGGGCGTCCGAGCCAGGAGAAGCCATAGACGTACTTGGTGTCCCAGCCACAGCGGAGCCAGGCGTCCGAGATCAAGTCGAATGCTTCGGGAGAGTTTAAGGCGGCCTGGACGGGGCCCTCGGAGGTTTCGGCCGTGACCGAGCCCTTTTCGATATCGACCTTGAGCTGCTTGAGTATCCTCATGTTAATAAATTGGAATCGAGCGTCATGTAGACCAATTGGACCGGGGACGCCGTGGCCGGATCTTCCACCCAGGAAATCTTGCCCGGGTGAACGGTTTTGCGGAGCGGCACCCGCCTTTCCTCGGTGAACCCGAGTTTCCGGTAAAACTCAACCGCGGGATTGTCGGACCGCACCCGCACGTGAACGTGGGGCAGACCGAGAGTTGTTTTGGCCCAACCCAAGAGCGTCTTCAGGCAGGCCATCATGGTCCCGGGCGGAGCCGGGCGGCCGCGGACGATGGCGTCCGCCTCCACGTAATGCCGTTCCCAGTCGATGAACGCGAGGCCCATGTAGCCGATGGTCTGGCCGGACGGATCGTCCACCATGAACAGGATGCGAGTGTCATCCGGACCGACCATCTGGGTCAGCCAGCGGGTTGTTTGCTCGGCAGTGGCCGCAAATTCGGTCAGGAACGAGGTGACATATTTATTGCGCCATTCCGTGAGGACGGCGACATCCGCAGGCTGGATCAGGCTGGGATGCGTGGCGACCGGGCGAAGAATGGCGATGGGCGGAGCGCCGACGGGAAGAGCGGGGGCGTGGCGAGGGTCACCGGCCCGCTCCTTGAATTGTCTGAGGAGGGTGGCTCCGCCCGCGCTCATGCGAAGAATTCTGCGATGCTGCCTGTGACCCGGCGGAGAGTCTCCTCTGTAATGCGGGAGTTGAGGGGCAGCGAGAGAATCTCGTGGCCGACCTGGTCGGTGACCGAGAGATCGCCGCGGCGGGAATCTTTGAACAGGCTGAACCAATGGCCTGGCTGCCAGTGGATGCCGGTGTCGATCCCGCGTTCCGTGAGAAAGGCCCGCAGCGGATCACGTCGTTCGGCGGGCACGCGGATGTAATACAAGAAAGGGGTAATGTCGTGAAAGTCGGTGGCCGGAACGGTGACGCCGCGCACTTGGGCAAGCTCGCGATTGTAGAACAGGCAGGCGCTGCGGCGAACTTCGGAGATGCGGCCCATTTTCTTGATCTGGGCCAGGCCCATGGCGGCATGGAGGTTGGCCATGTGGTAGCGGAAGCCGAGCTGCTTCACGTCATAGGTCCAGGCCCGGCGGTTTTGATACATCACGGACGAGGGCTGGCCCATGCCGATCAGCCGCATTTCGTGGATGTTCTGCAGTTCCTCGGAGGTTTTGACGATGAGCGCGCCGCCATCGATGCAGGTGATGGTTTTCACCGGATCGAAGCTGAACATGCAGATATCGGAGAAGCTGCCGACCATGCGGCCCTTGTATTTGGAGCCGAAGGAATGGGCGGCATCATGCAAAACGCGAATCTTGTGCTCCTGCGCGAAGCGCGCGACCGCGTCGTGGTCGCACAGGACGCAGTCATAGTCCATGACGATGATGGCTTTGGTCCTGGCGGTGACGAGGCTGGCGGCCTTGTTCAGGTCGATGCAGAGCGATTTGGGATCGATGTCGCAAAAGACCGGGGAGGCTCCGTTGGCGAGAATCGCCTGGAAGTCGGCGATATTATTAAAAGCCGGAGTGATGACCTCGTCGCCCGGCTGAACGCCCGCGACGCGGAGCCCAAGGTGCAAGGCGGCGTGGCCGGTGCTGACTGCGGCCACATGGCGATCGTTCGCCTGGCAGAACGATTTGAGGGCTTGTTCGAATTCACCCACGTACTGGCCCATGCCGAGCCAGCCGAGTTCAAGCGCCTTGACCGCGGAGTCAATCTCTTCCTGTTCAATGAGCGGTTTAAAAACCGGCAAACTCTCCATAGTCTTGTTCATTGCTGTTCGCGCCGAGTAAAAGTTATGACGTTAATCGAGCTTTTCAGTGAGACCAGAACTTTTTCGAGCGGCGGCCAGGTCGAAAAACAACGGCAGTTTCAGATCCCTTTCGGAAATGACGCTCACCGGCAGGGGCCAGCGGATGCCCAAGGCGGGATCATCCCAGCGGACGCCGGTGGCCAGTCCGGGAAAGAAAAAATCGGACATCTGATAGAACACCTCGGAGTCCGGCTCGAGGGTTTGAAAGCCGTGGGCGAAACCCGGCCCGATGTAGAGCATCTTTTCGTGCGCGGGGGATAGTTCAAACGCTTCCCATTGTCCGTAGGTGCCGGAGTCCGGCCGCATATCGACGACCACGTCGAAAATCGCGCCGCGCAGGCAGCGGACGAGCTTGATTTCCGGGTGGGGCTCTTCCTGAAAGTGGAGGCCCCGAATGGCGCCCCGGGCGCGAGTCAGGGTCTGGTTGCACTGGGGCCAGCGCGTGTTCAGGGCGTGGGCGGCAAACTCATTTTCGCAGAAAGTTCGAACGAACCAGCCGCGCTCGTCCCGGTGCGGTTCCAGGGTGATCGCCCAAACTCCTTTCAGCCGGGATTCGCGGAAGATCATCGGGGGGCTCCGGGCTCGCCGGGAAAAGGCCGGACGTTTTTCATACGATCTTCACCGCGGGGATTGGGATGATGAAGTTCCCGCCCTGCGCCCGGTACTCCTGTTGTTGTTTGAGAATCTCATCGGCAAAATTCCACGTAAGCAGCAGCGTATAATCCGGACGCCGTTCGAGCAGGGCTTCGGGTGGCACGATGGGCAAATGCGTCCCCGGCGTGAGGCGGCCTTGCTTGTAAGTGCTTCGGTCGGCGACGAAGGCGAGCGATTCCTGGCCGAGCCCGTAGAAGTTCAGGAGGGTGCTGCCTTTCGCGGACGCGCCGTAGGCGGCAATTGACTTGCCCTGGCTCCGCAGCTGGCGGATCAGCGCGCAGAGATCTTCCCGAATGCGCAGAACGTTGCGGGCGAAATCCTCATAATACCTTTCGGAGGTGACACCCTTGCTCGATTCCTCCGCGAGCAGGTTGGTTACGCTGGGTTGAATCGGGCGAGACCCCCGATGGCCAGCGAAAAGGCGCAGGGACCCGCCGTGAATCGCCAGCCGCTCGACGTGCCAGATGTCGAGCCCATGGCGGGCCAAAAGCGGGATGAGCGGGGCCAGGGTGAAATAGAAAACGTGCTCGTGATAAACGGTGTCGAATTCGTTGTGCTGGAGGAAATCGACCCCGTAGGGAAATTCGAGCACCACGACGCCGCCGGGCTTGAGCAATTTCTGCAGGCCGCTGACAAAAGCGTTCGGGTCGGGCACGTGGGCGAAAACATTGTTGCCGAGAATCAGGTCCGCGGGCTTGCCCGCGCGCGCGAGGCGTTCAGCGAGGGCTGGTTCGAAGAACTCGGCAAGGGTCTCGATCCCTTTTTCCCGGGAGACTTGGGCGATATTGGCGGCGGGTTCGATGCCGAGTGACGGAATGCCGGCTGCGACGAAATTCTGGAGGAGATAGCCGTCATTGCTGGCGATCTCGACCACCTGGCTTTGGCCGGTGAGTTGGAACTCCCGGATGTAGCGAAGGGCCGCTTCGCGTGCGTGCTGCAAGATCGTGCTGGAGAACGAGGAGAAGTAGAGATACTCCGAGAACAGGACGACCGGCGGGACCGTGTCGAGGATCTGCATCAGCCAGCACGAGGCGCAGAGCCCGAGGCGGAGGGGAAAACGGGGCTCGGGTTTGCTGAGATCTTCGGGGCGCAGGAGGTTGTTCGCCAGAGGCTGGATGCCCAGATCAAGGATGAGTTTGCCCTGGCTGCTCGCGCAGGACCGGCATTGAAAAGGGCGGGTCATATCGTTCTCACGCTTTGCTCGAACTCTTCGATCTGCTTCAGGGAAACCGCGAGCATATCCGGATTTCTCCGCAAATGCCTCTGCTCGTACCATTCGGCCGTTTTGGCGATCGCTTGTTCAAAGCGCCAGGTGGGCGACCATCCGAGCAGGGCGGCGGCTTTATCAATGGCGAGGTTAAGTCGGGAGGCTTCGTGGGGCTGTCCTGCCTGGAGAGGCGAACTCCATTTTCCGGGCAGGACCTTGAAGATATGTTCGACCACCTTCCGAACCGGGAAGTTCCCTTCGGGGCCCGGGCCGAAATTGAAACCGGAGGCGATTTCGCTGCGGGGGCCGGACTCGACCAGCTTTTGTCCGAGCCGGAGGTAGCCATTCAAAGAGTCGAGCACATGCTGCCAGGGCCGGGTTGCGGCCGGATTGCGAACGATCAACTCCTGTCCTTGAACGATCGCGCGGATGGCGTCAGGCACAATGCGGTCCTGAGCATAATCGCCGCCCCCGATGACATTGCCGGCGCGGGCGCTGGCCACGGGCCCCAAAGCGGCGGAGGGCTTGAAAAAGGACTCCCGCCAGCAGTTCACCACCAATTCGGCGGCCGCTTTGCTGGCGGAGTAAGGGTCGTGGCCCCCGAGGGCGTCATTTTCGCGATAGGCAAAATTCCATTCACGATTTTCGTAGCACTTGTCCGTGGTGACGACCACCACGGCCGCCGGTGATTTGAGAGCGCGCAGGGTCTCCAGGAGGTTGAGAGTGCCGATGACGTTGGTGGAAAAGGTGTCGACCGGTTGCTCGTACGATCGGCGCACCAGCGACTGGGCCGCCAGGTGAAAAACGATCTGAGGCTGGAATTCTTCGAGAGCCTCCCGCAGGGCGCTCATATCCCGAATGTCCGCCATGAATTCCTGCGCGATCGAATAGCTCGCCAGCAAGGAGTGCAGATTCGGGTTCGTAGGCGGTTCGGTGGAATATCCCCTCACCGTCGCGCCCAGTTTCTTCAGCCACAGCGAAAGCCAGCTGCCCTTGAATCCGGTATGACCGGTGACCAGGACGCGTTTTCCGTCGTAGAAGTCAGCAAACATTCGTTATTCGCCCGCAAATCTTTCAAATTGATGGGGCGAGCGCGAGCAGAAATGGGACGCCGGCATTCTTAGGCTTGGAGCGCAGCGGTTCAATTTCGGACTGCGTGGTCCGTCTTGAGATCGGCTTGACTCCAAGAGGCCGCCTTCTAATCTGCAGGAACACATGACACGGTCCCAAGCCCTGGCTCTAAACATCGTCAGCGCGTTGCTGATTTTTCTGCTGTTCGCGCATCTCGCGTTCTCTCGATCGAACAGCAAACTGGGGAATCAGCTGAATGCGGCGCGGGCGCAGGTGAACAATGCGCGGCAGTTGCAGCCGGTGTTGGAAAATCTGGTTCGGCGGATCGCGGCGGGCGGGGAAAAGGACGTGCAAGTAAAGGCTTTGCTGACGAAGTACGACATCAAGATCAACGCTCCCGGGGAAGCCAAACCCGTGGACGCCGCCAAGGCCAAGCACTAACTGGAGTCACGCCATGGAAAACACGAATCCAAGTCAAGAAGGCGAGTCGATGTTCCGGCCGGTAATCGCGGTGTTCCTGAGCCTGGTGGTGCTGCAAGGGCTCTACCTGTTTGGGGATATCAACGATCGTTCCCAGATCGAGCGGGCGCTGGCCGAGGCAGGCCCTTTGGCGGTTCAGGCCCAGAAGATCAATCAGGTGGTGGAGGATCTGGGCAAGGATCTGCTGAATCTGGCATCGGCGAAAAATGCCGAAGCTGCGAAGATCGTTTCGGAGCTGAATATCAAGATGAACGAGCCCGCTCCTCGGTAAAAAACCTTACTTTCCAGATCACTTCCTTGTAATTCAAAAAGCGTTCCTGTGCAATAAGTTGCAAATGTGGGCGCTCAAAGGCACGCCCCTTGGCACCCTACAAAATTCTCAGGTTTTGCAGGGGGAAACCGATTAGCTCCTTAATCTGTTTGAAAGGATTAGCGACAACAACCAGAAGGAAGCATGAATATCGGATCAATATCGTCTCATTCCGGGAGCTGCGATACGCAGCGGACCAATTCGTTTAAGACCATTCGAGAGGATTTTAAGAGCCTGCAATCCGCTTTGAAATCCGGGGACCTCAAGGCGGCCCAGGATGCCTATGCCAAGCTGAAGCAGGATCTTCCCGCGCCCAAGAATGCAAGCGGATCGAGCTCCGGTGGCTCCGGTTCCGGCTCAAACTCATTTAGCACCGACCTCGACGCGATCGGCAGCGCGCTTCAATCGGGCGACCTTTCCGGCGCTCAAAAAGCTTTTGCCACGTTCCAACAGGATGCCCAGGCGGCGCGTGGCGCCAACGGCGCGCGCGGAGCACACGGCCATCACCACCATCACGACTCAGATGGCGATGGCGACGACGCGGCGACGAGCAGCACCTCCACGACCACGGGGCTGACGGCCAATGGCTTGAACGCGCAAGCCTGAGCAGTATTTGTCATACCAAGCAGAGGGGGTGATGGCGCGAGCTGTCGCCCCTTTCCGTTTTTGCCGGCGAGTGTCAGGGCTTGCGGCGCACGCCCCACATCAGCCAGACGGCCAGGGCGACCAGGAGCACAAGCCACCAGAGATAGCGAAGCTCACGGGCGGCGAGTTCCACGAAGGAAAACGCCGCGGGAAAAAGAAAGAAGAGGACGAGGAAAACGCCGACCAGGATGGCGATCTGCCAGAGAGCGCGTTGCCTGGGGTTCATTGGGCCTGGCGGTTTCGGGGAGCGGAGCGGGGCAAATCGGGATGGGGCGCCTCGTTTCCGCGAGGCTGGCGAGCGACTGGCGGAGGCAACGAATTGGCCGGCCCTTGCAGGAGGAGATTGCCGCCGCCTTCAGACCCGACCACCATGGGCGAGCGGCCGTTCCAATTCTGCACCAGCTCCAGCTTGATAAAGGCGGGGTTGGCCCGGAGAGCCTGCCCGCGCACTTCGATGGCTTCCGCTTCTCCCTTGGCGCGGATGATAGCGGTATTGGCGTCAATCTGCGCTTTAAGCTGGGTAAATTTGGCTTTTTCAGCTTCCTGTTCCTGAACCATTTTCAACTCGATGGCCTGCTCCAGCTCCGGAGAAAGGGTCAGATTGTAGAGGACGAGATCCACCAAATCGAGAAAGTTGGTTCCGATCTTCTTCCGGGCAATCTCCAGCGCCCGGAGTTTCACTTCTTCGCGGCGTTTGACGATTTGCTCGGCGCTATGGGTGGCGGCGACTTCCTTGATCGCTTCCTGAATGCGCGGGGCGATCAGGTTATCGAATGGCTCGCCGGCGTACTGCTGGAAGATGGTCACGATTGACCGCTCGGGCACTCGGTAAAGAGCCTGAACTTCCATGCGGACCTGCTGGAGGTCTGAGGAATAGCACTCGGCCGGGAGCGCCCGCGTCTTCTGGCGGACGGACGCCAGGTGGATGGTGGTGAGGAACGGCTGCTTGAAGCCGAACCCTTCGCCAATCGGGGCGGGCGAGACCTTGCCGAGGTTGACGGCGACGCCCCGCATGCCGGGCGGAACGATGAAAGTCGCCGACGAGAAAAGAATGGTCGCAACAAAGGCCAGGATGGCCGCTCCGATGAGGAAAGGGAGGCCTTGGGAACCACGAACAGCGGGCGAGGCGTTTTTAAATGATCCATTCATCGGACGACCTCCAGGTTGGTGCGGCCGGTCTGCAGCGGCAGCAGCATATTGGCGCCTTCCGCGCCCGGCCCAATCACCATCGGGACGATGCCGTCCCATTTCTCAATGACTTGCAGATCGAGGACGGAAGGATTTTCCATGAGAGCCTTGCCGCGGAGGATGATGGCCTGGGCTTCGCCCTTGGCTTTAATCACGGCGGTGCTGGCCTCGACGTCCGCCTGTTGCTGGGCAAAGCGGGCGCGGGCGGCCTCCTGTTCCTGAACCATTTTCGCCTCAATCGCCTTTTCCAGGACGCTGGTCAGCCCGATATCCTCCAGCACAAGGTCGTCAAGGATGATCAGGTCCTGGATTTTCTTGCGGGCGTTGTCCAGTGAGCCGTTCTTGATCTCCTCCCGTTTCTGAACAATAAGCTCGGCGGTGCGGAGGGCGGTCAGTTCCTTGATCGCTTCGGCCACGCGCGGCTGCACGAGGCTGGCGAAAACATCGCCTTCGTACTCGCGGAAGAGGCTGACCACGCGATTCTCCGGAATGCGGTAGAGGACCCGGACGGCGATTTTCACCTGCTGCAGATCGGAGGAGTAACATTCGGCGTCGAACTTGCGGGCCTGCTGCCGGATGGGGACGGTGTAGATGCGGGTGATAAATGGCACTTTGAGGCCGAAACCTTCGGGTTTGGGCAGGGTGGAGACCCGGCCGAGGGTGACTTCCACGCCGCGCTGCCCTGGATTGACCACGTAGGTGGCGGAGGAGCCGGCGATGATGATCAGGAAGATCACGATCGCGCCCCCGATGATTTTACCGAGAGTCCCTGGAGACATTAGGCAGTCACCCTATGAGGGGAAATGGCCCGGGGCGATTACAAAGTAGCGGCCGTTTTGGAGGGGATTGGAGGTGCGAGGAAGCCGGCTATGAAAGCTGGGCGCGATCCCGCTGCAGTTCGAACGAGACGTAGCGGGCGTCCGAGAGAATAAACTTCTTCACAACGACGGTAACTTTGTCCGCGCCAAATTCACGAAGGGCAATGTGGGCCAGATCCCAGGCCAGCTTCTCGATCAGCTTGCAGGAGTGAGTCCGGCAGAAATCAACAATCCGGCGGGAGACATCGAAGTAATTCACCGTGGCGACGATGTCGTCGGTGACGCAGGCGCGGGTGAAATCACCGCCGATGGACAGGGTGATGAGAAGGCGCTGGGGTTTAGCGCGCTCTTCGTCCGGGACGCCGATGCGGCAGAGCACAGCCAGATCCTTGATGGTGATCGAATCCATCGCGGCAGGATAAGAGGCGGAAGTTCCGGCGCACAATGAACTTTTCGCGGTTTCGGGGGGCTGCTAATCTGCGCCGGTGACGCGACATTGTCATAAATGTGGCTGGGAATTCAAACTTCCGGGCCAGCCGGGCCGGAGCGAATCGTGCCACCAGTGCGGCGCCGACTTGAAAGTCTGCCTGAACTGCGTGAGTTACGAACCGAAGCTGGCGCATCAGTGCCGTGACCGCCGGGCGGAGCCAGTGGCGGAAAAGCACATGGCCAACTACTGCGAATGGTTTGAGATGGCGCACCGGAATTTCAAGGGGGCTCCGGGTGATCCGCGGGAGGACAAAGCGCGGGACTTGCTGAAGAAGCTGCTGGGAGATTAGACTGGAGGCAACCTATGAACGTGATTCTTTCACTCTTTGTGGCCGCCGCGATCCTCGGTAACGTTCACGCCGAGGATAAACCAGCGAAACCGGAGAGCAGCGCGCCGGCCGCGCGGAAGTACAAGAATGTCGATGCCGAAGGGTTCGACAAGCTCCGCAAGGAGGAGAAGAGCGCGGTGGTGCTGGATGTGCGGACCAAAAAGGAATACCAGGAGGGGCACATCGCCGGGTCAGTGCTGCTGGACTTCAACTCGCCGGATTTCGAGAAAGAACTGGCCAAGCTCGACAAGAACAAAACCTACTTGGTCCACTGCGCCGCCGGGGGCCGAAGCGCCCGGACCTGCAAGAAGATGGACGGCCTGAACTTCTCCAAAGTGTACAATCTGGAAGGCGGGATGGGGGCTTGGGAAAAGGCCGGGAAGCCCGTCGAAAAGTAAGGCACGCGCCTGCGCCGCCTCCTTGCATTCCGATCAGCCCGTGGTAAGCACTTCGCGTGACGCTAAGCGCAGATCCCAGCCTTCTGTTGCTCATTCCCGCGTATAACGAGGAGGAGCGAATTGGCCCCGTTTTGCGGCGTTACGCCGAGTTTTTTCGCCAGAACTACGCCGGGCATTTCGAGATTGTGGTGGTCTTGAACGGGTGCCGGGATAACACGCTCGGAGTGGTGGAATCGGCCGCGGCGGAGTTTCCGGAGATTCAAGCGCTGGAATTCGTGAATCCGATCGGCAAAGGCGGCGCGCTGATCGAAGGGCTGAAGCTTGCCAGCCGGACGGACCTGATCGGGTATGTGGACGCGGATGGCGCGACCGCCCCAGATGCCTTTCTGGACCTGGTTCGGCGATGCCGGGAAGTGGATTGCGCGATCGGGTCGCGGTGGATGCCGGGCGCGGTGATCCGGCAGACGCAATCGTTCAAGCGCCGGGTTTTCAGCCGATGTTTTCACCTGCTGGTGGAGGTGCTATTCCAGATGCATATTCAGGATACGCAGTGCGGCGCCAAGGTGATGCGGAGGGAGGCGGTGGAATCGGTCCATTCGGCGCTGCGCGTCGCCGATGTGGCTTTTGACATCAATCTGCTCTACTCGCTGAAGCGGAACGGTTTTTCCATCCGGGAGGTTCCGACGACCTGGACCGACCAGATTGGCACGAAGATACGGCTCAACCGGGGGGCGTTTGGCATTCTGCTTTCGGTGGTCCGCCTGCGGTTGGTGTATTCGCCGTTCTACAAGTGGCTCCGGCCGTTGCGGCCGGTGGAGGGATGGATTTACAAGAAATTGCGGGCGCCCCAACCGCTGCCGGGCCCGATGATCGAGCGCAAGCGGGTGAAAAACGAACGAACCCGCGTGCGATCGTGAGCGCGGTTGAGGATTCCTCGAATGACCAAGGTCAGTGGCGAATGACGGGCGGGACTTGAGGCGAAGGAGCTGGAGCGCGGCGGAGGAGGTGTTCGAATCCGGGAGTGCACCCATCGGTGCGGATGCGTCGAAAGAGAGTTTTCACCTGGTCGAGCCCGCGGAGAATCAGCGCGATCTGGATCAGAATGGTGAAGATGCAGGCGATGCTCGGGGCTAGGCCGCCCAGCAGAAGGGTGTAAGCCACCGCGCCCGGACGGGAACGGGCGCGCAGTCCCATCCACATCCCCACGGCTGCGAGGACGACGATTTCCAGAAGGAGTTCCACGATCAACTTGCTCGTCCAGATGGCCTGGCCTACGGAGGGAGGGCCGGCGAGGATCGCGGCTGCCGCGAGCAAAATCAGCAGGCAAATGAGCGGCAGCGATACGGTGCGCCATAAGGCAAGCCAGCAGCCTTTTATAACGTCCTCCACCGTGAGCGGAGTGGAGAAGAGAAGTTCAAGCGCGCCGTCCTGTTTCGCGTTGGACATGCAAGCGACGCTTTGAAGGGAAACTCGAAGATAAATGGCGAGTGTGAGGGCCGCCGCCGCCACCGTTGGAAACGCCGTCCAGCCCTCACCGTGGCCCTGCCGAGTCCAGAGGACCAAGGGCGGGAGAATCCCGGCCCCCAGGAGAAGAACCGCCAAACCGTTGAAATGGCGCATGCCGGAAGCATCAAAGGCCAGCCAAAGCACTGGATTTCGTTCGAGCAGCGAGGTCCGCGCTTTTGATCGGCGAATAGATCCAGCCGGCCGTGATCGGCGGGACGACCTTTCCTGCCAGAGCCGGCTGACCAGAAGCGACGCCGCCGTCAAAGCTGCGATGATGAGCCCCCACAATTCGGCGAGGCCCTGCCAGAATCTCCCAGGATCGGAACGGAAGGGGAAGTCTTGGGCCAGATGGAGCAGTTGAAAAGGGCCGGTCAGCCAGGCCCCCCAAGCGGCGGGCACTACCGGCCTCAGCAGAGGCAGGAGCAAAAGCCCGGCTGCGACCGTGAGGCCAGCGGCCACGCTTTTCTCCCGGGAAAGTGTGGAGGTGGCCAGGCAAAGGGAAAGCGAGACGGCCAGCGTGGTCAGCAAGACCAGGGCGACATGCCAAAACTCGCCCAGGGTGGTGCCGCCGACGAGCAGGCTCATGGCGAGAATCGGAATAAAAGTGAGCAGGCCGGCCAGGCTGCGAATCAGCGCTCCGGCAAACTTCCCGAGGATCACATCGGCCCCGTTGAGCGTGCTCAGAAAGAGCAAGCCGAGCGTTCCCTCGCGCTTTTCTAGAGAAACGCTGTCCGACGTTTTCCGGATGCCTTCGAGAAGAGCGAGAAGCAAAGCAATGTCGGAAAGGGTGGAAAAGAACCATTCGGCGGCGCTCCGACGAAAGCCCCCGCCGCTGGAGAGCAGCAGTAGCCAGGAGGCGATGGCCTGCACGACGCCCCAGCGCAGGCGGTGCGCATAGAGTTTCGGACTGCGTGCGGCAACCCGCAATTCGCGATGGACGATCGGCAGCATCCGGCGTCAGCTTCACCAATTTTGGACGTTCTTCCAACTCCGCGAGCGAGCGGAGAGTGGAAAAACAAAGGATCGCCACCTCTGGCGTTTGGGCACGAACATTGCTGTCGATCGCGACCATGACCTGCTTCAGTTTTGTTCGCCGCCGATCGGCCCTCTGGTGTGGGACCGGTTGTGAAAATTGTGAAAAGAGGAGGGTGGCGTGAGCCGTCGTTCTGTGCTACAGAGTGTCATTGGACCCCGGCAGTGTCAGTCGCTGAAAGCGATGGCCTGCCGTTGTGTCGTGGATTTACGAGAGAGAACAACACCGAGCCGCGGATGAAACCAGTGAACGACGCCCAAAATTCCCGCCGGAAAGCGCGTTACATCATGATTGGTGGATTTCTGGGGGCTGGAAAGACCACCGCCATCGGCAAGCTGGGCCATTACCTGAAAAACAAGGGCCTCCGGGTGGGGCTGATCACCAACGACCAGGGCAACGAACTGGTGGACACTGCGACGCTGCGGTCCCAGGGTTTTGACACGGAGGAGATTCTCGGTGGTTGTTTCTGCTGCCGTTTCAATTCCTTGACCGAGGCGGCCGGCCGGCTGACTTCCGCGACGGAGCCTGAAGTGTTCATCGCGGAGCCGGTGGGCAGTTGCACCGACTTGGTGGCCACCGTGTCCTATCCCCTCCGGCGGATGTACGGGGAAGATTTTGTCATCGCGCCTCTGAGCGTGGTGGTCGATCCGGTCCGGGCGGCGCGGATTTTCGGTCTGGAGAGCGGGGGGAAATTCTCTGACAAGGTGACTTACATTTACCGCAAGCAGCTCGAAGAGGCGGACATCATCGTCATCAACAAGAGCGAGCTTGTGCCGGCGCCGAAGCTGGCCCGTTTACAGCAAGTCCTCCAGGAGCAAATGCCCCAAGCGACGGTGTTCACGGTGTCCGCCCGGACGGGCGAAGGGCTGGAAGCGTGGTTCGAGTGCCTGATGCAAAAGGACCACTCCAGCCGCGACGCGATGCAGGTGGACTACGACATTTACGCCGCAGGGGAAGCTCTGCTGGGGTGGCTGAACTGCACGGTGCGGCTTTCCTCGGTGAAGTATTTTGATTCGAGCAAAATGCTCACAGAACTGGCCACCACGATTCAGGCGCTGTTGCAGCAGGAGGGGGCCGAGGTGGCGCACCTGAAGATGACGTTGAATCCCGATGAAACCCTGGGAGACCTGGCGGTGATCAACCTGGTGCGAAACGACTACATCCCTGAACTCTCGCAAGAACTTCCCGAGCCGATTCAAAGCGGAGAAATGATCCTGAATCTCCGGGCGGAAGCGGACCCGGAGATCCTGCATTCGGCCGTGAATCGCGCTCTGCTAGCGCTCATGGAGACTTCGCCGAATCTTTTCGCGCGCATGGAGCATTCCGAGCATTTTCGGCCAGGCAAACCATCCCCGACGCACCGACTGGTGTCGCCGGTTTGATGGCCCGCTGAGGGCTTGGCAGGCAAGGAAATCGGGGAGCCGCCCGTTTTACCGTCCCAAGACTTCTCGAACGGTCAGCTCTTCCATCGTGCTGACCGCCCAGGTCGGTTTGTCTTGAGCCAGTTGTTCCCGGGTGTGAACTCCGGTGGCCACGGCCAGCGCTTTCGCCCCGATGGCCCGCGCGCACGAAACATCGTGCGGTGTGTCGCCAATCACAACGATTTGGTCGCCGGTCAGTTGTCTCCCGAGCTTGTTCTCGCCTCGTTCCCGGGCTTTGGCGGCGATGCAATTTCGATCTTCGTGATCGTCGGCGAATGCGCCGGTTTCGAACCGCCCCCACAGGCCGAGATGGCGCAATTTGAGTTCCGCGCCCCGGCGGATGTTGCCGGTGAGAAGGCCGATGACCGGACGGTCTGGAACGGCGGACAGGTCATCCAAAAAACGGGTGATGCCGGGCAGAATCACGGCAGGCAAAGTGCCGAGGAATTGGGCGAGATAGACCGGGTAGGCATCGAAGAACCGTTGAAAATTGTCCGGGCTCGATTCGATTCCGTGGAGGCGGAAGCATTCGCGCACCAGGGAAACGTCAGTGCGCCCGGCAAATTGGAGAGTTTTTGTGGCGGCGGGCAACTGGAAGACATCGGCAAACGTCTGTTCAAATGCTTTCACGCCGGCTCCTCCGGTGCGGATGAGCGTTCCATCAATATCGAATAACACCAACCTGACCATGTGTTCCGTACTATGGCAGCGAGCCGCTCCGCCGACAAAAAAGGGCGATCCCGAAGGATCGCCCAAGGTAAAGGTCCTCCCGGGATTACTTGAGGACGGCGTTATGGAATTCGGTCCAGTCGTCGATGTTGTTGAGGTTGACGGCATCACGCGGAGCGGCGGCGTCATCCGGTAGGCCGGAAGCGGCGCAGATGCTCTTGCGCGTGGCGTCGTCATGAATGTAGCCGCGGATGGCGCTGTTCAACTTGTCGACGTTTCCCTTGTCCAGCTTCACGCCCGGCTGCTGCTTGATCCAGCTTTCAAACTGGATATAGCTGGGATGGCTGTTGCGGATGTAATCCAGAGTTTTTTGACGGTCCAGGCCGAGGCCATCGAGAACCATTTGATCATAGCCTTTGCCGCAGCCGGGATAACCGGCGGCGAGTTTGCCGCGCGCTTCGAGGGAGGCCTTGAGCCAAAGCCGAGGCAGGTGCAGAACGCCAAGAGGTCCGGTGGTTCCCGAGCTGATCAATGGTACGTAAGTAGTGCTCATAAATTTCGGTTTTTTATTTGAGCCGCCTTTGTAACGAAACAGCTCGCGAGGTCAACGGTAAAGTCAATCGAGCGAGGTGGTTTTCGGTCTTTTTGATCGGTTTTTTTGAGGGAAATGCTAGCCTCGCCCGGGTTTGAAACACTGGAATTCTTTCCTCTGGCCTTATTTAACCGCCCTGCTGGTCCTGGCGGGAGCGGGCTGCGCCTCTTCTTCCCGGGAGTTTCCGATTGGTCTTTACGACGTGCCCCGGGCCGACCTGGGCCGGGTCGCTGCGGCGGGCTTTAATACGGTGGTGGGCCCGGGCGATCGCGCTTTCCTGGACGCAGCCCGGAGCAATCACCTGGCAGTCATTGCCCACCTGCCGGGGAACCGGACGGAGGAAGTCCCCACCTTGTCACGCCATCCGGCCCTGCGGGCCTGGTACCTTTACGACGAACCCGACATGCACCGCGTGGCGCCCCAGGAGATCAAACGGCGGAATCGCAAACTCAAGGAGTTCACCCAGAGTCCGACCCTGGTGGTCCTGATGTCAGGCTCCGCGGCGGAAAAGTACCGGGGCTGCGCGGATCTGCTTGCGGTGGATTGGTATCCCGTGCCCTGGGCGCCGGTGGCGACGGTGGCGCGCGAGATGCGCCTGGCTCGGCTGGGCAGTGGTGGCGCGCCCTTTTATGCAATCCTGCAGGCCTTTGACTGGGCGGCCGCGCCCCAACTGGTGCGGGCCGAGGTCCCCCTGCGGCCGCCGAACCCGGCCGAGATGCGCTGCATGACCTACCTGGCGCTCATGCAGGGTGCTCAGGGATTGCTCTATTACGCCTACGAGATGGCTTCCTGGAAGCTGGCGGAACATCCAGAACAATGGGATGCGCTGTCCCAAATCGTCATCGAAGTCCGCCGGAATGCGCCGATTTTCGCTCACCGGGTTGCCTGGTGGCCGGCGCAGACCGAATTTCATGGCCCGCCGGCTGAGATGTACAACGAGATCATGGAAGGCCGGGTTCAAGTGACACTGCATCGAGTGCAGAAGCCGGCAGGAGAGATTCGCCCGGGCTATTATCTGGTGGCGGCGAACTCGTCCGCGGCGTCCTGTGATTTCAGCTTTCGTTTGCCGTGCGGCCGGGCGGAGTGCCTGGAGACCACTTGCGCGGCGGGCGACTTCGATTTTGACGGTGAGAGGGTCCGAAAGATCTACGCGCCGTTTGAAGTTTGCATTTTTGGTCCATTTCAAGGCTCTCTTTCTGACTGACATGGCTGTCCCTGGAATCATTTTGGCGTCCGCCTCGCCGCGGCGGGTTGAACTGCTGCGCGAGTTCGGCCTGGAGTTTAGCGTGATCCCGAGCCGCGCGGAAGAACTGCATGATGAAGCGGTGGGCGCCACCCGGTTGTGCGCCGTCAACGCGGAGCGGAAAGCGGACGAAGTGGCCCGGTCGCATCCGGATCGGATCACGCTTGGCGCGGACACGCTGGTAACCCTGCATGGCGCGCTCTTCGGCAAACCGCGAGGCGACGCGCAGGCAGCGGAGATGCTAGGCCAACTGTCGGGTAAGACCCACGAAGTGATCACAGGTGTCTGCCTGGCGTTGCCAGGCCAGGGGAAGAGGGAGGTTTTCACCGAGAGCACCTGGGTCACGTTCAAGGCGCTCAGCCGGGAGGAGATCGCTTCCTACATCAGCGCGGTGCATGTTCTCGACAAAGCCGGGGCCTATGGCATTCAGGAGAGGGGTGAAATGCTTGTGGAGAGAATTGAAGGCTCCCTCAGCAACGTGATCGGGCTGCCCGTGGAACGCCTGGCCGAGGCGTTTCTCCAATGGAGGCTGATCAATCCACACGAACGCGATAGAATCGTTGACCGCCATCGTTCACAAAGTCCTGGAACTTCAACATGGTTCCGGAAATGACCGGCGTGGCGTCCAGCGGCGTCCAGGTGGACAGATCATCGGAGTATTCGACCTGATAGACATCGCCCACCGGGACGGCCAGCTCTCCCTGAAAAATCCCGTTGACGATGGCGGCCGACGTTTCTTGAACGTGAGATCGAACAACCACCAAAATGCTCTGCTGAATGGGCGCCTGTTGAGTGGATTGGTTGGAGAAGCTCAGCACGGCGGTGTTGGTTCCGGGCGGGAAATCAGTTTGCCCAAGAGTGATTTGGATGGTCGAAGATTCGCCCGGTTTCAAAGTCCCCCGCGAAGGCTGAGCGACGATCCAAGGCACGTCGCTGGATTCCTTCCAATCCAGGGTGATGTTGCCGTTGTTGCGGAGCTGGAGTTGGAGGGCTGAAGGTTCGAACGGGCCGCCAAGGCCGCCAACGAAAGAGGCTTCGTTGATTGCGTCCAAAGCCAAAATCGCCTCGGGCTCTTCAAGGGCGAGTTGCACCGGAATCGTTGCATCGCCGCGGCCATCGGTCTCGTTCTTTAAATCCAACGAGGCAGTGTAAGTCCCGGCCGACAGGCTCGCCGCGGCGGGAGAGAGGAGGGCGGGAATTGAAAGGGCTTCGCCCGCGTGGAGGGTGCCGGAACGGGCGGCCAGTTCGAACCATTCGGCGCCGCCGGCCACAGACCATTCGAGGTCGAGATTCCCGGGATTCTTTATCTGCAGCGTGGCTGTGGCGTTTGTGGCGGCCGGTCCCCGAACCGCGCGGAAATCAAGTTCACTGGTTTGGGCTTCAAGGTAGCGGTAAAAATGCCGTTTCACCCGCAACGCCATTTGATTCGTCAGGGTGTAGGGAGCGCCGTTGTAGGTATAGAGCGCCGCGGTGGTTCCGGTGGCATCCTCGACTCCAATCGTCGCCCGCCGCGCGCCGCCCCGCGACGTTTCCGGATGGGTCTCCAGATATTGGAAGACCATTTCGTTGCTGCCTTCCTCGAGGACCGCCTGGAAGGTCAGGGCTACCGGGGTCGAATTTCGAGGGACATCGACCCAGGAGACAACGAAGCGCCGGGCCGGGGCGGAGCCTGTGACTCCGGAGTAAACTGTTCCGCCAGCCGCCGGATTCAAGTTGTCCCAATAGGGGCAGATGATGGAATTCGGAGGCCCGCTGGCGGGGAGCGAAGTATTATCGGTGGTGGTGAGGCTGTTGGGATCGAAGCCGAGCACGCCATTGGCGCTGACGTAAAGCGACGAGTAATTGACTCCGTAAAAGCTGAAGTTAAACGGAAGGGTGATCGGTCCCGCGATGCCATTGTCGGCCAGGCTGACGGGGCTCATGGATGTCGGATCGATCCAGGCGAACGGTTCGGGGTCGATTCCGTAGTTTGCTTTAACGCTGATGGTTTGCTCAAAACTGTTGGTGTAATTGTTGGTTCCCACCACGGTGAGGCGGGCGATGAAAGTTCCGTTTTCGGCAAAGACATGGGTGGGATTTGAGTTGGTCGAGCCGGGCGTTCCGTCGCCAAAATCCCAGCGAACGCTTCGGAGAGTTCCGAGCGTTTGGTTGGTGAAACTGACGCTTAGCGGAGGTTCTCCCGCCAGAGGACCGGCGGAGAAACTGGCGGTGGGATCGGCGCCTAAAGCGCGGCCGAGATTGACCCGGCCGCCGGTTTTGCACTTGCCGGCGAGCGCAGGAATGATGTCGACGGTCGAGTAGAGCCGCGCGATCAACTGGGCGCTGCTCATGGCTGGAAACCGGGCTTTCATCAGGGCGAGCACTCCCGCTACGTGCGGGGCCGCCATCGAAGTGCCGCTCAAGTAGGTGTAGGCGCCGTCCCAGCTGTTCCAGGTCGAGTAAATGCCAGTGCCTGGAGCGCAAAGATCGACGTTGATCGGTCCGTAATTTGAGTAGCTCGAATCCACCACGTCCGCCCGGCTGGTGCCGGCCACCACCACGATATTGTCCAGCGTGAAGCAGGCGGGATAAAGAGGAGTGCTGTCGATATTAACGCTGTCATTGCCCGCGGCAGTGACGACGATGATGCCTGCCGCCCGGGCGTTGGCGATGGCGGTGTTCAGCGCTGCGGAGTAATCGGTGCCGCCCCAGCTCGCGTTGATAATGTGAGCGCCGTTTCTGCGGGCGTAATCGATGCAGCGAATCGCGTCCGAGGTGTCACCATTGCCGGCGTTGTCGAGAAACTTGCAGGCCATGAGCTGGACTTTCCAGGCGACCCCAGCGATTCCCACCCCATTGTTTCCCGCGGCGCCGACGATGCCAGCCACGTGCGTGCCGTGGCCCGCGTCGTCCATGATATTGCCGGTGGAATTGATGGCGTTGATGCCGTGAACGTCGTCGACGATTCCGTTCCCGTCGTCGTCGAGCCCGTTGTCGGCGATCTCCTTCGGGTTGGTCCAGAGGTTGGCGGCCAGATCTTCGTGGGTATTGCGAATGCCGGAATCGACGATGGCCACCACGATATTGCTGGCGCTATTGAGCGTCTGCCATCCCGCGGCGGCGTTGATGTCATGCCCGGGTGAGCTGAGATTTCGGAGCGACCATTGCGTGCCGCCAACAAATTCGGGGTCGTTCGGCGTGATCGCCTGAGCGTGAAGCTTGTAGTCGGGCTCCGCGAACTCCACCAGGCCGCTGGCCCGGTAATGCTGAACCGCCTCTGCGACCTTTTCACCCGGAGCGAGTTGGATCACTTGCAGGTCACCCAGAGCCCTGAACGTGCGGAGCACTTGCCGCCTGGATTGCAAGTGAAGTCTTTGCAGCTCAGGCGAATCCGAACCTCGCTTTGGGAAAACGAGGAGTCGATCCGACCGAAACTCGGTTTTCCGCTCCTGGCCCTGAGCCGGGCGAAGGGCGCAGAGGAGGACCAAGGCAAACACGGTGAACGCTCGGGCGATCCTTGATGATGTCGGAGAAAAGGGGCTCAAACAGTGATAAATTGGACTTTAACAGATAGCTAGATTCAGGCCAATCGAACGTTGGATAAGGGTTCCGGCTGCTTGTGAGACGGCGATGACCGTTTTTCGGTTCACCATTTTTTGCCGGTCTCGGGGAGCAGATTATGCCAAAGACCCGCCTCGTTTTTCCCGTTTTAGCCAGTTTTGGCAGCTGGAACCGGGCAAAAACCGGCAAAAGTTGCTCGTTTTCGGGCTGGCACAGGCGGTGCTAAATGCTCCGGCAGATGAATACGGTCGAACTGGAAGCAGAAAGTTCCTTCGCTCTTGGAAGCGAAGCTGTGATCCATATGCCTTCCGGGATGCTGGGGTTCGAGAATGTTAAAAGATATCGTCTCACCCCCGCCGCTGAACCGGCCTTTTACTGGCTCCAGGCTGAAAACGATCCGACACTTTCGTTTTTGGTCGTCTCCCCATTTGAAGCCATTCCCGAGTATGCGCCGGACATTCCCAGTGAAGACATTCGTTCCCTGGGAATTGAATGCCCCGATGACGTTTTGTTGTTCAACATCGTGACCCTGCGGCCGGGAGGGAAGGCCACGGTGAACTTGAAGGGGCCGATCGTGATCAACCGGTTTTCCCGCCTGGCAAGGCAGGTCATTATTACGAATTCCCCTGACTATTCGGTGCAACATCCGCTGGCCGAAGAACCCACTGAATAACCCTATGCTCATTCTTTCACGAAAAGCTGGAGAGACAGTGGTGATTGACGGAAAGATCCGCGTCAAGGTGGTCCGCCTGGAGGGGGATGTGGTGAAGATCGGGATTGAAGCTCCCTCAACCGTCTCGATTCATCGCGAAGAGATTTATGAGGAAATTCAACGCAGCAATAAGGAAGCCGTAACTGAAGTGCGTCCTGTGCTGCCGCGACTTGTCAAATCGGCGAACACAAACTCTCAAGTAGTCGCTAAAACCTAAAACGCAATGCAGTTATGGTAATCAATACAAACGTCACAGCTCAGATCGCCGCGAGCAATCTGCAGCGCAGTCAAGCCAACCTGGCTAAATCGCTCGCCCGGCTCAGCTCGGGGTCGAAGATTGTGGACCCGTCGGATGATGCCGCGGGCCAGGCTGTTTCTTCGCGCCTCGACGCGCAAGCCAGCCGCTTGTCCGCCGCGCGTTCGAACGTCGGCAACGCCATATCGTTCATCCAAACCCAGGATGGATACCTGACGAAAATCAGCAGCGCGCTCACCCGCATGAGCGAACTGTCGGTGCTGGCTCAGGACGTCACCAAGACGGACGCGGACCGCGCGCTCTATAATTCGGAGTTCACCACGCTCTCCTCTTACATCAGCGAAGCCTCGAGCAAAAACTTTAACGGCGTGCCGCTCTTTTCGGCGAACAGCCTGAACGTCACGACGGACGGAGACGGTGCGTCATTCGCCATGCAGGGCATCGATCTGACCGCTGCGCAATACACGACAGCGCTGGGGTCGACCATTGACACGACGGCGAACGCCTCGACCGCGTTGACCAACATCAATGCGGCGATAACCAAGCTCTCCCAGGATCGCGCGACGATTGGCGCTTATCAATCCCGCCTGAACCACACCTCCGAACAGCTGAGCATCAATCAGGAAAACCTGGTTGCGGCGAGCTCACGCTTGAAAGACGTGGACATGGCCGAAGAATCGACTGAGTACGCCAAGCAAAACATCCTGGTCCAATCCGGCACGGCGATGCTGGCGCAAGCCAATGTCTTCCCCCAAAGCGTGCTCCGCCTCCTGCAGCAGGGTTAACCGCCGGGTTCGCGGCTGGTGACCGGGCTGTGGACCGCCGCCTGATCACGGGAACTGCCGGTTAGAAACCGGGCGAGTTCACCCAGGTGGCCGCGCTGCCGGAACCGCTTCGCAGAATGACCCCCGTGCCCGGGGCAAAGACCAGATCCGCCCCCAGACTAGCGCCTCCTGCTCCGACTTTCCGCCAGGCGCCGTTCCAGTAGTAATAGGTGGCGACTGCGGACTTGTTGAAGCCTGTTGTGGAATTGTCGAAGACTAGGAGTTCATCCAGGCGCGCGCCCGGCGATGGGCTGGCTCGAAACGCGCCGCTGCTGATCAAACCCGAGTTGTCCAGAGAAACGGCATTGGGCCGCGCCAGGGCGATGATATTGTCCTGCTGGCCGGCACCGGGCCGGCGAACTGGGATGCGCAGTTTACCCGAAAGCACCGCGCCCTGAGCGGTGAACGTCGTGTTTGTCGGCACGTTGTGCCGGACAATGACGAACATATCCGGCAGAACCACGTCATCATTCTTGATCGCTCCTCCCTGCCCGACCTGCCGCCAGGCGCCATTCAAGAAATAGTAAGTTGCCGTGGCACTCAGATTGATGCCCGTTCCCTGCAAATCCGGGAAGAGAACTTCCGTTCGGCGCGATCCGGGATTCAGAGAAGCGTGAACGGACTGTCCGGCGGGGAAAAGAGAGCCGAGCGTCCAGTAAGCGACCACCGCCACCGCATCTCCCGCAGCCAATGGCGAAAGTGCGCCGGTGGCGGCATCCAGAGTCACGGTCTGGTCCGAATTTGCTGTGATCGTCCAGAAATTCCCTTCCCCCGCTCCCGATTGCACCAGCAGATAGTAGGTATTGGTTTGAGCGGGCGCGTTGTAAACCCATTGATTGGCCGTCCAGCCCGGGTTGGCGCGAAACTGAATCGTATTTCCGCTGATCGAAGCAATCGCGCCCAGTTCAAATGCCGGGCGGACAAACGGAAGCGACAGCAAGGTGTCGGAATTGCCGAGCAACGAGAAACGGGAGCTGCCGGCGAACTGGCTGCTGACGGGCGCTCCGTTTTCACCCAGGGTGGTCACCCTGTAAATCCGGTTGGAGTCGTTCGCCGCCGAGCTGCCATCGGTTTGCACCAGTGTGGTTCCGGTGCCGGTTTTGCCGGCAGCCACCGGCAGCCAGCCGGAGCCCGGGAAGGCGCTGTTTTCCTCAATCGTATAAGCTCGGTTCAGGACGGACGCAAATTGAACTCCGGGCCCGCCTTGCGCATCGGCCGAAGCGAGAATCCGCAGGACACTCCGCGGATCGAGCGGATCGGTCCCCGCGAGAAACTCCTGGTAGTTGGTGAGCCCGTCGCCATCCGGATCCAAGGCGGCGTCGTTCGCGTTGTGCGGGTCCAGGTTGAAGGCGGTCTCGAAGTCATCCGGCAGTCCATCGTTATCGCTATCTGTGCTGCCGCCCAACGTGATGGTAAAGGTCTGGGCGGCGCTGGTGTCCTGGCCTGCATGCGCCGTTCCACCGTCATCGTGGAGTTGAACAGTAACGGTCGCCGTGCCGCGCTGGTGAAGCCCCGGCGTAAACGCCAGAGCTCCTCCAGGGCTGATCGTGGGCGGGGAGGCGAAAAGGTAGGGCTTGTCGGCATTCACGAGGAAGTTGACCGCCTGGCCTGCTTCATTGGCCGGCCCGGAAGAGACGCTTGTGGCCCAGCCGGTGAAGAGCTGAGCGCCGGAATCCTGCAGCGCGAGCACGTTTCCTCCGGAAGAGAAGCTGGGCGGATCGTTCACCGAATTCACAGTCAGGCGGAAGGAGCGGTAACTCGTCTCGGCTGCGCTGGCGACGGTGAGGGTGATATCGCTGGAGCCGAATTGATTGGTCGCGGGAGTCAGCGTGATCGTTCGGGCGGGACCGGTTCCGCCAAAAACGACGTTTTGACTGGGCAGCAGGGAGGAATTGGCGGAAGCCGCCGAGAGCGCAAGACCTGTTTGGCTAGCTGCCTGGCCAATGGACAGCGTGATGGGTGAGCTGGCGACATCTTCATCCAACACCTGGTCCGGGAGGAGGCAGCCATAGCCATCCACCAGATTGATGGAATCGACGTACCATCCTCCGCCTCCCACGGTGGTGTCCGACCCGCACCGCCAGCGCAGGCGAACGTCCTGGTCCCGGCAGGAAGCCGGAAGCTGCACGACCGTCGTGACGAATCCGCTGGAAGTTCCGCTCCAGGCGGGCCGGTTGGTCAAAGGGGTGGTCGTGCTGTCGAGAACGATGTTGTAGCCATTTTGCAGGAATGTTCCGCCCGCGGTTAGAATGTCGGCAAAGGAGCCGCCGGCGATGGAAAGCTCGAGCACGCCCCCGTCCCAGCCTGCTTCCAGCGAGAAGCGATGGCGAAAAGTCAGGCGGGCCGAACCGGAGTGAATGCGGATGGACGGCGAGGTCAGCAAATTATCGGCCACCGCGCTGGGGTTGGGCGCAAAGACGGATTGCTGTCCTGAGCTTGCCGTTCCGGAGACTGTCCTCCAGGCGTTGCCGACTCCGCTGACCGACGCGGTCCAACCCGCGGGAAGGGCGGGCGCTGACACGCTTTCGAAATCCTCGGTCAGGGCGTTGGTGGCGACACCGAGCGGAAGGGAGAAACTCACGGTTCCAAGGTTGGTTGTTCCGTCTCGAAGGGCGAGGTTGAGTGTCAGGTTTTGGCCGCAAGTTCCGTTGGCAATGAACGAAAAGGTGGCGCTGGCAGAGGCGCCGCCGCCAACGAGCGCGCCGAAGGATTGAGCAGAGCTGGGCGAGCTGACTCCGGTGGAAGGGAGCAAAGTCCCGGTGAGATTCGAGGTCGCCAGGGGCGAGAGGTTGGTGACCGCCAGTTGCACCGTGACCGATTCGCCAGGGTCAACTACGCCATTGACCCAGGTTTCGCCGACCAAGGCCGCGCCGACGGGCGCCGGAATGGGTGAAGGCGGGATAATCGCGCCCAGGTTTAATCGTCCGCCGGTGCTGGTGATGCCTGCCAGGGACGCGGTGGGGATGGCCGCTCCGAGAATGGCCGCGCGAATCTGGTCCGGCGTGGCCGTGGGATGAGTTGAGGCGTAAAGCGCGACGGCCCCGGTGACATGCGGCGTGGCCATCGAGGTCCCGCTCAATCCGCCGATCAGATTGGTCGGATACGTAGAGTAGATCAGCACGCCTGGCGCGCCGATGTGCACCTTGGAGGCTCCGTAGTTGGAAAAAGAGGCCAGGGCGCCAGCGCTGTCGATCGCGGCGACGCTGATGACGCTGTTGTATCCTGCGGGGCTTTCGCTCAAAGTTCCAAACACGGTGTTGAGGTTCGCGGGGGTGGTGTCAACCGCGTCGTTGTTGGCGCTGTCGTTGCCAGCCGCCGCGATGAAGAGGATGCCGGCTTTGGCGGCGCGGAGAACCGCTTCATGGAGGCCGGCCGAATAGCCGCCTCCGCCCCACGAGGCGTTGATGGCGACGAGATTGATGCCGTGGCGGGTTTTCAGGTCCACGCAATAGTCGATGGCTTCGATTGCCGCCGAGGTGGTGCCAGTGCCGCTGGAAATAAACTTCACGGGGATAAGCGTGACATTCCAGTTGATGCCCGCGACGCCGATGCCATTCCCTCCTCTGGCCCCGATCGTGCCGGATACATGCGTGCCGTGATTGTCCTGATCCTGAAAGACGACGTTGGTGTTCCCGGCGAAATTCCAACCATGCACATCATCGGCAAAGCCGTTGCCGTCATTGTCGATGCCGTCCGGCGGATCGTAAGGATTGGTCCAAACATTTGGGGCGAGATCAGGATGAGTGATCTGCATCCCATCATCGAGGATCGCGACGCAGACGTTGGCGCTGCCGGTGAAGCCGGCAGCCCAAGCGAGCGCGGCCTGGCTGCCGTAGGGATTGGCGGGAGTGGAGGTGGCGCCGTACATGCCCCAGAGGTTTCCAGAAGTGAACACGGGGTCGTTGGAGGTTTCCAGGGCGTGCACGATGTAGTTCGGTTCGGCAAAATCGATCGCCGGGTCCTTTCGCAAAAGTGCGAGAGCCTGCCTGGCCGGGAGGTCCGAGACCGCAATGGTCAGCCCAGGATGCCCGTGATCTTTCATCGGCTGGGTGTGGATTTGCCGTTTCACATGCATTCGGGCGGTCCGGTTGGCCCGGGCCTGTTGTGCGTTCGAGGCCGTGGAACGATACCGAATGATGAATTCCCCGTTGTCTGCGGCGGGAGCGGCGAAGGAGGCCAGGCTCACGACGGCCAGCAGCATGGCCGCCCAGAATCTGAGGGCGTGTCGTCTGGATTGATTAAAGCTCGAAAAATGCATTTCTCCAAAACGACGGAAAGCAAATGATATACCGGATTTGCCGGGGGGCGGAATCAATAGGTTGGGTCGTTCGCCCAAATCGCGTTCGTGGTCCCTGATCCCGAGCGGATGATGACACCAACGCCCGGAGCAAAAACCGCGTCCGCGCCGTGGTCGGTGGCGCCAAACCCGACTTTGCGCCACGCCCCATTCCAATAGTAGTAGGTGCCGGCCGCCGATTTATTCTGGCCGATCACCGAGTTATCAAAAACCAGGAGTTCGTCGATCCGGCCGCCAGGGGAAGGGCTGGCTCGAAAGGCGCCGCTGCTGATTAACCCGGAATCGATCAAGGACACGTTGAGGGGCCGCGGCAGCGCGAGCAAGTTGTCCTGCTGCGAGCCGGGGTTTCGCCGCACCAGGGAACGCAGCCGGCCGGTCAGGACCGCTCCTTCCGTGGTCACCGTGGTGTTCGTGTTGACGTTTTGCCGCACGATCAAATACATGTCCGGCACGATAACGTCATCGTTCTTGATCGTCGCGCCCTGGCCGACCTGGCGCCACGCTCCGTTCCAAAAGTAATACGTCGCCCCAGCGCTGAGGTTGATGCCGGTGGAGCCGAGGCTTGGGAACAGGAGCTCCGTTTGCCGGTTTCCGGGACTGGGAGAGGGGTTTACGCCTGCGCCGCCGTGGAACAGCGTACCCAGAGTCCAGTAAGGGATAAGTGCGATCGAATCGCCCGGTTGCAGGCCGGTGAGAGTTCCCCCCTCAAGATCGAGGGTCAGGGTGTTCGAGGTATTGCCGGTGACGGTGTAATAGTCACCCGCCACGGCGCCCGAACGAATGAGCATGAAGTAGGTGTTGGACTGTGACCCGCTGGCGTAGGCCCATTGCCCGGCCAGCCAGTTCGCCGGTCCTTGCACTTGGACGGTGTTATTGCTGACGGCGACGACGGCTCCGAGGTCGCCCGCCGGCCGCAGGAACGGAATGGAGAGCAGGGTGTCCGAGCTGCCTGGGAGCGTGAGCCGGCAAAGCCCCACCGGTTCGCTCAGGATTTGCCCTCCGCCATTCGCGGAGGAGACCACGCGATAGATGCGCCGGGAGGAATTGCTGGCGCCTGTGTCCAGTTGTTGAATCGGGGAACCCGTTCCGGCGATGTTGTTGGTCAGAGTCTGCCAGCTGCCGCTGTCCGCGAACGAGTCGTTCGCCTGAAGGGAGTAGACTTTGCCCGCCACACTGTTGAAAGTGATCGCGAAAGTTGGGCTCTGACTGGCCGCGGAGTTGATGTGGACGGAGCTTCGGGAGTCTTTCGGGTTGGTGCCTGCGGCGAACTCCTGTAAATTCGACATCCCATCTCCGTCCCAATCCTGCGTGGCGTCCGTTGCGGAGTTCGGATCGAACCCGTAAACCTGTTCGAAGTCGTCCGGCAAGCCGTCGCCGTCGGTATCCAGCGGCAGGCCAACGACCAGGTTGAACACTTGGGCCGCGCTGGTGTCGTTGCCGCCATTGGCCGTGCCTCCGCTGTCCTTCGCTTGCACCGTCACGTGCGCCGTGCCGCGCTGGAAGCTGTCCGAGGTAAAGGAGAGCGTTCCGTCCGCGGCGATGGCCGGTGGGACGGTGAAGAGGAACGGGCTGTCATTGGTGACGACGAACGACACGGTTTGCGCAGATTCATTGGCTGGGCCCGGAGAGATGGTGGTGGCCCAGGAGGCAACGGTTTGGGCGCCGGAGCCTTGGGCCACCGCCACGTCCGGGCCCTTGGTGAAGCTCGGCGGATCATTCACAGGCTGAACGGTGAGGGTGAAGGCCCGGACAATCGTCGAGAGGTCGGTTTGGATCGTGACGGTGATGGTCGTCGCTCCAAATTGATTCGCGACGGGGGTGGCCGCCACGGTTCTGGAGGGTCCGGATCCGCCGAGGACAATGGCGTTATTGGGGACCAGGGCGGTCGAGGATGACACCGCTGAAATCGTCAGACCGGACTCCGAGGCGGCCTCGCCAAGGGAGAATTGGACTGGCTGGAGCGCGCCGTCTTCCGGGATGGTTTGGGGCGCAACGCAGCAGGTGGTCGAATCCGCGGAAGTGATTGTGCGGCTGAAAATCCCCTGGCTAAGATTGGTGTAAGAGCCGCCGCCGGTGACCGCCAGCCCGGCGCTTCGGACCATGTAGACGATGCTGCCGGACGGGACGCCTACATCCGTGTAGTTCGTTTTAGCGAGCGGAGTGGCCGTGAGTTGGCTGAACGTCCCGAGTGCGCCGTTAGTTGATCGATAAACATAATAGCCCGATGCGCCTCCCGCGGAAGGCCAGCGCAGAGTGACCGCGTTATTAGTCACCGTCCAACTGAGCGAGGCGGGCGGCGGTTGCACCGGGTAACGCAAGGTGGCGTCGCCGAGCAGCTCCATGGCGCGCACGGAAACTCCGATAACGGACCAGGTGCTGGCGACATCCGCCATTTCGCTGCCGAGGCCATAACCCACTCCGAGCCCATTGACCCGCCAGCCGGGCAGGGCGGACAGGTAAGCTCCCGCCGCGAGTCCGCCGTTGGTGGTGGTGAGAAGCGCTCGCATGATGTTGTCCTGAGTATTCCAATCCGGAAAGTAAGAGCCGCGGACGAAGTAAAACGCGCAATTGGTGCTGAGCTGGCCGGCCGCGACGTTCGCCGTCGTCAATTGGACGTTCGGCAGGGCGTCGTTCAGTCGATCAAAATAACCCGGACCGGATTGAATGCCGAAGACATAGCTGGCGGTGTCCTGGAAGACATTTCCGGTCTTGGCCTGTCCGAGCGCCTTAATTTTGCTCTCGAACTGCTTGGCGAGGTCGTAGGTCGCCGTTGAAGTGGTCGCCAGGTATTCAGCAGCCATGGTGTCGGCTGAAAAGGGGCGCAATCCGTTCCGGTAATCTGCGTCCTTGCGCAAGTATTTTTTCAAGAGATCTGCTTCGGAATCGGCCGTGAAACTGGGGAGAAACGAGAAATCGATCCGCGCGACCGGAATTTCCAGCGTGGTGTCGCCGCTGTCGTTTGCGGGAATCTTATTTTGATCCAACCGTCCGTCGCCCGGGTAGTTTTGGTTGAAAATAAAAGAAGACGAAGTTGAAGTGATGACGTCGGTCCAGACTCCATCGACATCTCCGTAAAACAGATCGCTGGCCCACGCTCCGCTGTGCGATCCATGGAACTGGTTCGGATCGTTGTGGCCGTCGTCCGCAATCGTTCCGGTGTAGGCGACAGGCACATGGCCTATGATGAGAATGTATTTAATCTGCGGGCCGAAAAGCGCGTAATTGCTTTGCACGAACGGCCTGATGACGTTCGTCATGGCAAAGTAATTTGTAAGGAAAGCGTTGGTCGTGGAGAAGTCGTCGATGTGCCTCGGCACGTCGGCGCGCAAGACCTGCCAGCCGTCGCCCACCAAGTTGGTGATGAAACCGCCCAGCTCGGCTTGGATCTGGTTGGTCAGGGTCTGATCCACCAGAAGAATGACTTTGCCCTGGCTATGCACGGGAGTGCCGTTCACCGCTCCTTTGACGAACACCCCCACGTCATCGGGCAGCCCGGTGGTCAGGTCCAGCACTCGGGTATTGATGTTGTACTCATAGCGCTGTCCCGGGGTGATGCTGTTGTCGAAGTAATTTGTTCCGAAGGCGGCCAGCGTTCCGCTCCAGGTGGCGGTTCCGAGCGTGCGCTTCTTCACTTCAGTGAGCGCATTCGTGGCGGATGCCCAGACCAGATTGAGGCCCGGGGGGCTGTTGGACGCGACCGCGCTGATGGTGACCGGGCTTAAGCCGATCGAGCCGGGGGCATCGAACACCACGATTTCGTCCATGTATCCATTGATCGCTCCGGTGCCATCGGCGGCGGAGCCAAAGGCAATGAAATTGTTTGGGTCGTTGAAATTCGCGGGTGGCGCGATCCCCGGGCCGGTCACCAGAGTGGAAGGGGCATCGAAGGAGAGAGTGGTTTGCTCCGGAGAGTAGGTGACGAGTCCGTACGACCAGTAGAATCCGAAATTTCCAACGTCAATCGACACCTGGGCGTTGGTAATCGTATTTGCGCCGGTTCCGCTGATGAGGTGGATCGCGGTTCCGTTGGGATTAATCTTGACGGCAAAGTTTGTCGTCTGCAGTACGGTGACCCACGTGCCGGGACCGGTTCCGGAAGACCAGGTGGGCTTGATTCGGAAAAGGATGCTTCCTCGCGTCGCGGAGATGTTCGGCTTTCCGCTGGGCTCCACCGCACGGTATTTCAGGGAGACAATCCCCCCCGGAAAGAGGGAGATTCCGGGACCGTCAAAGCCGGTGGCGATGTTGACATTGCTTTGCGCAATGGGCTGCTGGCCATTATCCCCGGTGAAGGTGCCAGCGGTAAACCGCCAGGAGGCAATGCAGCGCCAGGGAACGCTCTGGCTATTGAGCGGATCAGTCCCTGCGGCGATCTCATCAGAATCGGTTACGCCATCTCCATCTGTATCCACCTCCAGGGCAGCAACTTTGGCAAAGGAGAGGATCGCCAGCATCAGCCAAAGCGCCAGACCTCTAGGGGGGGGCAGAAGGCAAGCGTAAAGGGGTCGTCCGCCGTGTCGAGTTCCGGCCGGGCGATGAGTTCGGTAGTTCAAAATCTTCCGATGGCAACAGGTTTGTCGAGCAATCTGTTCAGCTAACGCATCTTTTGCGAATGCCCGTGGCGTCTGGTTGAGGTCGGTCAAAAGCAACTCCCTTGGGAAAAAGCGCCTTAACTTATCTGGACCGCCACTTCCGGCAAGAAGACACGATTAACGCGGCGATTCATAAGAAAAATGCGGCAAAATGTCAAGGCAAACCGATAACGGTCAAGCCCCGCGCTTTTGGTCTGTTTTCACTCGCTCGCGGGACTGGTTTCTGGCATATAACACCAAGTTAATCCTGTATTCCCGATGTTCCAGCTTCGCTTGCCTAGTCTGACCGCACTGCTCTGCTCAGCCGCCGCTCTTGTGAACGGCCGGGCCGAGGTGATCTACGATAACACGCAGTTCTACCTGAACGGATACGCCTCGGAAACAGGGGAGTATGGGGATCAACTGGATCTCGAAGGGACCGCCAGAACGCTGACCGAGCTTTCCTTTTTTTACTACGGGGATTTCGAGCCGGATGGCAATGAGGCAATGAAAGTCCGGCTTTATTCGAACGAGACGCCGTACGACCTCTATCGTAATTCACCAACTCGCCTGCTTTACGAGAGCGGGAATCTGCCTTTCAACAATGGCTATAATAGCCAGACCCTGAGCAATCTGAATGTAAAGCTGCCCTTGGACACGATGACATTCAGCATTGAGTTCAAAGGGCTCAAGGCCAATGAGATCGCCGGACTCTTGTTTTACAGCCCGCCAACGGTTGGGGCGAGCTTCAACGAGTTTTGGAAACGCAATCCCGATGGAGGTTGGTATCCGTTCCAGTACTCGACCACCGACCCTTCCCGCAAAGCCAACGCAGGCATAAAGCTCGTGGCGCGCACGGATTCGGTGGCGGCTGCGTGGCAGACAAACGCGGCCGCGTCTCTGCCTCTCCGGACAGCGACGAATAGCTGGCGCATGGCGCAGACTTTCACGCCGAATGCCAGCGGCCGGCTGGAGAGCGCGGCGATGGCTCTGACCTGGTCCGGCCTGCCGGTCCAGCTCCTGGTGATGGACGCCACCAATGGGGCGCCCGGGATCAACTTGCTCGGGTCGGTGACGCAGACGAACTCGGTTGGAGGCCAGGTGAGCGCTTCCTTTTACGACCAGCAGATTTACCTCGCGGCCGGCCAGCAGTACGCGCTGGTTTGCCGCTCCGATAATCCCGAGACCGATTCGCCGCAGTACCTGTTGGGTTGTTCGGCGGGTGACGCTTACGCGGGCGGCCAATTGTGGGCGGCCCCGGAGCCGGACGGCGCCTGGCAAACGGCAGCTCTGCCGACCGGCGAGACGAATATCGACGCCTCGTTTTCGGTGTCGATTATTCCGGCAGCGCCGCCGGTGCTCATTACGACTCCGGCGGTCGGCGCGGTGATCCCGTTCGGGAGTTCGGTGCGATTTGCCGCGGAATTGAACCTCCCGAAAATCAGCCAGGTCTGGCGGGTCCGTTTTTTTGACGGAAACAACGAGATTGATGAACTGGTGAATCCGCCGCACTCCGCGCCGCCTTTTGAGATTTTCTGGCAGTCGACGAATGCCGGCCCGCACACGCTGAAGGTGATTGTCGAGGACGGATTTCGCCGGCCTTTTCGCACGGACACGCGAGTGGTGACCGTGGCTCCTCCGCTGCCCGCGATTGATCGCGTGGCGAAGATTGAGCGAAAAGCGGACGGGGGGATGACGCTGCGATTTGAAACGGCGCCCGACCAGCGAATCCGCGTTGAGTACAGCGAGGACTTGAGCCAGTGGAAAGCGGCGCCGGTGGAGGCCGTAGGAAACGGCCTTGAGATTTCCTACGACGATGAAGGGCCGCCGAAAACCAGCCGTTCCCCGAAAGAGTCGCCACAGCGTTACTATCGCATTCGATTCGGTGACTAACCAACAAAACCGCTCCGAGGCGTGCGGGCGCCCGGGAGATAAGAAGCGCGCCAGCCTTGCGGCTGGCGCGCCGTCTTTCGGACCCGTCGGGAAGGCTGGTCGCCGGCGGGCCTCAAGCAATCTGTTATCACTCATTTTGATGCCCGCGCCCGCTGTTCGTTCAAACTTTCTGCAAATTCAAACGGAACTGGAAAATGGAGGGGCTGACCCACGGGCTGGCAGCGCGCCTTCCTGTCTGCGGCGACGGCGCGCGCCGCGGGCAAAGAGTCTCAGGCGCTGTTCCAGAGTGTAACGGTCGGTGGCGGCTTCGCGGAAATGGCGGGCGAGGTTTCTGCGGGCTTGCATGAAGGCCGTGAGCGCGCTCGTTCCCCAGAAAAACATGGCGGCGCCCAGATAGGTATAAGGCGAGCCGAGTTCAAAGGGGATGTGGATCGCTTGAATCCCTTCAATCAGGGGGAGGCAGCCGAGCCAGATGAGGAGCGGCAGCAGCGAAACGCGAAACAGAGCCAGGCCGGCAGCCTGGCGAGGCTGGCTCACGCGCATCCCTTTCCACATCGCCACATAGCCGAGCACCAGAAAATCGCCCGCTGAGATCAGGGCAAAAGTGATGGCCAGAAACCAGCTTTCAAACGCCGGGGAGGTTTCGTTGAGCGCGATCGCAGCCAGGATCAGATAAAGCAATAGAAGCCCGCAGTAGTTCGGGAGTTGCGCGCGCCGAACCGCCTTCCATTGGCCGCGCAGGATTTCGGGAACAGTGAGCTCCGTGCTGAGCAGCATTTCGAGGGCGCCGCTTTGGCGGTCTTCGGCCAGGCGCGAGGAACTGAGGCTGGCTACGCGCATGCGATTCACCAGATCGTTCAGGGCGGCGGTGGCGAGGAGGAGGGCGCACGCGGGCGGTTTTGGGACTTCGTAGTGAACGATGCACCATCCAGTGCCGGAGAAGGTGAGAATTGCCAGCGCCGGAGCCACAAGCGGTGCGAGTCGGTCCCGCGCACAGAGCCAGTACCAGGGATTCTCAGCGAGCAGGCGCCGTCGCCGTTTCAGGCGGGACGCTGCGTCGCCCAGCGTCCAGTCTCGCAGTCGGGCCTGCCCTTTCTGCAGCCAGCCGGGGCCGGCGGGCGCGCGCTGTTTCCATGAGTTCGGAAGGATGAGGCACGCGGCCGCGAGAGCGCTGGCGGCCATGCTGAACTGGAGAAGAATGGCCTTCCAAAAATCATTGTTGCTCAGCCCAAAGGCCGAGGCGAAGGCCATTTCCTGGGCGGACAGAGGACTCGGCGCCCGCAGCCAGCGCGCGAGGGCGGGATTCTGCCAGTCCCGTTCGGCCATTTGGGCCGCCAGCGGCAAAAGCACTGCGACGCAGACGATGAGAGTTCCGGAGATTGCCGCAGCTGCACGGTGGCTGGCCACCAGACACGAGACGAGTAGGCCGATACTCAGCGAGAACAACAGCGTGTTGAGCAGAGCAACGGGTATGCGCACCATTTCCGTTCCGGCCACGCCGCCGAGCAACACCGGCACGCTCAGAACGGGGAGCACTCCGAGGAGGAGGTACAAAGATCCCAGTCCGTGGGCGAGCAGCTTGCCCAGGACAATGTCGTAACCTTTGAGCCGCGTGAGAAACAGCAGGCCGAGCGTGTCCGCCCGCCTTTCGGCGCTGACGGCGTCACAGGTGCGATTGACTCCGCCGAAGACGCACAACCCCCAGGCCAGGTACGTGGCGGACTTCAAGATGAACATGCCCGCGATAACGCCGCCGAGTGCGTGACCGGCGAGCCAGATCAGATAGAACGCCGTCGCCAATGCCGCGAGGCCTGCCGCCAGGCGAGTGAGGTAGGTTCGCCTGCTTCGAGAGGCGACCCTCAGCTCGCGTTCAACGATCGGCAGGAATAACATAGGGCAACAGTAGCTCCGACAAGGTTGCGCGGGAACCGTTATGCCAATCCTTGTCTCTCGCCTCTCGCTCCATCCAGTCCACGCGGCAGTGATCACGCTTGACGCGCTGTCTGGGCTGGTGAGAGTTGCGCCATGCCACCCGTCCATTTCCATCCGATCTCACGGCGGGCTTTTATCGGCGGAACCGCGCTGGCGCTGACGGCGCTTCCCGCCCGGAGCCAGCCGAAGAAAAGCCTCTGGCCCATCATCGGATTCATCAAGCCGTTCCAGAAAATGCCAGTCGATCAGCTGGCGGCTTTGGTTCACGAGCTCGGATGGGATGGCGTGGAAGTGCCGGTGCGAACCGGCGGGACGATCGAGCCGGGCGAGGCCGAGACCGAGCTTCCGCGGTATGCGGAGGCGTTGAGAAAGGCGGGGGTGGAGGTGACCATCCTCGCGACCGATGTGGCGGATGCGAGCGATCCGATCGCGCGCCGAGTGCTGAAAACGGCCCGTGCCTTGGGCATCCGGCGATACCGGGTCAAGCATCTCACCTACGATCTTGCGCGTCCCATCGCGCCGCAGGTGGCGGAGATCGGGGCGAAGTTGCGCGAACTGGCGGCGCTGAACAAGGAACTCGATCTGCAAGGGTCCGTGCAAAATCATTCCGGAGCCACTTACGTGGGCGCGCCGGTTTGGGACCTCTGGCAGATGCTGCGCGAGACCGATCCGCGATATCTCGGCATCTATTTCGATATCGCCCACGCGACGATTGAAGGAGGGCTGTCGTGGCCGCTGGAAGCGAAGCTGGCAGAGCCGTTGCTGGCGGCGGTCTTCGTGAAAGACTTTAGTTGGACCCGGAGCAACTCGGCCAAAGCAAAATGGGAGGCGGTTTGGCGGCCGTTGGGTGAAGGCATGGTGAACGGAGGCTTTTTTCAATCCTTGAAAGCCACGAAGTTCGCGGGCCCCATCTCGATGCATTTTGAGTATGAGTTGGGCGAGGGCGAGCCGCTGCGCGCGGCGTTGAAGCGCGACACGCAGACGCTGCGCGACTGGCTGGGCTGAGAGGAGGCCCTAAAAAAGAAGCCCGCTTGGCGAACCAAACGGGCTGGGTAAAATCGATTGGGACGCGGATTAATCAAAAGCGTGTCCGGCGCAGCAGAGCACGTCGCGCACTTTATGGCGGACGAGGTCCTTGACGCGGTTGCGGGCCGGTCCGAGATACTTGCGCGGATCGAATTCTTTCGGGTTTTCGAAAAAGGCTTTGCGGATCGCCGCCGTCATCGCGAGACGGAGGTCGGTATCGATGTTGACCTTGGTGCAGCCGGTGCGGCGAGCGACTTCGATGTCCGATTCGGGCACGCCCGCGGTGTCTTCGCCGAGCTTGCCGCCATACTTGTTGATGTCCGCGACCAGATCCTTGGGAACGCTGGAGGCTCCGTGCAGCACCAGCGGATAATCACCCAGGCCGGCATCCATCAGGGCCTTCTTGATGGATTTGAGGCGGTTCAGATCGAGGTGCTGTTCCCCTTTGAATTTGTAGGCGCCATGCGAGTTTCCGATCGCGACGGCGAGCGAGTCGACCCCGGTTGCCTTCACGAATTTGACCGCTTCTTCCGGATGGGTATAGACGCCGCCGTGGGAATATTCGCCGCCTTCTTCACCTTCGTCGAACTGGGCGCCAACGAGCTGGCCGAGTTCGCCTTCCACCACGCAATTGTGCTTGTGGGCGTAGTCGACGACCTTTTTGCAGAGCTCGGCGTTCTTTTCGAAAGGATAGTGGCTGCCGTCGATCATGACGCTGGTGAAGCCTTCGTCGATGCATTCTTTGCACAGTTCGAAGGTGTCACCATGATCGAGATGGACCGCGATGGGAATCGTGGACAGGCTGACCGCGGCTTCGATCAGTTTTTTCAGATATACCGGGTTGGCGTATTGGCGGGCTCCTTTGGAGATCTGGAGCATCACCGGGGCTTTTTCCTCCTCGCAGGCTTCGATGATCGCCTGGAGCAGCTCCATGTTGTTCACGTTGAAAGCGCCGAGCGCATACTTGCCCTTCAACGCTTTGGCGAACAGCTCTTTGGTATGAGTTAGTGGCATAAATGTTCCTGATTCGATTTCAAATCGCACGGAGTGCGAGGGGCGGATGGTAAAATCCCTCGATTGAATAGAAAGCAAAAAACTGGCTGCTTGCGCCCCGGCTCTTGCTTCCCCGCGCCGCGCGGTCAGGGGCCAAACTAGCCGAAAACCCCGTTTGATCAAATCGCTGGTTGTCCTGAAATACGCAAAACTTGCGACTCCGTCCGGTTGCCTCCAATGGGTTACGCCTGATCCGCGGCCACCACCCGACTGATTTCCTCGAGGGTCGTTTCGCCGCGCAGGGCGCGGTCCAGGCCCAACTGCCAGAGCGTGTGCATTCCCTGCCGGACTGCGACCTCTTGCAGGGTCCGGGTGGGCAGCTTTTGGAGAATGGAATCGCGGATGACCTCGTCCACCACCAGCATTTCGGCAAGCGCTGATCGGCCTTGGAACCCGGTATTCAGGCAGTGTTCGCAGCCGGTCCCGCGGCGAAATTGCGCCACTTCGAGTTGCTCCGGGCTGAGCAGGCGGAGGGCCGCCGGCTCGGGGTCATAAGGGATCGAGCAGTAAGGGCAGTTCTTGCGCGTGAGTCGGAGCCCCAAGACCCCGGTAATGCTGGAGGCGAGGAGAAAAGGCTCGATCTCCATGTTAATCAGGCGCGCGAAAACGCCAGCGGTGCTTCCACTATGAATAGTACTAATGACCAGATGTCCGGTCAGGCCAGCCTGAACAGCGATCGCCGCGGTCTCCGCGTCGCGAATCTCTCCGACCATGATCACCTGGGGGTCTTGGCGCATGAGGGAACGGAGGGCGACTGGGTAGGTGAACTCCTTGGCGCGATTGACTTGCGCCTGGCTGATCATGGGCAGGTGGAACTCCACTGGATCTTCAACCGTGCTGATGCTGATGGATGGGCCGTGCTTTTTCACCAACTGGTAGAGCGCAGAATAAATGGCCGTAGTTTTGCCGGAACCTGTCGGACCGGTCAGGAGGATCAAGCCATTGGGCCGGGAGACCAGGTTCGAGAATGTTTTGAGCGTCTCGGCGTCAAAGCCCAGCGAGGCAAGGTCGAAAGTCCGGTTGCTCGGATCGAAAATTCGGATGACGATTTTTTCTCCGCGCACGGTGGGAAAGACCGAGATGCGCAGTTCCACGCCGCCGATGTCCGGAGAAGCCGGCGCATGCCCTTCCTGCGGGAGGTCCGTCTGGTAACTGATCAGGTTCGCCATTACCTTCAGGCGGCCGGAAATTTTTTCCATCAATTCCAAAGGCAGGTGGACCAATTCCGAAAGAACGCCGATCAGGCGGATTCGCACCACGAGCGTGCTTTCCCAGGGTTCGATATGGATGTCGCTGGCGCCCGCCTTGACCGCGTCGATGACGATGTAATTGACCAGCGCGCCGACCTCCACCTGGGTGTAGTCGCTGACGGAGCTGAGATATCGAGTCGTTTCATTCATGCCAGATTTGCCCTCGGGAATTTTCTAGGAATTTTGCCAGGCTTCGATGCTGGTCTGGAGATAGTTTTCGATTTGGTCCAGCATCGAGCTCTCGCTGAAGCGGGTCATGACTTCGGCTTGCGCGGTCTCCACGATTTGCGAACGGAGGGCCGGTTGCATCTGCACTTCCTGGAGGCGAGAGGCGAGTTCCAGCGCGTCGCCGGGCGTGTAAATCCATCCGTTCTCTCCGGCGCGGAGCAGTTCCTGGAAGCCGCCAGAGCGGGCGGCGATCACTGGCAGGCCGGCCGCCATGGCTTCGAGCGGCGTCACGGCGAAAGGCTCGTTCCATTCGGCGCAGTAGATAAAGCCATCGTGCTGGCGATAAATCTGTGCAAGATCCTTCTGTTGGGAGGAAACGGTCAAGAATTCCACCGGAAGCTGATGCTGAATGACGTAGGAGCGCATTTGAGCCACCTGTTCAGACTCGCCGCGGCCGTAGATGCTCAAACTGGCCTGAACTTTATTTTCGCGCGCGAGTTTGAGGGCCTGAAGGGCGGTCATCACCCCGCTTTGCGCCTGCAGGCGGGAAACGATCAGGTAACGCTGCGGGACGTGGCTGGCAGGCTTGGGGTCGGCCCAAAAACGATCCGTGGCGATTCCGGGGTAAATGACTTCGGCATGCGCGACCCGAAAGCCCGCATTCTGGGTGGCCTCCTTCAGAGCCTGGCTGCAAAAATAGAGGCGTTCGAACGTGAACGCTCCGATGGAGCCGGGACGCGCCTCGCCGCGATTCTCGCCAAACAGTTCCGGGACGCGCTCGTACCCTTTGGTCATGCGGGTGGGGGCGGAGCTTGTAAGTTGATCCCGTTTTCCGGTCAGTTCGAGCATTGACCGCCACAAACTGCTCCCCAGGGGTGCTTTTTCGCGGTTCCACCAATTCAGCCAGGGATCGGCTCCGAGCCCGTTTTGCATCCAGTCATCCGCCACATCGTAAACGGTGGGGATCCGGCTGTGGCGCAGAGTGAAAATGATCGATTTGGAGAGGCCGGTGAGGCTCCAGACGTAGATTAAATCCGGTTGCAGGGCCGCGATCGCTTCGCGAACCGCGGCATTATTGAATTCTTCCACCGGCTTCAAGCCATTGAATGAGGTCAAGGCGGGCTGGTCGTAACCGCCATTCAGGATCAGGCGGCGTTCCACTTCGGCGTCTCTCTGCTCGTTCTGGAGGCCGTAGCGCGAGGTCAAGATCCGGATTTCATGCCCGCGCTTTCGAAGAAGGCCGCAGACGGCTTCACACCGGAAATCAAATGTGCCCGCGTGCAGCGGCGGGTACAAGTTGACTATAACCAGAATCCTCACGTTTGACTTCAGCTGTGCTTGACCACGAAAGGCTAAGGTTTGGTCGCCTTCTTGAGAAGGCGAATCGGTTAAAACCGGGCAAAGGGATGGTCTTTGGTCAAAAAGGCGCTTGTTTCAGCCGTTTTGTTGCGTCATTCTCCGGGTTATTGCTCGCAAAGCTCACGAGGGAGCCTGCCTTGCGCCCCGGGTGCAGAAAACCCGCCGTGATGACTTTGGCGTGAATAAGTGCATTCTCGCATCACTCTAAAAACCAGTATGCTAAAAGCGTTCAAGCTCGCGCTGGCCTTTTTGGCCTTGCCCTGCGCAATTTTCGCGCAGGAGAAATCTGCCAGCGCCACGACGAATGGAACGAACGGAACGGCCGAAGCGAAACCAGCTGCCGCAGCGCCGGCCGCCACCGATCGTAATATTCGTTTCCAATTCGACGGCATTCCTTACATGGACCTGGTGGAGCGGTTTGCTCAAATGGCGAACAAACCCTTGATCAGCGAGACGAATGTCCAGGGGACCGTCACGTTCAACGATCCGCACCCGTACAATTTCACCGAAGCTTTCGAAACGCTGAACACCATTCTGGCCATGAAGAACGTCATGGTGGTCGACACGGATCGTTTCATTCGGCTGGTGCCGTTCAAAGATATTCCGCAAATGCCGTTGAAAATCTTCCGCGGCCTGGATCGGACGGGTGATGTCCGGCCGGGCGAAATCGTGACCGTGGTGATGGAACTGAAGAATCTAGACCCGGCGGAGAGCGCTCGAGCCACCTCCCCGATGCTGAGCAGCGCCGGATCGATCGCCCCGTTGAGCCGCGGCCGAGGCCTCATCCTGACGGACCGGCTGGAAAACATCCGCCGCATCAAGCAACTGCTGAACGAAATCGACACCAGTTCCCCGGTGGAACGCCAAATGAAGACTTACACGCTGCTTCACGCTTCCGGCGCGGTGGTGGCGGACTTGATCAACAAAACTTTCGGCGCGGCGACTGCTCCCAAGAAGACCATCTGGAACGAGGCCCAGAAGAAGTTCGATGTCCTGCCCCCGGATCCGGAGGACTATGTGACTGCGGTTTTTGATGATGCTTCCCGGACGCTGCTCCTTTTCGGGCCGGGCGAACGGGTCAAGCTCGCGGAGGATTTGATCCGCCGCTTTGAGGACAAAGAAGGCGGCCGCGGCGGAGAAGTGAAGATCTTCTATCCCCATTCCACCAAAGCGGATGATCTAGCGCGGATGATTCGCCAGGCCATTCCGGGCGTGGCAGCGGAGAATGAATCCGGTCCGGCGGCGGCAACGAAGGCGCGAGTGATCGTGGATGGTGCGATGAACCGGCTGATCGTGACCGCCCCCATCGCCGGCCAGCTGGACGCGATTGAGCGGCTGGTGAACGACGTGGATGGAAGCACCGGCGGATCAGCGCTGCCCGAAACGCCCTCGGAGAAAATCCAACTGACAAAAGTCATTCGCCTGAACGTGGCCGATCCGACGACCGCGTTTCGAGTGCTGACCAACGCCTTCTCCCGGCGTGCTCCGAATGGAAACCTCGTCCTGACGATCAAGGCCAACCTGGACGCGCAGACCAAGACGATCGTGGTCACCGCTTCACCGGGCGACCTGGAACATGCCCTCGGCATTATTGACCAAATGGAAAACATCGCGCCCGGGGCCGGGCCGATGGAAACGGCTTTCATCGACTTTCCGAGCGGCGCCGAGCTCAAGCGGGTGCAACCGCTGATCCAGCAGCTCTACGGCAACCAGGTGGCGGACGGAACGCCCGGAGTTACCGCTCACGCCAAATTTCTGCCGGATCCGGATTCACGCCGTTTGATTGTCACGGCCAGCAAAGAGCACGTGAAGATCATCCAGAAGATTGCCGAGCAGCTGCGCGCTCCGGCCGTGGCGAATCAACCGCGCGAGTTCCGCGCGATCGCATTGAAAAACGTGAAAGTGGATCAAGCGTTCAAGACCATTACGGATTTGGTGACGGAGCGCATGAACGACGATATTTACAAGGACGTTCCCAAGCCGCTGCTGCTGGCAGACTCGCCCAATAATCGCCTGTTGCTGACGGCCAACGCTTCCCAGCTCAAGGAGATCGAGGCCATCGTCGCCACCGTCGATATCGCCACGACGAAGGTCGATCGCCAGATTGCCAGCATTCAGCTCCAGTCTCTCACCGCCATCCAGGTTATTCCTTCCCTCACCCAATTGATGCGTCCGCTGAGCGATGCGCACCCCGATGCCCCCAGCCGCCCGGAGGTGATACCGGATGCAGCCGGCAAAAACCTGATCGTTTCCGCGGTGCCGGCGGATCTCGAGAAGATTCGAGAGATGGTCCGGCAGCTCGAAGGGAGCAAGACGGACGGAGCTGCCCGCCAGTTCAAGAGCGTCAAGCTTTTCAATCGGACGCCGGCCGAAGTCGTGGCCTTGGCGGAGCAACTCTATCGGGAACAATTGAAGGGCCAGCCCGATCCCTCCGGCGGCTTTGTCAGTTTTGTTCCCGAGACCAAGGGCAACCGTGTGATCGTGATCGGGTCGGAACCGGAAATGGTTCGCGCGGAAAATATCATTCGCCAGATCGACCCGGCGGTGACCCGGGGGGACAAGGACGAAACGCGAGTCTTGCGGCTGCGCAACGCCCAGGCGCAGGACCTTGCCACGCTTGTGGAAAAGAGCCTCAATCTGGAAGAGCAAAAAGTGAAGCTGCTGGTGGACCCGCGCAGCAATAGCATGGTGATCAGCGGCGCTCCCGCAGGGGTGGAAGCGGCGGCCCAAATGATCGAGCAGCTTGACGTCCTGCCGAACACGCAGCCAAAGGAAGTTCGCATGATAGAGCTGAAAGCGGCCGACGCGAAAACGGTCGTGCCGATGCTGACCGATCTGCTGACCGACGTGATGCGCAATGTGCGCGGATCCAACTATGTGGTGCAAAGCCGGATTGTTCCCGAACTGAATTCGAACCGGATCATTGTCACGGGCACAACGGATGAACTGCAGCAGATCGATTCACTGATCGCCCGGCTGGACACGCAGCCGCAGCAAACGGAAGGCACGCGCATCTTTCAATTGAATTCGACCACAGCCACGGAGATGGCGCGGATTGTGACGGATGCGATGCTGACTTACCGTGATGGCAATCGCCGCTCGCGCGTGCGCGTGGCGCCGGACGATCGTTCCAACAGCCTGGTGGTGACCGGCGAACGGCGCGACCTGCAGGAAGTGCAGGCGATCGTGGAGAAGCTGGACGGCGGAGAGAAACGGGCGCAGCGGGAAGTGAAGATTGTGGAATTGCAGACGGACGAGCCGTCTAAACTCGTCAGCGTGGCCCAGCAGGTCTGGAACGCCCAATCGCAGGGCCGGCCGGGAGTGAACGATGTTTCGCTGACGTTGGAGCCTTCCGGAAAACGAGTCGTGATTGTCGGCCCGGCCAACCTGCTTCCGCAAGTGGAGCAGATGGTGACGGGGCTCGATCAGAAGCCGGATGGCGCCGCCCGGAATCTCCAGGTGGTTGAACTGAAGCAACGGGCCGCGAATGCCATTTTGCCCATGGTGACCCGCCTGTACGACGAGCAGGAGAAAGGGAAGAAGCGCCGGCCGGCGACCATCGTGCCGGAAGCCAGCGGCAAGCGCCTGATGATTTACGGTTCCGACGATCAGGTGACTGCGATCCGGGAGATCGTGGCCAAGCTGGAAGACGGCGCGCCGACCGGGGATCGCGAAACTCGCATGTTCGATGTCGGCCAGCCGGATGATGTCGCCCGGATTCTTCCGCTCGTCCAGCAGCTCTATCGCGAGCAGATGAAGGACGAGCCAGCCGATCCGGCGGACGCCCAAATCCTGCCGGACGAACGCGCCGGGCGGTTGATCGTCACGGGGCGTCCCGGGCATCTCACCCGCATCGAGCAAATCATCACCAAACTGGTCTCCGGCAAGCTGGCTCCGAAAAACCGTGAAACCCGGGTCTATAATCTCAACAGCACCACGGCGGAGGATCTGGTGACAATGGTGCGGACGGTTTACCAGCAGGAGGTCAAAAAGCATCCGGAGATCACCACTCCGCAGGCGCTGATTCTTTCTGATCCGATGTCGAATCGGTTGGTCGTTTCGGGCGACGTGGCCGAGCTGGAAATCATTGAGGATGTGATCAAGAAGCTCGACCAGGTAAGCACCCAGGCGGGGAACACGCGGACGTTTGAACTCAAGAATGCGCAAGCGGACCAGGTGGCGACGCTGCTTTCCAGCACGCTTGTTCGTTGGACGCCGGGCATGGGCCGCTCCATGCCTCGCGTGACGGTGGGAATCGATTCAAATAACAACACGTTGATTGTCAGCGGACAGCCCGCGGATCTGGCGGCTGCGGCGGGGATCATTGAAAAATTGGATGGCAACGCTGCTGGCCAGAACAAGCAGCTCCGCATTTTCCCAGTCCACGGGGGAAACACCGCCGAGTTTGCCACGCGCTTGAAGCAGCTCTACACGGAACAGGTCAAATCGAAGCCCGAGAATGGCCCGGCGGACGCGCTGCTCCTGCCGGACCTTCCCACCGACCGATTGATTGTGACCGCCAGCGAGAAGCAAATCCCGCTTCTGGAAAAGCTGATTGAGGATCTGGATCATCTGGCCGCCGACGGCCAGCGCGAGATCCGCCTGTTCACCCTCAAACACAATACCGCTTCGGCGGCTTCCACAATTGCCCGGGAGATTTTTGCCAAGTACCTCGGGGCCACCGATGTCACGCAACGCCTGGTCCTCAGCCAAGGCATGGAACCCAACAGCCTCGTGGCAGACGGGCCCAAGCCAATTCTGGACCGGGTCGCCACCTTGTTGGAACAGGTGGATCAGCCGTCGAGCGCCGCCCAGGGGCGCGCCACAAAGATTCTCGACATTGGATCGGTGGAGGAATTGCAACGGCTGACTCCGCTGGTTCAGGACTTGTATCGAGAGGAGCTGCGCGGGAAGGAAACGAGTGATCCGGCCGACGCAAAGTTCCTGCCGGACTCTCCCACCGGCCGCCTGATCGTTACGGCGCGCACCAATCAGATCGAACAGATCGAACGCATTCTGGGCCAGTTGCGGCAGACCAGGTTGGACGCGGGAGCTGGGCACGAAACGCGCATCTACAACCTGTCCTCCTCCACCGCGGCGGAACTGCAGCAGACGGTGCTGTCGCTCTACCAGAATGAGGTGAAGCGCAACCCAGCCCTGGCGACCACGCGGGCCTTGATCCTGCCTGATCCCTTCGCCAATCGCCTGATCGTTTCCGGCACGACCAACCAGCTCGCGGCGATCGAACAGATCGTCAAGCAGCTGGATCAGACCACGCCGCAGACCGGCGGGACGCGAGTGTTCAAGCTGAAGGCTTCAGACGCTTCGCAAGTAGCTTCGGTTCTATCCAGTTCGCTGGTGGAGTTGGATCACAACACGTTGCGCACGGTTCCCCGGGTGAGCGTGGGCGCGGACACGAACAGCAACAGTCTGGTGGTTTCCGGGCAGGCCAAGGATATCAACGCCGCCGCGAGCATTATTGAACAACTCGATAACAGCACCAATATCCTGGAACGGCAGGTGCGCATCCTCCCCGTCAAATCCGGGCGCGCCGGCGAGTTTGCCCAAAGAGTGCGCGCTCTTTATCTCGATCACGTGCGGAATCAGCCTGCTTCCGGCCCGGCGAACGCGTTGATTATCGGAGACACCGCTGCAGAGCGAATCGTGGTGGCGGCGACCGCGCCTCAGCTCGAGGTGATTCAGAAGATCATTTCCCAGCTCGACGATTCCGTCTCGTTTGAGGCGCGCCAGCTGGCGGTCCGTCCGTTGAAGAAGTCTTCGGCCACCAGCCTCGCCACGGTGATTCAACAGTTCTTTGCGCGCAATGTGGCCAGCCAGGACCCGATGCAGCGCCTGATTATTTCCACGGCGCCGGACGATCGCAGCCTCATCCTGGAGGCTCCGGACGACATCCTCGCCAAAGTGGATGAGCTGGCGGAGACGCTCGAAAAGCGGACCAGCGAAGAAAATATCCAGGTGCGTTCCTACCAATTGGCTGACAGCCGGGCGGCGGAACTCGCACCGACGCTGACGCGGCTCTACTCCCAGCGGCGGCCGAGTGAAGCGGCGCTGCAGCCGCGCTTTGAAGCCGATACCGCTTCGAACCTTCTGCTCGTCGCCGCAACCGCGGACCAGTTCGACGAGATCAACAAATTGATCGAAGAGGTGAAGGCGAATGCCCAGATCTCGAACGAAATCCGCACTTTTAATCTGGTGCGCAGCGACGCGGTCCAGATTGTGCCGGTGCTCGCTTCAATGCTCAACGCGGATGACACCACCCGCCGGTTCCAGGGCCAGAGCGATGATCCGAACACTCCCCAGCGCCGCCGAACGTCCCCGCCCAACGCGGTTCGCGTGGCGGCGGCGGCGGCCGTGAACGCCGTGGTGGTCCAGGGTCCGCCAGGCGTGCTGAAGACGGCCGAGCAGATCATTCGCAGCCTTGATCATGCGGAGGAGGGGGTGCGGACGACCATCCAGACCGTGCGCTTGAAAAAAGCCCAGGCCGAGAATGTGGCGGAAGCGGTCAACCAGACCTTGGCGGCGCGCGGACCGCGGTCCAACGTCGCTCGCGCGACCGTGACGCCGGTCTCAAATTCGAATTCCCTGCTGATCGACGGTCCAGCCGAATCGGTTCAGGACGTGATGAAAATCATTCAAGAACTGGATGCGGAAAGCACCGGCGGCGAGGTTGAGATCCGGGTTTACAAACTCGAGCATGGCAAGGCCCGCGAACTGTCCGCTCTGATCACCCGCATGCTTGACACCGTTTTGCGGGAGAGCTTTCGCCGGGGCCACAATGGCGGCGGTCGGGGCGAGGAAGTGACCATCACCGCGGATGAACGGACCAACAGCCTGATTGTTTCGGGCAACTCTGAGCAGTTCAAGACCGTGGAGCAGCTGCTCCTGACTTTGGATCAGAATTCTGCCAAAACCGATCGCAACGTTCGATTTGTAATTTTGAAGAACGCCCGGGCGCTGGAACTGTCCTCCCGCCTGAATCTTCTGTTTGAAGGACGGCCCCGCGCCGAACGGCCGGTGATCGAAGCGGACTCGTTCGCGAATTCCATTACGATCATCGGCTCCAAAGCGGACATTGCCGAGGCGGAGAGCGTGATTTCCGAGATGGATCAGGTCTCGCGGGATCAATCGATCCAGGTGCGCATGTTGGTTGTGGAGAACGTGCCCGCGCAGCAGATGGCGAAGATGCTGCAAAGCATCTACTCCCAAATGAGCCAGGCCGAGATCCAGGTGGTCGACCGCCTTGTTCCGCCTCCGGCGGGCCAGACCAACCAGCCGCCCGCCAAAAGCGAAACCGGCAAAACCTTGGTGAGTGTTTCGATCGATCGGACGGCCAATGCCCTTTTGATGAGCGGACCTTCCCACGAGCTGGATGCGATCAATAACCTGGTCAGCGAGCTGACTTTCTCCTCCTATGGAAATGACGCGGAATTCCGCCAGTTCGCCTTGAAGGAAGCTGATCCGGTCGCCGTTTCCAAGACTTTGAATGAACTGTTCAAACCTGAGCCGCGAGTCCAGCAACCGCTGCAGCCGGGCCAGCCCCAGCCGCAACAGATTGTGACTCCGGCTCCGAAAATGACGGTCGTGGCTGAACCCAGAACCCGCAGCATCATTGCCCGGGGCAAATCGACCGACTTCATTCTGCTCGAGAGCCTCCTGCAGCAGCTCGACGTGAAAAGTCCGAGCGCGCAGCTCTCCTTCCGGGTGGTGAAGCTCGACAATGTCGATCCGCAAAAGGTTCTCCCGTTCATCACCCAGATGATCACGCAGCTCGGCATGACCAAGCCGGGAGATCCTGTAAGCGTGGCGGCGGACTTGCGCAGCCACGGCATTTTCGTCGTCGGCCGGGAAACCGTGTTGAATGAGGTGGAACAGGTCATCAAAGGCCTGGACACCGCGCCGGCTTTTGCGGAGGCGGAGGTGGCGCTGGTGGCGTTGAAGCACACCGTGGCCGCCCAGCTCGCGACGATCCTGCAAAACCTGCTCAAACCTTCCGCGACCGGCGAGGCGACTTCCGAAGCTCGCGAGCTGCAGGAGCAGGTCCGCTCCCTGCGGATCAAGAATGAGGATGGCAAGGAAGTCGTTCTCGACCTCTCCAAACCGATCCGGGTCATGGCCGATGGGGCGCCTGGAACCCGCAGCGCGAACCGATTGGTCCTTTCTTCAACCGCCGGCAACATCAAAGCCCTGACGGCCATAGTCGAAATGATGGACACGGTGGCCCTCGCGGATGGAGTGAGTTTCAAGGTGGTGCGCGTGGAAAATGCCGACGCGGCGACGGTGTCGGAAACGGTGAGCCAGATCTTCGCCCAAGGCCAGCGCTTGACCACCGGGCCGGCTGGTCCGGCCGAGCCCGTCAACGAAACGGGCAAAGCGCTGACCAGCCCTTTGAACATCGCAACCGATCGCCGGAGCAACAGCCTGATTCTCAGTGGCAAGCCGGAGACGCTGGCATTGGCCCAGCGGTTGATTCGTGATCTCGACTCCGAGTCAAAGGGATTTGTCACGGAGGTCCGGCTCTTTCGCTTGAATTACGCCTCCGCCACGCGTTTGTCGCCCATGCTGCAATCAGTCTTTGCCGAGGCGGCGCCCGTCCCGGGCGCGGAGGGCTTGTCCATGCAGGTCACCCGCCTGCAAACGTTGCTGAACACAAACAACATTGAAGGCAAGAGCACGCTGCAGCCGAAGGTGCGCGCGGCCCTGACCATTCAAGCGGATGACGCTTCCAACACGCTCATCGTGGCGGCCCGGGCGGACATGATGCCGCTGATCGATGACGTGATTCACAGCATGGACATCCCGGCGGCGACCGGCATGGACACAATCCGCATTTATCCCTTGAAAAACGCCGATGCCACGCGGTTGATGCGCATGATCACTGAGATCTACGCGGCGCGGGGCGCACTGATGCGGCCGGAGGAGAAACCGGCGCTCACCGTTGACTCACGCACGAACGCCCTGATTGTGTCGGGCAACGAGCGCGTTTTCTCGCTGGTGGAGACTTTGATCAAACAGCTCGATAAGGACCTGCCATTTGAGTATGGCGAATTCCGCGTGATCAAGCTCGAAAACGCCGACGCTTCGGTGGTGGCGGCTTCACTGCAGCAGATCATTAACACGCGGGCGCAGCAGAAAGCGGCGTTGACCGCCCAGTCCCAGCTCGCCTTGCATGCGATTGTCATCGCCGACTCGCGGATCAATAGCATCATTGTCGGTGGCGCCAGCGAAGTATTTGAGCTGGTCGAGGCGCTGGCCAAGCAGTTGGACGCGCCGGGCATTTCGCTGGCTGGCCAGATCCGGCTCATTCCCCTGAAGGAAGCGAACGCGGGCGCGCTCGCGACTTCTTTAAACAATCTCTTCACCCAACGTTATGCGGCCACGCGGAGCGCGGATGTGCAGCGGAACAAGCCGATCATTCTTCCCGATCCGCGGATCAACGCGCTGCTGGTTTCGGCCGGCGTGGAGGACAACAAGGCGCTCGATGAATTGCTGCAAAAGCTCGATCAAAAGCTCGAAGACCCCGCACTGCAGATCGAGGTGATCGGAATGCAAAAGAACGATTCCGCCCAGGTGGCCCAGATGATCCAGACCATTTTTGCAGGACGCTTGCAGGCGATGACTTTGCCGGGTCAGACGCCGAACCCACAGGATCGGGTCATTACCTCCGCCGATCCGATGAGCAACGCGTTGATCGTGGTGGCCAACAAAGAGAATCTGGAAACGGTTCGCGAGCTGGTGAAGAAGCTCGACTCGGAGCCGACGGTGGAAGGCGGCTTGCTCACGATCATTCCCTTGCAAAAGGCGGACGCCACGCGGGTCGCCTCCATGCTGCGCAACCTGGTCAGCCAGGGCCTTTACCGGCCGGGCATGATGACCGCGCGCGGGGCCGGGCAGAGGGCGCGCGAAGCGATGGCCATCGCGGTCGACGCGCGGAGCAACACGCTCATCGTTTCCGCGAGCCCGGAGAACCTGATGATCCTGAAAGAAGTCATCAACCACATCGATTCGCAGGACTACTCGAAGGAGGGTGACATCCGCCTTTACACCTTGAAGCATGCCCGGTCCAGCAATCTGGCGCAGACTCTCCAGCAGTTTTTTAACGCGAAACGGACGGGCGAAGCCATCGGCCGGGAAAATGAACGAGTTCTGCCCACGACCATTCTGGCGGACGACCGCGTGAACGCGCTGCTCGTCACCGGCAGCAAGGACGCTTTCGACGCGGTCGAGCGGATGCTGGCCCAGCTCGACACGGAGGATGTGTTCGACAAGATGGGTTTCCGCATCGTCACTTTGAAAAACGGCACGGCGACCAAGCTGCAGGGGACGCTCACCCGGCTTTTCGCCAATCGCCCCTCGCGCATTACCGGAAAAACCCCGGACCCGATCACGCTGGTGGCGGACTCCTGGGTAAACGCCCTCCTCGTGGGCGCTTCCGTGGATGATATGGAGATGGTCGTCAGCCTGATCGAGAAGCTGGACAGCACCCAGCCGGAGAACGGCATGCAGGTCCAGGTGATCCCTATTGTGAAGGGAGATGCAAACGCCATCGCGCAGACGGTGCGCGGCCTCTACCGGGAAGGCCCCAACACCCCGGTCTCTGTGCAGGTGAATGTCGATGAACGATTGAACGCCCTGGTGGTGTCAGCCGGCGAAGCGGACCTGAAGCGCATCACCGACCTGGTGCAGAAGCTGGATGCCACCAATGTTGCTCGAGTCTCAGAGATTCGGATTTTTCCTTTGAAATTTGCCCAGGCGGACGAACTCGCCCAGGTGCTGACAATCGCGTTGACCGGCCGGCCCACCGAGCCGACGGCCACGCCAACGCTCAGCCCGAACCGGCAATCGATGCTTCAGTTTGTGACTCGCACTCCGGAGGGTGAAGAGCTGGTCGCCTCCGCTCTAAAGGAATCGCTGCTGATTACCGCGGATCGACGCCGCAACGCCGTGGTGATTTCGGCGCCCGCCGAGAGCATGACGCTTCTGGCGCGGATCATTTCCAGCCTCGATTCCGAGTCTCCACAGCTGGCAAAGATCAAAGTGTTCAAGCTGAAGAACGCGGACGCGCGCCAGATGGCCGACGTGCTGACAACGTTGTTCCGCCTGAAGCAGCAGCCCGGCGTTCCGGCCAATCAGCGGGCGATTCAGTACACGCTGATCCGCGACGTGGAGCCTGGGTCGATGGCTGACGGCGAGCCGTACACAGCCACGATTGGCTCCGCGGAGCAATATGCCCTCACGGTCACCATCGACCTGCGCACGAACAGCCTCTTGCTCGGCGGGACGGATCACTACGTCGGGCTGGCTAGCCATATTATTGAGGAGTTGGATTCCAGCCCCGCCATGGAACGTAAAACGGAAGTATACCGCTTGCGCAATTCCCAGGCGCGGGATGTTGAGACCGCCATGAAAAGTTTTCTCCAGCAGGAACGCCAGCGGGTCACCCAGGTCCAGGGGGAGTCGCTCGGGGTCGGCGCCGGGCCAGCTTCCACCCAAGCCGTCGGCAGCGCTCTGGCGGGCGAGACGGTTCAGCAGTTGATTGAGCGCGAAGTCGCGGTGGTGGCGGAGACAAACAGCAACACGCTGCTGCTCTCGGCCAGCCCGCGTTATTTCGATCGGTTCAAAGACCTGATCGATCAACTGGATCAGCCGCAGCCACAGGTGCTCATCCAGGTTATTCTGGCTGAAGTGACCCTGGACAAGACCAGCGATCTCGGAGTCGAATGGACGGTCCAAAGCCAGAATAACAGCGTATCGACCAAGACCGGCACGGACTTTGGGGTGGGAAGCGATCTCAAACAGTTCGGAGGCTTCTCTTCAGCCATCACCGGACGCGATGTGAGTTTTCTGTTGCGTGCGATGGAGGCGGACGGACGCCTCGAAGTATTGAGCCGTCCGCAAATCCTGACGGCCGACAATCAGAAGGCCACGATCAACGTCGGCCAGCGAATTCCGTTGGTGACCGACAGCCGCGTCGGGGGGCAGACCGCGGATCCGATCGTCATCAACTCCTACCGTTACGAGGACGTGGGCGTCATTTTGACGGTCACGCCAAAAATCAGTCCGGACGGCTTTGTGAAGATGGAGGTTGAGCCGACGGTGAGCCAGATCACCAGTTCGCAGGTGTCGATCAGTCCCGGCGTGAATGTGCCGATCATCGCCCAGCGGAAAGCCACGACCACTGTGAGCGTGCAAAATGGACAATCTGTCATTATCGGCGGGTTGATCAGCACCAGCGACGATCGCCGCCGGAGCAAGATCCCGTTCCTGGGAAACATTCCTTACCTGGGAGTGCTTTTCCGGAGCAGCCACGAGATTTCGGATCGGAAGGAGCTCCTGATTATTTTGACGCCGCAGTTGCTGCTGACCAGTGATGACAGCCGCCGGCTCACGAAGGAGGAATTGCGCCGGACCACCATCAAGGACGAGATTCGCCGCGATAAGCTGCAACAACAGATCCTGGAGCCGATCCTCCCGTTTTTCGATTCGAACGACTCGACGAACGGGGTGAAGACCGACAAATTAACGCCGGCGACGAAGTCCAAAACGCTGTGAGTGGATTTCACCTCATGGCCTTTGTCGCAGCGGGCTCTCTCTGGCTCGCGGCCTGCTCGACGCCGCCGCGCCCGCGGGTTTTTCCGGCCACGGGCGATTTGGTCGAACTGAATGTCATCACCTTGCCGGTGGGCCTCGATCTGGACGGCCGCCCGGGCCTGGACGGCTTTTCGATCAAGGTGTTCGGCAATACTACGTCGAATCCAAAGCCGGTGCCCATTCGGGCGGGCACGCTGGAGGTGGTCATGTTCGACGGCTCCATTTATGGCCTCACCAATCTCCCGCCCCCGCTGAAGATCTGGTCCTTTAGCGGAGCAGAATTGCGCCAGCATGAATTCACCGCGCGGATCGGGACCGGCTACGAGTTTCTTCTGGCTTGGGGGACTAACGTTCCCACGCGGCGGATGATTACGGTGGGCGCTCGCTATACCGCGCCCGATGGCCGCATCATGACTTCCAGCCCCAGTTCGGTGACGGTTATTGACCGTTAAGAGGTTTTTCAGTGTCTCCCTGAATCGCTGTCTAAAGCAGACGCCGTTCCTCCAGAAACTTGTTCAAGCGCGCCGGGGAAATCGGCACGGAAGTGCCCAACTCCTGGGCGAACAGGGAGACTTTCAATTCCTCAAGCAACCAGCGCAGTTCATGAGCGGCTTGGGCCTGGTCGGGGCTTAGATCGTTGCGGGCTCGAACCTTGGCCAGCGCCTGGACGTAGGGCAAAATCTGACGGGCTTTTTCGGTGTCCTTCACTGGATTTACGGCAAAACGCTCCGCGCGAATCAAAATGGCTTTGAGGTAGCGTGGAAAATGCGAGAGCCGGGTCCAGGGGATCGATGCCAGAAAGCGCGGAGGCAGCAGCGTGTTCAGATCCTGCGGGAGGCCGGTGTATTGCTTTTTGCTCAGCAGGATTTCCTGGCGCAGGCGCAGCACTTGGCTCACGAACTCGACGAATCGAGGGAGGTGCCCGGGCAAACGAGTCTTGGCGCTGGCCAGCACGCTTTCGAACGCGCGGCGAGCAAGCGGGTAGATCGGGGGATGTTCGAACAGGTGGTTCTTGATATTGATGTAAGCGGTTTCCAGAAGTTCATCCCCCGGCCCGAGAGTGACGTAGAGATCCTTGACCGTGTTGAGCGCGCGCAGATCCTTCTGGAGCCAGGCGAGCTCGCGCTCGAACGCTCGTTCGGCCAGGCGCGCAATCGCCGGTTGGGTCGCGGCAATCGCCTCCTGCCGATTGCGGAAGACGCGGAGAGAGACTTCGTTGCTCTCGACCTGCAGGCCGGGATAAGCGAGCAGCGGGACGCCGGAGCGCGTGGGAAACTCAATGTGGTCCGGTTGATCGGGGAAATCCCAACCTTGCAGGTCGTAGCGTTCATGCAGCGCTGCGGCATCGTTCCATCGCGTGGTTTCAACATCCTTCTCTGCGGTGCGAACCTTCGATTGGAGCGCGCGATAATCGCGGCTGGCGGCCAGCGGCTTGGCGTCCGGGCCGAGCACTTCGATCCGCGGCTTGAGATATTCAGGCAGGGCGTCTGGCGGCCAGGAGTCCGGAGTAACGGGAATCCGGTATTTGCGCTGGATGAGCTCCGCCAGAGTGCCGGGGAGAGATTGATTGGCGTCGACCGGGCCCGCTTTTGGTTTTGCGTCGTCAAAGGACGCAGGCAGGAGGGAGGTTAGCTCTCGGACCAGTTCGGCTACTTTTGGTTCAAGAGGCATCAACGGAACGCGCAGTGATTTAGGGAGCGCTTTGAGCAATGTCCGAACCTGTTCATGCCTCCAGCCTGGCACGGACCATTCCAACGCGGCGGGGCTCAGGTGCTGCATTAGAGTTACGGGGATTTGGGCGGTGACACCGTCATGTTCTTCGCCCGGGGCGTAGGCGTATTGCAAAGCCACCGGCCGGCCGGCGACCTCAATCGATTCGGGAAACGAGCCCGAGTCGAGTTGGAGGTCGCGGTCTCCGATCAGGTCGGCCTCGGTGGCGTAGAGAAACTTTGATTCGCCGTGGCCCTCTTCCTTGATGAGGCGGTTCAGGTCGGGGATGGAAGAGACATTGTGCATCCGGGCGCTGTAAAACCGGTAGAGGGCTTCGTCGATGTCCGGGAGCGCGGTGCTGCGCAGGCGGGTCTGCCAGGTTTCGATCTTTTCCCGGAGCGCCTGATTGTGCTTGAGAAATCCATGGGGCGTGTGGATCGGGTCTTCGATCAATGCGGCTCGAATAAAGATCTGCGTGGCCTCCTTCGGGTTGACTTTGGAATGAGCCACCAGCCGCTGCAACAATTCAAGCCCGCCCAGCAGCACCTTTTCGGTGACCAGCACCCGGCCTTGTTCCGGGCTCCAGAACGGGCCTTGATAACTAAATTTGCAGATGTGGGCGCCCAGCTCGACGATCCAGTTCGGTTGCACGGCCGCAACCGTCCGGGCAAACAGGCGGGAGGTTTCGACAATCTCGCCCGCGACCAGCCAGGGCGGTTGAAAGGTCTTCGCCGGCGCGTTTCGGGTTTCGGAGTTTCGCTGGGTGCGGGGTGCGGGCTGATCTTTCGCGAACAGGTTTGAACCCGGAAAAATCATGGTCTCCCGATTGCCGGTGGCGATGTAGATATTTCGCTCGCGGCGCTGAGCGGCATGGGTGAGGAGCCCGCTCAGGATGCTGCGGTGAATCGCCGCGTAGAGGTGCGGATCGATCTCGCGGTTTGGGTCGGGCCGCGGCGGCGCTTTGATCGTGGTGATCGTTTCGCCGATCGAGGTGAAGTCCACCGTTTCGAGCGCCTCTTCCAATTGGGCGTGGATGTCGGTCCATTCCCGCATGCGGAGGTAGGAGAGAAAATGGGACCGGCAGAACTTGCGGATTTGATTCTGCGTTTTGAGCCGCTCGAATTCCTCGTCGTAAGCATTCCAGATTTTAAGGAGCGTCAGGAAATCGCTTTCCGGGTGAGTGAACCGTCGATGGGCCTGTTCGGCGGCTTCCTTTTGATCCATGGGACGTTCGCGCGGGTCCTGAATGCTCAAACCAGCGGCGATCACAAGCACCTCGCTCAAGGCCCGTTCTTTGACGGCTTGAATGATCATCCGGCCGATCGCTGGATCGACCGGGAGGCGGGCGAGATCCCAGCCGAGCGGAGTCAGGTTCTGGGCGGCGTCGAGAGCGCCCAATTCGAGGAGCAGTTGATACCCGGCCTTGATGGCGTTGGGCGCCGGCGGGTTCAGGAACGGGAACGTTTCGATATCGCCCAGGTGGAACGCTTTCATGCGCAGGATCACTTCGGCGAGGTTGGAGCGTTGGATCTCCGGCTGGGTGTAGGGCGGGCGTTTTTGAAATTCCTCCTCGGAATAGAGCCGGATGCAGACTCCTTCAGCCACGCGGCCGCAGCGGCCTTTGCGCTGATTGGCGCTGCTCTGGGAAACCTCTTCGATCGGCAGGCGCTTGGTGCGGGTGCGCGGGTTGTAGCGGCTGAGGCGCGCCAGGCCGGCATCGATCACGTAGCGAATGCGCGGCAGGGTGAGCGAGGTTTCAGCGATGTTCGTGGCAATGATGATCCGTGGGGCGGGGCCGGGGTTGAAAACTTTCTCCTGGTCGCCCGCGGAAAGGCGGCCGAAGAGCGGCACAATCTCCCGGGTGGCTCCGTAACGCCCCTGCAGCATGTCGCGCGTTTCGCGGATGTCCTTTTCGCCCGGCATGAAAATCAGGATGTCCCCCGCCGGGTGCGTTTCGGCAATTTCCTCCACCGCATGGGCGGCTGCGTCGATATAGGTGAAGTCGCCCAGTTCCTCGGCCAGGTGATCGAACGGCCGGTAAAGCACTTCGACCGGATAAAGGCGGCCGGACACTTCGATGATCGGGGCATTGTTGAATGCCTTGGAAAAGGCCCCCGTCTCGATGGTCGCGCTGGTAATGATGAGCTTCAGTTCCGGGCGGCGGTCCAGCAGGAGCTTCAGATGACCGAGCAGGAAATCGATGTTCAGGCTGCGTTCGTGCGCTTCGTCGATGATCAGGCAGTTATATTGCCGCAGTTCGGGATCACCCTGCGTTTCCGCCAGGAGAATTCCGTCCGTCATCACTTTGATGACGGTTTCCCGGCTGGTCTCGTCGTTGAAGCGGATTTTCGATCCAACTTCGCGGCCATACTGGACGTCGAGCTCCTGAGCCAGCCGGCGGGCGATGGAGAGGGCCGCGACGCGCCGGGGCTGAGTGCAGCCAATGAGCGGGCGGCGCTGCAGGGAAGCCAGGGCCTCCAGGCACATCTTGGGAATTTGCGTCGTTTTGCCCGAACCGGTTTCACCGGCGAGCACCAGGACTTGGTTCTCGCGAATGGTTCGGATGATCTCGTCCTTGTGAGACGCGATCGGCAGATCGGCTGGATAGGTCAGACGCATGCGGCGTAAGGGACATCATCTTAACACAAGTGGGTGAATGTAAACCCTTGCGGCCCCCTTTGTTGTCGGGTAGAGGTTTTGTCGTGCCCTTATGACCCCCAACCGGCGCGCGCATCTTCCCGCGATTTGCCCCGGGCCCATTCCCCGCCGGGAGTTCCTGCGCGTTGGCCTCTCCGGCTTCGGCGCTCTTTCTTTGCCGGGGCTGCTCCGCTTGCGCGCGGAGCAGGAGGCCGGGCCGAGTCCGGCCCAAGGGCGAACGGCGCTGATTCTGGTATGGCTGCGCGGCGGGGCTTCCCATTTGGAAACTTACGATCCCAAGCCGGACGCCCCCAGCGAGTATCGCGGCATCTTCAGTCCAATTTCGACCAACGTGCCGGGCCTGCAACTCTGCGAATTGCTTCCGCGCCATGCCCGGATTGCGGACAAGTTTGTTTTGTTGCGCTCCATGACGCACACCGGCGGAGGGCATCCGGCGGGATCGCTGCAAATGCTGTCGGGCGATCCGGACACCCAGGACAAGGACAAGCCGAAGTTTCCCGACTGGATGACCGTGGCGAATTTTGTGCGATCGAACGGGGCCCGCCCCGGTGCGTTGCCGAGATACATCGGAGTGAATCCGGTGGTGAACTACGACAATTTTACAATTGCGGGCCCGGGTTATCTGAATCCGGCCTATGGGCCTTTCACGATCACCGGCGATCCGAGCGATCCCCATTTTGAGGTGCCGAACATTGGCTACAAGGATGCCGCGGCTGCGGAGCGGTTAAAGGGCCGGGTTCAGCTCAAGCAGAGGCTCGACCGGTTGAATCGGGCGGTTGATCACTCCGGCACAATGGGCGCGATGGACGAGTTCGAGGCGCAGGCGCTGCAATTGCTCACCAGTCCGAACGCGCGCGACGCGTTCGACCTGGCGCGCGAGCCGGATTCGATTCGCGATCGTTACGGGCGGAACCAATGGGGCCAGCAATGTTTGATGGCGCGGCGATTGGTGGAGGCCGGGGTCGAAATCATCACCACCACGCTGGACGGTCCGCTTTGCGGGCGGGTGCAGAATTGGGACGATCATGCGGTCAATCACAACGTTTTCGAGGCGCTCCAGTATCGCCTGCCGTTTTTCGACCAGGCGGTTTCCGCTTTGATTGAGGATATTTATGCCCGCGGGTTGGACAAGCGGGTGCTGGTCGTGGTCACGGGAGAGTTCGGCCGCACCCCGCGCATTGAACAGGTGGCGAGCAGCGGAGGAGGAGTGGCCAGTGCGGCCGCCGGGATGGTTCAGCCGGGACGGGATCACTGGCCGCGCGCGTTCTCGCAGCTCTGGGCGGGCGGCGGGATTCAGACTGGCGGCGTGATCGGCCGGACTGACAAGCGTGGTGAAGAAGTTGTCGAGCGGGCCTGCAGCCCGGGCGATTTTTTGGCTACCATTTACCGCCATCTTGGGATCGAGGCCGGCCAGATGACGCTGACGGATTTCTCCGGGAGGCCGAATTTGATTTTACCCACGGGATCACCCATTCCAGAATTGCAGGGGTTTGCTTGAGCGGCGCGGAGGGGGCGGATGCCCGCATGAAGGGCTCTGAAAATCGGGTGGCGTTCGGCGCGCCAGGCATCGCGCCACGTTGGACCTCCAGCGCAAAGGAGGGGCTCGGTTCTGCCTACCACACCAGCTCGCGCCTTTGGTTCACACTCAGCCACGGCATTGTCAACGAGATCTACTATCCGCATGTGGATCAGCCGAACACTCGCGATTTCCAATTCCTGATCACGGATGGTGAGACGTTCTTCCATGAAGAGAAGCGGGATCTGGATCACCAGATTGACTATCCGGAGCGGGATTGCCTTCTCTATCGGTTGACCAATTCTGACCGGCAGGGCCGTTACCGGATTATCAAGCACGTGCTGACTGATCCGCACCGGTCCGTTCTGCTCGTGCACTGCCAGTTGGAGATTTTGGACCCGGCTTTGCGGGGGCGACTGAAAGTCTACGCTTTGTTGGCGCCCCACATCGCCCGGTACGGCGCCGGGAATTCCGGTTGGTGTTCGGATATCGGCGGCCAGCCCTTGCTGCACGCGGCCCGGGCGGGCATTCACCTGGTGATGGGCTGCAGCACCGGGTTTCTTCGCCGGTCGGCCGGTTATGTCGGGGCGAGTGACGGCTGGCAGGATCTGGCGGACAACTTTCGGATGGACTGGGAGTTTGATCGGGCCCGGAACGGCAACATCGCGCTGACCGGTGAGATCGACCTGATATCCGGCGAGGAATTCTTGGTGGCGATCAGTTTCGGCCGGAGCTGCCAGAGCGCGGTGGCGAAGCTGCTGCAATCAATGGCCGATCCGTTCGCCACGCACCGGGACGCTTACGTGCGCCAGTGGCAGCGGACCGTGGTCAATCCGGAATATGACTTCAGCAATCACACTTCGGATCACGGCCACCTATACCGGCTGAGCCGTTGCATCCTGCTGGCGCACGAGGACAAGACCTTCGAGGGCGCGTTGGTCGCCTCGATGAGCATTCCTTGGGGCGAGTCGAAGGATGATGATGATGACCTGGGGGGATATCACCTGGTCTGGACGCGGGATTTGGTGCAAAGCGCGACGGCGCTGCTGGCCTCGGGGCAGCGGAACACTCCCCTGCGGGCGCTCATCTGGCTCGCGGCGATCCAGGGGCCGGACGGAGTTTTCCCGCAGAACAGTTGGATCAATGGCCGGGCCTATTGGTCCGGGCTGCAGCTGGATGAGATGGCTGCGCCGATTCTGCTGGCCTGGCGCTTGCGCCGGCACGAAGCGGACATGGGCTTGTTCAACCCGTCCGTGATGATTTTGCGGGCGGCCTCCTATTTGATTTTGCACGGCCCGGTCACCGCCCAGGAGCGTTGGGAGGAGAATGCCGGGTACTCTCCTTCCACGCTGGCGACGGTCATCGCCAGCCTTGTTTGCGCGGCGGAACTCCTTTCGGAAAAGCATGCCGATGCGGCCGAATTCATCCTGGCCTATGCCGACTGGGTGAACGCCCATCTCGAGGAATGGACCGTGACCACGCGCGGGGAGCTGGTGGAGGGGTTGCCCCGCCACTACATTCGCATTAATCCGACGGATCCGCTGTTGCCGGACCCTCATGCCGATCCGAACACAGGGATGCTGGCGGTCGCCAACGGCCAGGGAGTCCATCCTGCCCGCAATATTGTCGGCGGCGATTTTCTCCATCTCGTCCGGTTCGGCTTGCGCTCTCCCGATGACCCGGTGGTGCGGGATTCCATCCGGTTGATCGACCGGGTGCTCAAGCGGGATCTGCCTCAAGGCCCTGGCTGGCGCCGCTACAATCACGATGGCTACGGCCAGCAGAGCGATGGCGGCCCGTTTGATGGCGCGGGCGTGGGCCGCTGTTGGCCGATCCTGACAGGCGAACGGGGCCACTATGAGCTGGCCGCCGGGGGCGATCCGATGCCGTTCATTACCGCTCTTGAGGGATTTGCCAACGCGGGCTGCATGCTCACCGAGCAGCTCTGGGACGATGATGATCTGTCCGATCGAGGGCTGAAACGCGGCCAGCCGACCGGCGCGGCCATGCCGTTGTGCTGGTCGCACGCCGAGTACATCTCGCTGGTGCGGAGCCGCCGCGATGGCGTCTGTTTCGACCGGGTGGAACCGGCGTACCAGCGGTATGTGGTGAATCCGGTGAAAAGCCGGCACGAGATCTGGAGCTTTCGGCACCCCCTTCGGTGCATCCCTCAGGATAAGATTCTTCGGCTCGTGCTCGCGGCGGAGGCGATCGTTGTCTGGTCCGCGGACCGCTGGGCGACGAGGCTGACCGTGGAAACATCAAGGAACGAAGCGCTCCAGCTCTGGTTTGCCGATCTGCCGACCGCCCGGCTCCCGGAGAACTCCGCCTTGGAGTTTACTTTTTTCTGGCATGAATCTGAGCGTTGGGAAGGCCGGAACTGGGTCGTTACTATCAATCCAGCCAGCGGGCCGCGCCGCTGAATCGGGCCATGGGGGCTTCGTAGCGAGAGGGTAACGAGAGACAGCGCTCGCGTCCTTTTTGAATCCATCGCACAATGGCTGGGCCGTCCGCCAACGCGGACGCGCGATCGCACTTGCACCGGATGAAAGGACTTTGACATGACCGGGGAAGCCAAAAGCGGAATTGAACCACCCGGCCACGGTGGCTGGCTGGCTGTTCTCTGGCATCGCAGAACCACGGTGATCGCGATCCTCGCGGTCGCAGCCATCTCGGCGCATTTGTGGCTGCGCTTCGGGTCTCAGGCTGCCGTCAGCGTCCAACGAGTTCCGTTGCTGGCCCTGCTTCTGTTGGGTGGCGCCCCGCTCGTTCTGGAATTGGTTCAGAAACTTTTCCGGCGGGAATTTGGCTCGGACCTTCTCGCCGGCATTTCGATTGTGACATCCGTCCTTCTGGGGGAATACCTGGCTGGAGCATTTGTGGTGCTGATGCTGTCGGGCGGCGAAGCCCTGGAAGGCTTCGCGCTGCGCAGCGCGTCCTCCGTGCTGCGGGCGCTCGCCAAGCGCATGCCCTCGGTCGCTCATCGAAAGCGCGATTCCGGGATTGTGGACGTGGCGCTGAGCGACATCGCCGTGGGCGACACTTTGGTGGTCTACCCGCACGATATCTGTCCGGTGGATGGGACGGTGATCGAGGGCAACGGCGTGATGAACGAAGCTTTCCTTACTGGCGAACCGTTTCAAATTACCAAAGCCCCCGGCTCCGAGGTGATCTCCGGTGCGATCAATGGCGAATCCGCCCTTACCATCCGCGCCAGCCGGCTCGCGGTCGATTCCCGCTACGCCAAGATCATGGAGGTCATGCGCGAGTCCGAGCAGAACCGTCCGCGCCTGCGCCGCCTCGGAGATCAACTCGGAGCGATCTACACCCCGGTGGCCGTGGCGATTGCAATTGTGGCCTGGCTGATGAGCGGCCAGGCCGTCCGTTTCCTCGCGGTGCTGGTTATTGCCACGCCCTGTCCTTTGCTGATCGCGATTCCGGTGGCCATCATTGGCTCCATCTCGCTGGCCGCCCGCCGCTCCATCATTATCAAGAACCCCGCAGTGCTCGAGCAGATCTCCAGCTGTCGCACCGCGATTTTCGATAAGACCGGCACGCTCACCTATGGCGAACCGAAGCTGGTCGAGCAGATCGTCAGCCCGGGTTTCAATCAAAGAGAGGCCCTGGCTCTGGCGGCGAGCCTTGAGCTTTACTCAAAGCATCCGTTGGCCCGGGCAATTCTGGAGCGGGCGCGGGCCGAGTCTCTCCCGCTTCAGCAGGCCTCGGAAGTGGGCGAAGCTCCCGGGCAGGGCTTGCGCGGAACGGTCGCCGCCCGCCAGGTGCAGATCACCAGCCGGGCCAAGATGGCTCGACAGAAGGTGCCCGGCCTGGAACATCTGCCGGCTCACGCCGACGGCCTGGAGTGCGCGGTGGTGATCGATGGCCGCTTCGCCGCGATCTTCCGCTTCCGGGATGCGCCGCGCGCGGAGGGGCAATCGTTCATTCAACATCTCGGCCCGAAACATCAATTCGGCCGCCTCATGATCATCTCGGGCGATCGCGAATCCGAAGTGCGCTATCTCGCCCAGCAGGTCGGGATCGGCGAGATCTACGCGGACCAGAGCCCGGAGCAAAAGCTTGCCATTGTTCGGCAGGAAACGGCGCGGGCGAAGACCTTGTACGTGGGCGATGGCATTAACGACGCGCCGGCCATGATGGCGGCCACGGTCGGGATGGCGGTGGGCCAGAATAGCGACGTGACCGCGGAAGCGGCCGATGTTGTGGCCATGGAGAATTCCCTGAAAAAGGTCGATGAGTTCATGCATATCAGCCGCCGGATGCGCTCCATCGCCCTGCAAAGCGCGGTGGGCGGGATGGTTTTGAGCATGCTCGGAATGCTGCTGGCTGCGGGCGGCCTTCTCACTCCAGTCGCCGGTGCGATCGGCCAGGAGTTAATCGACGTTCTCGCGGTCCTGAACGCCTTGCGGGCAGCGTTTCCGCCCAAAGTCGTGTCGGACATGGGGGACTAGGATCAGGCGCAGGGCGTGAGCTGGGCGGCTCAAAAGAGCGATGGATTCAAGCCGCGATCAGGGCGGCCCGATCGTCCTCGAATCCGCCGCTCTTCTCGACGAAGTAATCGTAGGAACCTGAGTAGGGCGTGATCTGCCCGGCATTCACGTGGAGAACCTTCGTGGCGAGTTTGCGGATGAAATGAACGTCGTGAGAGATGAAAGCCAAAGTGCCTTCGTAGCGTTCGAGCGCGAGAGTGAGTGATTCGACGGTGGTGATGTCGAGGTGCGTGGTGGGCTCGTCCATGAGCAGAAGATTCGGAGGGTCCACCAGGAATTTGATGAGATTGAGCCGGCTCTTTTCGCCACCGCTCAGGACGCTCGTCAATTTGTAGATGTCCTCCTTGCGGAACATGAAGGAGCCCAAGACCCCGCGGGCATCGTCCTCGCGCAGGAGCGGCGCGCTGGCCAGAACTTCCTCAAGCACGGTTTTAGCCGGGTCGAGCGTGCCCGATCGGTGCTGGCTGTAGTACCCGATTTTGGCGTTGTGCCCGAGCTTCCGTTCGCCCTGCTGAAATTCAAGGACGCCAGCCAGGATTTTCAAGAGAGTCGACTTGCCCGCTCCGTTTGGACCCACCAGCACCGTGCGTTCTCCGCGCTCGATCATCAGGTCGACCCCGCGGTAGACGTGGTGCGTTCCATAGGCCATGTGAATGCCTTCCAGCATCACGGCCCGCTGTCCGCCGCGGGGAGGCTGGGGAATCTGGAAGCGGAAGGGCTTTCGCGGCGGGGCGGGCTTCTCGATGAGTTCCATGCGCTCGATCTGCTTGAGCTTGCTCATCGCCTGCGACGCTTTGGAGGCCACGGACCGGAAGCGATCGGCGAATTCCTGGAGCGCCTGGATTTCCTTCTGCTGGTTTTTGTAGGCCGCCAGTTGCTGCTCGTAGCGCTCCTCGCGCTGGCGCAGATAATCGGAATAATTGCCGGTGTAGGCGATGACCTTCTTCCCGGCGATCTCATGCACCTGGCTGACGATTTCGTCCATGAACTGGCGATCATGCGAGATCAGCAGGATGGCCCCGGAGTAGTGCTTGAGATAGTCCTGCAGCCAGATCAGGGAGAGCAAATCGAGATGGTTGGTCGGTTCGTCCAGCAACAGGAGATCCGGTTCCATCACCAGCAATCGGGCGAGATGAGCCCGCATGACCCAGCCGCCGCTCATTTCCCGCGCGGGGCGGTCGAAATCCGTTTGGCGAAAACCGAGGCCCGCGAGGATCTTTTTCGCCTTGGCGGCGGCTTGTGGATCGTTCAGGGCATCATGTTTTGCGTGGGCTTCCAGGTACTCCGGCGTGGAAACGGCGTCCGACCTCTCAAGTTCGGCCAGGCGCTTTTCCAATTCATGCAGCTGCGTGCGGCCCGTTGCCACTTGGAGAACGGTTTCGTCCCCCACCGCCTCCCCTTCCTGCGGGAGGTAGCCAACCGCGGTCCAATCATCCCGCTCAATGGCGCCCTCATCCGGCGTGTGCTTTTTGAGGATCAGGGAGAACAGGGTCGACTTGCCGGCGCCGTTCGGGCCGACCAGCGCTACGCGTTCGCCATAATTCACCTGCAACGAGGCGTTCTCGAAAAGAGTTCGGCCTCCGACGGACATTTTGAGATTTCGAATGGTCAGCATGGATAATAATCGCTCGGATGAGATCTCGGAGAGGCTTTGCCAGGGAGGGGTGCAGGGAGATGAAAAAAGCGAGGCCGGTTTAATCCAGCCTCGCTTGAAAAAGCGAATGAACGCTTAATAGCGTTCGCGTCCGCCACCATTTGATTCGCGACGACCGCCGCCGTAGGAGCTGCCGCCACCGGTGCGCTCTTCGCGCGGACGGGCGACATTCACGGTCAGGGCGCGACCATCGAGGGAAACTCCATTCAGTTCCTGCACGGCGACTTCCGCTTCCTGGGCCGTGCTCATCGTGACGAATCCGAAGCCGCGGGCCCGGCCCGTGACGCGATCGGTCATGACATTGGTCTGCAGCACCGTGCCGTGGGCGGCAAAAGCATCCTGCAGATCGTTTTCGGTGGTATTGTAGGAAAGATTTCCCACGTACAATTTGTTACTCATGTTTATGATGTTCTGTCGATCAACCCTCTTCCTCAAACCTGTTCCCGGACATCGGGCTTAGAATCATCATCGAACTGAGTTCACTTGAAGATTTACCAGACCTTGAAATTGAAAAGCTATCTCTGAACCAAGGGGACCATCGCACGTCCCTGCGAAAAGGGCAACTACAATCGCCATTTTATTCGTTTAATCGATTTTAGCGGCTTTGATTCAGTGCCGGAACCGCCCGATTTCGTTGGGCTGCGAGCCGCTTGCACCCCAAGGGGTGTCTGGGCTCATTTATCGCTCTTTTCATTTTTCGCCCGGCGAATGCGCGCCATTCCTTTCGACCTCGGCCATGCTTTCGCTGGCGAGGGGGCAATCCGGTTGTTTTCGATTGCGGCAGAATGAGGAACAAGAGACAAAAAGCCATTCCAGCGGGATTGATCTGTTCGCCACGGACCGATTTGCTCTGGATGGAGTGGAACGATTCATGCGACCGAAAATCTCTGCCTTTCCCAAATGCTACCTGGACCAGATCGCGGGCGATCGATCCATGACGGTATTTCAATGGATTGACATGGCCCGCGATCTCGATGCGGACGGCCTTGAAATGTACGAGGGGTTCTTCGCCAGCCTGGAAAGCGGCTACATCGATTCCGTCGGCGAAGCCATCCGTCAGGCCGGTTTCGAAATGCCCATGCTCTGTTGTTCGCCGGATTTCACGCAACCGGACGCTGACGCGCGCAAACGCGCGGTCGAGCGCGAGTCGACGATGATCCGCGCGACCCGGCGGCTCGGCGGGGTTGGCGCGGTGTGCCGGGTTTTGAGCGGCCAGCGCCGGCCGGACGTATCGGTGGAGCAGGGAGTGGAATGGGTGGTCCAGTGCATCCTGGAGCTGCTGCCGGTGGCCCGCGAGCAAGGCGTGGTCCTGGGAATGGAAAATCATTACAAGGACGGTTTTTGGAAATATCCGGAGTTCGCGCAAAAGCAGGCGGTTTTCCTGCAGATCCTGGAGGCGATTCCGGATCGGAAATTCTTCGGAGTCCAGTACGACCCCTCGAACGCGATCGTTGCCGGTGAAGATCCGGTCGAACTTTTGCGGCGGGTGCAGGATCGCGTAGTGAGCATGCACGCGAGTGATCGCTGGCTGGCCGAGGGCGCTTCCCTGGAGGACCTGCGGCAGAGCGACGGCACGCTCGGTTACTCGCCGAGTCTCAAGCACGGCGTGGTGGGCAAAGGGTTGAACAATTATCCGGCCATTTTCGAGTTGCTGCGGAAGAATAACTATCACGGCTGGATCAGCATTGAGGACGGGATGAATGGCATGGGTGAGATGGCCGAATCCCTGGCGTTCCTCCGCCGCATGGTCGACGCTTATTACGGGGCAGAGCGATGAGAAAGCCGGTGCGAACCGCGGTGATTGGCTGTGGAAAGGTCGGCGGGCTGCATGGCGCCGCCCTGGAGCTACTGCCGGAATCGCAATTGGCCGCGGTGTGTGACGCGGCGCCGGAGCGGGCGGAGAGCTTCGCCACTCGCTACGGAGGCCGGCCGTTTTCGGACGTGAATCAAATGCTGCAGGAGGCCAGGCCCGAAGCGGTCTTCATTTGCACGCCGCACCCCTTGCATCTTGAACCGGCCGTCCTGGCCGCGGAAGCGGGAGTCCATGTGATGATCGAAAAGCCGATGGCGGCGTCATTGGCGGATTGCGACGCCATGCTGGCGGCTGCCCGCAAAACGGGCGTGATCCTGTCCGTGATGAGCCAGCGGCGATTCTACGAGCCGGTCCGACGGATCAAGCAAGCGATCGACGCCGGGAAGATCGGCCGGCCGGTCCTCGGGCTGTTTCTCATGTTCAGCTGGCGCGACCAGGCTTACTACGAGTCCGATCCCTGGCGGGGCAAATGGGCCACCGAAGGCGGCGGCGTGCTGGTGAACCAATCGCCGCACCAACTTGACCTCTTGCGTTGGTTCATGGGCGATATTGAAGAGATCACCGGCCGCTGGGCGAACCTGAACCATCCCTATATTGAAGTGGATGATACGGCTGTCGCCACGCTGCGTTTTCGCCAGGGCGGGCTGGGCTCCATCGTTACGAGCCTTTCCCAGAAGCCCGGCCTGTTCACCAAGGTGCACATTCATGGATCCAATGGGGCGTCTGTGGGCGTTGAGACGGATCGGGGCGCTACTTTCATCGCGGGCGTTTCCAAAATCGCCGAGCCTCCCTTGAACGACATCTGGACTGTTCCCGGAGAGGAGCATCTGCTCGCTCAGTTCGAGGCGGCGGACCGGGCGCTCTTCTCCCGCATCGATCCGACCGCCTATTATCACGCGCTGCAGATCCAGGATTTCCTCGCGGCCATTCAGGCGGGCCGGGCTCCGCAGGTGAGCGGCGAGGATGGCCGGGCGGTGGTCGAAATGTTTTCCGCGATCTACGAATCCAATCGGCTCGGCTTGCCGGTCCGTTTGCCGATGAGCGCGTCCGCGTCCGCGCGCGCCGTATCCGGAGGGGCGTCATGAAGATTGCCACGTTCAACGTGAACGGCATTCGCGCCCGCCTGCCGAACTTGCTGGAATGGCTGAACCGGGAAGCGCCCGACGTGGTTTGCCTCCAGGAGTTGAAAGCGGCGGATGAGGCGTTCCCTGCCATGGCGCTGGAGGCCGCGGGCTATCGATCCGTCTGGCACGGCCAGAAGTCTTGGAATGGCGTGGCCATCCTCGCCCGTGGGTGCCTGCCGGTGGAGAATCGACGCGGATTGCCGGGCAACGATGAAGATTCTCATAGCCGTTATATCGAAGCGACGGTGAACGGTTTGGTGATAGCCTCCCTTTACCTGCCCAATGGCAATCCGCAGCCGGGCCCAAAATTCGACTATAAAATCGCCTGGTTCGAGCGGTTCATCGCGCACGCGGCCGGGCTCTGCCGCAGCGGCCAGCCGGTCATCCTGGCCGGGGATTACAACGTGGTTCCCACGGACTTCGACATCTATAACGCCCGCTCCTGGCGGGACGATGCTCTGCTGCAACCCGCTTCCCGCGATTGTTACCAGCGGCTCCTTGCCCAGGGATGGACGGATGCCGTGCGAGCCCGCTTTCCGGAAGAGCGCATCTACACCTTCTGGGATTATTTCCGCCGGCATTGGGATACCAATTCGGGCCTGCGCATCGACCATTTGCTCCTGAACCCTGCGCTGGCCCCCAAGCTGGCTGGAGCTGGCGTGGATCGATGGGTGCGAGGCCAGCAGAACGCCAGCGACCACGCGCCGGTTTGGGTCCAGATCCAGGATTAACGCCGAACCGTCCGCCCGGCATTTGCGAACCTTCGTCGCCGTCGCGGATGGAGATTGCGCAAAGAAAGTACGGCACCATACTGCGGAATGATTCGATCGGTCGGGTATTGTCTCGTTCTGCTTCTGGCGCTGCCCGCGACACTGCTGGCGCAATACAATTACACCACGAATCACGGCTCGATTACCATTACCCAATACACCGGTTCCGGCGGCGCCGTCACGATTCCCGACTTTATTAATGGGCTGAAGGTGACGGGCATCGGATCAGCGGCTTTTTATCAGGTGACCGGCCTGACGAGCATTACGCTCGGGAGCAATGTCACCACGATCGCGGACAACGCTTTCTTCCAGTGCTACAACCTGGCGTCCGCGACGATTCCCGCCGGCGTCACGAACATCGGCTTGGGCCCATTCCTCGATTGCCAGCGCCTGACCGCGATCTTGCTCGACCCGCGGAATGACTATTACAGCGTCACCAACGGTGTGTTGTTCGACAAAACCCAAACCTCGCTCGTCCAGATTCCCGGTGGCGCCGCCGGGAGCTTTACGCTTTCGGCGGCAGTGACCAATGTGGGGTTGGCCTTTCTCGGCAACACCCTCACCTCGATATCGGCAGAGGCCGCGAATCCGATCTTCGCCAGCACCAATGGAGTGCTGTTCGACAAGAGCCTCACCTACCTTTACTCGTATCCTGGCGGCGCCCGCGGGCCGTACACCGTCCCTAAGGAGGTCACGACGATCGGGAGCGCCGCTTTCGAATACTCTCCCGGAATCACGAGCGTGACCATCGGCACGAACGTGACGAGCATCGGCCAGTTCGCGTTCTTTGATTGCCCCAGCTTGGCCGCCATCACGGTCGATCCAAACAATGCGTTTTATGCCAGCGCCGCCGGCGTCCTGTTCGACAAGAATAGAGTGTCGCTCATCCAGTATCCCAGCGGACTGCCCGGAAGTTACGTGGTCCCGGATGCGGTCGTGACGATTGGGGATGGCGCTTTTGCCGACAACTTCGGCCTGACCAGCGTGGTGATTCCCAACAGCGTGACGGACATTCGGCAGCAGGCGTTCTACAGCTGCCAAAACATGACAAATCTCAGCCTGGGCCGGGGGGTCAAAACGATCGGGCAACTCGCTTTCTTTCTTGGGGAGGGCTTGAGGCACGTTGTCTTCCCAGCCAGTCTCACCAGCCTTGGTTTCGAGTCCTTCGCCGGCTGCCAAAAGCTGACGAACGCTTGCTTTGAAGGAAACCAGCCCGTTGATGGGGGCAGCGTTTTCTATTTCGATCAGGCGTTGACCACCATTGTACACGTTGAGGGTGCGACAGGCTGGGGGCCGTCTTATGCGGGAATTCTGACCGCTCCTTGCGCCTCGTGTGGCGGGGCCGCGCCGCAACTGGCGATCGCTCTTTCCGGCGGCCATGTCGTCCTGACCTGGCCGGATTCCTTCACCGGTTTCACGCTGCAAGCAACAGCGAACCTCAACCCGGCCGCAGTCTGGAGTTCCGTCGCTCCGTTGCCCGCGGATCTCCAAGGCCTGAACACGGTGACGCTTCCTGCATCCGATTTCCAAAGACTCTATCGCTTGGTTGGGCCGTAGCGGCCGGCTGGTTAGCAGTGAGATCAGCTTGCTCTCAGCATGTTCTCTTTCGATAAGCCCTCGGGAAACTCGCCGTTATCGAAAGATGCGTACGCCGTGCCGACGCCAAACTTCGGCAGGCCGAGGGCGCGCATGAGGTCCGCGTGCCGCTCGACGGCAAATGCATAGCCGCCTTCGTCATATGAAGATTTCCGGAGGATGCCCTCCACCGCGCCCGGATCAGAAGCGCCGAAGACGGCACACAACCGCTCAGCGTTGCCCCCGGCGGGTGCGGATGGTTCGGCCTCAGGATTGAAATATCCCGGGGACGAATCGTATTCGTCCGTTAACTTGCCGGCCTCATAAAGTTGCCACCAAAGAATGTCATCATCGTGGTTGAGAACTGCCAGCACTGGACACCGCAGTGAATCGGATAACTTAGCCGCGAGTTCTGCGATAACCGCAGAGTCTTGGCTGTCTGATGCCTCATCGAAGGCAACAACGCAGCCTCTTTCCATTGGCGTGACAACGGCTTGCCTTCCTTGAAGCGCGGCGGCGACGGCCGTTTGACTCGGACCTCGCAAGGTGTAGTTGGTGTAAAAATTTCCCATGGTCGTAGCGATGCCTAAGGCATTAATGGTGGGCCGTGGGCTAAAAAAGCGCAAGAAGAACCGCGGTTCGAGTTCTTGGCTCTTGGCTTCTTGGACAATCGAGCGCGTCCGATTGAGTTGGCTCGAACGCTAGCAGGCTTCTCTGATCTCTTGAAAACAGTCCGCTTCCATCCCGCAGGCGAATGCTTGCTCATCTGAACACGGCGGTCGCCTTGGATAGGTCATTTTCCACGGTACCACCAATGGCCAAAACTGTTCAGAAGAAAGGTCGTAAACGGCACCCTTTGATCGGCTCGTGGGTCAGTGGTGATGAGTATCCGAAGGATGTCGAGTACGTTATATCGGGAAGGGAGTGAGAATTTGGAATGAAGGCAGTTGACTGCTTCGATGGTGAAACAGCGGAAGTACGGGAGGTCACCTACAATAAGAATACACTTGCGCTATCATTCAGCGTTCGTTGGAGGTCGACCGGAAGGCCTGTTAGAGATCGGATGATCGCCAACTCACCTAATAGAATTTCGAACACGTACACCTTTGCGGAAGGCCAAATGTGCTTTCGAAAGGGTGTTGATCCAAGGGCTTTTGTTTAATTTGGTGACGATCGTTGTGCGGGTAACGGCTGACGTCGGACACTCTTCTTCTGTTGAACGCGCGCCCGCGACAGCTCTCCGTCTCCGGGAGGTTGGCACAAAAGGAGGCCGCGTGTGCCCCGGGGCCGCAGCTCGTAGAATCGCGCTTGCGCGACTCCCCGACAGCCCGCCGACTTGCGCCGTTGTCTTCGCCTTGTTGGGGCGATGGGCTCTAAACGCGATGCCATCCATGCCATCCGTAAGAAAAGAGTTGAAGGGATTCGCGGGTGTGGCCGATAAACAGGCAGGCGTATGGTTCTTCTCCCTGTTGGCGTAGATTATGAGGCCAGGCGGCAGCCGGTGGTCACTTTTACCTTAATCGGGATCAATGTCCTGGTTTTTGTGCTGGAGGTGCTGACAGGGCTGTCCGGTGATGGGAACAGCATGATCATGACCTACGGGCTGGTGCCGGTATCGCATGGGTGGTGGGCTTGGCTGACATCCACCTTTCTCCATGGCGGCTTGTTTCATCTGCTGGGGAACATGGTCTATCTCTATTTGTTCGGGGCTTGTGTGGAGGATATCATGGGCCGGGGGAAGTTTGTCGTGTTTTACCTGACAGGGGGCATCGTCGCCAACCTCATTCAGGTGATGTTCACGACGAGTGCGAGCGCCGATATCCCGGTGGTTGGCGCTTCCGGGGCCATCTCAGCCTGCATCGGCGCGTTTCTAGTGGTTCTGCCAAAAACGGAGATCAATTTTTGGTACATGCTCTTCTGGATCAAGACGGGTGAGTTTGCCCTGCGTTCGCGCGTGGTGATCGGGGGTGGTTCGTGATGGATCTGATTTCATTTTTCCTGGAATTGAACGATCCCTCTAAGAGCGGCGAGGTGGCGGTGGGAGCGCATGTCGGCGGAACGGTGGCGGGTTTTGTGGCGATGCTTCTCCTGCGAGGAAGCTTGAACAAGGCGGACGAAGAGCCGGTCCGACTCGCGCCGGCGCCGGTCAAGGCTGAGGGCCTCACCTGCCTGGATCTGCTGGGGGTTCAGCCGGTCTATTTGTCGGTCGGAGGACAGCAAGCGGGCCCGTATCCGCCCGAAGCGATCCAGGGGATGATCGATTGCCAGTCGCTGCCCGAGGGGGCCTATTTCTGGCAGGAAGGGATGGCGGAATGGCGTCCGGTGACGGAGCTGCTAGGCAGCCCGGCTTAGGATCTCCTCCGTGGCGGAAGCGCTGGCTGGCCCGGAAAGGCTATTGTTTTGCAAGCTCCTGGAGGTAATCGAGCAAGGAGGCAAAGTCTTTCAGGGTGAGGTTGGCCACGAGGCCTTCGGGCATGATCGATTTTTCCAGCTTGGATCGCTTGGCGACTTCGACTGTTTTGATCTGGATCTCCTGGGCAGCAACGTTCCGAATTGTCACTTTGTCCGCCGCTTCCTGAACCACAAAACCATCCACTTCGGTGCCGTCTTTCAGCTCGAAATGGTGGGTCACGAAGCCCTGGGCAATGGTGAAACTGGGCAGGAGAATCGCCCGGGCCAGTTCATCCCGCTTATAAATGGTGGCGATGTTGCCGAGGAACGGACCGCGGAGCGGCTCATTCGGGCTGACCGTGTGGCAGCTGTTGCAGGTTTGACGGGTGAAGAGTTCCCGGCCGAGTTTGGCATCCCCGTGCAAAGTGGTCATGCGGCCGATAATGTCGTCCGTCTGGAAGGTGGCGAGCAGCGGTTCGCTGGCTTTTTCGGCTGCGGCCTTGAGTTCGCGATCCAGGCGGAGTGTGTGGGCGGCTTTGCGAGCGGCTTCCGCGATGGCCGGGTCGCTGTCGCTGGCCGCCTCGAGCACTCGCTCTTTGGAAGGGCGGTGATCCGCCAGGGCGACGGCCTGCAGGATCTGGATCTTGCGTTTCGTTTCCCGCCAACCCGTGGCGATCGCCGCTTGAGCGGTGTCGCGGGCCTCCGGGGAGGCGTTCTTGCTTTCGGAGAGATTCAGCAGGATGGCGTCCGCCCAGACGGAACTTTTCCCGTCGAGCCGGGCCGCCTCCGCTTCGTAAAGATGGGCCTGTTGGTCGGCTTTGCGGGAGCGCAGGAAGGCCTGGCGGGCTGCCTGGATCTCCCGCGTCTGATCGTTGGCGGCGGCCAGGACGGGCAGGGTGGCAAGCATGGTCCGGGCGGCCTCGGCGTCGCCCAGTTTCGCCAGGGCGGTGACGGCCTGCGCGCGCAGGGCGAGTTCGGCCTTGTCAGAAGCGGCGGCGCTGATCAGCAAGTTTTCCGCGCCCGGCGGCAGGTTGTCAGCCCGAGCCAGTTGTACGACGGCAGCGGGCAGCAAGGAGGCGTCCCGTTGAGCCAGGTCGACCACGGTCTTGAGCGTGTCATCCGTCTGGATTTTGTGCCGGCTGAATTCCTGGACCAGAAAAGCCGCTTCATCGCCGGAGGCTTTCGAAAGCTCCGTTTTCAGGGTGGCGCCGATCTTATCGGTTTCGCTCCAGGTGGCGGGCTGGTAGTACGGTCCGGAGGTGTCCGGGCGGGTGCCCCAGCTGTCGCCTTTCCAGACGCCGTCGGTGTAATAGAGGCGGCAGAGCGCAGTCAGAATCAAGCGGCGCGTGGCGGAATCATCCGCCCGGCTCAAACGGCTGGTCAACCCGGCAACGACTTCGGGCTTGTGCAAGCTTTGGAGGACGCGGGCGGCGGCGCGCTTTTGCGGGGCTGAGGCGAGAGCGGAGTCGAGCGTGGCGAAGGCCGCGTCATCGGCGGAGAGGGCGCGCAGCGCCTGGACCGCGGTGTGGTCCACGGTGGGATCTGGATCGCCCAAGTCACCGGCAATGGCCGCAGCAAATCCGGCATCCTTCAACCGCGTGAGGCTGATCGCGGCCTGGACCCGGACGCGAGGATTTTCGTCGTGCAGCGCTTCGAGGATTTTCGCGGTGGGAATGGAGTCGCGTCCTTCATCCGGGCGATCGCACAAGGCCCGGATCGCGTATTCGCGGACCGACCCGTCCGCGAGAAGGCTGGCCAGGAAGGGATGGGAACGTGCGCCGTCCGCTTGCTTGAGGAGGAAAATCGCGGCGACACGGGACGCCGGAGATTTTTTCTGATCCCGGGCCAGCGCTTCGATCTGTGGCCGCGTGCCGGCGTCAAGGGAGCGCGCCAGCAGTTCGCGCTGGGCTTCCAGCCGTCGGCGGTGGCTGGGGGATTCCAGAATTCCCACCAGATCGGAAGCGGAGGCTTTGCGGAAATCGGGGAGCGGCTCCGGGGTGTAACCCTTCGGTGTGACGCGCGCGAGAAAGCCAACGTTTTCCCCGACGTAGGTGAAGGTGGCGCCTTTCCAACTGGCGACGTAGATCCGGCTCGAACCGTCGACATCCAGGTCGGTGACGCGCGGCGCCCGCACGAACTCGTGCTGATCGATTTTGAACGTCGCGCCGTCCGGGGTGAAGTTATGCCGGTAGACCCATTCCCTGCCCCAATCCGCCGAGTAGAGCGTTTCTCCGTAGCCGGCGGGGAATCCGGGCTCGCTCAGGTACAGACCGCCGCAGCCAGCGCCGCCGCCATAGTCGGCGAGCGGCTCGATAAACTCGCCTTTGAAGTTTTTGAACAGGGAGGGATACCCATGTTCGCTCAGGCTGGTGAAATGGTGCATCCGAATGTCCCAGCCATCGCCGTCGTTCGTATTGTCCCGGGCAAAGACATCCAGAGTCGGCGTCACACACGCTTCCAGAATGTTGCGTGTGCCGCGCGAGTAGAGCTCCATGCCGGTGCCGTCTGGCCGCACGCGGAGCACCCCGCCGCCGCGCAGTTGCATTTTGCGGCCGTCCGCGCCCTCGGCTTCCATAAAGCCGAAATCGCCAATCGCGCAGTAAATCCACCCATCCACCCCGAGCTCGATGCCGTTGGAGCTGTGATCCGCCGGGCGGTCCTTGAAGGTAAAGGCCAGATTCTTCACCAGCACCTTCTCTTCGTCGGCGATGCCGTCTCCGTCGCGATCGATGTAGGCGCTCAGGTGCGGCGGATGCAGGAGATAAAGGCGGTCCCGGTCCCAGACCAGTCCGCGCGGGGAATCGACGTTGGGGACGAAGGCCTTCACCTCATCGGCGTGTCCGTCGCCGTCCAGGTCCCTGACCCTCAAGACGCGGCCGCGATTGGCGGCGCGATCCAAGGAGCCATTTTTGTCTGAGGAGACGTAGATCGTTCCGTCAGGCGACGCGGCGACGAATACTGGATAGTTTACGGCGGGGGGCACCGCAAAGATCTTCGCTTCGAATCCATCCGGGATTTTTACTTCCTTGATGAGCTCGGCCTCCTGCTGCGGCGTCGGCCCGGGGGAAGGGGCGTCCGCGGCGGAGATTACGAGCTGGCTGGCGCAGGCGAGAGTGCAAAGCAGTAGACGGCTGTAATGGATTTGATCTGGCACCCGGATAGAATTCAATGCGCCAGCCGCGAGCGCAAGAGATTCAGCGATGGGCCGGCCGGGCAGGCCTTTCCGATCCCACTTTAAACCCTAAACTCGGCATCTTCTTCTTGCGAATGGGCGCGGCCTGTCACATTCTGGGTTTGCGCTGACCGGCAGCGCCCCGTCCGCGGAAATGGGCTCAGCTCACCGGCTTGTTTAAACCTGTTTTAAACCTGAATTCCTGCCCGAATTGCGGACTGCGGGCGCAAGAGGAAGGAAGGTTATGGCCACGGTATCACGCGGGCTCCCCCGGCAGCCCCATCTCGATGTTCCCAAACGCGAAGCGCGCGCCCTGCTGAATGAGTGCCGCGCTGGCTCCCGCGAAGCTCTCGACCGCATCCGGCGGCGGCATCCAAAATATCGAGCGGCGGATCATCCAGCCCTCGCCTCGGCGAGACTCCTCTTGAGCGACGCGCAACTGGTGATCGCCCGTGAGTATGGGTTCTCAACCTGGACCCAGCTCAAGCAGCGCATAACCGCGAATACGGTGGCCCGGTTGCTCGATCAAGCCATCCGCTCCAACGACCGGGAAACGGTGGTCCGCATTCTCCGGGCCCAGCCGGAACTTTTGCACATTCCGCTCGTGAGCGGGAACTGGGGGCCGCCGATGAGCCATGCAGCGAATCTCGGCCGGGTGGAGATGATCGAGGTGATTGCGGAATTGGGAGCCCGCGACTTTCAGCACGCGTTCGACCGTGCGGTGCTGCAGGGAAAGCTGGATTGCGCCCGATGGCTGCGCGAACACGGGGCCGCGCTGGAACCCGGCATTGTCATGGGGCCGTGCGAAACCTTGAACCCGGGAGGGCTGGGTTTCCTGGACCAACTGGGCGCTCCGTTCACCGATGCCAAGGGCGATCCATTGGCGCCCCTGGCCCTGGTCCTGACGACCTACAGCCGCAACCCGGCCGGAAAGCGCGAGTGCCTGCAGATTTTCGCCCAGCGCGGTTATGGAATGCCGGATACCCCGATCATGGCGCTGCACCGGGGCGATGCGGCGCGCCTGGGGGAATTCCTCCGCCGCGATCCACGCCTGGCGCACCAGCGTTTCCGGGCCGCCGAGATCTATCCCTCGGCGCTCGGTTGTGCTGAGGATCTGCAAACTGGGATGTGCGGAACGCCGGTCGACGGGACGACCCTGCTGCACATGGCCGTCGATTTTGACGAACAAGAGATTTTTGATCTCCTGCTCGCCAGCGGCGCGGATGTGAACGCGCGGGCGCTGGTGGATCAGGACGGCTTTGGCGGGCAGACCCCGCTGTTCAATGCTCTGGTGAGCTGCGCCTACATCTGCGGCCGGCAGCGGGACGCCCGGATGGTTCGGGAACTCCTCAGCCGCGGGGCGTCGACCGCGCTGCAAGCGAGCGTGCGCAAGTTCCTCGACTGGCGTGAGCAACCGGGCTGGCACGAAGCCCGGAACGTCACGGCCGTCGAGTGGGCTCGCGGGTTTCCCGAGCGGAGCTGGGTCAACCAAGAGGGGCTGAGCCTCATCGGCTGAGTTCCCGAATCCTGCGCCGCTCTGCAAATCAATGGGCCGGCGCGAGGCTGGGGCGGGGGAGCCCGTGGCGGCCGTGTTTCAGCCGGGGCTCCTTGCGGGATTTGCGCTGCTCGATCTGTTTGCGGAGGCGGGCGATTACTTTCAGCCAGACCGCTTGCAGGGTGTGGTCGCGAGCCTGGGCGTGAATGTCCGGCCCGGGCACGGCCAGCAAGGCAAACGCGCCGAAGGCCGGGGCGCCACGGCGCTCCTTTTCCACCACCACTTCCACGTTGCTGATGGGGATGAAGGTCCCGAGCTGTTCGAGCGACTCCCGCAATTGGCGGCGCAATTCGGCGTTGTCGTTAAGTCCGCGCAGGCGAAATTGAACTTTCATAAATGATTTCGATTTGATGGCGAAAAGAGGGCGATCGGAACGCAGCAGAAACGGTCTGAGGCTCCGACCGCCCGGACTATGCTCATTCGTTAAGCCCCCATTGATGATAAAGAATAGGGGTGGCCAGGGGCGTGGCCGCTTGCCGTTCGAGCTTTTCGCGATATTCGCGGGAGGCGCGAACCGGACTGTTTTCCTCCGGCTGTTGTTTGGAGAGCGGCAGCCGAAGCAAGCGGTGGACCGACTCGGCAAGCGCGGCCGCGTCAGACGGCCTTTCCACCGCCACATTCCCCTGGCCGGCGACGACCTCCGCATAAGCCGCCTTGTGCTCGGTCAGGAGCACGACCGGCGCGCCCGGATTGGCCGTGCGCAAAGTATCGATGACCCGCTGGCCTGCCGGGAGAGGCTGATTGATCTCGAGCAGGAGCAGATCCGGGCTGCACCAGGCCGAGGCCGCGGCGGCATCGGATGGATTCGCCGTCCAGACGATTTCGAAATCACCCGGCCTCAACGCCCGATGGATGGTGGCCCGGATTTGCGGGGTCGCAGCGATCAGGAGGGCAAGAATGGTCGTTTTCATTTTGTTGCGCAGGGAATCTTGGCTCGGATGCCCGATGACGCTAATACGATTTCTCGATTGGATCTTTAGGTTTAAACTAAAGATGCTGAGAGTTATGGAATTCCTGAACTATCACCATTTGCGCTATTTTTGGACTGTGGCGCGCGAGGGCGGGCTGACCAAGGCGGCGGCAAAGCTTCATGTGTCGCAGCCGACCATCAGTGCGCAGATCCGGGCGCTGGAAGAGGTGCTGGGCGAAAAACTGTTCCGCCGGGCCGGACGAAATCTGGCGCTGACGGAGGCGGGACAGCACGCGCTGGCTTACGCGGACGAGATCTTCTCCATTGGGCAGGATCTGCTGGATGCCGCCCGGCAGCGTCCCACTTCCCGCCCGCTGCGCGTGCGGCTCGGAGTGGCGGACGCGCTGCCCAAGCTCGTGACCTATCGAATCATCGAACCGATCTTCCGGTTGCCGCAGCCGGTCCAGGTCGCCTGTTGGGAGACGAAAGTCTCGGACATGCTGGGCGACCTCGCCGCCTACAAGCTCGATGTTGTCCTGGCGGACGAACCCGCCTCGAGCGGCGTGCCCGGAAATGTGTTCAACCATTTCCTGGGGGAGTGTGGCGTTACGTTCTGCGCCGAACCGCGCCTGGCCGCCCGGTTGCGGCGAGGCTTCCCGAAATCCCTGCACGGCGCTCCGGCGCTTCTGCCGATGTCGGATAGCGGGCTGCGGCGTTCGCTGGAGAAGTGGTTTCACGCCACCGGCGTCCGGCCCAAACTGGCGGGAGAGATCGAAGATCCCGCGTTCGTCAACATTCTCGCGCTGCACGGCCTGGGCTTTATGTCAGTGCCCAGCCTGGTCGCGCAGGAGGTGGTCACCCGGTTTGGCTTTCGGACGATTGGCCGAACGGACGACTGCCAGCAGCAATTCTACGCCATCACCGCGGAGCGAAAGCTGGCGCACCCGGTGGTGCAGGTCATCACGTCGAACGCCCGGGCGCGACTGTTCTCGTAAAGGGTCCTTCCAGCCCGCGCCGGCAGCCGGGGTGGCGGGATTGCAGGAATTAAAAGAGTGGCCGCGACGCTGGGATTGAGCTGGCGCGCTTCGGCCTTTCGTTGGAATTTTTGATGAACATGGAACGCGTGATGGACCGTTATTACGACGCGCTGCTCGGGCAGATGGAGCAGGTGCGGAAAACGCAGTGGGAGAAGATCGATCAGGCCGCGCGCTGGCTCGGTCATTCGCTCGCGCACGGCGGCTGGCTTTATGCCTTCGGCACCGGCCATTCCCATCTGCTGGCGGAGGAGATTTTCTACCGGGCCGGGAATCCAGCGCGGGCTACGCCGATGCTGGACAGCCGGCTGATGCTGCATGAGAAAGCGATCGAGGCGACCTACAATGAACGTGAAGAGGGGTATGGCGTCCGGTTGCTCCGTTCCTACCCCATCCAGGCGGGCGACGTGCTGATCGTGGCGTCCAATTCCGGCCGGAACGCCGTCCCGATCGATGTGGCGCTGGAAGGGCGCCGCGCCGGGCTGAAAGTGGCGGCCATCACCAATCTGGCTCACAGCCGGGCCTGGCCATCGCGGCACAGCGGCGGTCGGAATCTGGCAGAGGTCGCGGAGTTGACCATCGACAACTGCGGCGCGAGTGGCGACGCCTGCCTGGATCTGCCGGGCCTCCCGGGAAAAGTGGGGCCGACCACGACATCGACCGGAGCGCTGATCGTGAATGCGATCATTGTGCAGGGGCTCGAGTACGCGCTCCAGGCTGGCGTTACCCCGGAAATTTATATCAGCAGCAACAGCAACGGGGACAATCACAACGATGTCCTTCTGGAAAAGTACCGGAGCAAAATTCGGCATCTGTGATTCAGCGGGAGGGATATGGGAATGGGAGTTGAGTGTGGCGTTGGCGCTTCGCGGCGAGGGTTTGGACTCGGTTTAGACCGAACTCCGAGATACTAATGCGGCGAGCGCACGACCCGCTCGAAGACATGTAGCGTGTCCCAGATGCCGCCGTTCAAATCATCCGAGTTTCGCGTAGAGCAGCTCTGGGCGAAGATTGTGAAGGCGACCAGCACGCGGGATCGCTTGCGTCGAATCGCGGACCTTTTCGAATGCTGTGAACAGGTTTTGCAATCAGAGGATCGCCAATCCGGGTATCAAGTCTTTCACGAGATTTCGTGCCTGCTTGGCGCGCGCGTTTGCGATGCTGAGGTCTGGGACTGGATGCAGGAAATGGCGCGATCGGCGGATGACGAGCGTCAAGTGGATATGCGTATTGCCGTATTGGAGTTAGTTCCCGAGCCGCCGATCATCTGGTCAGATATATTTCGCCTTTGGGATATGTGGTTTGACCCGCAAGCGCGTTGGGCAGTTTGCGCTGCGTATCGTCCCTTTCCCCGCCGCGTTCATCAGCACCTTCGCAGATACGCAGCTCATCGCCGCCGTCACCGTTTGCTGGTTCCGGAGTTCTCAATCGAGGAGTTCCAAGGGGTTTTGAGGCGTCACGTCGTCCGCCCGAGCGCCTCAATAAATAACTGGCTTCAAAAGCCAGAATAACGCCTGCAGACATTGCGCTGCGGACGACCAAGGAGACCAAGGAGAAAGGGGGCTCGATGAATCTTGGAAATCAGGTCAAACTCGACAAAGCTTCCTTGATTGAGATTATCCTTTGCATCGTGAGCCGTTGAAGCGTTTGCGACACACAACCACGAGTCGGCTCCTTGCTCAAAATGAAAATCGCAACACCCAAGAACGTGGACGAATACATCGCCGGTTTCCCGCCGAGCGTTCAAAAGTCTCTCCAAACGATACGGGCTATCGTCAAGAAGGCGGCTCCTGACTCGGAGGAGACTCTGAAGTACCGGATGCCAACGTTCGTTTTGCGGGAAAACTTGGTGCATTTTGCTGGTTTCCAAAATCACATAGGTTTTTATCCGACGCCGTCCGCCATCGAAGCGTTTCAAGGCGATCTCGCGGGCTACGAGAGTGCGAAAGGTTCGGTGCAATTCCCGCTCGTTGAGCCAATTCCGTTCGAGTTGATCAAGAGGATGGTTGAGTTTCGGGTGAAGGAGGTCCGGAAGAAGATCGACTCCAGGAAAGGCAAGGCAACCCCCAAACCCCGCTCACCCGTCCGCTGACCTCGCCGTCCGCGGAGCTTTCATTTTACCCGGCCCTCGCGGATATCCCGTGCTTCCCAAAGCCCAGCAGTCCGGTAGAATCCCGGGACTCGTCTTGATATGCCAATCGCTTGTTGCACGGTTTCCCGCGTCGCGGTCCTTTCGCTTTTGTCGTTCAGCCTGATTCCCGTTCGCGCTGAGAATCCGTTGCCCCAGGTGGAGCGGCTCCAAACCAGTCCGGTGCTGCGGCATTTGAAGCAGAATCCCGCGCCGCGGGGGCAGACGCCGCCGGAGCAGACGATCGCGCAGATGTATTTGCCGGAAGGGTTCCGGGCGGAGGTGGTGGCGGCCGAGCCGGATTTGCAGCAGCCGGTGGCGTTCACTTTCGATGAGCGCGGGCGGATCTGGGTGGTGGAGGCTTACAGTTATCCGCAAAAGCAGCCGGAGGGCAAAGGGCTCGATAAAATCGTGATTTTTGAGGATCGGGATGGGGACGGGAAGTTCGAGACGCGGAAGGTTTTTGCGGAGGGGCTGAATCTGGCCAGCGGGCTGGAGGTGGGTTTCGGCGGGGTGTGGGTGGGAGCGGCGCCGCAGTTGTTGTTCATTCCGGATCGAAACCACGATGACCGGCCGGATGGTCCGCCGGAAGTGTTGTTGGACGGGTTCGGCTACCAGGACACGCATGAGTGCCTGAACAGTTTTATGTGGGGGCCGGACGGCTGGCTCTACGGCAATCAGGGGGTGTTCAATTACGCGAAGATCGGGAAGCCGGGCACGCCCGACGGGAAGCGCACCGAGTTGCGGGCTGGGATTTGGCGGTATCATCCGGTGCGTCACGAGTTTGAAGTTTTCGCCGAAGGCGGAAGCAATCAATGGGGGCTGGATTATGACGAGAACGGCCAGATATTCATGACGCATTGCCGGAGTTACTGGGGGCGGGGCGGAACGACCCATGTGCTGCAGGGAGGGCAATTCTGGAACCAGGCGAACGCGAACTATGCGCCGTTCATCATTCCTGATCCGCCGCGCGATTATCCAAGCTTTCGCAATTATCTCCTGGCCTCGGCCCGGCACGATCATGGCGCGGGCGGCGCGGGCGAGCGCGGGACTGACGCGATTTACGGCGGCCATTCCCACGTGGGCACAATGTTCTACTTCGGCGACAACTGGCCGGATGAATATCGCGGCCACCTGTTCACGCACAACCTGCACGGGCACCAGATCAATCATGACCTGAACCGCCCGCTGGGCTCCGGATTTGAGACGGTGCATGCGGAGCGCGACATGTCGTTCTGCGCGGACCCGATGTTTGTGGCGGTGGATTTGCAGTACGGCCCGGACGGCGCGGTCTACATGATCGACTGGTACGATCAGCAGCATTGCCATAATCCGAACACGGAACGGTGGGACCGGTCGAACGGCCGGATTTATCGGATGGAATATGCGGCCACTTACAAGCCCCGTTCCGTGGATCTTGGCGCGATGAGCGACGAGGCGCTCCTGGCGATGCTCGATCACAAGAACAAATGGTTCGCCCGGACGGCGGAACGATTGTTGCAGGAGCGGGCGCAAGCGGTTGAACCGGGCGTGGCAGCCAAGCTGGCGGCTCGGATTCAGGATCCGGGCGCAAAGAGCAAATGGGAAGCTCTGGCCCTGTTGCATCAGCTGGGCAAGCTGGACGAAGGGATCCTGCTGCAGGCGCTGCAATCGCCTGACGATTATCTGAGAGCGTGGGCCGTTCAACTGGCGGTCGAGCAGCGCCGTCCTTCACTGGTTGTGCAGGAGAAAATGGTGCTGCTCGCGCAAAACGACAACTCGGCCGTGGTCCGGCGCTACCTGGCATCGGCGGCACAACGCTTGCCCGCCGAGAGCGCGTGGCCGGTGTTGGAGGGCTTGAACACGCGGGCGGAAGATCGGGACGACCGCAACATTCCTTTTCTCGTCTGGCATGCGCTCGCGCCTCGGATGCGGGAGGATCTAAACCGTTCTTTCGAGTTTGCCGCGCACACCGTGTTCCCCCAGGTGGCGGATTGGATTTATTGGTATGCCGCTACGCTGGGCGGGGAGGCGCTTGATCGGGTGATCGTCCAGATCGCAGAGGCGGATGCGCCATCGCAAGCGCGGCGCCTGGCCGGCCTGGAACTGGCGCTGAAGACCCGGGCCAGCGTGCCGCAACCGGCCGGTTGGGAGGCGCTGGCCCGGACTCTCTACCAAAGCGAGAACCCGGCGGTTTTGGGGCGGGCCGAATTGATTGCTGCGGCTTTTGGCGATCGCTCCCGATTTCCGCAATTGCGGGAAAAGCTGCAGAGCGGCGATGCGGCGAGCCGCGAGCACGCGTTCGCGGTGTTAAGCAAAGCCCAGGATCGCGATTCCGTTCCAGCGTTCATCGCGTTGCTCGATCAAAAGGAATTTCGGACTCGCGCCATCCCGGTTTTGGCGCGGTTCGATCAGCCGGCGGTGGCGGCGGCGCTGGTGAAGCATCTGCCGGATTGGACGGCGGATGAGCGCAACGCGGCGTTGAACGCGCTGACGGGCCGGGCCAACTTTGCGCGCACCTTGTTGGATGAGGTGGCGGCGGGCCGGGCCAGGCGGGATTATCTGACGGCCTTCCACATCCGGCAGCTTACCCAGTTGCACGACGCCGAGATCGATCAGCGCGTGACGAAGAATTGGGGCCGGATCAACACGACCGCCGGGGAGAAACAGGCGCAGATCGGCGCCCTGGAGAAGGTGTTCAACGAAGCGCCGCTCTGGGCGTATGACGGGAGCGCCGGGCTCGAACATTTTCAAAAGCTGTGTGCGACCTGTCATCGGCTGGGCAACGACGGAGTGCGGCTCGGGCCGGAATTGACCGGCGCGGGCAAGAACGGGATTCGCTATTTTCTTGAGAACATCATCGATCCGAACGCGGTCATCGGCGCGGATTTCCAAATGACCACGGTGGAGACGAAGGATGGCGATGTGATTTCGGGCCTGCTGGTGAACGAATCAACGGATGCGCTGACCCTGCGGACGGTGGCGGCTGAAGAGAAGGTGGCGAAGGGCGCCATCGCCCGGCGCATCGCCAGTGACAAATCGCTCATGCCGGAGGGCCTTCTGGACAGCCTCGGGCAGCGAGAGCAGATCGAGCTGTTGAAATACCTGACCACGCATTGAGCCTCCATGGAAAGTCCGATCCAGAAAGCGGCCCGGGCCGTGGCGGCGGCGGATGCGCTGCTGATTACGGCGGGCGCGGGCATGGGTGTCGATTCGGGATTGCCCGATTTTCGCGGGACCGACGGTTTCTGGCGCGCCTATCCAGCGATTGCGAAGCTCGGCTTGCGCTTTGAAGAGATGGCCAACCCCGGGTGGTTTGCGCGAGACCCGGAGCTGGCCTGGGCGTTTTATGGGCATCGGCTGAATCTTTATCGCGGGACGGACCCCCACGACGGTTTCGGGCGACTGCTGGAGATGGGACGCCGCTGCCGGCTCGGCTATTTCGTCTTCACGTCGAATGTCGATGGGCATTTCCAAAAGGCCGGGTTCGATCCGATGCGCGTCGTGGAGTGCCATGGCTCGGTGCATCACTGGCAGTGCGCTGGACCGTGCCACCGGGATGTTTGGGAGGCTCCGCCGCATGACATCGAAATCGATGCCGCCTCGTTTCGGGCGATCCGGCCGCTGCCGCGGTGCGGCAAGTGCCAGGGGCTGGCCCGCCCAAACATTCTCATGTTCGGCGATTCGAATTGGATTTACGACCGCACCTCTGCGCAGGAAGAGAGATTGGACCGGTGGCTGGCGGAGGTGAAGAACGCGAAGGGCCGTCTGTTGATTGTCGAGGTGGGAGCGGGCACTGCCATTCCCACTGTCCGCCACGCCTCCGAAACCATCCGGTCCGAAACGAAAGGGACGCTGGTGCGGATCAATCTGCGGGAATCGGAGATTCCGGACGATCGCGGGATATCAATCGCCGGCGGAGCAAAAGAAGCGATCGCAGCCCTTGCGGGCGCTGTCGCGGAAGGGGGTGGTGACTCCGCGTTCGCGGTTTAACTCAGATGTCCGTCAGGATCTTGCGGCAGGCGCCTTCAAGCTTCTTCATCCCCTGCGGAGACTTGGCTTCGATGTAAGCCCGGATGAGCGGTTCGGTGCCGCTGGCTCGGAAAGCCACCCACTCGTTCTTCGGCAGGATAAACTTGTAGCCGTCGGTCGTGATGAATTGCTGGACCGGCAGATTGCCGACTTTGTCGAGGCCGGCGGCCAGCTTCTTGAGCAGCGCTTCCTTCTTATCGGCCGGGATGGACACATTGAGGCGGGTGGTGTGGAACTCGCCGGTTTGCTTCTCCAGGTCGCCGAGAATCTTGAGGAGCGGTTTGCGTTCGACCGCGGCCAGTTCCGCCATGAGCAAACAGGCGAGAATGCCGTCCTTCTCCGGGATATGCCCTTTCACGCTCAGGCCGCCGGATTCTTCTCCACCGACGATGATCGGTTCGCTTTCCATGAGCGCGCCGATGAATTTAAAGCCGACCGGGGTCTCGTGCACTTTGACGCCGAGCAGGTTCGCCACCGCGTCGACCTGATGGCTGGTCGGGACGGTGCGAACAACGGCGCCGGTCCAGCCGCGATTCTTTCGCAGGTGATAAAGGGCGAGAGCGAGAATCTGGTTCGGCGTGAGCCAGGTGCCGTCGCGGTCGACTATGCCGAACCGGTCCGCATCCCCATCGAGGCCCAGCCCCAAGGTGGCCTTGCCGCTCAGGATCACCTCTCTCGCCTGAGCCATTCCTTCAGCATTCGGCTCGGGATGATGCCCGCCGAAGAGGGGATTGGGCTGGTCGTTAAAAATAGTCAGCTTCGCTTCTGCTTCCTGCAAAAGCGTGTCCAGATAGCCGCGGCCGGTGCCGTACATCAGCTCGACGGCCAGCTTCATTTTCGCCTTCCGAATCGCGTCGAAGTCGATCAGCTTGTGCACCTGTTTGAAGTAGGCGGGCCGTGGATCAAAGGTCTTGCACTTGTAAGAGCCCACGACTGCGGTCTTGATGCTCCAACCCTCGGCCTGGCGTTTGGCGATGTTCGCCTCGATCTGTTTGGTGACTTCCGGAGGAGCGGCTGCGCCGTTCGAGGTGGAGAATTTGAGGCCCTGATATTCCGCCGGATTGTGGCTGGCGGTCATGTTAATGCCGCCGATGGCCTTGCGCACCCGAATATTATGCGAGATGACCGGAGTGGGCGTGTCGCGCTCGCAAAGAAGCGGGGTGAGGCCGTTGCTTTCGAGAACTTCCGCGGCAGCGAGCGAGAATTCGCGGCCCAGGAAGCGGGTGTCATACCCGAGAATGACCACGGGCGGGCGGCCATGGATCGGCGAGCCGGCGTTTTTCAGATCAGCCACCAGGTAATCGGCGATTCCCTGGGTCGCGACCCGGACGTTGTCGAATGTGAAATCGCGCGCGATCAAGCCGCGCCAACCTGAAGTGCCGAATTTAATCATAGCTCCGTGGATCCCGAAAAGTTGAGGTGATGTGGAAGCCCGGCTGGTTAATTCTTCCAGTCGAAAGCGCCCTTTTTCACGGCGTAAATATAGCCGACGAAGAGAATCCCGAGGAACGAGAGCATCGCCCCGAAGATCAGATTGGGCTCTGTCTTGAGCATTTCACGATAGACCACTGCCCACGGGTAGAGGAACACCACTTCGATATCGAACAGGATGAACAACATGGCGACGAGGTAGAACTTCACGGATAACCGGGCGCTCCCATCGCCGACCGGCAGCATGCCGCATTCGTAAGGCGTGTCCTTCACCTTGTACCGTTTGCCGACTTTGCCGGCGAGCACCGACATCACGAGCGTTCCGCCCGCAAAGGCAATCGCCAGCGCACCGAGCATCAGCACCGGCACATACTGCAGTAACTGCTCATCCATTGGGGTGAGGTTAATTTTTGCTCATTCCTTTGGCAAGGCGATGTCGGTGCAGTCAAATGAGGCGCGAGGGTTGCTGTTTAATGTTCCTTAGCCTGGAGAATGGGAGTAATGGGCCGAATGCGCCAAACATTCATTTCTTTTATCGTTAAAGTATCGTTGGAAGACCATAATTCGACGGGTCGATCGGCTGGGGCGGGAAAAACCAGAGCCGTGAGTGCGGGCACGCCGTCATTCACGAAGAGTTCCACCGACGAACTGTCGACGAAGAGATGGAGGCGAACCGCGCCGTCCTGCAGGGCAAACGGCGCTTCACAAAGGTCGGCAAAGCTGGAATGGAAGTCGGTTTTGCCGGAGCTGGCTCGATTCAGGGAGATGATGTTTCGCCCGGTATCGCAGCGGATCACCGTTCCCTGGTTTGATCTTTGGAGCAGTTTCAGACCGAAATTTCCCCCGGGCTTGCGTGGCTGCAGGAGGAGATCGATCTCGAGATTGTTGCCCGTGACGTTTTCCTGGCGGAGCCATTCGTTGCCTTCGGCCAGGGTGGCGTTCTTCAGGCGGGCGGATTTCTCCCGGAGTTTGTGCAACTCCTCAACCGGTTGTTGGGCGAGGCGATAACCATCCAAGGTCTGCCAGAGAGTGAGCTCGCGCGGGAGGGACATCGCTCCCCGCCAGGATTCTGTGGGAATATCACTGGCATAACGCCAGTTGCTCATCCAGCCGAGCCAGACCCTGCGGCCGGCCCGGCGCGGGAGGTCACTCCAGGTGACGCCGGCATAGAAATCCGGACCGAAGTCGGCCCACAGCGCCGGTTGAGTGGCGGGCCGCACCGCGGCATCCCCCAGGATGATATGATCGAGAGTGATATGGCCCCAGCTTCCGGTGGCACGGTCGACAATTTCGAAGCGGGCCTTTTTGCCGCGCAGATCCCGGATGTCCCAGGATTTCCAGGTGAGACGGTCGCTGTTGTCGCCCGTGGCGGTCCGCACGGGCGTCCCGTCGACCAGCAGATTGAAGCAGGTTTTGCCGGCGTTGTTGCCTCCGCCGATCAGGAAGCTCGCGTAATCATTGCTGATCTCAAATTCCGGCGAGGTCAGGGTTCCCTCGGACTTGTCGCCGTTCAGGAAGCTGTTGACGAAGCCCTTTCCGCGAAAGCCTTCGACATTCTGCTGGTCCCCCAGCTTGCCGTGCGCGGGGCCGGACCCGAATGCCTCGCCCGTGGCTTGCCAGCCGCGGTAGTCATCGCTTTCGAAATCGACGACCAAGTCGCCGTCCGGGACGAATTCGGGTTCCGGCTTCGGGAAGGAGCGGTCGAGCGTAAAGCGCTTGCCGTCGAATTCACCGACGAAATACTGCGTGCCGGACCCTCCGGAGGGAGCGCCCGTTCCGACATTTACGACGAGCACCCATTTTTCGGCGCGGTTGCCGTTTTCCAGGCGAAGGGTAAAGAGGTCAGGGCACTCCCAGACGCCGCTGATCGATCCGGCCGGGCCGAAATCGCTGAGGTGTTTCCAATCCTTGAGATTCGGCGAGGCGTAAAAGCGGACTTGATGCTGAAGGGGCCAGGCCACGGCCATGATCCAGCGCCGGCTTGGTTCGTGCCAAAATACTTTCGGGTCGCGAAAGTCAGTCTCGCCAATGTCCAGCACCGGGTTCTTCGCGTATTTGGTCCAGGTGCGCCCGCGATCGTTGCTGTAGGCGAGCTGCTGGTTTTGCCATGGCTTCTGGGTGTTGCTGCCGGTAAAGATCGCCACCAGGGGAGGCTTGCCGCCCTGGCCGAATCCACTGGTGTTTTTCGAGTCGACCACTGCGCTGCCGGAAAAGATCATGTAGCCGGCCTCTTCGGCCAGAGCCAGGGGGAGATGCTCCCAATGAACGAGGTCGCGGCTGAGGGCATGGCCCCAGCTCATGTTGCCCCATTGAATGCCCGAGGGATTATGCTGGTAAAACAAGTGGTATTCCCCGTCGAAAAACACCATTCCATTCGGGTCGTTGATCCAGTTCTTTGGCGGAGAGAAGTGATATTGGGGCCGCCAAATTTCGCGGTAACCGGGATCGGCTGCCGTGGCCGTCGCGGCCGAGGCGACAAGACCCGAGAGCGCAGTGATCCAGGCGATTGTCCCGGCCCTTTGCTTGCCATCGAACCCGAGTTTCATTCTAAGGAATCTGCTTTACCGGAAAGGAGCCACGAGCTCCGCGGGCAACCTCGGGGTTGCTCCCGGTTGGGACGCCACAAAAGCGGCCACTTTGTTTGCCTGTTCATTAATTTGGTCCAGCGGCCACCCGCGAAGGAAGCCGAGGGTCAGGGCCGCGGTAAAGGAATCTCCAGCGCCGATCGTGTCGGCCACTGTAGCTGGGATGCCCGGATGGTCCGACCATTTGCCATCGGAAAAAAGGAGGCTTCCGCGATCGCCGCGGGTGAAAGCGACCGCCCGCAACTGATGCTGCCGGGCCAGAAGGGCGATCAGCTCGCGCTCGGTCCCGCTCAAATGAAAGATCTCGGCCAGGCGCGGCAATTCGGTTTCGTTGACCTTCAGCACGTTCGCCGCCCGGAGAGAATCTTCGAGGATGGCGCGTGAGTAGTAACGCTGGCGCAGGTTCACGTCGAGGATGCGCAGCGCCGTGGGCGGAGTGGCTTGCACCAGCGCGCGAATGCTGCTTCGGCTCGGTTCTTGCCGTTGCGCCAGAGTGCCGAAGCAGACGGCGTCCGCTCTGGAGGCGACAGCGAGCGCGACGCGGCTGGCCTCAAGGAAATCCCAGGCAACATTTTCATGAATGACGTAGTCGGGGTGACCGGTGGAATCGAGAGTGACGCTCACGGTTCCCGTGGGGGCATTTGAGTCGGTCTGAACGGTCTCAACCGGCAGTCCGAGCTGTCGCAGCCGCTCGAGAATCTCCCCGCCGGGTTGGTCCTGTCCCACGCGGGAAATCGCGCAGGCATCGGCTCCGAGCGCGCGGGCATGGTAGGCGAAGTTGGCGGGCGCACCGCCCAATTGTTTGCCAGCGGGCAGAAGGTCCCAAAGGATTTCACCGATGCCTGAAATCCTGAAGCTCATCCCCTTTTGTTTAAACCAAGTCCGCCGGTCCAATTCATGAGCGCGCTCGAAGCATTGACCCGCCGGGGCCGGTCGTCAACGGCGGATGCGCGGTGGCTCCGCAGGGATGAGGTTTCCCGCCGCGTCCCAGCAGAATGCGCCGATAATTGGAGATCATCTGTTCCATGGTAAATCGCGCCTGGACATGGGCCCGCCCGGTCTGGCCCTGCACCGGCCAGAGATCGGGCCGCCGTGCCAGATTGATCATGGCTTCAGAGAGGGCGACTGGGTCGCGGGGTGGAACCAGGCGGCCGGTGACACCATCCACCACCTGTTCGGAAGCGCCGCCGAAATCGGTGGCGATGACCGGCAATCCTGCCGCCAGCGCCTCCAACGAGGCGTTCGGACAGCCGGCGGGCTCGGAGATCATAACGAAGATGCTCAGGGCGTGGTGAAAAGCGGCGAGGTCTGAAATTTCACCCAGCCACTCGACGGGCAGGTGGTGGGCCATCCGCTGCAATTCGGCCGCATAGCTTTCACAGCCTTGTTCGACGCCGCCCGCGATCGTCAAAACGCACTCGGGCAGAGAGGAGTGGACGATTCGAAAGGCGGCCAGCAAATCCTCAAGCCGCTTTTGGGGATGGATGCGGGCGGCGGTTCCGAAGACGATCTTGGAAGGGGCTGATGGATGAACGACGGCGACGCGCGGCAGTGGCACGCCATTCGGAACAACCCAGGCTGGCTGGCCCAGCAGTCTCCCGGCCCGTTCCGCCTCGGCAGGATATTTCACGATGATTCCGGCGAGTTGCGATCCGTAATCAAGGGGCGTTCTCTGTGATCGGCCAGCCGGCCGAGACCTGAAGCAGCGCTCCAGCGATTGGAAGTACATTTCGCCCGGACTGACATCGAAGACCGGCAGGTCGGGGAGGCTCTCCGCAAGGAGAAGCTTGAGTTCAGGGCGGAGATTCCAGAAGACGATGGCTTGAGGCCAGTCGCGATCCAGCGCCGCCAACAGCCGCCGCGCCATCTCCTCCGGCGATTGGTCTGGGTTTGCGGCAAAAACGGGAATGCCGGCCTGCTCGAGCTGGCGGCGGCCCGGGGTTGGATCGTCCGGGTTTTCTTCGATCACCGCCGCGCGAACGCTTTCGCCCTCGGCGGCCAGGCCGAGCAAAAGGCGGCGGGCGCTCGATTGAGCGCCGCCGGTCGATAAATTGTTCGTGATGAGCCAGAGCCCATCACCCGCCAATTGCCGGCGAGCGCAGGCGATCGCTCGCGGATAGAGGCGGGCATATTGGCCGGCCATCGACCGGCTGGACCAGTCGTCTGAAAGCGAGAAGGAGTTGCGCGGCCCGAGGCGCTCTTTCGCCACGTGGGCGACGAGTCGGCCGAATTCCTCCGGAGCAGCGCTCGCTGGCGCCAGGTGAAAGCCGGGATTGTCCCAGGCAATTTCGCGGGCCCCCCCCACATCCGTGGCGACCACGGCACAACCCAGGGCGAGCGCTTCTAATTGCGCCAGGCTCAAGCCTTCGTGCGCGGACATCGAGACCAGAATGTCCGCGGCGGCCAGGACCTCCGCCGGGCCGGCCACCGATCCTGTCCAGCGCACGTGATCCTCCAGCTTGAGCCGCCGGATCTCTGCCTGGGTGCGACGGACGCACTCCTCGGCGTCGCGCTTGCCCGGCGTTGCCTCCCCGCAGAAGACCAGGCGCACCCGGCGGCTCCGTTCGAGGGCTTGCTGAGCCGCCGCGAGCGCCCTGGGGAGCAGTTCGAGGCGCTTTTGCGGGCGGGGATTGGCGATGGAGATCAGCACCAGATCTTCGTCGCCGAAACCCCATCGCCTGCGCCAGTCGCGTCCCGCCGCAGCCCTTTCGGGCGTGAGCCGGAAGCGGCAGAGGTCGATGCCGTTGCGGATGGTCCGAAGCGGGATCGGCAGGGGCGCGGCGCGGGCTTCGCGCTCCACCGCGGCGGAGCAGGCGATGAGCAGGGAGGCCTGGCCGCGCTGGAGGTCACAGGTTCCGGAGGGCCACCCTTCGCGCGTGTTATGCAGCGTGAGCATCACCGGAAAATCGGCAGCGGCGAGCGATTGAGCCTCCGCTCCCGTCACTAAATGGGCGTGAATCACATCCGCGCCAAACGCCAGGGCTCTTTGCTGCAGAACGGCAATCCGATCGTCCGAATCGGCTGCCGCCTGGCTCAGGTCGATTGCGCCTTCCGGGGCCGGAAAGGATTCGCGTCCGGCCCGCCCGAGCGTCGCGAGCTGGACGGCGCAGCCTTGCCCGGGAAGTTCCCTGACCAGATCGAGCGTGACGCGTTCCGCGCCGCCGCGCTGGAGCCCTGTGATGACCTGCAGCACGCGGAGCGCTGTGCCGTCGTAAACATCCAGCGGCGGACAGTGAACGAGCCGAAATCGTTCGCAAGCGATGTCGGCGATTTCCGCCCACGAGGATGCGCCCGCCTCCCTGAGCGCGGCCGTGGCCTTCCCATCCAGGAAAAGCATCGAGGGGGATTCGAAGAATGGGCCCAGGCGCGAGCGCGCGTCCGGCAGCCGGGAAAAATCGCCGCCGCTCTGTTGCAGGCATTCCGTCCAGCGGGCGGCCAGCGCTTCAATCGCGCCGCCTCCCTTGGTTCGAGGCCGGACCGCGCCCAAGGCGCACAGCGGTTTGCCGCCAGCGCTGGGGAGGGGCGTGGCATAACCTTGGAAGGACGCCAGCCACAAACCCGCCCGAACGAAAAGCACCGGGCGCTCGGCCGCCAGGATCTTGCGGAGGGTCCGTCCCTTGAGCTCTGCGATCTCGCTGGCTTGAATGCCCGCGGCGCGCAACGAGCGCAAGGTCCGTCCCGTCCGATAGAAGTCGTCCTCGTGCGCGCTGTAGACGAAGGCCTGCGTTTCCGGAGCCGCCATCCAGATCCTCAATAGGCGGGCGGGAAGCGAGTGGAGGGTGTCGGGCTGGATCGGCGGGGGGTTGAGGACCAGCTCGAAATTGGCGGGGTGCTGAACCCGTCGCCAGGATCGGTGTGCCCTTGATCGGGAAGTACGACCGAGACGCCGTCTGGCCTGGCGCCCGTGTAAATGAACTGGCGGCCGTCCGGTCCGGGTTGGAATGGGACCTGGCCCATCTGACGAACCCCGTTCAGCAGATAGTAATACTGAATCATCGAGGAGGGCGCCAGCTGGTCGCTGGTGATCCAAAAGCCGTCGTCCGCGGTTGATGTCAGCACGGACGGTGGCGGGCGGTTCACCCAGCCCCGATTCACATTCGACTGTGAAAGCGAGCGAAAGAGCTTCACGAGCACAAAAAAGATCACTCCGAAGCCGAGGATGGGGCAGAGAAGCGCGAGAGGCAGGGTCATAGGCGGGAGAACTATCTGGCGGGCGCCGGGTTCTTCACCGGAGTTGCGGGAGCAAGCGCGGGCGGCTCCGGAAGGGAGTAGGTTACGACCCGGAAGCCATTGTCCGCATTGCGGCTGCCTGGGTGATTGCGATAGCGCGCCGCCGAGCGCGTGTGCTCCACATCGCGCAGCCAGGAGCCGCCGCGCAGGACGCGGCGCGGCTTGTCCGACAAATTGGAATTGGTCTGCTCCGGATCGGTGGCGGCGCCGGAATAAGGGCCATACCAATCCCGGCACCACTCGTTGACGTTGCCACCGATGTAAAAGCCCCAGGCATTAGGCGCCAGCGACCTGACCGAGTGGGTGGCGTTTTCCGCCATCGGTCTGAACCAGGCGATGGCGCTGGCTTGCGCCGAATCATTCCCGTTATGCCACGCGGTGGCGGCGCCGGCTCGGCAGGCATATTCCCATTCCGCTTCGGTCGGCAGGGTCACTCGCGTTTTGGTGATCGAACCGACCCAGTTGCAGAACGCCACGGCGTCCATATAGGTGACCAACGTAACGGGATGGTCGCCCGTTTGGTCGAATCCTGGGTTGCGCCAGGTGAATCGGGGATTTTGGCTCAACCCTTTGCCGTCCCAGCCAAACCCTCCGCTCGCCCCCTTCTCCGCTTCGGTCCGGTAATTCGTCGCGCGGACAAACGCCTCAAATTGAGCCCGGGTCACAGCGGTTTTGCCGAGGAAGAAATCCTTGGTGAGAGTGACTTCGCGCAGGGTCTCGTCCTCGCTCCGTCCGTTCTCGGACGGGGGAGAGCCCTGGTGAAATGAGCCTTTGCGCACCGGCAGGAAACCGAGGGTAACTCCCGGGGCCAGGGATATGGAAACCGCCGGTGGCGTTTCCGGACGCGCCAAGGGACAGAAGAGCAAAATCGCCAGCAACCAGTGTTTGAGCATACGTACGCCGTCTTTCGACTTGCAGATTGCGGCAATCCACCGATGAAGACGATTACAAAAGAAGAGCTTTTCTGGAGTCCCGACAGGCGGCGCCGCGGAGCTTGCGGTTGAGCCCGGGAGATCTTCGGGATCACTTGCTTCGCGACGTCTCCCCGAGGATGGTTCGGACGGGCGGCGGTGGGAGTTTGCTTCGGTTGTTCAGCGCGAATTGAGTTTCTGCAGCTCGTCCTGGGCGCGCTCGCGGATCGCGCCGAAATTGCCGTTCTCGCAGCAATGAACGAAACCTTCGGTCACCTGCTTGAGTTCCTCCCACCGGGCGCGAATGTTGCGCGCTTCGGTCTTGCTGATGTGATTGTCGCTCGCCGCCAGGGCGATGGCCGACAGCATGTCGGCAAACTCCTGAATGATCTGGTTCGTAGCGGGGACGAGGTATTCCGGGTGCGGCCAGTGCGCCTTGGGGTTCTTGATGAAGAAGCCGCCGGCTTTTTCGCAGAGCCATTGGACGATGCGAGGGTCATTCGTGCAACGCTGCAGCGCCTCAATGCGGTCGAGCGGGTTGGCCGTTCCGCTGCCGGTTTCCTCGGGTTCGGCCCATTTATAAACCAGGGAGGTGGATACACCCAGTTCGGCCGCAATTTGCTTCGGGTTGCATTTCTCGAAGACTTCGCGCAGCAGTTCGTGCGATCTCATTCGGCGCAGAGTAGCAGGTCGGGCTATTGAAACAAATCCAACTGTGGCGGCGGGGCCAGGCTCTTCAGTTTTTCCCGTTCCCGGTGGCGGGAGGAGGCGCGGGCGCGGCCAGCCGGGGTCAGCTCGGATTCCTCCAGGTTGCTGAGGATCTCTTTCGCCCGCTCCAGCACCGGTTTGGGCACTCCGGCGAGGCGGGCGACCTGGATTCCGTAGCTCTTGTCCGTGCCGCCTGCCACGATTTTGCGCAGGAAGATGATCTGGTCGTTCCATTCCCGCACCGCCACGTTGTAATTTTTCACGCGTGGCAGGCGGGCGCTGAGTTCGGTCAGTTCGTGGTAATGAGTGGCGAACAGGGTTTTCGCCCCGGCCTGGTTGTGGAGAAACTCCACGATGGCCCAGGCGAGGCTCAGACCGTCGAATGTGCTGGTTCCGCGGCCGATCTCGTCCAGGATCACCAGGCTCCGGCGGGTGGCATTGTTCAGGATATTGGCCGTTTCGCTCATCTCCACCATGAAGGTTGACTGGCCGCGCGAGAGGTCGTCGCTGGCCCCGATGCGGGTGAAAATGCGGTCGATCAGGTCGATCCGGGCGTGGGCCGCTGGCACAAACGAGCCGGTGTGCGCGAGCAGGGCAAGCAACGCCACCTGGCGGATGAACGTGCTTTTGCCCGCCATGTTCGGGCCGGTGATCAGGACGATCTGCTGGGCAACCTGATTCAGCTCCGTGTCGTTGGGCACGAATCGCTCTTCAAACAGCGCCTGATCGAGGACCGGGTGGCGCCCCTCCTGAATCTGGATTACTCCCTCTTCCGCTATCTCTGGCCGGCAGTAATTGTGCAGCCGGGCGCCCTCGGCAAACGCGGCGAGCACATCCAGTTGCGCCAGGGACTGGGCCGTTCTTTGAATGTCCCGGAGGAACGCGAGGACGTTCTCGCGGATTTTGAGGAAGATTTCGTACTCCAGTTTGACGCTGCGCTCTTCGGCCCCAAGGATTTTGCCCTCCATCTGCTTCAGCTCGTCGGTGATGAACCGTTCCGCGTTGGCCACCGTTTGCTTGCGCACGTAGTGCGGCGGAACTTTATCAAGGTGGCTGCGGGTGACCTCCAGAAAGTAGCCAAACACGGAGTTGAATCGAATCTTGAGCGACGAAATTCCCGTCTTCTCGATTTCCTGCTGCTGCAGGCGGGCGATCCAATCCTTGCCGTCCCGGGTGGCCGAGCGCAGTTCGTCCAGCGTGGCATCGTAGCCGTCCCGGATCAGGCCCCCTTCCTTCAGCGCGAGAGGCGGCTCGTCCGCGATGGCGCGCGCGATCGTCTCCACGAGGTCGGGTAGTTCCACGAGACCGTCGCAAAGGGAACGCAGGAGCGTGGTCGCGTCCGAGGGGGTGAGTTCTTCGGCGAGGTACCCGCCGTCGGGCGAGGCGGACAGGCCGAGCAAGCGCTGCACGATCTGGCGAATGCCGGGGACTTGCTGCAGCGCCTGGCGGATGGCCACAAGGTCGCGCGCATTTCCGGTGGCAACCGTCAGGCGGCCCAGCGTTCGCTCCAGGTCCCGGACCGCGGCCAAAGCCTTGCGAAATTCGTCGAGCAGGGAGGGATTTTCGAGCCAGCGCTGGACCGCCTCCTGCCGATCGCGGATGGCGGCCACCGAACAGAGCGGCTGGGTCAGCCATTCCCGCAGGCGGCGCGCGCCCATCGGGGTGGCGGTTCGATTCATGGCACCGAAAAGCGAAGCATCCCGGGCGGCATCACGGTGGAGCGGCTCGAGAACTTCCAGATTGCGGAGGGTCGTGGAGTCGAGCACCAGGTAATCTGCGGTTTCATAACAGGAAAGGCGGGTGAGATTGGCGACGTCGCGCCGCAAATGCTGCACAAGGTAATGAATGACCGCTCCCGCCGCGCCGATTGCGGCGCCGCGCTTCTTCAGGCCGAAACCGTCGAGCGAAGCCACCTTGAAATGCTCGCGCAACGTGAACTGGGACGTTTCCGCCGCGAACACCCAGTCGTCGTAACCGATCAGGATGGAATAGTAGTTTTGCAGCAAATCCCGCAGGGCAGCGGCCTCCGCGGGATAGATGATTTCGGCAGGGCGCAGCCGTTCAAGCTCGGTCAAAAGCAAGGCTTCGGTCTCAACCTCGGTGACTTTGAAATCCCCGGTCGTGAGGTCCACCACCGCGATGCCGAAGCTTTTGCTCAGGGGGTAAATCGAGGCGAGGAAGTTATTACGCTCCGCGGAGAGCATCCGTTCGTCGAAGTGCGTTCCGGGGCTGAGAATCTGGGTCACCTCCCGTTTCACCAGTTGCCCGGGCTTGGCATCCTCCACCTGGTCGCAGATCGCGACCTTTTTGCCCGCTTTGAGCAGGCGGGCGATGTAACCCTGGGCGGCGTGGAACGGAATTCCGCACATCGGGACCACGCCCCGTTTGGTGAGCGCGACATTGAGGAGCTGCGCGCCCGACTGTGCGTCCTCGAAGAACATTTCGTAGAAGTCGCCGAGGCGAAACATAAGCAGAGCGTCCTTGGGCAGTTCGCTCTTAATGCGGCGATACTGCGCCATCATGGGCGTAAGTTGCGTGTTGTCGCTGGCCATCGAGGGGCCAATTTTACGCGCGAGGCGGTCGAAGGGAATCGGAAAATGACCGCTCGCCGGGGCTCCCTGTCCCGGTCGTTTCAGGCCTGAAAAATGCCGAGGCTACAGGCCGAGTTCCGTCAATCCGGGATGGTCGGCGGGCCGCGGCTCGATCGCCGTCCAATGGAACTTGCGATCGTCCGCCCGGATCGGCAGGTCGTTGATCGAGGCGTAGCGCAGCCGCATCAGCCCGTGGTCATCGAATTCCCAGTTCTCGTTGCCGTAGGAACGGAACCAATGGCCGGAATCGTCATGCCATTCGTAGGCAAACCGCACCGCGATGCGGTTGGCTTCGAAGGCCCACAATTCCTTGATCAACCGATAGTCGAGCTCGCGATTCCATTTCCGCGCCAGAAATTCAACAATCGCGGGCCGGCCTTGGATAAACTCGGCGCGATTCCGCCATCGGCTGTCTTCCGTGTAGGCCAGCGCAACCTTGTGCGGATCGCGTGTGTTCCAGGCGTTTTCGGCCAGGCGAACCTTTTGCGCAGCGCTTTCGCGATTGAATGGCGGCAGAGGAGGTCGGGGTGCTGAGCTCATGGTTTATTCTGGTTACGGGCTGGTTCGCTCCAATTCTGTGGAATCGATCTCTTCGAGACCTTTCACTGTTTTGTAAATGAGGTAAATCATCGTGCCAAGGAATGTCACCGCGGTGAGCAACCCTTTGAGGATTCCGTTCCAGTAGCTCTGTTCAATGAAGTGGATTGGGTAGAGGAAGGATCCGGCGCCCAGGAGAACCAGGGCAACGAGATGGACAATGAGCCGTCGTTGGGCTTGGGGGTTGGAAGAGCGCTGCGTTTCCCACACGGCTCGCCAAAACCTTGAATTCCAAACCACTCCGGCCGCCGCCACCAAAAGAATGGACCAGTGCCAGAGGAATTCGAGGCCGTTGCTTCGGGTGATCCTGACGGAGGCAAGGGAGCCGAGCATGCAGGCGATCCCGAGGCCGGTTGAAGCGACCACCACCCGGCGAAATGCTTTATCCTGATCTAATGATTGAGTTTCCACATAGGCCTATGATCAGATGTTGTGCCAAATAAAAAAGTGTTGATAAGGAGGAGTTTAAGAATTTTCAAAGCTTCGTAAAGTTACGAATATTGTAAGAAATTACGAAAATAAGTAATCTTGCCTCATGGATCCTTCTGCGCTGCAAAAGATCGCTCTGGCGATTGCCGAGTCCCGGTCTTTAGATCCGATTCTCGATCAAATCGTCCGGGGTGTGGCCGGGAGCGAGGAGATCGCGTTGGCCCGGCTGTGGCTCTTGCATGCGGACGAGGAATGCCCGGTTTGTTCGGGGCGCCACCCTGGGGTAGGCCGGGCGTTGCACTTGCGCGGGAGTGCTGGGCATTCGCGGGGAGGGGAAGTCTATGCCGGCATTGGGGGAAGCTTTCACCGCATCGGTTTGGGGGAGCGAAAGATCGGGACGATCGGTGCAACTGGGGCGCCGATGTTGATTTCCCGCGTGACAGGCCAGGAAGAGTGGATTGCTGATCCCGATTGGGTGCGGCGCGAGGGGATCAGCAGCTTCGCCGGGCAGCCGTTGGTTTTTCGAGGAGAAAATCTCGGGGTGCTGGCCGTTTTCAGCCGTGCCAGTTTTACCGGGGAGGATTTTCATTGGCTGCGCACCTTTGCCGATCATGCGGCGGTGGCGATTGCGAACGCGCGCGCGTTTGAGGAATTGGAGCGTTTGAAGACGCGGCTGCAGGCCGAGAACGATTACCTGCAGGAGGAAATTCGAGGCAGCCAGGTGTTTGGCGACATCGTGGGTGATTCGGCTCCCTTGCGGAAAGTGTTGGAACAGGTCGCCCTCGTCGCGGAGACGAGCGCCACGGTTTTGATTCAGGGGGAGTCTGGCACGGGCAAGGAATTGATTGCCCGGGCGATTCACCAGAGAAGCTTGCGCGCGGCGCAGCCGTTCGTGCGGGTCAACTGCGGAGCCATTCCGGAGGGGCTTTTTGAGAGCGAGTTCTTCGGTCATGTGCGCGGAGCTTTCACTGGCGCGATCAAAGATCGGGTTGGCCGGTTTGAACTGGCCGGGCAGGGGAGCCTGTTTCTGGACGAGGTCGCGGAATTGCCCCTGGCCTTGCAGACGAAGCTGCTGCGCGTCCTGCAGGAGAAGCAGTACGAACGGGTGGGAGAAGCCCGCACCCGCACGGTGGACGTTCGTCTCGTGGCGGCGACCAACCGCGATCTGAAAAGGGAAGTCGAACAAGGGCGCTTTCGGGAGGATCTGTATTATCGGCTCTCCGTTTTTCCGATCGATCTGCCGCCGTTGCGGGAGCGGAAACAGGAGATTCAGCCGCTGGCCCTCCACTTCTTGCGGAAAGCGGCGGCGAAAATGAACGTGAGCCTGCCACGCCTGACCCGCGAGGGGCTGGCTCAATTGGAGGAATACGACTGGCCGGGAAACATCCGCGAGTTGGAGAATGTGATCGAGCGGGCTGCCATCCTTTCGAAGACAACCGGCCGCCTGGCATTTTCTGTGAAGCCCGGGTCCATCCGGCCGCCGGCGCGCCCCGCGGCGGCGGCAGCGCGGCTCGAGACGCCGCCCAAGCCTGCCATTCTCACTCGGGATGAATTGCGGAAGAGGGAAGAAGCGAACATTTTGGCGGCGCTTCAGCAAGCGGACGGCCGGGTTTTCGGCAAGGGAGGAGCGGCGGAAATCCTGGGAATGCGCCCGACCACGCTGGCTTCGAGGCTCAAGGCGCTGGGTTGGAAAAAGAGATTTTATCCTCCCTCCTGAGAGCGGAAAAACGCGCCGTGAAGGGATTTTTCGAGACAGGTTCCGCGCCGGTCCGGGAGCGGCTCAGTGATTCTTCTGATGATTTTGATTGCGTTTTTACCAAAAGAAAAACAAAAGAGAGCGACAACCCATATATTGTGCGCGGCGAATTTCAAAAAAATTTTTCCGTTCTTCATGAGAATCTCGTGAAGCAACCGATCGATCGGAGGTGAATACAGCGTGGCTGCAAAAAAGAAAGCTGCTGCTAAACCAGCACCGAAAAAGAAAGCAGAAAAAAAATCTGGAGCTAAGAAGAAGTAAATTAGCTGAATTGTAATGCGCCGGGGATGGAGCTTCTTGCTTGCCTGCAGCTTCATCCCCGAAGAATCCTTGTCGGCGTCATGGCGACTTTGGTCTTCGATATCGAAACGGCTGCCCTGCCCATCGAAACTTTTGATGAAGCACAGCAGGAATACCTTTTCCGGGAGGCAAACCGGATTGCGGATCCTCTCGCCCAGCACGCGCGCAAGACGGAATTGGAACAGCAACTCAGCCTTTACCCGTTCACTGCCCGGATCGTTTGCATTGCCATGCTGAACGCCGACAGTGAGCGCGGAAAGGTTCTTTTTACCGACGAGGACTGCGGGGAAGGGGAGGAGGAAGGGGGCCCGGTCCAGTATGTCCCGTGCATGGACGAAAGCGAACTGCTGAACGCTTTCTGGGAAGTGGCGGTGCACTACGATTCGGTGGTGACCTTCAACGGGCGGGGATTCGACGTTCCGTTCATTTACCTGCGGTCGGCGCTTCTCAACGTGCCAATCACCCGCAAGGATTGGCTGGGCTACCGGTATCAGACCGAGCCGCATTGCGACCTGGCGGAGCAATTTACCTTCTACTCGGTGAGCGGGCGGGATGGCGCAGCTCGCCGTTTTAATCTCGATTTCTACTGCAAGGCCTTCGGCATCGAATCTCCCAAAAGCCACGGAGTGACCGGCATGGACGTGACGCGGTTGCTGGCTTCCGGCGAGCATCGCGCCATTGCCGAATATTGCCTCCGCGATGTGCAGGCCACGGTGCTTCTTTATCGGGTGTGGAAAGAGCGGCTGGCAGGCATCCGCTAAGTTGGATCGATCCCGTGCGTCATTTGGCGGCTCCCGGCCGGCGCGGTAGACTTTGAGGCCATGAATTTCAGAAAGCGAGTGTTGGCCGCCGTTGCGCTCGCTCTGGCCGTTTCCGCAGTCGTTGCCCTCAAACGTCCGCAAGATCCTTTGATTTCCGGCCGCCCGGCGAGTGCCTGGGCGCTGGATCTCCTCAGCACGGATTATCGAGTCCGGGATGATGCGCAAACGGCGTTGCGATCCAACGGGCAAGCTGCCCTCCCGCAAATCCGGAGGCTTCTGCGGAAGAGGTCGCGGCCTTGGAAGCCGTACGTCGAGCGTTTCCCATCCCTGCTCCCTTTCCTCCGGGGAGATTCCCTGGACCCCGGGCTTTGCCGCCAGCGCGGCGCGGAGATGGTGGTGCAGCTTGGATCCTCCGGCGGCAGCTTGGCGCCGGAGTTGGTGGAGTCACTGGGTTATCCCCAAGCTGCGCCGGAAAGCGAAAGAGCCTTAATGAGGCTCGGCGATCCGGCGGTTCGGGCGCTTATCGGCGGCCTCCGCGCGCGGTCGACCGATGTGCGGGCTCAAGCGGCCCGGGTTTTGGGGCAGTTTTTGCCCGAGCACGCTGTCTGCATCACCCCCCTGATCCGTGCTTTGGGGGATCCGCGGTCGAACGTGCGCAAGGAAGCCGCCAGTTCCTTGGGGGAGGCGCGCGCCGAACAAGACCAGGTGATGCGCGCCTTGCTTCCCCGCTCGCGGGACGACTCGGCCGAGGTTCGAGCCGCGGTCCTGGCATCCTTGGGGCGTCTGCGCGCGAATTCGCCGGAGGCCATGGGCGTGTTGCGCGCGGGCCTGAGCGATCTGATCCCATTGGTCCGCTTGGAGGCGGCCAAAGCGCTTTGGACGCTCACGGAGGATGCGGCGATGGTCGTTCCGGTGCTGAGCGGGGTTCTCCCAACGCAGGAAGGATGGCAGGCCGCTTACGCTTTGGGGAATATCGGTCCGGCCGCGGCGGCCGCTGTCCCGGCGCTGATCGAGGTGTTAAAAAGGGAGAAGGTTCCGCGCGCGTTTCGCACGCCGCCGAGTTCCGCTTTTGCCCTGGGCCAGATCCAGGAACCGGCGATTCCGGCGCTCAAGGAGGTGCTGCGCGACCGGCAGCCGGGCGCGCGGATGGCCGCAGTGCTGGCGTTCAACTTCATGGGGAAGAATGCCCGTGGCGCCGTTCCCGATTTGGCGGAGCTGTTGCGCGACCCGGAAGCGGAAATTCGGAACGTCACCGCGATTACGCTGGCTGGCGCGGGCGCTGACAAAACACTGGTGCTGGCCGGCCTCGAAGAATGCCTCCATGCCGAGGACATTTATTTGCGATCGACCGCGGCAGCGTTATTGCGGGAAATCGCGCCGGAGCGCGCCTGGGCGGTTTCGCCCGAGTAGGTTTGCATTTTCAACGCTGCCAAGATATTGCTCTCCCGTGAGTGCGCGGTCAGCGGCCGTCGAGGTCGCGAATCGCGCCTGCTGTTATGACACTTTCGACATTTTCATTTCCGACGACGACCATTTTTGGCGCGGGAGCGATCAAAGAGCTCCCGCAGCGATTAAAGAACCTTGGCTTGAAGCGGCCGCTCGTGGTCACAGACCCGGGCCTGCTGCAAACGGCGGCGTTCGGATTGCTCCAGGACGTTCTGGGGCGCGACAAGAAGAACGCCGATTGGTTTGTTTTCTCCAATGTACATCCCAATCCGGTCGAACAAGACGTCATTCAGGGTGCGGAAGCTTACCGACAAGCGGGTTGCGATTCGGTGATCGCCTTCGGCGGCGGAAGCGCGCTCGACGCGGGCAAGGCCGTTCGCCTGTTGTTGAAGCGGCCCGGATTCAAACTCGCGGATTTTGACTGGAAGGACGATTGGTACGGCCTGGCCCCGTGCATCGCCATACCGACGACGGCCGGGACCGGAAGCGAGGTCGGGCGCAGCTCGGTCATCATTCTGGAGAAAACGCAGAAGAAATCGGTCCTGTTCCATCCGGGCCTGCTCGCCAGCCTGGTGCTGCTGGATCCGGAATTGACCCGCGGACTGCCTCCCAAGCTGACCGCGGCCACGGGCGCGGATGCCCTCACCCACGCGATTGAATCGTTCACTTCGCCCGTATTTCACCCGCTTTGCGACGGCATTGCGCTGGAGGCGGTGCACATTGTCGTTGAAGCACTACCGCGCGCCTATCGGGACGGGAACGACCTGGACGCACGCGGGAAAATGCTCGTGGCTGCGGCCATGGGAGCGGTGGCCTTCCAGAAGGATCTGGGGGCGACTCACTCGCTCGCGCATCCGCTCTCCACGATTTGCGGAATGCATCACGGGCTGGCCAATGCGCTCTGTTTGCCGGCGGTCATGCGTTTCAACGCGGCCCGCAAGCCCGGACTTTACCGTCGGGTGGGAATTGCCTGTGGCCTCGACGTGATTCGCTCCAGCGACAAGGAGGCCGATGCGGCCACGATCGAGTTTGTCGTGCAGTTTTTGAATGACCTGGGCTTGCGGCCCGGCCTGCATAACTACGATGTGACCGAGCAGCACGTCGAGTTGATGACGCCCCAGGCTTACGCGGACACGTGCCACCAGACGAACCCGGTGCCGGTCACCGCGGCCGATCTGCGAGAACTTTATCTTCAGGCATTATGAGTGAATTTCCCAGTCGCCCACTGATTGATGGCGAGTTCCGAACCCCCGGTGGAGAAAAGCGCATCCGGCTGATCAATCCGGCCAACGACGCCCCGATTGGCGAAATTCACGCGGCGGACATCGCCGAAGTGAACCTGGCGGTCGAAGGCGCCAACCGTGCCTGGAAGCAAGGATGGCGGGACCTTGCCCCCGGAAAGAGAACGGAAATCCTGTTCAACGTCGCGCGCCAGATCCGGGCCCACGCCGAGGAACTGGCCCAGGCCGAGATGATCAATATCGGCAAGCCACTGGCCGATGCCCGGGATGAAATCGCGCTGGGCGCTCGGGTTTTCGAGTATTACGCGGGCGCTGTGACTAAGTTCTACGGCCAGACCATTCCCGTGGCTCGCGGCGGGTTTGATTTTACCCTCCGCCAATCGATGGGGGTGGTGGCCGCGATTGTGCCCTGGAATTTTCCGTTTCCGATTGCCTGCTGGAAAGCAGCCCCGGCCCTGGCCGCCGGCAACACCGTGGTTCTGAAGCCGGCGTCGCTCTCGCCCTTGACCGCTCTGATGTTGGGCAAACTTGCCGTCGAGGCAGGCTTGCCACCGGGCGTGCTGCAGATCCTGCCTGGAGTGGGCGGCAAGATGGGAGATGCTTTGGTGGCGCATCCTTTGGTGCGGAAGATTTCCTTTACCGGCTCGACCGAAATTGGGTCGCGCATCATGGAGCTGGCCAGCAAGAGCATCAAACGCGTCTCGCTCGAACTGGGCGGCAAATCCCCCAACATTGTTTTTGCGGATGCCGATCTCGAAAAGGCGGCGTCACAATCTCCCGGCGGCGTTTTTGCGAACACCGGGCAGGATTGCTGCGCCCGAAGCCGGGTGTTCGTCGAGCGGAAGATTTACAAGGAGTTTGTGGAGCGCTTCGTGGCCGCGACGCGGGAGCTCAAGGTGGATGATCCGGCGAAGGAGAGCACGCAGCTCGGGCCGATGGTGTCGATCCAGCAGCGGGCGTCCGTGGAGGAATACATCGCCAGCGCCCGGGCGGCCGGCCGGCCGATTTCCTACGGCGGCGAACGGCTGTTCAGCCAGGGGGCCTTCCTGCAGCCCACGGTGATCTCTGACGCCCAGCCTCACGACCGGGTGTGGCGCGAGGAGATTTTCGGGCCGGTGGCCTGCATCCGCCCTTTCGACACGGAGGAACAACTGATCGAGGAGGTGAACGACACGCCCTACGGCTTGAGCGGCTCGATCTGGACGAACGATTTGCGGCGCGCGCTGCGGATCGCCCGGCAGGTGGAGAGCGGAGTCCTCAGCATCAACTGCAACAACAGCGTGCATGTGGAAGCGCCCTTTGGCGGATTCAAGCAGAGCGGGCTCGGCCGCGATCTCGGCATGAATGCCCTGGAAGGGTATACCGAACTCAAGAACGTCTACGTTGCGGACTAATCATGACACTCCACGAATTGCGCAGCCGGATCGAAGCCGGTGAAATTGATACGGTCATTGTGGCCATCCCGGATGTGTTCGGGCGCCTGGTGGGGAAACGTTTTACGGCCCGCTTTTTCCTGGATTCGGTGGCGGAACATGGCACTCACGGGTGCAATTATCTGCTGACCGTGAATATCGAGATGGACCCGATGGACGGGTTCAAGCTCGCGAACTGGGAGTCGGGCTTTGGGGATTTCGAGATGCGGCCCGATCCGGGCAGCATCCGGCTGCTGCCCTGGCAGCCCGGGGCGGCACTCGTCATCTGCGATTTCCTGCGGGACAACGAGGCGTTGGTGGCCGAGGCGCCGCGCTCGCTCTTGCGCCGTCAGGTCGACGAGCTGGCGAAGGAGGGGTTTGTCTGCAAAATCGCAAGTGAACTCGAGTTTTACCTCTTTAACAATTCCTACCCCGAGGCTTTCGCCAAAGGGTATCGGGACCTGACGCCTTCGAGCGAATATCGCATCGACTATCACACGATGCAGCCGGCGCGCGATGAAGGGCTCTTCCGCGCCGTGCGCAATCAGATGTGCGCCGCCGGGGTGCCGGTGGAATCAAGCAAAGGAGAGTGGGGCCGGGGCCAGCATGAAGTGAACTTCATTTATAACGAGCCGCTGCCGGTAGCCGACATGCATGTGGTCTTCAAGCAGGGGATCAAGGAGATCGCGGCTCAGCAGAACCGGTCGATTACTTTCATGGCCAAGCCGTCGATGACGGAAGCGGGCAACAGCTGCCACATCCATTGCAGCCTATGGACGGGTGGCAAGAACGCCTTTTGGGATCCTGCGGCGAAGCGGGAAACGCGCCTGTTTCGGCAATTCCTGGGCGGGTTGCTCCGATATTCCCCGGAGCTTTGTTATTTTCTCGGGCCGACTATTAATTCCTACAAGCGGTATCAACCCGGCAGTTGGGCGCCGACCAAGATGGCCTGGTCGCATGACAATCGGACGGTCGGTTTTCGGGTGGTGGGCCATGGCAATGGATTTCGCATCGAGAACCGCATGCCGGGCGCCGATGCCAACCCGTACCTGGCGTTCGCGGCGACCATCGCCGCCGGTCTGGCGGGAATCCGGGAAAACCTGGATTGCGGCAATGACTATCGTGGCAACGCCTACGTCGACAGTTCCCTCACTTCGCTGCCCTCTTCGCTGGAGGTGGCGGTCGACGCGCTGCGCCGGAGCCGCCTGGCCCAAACTGCGTTCGGCCAGGATGTTGTTGATTTCTACGCCCACACCGGCGCTCTCGAAGTGTCGGCTTTCAATAACTCGGTGACGGATTGGGAGAAGAGCCGTTACTTCGAGCGCATCTAACCCGGCCGGTTTTTGGGCGAGTCTGCTTATTCTGAACTTAATGCGCGCCTGATTCCTGCCGATGAATTCCTTGCGCAGTTGGGAGTTTTTGCTGCGCCGGAATTTTTCAGAATTGCGCGTATGGTTTTGGTGTCGGATGACGCATCCTTTGTGGACGAAATAAGAGCTGCGCTGGCCGGTGTCGCGGAAGGGGACGATCTTTGCGTGCTGGCGAATGAAGAGGAGGCGCTGGAACTGATCGAACGAGAGAAGACGGAAGTGGTTTTTGCCCGGCTGGGCGCCGGTCCCATGGCTTCCACCTTCTTTCTAAACGAGGTCTGGAAGCGCAACCCCAAGAGCGCCCGCTTTTTGGTCGATGCCGTTTCCGATTCCGAAGCGCTGGTTCGCTGCGTCCTCGGCGGACATTACTTTCTGCAAACACCGCTCGACAATGGGGTGGTGAAGGAGTCGCTCGATCGCGCGGATTCCATGCGCCGGTTTCTCCGCAACGAGAAGATCCAATCTTTGATCAGCCGGATGCGCACACTCCCTCCGCGGCCCTCGATCTATATGGAGGTGTTGCGGGAGGTGCGGTCGCCGCGCGCCAGCGCGACGGTGGTGGGTGAATTGGTGGCGCGCGATCTGGCGGTGGGCACGAAGCTCATCCAGGTGGTGAACTCTCCCTACTACGCTGTCGATCAGCCCATCAGCGACGTGAAGGAGGCTGTGCTTTATCTCGGGCTGGAAACGACCGTTTCGATCGTTTGCAGCATTGAAACCTTTGCCCGCTTCGACAAGATCAAGCCCCTCTATTTCTCCGTGGATCGCGTCTGGAAGCACAGCCAGGTGGTGGCGGACCTTGCGAAGAAGATCTGTCTCCTGATGAACGGCAGCCTCGAAATGGCCGCCCAGACCTACCTGGCCGCGCTGCTCCACGATGTCGGAGAACTGGCGCTGGCGGAGAACTTTGGCGAGGAGTACGAACAGGCCTTCAAGCGAGCGGGGAAGACGGGGAAGCTTAGTTGGGAGGTCGAATTTGAGATTTTTGGCGCCACCCACGCGGATGCGGGCGCTTATTTACTCGCGCTTTGGGGCGTGCCGCTGCCCGTGGTGGAAGCCGTCGCATATCATCATCTCGCGCCGGGAGTGCTGGGGTCTTCATTTTGTCCGGCGGTCGCGGTGCATCTTGCCGAAAAGGTGCTCGAATGCTCCGATCCTCTGGAGGAGATCATCGCTCGTTACCCGCCCGAAATCGGCTTGCGAGATCGACTCGAGGATATCAGCCAGCTTCTCCAGGGAGTCTCGCGCAAGGCCAGGCCGATGGCGGCCGAGGCGGAAGCCGCCAGTGGGTCAAAGCGCGGAGAGAACGACCCGCAGCCAAAGCCTTCCGCGCCTCCGCAAGGCCGCCTCGCTAAGCTCTTCGGCTGGCGTCACCAGCCGGCTTCGCCTGCGAGCAATTAAGCCACCCTGCTTTATTGGGCGGTCCAGCCGCCGTCGATCAAGATATCCGTGCCCGTCAGGAACCCGGCTTCGGGAGAACAGACGTAGAGCAACAGCGCGCTGATCTCCTCCACCTTCCCCCATCGCCCGATTGGCAGCCGGGAAATAAACTGCTGATTTAGCTCCGGATTCTGCAGGATGGGCGTATTCATCTCGGTCGCGCAAGGGCCGGGGCTGATGCCGTTCACCGTGATTCCTTCCGGCGCGAGTTCCAGCGCGAGCGCCTTGGTGAAGCCAAGCAGCCCCGCTTTGCTCGCGGAGTAGGCGGTACGGCCCGGGAGTGAGATATGGCTCATGATCGAGGTGAGGTTTATGATGCGGCCATAGCCCTCGCCCTTCATGCGCGGCACGAACGAGCGGCACATCAGGAACGCGCCGACGAGATTCGTGTTAATGACCGAGGTCCATTCGTCGTAAGTGAAATCGGTCACGTTTTTGCGGACGTTAATGCCGGCGTTGTTGATCAGGATATGGATCTTCGGATACCGCGCGGCCACCGCGTTTTCCAGGGCGAGCACATCCTTCTCGACGCTGACATCGGCCACAAAGGCCTCGGCGCTGACTCCGAACTTCCTGGCCTCCTCCGCGACCGCCTGGAGGGTTTCGAGATTGCGGCCGGTGAGCGCGAGGTTTACGCCGGCCCGGGCGAGCGCCAGCGCAAAAGTTTTCCCCAGCCCTTTGCCGGCGCCCGTGATGATCGCATTTCGATTTTTCAATGGTTGTGACGACATGCTGCTTCCTTTTGTGGCACGACGGTTTCTTAGTCGATTCGGTAAAGATGGGTTTTGGAGCGCACGACCAGCGATTGGTTCAAGACGGCAGGCGAGGCCAGAAAGCCGTCTCCGAGCTGATTTGTGGCCAGCACTTTGAAATCGCGGGCGGCTGCGATCACCGTTGCTTTCCCGTCTTCGCTGAAAAAGTAGACGCGTCCCGCTCCCCAAATTGGAGCGGCCGAATAGGTGCCGCCGATCCGTTCGTTCCAGACGGAATCACCCGTCTTCGCATCAAGGCAGCTCGCTATTCCGCCATCATCCACCATGAAAATGAGGTCGCCCGCCAGCACGGGCGATGAGCGGGTCGGCACATTGCGCTTCACTTTCCAGGCCACATGACTGCCGGTGACATCGCCGCTGCCGCCCGGTTTGATGGCCCAGAGTTCGCTCTTCGATTGCCCCATGGATACATAGATGAATCCGTGGCCCACGCTCGGCCGTCCGCTGCCGGAATGGGTCTTTTGCTCCTCCACATGCCAAAGCTCTTTCCCTGTTCCCGGTTCATAGCCGTAGACCGCCTTGGATCCGTGACTGATCAAAAGATCGCTTCCATTGAAGCTGGCAATCAGGGGTGTCGAGAAAGCTTTGCGCCAATCGCCCTCCGCGGAAACCTTCCCGTCCGGCGTCAGATCTTTGAAGTCGAGGGAACGATCCGTCTTCCACACGGTGCGGCCGGTTCGCTTGTCGAGAGCGACAACGTATTGGAAGTCGCTCCCATCAAAATTCATGATGAGGAGATCCTTGTACAGGGCCGGCGACGATCCAGCGCCGCGGAAATGATTGCACTGCAGATCGCGCCGTTGCCAGAGCACCTGCCCGGTTTTCCGGTCCAGGCAAGCAGTGCCCGGTGACCCGAACGTGATGTAGACCCGGTCGGCCTCCAGGGCGGGCGTGGGCGAGGCGTAAGTGTTGAAGGGGTGGGCGTATTGGGGCTTCTCCACGTCGAAGAGCTTAAAATCACGAATAATCTCCCCGGTGTTCGGGTCGATGCAGAGCGCAAAAAGCTCCGTTCCTTTCTCATTCGCCGAGCTGAGCCAGATTTGTTTCTCATCGAGCACCGGGGAGGACCATGCCCGCCCGTGAATTGGCGTGGTCCACCGGACATGCTCTTTTTCGGACCAGTTCAGCGGGAGCGATTTAGCTTCCACTGCGCCTTGGCCGGAAGGTCCGCGAAATTCGGGCCAGGAGGCCGTTTCGGCTGCGCCGGTGAGCGTGAGCGCGAAAGAAAGCGAAGCTACGCGAACGCCCAGCGAGCGGCGCAAATTCTGGAAAAGGCTCATGGGCGGTGAGTTTAGGAGATTCACGAAGAACCGCAACCACCTCGCTCGAACCTTGCCCCCGGGTCAATTCCGCGCCGGCTTCACACAGCGGAACCCCAGGTGATTGCTGCCGGTGGAGAGCTCCCCTTTTCCGCGCGAACCGACGAGATAGCGGCTGCAGTATTGATCCGTGCAAAGGAATGATCCGCCTCGTTGCACCCGCTTCGGAGCGCCCGGTTCCGCCGGATCGTAGCTATCGCTCGGGCCGCGCGGATTTCGAGCCACGCTGCCGCTGGCGGCGAGCGTGTCGTAATAATCAGGCCGATACCAATCCGAGCACCATTCCCAGACATTTCCCGCCATGTCGTAGAGTCCGTAGCCATTCGGCGGAAACTGTGCGACCGGGGCCAGGCCCGCAAAACCGTCCGAGCCAGTGTCCTCTACGGGAAAATGTCCTTGGTAGGTGTTCGCCATCCATTTTCCCTCGGGCTTTAATTCCTTGCCCCAAGCGTAAGGCTGCTTTTGCAGGCCTCCACGAGCTGCGAATTCCCACTCCGCCTCCGTCGGCAGGCGTTTTCCGGCCCATTTTGCGTAGGCCTCGGCATCCTCGAAAGCCACGTGAACCACCGGATATTTCTCGCGTCCGGTGAGATCCGACGCCGGACCGAGCGGATGTTTCCAATTCGCTCCTTTGACGTAATCCCACCATTGGAGGTGGTTGTTGAGCGGCACTGGCTCCGGCGTGGGCTTAAATACCACTGACCCGGGAACGAGATTCTCCGGTGGCGCATCCGGGAAATCTTCCTGGCGTGGCGTTCTTTCCGCCACCGTCACGTAGCCGGTCGCGGAGACAAATCGGGCAAATTGCTCATTGGTGACCTCGGTGGCATCGATCCAAAAGGCATCGACAAAGACGCGGTGGATGGGCCGGGCGTCCGGCATCGGATCGGGGCCTCCGCAGATCATATCGGTGGGATCGTCGGTTCCCATGTCGAACTCGCCGCCGGGAATCCAGACCATGCCCGGCTCCTGATGATCCTGGCTTGGCGTGCTCCGCGGCGCATGAAACGGTTCGGGGGGCTGGCGCCGGGAAATCGTCAAGGCCGCGAGCAGGATGACGACCAGAGCGCCGAAGCTGGCTGTGCCCAGAATAGATTTGTTCGCGGCGCGTTTCATCCGGCTAAGGAATCAGCTTTTTGTCCGGGAAGGGTCCGTCCACGCCGTCGGAAGGCTGGTCCTGCGAGAATTGATCTTCGTCCTTGAGTTCCCGTTTGAGCCGCAGCAGTTCGGCCTTCAGCTTCTCGGTCACCGCTTGCTGGCCCGGCTGGCCGTAGAGGTTGCGCAGCTCGTCCGGGTCGTTGCGCAGGTCGAACAGCTCCCATTGATCCTTCTTCCAGAAGTAGATCAATTTGTGGGTCTCGGTGCGAATGCCGTAGTGCGCGCGGGTGTTATGATCCCCCGGGTCGTGATAGTAACGGTAGTAAAAGCTCGTGCGCCAATCGGTCGGCGGCTGGCCGCGAAACAACGGCAGCAGGCTGCGCCCTTGCATGTCGGCGGGCGTGGGAAGGCCGGCGGCTTCCATGAAGGTCGGTGCGAAGTCCGTGTTAATCGCCAGGCTGGGCGAGGTCGTTCCCGGCTGGATCACGCCCGGCCAGCGGGCGAGGAAAGGCATTTTGATCGACGGCTCATACATGAACCGTTTGTCGTACAGCCCGTGATCTCCCAGGAAGAATCCTTGGTCGCTGGTGTAAATGACGAGTGTATTTTCCCGCAAGCCATGGGCATCCAGCCAGTCGAGCAGCCGCCCCACGTTGTCATCCACCGATTGGATGCACGCAAGGTAATCCTGCATGTACCGTTGGTATTTCCACCGGTTGAGCTCCTCGCCTTTCAGGATGCGTTTTTGACCGTTCTCCACCAGTTCCACCTCGGCCGGCTTGACTCCGAGCCATCGATTCCGGGCGGGGCCTGGCAGATCGGCCGGCGGTTCGAGCTTCAGATCACGGCGGGTGAGATCGCGGAAAACCCGCTGCTCGTTTTCCTGGAGCGCATCGGTGCGCGTGGCGTAGTCATCCCGCAGGGTGGCTGGTTCAGGAATGGTCCGTCCGGCAAACTGGGCCTTGTGCCTGGCGTCAGGCTCCCAGGCGCGATGAGGTGCTTTGTGGTGGCACATCAGGAAGAAGGGTTTGCCCTCGGGCCGTTTATCGAGGAAGTCGATGGCCAGGTCCGTGATGATGTCCGTTGCGTAGCCTTTGATCACTTTCCGTCCCTCCGGCACTAGGAACGTTGGATCAAAATAGCTTCCCTGGCCGGGCAGCACGAGCCAGCGATCGAACCCGGTGGGATCGCTCCCGAGGTGCCATTTCCCGATCATCCCGGTGTAGTAACCGGCCTTTTGCAGATATTTCGCCACGGTCGGTTGAGATCCGTCGAACCGGTTGAACACCGGCACGCCGTTCATATGCGAGTATTTGCCGGTCAGGATGGTGGCCCGGCTGGGGGTGCAAATCGAATTGACCGCGAAGCAGCGATCCAGGCGAAGGCCTTCCTTCGCCAGGCGATCGAGGTTGGGCGTTTGATTCACCGCGCTCCCGTAGGCGCTGATGGCGTGGGCCGCGTGGTCGTCCGACATGATGAAAATGATGTTGGGCGGCCTGCCGCTCGTTGCAGCAGCCAGATCCGAGGTCCGAAGGGCCACGGCGCAAATGATCAGCAAACAAACCAAGAAGCGCATGCCAGCGTTAAAGACCATTCCTTGGGCCGCGTAAAACAAAATCTCTGCTTCGGAGCAGGCCATCGCGGCCGCCCGCGCCGGGAAAATCCATCAAGGGCTCGCTTGCTCCGGCTGGGAGCGTTTGCTCTAATCACCCCTCACTACGCGCTGTCAGGGAGAATGCTGACTGCCTTAAAACAACGATCGAGAATTGACCCATGCCACCGTTCCGCTCATTCCTTGACTCGTGCAACGCGCTCCTTGCGCTCCGCTTCTTCGCCGCGGGGTTGTGCCTGATTTGCTTTGGCGGCCGGAGTATTCACGCGTCTATTCAGACCAACCGGCCGAACATTCTTTTTATTCTGGCGGATGACATGGGCTTTTCCGACGCCGGCTGTTACGGCGGCGAAATCTCGACGCCGAACCTCGACCGGCTGGCCGCCCATGGCGTGCGGTTCACCCAGTTCTACAACACGGCCCGATGCTGGCCCACCCGCGCCGCCTTGTTGAGCGGTTATTACCCTCAGCAAATCCGCATGGATCCGCCCCAAGGGAGACTGCCCGGCTGGGCAAAGCTGCTGCCACAGTACTTGAAGCCGCTCGGCTACCGTTCTTACCACAGCGGCAAGTGGCACGTGAATGGCGCTCCCCGAAGCCTGGCGGATGGCGGATTCGACCGCTCTTACCGCCTCGAGGATCACGACCATAATTTTTACCCGGCAAACATCTGGCTGGATGATGTCCGGTTGCCACCGGTTCCCAAAGGGACGAATTACTACACGACCGTGGCGTTCGCCGATTTCATGATCGACTGCCTCAAGCAACATGCCAGCCAGTTCGCGGATCGTCCCTTCTTCGCCTATCTGGCGTTCACTGTGCCGCATTTTCCGCTGCAGGCTCCGCCGGAGGACATCGCCCGTTATCGGGATAAATACCTGGACGGTTGGGACGCGATTCGCACTCAGCGGCACGAGCGCCAAAAAGCGATGGGGATTCTTAATTGCGCGCTCAGCCCGCGTGAGCCGGATGTTGTTCCACATTGGAACCTGACTGCAGCGCAATTGCATGAGCAGATCAGCCCGCATGAAGTCGCCGCAGCCGTCGCCTGGGACCAATTGACCCCGGAGGAAAAGCGCTTCCAGGCCACCAAAATGGCGATTCACGCCGCAATGATTGATCGGATGGATCGGGAGATCGGCCGGGTGGTGGCGCAGCTGGAAGCGATGAACGCGCTCGAGAATACGATCATTATGTTCGCTTCGGACAACGGCGCGAGTGCCGAGTTTCTCAATCGTGGCGACAAACATGATCCATCGGCGCCCGCTGGCTCCGGAGGAAGTTTTCTTTGCCTGGGTCCGGGATGGGCCACGGCCGCCAATGCTCCGTTCCGGCTCCACAAATCCTGGGTGCACGAGGGCGGCATTTCCACCCCGTTGATTGTCCAATGGCCGGCCGCGATCCGGGCAAAAGGGGAGCTGCGGCATGCCGTCGGCCATATGATCGATATTTTGCCGACGGTGCTGGCTTTGACCGGGGAGCCTCTGTCCGGAACGAACGCGGCTCCAGTGCTGCCCGGCCGCTCGTTGCTCCCGGCGTTTTCCCAGGATGCGCCCATCGCCCGGGAGTTTCTTTATTTTCACCACGAGAACAATCGCGCGTTGCGCATGGGGGACTGGAAGCTCGTTTCCAAACGGCCAAACACGAACAACTACGCCCTCTATAACCTGGCGGCAGACCGCTGCGAGCAGGTTGACCTCGCCTCCACAGATCCGGACCGGGCCTCCGCCATGGCCCGGCGCTGGCAGGAATTGGAGCTGGAATATCGCCGGTCCGCGGAGCCATAGGCGGACGGCTGCGGGCGGACCTCGATGGCCCTGATTACCGGAGCACGTGGCAGTTATAGCCGCCGGGATTCTTTTGCAAATAGTCCTGGTGGTAATCCTCGGCCGGGAAGAACTCACCCGCGGCGGTGATCTCAGTCACAATCGGGCGGCGAAATTTTCCGGAACTGTCGGCTGCCGCTTTGACTTCCTCCGCCACCCGCTTCTGCTCGTCGCCGTGATAGAAAATCGCCGAGCGATATTGGGTGCCCATGTCATTGTGCTGGCGATTCAGGGTGGTGGGGTCGTGCATCCGGAAGAAAAACCCGAGCAACTCGCGGAAGCTCGTTTGCGCGGGATCAAACGCGATTTGGATCGCTTCGGCATGCCCGGTTGCGCCGGTGCACACCTGTTGGTAGGTCGGCCTTGGCGTGTTGCCGCCGGTGTAACCGACGGTTGTTTCGATCACGCCCGGCAGTTTTCGAATGATCTCCTCCATCCCCCAGAAGCAGCCTCCCGCCAGGGTCGCATATTCGCGTTGTTGCATGCTCTTCCTTTGCGATGCCACCGGCGAGATGTCAACCGGGGGGAGGCCTGATGGATTGCAGGCCGGACCTGCTCTGCTAGGATTGTCACAAACCCATATGAGAGCGTTATTCCTGACGGTATTTTGCCTGTTGGCAGCCTCCGCTGCTCCTTCGAGCCACGCGGCGGAAATAAAGCGGTATCTCTACATGAGCACGCCGGATGCCTCCCAGACGGGCGGTTCCGGGGATGGCATTCTGGTTTTCGACATTAATCAGGGCCACAAGCTGGTCCGGCGGATCAACCTGCCGTTCAAGGAAGGCCTCCGGGGGTTCTGCGGGAATGTCCGGACCCACGCGGTTTATTATTCGAGCACCGCGCGGAGGTTGGGAGCTTTTGACTTGGAGAGCGAGAAGGTCTTATGGGAGAAGCAGTACGATATGGGCTGCGACCGGGCGTGCATCACCCCGGACGGCCGCCAGCTCTATGTGCCGACCGGGTGGTGGTATAAAGGGACAAACAGCGGATTTCTGGTGGTCAATCCCGCAAACGGCGAGGTCACCAAAAGGCTGGTCGCCGGGCCGCAGGCCCATAACAGCATTGCCAGCCTGGATGGGAAATTTGTTTATCTGGGAACCGAAACGAACCTTTGGATCTACCAAGCCGAGCAGGGCGCGCTGCTCACCAATGTGCGGGGGGTTGGTGAGGATCAGGTATTTCCGTTCACGGTCGACAGTCGAAACCGCTACGCTTTTGTCTGCCTGTACAAGCATGTCGGGTTTGATCTAGTCGATCTACGCTCCGGGGAATTGATGAACCGGGTTTTTGCCCACGATGAGACGCAGCCGGACGTGGCCATTCCCCATCGCACGCATGGGGCCGGTCTGACGCCTGACGAGAAAGAACTCTGGATCAGCGACCAGGATGGGAAAAAGCTTTTCGTCTTTGATGCGACGCAACTACCTCCGCGGCAGTCAGGTCAGATCGCCCTATCCCAAGGAGGCCACGGTTGGGTGACTTTCAGCCTAGACGGGCAGTATGCGTGGTGCCACACGCCGGATGTTATTGATGCGCATACCCGGAAAGTGGTTGCCACTTTGAGGGATGAGCAAGGCAAGCCATTTTGCAGTTCGAAATTCATCGAGGTGCAGTTCCAGGACGAAAAAGTGGTGGCGATGGGGGATCAATTCGGGCTGGGCCGGGCGCAGCGATCCGCGGAAGGCCGGTAGAGAGAAAATTTGAACAAAACCGCCTGAATCCGCGTCTCATCTCCGTTGGTTATGTAAGGGGTAAGGCGAGAGTCCCTCTCGCTGTTCGTGTTCCGCCACCTAAAGTGGCGTGTTAGTTTGGTTGTTTGGGTTGGGCGGGCACTTGAATAAGGTGCCCGCCATTTTTTCGGTCCCAAACAGGCACAGATCCATCCTTGGGATCGCCTCCTCAAGTTGGGCTGGTTTTCGTCGATGGACCTTTTACGGAGGGGTCACTCGCATCGACTTCGTATTGGGTTGGAGCCGCCAGCATACGGCGGCTCTCTTCTTTCCGGGGCGAAGGCTAATTCTCGACCAGCACGCCCACTCCTTCGGTTTTGCGCCGGGCGTTTTCTTCTTTGATTTCGTCCAGAGGACGGAAACGCTCCGCCTTGAAGCCGCGTTCGGGAAAAGGCGGCTTGCTGGACCGGGGATTGTGGAGGCCGACCAGCAGGACGGAGATTTCCCCTTCCTCGCCTTGGAGGCTGATGCCCACGCTCATTTCGCGGACCACATAGACCACCCCCGCTTTCGGGAGAGCGGTGTAGAACTTCTCAATCCCGAGCGGAAACTTATCGTCGATACAAACAACCTTGGAACCAACCGTCATTCTGCCGGAGAGCATACACCCAGTCCTCCCCTTGGGAAAGGGGGCTTTGACGCTGCACCTGGAAGCTGGTTTTCATCGGAGGGCCATTCCTCAAATGGAGACCTCGGTTTCGTCCGCATGCACATGGAGGTAGTCCAGGATGCGAGCGACGCTCTCATTGATGCTCAAACGATCCGTTTGCAATTCCAGTTCCGGCGTTTCGGGCGCTTCGTACGGGGCGGACACGCCGGTGAATTCCTTGATCTCATTGGTGCGGGCTTTGGCATAGAGGCCCTTTGGGTCGCGTTCTTCGCACACCGGGAGTGGCGCGTTTACGTAGACCTCGATGAATTGGCCGTCCAGCAACATGTTCCGGACGAGTTCGCGGTCCGCTTTGTACGGGGAAATGAAGGCTGTGATGCAAATGATCCCTGCATCCGCAAAGAGCTTGGCCACTTCGCCCACGCGGCGAATGTTTTCGCGTCGTTCGTGGGGTGAGAACCCCAGATCAGAGCAAAGGCCGTGGCGAATGTTATCGCCATCCAGCACGTAGGCCTGTTTGCCCAGGTTGAACAGTTCGCGTTCCACTTCGGTGGCGATCGTGGATTTGCCAGCGCCTGAGAGACCGGTCAGCCAGACCACCAGCCCGGGATGGCCGTTACGCCGAGTGCGCTGCGGCCCGGTTACCTTGCCGTGGCTCCAGAAGATATTGTCGCTTTTTTGGAAGGAGTCGGGGGTCCGTTTGGGGTAAGCATCCGGCGCGATGATGCCGCCTCCGGCTACTTCAAAGCCGTCCACGATCACGAAACGTCCGGTGGAAACGATGTCCGCATGGACGTCAAAGGCGACCGGTCGGCGGGTCTTGATATGCAGTTCTGCCACCTCGTTGCGGCCTACGAAAATCTCCTTCTCCCGGCGCGACACGGTTTCAAGCGTCGAGGAATCGATGACTCGGTCGATCGAATCGATCTCGCACTCGACTTCCTGCGTCGTCAGTTTGAGCCGGTACAGCTTCCCTTTACGGAATGGGGAGCGGCCCAGCCAGAAAAGCCGCGCTTTGAAGCGGGTCAGTTCGAACGGCGCGTCGGTTTCAAGCGAGGCGATGGTGCCCCGTTCGACGAAAATCTGCTCAGTAAGGGTGATGCCGATCGATTCGCCGGAGGCGGAGAGTTCGCGGGAAGGGGAGTTCCACCGTTCAATCGTCTTCACCGTGCTGGTTTTGTTTCCCGGCGAGAAGAGCAGGCGGTCGCCGACCCGGACAGTTCCAGACTCCACGCGGCCGGCGAGAATGCGGCGTTCGTCAAAACGGTAGACATCCTGAACCGGAAAGCGAAGCGGCTGATGGCTGGGCGGTTCGGACACCTTGAAAGCGTCGAGCACATCCAGGACGGTTGGTCCCTTCCACCAGGGCATATTGGCGCTGTGAGAGGCGATGTTGTCGCCGTGTTTCGCGGCAATGGGCACGAACTGCTTCGGTTCGACGCCGATGGTTTGAAGGAATTTGCGGTACTCCTGTTCCAGGCTGCGGAAGCGTTCCTCGGAGTAATTCTGCAGATCCATCTTGTTCACAAGGACCGCGATCTGCCGGATGCCGAGCAGATTGAGCAGGTAGCCGTGCCGCCGGGACTGTTCCTGGACGCCTTCGTTCGCATCGATCAGGAGCAGCGCGGCTTCGGCGTTCGCCGCGCCGGTGACCATGTTCTTCAGGAATTCCTTATGGCCGGGCGCGTCAATGATCACGTACTGGCGCTTGGCGGTTTGAAACCAGATCTGGGCGGTGTCGATGGTGATGTTCTGGTCGCGCTCCGACTGGAGGGCATCCATCAGGTTGGCCCACTCGAACGGAACGCCGCGCCGTTCGGCAATCTTCTGCAGTTGTTCGAGCTTGCCCTCGGGCAAAGAGCCGGTGTCATGAAAGAGGCGACCGACAAAAGTCGACTTGCCATGGTCGACATGGCCGACGATGACGATTTTTAGTTGTTCGCTTGGGGTCATAGTTGATTCATCCGCCTCGGGCGGAGAAAAAGATTCCAGATGAGCTTGGGTTGGTTCGACGCTGGTTCCCTCGCGGTTTACATGTAGCCGTCCCGGCGGAGCTTCTCAAAAGCGTCCTCGCTCTCCTTGTCCTGGGCCCGGCCGGAGCGTTCCGTGGTTTTGGTGTTTCGGAGTTCTTCGATGATTTCCGGAACGCTGCGGGCGGTGGATTTGATCGCCCCGGTGCAGGGAGCGCACCCGAGGCTGCGGTAGCGCTCGCCTTTGCTATTCGCGAAGTAGAGCGGGATAATGGGGATGTTTTCCCGGTGGATGTACTCCCAGACGTTCAGCTCGGTCCAGTGCAGTAGCGGATGGATGCGGATATGAGTGCCCGCTTCGAAGTCGGTCTTGAACTGATCCCAAAGCTCCGGCGGCTGATCTTCAACATTCCACTCCATGTTCTTGTCGCGCGGGCTGAAGTACCGCTCCTTGGCGCGGGTCGGCTCTTCATCGCGGCGAACGCCGACGATTACTCCCGTGAACTTGTGTTTTTCCAGCACTTGCTTGAGGCCGTCTTTCTTCAGCATGCCGCAGCATTCGACGCGGGTAGCCCGTCCGTTGGGGAAAGTATTGCCGCTTCGGAGCACCTCTTCATTTTTGCCCACCACCAATTCGAGCTTCCATTCTTGCACGAGCCGGTCGCGATACTCGATCATGGACGGGATTTTGTAGGTGGTGTCGACATGCACGAGCGGGAACGGCACATGGCCAAAGAACGCCTTGCGGGCCATCCAAAGGAGCACCGTGGAGTCTTTGCCGATGCTCCAGAGCATGGCGAGGTTTTCGAATTTATTGAAAGCCTCGCGCAGGATGTAAATGCTCTGATTCTCGAGTTTAGAGAGGTAGTCCATAGGAAAAAAGGGAGAGGCTTATGCCTTGCGGGCCATAAACGTGTGGATGCCGCATTCCACTTTGTTGAAACCGGTCCAACGTCCGGCCCGTTCGTTCTGGCCGTCGGCCACTTTGTGAGTGCAGGGCCAGCAGCCGATCGAGCGGTATCCTTGATCGTGCAAAGGATTGTACGGAACCTTGTGCTGGTGCAGATAATCCCAAACGGCCTGGCGAGACCAGTTCGCCATCGGGTTGAGCTTAACGATCTCCCGCCCGGTCGTTTCGTCAAAGGTGTAAACCTCCACAAACTGTGTGAGTGAGCGGGTGTCGGATTGCTCACGGCGCAGGCCGGTGATCCAGCAATCGAGCTCGGAGAGTTTCCCCTGGAGCGGGATCACTTTGCGCGTCGTGCAGCAGAGGTCTGGATTCTTCCGCCAGAGTTCCGGCCCCAGCGCTGCCGCCTGCTGCTCAACGGTGAGGTCGGGCGCGAGCGATTCGATCTGGAGATGGAAGAAATCTTCCAGACGTTTCTTTAGATCGAGCGTCTCCGGAAAGAGAAGGCCCGTGTCTAGGGTGAAAACCGGGAAATCAAAGCCATGCTGGCGCGCGAGATGGATCATGACCAAGCCCGCGCCCTGAAAGCTGGTGCCAATGGCAGCGCGCGCGCCGAATTCATTCCACGCCCAGCGCAGGATGGATTCGGTGGAGCCGCCTTGAAACTGGCGGTTCAGGGATTCGACTTCCGGGGTGGCAATCATCAGTTCGAGGCGGCTGCCGGTTGGGCGGCGGTTTCAGCCAGCACGACTCGTTCGCACCAATCGCCGAAGCGTTCGCCGCGGTTCCGTTCCTGGACGTAGCGGGCGAGCAGCGGACGAAGTTCTTTCTCAAAGTCCTCGCCCTTCACATTTTCCTTCCAGACCCGGTTCAGGCGGGTGCTGCTCTCGTTGCCGCCCAGATAAATCATGTATTTGTTTGGAGCCCGGCCAACGAAACCAATTTCCGCCATGTACGGACGGGCGCAGCCGTTCGGGCAGCCCGTCATCCGCACGACGATTTCTTCATTCCCCAGGCCCAATTCACCGAAGAGTTTTTCCAGGCGGGTAATGACGTCCGGAAGGTACCGTTCGGACTCGGCGAGGGCGAGGCCGCAGGTGGGCAGTGCCGGGCAAGCGATCGACGCCAGGCGCAAAGCGGAGCCCTGGCTTTCCACCTTCACGCCATGCTGCGCGAGCAGGTCATTGATCGGCTTCTTCTGTTCGTCCGGAACGTCGACCAGCAGGATGTTTTGGGACGGGGTGAGCCGGGTTTCCACGCGGAATTGCTCGACGATTTTCCGCAGAGCGGTCTTGAGCTGATAGCCCTCGGCATCCTTGATCCGGCCGCTTTCGACGAACAGGCCGAGGAAACTTTTGCCATTCAGCTGGCGGTTCCAGCCCAGCAGATCCCCTTGCTGAGTGAAATGGTGCGGGCGGGCCGCCCCAAGCTTGAAGCCGGCGCGGCGCTCGACTTCCGCGCGGGTCCATTCGACGCCGCGCTCCGCAATCACGTATTTCAGGCGCGCGTGCTTGCGATTCGCGCGATCGCCGAAATCGCGATGAATGGTGAGGACCGCTTTCGAAACGGCTTCCAAATGTTCGGGCGGGAGAAAACCGAGGACGTCGGCCAGGCGCGGGAACGTCTCCTCGTTGCCATGGCTCATGCCCATGCCGCCGCCGGCGAGGACATTATAGCCGATCAGTTTTCCGTTTTCCTCGATCGCGATGAACCCGAGGTCGTTCGTGAAGATGTCGATGTCGTTTAAGGGCGGGATGGCAAAGGCGACTTTGAATTTTCGCGGCAGATAGGTCTTCCCGTATAACGGATCTACGAAGTTCTTTTCATCTTCCGCCGTGAGGTCGAGCTGCTTGCCTTCCACCCAGATCTGATGATACGCGCGGGTTTTCGGCAGCAGTGCTTTGGAAATGTGGAATGCGTCCTGCAAGACTCGTTCCACCAGCGGGCTGGTGGCCGGGGTCGAAGAGGCCATGACATTGCGGTTCACGTCGCCGCAGGCCGCCAGGGTCGTGGACAGGGCGTCGTTGATGCCGCGCATCAGCTTGCCCAAGCCGCTCTTCACGACGCCATGAAATTGAAATCCCTGCCGGGTGGTGATGCGCAGGGTGTTGTTGCCGTAGGCCGTTGCCAGCGTGTCGAATGCCACATATTGGTCTGGAGTGACAACGCCGCCGGGCAGCCGTCCGCGTACCATGAACATGTAGTACTTGCCGGTCTTGCGTTTATCACGGTCGTCCTGCTGATAAATGCCGTGGAATTTGATAAACTGCTGGTCATCTTCGGAGAAGCGATCAAGGGCAGGGTCCTGAAGGGTCTGCGCGATGGTGCCGGCCAACGTGGGGTTGGCTTCCTTGATCACTTCGTTGTGCGTGACTTTGGGCGGAGCGGCCGGATCAATCATAAGTATTCCACTAAGGATACGTAAGTTAACAGCTCTGACAGTTCTGTCAAGCGAACCGCCACGCTAACTCAGATTTCCGCGCCAGCGAGCGAATTCTTCCGAGCTCCCGACATAGTCGCAGGGCGGGCCGATAGTGAAGAACGTGAGAAGATTCCCCGATAACGTGAGCTTGCCGGGGGACTTCCTCTCTCTCATTTTGTGGCGGATTGAAGTTGCCGAAAGATATCCGGAAGCGCGTCGACGCATTTCTCGAGGAGTTGGATCAGGTCACGCTGGCTCGAGGGAAGGACTACTTTCAACGAGGTTTGGTTAAGCAGTTGGATTGCATCCGGCCGCGGGAGCTTTACGCCGCGCTGGTGATCGGCGGAGAACCCTATGAGGTGGCCCTCGAATTCACCGAATACGAAAGCGCCGGGGAGTGCACCTGTCCGGTCGGGACAGACTGCAAGCATATCGTAGCCGCCTTAATGGCCTTGCGGGCGGATGGAATGGCAACGGAACCGGCGGAGCGAGCCACCGTGCCTGCCCAGCCAGATTCCGGCGCGACGCTCAGCGGTCCCGGTCCTTCGCTGCGGGAGGAATTGGCCAAGCGGCTGGGGCGAAAACTTCGACCGGCGGAAGCAGCGACGCTCAAGCGCATCGAGGAGCTCTACCGCTTCGCCGATGCTCGCGGATTGACGGAATCGGACGTGCGCTCTCTGTTGCCTGCTCCCTTTGTCCGCGGTTTTTCCGATCCCTATCGGCCGTACGAGCCAGTTGATCTATGGCCGGAGTTTCCAGCCAACTCGTATTCCTTCTGGCTTTATCTGGCTTGGGAATTGCGTCGGCGGCAGCATGAGCTGCCTGGGTTTCTGGAAGCGGTCACGGATCTGAGCCTGATTGCCCCCGTCATGGAGGTTTGGGCGCGCCGAAAAGAGATCGAGCGTTGGAGCCAGTGGTTCCAGGATTATGGCGGGCAAACCCCGGTGTCCGAACCCCTGATCCTCGAGTTGCGCTTGATGGTTGCGGCCAAGGAAGCCCGGCTGCAATGGCGCACGAGCTCCGGCGCGTCGTTTCAGGAGCTCAAGCAAGCCCAGGCCAAGCGATTGGCGGAGCAGTTTGAGAACAGCGCCCTGGTCGTCGCGCCGAACTCGCTCCCGCTCTGGAGCGCGAGTTACAAGCCCTGGCGTTACGATACCTGGTGGTCGTTTCGCTATGCGGATACCACCGCGCTGCCGAGCTTGAACCGCCTCTTGCGGCTGCCGCTCCCGCCGGAAACCGTGGTCACCGCCGAGGGCGCGCCCCTCGACCGTGTCACCGAGCCGCTCCGCTTGAATCTCCGGCCGCCGGAGAACGGGAGCCAGGTTTACGCTCTGGCTCTGACGACCGGCCAGGGGGCGCCGCTGCCGCCGGTTTTGTGCAAGCTCGCCGGCCAGCCCACTCTGTATTTGACCGAGCGCAGCCTGTTCCAAGGCCCCCCGGCGGAGGCTTTGGACGATGATCTCAGCGTCACGATTCCGACCGAAGCTCTCGAGACCACCGATGGCCTGCGCTTTCTCCACGCGAACCACCTTCCCCTGCCCGAACATCTTGAGAATCGGGTCACCCATGTTCCAGTAAATGTCACTGTGACGTGCCAGCTCCGGCCGATCTATATTGGAAGCGACACCGAAGACCTCCTGATCGAAGTGACCGCCAAGGCTCCGGGATTAACTCCGGAACACTTTACTTCATCCGGCTGGCAACATCCATGGAACGCCAAACCACCGAAATCGGGGAAGGAAGATCGCGGCAAGCTGATCATTCACGATCGGACGGCGCAAAAGCACTTTCCCAAACTGCTCGACCCGCTCGGCGCTAGATGGGAGAACTATCCGGGCGGGTGGAAGCTGCGTCTTACCAAGAAAGTGCCGGACGTTTTCGCGCAATGGCTGCGGGGACTGCCCCAGGAGATCGAGGTGCTCCTGGACAAGGAGCTGGCCAGCTTCCGCGATGCGCCGGTCGCAGGCGGAGTCTCCCTCGATCTGACCGAGGCGGGCGTGGACTGGTTTGATCTGAAAGTGGTGTTGAAAGTGACCGATACCACCCTCACTCCGGAAGAACTGAAATTGCTTCTGAACGCCCGGGGCGGCTTTGTCCGGCTCGGCAAAAAGGGCTGGCGGCGTTTGCAGTTCAACCTTACCCCGGAGGAAGACGAGCAACTGGCGCGCCTCGGATTGACCTCGACCGATTTCTCCGCGGAGCCGCAGCGACTACATGCCTTGCAGCTGGCGGACGAGGCGGCCCGAAAATTCCTGCCGCCGGATCGCGTCGAAAAGATTCAACGGCGGGCCAGTGAGCTAAAAACGCGCGTCACACCGGAACTGCCGCGCGTGATCAGCGCCGAGCTGCGGCCTTATCAGACCGAGGGGTTCCATTTTCTGGCTTATCTGACCTCGAATCGTTTTGGGGGCGTGCTGGCGGATGACATGGGGCTCGGGAAAACCATTCAGACCCTGGCTTGGCTGGCCTGGTTGCGGGAGGAAGGGAACGATGCCGTTCGCGCCCAGCGCGTGCCCTCACTGGTGATTTGCCCCAAATCAGTGATGGACAATTGGCGCGCCGAAACCGAGCGATTCTATCCCGGCCTGCGCGTTCGCTTGTGGCGCGGCGAACCCGAGGCGGAACTCACCGCGGCCCGCAAAGAGTTCGACCTGATCGTGGTCAACTACTCGCAGTTGCGCTCCCTTTGGCCAGCCGTTGGCAGAATGGACTGGTTTGCCGCCATTCTGGATGAAGCGCAATACATCAAGAATCCGGATTCCCAAACCGCTCAGGCCGCGCGCGGATTGAAGGCGGAACATCGCCTGGCGCTGACCGGGACGCCGATCGAAAATCGACTGCTGGACTTGTGGAGCATCCTCGCTTTTGCCATGCCGGGAGTGCTGGGGAATCGCGCGCAATTCCTGAAGCGCTTCGATGCGAAGGACGATCCACTCGCGCGCCGGCGGCTCGCGGCGCGGGTGCGCCCGTTCCTGTTGCGCCGCACCAAAGGGCAGGTCGCCCGGGATCTTCCCGACCGGATCGAGGAGGATCTGCTCTGCGAAATGGAAGGCACGCAACTGACCCTCTACCGGGCTGAGCTTAAGCGGGCGCAGCAAATGATCCTTGGCCTGAAGTCCAACGACCAGCTGAACAAGCAACGATTCAATATTCTCACTTCTCTTCTCCGGTTGCGGCAGATTTGCTGCCACCCCTCCCTGGTCGACGGATCCTTGCTTGACGCCGAAAGCGCGAAACTCGACGCGCTGGAGGATTTGCTCGAGCCGCTCATGGCGGAAGGCCACAAGGTTCTGGTCTTCTCCCAATTCGTGACCATGCTCGATTTGCTTCAAGAAAAAATGGAAGAGCGGGACTGGCCATTCTTCTATCTGGCGGGCGACACCGAGGACCGCGGCGACCTCGTCAAGAAATTCCAAACCGCCCGCGGCGGCGCGGTCTTTCTCATCTCCCTGAAAGCCGGCGGGTTTGGGCTGAATCTCACCGCTGCCTCCTACGTGGTGCTTTTCGACCCGTGGTGGAATCCTGCGGTTGAGAACCAGGCGATCGACCGGACCCACCGGATTGGCCAGACCAGCAAAGTCATCGCCTATCGGCTCCTGATGCGCGACAGCATCGAGCAAAAGATTCGAGTCCTGCAAAAGGAGAAAGCCGCCCTGGCCGACGATGTTTTAGGCGAAGAACGCTTCTCGCAAAGCCTGACCCTGAATGATCTGCAGTTCCTCTTTGCGGACTGAAGGGGGCCGGAAGCCAGACGCAAGGCAGGCCGGCAATATCGCTCTTGGCTGTTCGAGCAAAGGCGCAAGTGCCAGGAACCTCGCATATCAGTTCGCGCGACTGGCTGGCTCAATTGGTTCGACAAGTTCGACAGCGGCGTGACGAATTCCCCGATCGAACGTCGCCAGTGTCAATGTCGCTCGGCGAGGGCCGCGGGATTCTCCGCAATCAGGGTGGCTTTTGCTTCGATCTCTAGAGGCTGGAGCTATACTGAAGTCGATTGAGTTAGGAAGAGACGCGGGACCATGCGGCCTGCAATTCGCGGCGTGCGATCCAATTTTGCAGCGCGACATGGTCCATCTGATCACCAGACACCTTGAGCATTGAACGGATGTCGCGGAGATGCTTTTCCGAACCGCCCTCCCGGAAGAACTCAAGCTTGCGGAGGATTACATATTCCGGCGGGGCGAGCACGATGGTTTGGTTGTCGAGCTGGTACGTTTTCCGATGCCGGAAGGCCCAAGGGTGCAATTCGTCTCGATTGGCCGGATAAAAATCGGCCTTTAGGCCGGAAGCTGGATGAATCACGTTGAAGCGGCCCCTGCGCTCGCGGCTCATCTCCATGGCGATGACTACCGCCGGGGGTAGATAGAAGTCGGCAGCTGGGAAAATCTTTGAGAGCCGGGGAATGTCCTCTGCGGACAGGAAGGCGATGAGGTCCACGTCGTGGGTGACGCGCGGTTCACCGTAGAGCATTGCGGCCATGCTTCCGCTGACGAGGTAATTGATCCCTGCCTCGCGCAGCGGGTGTACGAACAGGTCGAGCAGGTCAGGTTGTGGCACAAAGGAAAATGTTTCGGACTTCCTGTTCAAGCCGCTCTTGGGACCACTCAGGATGCAGGCTCCGGAGATAGGCAGTCTTGTGCCGCCGCACGGTCCAGTAGAGGTCTCGCGCGGCGCGCCAGCGTTGTTCCGGGGACATCGCCTTAAAGATGGCGATTTGCTCTGGGCTGGCCTGTTCGTCGCTCAGCATGCAGCCAGTATGGGCTGGCAAAGTAATCAAGCAAGTCTGGCGGGGGATGCCGCCCTTCAACCCACGGGCGGGCCTTCCCGGGCGTGCGGAGGACAGTCGTCGCGCAGCCGACAGGAACTGTTATCGGTGAAATCCGAGAGCGCCACGCAAGGCGAAAAGCCTTTACAAGTTGGATTTCCGTCGCAATTTTAGCGTTCTTTATGGATAAGTTCTGGAGTGTTTGCGCGATGCCGATCGGGTTGTTTCTTTGTTTCACCCCGATTGTCATTGCCTGGGTGCTGGCGGAATCGAAATCGTCCGGAAAGTCCGGCGACAAAGGCCGCTAACTCGTTGTAACCGCCTGCGTTCTGGCGGATGGATTCTCCCCTCGTCATTACGGTGGTGGCTCCCGATCGTCCCGGTCTGGTGGAGTCGATCGCCTCGGCTGTCGCCAAATGCGGCGGCAACTGGCTGGAAAGCCGGATGTCCCGACTGGGCGGCCAGTTTGCTGGCATTCTTCGAGTCTCGATTCCGGCGGCGGAACGCTCCAAAGCCTTGAGCGCTTTGCACGCCTTGGAAACAGGCGGGCTGAAGCTCACGATTCTGGACGACGTAGTCGCTGCGGCTCCGCCGGAAGGGCGCTTTGCGGAATTGAATCTGGTGGGCCAGGATCGGCCGGGAATTGTGCGGCAGGTGTCCGAAGCATTTGCCCGCAGTCATGTGAATGTGGAGGAATTGGAGACGGAGTTTTCCAGCGCTCCAATGACTGGCGAATTGCTCTTCCATGCCCGGGCTCGGGTGCATATTCCGCCGCAGTGCGAAATTCAGCGTTTGCGGGCGGAGTTGGAACGGATCGCCTCGGATCTGATGGTGGATTTGAAGCTCACGGAATTACCGTCGAGCCTCTAAAAAACCGCCGCCCATTGGCTGGGCGGCGTTGCTCATATGAAGTTTCGCTGAAGAAGCGATTGTAAGAATCCTATCGGAATCATTGGGCTTTTCTTAAGGACCCATCCTTTGCCGCAAGCGGGCTTCAGGTGATCAGATTTCGTAACGAGCTGACTTTCAGGGCGTATCGTCCGTGGTTCCTGCGCACGCGAATCGGAGTGTCGAACGCAGCGGTCAGTTGTCCGGCGGTCATCATCGCCGGAACTGGACCCTCCGCCAATTTCGCCCCCTTTTTCATCAGGAGGGCGTGGGTGAACACGGGCATGACTTCCTCAACGTGATGGGTGACCAGCACGATGGACGGGCTGCCGCGCTGGCGGCCGAGCCGGTCGAGGAAGTGCAGAAAATGTTCCCGGGCGGCCGGGTCAAGGCCGGCGCAAGGCTCATCGAGGATGAGGAGGGCAGGGCGGGCAATGAGAGCCCGGGCGATGAGAACGCGCTGGCGCTCCCCTTGGGAGAGGACGGCCCATGGCCGCTCGGCGAGATGTTCGCACTCGATCTTCCGCAGGAGCCGTAAAGCATCTGCTTGGTCGCACGCTTTTGGCGTTCCCCAAAAATCGATCATCGCGTATTTGCCGCTGGCGACGGTGATCCAGGCCGGTTCGGCGTCCGGCATCATTTGCCGGACGCTGGAGCTGACCATGCCGATCTTTTTGCGCAATTCCGGCCAATCGGAGTCGCCGTATTCCTCGCCCAGGACAAAGATGTCGCCGCGGGTCGGGGTGACGTACCCTAGCAGAGCGCTAAACAGAGACGTTTTTCCGCAACCGTTCGGACCAAGCACCACCCAATGCTCCCCGCGGCGGACCTGCCAGGAGAAATCGGAGACGAGTCGGTTGCCATCCCGCTGGAGGGTGAGCCACCGGATTTCGAGGACGGCGCTGGAGCTGTGGCGCCGGGTCCAGACGCGAACGACCTGGCGATAATCCGCGGGAGTATTAACGTTGGCGAGCTGCCAGCGGTCGGCTGGCGGGGGCTGGCAAATCTTCCCCTGCAAGGCGGCGCGCAGCTCCTGAAGGGAGGTTTGCTGGCGGCGAATGAGCAGTTCGATGATCGGTTCGGCCGCTCGCGGGAGCACGAACGGGAATCCAGCGCGGTCCTGATCCTGGGAGAAAACCGGCCGCGAGCGGGCAGCCGCGAGGAGATGCCGCAGCCAATCGATGGTGACGAGCGGCATGTCGCACGAGAGAAAGAGAGCGCGCTCGAACGAGGACCGGCGAAAAGCAGTGAGGACGCCCCCGATCGGCCCGAGCCCAGGCCGATCATCCTGGGTGACGACTTCCACGGGTGCTTCCAATTCGCGGGCGGTGGCAACGACGCGCTCGAGAAAGCTGCGCGATCCGAGCAGGAGGCGCGACTTATCGCGGCCCATGCGGGAGCTGCGCCCGCCGGCGAGAACAAAGATTCGGAGGGGAGTGGAGTGTCGCACCGGAGCGTTTCAAGGACCCTGGGTCAATCTTCCACGGGCACGACCAGATGCTGCATGATGTAGTCTTTGCGCTCCGGAGTGTTCTTGCCCATGTAAAAGCCGAGGATGTTCTGGGCTTCGGGCTTGGGGGCTCCTTCCACCTGGCTGAGACGCATTTCTTTTCCGATGAACTGCTTGAATTCGGTGGGATTGATTTCACCGAGCCCTTTGAACCGGGTGATCTCGGAGGAAGCGCCGAGCTTTTTGGCGGCTGCGTCGCGTTCTGCTTCGCTATAGCAGTAGATCGTTTCCTTCTTGTTCCGCACGCGGAAGAGGGGCGTCTCGAGCACGTAGAGATGCCCGTCGTGCACGAGTTGGTCGAAGAACTTGTAGAAATAGGTTATGAGCAGGTTGCGGATGTGCAAGCCGTCGACGTCAGCGTCAGTGGCGAGAATCACCTTTTCATAGCGCAGGCTGGCAATGGAATCCTCGATATCGAGGGCGCGCATGAGGTTGTACATTTCATCGTTCTTGTAAACGATGTCGCGCTTGAGGTCCCAAACGTTGAGCGGCTTGCCCTTGAGGACGAAGATGGCCTGGGTATTCACATCGCGGGTGCTGACGATCGAGCCGGCTGCGGACTGGCCTTCGGTGAGGAAGACCATGGTGCCGAGGCCCTTCCCCTTCTCCTTGTTGAAATGCTGCTTGCAGTCCTTGAGCTGCGGAATGTGCAGAGTGATCGCTTTGGCGCGTTCACGGGCGAGTTTTTTCACCTCCTGCAGTTCTTTGCGGAGCTGCTGGGTGTCCTGCGCCTTGGCAATGATCTTCTCGGCGATGTCCTTGTTCCGATTGAAGAAGTGCAGCAGTTCCTCGCGCACCTGGTTCATCAATTCGGAGCGAATTTCGGTGTTCCCCAGTTTGTTCTTCGTCTGGGACTCGAACATCGGATCTTTGAGGCGGATGGCGACCGCGCCGACCATGCATTCGCGCACGTCATCGCCTTCGAACTTGCCCTTGGCGTATTCGTTGACCGCTTTGAGCACCCCTTCGCGGAAGGCGCTGAGGTGCGTGCCGCCATCCGACGTGTACTGGCCGTTGACGAACGAGTAAACCGTTTCGCCGTAGCGGCTGTTGGTATGTGTGAAGCAGAATTCGAGCGTTTTGCTGGTGTAATGCAGCGGGGCGTAGATCGGCTCGCTATTATCGGCTTGGAGATCCTCGAGGATCAGGTCCATCAGGCCGCGTTTTGCCTGGAAGGTCTGGCCATTAAAGATGAGGCGAAGGCCGCTGTTCAGGTAGCAATAATGGCGGAGGCGCTTCTCGATGTATTCCGGGCGGAATTCAGACTCTTTGAAAATCGCCGGGTCCGGCTCGAACTGGACGAACGTGCCGTTGGGTTCGGCCGTTTTGCCCTTTTTCTGGTCGAGCAGCTTGCCCTGCTTGAAGCGGGCTTCCACGAATTCGCCGTCGCGGTGGCTGCGGACGAGGAAACTTTTGGAGAGGGCGTTGACCGCCTTGGTGCCGACGCCGTTGAGCCCGACGCTGAACTGGAAGACATCGTCGTTGTACTTCGCGCCGGTGTTAATCTGCGAAACGCATTCGATGACTTTGCCCAGCGGGATGCCGCGGCCGAAATCGCGAATGGAGACTTTCGTGCCCTCGACGCCAATCTGGACTTCGCGGCCATGACCCATGATGTACTCGTCGATGGCGTTATCGATGACTTCCTTGAGGAGAATGTAACAGCCGTCGTCGTAGTGCGATCCATCCCCAATCCGCCCGATGTACATGCCGGTGCGGAGCCGGATATGCTCCAGCGAGGACAGCGTTTTTATTTTACTCTCGTCGTAAACGTTTTTGTTCGGGCCATCAGCCATATTTGAACGGGAGTTTAGAATCGTTCAGGGGAACGCGGTTGCCAAGTGGGAAACCGGGCCGGGAATAAACTACGGGTTGGCCGGGCTGGCGTACTCGAATTCGCCATGGTCGACGCTCCAGTCATTGCCGAAGTAGCCCGCGGCGCGCGCCCCTTTCACTCCTTCGGCCAGAGATTCGACGCCAAACACCGTGACATCCGGCAGGCCGACTCCGGCGAGGAGGTAGGGCACACGCTCGGTGAGACGCAGTCCGGGGAGGCCAGTCCCGCTGACGGCGGCCACGCAGGCGGTGGTGCTGTTCGGCCGGGGCCGGAGGAAAAGGCACGCAAGGTCGGCGCCGCTGAATTCGCGTTCGCCAATCTTGACGGCGGACCGGGTGACCTGGACCGGGCTGGCGCCGAGGAGGGCCGGCCAGGCGGCGTTGTTCTCGGCGTTGCCGTAGAGCACGACGCCGCGGTGCGGATCGGCCGCGGGGTCGAATTGGGCGTCCGGCACGAGGTCCACCGCGCCGTTGCCGCGATACCACCAGGCCTCGGCGTCGTAGCGGGCGCGGGCGTAGGCCCAGCGATTCTCCGCCTCCGTGCCCTTGGTGCCGTAGACAAAAAGCATGCGGTGATTGAACGCTTCCTTGAACGGTCCGTAGCGGCGTGGCCCCTTGGCTTGGGGATCCGCGGGAGGAGCGAGCTTCCAGACGCCGTCGAGTTTGGCCAGGCGGACCGCCGCGCTGGGCACCGCGTCGAGCGAGATCTTCTGCCCGTCGAGTTCGATGCTGGCGGGCCCGGGCGGGGCGATGCGGGTAAGCGCGAGGGAAAGATGCGCCACGTTCTCCGTATCCCCGGAGACTCTGCGCGGTCCCGGTTCGTAGCTCAGGTCCACGGTGCTGCGGGCGAGGCAATGTTCCTGCGTTTCGATGGTGACCCAGTGGTCGGAGGAGGAAATTCCCGGATTTGCCGTGCTGAAGTGAATGGAGGTGACGGTGGAATCAGCCGGGATTTTGTGGTGGGCGAAAAGGTTGAAAATGGGCGGCCAATCGACGCAGGCATTGCCCCACCAATGGCCCGCGCCGGGTTGCTCGTGGTAAAGGAAGTCATGGTGAAAAGCGCCGAGCTTTTCCTTCATGGTGCGAGCCTCGGAGACGGGCACGTTGTCATCGGCATCCCCATGCAGAATGTAGATGGCTTGCTGCAGGTAATTACTGGAAAGAGCGAGCGTGTCGCCCGGCGTATTGGCGCGTTGGATGAGGTTCTCCACCGGCGCGGGATTGGTGCTGCGGCTTGCCCCGGCGTAGGACCAGAAGCTGATCCATCCGGCGCTGGGGGCTACGGCCGCAAAGCGATTCGGAAAAGTCACGCCGAGCTGCCAGGCGCCATGTCCGCCCATCGAGTGGCCCGTGAGGTAGGTCTGGGCGGGATCGGTCTTGAATTTGGCCTGAGCCAGGTTCAGCACTTCGAGCGCGTCGCCCCGGCCCCAGTCTTCCCAATCAAATCCGTAGGGGCGTCGATTGGTGGGAGCGATCAGATATCCCCACGATTTTGAGGCGTAAGCGTCCGCCTGGCCCATCGCTTCGACGCTGGCGCCGTGAGTGGAGAGGAAGAGGGCGAGGGCGTCACCCGGTTCCGGCAGCGGATTGGGCGGAGCGACCGCGTAATATTGAATGCTCCCGTCGATCTCGCTGCGAAACGTGTGCTTGTAATGATCGGTGGGCTGGCGGATGCGCAGGGAGAGCTTTTGCGTGTCCAGCGGAGCGGAAGTGTGATCCAGGTCAATCAGTTTGAGGCTGAAATCGCAAACGTTGGTCGCGGGCAATGGATCGGGCTGGGGCAACTGGAACGGAACTTTGCGGACGCTCATGGGCGGAATGGACGGGAGGGGCGTCTCCAGATCGCGAGTGCCCTCGGCACGGACGGCCAGCGCGAGATTCGTCATCGCCGTGCGGGTGGTATTGATGACAACGATCGCTCCCCAGAGCGGATCGGTTTCGTCCCGGACAATATCGGGCAGGGTGTGGTCACGGTGGTGCAGGAAGACTTCCAGCCTGGGCTGGGTGAGCCGGGCACTGAGGCGGCCGCGGCCGACGCTGAAAAGGAATTCGTTGGTGCCAGAATTGATCGTGACCGGCAGGAGGAGAATGCCGTTGGAATAAGGATCGCCCGGGCGCGGCTCGCCGTTGACGTAGACTAGGTTGTGTCCCGCGGCATCGAGGAGGAGAATGTCAGGCCGGTCGGAAACGTAGGTGGCGTAGAGGTAGCCGCCGCGCAATTCAGGACCGGTGAAGTTGCCATCGCGATCGGAGGCAGCGAGTTGCCAGGCCCGGTTCGTGCCTCCCGGGGCGGCGACTTCGAGCCCGGCCGCTGGCGGGCGCCAGCGGTCCGTGACGATCGCCTGCTCGATCGCGTCGGTGTGGAAGGCGTTGCGGCCGGAGCGGCCGACGCTGCCGAGGACGAGCCCGTTCGTAAAAGCGATGGAGCGAGGCGCTTCCGCGGTTTGAGCCGCGGCGGAGAGCGTGAACAGGAGCGAAGCAACGAAAGCCCGAAACCGAAACATCCGGCTACTTTAAGGTAAAAAAAGGCGAAGGCGAGTGGTTTGCGCCACTCGCCTTCGAGCGAAAGAATAAGGACCAGAGTTAACCGGCGACCTGCTGGGCGACCATATCGCCGAGCTGGGTCGTGGAGTAGCCCATCTTGCCCGCGGCAAGCGATTTGACCTTCTCGCGCGTGATCTTGATGACGGCGTCTTCGATCGCCTTGGCCGCGACGCTTTCGCCGAGGAAGTCGAGCATCATCTGGCCTGCGCAAATCGCGGCCAGCGGATTGATGACGTTCTGACCGGTGTACTTTGGCGCGCTGCCGCCGATTGGTTCGAACATGCTCGCCCCTTGCGGGTTGATGTTGCCGCCGGCCGCGATGCCCATGCCGCCCTGCACCATCGCGCCGAGGTCGGTGATGATGTCGCCGAACATGTTGTCCGTGACGATCACGTCGAACCATTCCGGATTCTTCACGAACCACATGGTGGTGGCGTCGACGTGCGCGTAATCACGCTGAATCTCCGAGAAATCCTTCTTGCCGATTTCGTGGAAGGCCCGTTCCCACAGGTCGAAAGCGAAGGTCAGAACGTTGGTTTTGCCGCAGAGCGTGAGCTTCTTATTCTTGTTGCGCTTGCGGGTGTATTCGAAAGCGTAGCGCAGGCAGCGTTCGACGCCCCGGCGGGTGTTGATGCTTTCCTGGACGGCGATTTCGTGCGGCGTGCCTTTGAAGACGAAGCCGCCGGCGCCAGTGTAAAGGCCTTCATTGTTTTCGCGCACCACGACGAAGTCGATGTCTTCCGGCTTCTTGTCCTTGAGCGGGCAGAACCGTTCGTCGTAGAGCTTCACCGGGCGGAGGTTGATGTATTGCTCGAGCTCGAAGCGGAGGCGAAGGAGAATGCCCTTTTCGAGAATGCCGGGCTTGACATCGGGATGGCCGATGGCGCCAAGGAGAATGGCGGGGAACTTGCGCAATTCTTCGACCGCGCTGTCGGGCAGAGCCTCGTTGGTGCGGAGGTAGCGTTCGCCGCCCAGGTCGTAATTGGTGTAGTTGAGCTTGATCCCAAATCGTTTGGAGGCGGCGTCCAGGACCTTGACAGCTTCCCGGGTTACTTCGGGCCCGGTGCCGTCTCCGCCAATCACTGCGATGTTATAGCTTTTCATGTAAAACAAGCCGGGTCCGACCCGGCAGAAGCGGGGAATCTACGAAGGGGGCTGGGGTTTTACAAAAGGATTTTTGATGCCAGCAGAGGCGCTGTGGAGGCAGAACGACCGTGATTTTCCGCCGGAGGTGGGGTATGTACGGACGGGTTCCGAGGCTCGAATCTCCCTCGTAACGCAGGATTTACATGCATCGTTGGGTGCGAATAGCCATTGGGCTGCTCTGGCTGGCGGGCGCGACCGCCTGGCGGGGCGGCGCCCAGCCGGCGTTGCACACGCGCGTGTTCCGCACCGCTGGCGGATATCCCTTGCTCGTTTCCGTGGCCCCCAATGGCACGGTGCTGACCAAAAGCGGAGACGCCTCGGCTTTGACCCTGCTGGATGGCTATTTCCGCCGGGACGTCTTGATGCCGGAGGAAATCATTTTCCGGGTGCACCTCAGCCGGTCGGCGCAGATCTGGACCGTGACGAATCGCGGCATATACCTTTATCACAATAGCGGTTGGGTCTTTTATGACCTTCCGGAAATCCGCGCTTTTCTGGCTAGTCCGGCGCGGCACTTGCGCCAGGTGGCGATTCTGCCGGCGGAAGTGAATCGCGCCCTGGTGTTGCTGCCGGACAAACTGCTCGATTTTGACGCGGGCGGGCCGCAGGTCCGGGTCTTGAAAGAGGCCCAGGCGACCGGCCTGGGGGAATTCACTGAGATTCAGGAAGGGTTGGATGAAGCGATCTGGATCAGTGGAACGCTGGGAGTGGCCCGATTGCAGGGGCCGGTGCGGCGCTTCCCTCCCGAGCTTACGCAACTTCCGTGGAAGGAATTCCTCCTGCCGGAAACGAATCGGGCTAGCAATTTGCAGCGGGTGTTCGAATCGTCGCCTGGCAATCTCACCACCGTGGCGAATCCCGGCACGAGCGAGAAGGCTGAGAACCGACTGATCGCACACCTGCAAAATGGGAAGTGGACGGAATTTCCGGTGCCGGTGGAGAAAGTGCGGCAGGCCTGGCGTGGCTGGGACGGGGAGGTATGGGGTTTTTCCACCAGTTCGTTGTTCCGAGTGAATGAGTCGGACTGGCCGGCGGTGCTGCGGCGCGAGCCTTTGAGCGGACCGCTTTACGACGTGGCGGTAGAGACGAACGGTGTGTTCTGGGTCGCGTCGGGCGAGGGCTTGGTGCGCTACTCTCCATTTCTTTGGCGGAAACCCGCGGAGCTGGAGGAAGGGCAGACAGCGATCCATTCAATGGTGTTTGGGCCTTCGGACGAGGTGTGGCTTTCCACCCCGTCGGGGCTGCTCCTGCGCGACCGCAACGGGCGGCGGTCGTTTCCGTGGCCGGAAGAGCTGGAAAACCAGCCGCCCCGGCAGGCGATCTTCCGCCTGAATGACGGGCGGATCGTGGTGAACGGGCCATCTCACCCTCTGGTGCTCGACCCGGAAACAGGCCGGTTCGAGCCGATTCTCGTGCCGGATGTTTTGCAGGTTCATGTGGTTGGCGCGTTGCGCAATGGGTCGGTCTGCGCCTGGTTCGAGCATGCGGACAAAGCGCTGCCGCTTGATCTTCGGACCTATACCGGGCGGGAGTTCGTGTCGATCCCGCTGCCGGAGTCGGCGGCGGTCCACGGCGATGTGACCTTCGTGCGGGAAGCGAGCAATGGAGATCTTTGGGTCTGTCTTGGGCCGACCCTCCTTTGGGTGCGCCGCGCCGCGGGGACGGTGGAGCATTTCGGGCCGGAGAATGGGTTGCGGACAGAGCGGATTTACGCGCTGGCGGAGGTGGGGGATGGCCGGATCTGGTGTGGCACAGCCTCGCGGATCTACGAGTTCCGCGGGCAGCGTTGGGAGCCGATTCTGAACACGGTGGATCGCATCACCGGGATCACCGTGGGGCAAGGGACCATTTGGGTGTCCACCTTGTCGGGCATCCAGAGGTTTCAGGAGAATTCGTGGCTGGTGCAGAGCAGCAGCGAGGGGCTTCCGCCCGGCGCGGTTTACAACGTCCGCATCTCGCCCGGCGGGGAGGTGTGGGCGGCTACCACGCGCGGCGTGTTCGTTTACCATGCGGACGCGGATGCGGAGCCGCCCCGGGCTTTCCCGCCGATTCTTGATGGCCTGGAAAAGCCGATCGCGGGCGAACCAACGCTGGTCCGCTTTCGCGGCCAGGACCGCTGGGATTATACGGTGGCGAGCGACCTGCTTTTCTCCTACCGGCTGGATGAGGGGAGCTGGACCCCGTTTTCCAACGTCACTGCCCGGGTGTTTCAGAATCTTTCGTCCGGCAATCATGTGATCGAGGCGCTCGCGATGGACCGGAACGGCAATAAGTCCCGCACGGCGGGCCGCCTCGAATTCGCAGTCATCGTGCCGTGGATTCGCGACCCGCGCCTGTTGTCCGTTTCCGCGCTGGCGCTGTCCCTCACGCTCGTGCTGGCTGGCCTGGCGGTGAACCGGCATTTCCAATTGAAACGAAGCTATGCCCGGGTGGAGCAGATGGTGGCAGAGCGAACGAAGGAACTGGAGCGCGCGAATCAGGAATTGCTTCATGGCCAGAAAATGAGGGCGCTGGGCACCATGGCGGCCGGGATCGCGCACGATTTCAACAACATCCTTTCCATTATCAAAGGGTCGGCCCAGATCATTGAGAATAATGTGGGTGATCCGGAGAAGATCCGCACGCGCGTGAGCCGCATCCAGACGGTGGTGGACCAGGGGACCGGCATCGTCAAAGCCCTGCTCGGGCTCGGCCGGCGCGAGGAGAAGGACCTGGCGGATTGTGACATCGCCCAGTTGCTGCACGACACGCGCAAGCTGCTCAGTGACCGTTTTCCCGAGAGCGTGCAATTCCAGATCAACGCGGCCGAGGATCTGCCCTTGGTGCGTTGCTCGCCGGATGTGCTTCAGCAGATCCTGCTCAACCTCATTCTGAACGCCGTGGAAGCGATGCACAACGAAGGCGTGGTCGAGCTGACCGCGAGCTTCACGCACGCGCTTCCACCCAAGCCGGTCCTCGAGCCGGAAAGTGCGGGCGAGAGCGGCCCCGGCTTCGTGGTGGTGGCTGTCATTGACCAGGGTGGAGGAATCGCGGCGGAAAATCTTTCGCGCATTTTCGAGCCGTTCTTCACCACCAAAGCCTTCTCCACCCGGCGCGGCACTGGGCTCGGCCTCTCCATGGTCTACGAGCTGGCCAAAGCCCAGGGGTACGGCCTGGCGGTGGAGACGCGCCTGGGGCTGGGCAGCTCCTTCTCGATCCTTCTTCCGCTCCACCCGGTCCAGCCAGCGAGCCCCGGCGATGCTCCCGAAAAAGCGAAGGCGGCGACATGAGTCCCCGCCTGTCGCATGGTGGATGAGTTAGTTTCTCCGGCTTTCCGGGATCAACTCCTCCGGCGTCACCGCGAGCTGCAGTTTCTCCGTGTGCCGGACGACCGTCACCATCACCGGAATCCCGATCGCTCCGGCGACGAGCTTCCGGTGCAATTCGTCGATGCTGGAGATTGGTTCTGCTCCGAAGCTCACGATCACATCCCCTGGCTCCAACCCGGCCCGCTCCCCGGGGCTGTGCGGTTCGGTTCCCGCCACCAGCACCCCCTGTCTGACCGGCAGCCGATGGTAGCGCACCACCCGCGGGTGAATCGGCACGGTCTGGCCGGCGACGCCGATCCAACTCCGCCGAATCCGGCCGTCCTTGATCAGCCAGGCGGCCACGAATTCCGCGGTATTGCTCGCGATGGCGAAACAAATGCCTTGCGCCGGCAGAATGACCGCGGTGTTCACTCCGATCACTTCGCCACGCGCGTTCACGAGCGGTCCGCCGGAGTTGCCCGGGTTCAGGGCGGCATCGGTCTGCACCACGTTATCGATCAGACGGCCGCTTTGAGACCGCATCGAGCGTCCCAGCGCGCTGACCACGCCAGCCGTGACCGTTTGCTGGAACCCGAACGGGCTGCCAATGGCGATGGCGATCTGCCCGACCCGCAAAGACCGCGAATCCCCGAGCCGCGCATGCACCAGGCTCGGCGCGTTGATCCGGATCACCGCCAGGTCGCTCTCGGGATCGTCCCCTATCAGGACCGCCTCAAATTGGCGGCCATCCGCGAGGAAAACTTCGATCCGGCTGGCGTCATGCACGACATGGCTGTTCGTGAGGATGTAGCCGTCCGGCGCAATGACGAAGCCTGATCCGGACCCGCCGCCCCGCTCAGCCCGTTCCGCCTTCCGTTCCAAAGCCCGGCTTGCCACGCGAATGTGGACGACGCTGGGCCCGATCTTTTCGAACACCTGCGAAACCGTCCGAGAGTAGGCATCCAGCAACTCGTCATCGGGCGGTGGGGCGATGGCCTCGACGAGAGGATCTGAGGTGTCAAACCGCGGACCGGCGCCACTGCCCGCGTGGGCGGCCTCCAGTCCGCCCGGTTTCTTCGAAGGATGCAAGATATATGTAACGTCCATGGTTGCATAATCGCAGGGAACCGGCCTGACGTCAAACGCTCCGGCTGCAGCGCATCGCGGCTCCCAGTTAATCCTTCGACAGCCGCCCAAAGGCGTTTTCAAAACGCGCCCTCGCCATGCGAATTGCCTCCTTATAAGCTGAGGCGTGCGGAGCAAAGTCACGCGAGAGCTTCTGGAGCAGTTCATGACTGAATTGGGCAACCGGGCACAGAGCCAGGGCGCCGTTTATTTCACGGGCGGTTCAACCGCGTTGCTTCTGGGAATTCGGGACCAAACAATTGATGTGGATATCAAACTGGAACCGGAGCCTAAGGGAATTTTTCAGTCGCTGGCCGCGCTCAAAAACCAACTCAATATTAACGTTGAATTGGCGTCGCCGTCCGACTTCATCGCGGTTACCCCCGATTGGCGGGAAAGAGGGCTTTTCATCGGACGGAGAGGGGCGATCGCATTTTTCCATTTCGATTTGCGGGCCCAGGCGCTGGCCAAAATCGAGCGCGGCTATCGCCAAGATCTCGCGGATGCTCGAGAATTGATGCGCCACGGAAAAATCTCGAAACCGCAGTTGCGGGAATACTTTCAGGCAATCGAGCCGGAGTTAATTCGGTATCCGGCCGTTGACGCAAAACGGCTGGAGGAAAAGCTGGAGGCGTTTTTCAGTGCTTATGGACTCTGACACGCAGAATTGGGACGGATTGCCGGGCGGAGATTTCATCCAGCAGGGGCTGGAGGATTTGGCAGCGGCGCGGACGACCGAATTTGCCCTGCTGGTGCTGGTGGGAGAGCCGCGCTTGCGCGGCGCCGGAGTGCGTTTTCCATTGTATCGCCCGAACCTCCGAGGTCCGGTGGGGCATGCTCTCTACGATTTGCTCGAGGAGAAATTTGGTGATGATGCCTACGGGCGTTACAACAGCATGCTGCGGCGCATGAACAGTTTTGCGCACGCGCTGGAACGAGAACAGAGCGCCCGGCGGGAGCCCTTGCGGCTAGAGATTTGACAGCCATTCGGCCGGACCTCCGACCTTGGCAGCTTCGGGATGGCTCCGATTGCCGGTTATTTCTCGGGGGCCTCTGAGAATCGGGGCGAAAATTGGGCCGGACAGGGGCTGATCTCTGCAGCCTCCCCGAAAACGCGCGGGATTTCACTTGCACTCCGGGGAAGGGCTGGCGATACCGGTGCGTCGTTTGATTCGGATCAGATCGAGGTGAATGTTCAGCGGGCTGGCGGGCGCGCAAAGTATTTAAGCAGCACAAATGAAGTATGTTTTCATAACGGGCGGGGTGGTGAGTTCCTTGGGCAAAGGCTTGACGGCGGCGGCTCTCGGCACTTTGCTTGAAAATCGGGGGCTCAAGGTCACGCTGCAGAAATTCGATCCCTACCTGAATGTCGATCCGGGCACGATGAGCCCCTATCAGCACGGGGAGGTGTACGTGCTGGATGACGGCGCCGAGACCGACTTGGACCTCGGCCATTACGAGCGCTTCACCCATACCAAGCTCACCCGATTCAACAACCTGACCAGCGGCCAGGTTTATCAGACGGTGCTGGACAAGGAGAGGCGCGGCGAATACCTGGGCAAAACGGTGCAGGTGATCCCGCACGTGACCGACGAGATTCAGAACCGGATTCTCAAGATCGCGGACGAGACCAAGCCGGACGTGGTGATTACCGAGATTGGCGGCACCACAGGCGATATTGAGGGATTGCCGTTCCTGGAAGCGATTCGCGAATTCGCATTGGACGCGGGTCCGCATAACGTGCTGTTCATCCACGTCACCTATGTTCCGTTCATCAAGGCGGCGGGTGAGTTAAAGACCAAGCCGACGCAGCAATCGGTGGCCAAGCTGCGCGAAATCGGGATTTCCCCCAGCATTCTCGTCTGCCGGTGTGAGCAGCCGCTCAGCAAGGAGTTGCGGCAGAAAATCGCGCTTTTTTGCAGCGTGCCCTACGAGGCGGTCATTGAGGAGAAGGATGTAGACCACAGCATTTACGAGGTGCCCCTGATGCTCCAACGGGAGCGGATGGACGATCTCGTGTGTCAATTGCTCCATATCGACGCTCCCCCGGCGAACATGGCGCATTGGCAGGAGATCATCCGCAAACTGGTCGCGCCGCAGCACCGGGTGCGCATTGGCGTGGTGGGGAAGTACATCGAGCTGCAGGACGCCTACAAATCGGTCTACGAATCGGTGATTCACGGCGGAGTGGCGAACGACTGCGGGGTGGAGATCGAGAAGATCGATGCCGAGGAGATCGAAAAGTTCGGCGCGGAAAAAGTGTTGAAAGGGCTGGGAGGCATCTTGGTCCCGGGCGGCTTTGGCGAGCGCGGGATCGAAGGCAAGATCATGGCGGCGCAGTACGCCCGCGAAAAGAAGCTGCCTTACCTTGGCCTCTGTCTTGGCATGCAGATCGCCGTCATAGAATACGCCCGGAACGTGATCGGGTTGGCTGGAGCGCACTCGACCGAGTTCGACCCGAATACGCCCCATCCGGTGATTGCTTTGCTGGACGACCAGAAAAATGTGGTGCGCAAGGGCGGGACGATGCGGCTGGGGTCGCAGCCGTGCCACCTGGCGGAAGGGTCGAACGCCGCGAAGCTTTACGGCAGTTCCCTGATCCACGAGCGGCACCGCCATCGCTACGAATTCAACAACGTCTACCGCGGGCGCTTCGAGGAGACCGGTTTCGTTTTCAGCGGCACCTCGCCGGACGGCAAGCTGGTGGAAGTGATCGAACTCAAGGACCACCCCTTCTACATCGCGAGCCAGTTCCATCCCGAGTTCCTGAGCAAGCCGAACGCCGCCCACCCGCTCTTCCGCGGCTTCATCGCGGCCTGCCACGCCAGCATTCACCTGCGGCCTTTGACGCCTTGATGAGAGGTTGGTGATGCCTGCCCGCTACCTGGTCACGCAGCTGGATGAATTGCCCGGCCTGCCCTGCCCCTGTGGCACGACGCAACGCGGCTTTATCGTGCCGGAAAACCAGGCGGCCAGCGTGCATGTGGTGCAGATCAGCGCCGAGGCTCAAATCCATTACCACAAGCGGACGACGGAGATTTACATCATTTTGGAGGGGACGGGCGTGCTGGAACTGGACGGCGAGCGCATCCCGGTGCGTCCGCTGAGTTCCGTCATGATCCAGCCGCTCTGCCGCCATCGCGCCTTGGGAGAGCTCCGCATTCTCAACGTGGCCATCCCGAGGTTCGACCCGGCGGACGAGTGGTTTGATTAGCCGCCATCAATAAAGGTTTCGTCATCCGGCGCGTTCTTGATGTCCGCTGGGGGCATTGTTAGTGAAGGATTTAGATAGATGAAGTGCTTGCCTAAAAAGTTCCATTTCCCGGTCCTCAACGCCTGTTTACCATCGATCTCCTGTCGCATGAAAAGACGTTTGGTTTCCTGTATTCTGGCCGCTGTCCTTGGCCTCCTGTGCACCGCGCGCGGCGCGACCATCTCGTGGGATGGCGGCGGCGGCAATACCTCCTGGCAGACCGCCGCGAATTGGAGCGGGGATGTGCTGCCCGGGCCGAATGACGATGTGGTCATCAACGGCGCCGGGGATGTGGTTTACAACTCGAGCGACAGCGTGGTGCGGAGCGTGCAATGTTCGCGGAACCTGACGATCTCCGGCGGCAGCCTGATGGTGACGGCCGGGGCCTCGACGGTGTCCGGCAAATTGACGCTCGCCAGTGGCTCGCTCTACGTGCGCGGCAGCGGCACGGTCTTTAGCGCCACGGGGGATGTGGCCGAGAGCGGCAGCTCGCTCTACGCGGATCGCGGCGCCCTTCTGAGCCTGCCAAAGCTCGCCGCCATCGTTGTGACCAGCAATAACGACGCGACCATCAATGCATCCGATGCGGGCACGAAAATCGATTTGCCTGGCCTGAAGCAATCGGCCACCGCGGATTACTACCGCCTGCGATTGCAGGCGACGGATGGCGCGCGGATCAGCGCGCCCGCTTTGAATCAGTTGGCCGGCGGGATTGACGCGTACGCGGCCGGCGCGAGCGTGATCGACCTTTCCGGTTTCCAGGGGCTGCTGCGAAACACCTCGCCGGGTGGTTCCAAGATCGAAGCGCGCGATGGCGGTTCGATTCTGATCCCGAATGTTACCGATCTGGACAAGATCGACCTGACCTTGCGCGGCGTGATCGGCGTGCCGACGGCGCAGCTCCAGTCCCTCCGCAACGCGGATCTGACGCTCGATCGTGGGACGAACAATTTTCCGGCCCTGACGAATCTGCCGAACGCCGGGATTTACCTTGAAGGCGGTTCCAAAGCGGCGTTGCTTGGAATTCGCCAGCTGGTGCAGACCGGTTCGTCCGATTTCAACCTGTCGGTCTCGGATGCGGGCAGCACGCTCGATCTGCCGAACCTCGCGAGTTCCAGCGTGCCGGATTATTACCAGCTGGAGGTGGACGCCTTGGGGGGCGGCGTTGTGAATCTGCCAAACTTCAGCCAGTTCAAAGGGGGCCTGCAACTCTACGCGGCTGGCCGGGGGAGCGCCATCACTCTGCCGGCCTTGCAAGGAGCGTTGACGAACCGCTCCCCGGGCAGTTCGTCGATCGAAGCGCGCGACGGCGGGACGATCTCGATTCCGGGCGTGACCGCGTTCGGGCGCTTTAATTTCATCGTCCGAAACTCCTCGACGATCACTACCGCGCAGATTACTGCGATCAACGATGGCACCGTTACGATCGACAATCAGCCCGGCAACTTTCCGGCGGTGGTGAACATCGAGGGCTGCAATATTTACGTGCAGGACGGCGGGCAGCTGTCGCTGCCGGGCGTCACCCGCCTCTACCGGGGCGTGAGCGGCCATATCCTCTACGAGGCAGATTACGCCGGGAGCGTGCTTTCATTTCCGAACGTGACCGAAAGCACCGTGCAGGATTACTACCAGCTGGAAGTCAATGCCGGGAGCGGCGGCCAGGTGAACCTGCCCAAACTGAGCAAGATCAACGGCTCCCTGTCGTTTTACGCGGACGGCAGCGGCAGCGCGATCAATCTCCCGTCCCTGAGCGGGAGTCTGGCGAACGGCGGCCCTGGCGGCGCCAGCATCGAAGCGCGCAACGGCGGGAAGATTGTGATGGGTGGCGTGACGGAATTGCGCCGGATTGATCTGACCATTCGCACCGGCGGAGATGTTTCGACCACGCAGCTTGCCTCATTCGTGGACGCCGAGATCACGCTCGACAAGCAAACCGGGAATTTCCCGGCGCTGGCGAACCTGGGCGGCAGCAGCCTCACCCTGGAAAACGGCGCCCGCCTGACGCTGGCCGGGATTAAAGACATCACCCGGACCAATAGCGGGAATATCAGCTTCACTGTCAGCGACGTGGGGAGCGCGTTGAGCCTGCCAAACCTCGCCAAGGCCACGGTCCGGGATTACTACTCGCTGCAACTGACGGCTTCGGCCGGCGGGAGCATCAGCCTGCCCGCACTTGGCGCCCTCCAGGGTTCGCTGAACGCCTACGCGGATGATGTTGGCAGCCTGGTCGATCTCTCCGGATTCACCGGCGTGCTCGCCAACGGCGGTTCCGGTTCCGCTTATCTCGAGGTCCGGCGTGGCGGTGCGATCCTGATGCCGAACGTGACCGGGCTGGATCGGTTTTCCCTGACCATTCGCGACACCGGCGCCATCCCGACCGCTCAGTTCACCTCCGTTCGCAATTCCACCGTGTTGGTGGATGGCACAAGCGCTAATTTCTCCAACCTGGCGGACACCACCGGGACGACGTTCCGCTATGACAATGGCGGCACCGCGGTGTTCCAGACCCCGACAGACCTCGTGGTGTCGGCGATTCGCGTTCCGGCCACGATTCCGGCCAGCCAGCCGATCGACTTGGCATGGGACATCTCGAATATTGGCACGCCGTTCACCAACGGAGTCTGGACCGACGCGATTTACATTTCGAGCGATGCGACGCCGGGCAACGACACATTGCTCGCGGTGCTGCAAACGACTGCCAGCCTGGCGAACGGACAGAAGCGGACGCTGACCAATAAAATCACCATCCCGCCGCAGTTCGCGGGGACGGCGTATATCGTGGTGGCGGCGAATTACACTCGTTCCCTTTTTGAAGGGCTGAACTACGGGAACAATACGAACATCACCAGCGCCTTGACGGTGCAGGCCCCTGATCTGGCGGCTCAGGCTCCGGCAGTGCAACCAGCCAGCGCGCAGTTTGGCAAGCCGGCGACGGTCAGTTGGACCGTGAAGAACTTGGGGGCGCTCGCCACGGCCGCGGGCTGGTCCGACCGGTTGACCCTGGTGAAGAGCGCGAATGACTTGAGCAGCGGGTTGTTCCTCACCAACGTGCCGAGCCTCAATGCCCTGGCGCCTGGCGCAAGCTACAATCGGAGTGTCACCGTTAATTTGCCGACGCCGTCCGATTGGGCGGACGGGAATTACTTCATCGCCGTGACCGCCGATGCGTTCGGATCGATCCCGGAATCAACCGGCACCAACAATGTTGCTCTCGCCCCGGTGGCTCTGGCCCGTCCGCCGTTGCCCGATTTGGCCGTCGATTCCGTTACGACCAAGGCTGTTTCCGTGTCGCCCGGGCAGGTTCTGGAACTGATCTGGGTGACGACGAACAGGGGAAACGCGGCGGCTGACGGCGCCTGGAGCGAGAATGTTTCGCTCGTGCTGGCGAGCGGGGCGGGTGGCCAGTTGCTGGCCAGCTTCGACTACACGAACACCATTTCACCGGGGGGATTCCTGGCTCGGACCCAGCAAGTCACTCTGCCCCCCGACGCGCGCGCCGGCAACGTGCGCCTGTCGGTCGAAGTGGACGCGCGGAACCAGATTGTGGAGAAGATCGAGACCAATAACGTGCTGGCTGGCGCTCAGACCTTCACGATCCCGCCGGTCCTGGCCTTCAACATTCCGGTGGCCAGCATTTCTGAACTCGCGCCCAACCCAAACGTCCCCGCCTTGATCTCCCGCAACGGCGACTTGTCCACCGCGCTCAGTGTCTCCCTGGATTCGAGCGATACCCGGGAGCTCACCGCGCCGGCCACGGTCACGTTCCGGGTGGGCGATGTCTCAGCGCCCGTGATCCTGACGGCTCAGCACGACGGGATTCCGGACGCGGACAAGGATGTGATCGTCACCGCTACGGCGGCCGGCTACGGAGCGATTACCGGGAAGATCACGGTGCTGAACGCGGATGTGCCGACCTTGAAGCTGCAACTGGCCGTCCCCGCTTTGACCGAGGGGCAGACGACCGACTTGACCGTGTCGCACGACGGGCAGTTTGCCGTTCCCATTATCGTTAATCTTTCGGCTACCGGCAACGGACAGATTGACGTTCCGGCCGCGGTAACCATTCCAGCGGGGCAGAATTCCGTGAAGGTGCAAGTGGGCGCGGTGGATGATACGCGCGTGGAGCCGGATCGGACTTATGCGATTCAGGCGAGCGCTTCCGGCTTTAACGGTGGATCGGCCACGGTGCTGGTGCACGATAATGACCTGCCACAGTTCAGTCTGGCCGTGGCCGCCAGTTCGGTCAGTGAAGCCGCCGGCCCGCAGGCCACCACCGCGACGGTTTCACGGGGCGCCGCCAGCCCACGTTCGCTCACCGTGGAATTGGAAAACAGCAATCCGGCTGACCTGAGCGTTCCGGCGAACATCGATATTCCGGCGGGTGAGAGTTTCGTGACCTTCCCGATCGGCGCCGTGAACAATTCCGCGGTGGATGGCACGCGCTCCGCCACGCTCAAGGCGTATGCGCTTGCCTCAGTTTCTGGAGAGCGCGTCGCTCAAGCGGCGCCGGTCGCCATCAGCATTACCGATGACGACGGGCCGACTCTGACTGTTGCCATCTCGAGGGATCTGGTCGCCGAAGGGGTGGCGAACGCCGCCACGGTGACTATCACCCGCAACACCGCTCCCACCCAGCCGGTTTTGGTGAGCCTCGCTTCCTCGCTGACCAGCGAAGCGACGGTTCCGGCCAGCGTCACCATTCCGCAAGGGGCTTCGGGCGCGTCTGTCAGCCTGACGAGCGTGAACGACGGCGTGCCGGATGGAAGCAAGACGGTGCAGATCACTGCTTCCGCTCCCGGCTACGCGAGCGGCAGCGCCACGGTGGTGGTCACAGACTTGCTCCAGCCGGATCTGATCGCGCGCGATGTCAGCGGGCCAGACACTGCCGAGACGGAAGCGTACGTCAATGTCGGTTATCGGATTTACAACCAGGGACTTGCGTCGGCGGGCACGAATTGGGTCACCCAGATCTATCTCTCGGATGACCCGGTGGTCGGGAACGATACGCTCCTGAACGAGTACGCCTTTAACGGCATTTTGCCGGTGGGAGAATTCTTCGGCCAGACCCGCCAGGTGCGCATGCCGCAGACGCCTGGCCGGTACTGGATCATTGTCCAAACAGATAGCGCGGACCAGATCAACGAGGTTTTGGAGAATAACAATACCACGATCTCAGCTCTGCCGATCGTGGTGAATACGGCTTACACCGCCACTGTCGCGGCCGATGTGAAGAGCGCTCCAGCCGGGACATCGATTCCCATGCACGGCACCGTGACCAAAACCAGCACTGGCGGTCCGGCCCCGTATGCCCTCGTGAACATCCACCTTAAAGTGCGCGGGACGGAACGGGTCATTTCCGCGCTGGCGGATGAGCTTGGGCGCTTCGCGGTCGTGTTCAAGCCATTGCCGGGAGAGGCGGGCCTTTACGAAATCGGCGCGTCCCATCCGGGGCTCTCCAGCGCTCCGGTGCAGGACAGTTTCACGCTCTACGGCATGAAGGCGGAAAATGTTCCGACCTTGCAGCTCGCCGAGAAGAGCAGCGTCTCGGGCCAGTTTGCGTTGCGGAATTTGGGTGATCAGACCCTGACCCAGCTGGCCGTTACGATTGATAACAAGCCGGCGAATCTGCAGATCACGACCACGCTCGATACGAATGCCATCGCCGGTTTGGCTGCGGCGACGGTGGGCTTCGCGGTCACGGCGAACGATGCCAGTGTCACCGACGCGACTTTCCAGCTCCGGGCGACAACCGCGCAAGGTGCGACCCTGGTCATTCCTGTTCCGGTGACGGTCGATGCTCTGCGGCCGCAACTGGTGGTGAACCCGGCGGAACTGGTTCGGGGAATGAAGGTTGGCGGGCAGGCGTTTGTCGAATTCGAAGTCGTCAACAACGGTGGCCTGGAAACCGGGCCGATTGATGTGGCCTTGCCAAACGAGCCATGGATGCACCTGCTGACCGTCTCGCCGTTGCCTTCGTTGTCGCCTCACGGCACGAATAAAGTCACGCTGCAGCTCACCCCGGCTGCGGATCTTCAGTTGGGCGCCTACACCGGCCGCCTCGCGCTGAACACGGCGAATGCTTCCGTCCTGGTGCCTTATACCTTCCGCGCGCTGTCCGAAGCCAAGGGAGATTTGCGCCTCACGGCCGTGGACGAATACACTTTTTTTGCGGAGGGATCTCCGAAGGTATCGGGTGCAAAGGTCACGATCTACGATGCCGTCACGCTGCAGGCTGCGGCCACGGGAGTGACGGATGCGGCCGGGCAGCTCGTGGTCTCCGGGCTCACCGAGGGGTACTACGAAATCGAAGTGAAGGCTGACCAGCACAGCTTTTATCGTCAGGTCAGCCTCATTCTTTCCGGACAGGTGAACGACGTGCAAACCTTCTTGCGCCGGGAGACGGTGCGCTACATTTGGACAGTGGTGCCGACCGAAATCCAGGATCGGACGCGCATCACCATTCAAACGTTGTTCGAATCGTACGTGCCCATTCCCGTGATCACGGTCGAGCCGCCGCTCATTGATCTGGCCGATTACACCGCGGACGTGACACAGCTCGACTTGAAGATCGTGAACCATGGCTTGATCACGGCCAAGGAAGCAGCGATCTCATTTGGCTCGCACCCCGACTGGTCCATCGAACCTTTGGTGGAGGACCTGGGGGACATTCCCGCGCGCGGCTCCTTCACCATTCCGGTGATCATCCGCCGCCTCACCCCCGGCGTGGCGGCCCGCCAATCCCAGAGGGTTCATGCTCTGGGCGGCGGCGGCTGCAGCATTTCCGGGAGCTGCCGTTTCGTCGTTGAATGCGGCGGCAGCAAGCTTCCGGGCAGCGCGGATGTCCCGGTGATCAACGCCAGCGCGTCCGGGGACTGCGGAGGCGGGGGCGGGGGCGGCGGATCGTCCGGGGGCGGTGGGGGCAGGCCCGGCGGTGGGGGCGGCGGCGCCGGTGGGGCAGACAGCAGCGCGTCGATTGGCAGCTGCAGTCCCTGCATTCAGGAGCTGTTCAAATGCCTCCTTTCGCTTGCGCTTCCCGACCTGGGCAGCTGCCTCCAGGACCTGGCGGGCTGTTCTGGTTCGCTCAGCGATGGCGATCTGGGCCAATCGGCCTACAACTGCACCAAGGCCGGCATTAATTGCGCGATTGCTGGAGGGGAAGAAGCGCTCGGCCCTATCGGAAAGTCTCTGGATATCCTCGAGTGCCTGCAAGGAGTGCCGCCCGCTTGCTTTGGAGGCGGAGGAGGAGGAGGAGGAGGAGGAGGAGGAGGAGGAGGTGGTGGTGGTGGTGGTGGTGGTGGTGGTGGTGGTGGTGGTGGCGATAATGGCGGCGGCAACCAGTCGGGCCTGGTAGGCACGCTCCTGCGCCAGTCTCTGGCCGCGTCGACCTTGCCGGATTTCACCCAGGTGAAGCGCGGCGAGTTTGCCATCGTCTTCCAGCGTCTCGGCTGGGTGCTCGATGAGGTCTCGCCCTTCCGCTACATCCTCGGGGACGATATCTGGTTCCAGAGCGGCGACTCTGCCACTGCGGCTGCCTGGCTGCGGGCGTTCCTGCAGCGGACAGATCTGAATACCGAAAGCGGTTCTCGTGTTTCATCCGCCGAGCTCAGCCAGCTCCTGACTGTGAAGCTCCCGGTAGCCATCACCGCTGACCATGCGCAAAAGCTCGTGGCCCGCTGGAATCGGTCTCTCGATTATTGGGCGCAGGGCATTACCCGGGAAGGGCAGGTTCCGGCCGGGCAGAGCACGGATTTTATCGCCTATGATCTCCTCCAGAGCTACAGCAAAGCCGCCGCGGCCTCTTTTACCAAGGCGCAGGCCCAGGGCTATGCCGCTCCCGATGTGGCCTTCACCAAAGCACGGGAGGAGATCATGCAATTCCTGAGCGAAGGAGAGGGAGGCGGTGTTTGCGCGCAGGTCCGCCTTCAATTGGACCAGCAGGCGGTGATGACGCGTGACGCATTTGCGGCCAGCCTTGAGATTGTTAACGACTCAAATGACAATCTCGCGAACGTCGCCGTGGAACTGCAGGTCCGCCGCCGCAGCACCGGAGAGGACGCCACCGACCTCTTCGCCATCCGCTCGCCGGAGCTGACCGGCATTTACGCGATCGACGGAACTGGCAGCGTTGTCCCCAACACCTCCGGCAAGATCGCCTGGACCATCATTCCCACCACGGACGTGGCGGTAAACGGATCCGAGGAATATTTGATCAGCGGAACGCTCCGTTACCGTCAGAACGGCCAGTTGAACATCACCGTGCCGCTCGCCCCGGCCAGCATCACGGTGTTGCCGAGCCCGAGCCTGGCGGTGAAATATTTCCACGAACGGCAGGTGTTCGCGGACGACCCGTTCACCGTCGAAATCGAGCCGAGCATCCCGTATTCCCTCGCGGTGATGGTGCAGAACAAGGGCCGAGGGACGGCGCGCGACGTGCGGATCGATTCGGCCCAGCCGAAAATCGTGGAGAACCAGAAAGGGCTCCTGGCGGACTTCAAGATTATCGCCACCCAGGTGGAGGAGGATAACCTGTTGCCCTCGCTCTCGGTGAACTTTGGCCAGATCAACCCAGGCACAAATGTGATCGGCCGCTGGCTCTTCACTTCGACGATCATGGGTGGATTCGTCGACTACAGCGCCACGTTCGAACATCTCGACGGGCTTGGGAACAAGAAGCTCTCGCTCATCTCCGGCGTGGAGATTCACGAGTTGATCCACATCGTCCGCGCCACCGGGGCTTTGGATGACGGCCGCCCAGACTTTCTGGTGAACGACATCCCCGATCTTTATGATCGGCCGGACACCTTGCACCTAAGCGATGGCTCGGTGCAGCCGGTCAGCGTGGTGCTCGAGGGCGCGAGCGATCGTTCGCCCACCGCGGACAATCTGCAGGTCCAGATTACAGCGAGCCTGCCGCCGGGCTGGACGTACCTCCGCCTGCCGGACCCCGGCAAAGGCCAGTTCCGACTGGTGAAGGCCGTGCGGTCGGATGGGTTCGAAGTGCCGTTTGGCGAGAACGTCTGGACTACGGATCGCACGTTCCTCGGGAACGCCCGCCGTCCCGTGCTGGAGAACATCGTGCACCTGTTCGACTACAACAGCAGCGGCAAATACACGCTGTATTACGCTCCGCTGCCCGCGAGAGACCAGGCGCCGCCCAGCAGCGCCGTCGCTCCGCTGCCGGCGGAGAGCGCCGCGCTCTTTCCGGTGAAGTGGTCCGGCCAGGATAACGCCGGCGGAACGGGCATTTCATTCTACGACATCTACGTTTCGGTGGACAACGGCCCGTTCAGCCTCTGGATCAGCCAGACGATTGATCGCAGCGCCGTTTACCAGGGAGGTCTGGGCCGCAGCTACGCGTTCTATAGCGTGGCGACCGACCAGGCCGGCAACGAGGAAGCGCCTCCGACGGCCGCCCAGGCTCACACCACGGTCACGCGCACAAATCACGCGCCGACTCTCGCGGTCATTGCCGACCAGGTGTTGCGCGAAGGCAAGACGCTTGCCCTTCAGGCAGTCGCGGCGGATGTGGATGGCGATGCCGTCACGTTCAGCCTGAACACCAACGCCCCGCCCAGCGCGGTGATCAATCCCTACACCGGGCTCCTGACCTGGGCGACGAGCGAGAGCGACGGTCCCAAGACTTACAGCTTCACCATCCAGGTCCTCGATAGCGGCCTGCCGCGGCTCGGCGCCACGCGCACGTTCAAGGTGACGGTGACGGATGAAAACACGCCGCCAGTCATCACGCCGATCAGCAACACCACGATCAATGAAGGGCAGTTGCTGTCTTTCACCGTTGTGGCCAATGATAGCGACCTGCCAGCGCAAGCGGTGACGCTGGCCATGGCGCCGGGAGCGCCGACGGGCGCGACGTTCAACAGTTCAGGCCTTTTCAGCTGGCAGCCGAACGATTTCCAGGGCGGCCAGTCCTATAACGTCGGTTTCATCGCCACGGACAATGGCACGCCGAGCCTGAGTTCGACCCAGAGCTTCACTATCACCGTTCGCGACACGCGCAGCGACGTCATCGTCAACGTGGGCCGGACCAATATTCTGGCCGGCGCGCCGATCACGGTGCCGATCAACCTCACCTCCGGTTCGGACCTTGCGTCGATCGCCTTCGAATTGGTGGCGGACGACATTCATCTGGATTCGCTGCAACTCGCGCCGGTTGGGGCGGAGGTGCTCTCGTCCGCGCTGGAGGTCATTGGCAAGAATCATTACCGCGTGCGCATCGAACTCGATCCCGCCCGAGCCCAAACCGGCTCACGGGCGGTTGGGTCACTCCAGTTCGCGACCCACGCATCCGGTCATTCCTCGGCGGCTTCACTCGCGGCCAGCGCGCTGGCGGCGGTGCGGCAGAATGGGGACACAATCGCGAATACTCGGTTGAACGACGGGCGTTTGTTCCTGATCGAGAACGAGCCTTTGCTCGACACGATTCTGGCAAGCCCGAACGTGGTGACGCTGGTGCTCTACGCCAGGCCGGGCAGCCAATTGATCCTCCAATCGAGCACCGACCTCAATGACCCCTCCGCGTGGGAGGACGTCACCGGGGTGACCGTGACCGGGACTTACTTCACCACCAACCGGCAGGTGGATCCCAATCTGCCCACATTCTTCCGCCTGAAGCGCGTCAATTGACGGGTTTGAAGAAATATCGGGCGCCAGCTGGTTTTCGGCTGGCGCTTCTTTTTTTGCACGGAGTAGTTTGGCTCAGTTCGAGATGATCCTGCGCGCCCGCCACTTTGCCTTTGAGTTCCCGCGCCCCGCGCTGGTCATGGGCATTGTTAACGTCACGCCGGATTCCTTTTCGGACGGGGGGCGATTCTTCGATCCGGAAGCGGCCATTCAGCATGGCCTGCAGCTGGCGGCGGAAGGGGCCGATATTCTCGATGTGGGCGGCGAGTCCACCCGGCCACAGGCCGACCCCGTTTCGGAGGCGGAAGAGTTGCGGCGAATCCGGCCCGTGGTCCAAGCCCTGGTGGAAAAGAGCGGCAAGCCGGTTTCAATTGATACGTACAAGCCGAGCGTAGCCCGGGAAGCGCTCGCCCTAGGCGCGGCGCTGATCAACGATGTAGCGGGGTGCCACGATCAGTCCGAAATGTGGAAGTTGGCCGGCCAAACAGGAGCTGGCTACATCCTAATGCACATGAAAGGGACGCCTCAATCCATGCAAAGCGAAGCGGAGTATGCCGATGTGACCGACGAGGTCGAACGGTTCTTTTGCCGCCGCCTGCCTCGTCTATTGGCGGCGGGAATCTCGTCCGAGCAGGTGATCCTGGACCCGGGAATCGGATTTGCGAAAACGGCGGAGCACAATTTGCAATTGCTGGCGCAGCTCCGCCGTTTTAGAATGCACCAGCGGCCGTTGCTGATCGGGGCTTCGCGCAAGTCTTTTATTGGCAAGCTGCTGGGAGGCCAGGACCGTTTGCCTGGCTCGCTCGCCTGCGCAGCCTGGGCGGTATCGCGGGGCGCTCAAATCATTCGAACCCATGACGTCGCTGCGACGCGGCAGACCCTGCGCATGATCGAGGAGATCCAGGCACGCGAGAAATGAATCTCTGGCTCTACATCCAGGTTTGGTGGCGTCCGCTCGTGGAGATCTCCGTCCTCACGATTGCCATCTACTACATCCTGATTTTCGTGCGCGGCACTCGCGGCTGGCCAGTGGTCATCGGCTTTGTGGTCATGACTGGCCTCGCCTTTTTCAGCCAGATTCTCAAGCTCGAAGTCCTCTCCCTGCTGCTCCAAACTTTCTTCGCCGCCTCTGCTTTTGCCGCTCTCGTCATTTTCCAGCCTGAATTGCGGCGCATGCTGGCAGAGTTGGGCAACCTCCCGCTCTTTAACACCGCCCGGGAGCAGCGCGAGAACATCGAGGTGATCATTCAGGCGGTCGAGCGCATGTCCGAGGTCCGCATCGGAGCGATCATCGCCATTCAGCAGACCATTCAACTGCAGGATGTGGTTGAGTCCGGCATCGTGGTTGACTGTGAGGCGACCCCGGAGATGCTCGAAACGATTTTCTTCCCGAACAACGCGATTCATGACGGCGGGGTCATCCTGGTGGGCGACCGGATCGCTTTTGCCGCCTGCATCTTCCCGCTCACCCAGCGGCAGGACCTGGCCAAGTCCCTCGGCACCCGGCATCGCGCGGCCATCGGCCTGACGGAGGAAACTGATGCGGTGGTGGTGATCGTTTCCGAGGAGACCGGGGCGATCTCCTACGCCTACAAAAGCCATCTGGTCCGCAACATCACCGTCGAGGAATTGCGCGCGTTCCTCACCTCGGTATTTGTTCGACGGCCCAAGCGCAGCTTCAAGGCCTGGCTGCGCCAAAAGCTTCAGCCGCGGCGCGAGCCGATCGTGCCCCCCGCCGCTCAATTCTCCGAACCCCACCCCAAATAAGTGCGCGATCTTCTGCTGAACAACCTGGGGTGGAAAGTGACGGCGCTGCTGCTCGCCATCGTCGTCTGGCTTGGCTTTCAGCCCCATGACAAGCGCCTGAATCTCTTCCCGGACGCCTACCGGCCGACCTACGTACGCTATCTTCTGCGCCATCCGGTTACCATCATCAAGCCGGCGACCGATACCCGCGAATTCAAGGTCTCGCCCTCGGAAGTCGATATTTCCTTGAGCGGGGACCAAAAAGTCCTGGAGAATCTGCGCGGCTCGGAAATTCGCGCGAGCGTTGATGTCGTGGCAGTGACCTCGCGGACGAATGAACTGCCGATTGTGGTTACGTTTCCGCCGGGCGGCGGAATCAAATTGGAGCAGGTGACCCCTGATCGCGTTCAGGTTGAACTCCTTAAGGAATAGGATAGCGTCTTTGCTTTTGAGAGCATGAGCATACAGAATGGTCGTAAGAGAATTTTCGGCACGGACGGCGTGCGCGGCACTGCAAATGTCGAGCCGGTGACCGCGGAAACAGCCCTGAAACTGGGCCGCGCGGCTGCTCACGTTTTCAAGAATCTCGAAGCCATGGCGCGCTGCCGCGGCAAGCACAAGATCGTCATCGGCAAGGACACCCGCCTCTCCGGCTACATGCTCGAAAACGCACTCTCTTCCGGCATTTTGTCGATGGGTGTGGATGTTTTATTTATCGGGCCTCTCCCGACCCCGGGCATTGCCTACGTCACCCGCAGCTTGCGCGCGGACGCGGGCATCGCCATTACCGCGTCGCACAATCCCTATACGGATAACGGCATCAAGTTCTTCCGGGCGGACGGCTACAAGCTTGACGACAACATCGAAAAGCAGATTGAAGACCTCGTGTTTAGCGGCGCGATTGAAACCATTCGCCCGGCTGCCGACCATATCGGCAAAGCGGAGCGCATCGAAGACGCCCTCGGCCGCTACATCGAATATGCCAAAGCCTCTTTCTCCCGTGGTTTGACCCTGGAAGGGATGCGGATCGTGGTCGATTGCGCGAACGGCGCCGCCTACAAAGCCACCCCGTGCGTTCTGCGTGAACTCGGGGCTGAAGTCATCGTCATGGGGAACACCCCCAACGGCATGAACATCAACGAGAATTGCGGCTCGATGCACCCCGAGAATTTCTGCCGCAAAGTGCTCGAGTCCGGCGCTCAACTTGGCATCGGGCATGACGGCGATGCCGATCGCGTGCTCCTGTGCGACGAGACTGGCAATCTGGTCGATGGCGATGACGTGATGGTGATCGCCGGGCTGGACATGCTTGCCCAGGGGCGACTCGCGGAGAAGACCCTGGTCGCCACGGTCATGAGCAATGCCGGCGTGGATGCCGCCATTAAGGAAGCGGGGGGCCATGTCGTTCGCACGGATGTGGGCGACAAGAACGTCATCGACGAAATGCTTAAGAAAGGCTTTAACCTCGGTGGCGAGCAGAGCGGCCATTTGATCTTCCGGGATTACAGCAGCACCGGGGACGGGCTCGTGGCCGCCCTGCAGATCCTTCAGATCATGAAGACCCGGCAATGCCTGCTTTCGCATCTCTCCCGTTGTTGGAATCGCTACCCACAGGTGGTCACCAACATTCGCGTGCGCGAAAAAAAGCCCTTTGAGCAGCTCGACGGCGTGCTGGGCTTGGTCAAGCAGGCCGAGACGGAGCTGCAGGCAGATGGCGGTCGGGTGCTTCTGCGCTATTCCGGGACGGAACCCAAAGCGCGCCTGCTCATGGAAGGCAAGGACAACGAAGTCCTTCAGCGCTGGAGCGGCAAGATCGCCGATGCGATCAAGAAACAAGTCGGCATGTAGCCGGAAGGCGTTTGACGCGAGCTACTTTTTGATCGCTCCGAACACTTTCTGGAGCAATTCCGTGGTGCGAGCCTGTGGGTTCTCGCGGATGCGCTTCTCCTCTTCCCCGATCATCGTGAACAAGCCATCCAGGCTCTTGCTGGTGACATAATTGTCGACGTCGAGCGAAGGGCGCGACAGGAGTGAGAAGCCGCCGAAGGAAGCTTTCCCCAGCAGTTCCTTGTAGGCGGAGGTCACGCCCGCCTGGCTGGTCGCCTCTTGCACGATCGGCAGGAACCGGGCGGTCAGTTCGTTCGTGCTGGTGCGGCGAAAATACTCGGTGATGGCCGCGGGAGATTTCGAGGTCAGCAAATTCGCCGCGTCTTCCACCGACATCTGCTTGAGCGAATTGAGGAGCACTTGCGATCCTGCCGGCACCGCCTTCTCCGCCGCGCGGTTCATGCTCGTTTCGAAATCATCCACCAGCTGATCCTGGTGCAGTTTGCGGAGGGTGGTTTCGACCGTCTTCAGCTGCTCGGGCACTTTGATCCGCACGTTCAGGTTCGTGAGAAAGCCGTTCGTCTGGCCGAGAGATTTCACCGCGGAGAGCAGCCCCTTCTCCATGGCTTGCTTCAACCCGCCACTCAACTGATCCGCGCTCAGCCCGGCCAGCGAGCCCGACTTGTTGTCCTGCGAGTCTGAATCGCTCTTGCTGCGCCCAAAAAGAGATTCAAAAAAACTGGGCTTCTTTGGCTCTGCGCCATCCTGGGCGAGAACCGGATGAAACGCGACGAGGGAGCCAGCAAGCACGGCGAGGGTGATGATCTCCTTTTGCATGAATCCACTGTTACCACTTTCCGCTTCCGCCCGCAATCAGGCTCGAAAATCGGAAAAGATTAGGTAATGCGATTTAGCTGGGGGGCAGTTTTTTTGGAATAACTGGTGCACCCGGATGGAGTTGAACCATCAACCTTCTGATCCGTAGTCAGATGCTCTATCCAATTGAGCTACGGGTGCTCCAAGAGGGAAGTATTGTCGCACAAAAGTCGTTCGGTGCAAGTGCATTGTCCGGAACAACCAATCGCTGGCGGTCGGTCACGGTTTAATCAGATCCGCGAGGGTGTTGGCCGGAATGTGGCCTGCCAGCAGAAAGGTGAGACCGTCGCCAGTCCAGGTGGCGGTGGAGAGCTTCTTCACCGTGTCAATTTGAGCCGCCCCTGGGGCAGAGTCGGTCAAGGGCTGGCTCAGGACGAACATGTAGAGAGTTTCAGCCTTGTTCCAATCGAAACAGACCATCGATACGGGCTGATTCTGCCAGGTGAGGCGAGCGCCTCCTTTCAATGGAATCCGAGCCAGGGGGGCGGGTAAGGCAAACTGTGCGGGTCCGCCTTTGGCGGCGAGGAAGGTCTTTAGGGCCGGGAGATTGTTCGTGAGGACGTCCATCCGGTATTCCCGAAGGGCGAACCCGGTCATGCGATTGCGGAAGCCGGCGATCGAGGTGTCTTCCGGAATCGGTCGAACCCAGTAAAAGAGAGCTGAAGCAACGGCGATGAGGCAGGCGGCCAGGGCCCAGAGCATCTTCGGCTCGCGCCAGACCGGGACCTTCACCACTTTGCGGCCAGCCAGGATCTTCTCCCGCAATCCGGGCGGGACGGGAATCTGATTGAGTTCCTCATGCACGCCGCGATTGAACGCCTCCCGCTCTCGGCGAAATTCGGCCAGGGCCGGGTTCCCGGAGGCGGCGCGATTGGCCTCGGTCTCTTCCGGGGCAGGCAGGCTCACCCAGGGACGGTTCTGAGCGAGGGATTCTTTGATCTGCTTTTTATCCACGGGCGGCCTCCTTTCCTTGGGCGGAGACCGCATCAGAGAGGGAGGCCTGGAGTTGGGCGATGCCGCGGGAGATGCGCGACTTCACGGTGCCGAGTGGGATGGCGAGAATCTCAGCGATCTCCGGGTAGGTGTAGTCCTCGAGGTAAAAGAGCGCGATGACAGACCGGAAGTTTGGGTCCAGCCGGGCCAGCGCGTCGAGGATCTGCGTGCGATCGAATCGCGCCGGTGAAACTGCGGGAATTTCCGGGAGTTCAGTTTCAGCGCTCTCCAGGTCGACGGAGGGAAAGCGGGAGATCCGGCGGAAACCCTGGAGATACTCCCGGTGCAGCGTGGTGAAGAGCCAACTCTTAATTCTGGATTTGTCCCGCACCTGATGACCTTTGGACGCCCAAATGTAAAACGTTTGCTGGGTGAGATCGCAGGCTTCGCTTTCCTGCCGGGTAAGGCTGTAGGCAAAGCGATAGAGAGACGGATAGTATAGATCCACCAATTTTTCGAAATCCGGCTCCTGGCTCATACCGCGTCATTGCAAAGGTGTGAGGCGCTGGGAACTGGTTTAGTTCCAAGCCCTTTTTTGGGCGGCCGCCGCGGAGCTTCCCGCCCGTCTGCGTGCAGGATCAACGCTCCGGCTGGATCTTGCGCAGCCAGATGTTGCGGAATCGGACCGGGTTCCCATGGTCCTGGAGCACGAGCGGGCCTTTTTCCGCGATATCCTGGTAAGCGGCGGCGGTCGTGGCGCCGCCTTTCACCGGGACATGATCCTGCACCAGCACGCCGTTGTGCAGCACGGTGAAGGAGCCGGAAATGACCTGGCCATTCTCACTCTTCCGCGGCGGGTGGAAGACAATGTCATAAACCTGCCATTCGCCCGGTTTGCGCGAGGCGTTCACCAGCGGGGCGAAATTCCCGTAGAACGCTCCGGCCTGGCCGTTCGCGTAGGTCTTGTTGTTATAGGAATCGAGCACCTGAATTTCGTAGCGGCCTTGCAGGTAAACCCCGCTGTTGCCGCGGCCCTGGCCGTCGCCCTTGACCTCGGAGGGTGAGGCCCACTCCACATGCAATTGAACGTCGGCGAATTCCTCCTTGGTGCGGATATACCCGGTGCCATTCACCTGCAGCACGCCTTCTTTCAGATCCCACTTGGCTGGCCCGCCGCCATTCACCGCCTGCCAGTTCGCCAGGTCAGTCCCGGAGAAAAGAACGATGGCGTCAGAGGGCGGCTGGGTGCCGTTCCCGGGCGTGATCACGGGCGGCTCGGGTTCGGCGGCGGCGAGCTGAAAAGCAAAAAGGCACGAAGTGGCAATCAGGGCTTTGGACATATCCCCTCACCATAACCGGATCACCTCAGCCAGCGCAATCCGGGCGTTTCATTCCAGAAATCAGAAGCCGCCCAAGATCGGGAGGGGCTTAAAGTCCATCAGCCGGGTATTGCGTCCGCAGCTTGCCTGCCTCCTGATGCGCCTGCTGGATCAGGTCGATGACAAACTGCTGGTCCTCGGCGGTGAGAGAACTGGAACTCGGCAGGCAGATTCCCCGTCGGTTCAGATCCTCGGACACCGCTCCACCGATGCATTCGTAATCCCGATAGAGCTTCTGAGTGTGCATCGGCTTCCAGACCGGCCGGCTTTCCACATTTTGCGTTTCGAGGTGCCGAATCAGTTGAAATTGCGTGAGCCCGAACTGCTTCTCGTCCACGATGAAGCAGCTGAGCCAGTTTGTGTGCACCCCGTAGGGCGCTTGCGGCATCAGAGTGAATCCGATGTCCTGCAGAGCGTCCCGATAGCGAAATGCAATCGCCCGCCGCTGCTCCACTCGCGTCGCGAGCACCTCCAACTGGCCCCGGACAATCCCCGCCAGCACATTGCTCAAGCGATAATTGTAGCCGATTTCCGAGTGGAGATAATTCCCGCCCGGATCGCGAGCCTGCGTGCTCCAATAGCGCGCTTTGTCCACCCAGTCCTGCCGTGGGGAAGCGAACATGCCGCCCGAGGTGCCCGTGATGATTTTGTTCCCGTTAAAGGAGAAGATGCCCATGTCGCCCAGCGAACCGGGGGCCCGGCCTTTGTAGGTGGCGCCCAGCGCTTCTGCAGCATCCTCGATCAAAGGCAGCTCGTACCGGCGGCAAATCTCCAGGATGGGGTCGAGATCCGCGCTTTGCCCGAACAAATGCACTACGGTCACCGCTTTGGGCAGGCGGTTCGTCTCGGCCCGCTTCCGCAGAAAACCGGCCAGCAGATTGGGATCGAGATTCCAGGATGAATAGTCGCTATCGATGAAAATGGGGATGGCGCGCTCGTAGAGGAGCGGATTGCAGCTCCCGACGAAAGTCAGGGTTGGGGTGATCACCTCGTCCCCTTCTTTAATCCCGAGCAGCTTGATCCCGAGATGCATCGCGGCGGTCCCGCTGGCCAAGCCGACCGATGGCACGCCGGTTAGCTTGGTGAAGTCAGTCTCCAGTGCGGTGAGGTTTGGCCCGACCGTAGAAAGCCAGTTCGAGGCAAACGCCTCCTGCACATATTTCAGTTCGGCGCCCCCCATGTGAGGGACCGACAGATAAATTCGTTTTCGCATCACTTCCAATGCGCGCTGTAAACAGAATGCCCGCCCCGATTGAGGAAAAGGCGGGCCGACGCGCGTTCGATCGAGCTTACCCCGGGTAAACCGATCGCGGCGATTAGAGGGAACCGCCCTCTGCCCGTCAACCGCGAACCGGCGGCATTTATCACATCACACGGACCAATTATTGTCTCAAACTCCCGCAACAATTCGTATGCCATCTCACTGTCTCGGCGGTATGTTGCGGTTCGATTCCATTGACACCATGACCTTTCGCCGAGCCAACGCCGCAGTTTTGCTCTTTGTCGTCGTGCTGGCGGTGGGGGTCGCGGTGGTGTTCCGGATTCGGCCGGCGCGCGGCGTCCAGCAACGGATTGGCGCGATCCGGGCGGCTGGCTTGCCCACCACGTACGTGGAGTTGGACCGATGGTACCCGGCCGCGCCGACTAATCAGAACATCGCGCTGCTGGTGCTGGAGGCCGCCGGGAAGATCGTTCCGCCGCCTGAAGACCTCCCTGTGGGCGGGCCAATCCGCTTCGATCAAGAAACCGTCCGGGCTTTTGGGGCCTATCTTGAAACGAACCGGCCTGCTCTGGACAAGCTTCATGGGGCGGCGCTACGGTCGCAGTGCCGGTTTCCAATCGACCTGTCCCGAGGCGCGGGCGCCAGCCTGCAACATCTCTCCCAGGTGAAGTCGTCGATTTTATTGCTGAAGGCGGAGGCGATTTACGAAGCTCAGCTAAATCACCCTGGGTCGGCCGCGGCGGCGATCGCGACTGGCCTGGCCATTGGCCGGGCTTTACGGGCGGAACCGATCCTGATCTCCGAGTTGGTGAGTGTCGCCTGCCTGAGCATTACTACCGGCGCGCTGGAGGCCGTATTGAATCAAACCCAGTTGACTGAGCCCCAACTCTCGTCCCTGGCACGGTCCCTGGCGCAGATCGATGCCGAAGGGCTGCCAGGCCTGCGCCGGGCGCTCACCGGGGAACGAGCCCTTGGGATTGCGAGTTTCCGAGCTTCCCTCACGGAGTTCGAAGCGATAATGACAATGGGCGAGGTCAGCGACGGAACGCCCGCCGATCGATTCCGCCGTCTTGGCTACCGGGCTTATGCGGCCAGCGGCCTGCGCGACCGGGATCTGAGATTCTACCTCGACATGATGGATTTGCTGCTGGCTTCCACCCAAGCTGGCTTTCCCGAAACATTGCAACTCGCCGACGCGGCGGATCGGACGATGCAACGCGAGTTCTCGAGCCTTCTGGGCCGTCTCACTCTCTTCTCCCGCATGTTGTTGCCCATGCTTCAGAATGCCGTGCGCAAGGAGGCGGCGATCTCCGCTCGAATCCGTTGCGCCGAGGTTGCGTTGGCGATCGAGCACTACCGTTTGGAACATGGCTCTCTGCCTCCCGATCTGGCTCAACTTTCGCCGCGCTATCTGGCTCAGCTCCCTCCCGATCCTTTTCGGGGAACCGCTCTCCAATTCTCGCTCCTCCCCAACGGGGGCTATCAGGTCACCAGTCTCGGCGCCCAGACTGATCCGAAACGTCCGGTCAAACCGGCCGATGCCAGCTTCTCCGTGCGACGATAAAGAACGGGGAAAAAATTCGAACCAAATCGGCCCGTTCAGCGTTTAATATCCGAAGATGACAGGGGTCCTTCTCATCGAAGCCCGAGTCCGGCTTGAAATGAGGTGCGACGGAAAAACTTGACCCTGTTGTACTTCCAGCAAATGAAGTTTTTGTCTGCCATTTTTGGAGGATCAGATGAACAAGCCATGTGGCGCGTGCAGATGCACGATGATCCGGAGGCGTTCAGCCATCTGGTCGCCCGCTGGCAACAGCCCATTCGGCGTCTCTGCCTCCGCATGCTGGGCGACGAACACCGCGCCGATGACATGACCCAGGAAGCGTTTGCCCGGGTTTACGGCAAGCGGAAGGATTTCCAGCACGGCTCCCGCTTCTCCACTTTCCTCTGGCGGGTGGCGACCAATCTCTGCCTCGACGAATTGCGGCGGATCAAACGCCGGCGGGAGTTCATTCCGCTGCCCGAAACGGTGGATTCCGGCGAAACGAACGTCTGGGATGAACTCCCGTCCCAAGGAGACGCGCCTGACCGCGCGACGGTCCAGGAAGAAAATGCCGTCCTCGTGCGAGAGGCGGTCATGAAGCTTCCTGACCATTATCGCTCCGTGGTGGTCCTGCGTCATTACGAGGACCTGAAGTTTCGGGAAATCGCCGAAGTCCTGGACATTCCCGAAGGCACGGTTAAATCCCGTATGGCGGAAGCCCTGCACCTTCTTAATCTTTCCCTGCGCAGCCCCCTCTCTGGGAATCAGAAACAAACCCCGCCCGGATCACCCCGCCGGGAAGCTTTACTGCTATGAAACACCCAAACGACGAACAATGGAGCGAGTTCCTCTATGGCGAAGCCCCCGCTCGCCGGCAGCGAGAAATTCAGGGGCATTTGAAAGCCTGCCCGGCCTGCCGCGAGAAATGGCAGACGCTCCAGGGCACGTTGAAACAACTCGACGCTTGGAAGCTGGACATGGCGGATGAGCCCCAACTTCCGCAAAAGCGTTCGCCGTTGATCAAGTGGGCCGCTGCGGCTGCGCTTCTGGTGAGCACCGCCTTTGCCACTGGACGCTTTAGCAAGTCGGGCATCGACGAAGGCGAACTTCAGGCCCGGATCAGCAGGCCTCTAGAGCAAAAGATTGACCGGGAAATGCAGGCTCGGCTGGAAAATCAGGTCGCGCTGGCCACCGAAAAGGCGCTCGAGGCCATCCGAAGCAATCTGGAAACGCAGTTTGCCGCGCAGTTGAAGGCGCTGGAGGAGAAAGCCGCCGTTTCGGCTGCCTCCGACAAAGAGCAGCTCGCTTTGGCGCTCACGACACTGCGCGACCAGGACAAGGCCATTTATCACGCGGTGCAGGAAATAGAGCGCAAACGAGAGACGGATTATCGGGCTCTCCGCCAGGACTTGGAAAAAGTGGCCCTCTTTACCGACCAGAACCTGCGAAACGCCCAGCGGCAGCTCGTCCAACTGGCCTCCTTCTCCGAAAAAACTTCCCAATAATATGAAACTGAGCCCCCCTCTTCTCGCTCTGGGCGCCTGCCTGGCCGGCCTCGCGTTCTCGCTGAACGCCCAGCCGCAAACCACGGTTAGCGATGTGTTGATCGAGGCCCCGCCGGGCGGCCCGAGCCCGGCCCCGGGCGCTGCTAATCCGGCTAACGGCAAACCGAAGAAGCCCAAAACCCCGCCATCAGCCGCACTGCGGCACGGGTCGACTGCCGATACAAAAATCTACTCTGCCAGCCGCACCTTCAATTCAGAACGCGCTTCGCGGCCGCTGATCATCCGCAACGGCAAAGCCGACGCGAAAACCACCTCCCAGCTACAGGAGGACCTGGCGGTGATGGCGCACATTATCGAGAAGAGTGCGGCGGAATTCCGGGAAGAGCACGAAGAGGCGGCCGGCATTCCAATTCTCACCTTGAGCGGCAATCGGGGCGTGCGCTCCATCTATTTGGACGATTACGGCGTTCTCTTCACCCTCACCGTCAATCTCCCCCTCCGAGCTGAACCGAAGGCGGAAGAAGCCGAGGAGAAGCGGGAGAACGGGCAAAATGAGGAATGGCTGCAGGCGCGCAACGAGCTGTTTGGCGAACGGCGTTCTGGCGGGCGCGCTGATGGTCCGCCGCGGCGCGAATACGATCCGCACCAGGTTGAGGAATTTCGCAACGCGCTGATCGATTCACTCCGCAACGCCGCCAATATTCGCAATCTGCGCCCCGAGGATTGGGTGACCATCGTGGTCCGGGGGCGCGGCATCGAAACGGAGAATGATGGCCAGGCCGAAATGGTCGTGCGCGGGTTTGGAGGCGCGGGAGGCGGGTTTGGAGCGGTGGGCATGGCCGCGGTCAGCGATGATAAATCAGGGGAAAGCACCACGCTGGTGATCCGCATCAAGAAGAGCGCCCTGGAAGAGGCTGCCCATTCCAAGGCGAGCCCTGAAGCGCTGCGGGCCAAGGCCTCCATTACCTCTTACTGATTCATGCCGTCAGGCGCGGCTGGCCATCACGGAGCGGCGGCCTTTCCGGGCGGGGCGAGCTTGTCGGCCGCTTCGACGCGCTGCATCAGTTCGGGCGGCACGATGCGATCAAGCACGCGGCTGAGAAAGGACAACTGTTCGTCGCCCGGATCGAAAATGAAACCGAGCCGCAGGGATTCCAGCGCCACCTGATAATCGCCCCGCCCGATGGCTTTGCGGGCGGCCAGCGCCGCAAAGTATTTTGGCGAGAATCCCGGCCTCAGTTCGTTTCGGCCGATCAAGCGGGTCAGCACCTGGTTGATTCGTTGGGCGTGTGCTTTCCAGTTCGCCCCATCCCGCAAGATGCCTCCTTCGGCTTTCACGCACTCAATCAGCTCGGTTCGCGCGTGGCTGCCCCGCGTGGGATCTTCCGGATAGCTCTCGGGCGCGCGGAAAATAATATGCCCCAGCGGGTCCAGTTTGGGAGGATTGGGGGATGGGTTGATCGATTGCAGGTAAGTTCGGATATCCGGGCTCGAGGGCCCGTAGAGGGAGAAACTGTCGAGCAACGCCTGATTCGGCAAAGCGCGCAACGCCGTGATCTTGGCGGGGTCCGCAAGCGTAAACTGGACGGTGCGTTCATCGAACAGATACAAGTGATTCGCCTGCGAATTGAGAAAAAAAGCGCGGGGCGCCGAGTATTCCAGGAGCGGAAACTCATCCGTCTGAACCGGTCCGTCGCCAGCGATGAACGGGGCGGTCTTTTGCGAGGCGACCTGGCGCGCCCAGAGTGCCACGGCGCTCTCGATGCGCAAGTCCGCCAGGTCTTTGGCTGGCGCGGGCCGATTAAACACCGTCTGGAAATGAGCGGGATCGGAGGGCCACGGCTTTAGAGAACCGAGCAGGATAAGGTCTCCCTCCTGAGTGTCCCAGATTTCCATGTTGGGAAACACCGACGCGAACGTCCGGAAAATGAGGAACACGATGTCGTCGCTCATTTCATATTTGTGGAACCATTGCCCCATGACGCCGCCCTCGGTCAGCCGGCTGGCGCACAAGCGGTAAAAGTCCTGGCTGAACACGCTGCCCACGCCGACGACCCAGGGATTCGACGGCTCGCTCACGATCAGGTCGTACTTGTCGGGACGCAGCTTCAGAACGCTCCGCGCATCCTCGTTGAAGATGCGCACGCGCGAATTCGTGAGCACTCCGCGATTCCACGGAGCGAAGAGCCGACCCGCTGCCAGAACCGGCCCGCAGTTTTCCGCGATCGTCAGGCTCTCGATCGGATGCCCGAGCAAAGCCCCGGAGGTAATGCCGCTGCCGAATCCGAGCACAAAGGCTTTTTTTGCGTCCGGCCGGGCCATCATTGGGATGTGGGCGAGCAAGTATTGGGTTCCCAGATCGCCCACGGTTGAGGCGTCTCCCTTTCCGTTCAGGCGCAGCGTGAGCTGATAGGTATTGTTCGTTTGCTGGGTCTTCTCGACGGACACGGTCGCATCCGGCGAGTCTTGGTAAAAGACGAGATCGACCACCTTCTTGCGTTCGTCGAACGTTTCGTCCGTCAGTAGAATGTTGCGCACTCGAAACAGCCCGGCGCTCATCACCCACTGCCACTTGGCGCCGGTTGAAGCGACGCCCGCGAGCGATCCGGCGGCCAGCAAGACCGCGCCCAGGACCACCGGCGAATGCCCCCGTTGAAACGCAATGACCGCGGTGGCCCCGAACAAAATCAGGGCGAGCGCCGCCAGCGCGCCACGCAGGCCGCAAACCGGCATGAGCACAAAGCCCGTCAGCAAAACGCCAATGACCGCCCCGATCGTATTGGAGGTGAGCAGCCGGCCGACCTTCTCGCCCAGAGGAATGCCCCGAACATCGGCCAGGCGAATGGCCAGCGGCACCACCGCGCCGAGCAGCGCGGCCGGCAGGCCCAAGAAAAGGAAGGAGAACAGGCCGATCGCCAGTTGATGCCAGATGTAGCCAACCGGATTGGGAGCGAGCCCGTACTTGGCGTTCACGTAGAGTCGGGCCACCGTTTCGATCAACAGGACGTGCACCATCACCATGACCGCCGCGCCCGAGAGCAAGCCATAGATGACGTTCACTCCCATTTTTCGGGCGGCCCGGCTCGACGAAATGACCACGCTGCCAAGGCCGATGCCCAGGATGAAGCTCATCAGGACCAAAGCAAACGATTGGAGAGACCCTCCGGCGATCAACGCCAGAGCGCGGGAAGACAATACCTCGAGGCCCATTGATACCCCGCCGCTCAAGGCCACTAGCAGGCCAAACCAGGCTCCGTCCGCTGTTTCGGCGGAGGCTGATTCAGGCGCTGCGTCGTTGCGCGGCGCTTGGGCCTTCAACTCCAGCGATTCGCGCTTCGCCAGCACCAGCGCGGCCATCCCGACCAGAAAATTCGCGAGCGCGGTGAGTTGCAGCCCGGAGACTAGTCCGTAGGTCTGCACCACGTAAAAGCCCGCAAGAGCGGCTCCCAGGACCGCCCCGAGGCTGTTCACCGCGTAAAAGATCCCAACCTTCGATTCGCTGTCGACTCCAGGGCGTCCCTGAATCCAAGCGGCGAGCAGTGGCAGGGTTCCTCCCATGAGAACCGTGGGAATGAGGAGCAGCCCAAGGCTCAAGAGAAGCTTGAGGACCAGCGGTAATACCGGCAGATCCACCACGGCCGAGCCCGCCCCCACAAAAATCCAGTCTCCCAGGTGAAAGAGATTCGGAAAAAAGAACGCATACCCGCCGATGATCAGCTCCAGAATCGCATAGGTCCGCAGCGGCTGGCGGATGAAAGTCGAGCGCTTGCCAAAAAGCTGGTTGCCAAGCGCCAGGCCGCCCATGAACACGGCCAGCACCACCGTTTGGGCCTGCACCGTGCTGCCCAGCATCAAAGTGAGATACTTCGACCAGAGCACCTCATAAACGAGGGCGGTCGCTCCGGAGCAGAAGAATAGCAGCAAAACCAGCATACGGTGCGGCTGACCATATGAATAAACGAGGCCCCCTTCCATGGAATTTCCCGAGCCAAATCCCGGAAACATTACCAAAGCCTCCCTCAAGGCCCACCTGCGCGGGATTCACGCATGCTGGCCGGCAGGCGAGCCAAACCGGCCCGCCAGTACCGGTCATTTTGCCCGCAAACAACCTTCCCTCCTTAATGCTGGCTTAATTCCCTCCTCGGTAACCTGGTTGTTATAAGATGTTTACCATCTCCTATGGTCTTGATCCGCGGATCATCCCGCCCGGAGGGAACTGTGGGCCTTCCACTCCGCGCCCATCCAGCTTTTACGCAGGCCTGGATCAAACTCAGGCATGGCAACTGCTAAGAAAGTGCTGTTCTTGTATGATCGCTCGGATGGTTAATGTCTGGCGCTTCGCAGCGCTGGCCTCGCTCATCGCCTCGACTTCAACCTGGGGCGCCGACCCCATCCGGCCCCAGGGAGTCGCGCGGCACCCGCGCACTACAGGGAAGCTTTTGGTCCAGCCCCGCGCGGGGGTCGATCCCGCGGAGTTCGCTGCTTGGGCTCAACAGCAATCCCTGGAGACTTTGCGCGTGCATCCCGGATTGGGAAACCTTCACCTCATCCGCTCGCATGATGCGGGCGAAGCGGAAACCATCGCCAAACTTCAACAAAGCGGCCTCGTCGAGTTCGCGGAGCCCGATTATATTCTTTCCGTTTCCACTCTCTCCAATGATCCCGCGGTGGTCGACGGAACCGCCTGGGCTCTCAGCAAAATCAGCGTTCCTGCGGCCTGGAGCCGGGTTCGGTTTGCCACTAACGTCGTCGTGGCCATCATCGATTCCGGCATCCGCACCACGCACGAAGAACTCAAAGACAGCTTGTGGGTTAACCCGGGTGAGATCGACGGGAACGGCGTCGACGACGATGGAAACGGGATTGTGGATGACGTTCACGGTCTCAATGCCATTACGGACTCCGGCGATATTAGCGACGACGTCGGCCATGGCACCCACGTGGCCGGAATCATCGGCGCCGCGGGCAACAATGGCAAAGGATCCAGCGGGGTCGCCTGGAAGGTTCAGCTCATGCCTTTGAAGTTCATCGCGAGCAACGGGGACGGCGCCACCTCGGATGCCATCGCCTGCATCGATTACGCGCGGACTCATGGTGCCAACATCATCAACGCCAGCTGGGGCGGCGCGGACTCCTCGACCGCGCTGCGCAACGCCATTTCCCGCGCTCGCACTGCCGGAATCATTTTTGTTTCCGCGGCGGGAAACGACGGAGTGAACACCGATCGCCGGCCTGCCTATCCGGCCGCTTTCAACCTCGATAACATCGTCTCGGTCGCCGCCTCGGATGAAAACGATGCCCTCGCTTCATTTTCCAACTACGGTGCGGTCTCCGTCGATCTCCTCTCGCCGGGGGTTGGCATTTTCTCGAGCTGGCACACCGCCGACGACGCCTACACCACGCTCAGCGGGACCTCGATGGCCACCCCGTATGTCACGGGCGCGTTTGCCATTTTGAAAGCTCGCTTTCCCACCAAGGCCTATCGCGACCTGATTACTGCTCTTGTGAAGAGCGTCGACAAAGTAACGGCGGCATCCGGCAAAACAGTCAGCGGCGGGCGGCTCAATCTGGCGGCAGCCCTGAATTATCTCTCTCCCCTGGCCACTCCGGCCATCGTTATCACTGAGACGGAAAACACTCTTAACCTGCAGATCACCGGTGAGACCAATGCGCAACTGCAAATCGAACAATCAGCCGACTTGGTCAGTTGGACCCCTTCCACCAGCATTACTCTGGATGCCTCCGGGCAAGGGCGAGTGACTCGTGCCGCGGATCCCATGCAAAAACTGTTCTTCCGCGCGGTCCAGCCCTAAGCCCCGCGAGCGCAGAACCTTCTGCATTTCCAGTTGCAGCCGGGCGTTTGGCCGATACCTTTTCCCTGAATGCAGCAGACTCAGGATCTACGCGTCGCCGGCTTCGTGCGACTGCAGCCGCCGCGGGTTCTTAAAGAGGAACTCGCCACTACCGACCGCATTAATGACGTTGTCGTCGGCGGTCGGCGGTCCGTCTTGGACATTTTGGCTCAGCGCGATCCGCGCCTGCTGCTGGTCATCGGTCCCTGCTCGTTGCATGACCCCAAAGGAGCGCTGGAATACGCGCAAAAGCTGGCGCGCTTGAACGCGGAACTGGGCGACCAATTCCTGATCGTGATGCGCACTTATTTTGAAAAGCCCCGGACTACGATCGGCTGGAAAGGCCTGATCAATGATCCGGACATGAACGGCTCGTGCGATATCGAAAAGGGTATTCGCATTGCCCGCAAGCTCCTGTTGGACATCAATGATCTCGGTTTGCCTTGTGCCACGGAATTCCTCGACCCGATCGTTCCCCAGTACATTGCGGACCTGATCAGTTGGGCCGCGATTGGGGCCCGGACCACCGAAAGTCAGACCCATCGCGAGATGGCCAGCGGGCTCTCCATGCCGGTGGGCTTTAAAAACGGAACGGATGGCAGCCTGCAAATTGCCATCGACGCCATGGGCGCCGCCCGCACCCCGCACAGCTTCGTGGGCATCGACCAGGAAGGCTACACCTGCGTCGTGCGCACCACGGGCAATCCCGCCGGCCACGTCGTGCTGCGCGGCGGACGAAACCGCTCCAATTACGATCCGGAGAGCATCGCTCAGGCGAGCGCCGATCTGGGCAAAAATCGGCTGCCGAACGTTGTCATGGTCGATTGCAGCCACGCCAACTCAGGCAAGCAGCATGCGCGTCAGGAGGAGGTCTGGCGGTCGATCATTCAGCAGCGGGCGGCCGGAAACCGGGCGATCATCGGGGCCATGGTGGAAAGCAACCTTTTCGAGGGCAGCCAGCCCGTGCCCAAGAGCCCGGCCGATCTGATTTACGGGGTGTCCGTGACGGACGCCTGCATCAGCTGGGAAACCACGGAACGGCTGTTGCGCTACGGACACGAAGCGCTGCGGGGGGCCGCGCAATCCAAAGCCAGCGCCACGCTCGAACCGGTCGCCTGAAATAAAAAGCCGTTCCGCATCACACGGAACGGCGTTTTTGACCTCGGACGGCGCGCCGCGCCGCGTCGCCTAGGCCTCGAATGACTTTCCACAACCGCACGAGCTTTTTGCGCGCGGGTTTGAAATCTTGAACCCTCCTCCGGTCAGGGAATCGGAATAATCCACCACGGAACCCTTCAGATACTCAGCGCTCACGTTGTCGATCAGAACCGGGACGCCATGGAACTCGGCGGCGAAGTCTCCTTCACGCCGTTCGTCAAAGACCATCCCATACTGCAGGCCGGAGCAACCGCCCGATTCGATAAAGAGTCGCAATGCTTTGCCAGCACTGTTCTCTTCCTTGGCCAGCATCTCTTTGACCTGCGCCGCCGCGCTTTCGGTGAGATGAACGACCTCTTCGGTTTCGACGGGGGCACTCATTTTCCTCTGTCACCAGTTTAGTCTCTTGCCATCGGGTGTCAATCGGGTGCCCGGCGAAAAGCCCACCCAAAATTTCACCCGATTCCATTCGGCTTGGAGTGCCTCCCAGCCAATGAGTTCGATCTCATTTCGCTGTGCTCGCAGACGCACACTTTTCACTCGGGATCAAGGTCCTTATCGTGCGCCCGGTCTCCCGGAATGGTCTCAATCGGAACGCGATAACCGCGAGTTTCGCGAGCGCTTACGATTTGCCAAAAACGGGCATATCGCTTAACTCTGACAGCTTACTAGCGAGACGATGCGACAGATATACACCATTGCATCCAATGCTTTTATGGAATTGGTGCGCCAGCCGGTCTTCCTGCTGGTGATGACCGCTGCTGCCTCGTTTTCCGTTTTTCTTTCCACCATTTATTACTTCGGTTTTGGCGAAGATCAGTGGCTGACCAAAGACAGCACGCTCGCGATCATGTTTGTTTCGGGGCTTTTCGCCGCCGCCATCAGCGCCTCCGCCGCCGTGGCCCATGAAATCCGGACGGGCACCGCTCTCGCCGTGCTGGCCAAGCCGGTCGGCAAGACCCAATTCCTGATCGGTAAATATGTCGGGCTGGCTGGAGCTCTCACGGTGCTGACCTTCGTGAATGCTCTCAGCGCGTTGCTGGCCAGCCGGATGGCTTTCGACGCTTATGGGAGTCCGGACATTATCGGCCTGCAGATTTTCTACGGCAGCATCGTTCTGGCCTTTTTCCTGGGCGGATTGACCAATTACTTCGCTCGCCGGCCGTTCGTTCCCGACGCGGTCCTGTTCCTCGTCATTCTCGTGACGTTTGCCTTCGTTATCATCAATTTCGTGAACAAGGATGGCGAATTTCAGGCGTTCGGCGTCGGCACCGATTGGCGGCTGATTCCAGCGGCGATCCTGATCATGTTCGCCCTCTGGCTGCTGGCAGCCATTGCGCTGGCTTGCTCGACGCGGCTGGATATGATCCCCACGCTGGCGATCTGCACGGCGGTATTCCTGGTGGGCCTGATGTCGGACTATCTGTTCGGACGGGCTCTTGAACCGGGCGCCACCGGGTCCGGGTTTCTGCACACCGCCGGGGTCTGGATCAGTTCGGCACTTTATACCATTGTTCCAAACTGGCAGCTTTTCTGGCTCTCGGACGCCTTGGAAAAGGGGCGGACGATTCCCTGGAGCTACGTCGGCAAAGCGCTCGCCTACGTGGCCGGTTACCTTGGAGCCGCCTTGATCGCGGCGATGCTCCTGTTTGAAGAGCGCGAACTCAGTTGATCATGGAACGCAATATTCGAAATTTCGGGCTGCTCAGCTGCTTCGTCCTCCTTCTGGCAGGCGGGGTTGCCTACATCCTCGGCCGCTACAGCAACAGCCTCGCCGGCGAGGTCAGCGCCGTTTTGTTTGGCGTCGGATTTCTCGCTTCGCTCGTCAGCTTTTTCGTCATGGGGCTTGAGGAAAAGGAGCGCCTGGAACAACTCGACTATGACGAGATCGCCCGCGACAAGAGTGCGGCCAGCCTCTTCTCCAGCGAGGCGGAGACGTTTCCGGCCCGCCGTTCCCGGGAGCAGTTTGAGCGCTATTTCCTTCCCGGCTTCACTATCCTCCTTTTCATCGCCGAAGCGGCGTCCTCGGTGCTCCTGTGGCGCTGGCTGGACGGGGCCATCGTGCTGGCGCCTAAACAGCCCTTTGTCGCGCTGGCGCTTTACGCCGTCATGGCCTTGATCGTTTTCCTCCTGGGCAAGTACACGGGAAACATCGCCCGCTTTGAGAAACAGCGGTTGCTCCGTCCTGGCGCCAGCTTCCTCGTGCTCGGAGCGTACGTTTTCGGTTTTATCGTTCTCTGCCTGGCGCTGATCTATTTCGGCTTTCCCAAGGCGGATCTCTACCTGGCTCGCGTGCTGGTCGTGGTTCTGGGCCTGGCGGCGGTCGAATCGCTCTTGAATCTTATTCTGGAGATTTACCGGCCTCGCGTTCGCGGCCGCCAGGAACGGCTCGTTTACGAAAGCCGCCTCCTGGGACTTCTGTCGCAGCCGGAAGGGATTTTCAGCACCGCAGCCCAGGCGCTGGATTATCAGTTCGGTTTCAAAGTCTCGGAGACGTGGTTCTACCGCTTTCTGGAAAAGGCCCTGGCTTGGCTCATTCTGATTCAATTCTGCGTGTTGGTCCTATCCTCCTGTTTTGTTTTCATCAATCCCGGCGAGCAAGGCCTGCTGGAGCGTTTCGGGAAGCCCTCGGGAGGTTATGTCCTGGACTCCGGCTTGCACCTCAAGCTCCCCTGGCCCGCCGACCGCGTTTATCGCTTCCGGACGGATGAAATCCAGGGCTTTAGCATTGGCGAGGGAATCGACAAAGATCATGGCAACACCATCACCTGGAAGGTGAAACACGAAGAGCAGCCGCTGAACCTGATGGTGGCAGCCCGTGATACGCGCACCACCGGCACCAATACCCCGGCGGGCGGTGTGCCCGTAGACCTGCTCACGGTCGGCATTCCGGTGCAATTTCAAATCAAAGATATTCGCGCTTACGCCACCAACAATGTCGATTCGGGGAAGCTGCTGGAGCAGATTGCCACGCGCGAAGTGGTCCGCTACCTGATGAGCGTTGACCTTTTCGAGGTCATGTCGAGCGGCAAAGCCAAGGCCGCCGCAGACTTGCAGTCGCGCATCCAGGAACGAGCGGATGCTCTCAGCCTGGGCGTTAAAATCGTTCTCGTTGGACTGGAAGACATCCACCCGCCGCAAAAGGTTGCCGAAGCGTTCGAAAACGTCATTGGAGCGCACCAGGAACAGCAGGCCAAAATCCTTCAAGCCCAGGCTTATGCGGCGAAAACTGTCAACGAAGCGGAGGGCGAGGCCCAGCGGCTGCAGCATGAAGCCGAGGCCTATCGCTATGAGCGAGTCGCGGCGGCCGAGGCCCAGGCGGACCGGTTCAAAAATCAACTGCTGGCTTTTAAGGCCGCTCCCGAGGTTTACAAAGCCCGGACCTACCTGCAGCCGTTCATGAACAGCGCAACGAACGTCCGCTTTTTTGTCAAAACCACCACCAACTCCCACGACCTTTTCCAACTGGATCTCCAGGAGAAACTCACGGCGGACATGTCCGACCTCACCATCCCTGGTAAAAAGTAATTTCCGAACATGAAACGCAATGCCCTCACACTCGTAGTAGGAATTATCCTCCTTCTCATCTTCTTCCTCCTGCTTTTCACCTTTCAGGTGCGGCAAACGGAGGTAGTGCTGGTCACCACGTTCGCGAAGCCTTCGGCCGAGCCGATCACCGAGCCGGGGCTTTATTTCAAATGGCCGCTCCCGATCCAGCGCGTTTACCGCTTCGACAAGCGGATTCACAGCCTGGAGGACGAGTACGACCAGATGTTGACGGCGGATGGCAATAACATCCTCGCCAATGTTTATGTCGGCTGGACCATCGAGAAGCCGCGCGAGTTCTTCAACAGCTTCCCGGCCGGCACGCCCGAGGCCGCGGAACCGCAATTGAAAGGGGCTGTTCGGCTCGCCAAGCAAGCGGTGATCGGCCAGCACTCCTTCTCGGACTTCGTTTCCAGCGATCCGAAGCAGGTGAAATTCACGGCCATTGAGACGGAAATGCTTGCCAACATCCGGCAGGCGGCGCTCGAACGCTATGGCATTAACGTAAAATTCATCGGCATCAAACGCCTCGGCCTTCCGGAGTCGGTCACCCAGAAAGTATTTGATCGCATGTCACAGGAACGGCAGCGCGAGATTGATCGCCTGCGCGCGGAAGGGGAGAAGGAGGCCATCGCCATTCGCAGCGCGGCGGACCGGGACCGGAGCCAGATTCTGGCCAAGGCCCAAGCGGAAGCCACCCGCATTCGCGGCGACGCGGATGCCAAGGCCAGCGAATCTTTCGAGGTGCTGAAGCAGAATCCCGATCTGGCGATTTTCCTTCTGGATATGCAAGCGCTTGAACGCTCCATGAACAAAGGCACAACCTTGATCGTGGATCCGCGCACTCCTCCGTTTAACCGCCTCCTTCAGGAAGCGCCGAAGCAATAAGGGGAGCATCACCCATGAGCGATTTCGACAAAACGAAACCCGAACTGCCGCGCAAAGCCGAACCGGCGGGCAGCCCTTCTCCGGCGCCGAATCCAGCATTCATTGAGGAAACCGGCTCGCGCGCGCTGGCCGAAGCGCTCCGCAGCAGCTTCGTGATCGTCAAGATTTTGATGGTCGGCTTGGTGGTGCTGTTCTTTTTCTCCGGGATTTTCACCGTTCCATCCGGCGAGCGCGCCATCGTGCTTCGCTTCGGCAAGCCGGTAGGACTGGCTGAGAACCAATTGCTGGGCCCGGGCTTGCACTGGTCTTTCCCGAGCCCGATCGATGAGATTGTGCGAATTCCGATTGGCGAATTGCAAACGGTCCGATCGACCGCCGGCTGGTATCAAGTCACGCGTGAAGAAGAGATCTCCAAGCAGGAGAACCCTCCCAACGCCACGCTCAACCCCGCGGTGGATGGTTACACGCTGACTTCTGATGGAAACATCATTCATATCCGCGCGAAGATTCTTTACCGGATCACCGAGCCGCTGAAGTACGTGTTGAGCTTCGTCAACGCTTCGAACGTGGTGCAGAACACCCTCGATAACGCCTTGTTCTACTCCTCCTCCTTCTTCAACGTCACGCAGGCGACCCGGGAGAACCGCCTGGGCGTTCGCGATTTCATCCTCCAGCGCGTTCGCGATCTTGCCCACGCGCATGACCTTGGCATCACAATCGAGAGCTGCGACCTTGAGGATGTGATTCCTCCCCGGCAGCTCAAGCAGGTTTTTGAGCAGGTGACCGCGGCCGAAGTGGAGCGCCGCCAGGCCCGGGACAAAGCTCAGGCCTACGCCGGGACCGTGCTCAGCACGGCCCAGGGCGAAGCGTCGGCCATCGTTGATGAAGGCCGATCGGACGCGACCCGCCTCGTTCAGCAAGTGTCGGCCGAAGCCAGCTACTTCAAGGATCAACTGCCTCGCTACCGGGAAAATCCGCAGTTTTTCCGCCAGCGCCTGCAGGCAGAAGTCATGAGTCGCGTGGTCACTAATGTCGCCGGCATCTACTCCATGCCCGAAGGCGCCCAGACCTGGACCCTGCTCAACCCTCAACCTCGCCGGCGCGCACCTGAACCGCAGGCGCGCTAATCCCAAAGCTATGCAAACGTCCGTCTTAAGCCGCCAACAAGAGCACGATCATCCGCACGACGCGAATTGCGAGAGCTGCGGGCATGACCACGAGCACACGCCGGTTCGTCTCACCCAAACGGTCATCGGCCTGATTTTCATCATCAACTCCTACATCGTTGACCTGATCTTCAAACAGCCCGCCACGCTGTCCGAACCGGAAAAGGGGACGATGATCGCCCAGTTCAGCGCCATGCTCGGCGCAATTATCCTGGGCTACCCGATCGTTTGGACCTCGTTTAAAGACATCCGTCGCGGGATTCTCAGCATTAATGAATTGGTCGGCATCGCGGTTCTCGGCGCGTTCGCCTGGGGTGATTACAAAACAGCCGGGCTGGTCGCCTTCTTCATGTTGCTCGGTGAGATCATCGAGACCCGCACTGCCGCCGGCGCCCGCGCCTCGATCGAGTCGCTGATCAAACTTACTCCCACCAAAGCTCGGCGCATCTCTGGCAGCAAGGAGGAAGAAGTTGCTGCGCAGGATCTCGCCATCGGTGACGTCATCCGCGTTCGCCCGGGCGACAATGTGGCCGCCGACGGCGTGATCGTGGCGGGCCAGGGCTCTTTCAATCAGGCGAACATCACCGGTGAATCGCTCCCGGTCGACAAAAAGCCCGGTGATGAAGTTTTCGCCGGCACGCAGAATCTCACCGGCGTTTTGGAAATCCGCGTCAGTCGCGCCGGCCAGGACACCACGCTCGGCCGCGTGCGCGAACTGATCCTCGCGGCGGAAAAGACCAAGCTCCCGATCATGCGCCTGGTGGATCAGTACATGGTCTACTATACACCGCTCGTGCTCGTGATGGCTGCGCTGGTCTGGGCGTTCACTCAGAATCTGCCGCGCGTGATCGCGGTTTTGGTGGTGGCCTGCCCCTGTGCGTTCATTCTCGCCACCCCCACCGCCATGGTGGCCGCGCTCTCCGCCGCCGCCCGCCTCGGCATTCTCATCAAAAACGTCGGCGATATCGAACTCGCCGCGCGCATCAATGCCTTCATTTTCGACAAGACGGGAACTCTGACCACCGGCAAGCTGGCGGTCTCCCGGCTCGCTCCGGTCGAAGGCGTGGCGCCCGCCGAGTTGCTCTACATTTCGGCTTCCGCGGAAAAATACAGCAATCACCCGACGGCCAAGGCGCTTCAGGACATTTCCGGCGAGGCGGGGGTGACTCTGGCCGAACCCAAAGATTTTGCTGAAACGGCCGGGCGAGGCATCCGGGCCAAAGTCGATGGCCGTGACGTCCTGGTCGGACGCGCCCAATGGCTCAAAGACAACGGCATCCGGGAAGATATCGAGAAGTCGGTCGACCTGAACGAAACGGAGGGGTTCAGCCTGATCCACGTGGCCCGGGATGGGAAGTATCTCGGCTGGATTGGCTTGCGCGACGAAGTGCGGGCCGAAGCCCGCGAAGCTCTGGCAGCGCTGGCCGAAACCGGCGTGCGGCGCATCGCGATGGTGACCGGTGATCGGCAGCCCGTGGCGACCCGCGTGGCTAAAGAGATCGGGTGCGAAGAAGTGGTGGCTGACTGCCTGCCGCAGAATAAGGTGGAATTTGTTCGCAACATTAAGTCGCGCGGCTACCGGGTGGCGGTCGTGGGCGACGGCGTCAATGACGCTCCGGCGCTGGCCGCAGGGGACATGGGCGTGGCAATGGGCGCGGCGGGCAGCGAAGTGGCCATCCATAGCGCCACGATCGCACTCATGAACAATGATCTGAGGCGCCTGCCGTTCCTGATCCGCCTCTCGCGCAGCACGCGCAACGTGATCAACCAGAATTTTCTTTTCGGCGTGGGCTTCATCATCATCGGCCTGACCCTTGCGGCCTTTGGCTATGTGAATGCGGTGGTCGCGGCCGTCATGCATAACGTCGGATCGCTCTTGGTCGTGTTCAACAGCGCCCGGCTGGTCCGCCAGGGCGAAGAACTGGAGCCGTTCGAATCGAAGGCGGAAGCGCCCGCCGCTCCGAACGCCCCGGCGCAGGCGGCCTTGCGGCCCAAGCTGGCCTGAAAACCGGGCCCGCCTTTCCAAAAACAGGGTATGTTTAAGGCACAAACAAGATGAGGAGCTGAATGACTCTGGAAACTCCAACACCAACCAACTCCCCGGCTCCTCGCTCGGCCAGCCCGGAAACTGTGATTGCCGTCCGCGGCTTGACCAAAGTTTTCAAGGACTTCTGGGGCCGGCCCAAAGCACGAGCGGTCGATAACGTCAGTTTCGAAGTGAAGCGGGGCGAGGTTTTTGGGCTGCTCGGCCCCAACGGCTCGGGCAAGTCCACCACCGTCAAAATGCTCCTGGGCCTTTTGTTTCCGACCAAAGGCCATATCGAGATCTTTGGCCACTCCCCGCGCCACGTGGCCACCAAATCGCGCATCGGCTACCTGCCGGAGGAGTCTTATCTTTATCGCTATCTCGACTCCGAAGAGACTCTCGACTTCTTCGGCAACTTGTTTGATTTGCCTCCGCAGGAGCGTCGGCAGCGCGCCGAACAATTGCTTGAAATGGTTGGCCTCGGCAAAGCGCGCCGCCGGCAGGTGGGCGAATTTTCCAAGGGCATGCAACGCCGCATCGGGCTGGCGCAGGCGCTGATCAACGATCCGGACCTGGTTATTCTCGATGAACCGACCGCCGGCATGGACCCGCTCGGCTGCCGGGAAGTGAAGGATTTGATTCTCGCGCTCGCCCGCCGCGGCAAAACGGTCATCCTCAGCAGCCATTTGCTGTCCGATGTCGAAGACGTGTGCGATCGCGTGGTCATCTACTACGGAGGCAAAATCCAGGCGATCGGGCCGTTGAGCGAGCTGCTGGCGACGCCGGACGCTGTCCGCATCACCACGCCGACTCTGCCGCGCGCCACGCTCGAGAAGGTCCTTGATGTGCTTCGCCATGATGTTCCCGGGGACAAAGTGCACGTCGACACTCCCACGCAAAATCTCGAAAATTACTTCCTTAATGTCGTCAACAAAGCCCGGGCTCAGGATGAAGCCACTTCCGGCGCCACTTCCGGTCATCGTGTGGCCGAATACTTGCGTGGCGGCGTGGAAGCACCGGCCGCGAAGCGGGATCGCCTCCTTGAGAGGTTGACTCAGGCTGAAGCCCAGCCGGAGGCCGCGCCCGCGCCGGTCGTCAACGTCACGGACGTCGAGTCCCTCCAGAATAAGAAGCTGGAGCAACTGACCCGCCAGGAGGAGCCGCCCGCGCCGGCCCCGATCGCGCCGACCGAAGCAAAGAAAGCCGACCTCGCCAAGGCCAACGAGAAGCTCTCCTCGCTGCTCAACAAGAAATGACCGTTCCGCCGCTGACTGATTCCGAAATTCGACGGTAATGAACCGCATTCTGGCCATCTCGTTTTTGACCCTCCGCGCCGCTGTTCGCTTCCGCGTGGTGACGGTGATGGCGGTCCTGCTGTTGGGCGGGGTGATCGTGCTGCCGTTGATCATTAAAGACGACGGCACGGCCCGCGGTTTCACCCAGATCATTCTTACCTACACCCTCACTCTCACCACCACGCTTTTGGGCTTCGCCACGCTCTGGCTCTCCTGCGGAATTCTCGCGCGGGAGATCGAAGAGGCGCAAATGCAGATGGTCGTCGTGAAGCCAATTGCCCGCTGGCAGATTTGGCTCGGCAAATGGCTCGGCATTCTCATGCTCAACGCCATGCTCCTGGCCCTGGCTGGCGTCGCCATCTTCACCCTGATGCAAGTGCGGGCCAGCAAGCTGGATCCAAAACAACGGGCGATTTTGCGCAATGAAATCTTCGTGGCGCGCGCCGTGGCGCGCGAGGAAGTCAGTGATTACGAATCCGACGCGCGCCGCATCGTCCGCGAACGGCTCAAGACGAGTCCTCCGCCCGACGGGCTCAGCGTGGCCCAGATTCAGACTTTGATTCGCGAGCAATTGAAAGCCCGTGATCAACTGGTTCCTCCGGGCACTCGCCGTGAGTGGAAGATTTTTGTCGGCGATCCGGCCGAACTGCGGGATGTCCCGATTGTGATTCGCACCCGGTTCGAACCGCCCGTTCCGGACATGAACGAACGCTTTCCCACCTTTTGGGAATTCGGCGATCTGAACACGCGGAACCAGTACAAGACCAATTTCGTCATGCCGGCCGAGGCGTTCGTGGAGTTCCAGATTCCCGCCAATCTGCTGAATGATAAAGGCTACCTGCACATCCGTTTTGATAACCTCACGCAAAAGGCCCTTCTCTTTCAGGATGAAGGGATGCAGGTCATGCATCGAATCGGAGGGTTTGGCGGCAATTTTGCGCGCGGGCTGGCGGTGATTTTTTGCTGGCTGGCGCTGATGGCCGCTCTCGGGCTTACCACCGCCAGTTTCCTCTCTTTCCCCGTGGCCGCGTTTTGCACGGTCGGGATGCTGATCCTCGGCTTGTCCACGGGCACGCTCAAACAGATCGTGGAGGAAAACGGGATCATTCAAGTTGATCCAAACACCGGCCGGGTGGATGAACCGGGAATTATCAACCAGATCGCGGTGCCGTTCGCCAAAACGATGCTCACCACGTTTAACCTCGCGCGCGGGTTCTCCCCGATCGACAACCTCAGCAGCGGCCGGGCCATCTCCTGGCTGGATCTGTCGCGGGCTTTCACACAAATCTGCGTCATCCTCGGCGGAATTCTGGCAGCCATTGGAATCGCCATTTTCACCCGGCGCGAACTCGCCACCGCCCAGAAATAACCGTGCAACCGTCAAAGCTTAAAAGATATCTGGGAAGCGCGGCGATTCTGGTGCTGTTGGTTTCGGTATTCTTTTCCCAGCGCTATCTCAACACGCAGCGCGAGGTGCTCGGCCTGACCCGCATTGCTCCGTTGGACAACGCGCCGCCGGTCCTCGCTTTCACCACGAAGGCGCTTGGCGGCTTTCGCGGCCTGATCGCGAATGCGCTCTGGATTCGCGCCACCGAGCTGCAGGAGGATGGCAAATACTTTGAGATGGTCCAGCTCGCCGACTGGATCACGAAACTTGAGCCCAACCTGCCCGCGGTCTGGGTGCATCTGGCCTGGAACATGTCCTACAACATCTCGATCAAGTTCAACGATTACGCCGATCGCTGGATGTGGGTCGAGCGCGGCATCACTCTTCTCCGGGATGAGGCGCTCAAGTACAATCCCAAGGAACCGGACCTCTACCGCGAATTGGGCTGGCATTTTCAGCACAAGCTCGGCCATTACCTCGATGACGCCCATCATTACTACAAGGTGCAGTGGGCTCATGAAATGATGCCTCTGCTGGGCAAGGGCCGCCCGAATTGGGATGAGTTGATCAACCCGAAAACGCCGGAACAACGCGAGCGGGCTCGCATTCTGCGTGAGAAGTACAAAATGGACCCCGCTTGGATGAAGCAAGTGGATGAGCATTACGGCCCGTTGGAATGGCTCCTGCCCGATGCTCATGCGATCTATTGGGCCACCCGAGGCCTGGACCTCAGCAAGGACCAGGTGCTGCGCAAAGACCAGTTTGTCGGCCTGCGCCGGGTGATTTTCCAATCGCTGCAGCTCGCCTTCATGCGCGGGCGCTTGATTTATCCGGACAAGAAGGGCGAGGAGTTTGTTTACGGTCCGAACCTGGATATCGTGAAGCAAACCAGCGACGCGTATCTCGAACAGGCGGAGCTGGAACCAGACAAGCGCGACAATATTCTAAACGCCCACAAGAATTTCCTCGGGACCGCAGTCTACCATCTTTACACGCACAACCGCAAACAAGCCGCTCAGCACTGGCTCACCGAAATGAAGCGGCTCTATCCCAAATCCGTGCCCGCCAACGTCAATCTCGACGACTACGCCCTCGCGCGCGTCCAGGAAGATGTGGGCGAAACCGACCCGAACCGGGTGAAAACCATTATCATGGGGGCGCTGAAAACGGCGTTTGAAAACGAGTCGCTCGGCGACGAGGAAAGCTACAACGTGGGGGTCAACCACGAGGTCTTCGCCCGCCGGCTCTGGCAGCGTTACATGAACCAGGTGCTGCCCTATGATAAGGACAAAGGACGAATCAGCCTGCCGCCGTTCGAGCTGATTCAAAAGGAGGTGCTGGAATACCTCCTGAATCCCGAGACTGGCCTGGATCCCTTGCTCGCCGCGCAATTGCGCACGGCCAAGAACCTGCCGGCCGACTACGGCATTCCGAGCACAAACGCGCCGCCCGCCAACCCGGCCCCAATCCCGGGCTCTTCGAGCACGAACGCGCCCGCACCGGCCAAGTAACGAGGTCCTCTTATTGGGAGGGCTTCTGTGAAAGGCGCTTTAGGCGGATGTTCCGATAGCGCACAAACTGGTTGGTCATGTTCCCGCCGCCGTGCACTTGGAGAGCAATCCCGCCTTTATCCGGATGGCGCAGTTCCTTCTCCTGCCACTCCATGATTTTTACCCCGTTGATCCAGGTGACGATATGCGGCGGGTTTCCCTCGATGCGCGCGCGGAGTTCATTCCACTGTCCGTGCCGCCAAAAGAAGGGCCACGACTGCGGCAGGACTGGCAGAGCCACCGGAGCATTGGTGACGGCGAAAATCCGCTCCGGCGAATCAATAAATTGGTAGTTGCGCACGTCCGGCTTGCCGCCTAGCCCCTCGCCGTAAACGCCCATCAGGTTGCCATCCTTGTGGTAGTCGATCATGGCCTGCCAGGCTTTGCCATCCTCGGTGCTCCGGAGAAACAGGCCGCTGTCCGGGCCGAAGTCGTTGTTCATCTCCAGCACCACTTCGTAATCCCCAAACTGCTCGTCGGTGATGATAATGCCGCCGTTCCCCGGTATGTCCTGCGAGCCAACGATCGCCCCCTCCTGCACGACCCATCGGCCGCCCGTTTGATTCTTGCTGGCCCGGCTATGGCCGGTCTTGGGGCTGATATGCCACCCTTGCAGAGTCTTGCCGTCAAAAAGCGGCGTAAAACCTTCCTCGGCCGCCTGGGTGAGCAAAAAGGAGGAGCCGAGTGAAAACAGGAAAAGGGTGAGTTTCATGAGCCGAGTATGGAACGAGAACGCTCCGGCCGGCAAGCCAGAGCGCGGCGCGGGTTGAAACCCGCGGCGCCTCGGCTATCCTTTCCGCCAGACCGTTCGCAATGCTTGCCGCCGAGAATCGAGCGTGGAATTTGATCGCAAGAAAACTTTGGTGCAGTTGAAACGCGAGAAGTTCCGGGATTTCTCTTGGGATTTTCACTCGTTTCCCGCGGGATATTACCTGCGGCACGTGCCCGTGGGCGAACTGCGGACCATCGACATGCTCGTGCTCATTCGGCAGGCGATCGGCCTGGACTATCTGGTCCTGCTCGCTTTGGAGCGCCTCGAAGTCAATCCCCTGCTCAAAGCCCGCCACGCCGAAGGCGACCTCCTCTCCGCCGTCCTCTGCGCCGATGCTCTCGTTTGGAAGCGCAATCCGCACTACCGGGACCGGGTCACCGCTCTTTGGCGGAAGGTCTCAGGCCGGATCGCTGCGCGCCAGACTCCCGAAAATCGGATGCTCCTGGCCGATTATCGTTGGTTCCTGAAAGCGGAAAAGTTCCTGCCCCGGAATTAGTCGACGTAAACAAATTCGTTGGCGTTGAGCAGCGAGCGGCACAGCGCCGCCAACCCCCTCGACCGGGCCAGCCTCAGGCACGCCTCCAGTTCCTCGGCGTCCGGAGCCCTCTGAAAGGCGAGCGCGAAGGCCTGGCGCACCGAATCTTCGCCCCAGGCCTTCGGATCGAGGCGGGCGGCAAAAGTCCGCGCGCACTCGACCGCCAGCAGGCCATTCAGCAGCGAGAGCGCCTGCGGAGCCACCACGGATTCGTTGCGGCGCGGACAGGATACAGCGTTATCCGGAAGATCGAATGTTTCGAGAAATGGAATTTTCACCGTGCGCTTCTGCACGAGAAAAACGCTGCGCACGTTCTGCTCCGGCTTTGCCGAAGGATACCAGCCTTTCGTCTTTTCCGCGTTGTCGTCCAGGAAAGCGGGATTGGCTGCTAGAACCTCCGCGGGCAGCTCCGGCCAAACGGGCGGACCGCCCGCGGTTCGCGCGAGTTTTCCGGACACCGCCAGGAGCGCATCCCGCAACTGCTCGGCGCTGAGGCGGCGTAGATTCTGCCGGCTCAGCCACTTATTCTCAGAATCGAACGCCGCCATTTCTTTCGCCCGGCCGCCAATGCGGATCAGAGTCGAGCTGTCTGCTCCCGCCGGGGATGAGCGCTGCCGGTAGGTGGCGCTGGTGACAATCAGCCGATGCAGCTTCTTCAGCGACCAGCCTTCACGCATGAATTCGCTCGCCAGCCAATCCAGCAGCTCGGGATGCGTGGGCCGGGCCCCCGCCAGGCCAAAATCATTGGGCGTTGAAACCAGCCCGCGGCCAAAATGGCTCTGCCAGACGCGATTGACGATCACCCGCGCCGTCAGTGGATTCTCGGCCGAGGCGATCCAGCGAGCCAGGGCCAGGCGCCGTCCCAGCGTGTTCGAGTTCTGCCCTTTGGCTGGCGGCGTCGGATTGGGGTCCAAAGCGGAAATGATACCCGGCTCCACCGCCTCACGCTCCGCTTTGTAATCGCCTTGAAAAAGGATCTTGGTGGGGGGCGGCGGAGAGTCCGAATCGGTCATCAACAGACCGAATGTAAACGGCTTTTTTGTCTTGTTGAGCTGCTCAATCTGCCCGGCGAGCTCCGCCTCGCGCTTCTTCTCTTCCGCCTCCAGGCCAGCCTTGACATCCTTGTCGCTCGGCTTGATCCGCTGTTCGAGCTCTTCGGCTTTCTTTTTCTGCTCGGCGGATAAATCCGCCCGCCGACGATCCAGCAACGCTTGATCTTCCGCGCTTAGCCCTGCTTTTCGCTTCGCCTCCAACGCCGCTCTCGCCGGGGACAGGAGATTTTCTCGCTCGGTCTGCAGCGGCTTGATTTCCGCCTCGACGCCTCGGTGCTGCTGGCGAATCGCCCTTTGTTCTTCCGCCAGATCGAGCGGCAGGTCGTCCGCAAATCTGACCCCTTCGAAGAAAGCCCTCATGCGGAAATGATCTGCCTGGGAGAGGGGATCATATTTGTGATCGTGGCAGCGGCAACAGGCCAGGGTCAGTCCCAGGAACGCGCTGCCCGTCGTCTCGACCAGGTCCGCCATCAGTTCCGCGCGGCTGCGGCCCTGTTCGTTAAATGCCGCGGCCGAATTGTCGTGCGGTCCGAGCCGAAGATAACCGGTGGCAATCAGAAGATCTTGCTCCCGTTCGTCGCGAGGCGGCCCCTCCAGCAGTTCGTCACCGGCCAATTGCTCAACACTGAATTGATCAAAGCGTTTGTCGGCATTGAACGCACGCACCACGTAATCCCGGAATCGCCAGGCCTGGCGTCGAAACTCGTCCCAATCAAATCCGTTGCTGTCGCTGTAACGCACCACGTCCAGCCATTGACGCGCCCAATGCTCGCCATACTCCCGGGAATCCAGCAGCCGATCCACCAACCGCTCGTAAGCGCCCGGGCCGCGGTCTTCCAGGTAGGCCTGCATTTGCGCGGGTGTCGGCGGCAGCCCAGTCAGATCAAAGTAAAGACGCCGGGCCAGCGTGCGCCGGTCCGCCTCCAGCGACGGCCTTAGCCCGACCTCTTCGATCTTCGCCAACACAAACGAGTCGATCGGATTCCGAACCGACCGGACATGTTGGACCCTGGGGGGGATGGGCTGGCGGATGGGCTTCAGCGACCATAGATCCAATCGTTGCCCTCCGAAAATCCGCACGATCGGATTCCGGGGATCGGTCCAGGCGTTCCCCAGCGGCACTCCCGCTGCGGCCGGGGAAGGGCGGGCAGCCGCTGTCGCTTTTGGCCAGGGCGCTCCGTCCTTGATCCATCTCTCGAGAACCGCCACGTCTTTCGTCGAGAGCTTCTCTTTCGGCGGCATCTCCAGATCCTTCTTCGCATGGAGCACCGCTTGGAGAAGCAGGCTGTCGCCGGGTTGTCCTGGGGTTACGGAAGGCCCCGAATCGCCTCCTTTGAGAACCGCGTCTCGGGAATCCAGGCGCAAGCCGCCTTTCACCTTGTCCGGACCGTGACAACTGATGCAGCGAGAGTCGAGCAAAGGCTTGACCGCTTCGCGAAAGTGTTCATCGGGAGAAAGGGCGGCCCGGGTCGAAACCCATCCGCTGCACGTGAGCGCGATGACCAAGCCAAGCTTCACCCGGGCAGTATGGCTGGCCGTAGAAAAATGACCAAGGCAGAACTAGAAGTCCCGCCGGTTGTCCAACTCATGCAATTTGGCTCGGGCTCGAAGATTGCCGTGCGCGGCGGCTTTCTCCAGCCATTCACGGGCGAGTTTGTCGTCCTGGGGCACGCCCACGCCGTTGAGAAAACGGATGCCAAGGGCGAACTCGGATTCCGGATTGCCTTTGACCGCCTGCTCCCTCTGGTAATTGAAGAGCGGGTCTTTGTCGTCAAACAGAGGTCCGCTCACTTCGGCGATCGGCTGAGCTTTCGGCCCTTCGTCCTGCGGCTTCTCGATTCGGCCCACCTCATTCGTCGAGCTGGTTGTCGGCATCAGAACGACCGGGGAATAGGTCGGCGAAACAAAGGCGGGCGCCACCGAATTATTCGGCTGGCCGGTTTGGACGGGGCTTGCTGAATTGTTCGTTGCCTGCGCGGTTTGATTCGTTTGGCGGCGGGCGGCAGCGGCGGCGGCAGCCTCCCGTTGCGCTGCCCGGGCGCGGGCAATGCGGGCGCGCGTATTGCTCTTTCCCAGCATGTAGATGGGGCCGGAGCTTGCCAGCACGACGGCGCCTTTGGGCACAGTTGGGTGGAGGGTTGACGTGTTCTTGGCGACATTCGCCGACTCCTGGGCTGGCTTCAACGCCGCCGAGGTGGAAGTCTTGTTATCGTTGGTGGCGGCAAGGAGAGAACCAACCAGCGCTGTGTAGACGCAATACAAACCAAACTGAAGAACCGACCTCTTTTTCATATTCCGCTCCAGCTTTAACATTACTTTTCCCCAAAAACTCCTTCCAGGCAACTCTCTTCGATTGCCAGGGACCGCCAAGAATCAGCCGCTGATTCGCAAGAAACGCGGAGGGAAATTACTGAGAACGGGTATCAATAACCGGGTGAAATCAGCGACTGAACGCGTTCTGCAGGGGATCGTCCTGGAGCCGCGCAATCGCTATGTCACGCTGAACTGCGCCACGGGAGAATACACTCAACATGCTACTCGGGGACAAGCGACCCTGGCCTTCCTCCAGATCATGAACGAAATCGACTGTGAAGCTCCCCGCCCGCAAATCCTTGAGTGGTGCGCGGGCAAGTGGAAAGCGGTCTAGAGCTGCTGATCAAGCACTTAAGCGAAATGGTGCCAGAGGAGGGAATTGAACCCCCGACCAAAGGCTTATGAGTCCTCTGCTCTACCCCTGAGCTACTCTGGCATCTGGAGCACAGCTTATTTCCTGCAGGAAATCGGCTCTGTCAAACGGAAATCCGGTGGAAACCCGATGGCTTATCGGGCGTTGGAATTGGGGGGCAACGGTTTCCGGGCGCGAAAGATGTTTTCGCCCTTCTTTTCCTCCACCGGAAAGCCAGCTGCCGCTCGGCTAAAGGTTTCCGTGCAGCCCGGTTTCAGGCGGTCGTGCAGTTCGATCATGATGGAGCCCACTCGGTTAATCCACCCTTCCGCGGACTCAAAAAGCTCCTTTTCCGCCCCCTCGATATCCACTTTGAAGATATCGATGTGATCGACCCCATATCGGCGCATCAATGTCGGGACGCTGAGTGCCTCAACGGTTTCGACCCGCCGTCCGGCGGCGTCGGTAGTGACCTGGAACCCCCAATGACCGATGCCAGGATCGACAACGTCCATGGTTGTGTCTTCGCGCCAGAGAGCCGCATGCACCGGAACGACGTTTTTGAACGGCTGCACATTCCGTTCCAGAAGGCGAAAGTTGGAAAGCTCAGGCTCGATTGCCAGGATTCTCGCCTGGGGATATTTCCGGGCAAAATAGATTGAGGCGAACCCGATATTCGCTCCCGCATCCACGATCACGGAAGGGGTGGCGGACACGGGGAAAGCATAGTCATGCTGCAAGAAAACCTTGTCGTACGCGTTCAAGTCGGAGGTCTTCAGCCGCAGGAAGATCGGACCGGTGGGAGTCTGGACCTGGCGCTCGTAGGGCGCGCCGGCCAGCTTGGTCTTCAGGGCGAGCCAATATCCTGGCCAGCCGAACACTTCGGCGTAAACTCGGAACTTCCGCAGCGTGTCATTCATGTCGATGTCGCGGGCCTACCACAGGTCGAGGTCCTGGAGCTTTCGTTTCAGCTCCGCCAGATCGATCTGCGCATCCAGCTTGTAATCACAAGGAAAGATCATGAAGTGATAATCAACCTGGACGCATTGCGCAATCCACTCCTGATCGCCCGCCAGGTAATCGGCGGCGAACATTTCGATGAATTTGCATCGGGGCGAGCACCATACCATGTTTGCCGTCCCGGAACCGTGGATGGCGCAGACCGCTTCGGCTCCGGCGAACCACTGGATTTGCTCGGCGAAACTCAAGGCCGCGGCGTCGATGATTGCCCAGCCGAGCCGCTTGAAGAAATCGAGCACCTCCCTTTCGTTGATCATGTTCCGGCCCACGCTGGTTCGTCGAACAAAGAACCTTGTAGGTGTTTGGGCAGCACGTTGAACTCGGGGGAAAAACATCGAGCGAACGGCCTGGACCGAGTAGGGGCTGTGACAGACGATCATGCTCGGCGGCGAACTGAAGTAATAGTCCTGCACCCGAACGTGGGTTTCCGGCGTCCGGCGAATGCGATCGCCCAACCCAAGGATCTCCAGGCTTTGCACCTGGGATTTGTACATGTCATGGGGCACGATTACCCGAGTATCCGCAGGGAATTGATCGAGGATTGCCAGCCGCGGCAGGGCATCAAGCAGCCAATGGGCGTACGGGCTTTTGCCGCGATTTGGCAGCCATCGGTTTACCACGCTGGTCCAGGGGCCGGACAACTCCACGGGGCCTTTGACCGGCCACTGCAGCCAGGCGGGATCGCCGGGGAGCCGCGGAGCTCCATAGATTGCCTCCAGCGACACTTCCCGCCGACGGTTCAAATGGACCAGACTGTGGCCGACCAGGCGCACATCGCGGTAATGCCGCCAGAAGACCGGCCAGGGCTGCTGTTGATGCTGCGTGCGCCGGCAAAGCAGCATGATCGACGGGTTTGGCAGAATCGGATTGCCCTGGTCCCTGAGGATAACGCGACCGTCCCCGGAATTGGCTGGCCCCTCCTTCAGCTCTTGCAAGTCCGAGTAAGCGCCGCGCGGAGGCGCCCACCAAAAGCGGGCGGGCAGAGTGCGGCCGATCGCCAGCACCAGACGGCGGCACCAGGGCAAAAAAGTGCGATTCGTCCAGGCCAGAGGCGCATGGATACACCGAAAGCGCCTCAACCGCATGCGAAAGCCGGGATCGAAAATGAACGCGGGCGCAGACATCAGGAGGCAAGAAGCAAGCAAATGGACCGGCTGGCTGTCAAACCGATTGTCCGGTCTTTAAACCACAAAAGCCGATTCTCTCGGTTGGGTAAAGCCGCCAGCCGTCCCGCCCGATGCAGTTTGGCCCCTAAATGGTGCATCCCTCCGGGCTTGCATTCGTCGCTGGAGGGCCGCAAGATGCGGGGCAAAAGAAGGGACAAAGGAATGAAGAAGTTATTATTCTTAATTGCCGCAGTTTCAACGTTGTTCATCGGATGCTCGCAACAGGAGGACATGTCGTCCGCCCCAGCGAGCGTCCCGGCGAAGACGAACAACGCCAACGCCAACAAGTAAAACCCTGGATGCTTTTCATCCCTGGCGTCTTCGGGCGCCGGGGCTTTTTGTTTACTCCTCCGAAATCCCGGAGCTGCTGAGAACAAAAAACGCCCGCCAGAGCGGACGTTTTCAAATTCATTCGATTTTTTGCGCCTAAAGGCGGCTTCCAAAGGCCGCAATCAGGCCGCAGCGGCGGCGGTCGGCTTTTTGCCAGTCTTGGCGGTTTCCTTCTTGCGCTTCAGATAGGCTTCACGACGACGGCGCTTTTGCACTTTATTGCTCTGTCTTCCCATATTTCGTTTGATTTACTTTCAGGCGGCTGTTTTCTTTACCGCCGCCAGAATATGAACAGTCCCGCCCGGCGCTTCAACATCATTTTAGTCCTTCTTTTCTTCGTTTGCGCGGGCTGCGAGACGACCGAGAAGTCCGACAAATCCTCGAAACCCGAGAAGAAGGAGGAAAAGGACAAGGAGAAATCCAAGCAAGCGGCCATCATCCGTTTTCACGCCGAATCGAATCCCGATGCCACCGGCCGCACCATTGAAGTGTCCGTTTTCCGGAGCCAGCCCATGCTTATCACCATCCAGCGGGATGCGGTGTTGGACGAAGGGTACCTGCGCAAGGCCGAAATCGTCGATGTGGACGAATTGGGCGGGTACGCGATCAAACTCACTTTCAACGACCAGGGCGCCCGCCGGCTCGAAGCGCTAACCATCGAACATCGGGGCCAGCATGTGGCGATTAACGGGACCTGGACCGAGAGTCGGTGGCTGGCGGCGCCGCTGCTCAGCAAACGGATCAGCAACGGGGAATTCGTTTTCACTCCGGACGCCACGCGCGAAGAGAGCGAACGCATTGTCAACGGACTGCAGAACGTGATCAAAAAACTCACGGAGAAATATACCTTCTAAAGATGACCGTCCGCTCTCTGGCCGCTTTCGCCGCTCTTGCCTGCAGCAGTTTCCTGCTGCGGGCCGAAATGTTCATTTTGCCGACGCCCAACCGTGCGCTTTTCAAGGCGGGCGGCGACGAGGAATATTTTGTCCCAACGCCCGGAAAAACCTGGACCAGCGGGACGTTCGGTTGTGTGCGCACGGACGGGCATCAGTTGCATGAAGGCCTCGACATCAAATGCACCCAGCGGGATCGCCGGGGTGAGCCGACTGACCCGATTTACGCGGCGGCGGCGGGCAAAGTGGTTTATCTGAACTCGACGGCCGGACTTTCGAACTACGGCAAGTACATTATCCTGCAGCATGAGATCGAGGGCATTCCCATCTTCACCACCTATGCGCATTTGAGCCAGTTTGCGGCCGGACTGAGCGTGGGGGACACCGTCAAGCAAGGCCAGCCCATCGCCACCATGGGGCGCACCACGAACACGCGCCAGCCGATCACGAAGGATCGGGGGCATCTGCATTTCGAGATCGATTTGCGAATGAACGATCGTTTCGCCGCATGGCACACTGCCAAGTTGCCCGGGGAACGAAACGATCATGGCAATTTCAACGGCAAGAATTTCAACGGTCTGGATCCACGCCTCATCCTTTTGGAGCAGCAGAGACTCGGGAGCAAATTCAGCCTGCTCGAGTTCATTCGGTCCCGGCCGGAACTCTGCCGCGTGGTGGTTCGAGACACCCGATTCCCGTTCTTGCGCCATTACCCGCAATTGATCCACCGCAACCCCCGGGCCGAGAAGGAAGGGGTGGCAGGGTACGAGGTTTCCCTGGATTTCAATGGCGTTCCGTTTTCGCTGACTCCACGCGCCCGATCCGAGATCGGAGCCGGAGCCCGGTTCGAAGTTACGGCGGTGAACGAGAACGAGGTGGCGGTTAACCCGTGTCGCAAGCTCGTGCTGAAACGGGGCGGCCAGTGGCAGTTGAGCAATGCCGGCACGCAATTGCTGGATTTGCTCGTGTTCTAGCTCTATCTGCCGGTGAAAGCGAGCGGCCGGGTGCCGCCCACCTGGCCTCAGATCCTTTCGACCGCCTTTCCAAACTAGCCGAACTGCGCATGGACAGACGACTGGCGCTTGTCTATTCTCCCCCTTCCGACGTCCACACCGCCGACCGAACATTCTAGCGTGAAGCTGGCGGGGTCCGTTTACGTCAGAAACTGAAATCACGTCGATGAAAATGTTGTACCTCTTCAGAAAGAGCGCGGCCCTTGCCGTCCTCGCATTTGTCTGTTTCCGAACCTTGGGCGCCGAGTCGGCCTGGGTTGTCTACGAACCTCCGGCCGGAAAAGCCAATGGCAAAAGCGTGGTTTTGATCAGCGGGGACGAAGAATACCGCAGCGAGGAAGGCCTTCCGATGCTCGGGAAGATCCTCAGCCAGCGACACGGGTTCAAGTGCACCGTCCTCTTTTCCGTGAACGCGGACGGGACGATCAATCCGAACAACCAGGAAAGCATTACCAATCCAGGCGCCTTGGATAGTGCGGATGCAATCGTCATGCTGAATCGCTACCGCCGGTGGCCAGCGGCCGACATGCAGCATTTCATCGACGCCTACAAGCGAGGCGTTCCCATCGTTGCCCTGCGAACCAGCACGCACGCCTTCAACTATCCTGGTGGCCATGAACTGGCGAGTTACAACAAATTCGGCAAGCGCGTGCTGGGCGAGGAATGGGTCAACCACTGGGGCAATCACAAAAGGGAGGCGACTCGCGGAATTATCGAGGATTCCGCCAAAAGCGACCCGATCTTGCGCGGAGTCAAAGATGTCTTTGGCGATACCGACGTCTATGAGGCTTATCCGGCCGGCGATTCGAAAATTCTCCTGCGGGGCCAGGTGCTGAAAGGAATGCTGCCAACGGACCCGCCCGCCAGCTACGCCAAGAAACGGGCCTCGGACAAACAGGAGCAGGATGTGAACACGCCGATGATGCCCGTAGCTTGGACCCGGGTCTACAAAAACGAGACCGGCAACATCAATAAAGTGCTCTGCACCACCATGGGGGCGGCCACGGACCTGCAAAACGAGGATCTGCGGCGTCTGATCGTAAACGGGGTTTACTGGGGCCTGGGACTGGAGGTTCCGGAAAAAGCGGACGTTCGTTACGTTGGGGATTACAAGCCGACCGCTTACGGCTTCGACGGCTTCAAGAGGGGCATGCGCCCGGCGGACTTCGCCTTGGGCGCGGCGCCCCGCGCCGCCGCACAGCTCCAGCTCAATGCAGGCGAGCACATCGCCATTCTCGGCAACGCGCTGCCGGACCGGATGCAGCACTCCGGCTATTTCGAAACTCTGGTTCAGGGCTATTACCCGCAGCATAATCTGGTGTTCCGCAATCTTTCGGCGGCTGGCGATGAGGTCAGCACGTGGCACCGCTCGGAAAATTTTGGCACGCGCGATGAATGGCTCCAAAAGGTGAAAGCGGACGTCATCCTCGCTTTCTACGGTTTCAACGAAGCCACTCGCGGACCGGGCGAATTGGAAAAATTCAAGAGCGACCTCGATACATTTCTCAAGGACCTCAAGGAGAAGAATTATTCCGGGAAAGGCAGCCCCCGGATCGTTCTCGTTTCTCCGATCGCGGACGAACGGAATCGTGATTTAAATTATCCCGATCCGGCCCGGAACAATGCGAACATCGCCCTCTACACCGCGGCGATGAAAGAGGTGGCCGCCGCGCACCAGGTGCAATTTGTCGACCTCTACGGTCCTTCATTAAACCTGTATAACGAGGCCGCGAACCGCGGACGATCTCTGACGGTCAATGGACACTATCTCACGGACGAAGGGGATCGCCTGCTCGCTCCGATTCTTTTCGAAGCCATTTTTGGTAATAAGCCGAGCAGCCGCGATCTTGAGAAGCTGCGCCAGGCGGTGAACCAGAAGAATTGGCAATGGCATCAGCGCTATCGGACGATCGACGGTTATAACGTTTATGGCGGGCGTTCCGCGCTGGCTTACCAACACGACAAGGCGCCCTTCATCTCCGACCGCAACGCCCCGCCGCCCTACATCTCCAACTACAGAGTGATGCAAGAGGAAATGGCGCAACGCGACGTCATGACCGCCAACCGCGACCAGCGCGTTTGGGCGGTAGCCCGCGGCGGCGATCTGGCGGTGGACGATTCCAATTTGCCCGACGTCGAAAAGGTTCCGACCAACAAACCAGGCCCGAACCCCGACGAATCCCATGTCTTCCTGGGAGGAGAAGAAGCGATCGCCAAGATGACTGTCCACAGCGGCATGAAGGTGAATCTTTTCGCGGATGAAAAGCAGTTCCCCGAATTGGTGGCGCCGCTGCAGATGGCCTGGGACGCCAAAGGCCGGCTCTGGGTGTCGGTCTGGTTGAACTATCCCGAACGGACCCCCACCAGCAAGAAGGGGGACAGCCTGCTGATCTTCGAAGACACGGACGGGGATGGCAAAGCGGACAAAGTGACGACCTTCGCTGATGACTTGAACGCGCCAACCGGTTTCCAGTTTTACAAGGACGGCGTGCTCGTGATGCAGGCGCCGGATTTGTGGTTCCTGCGGGACACGGACGGGGACGGAAAAGCCGACTACCGCGAAAGGGTGTTGATGGGCATGGATTCAGCCGACTCCCACCACACTGCCAACGCGATCTGCCACGATCCGGGCGGCGCCATTTACCTGAGCGACGGTGTTTTCCACCGCACGCAGGTCGAAACCTACGACGGCCCGATCCGGAACTCGGACGCGGGAATTTATCGCTTCGAGCCGCGCACGGGCCGCTTTGAGACCTACGCGAACTACGGCTTTGCGAACCCGCACGGGCGTGTGTTTGACTATTGGGGCAATGACCTGATCACCGACGCGACCGGCAACAACACTTACTTCGGCGTGGCGTTTAGCGGCCATCTCGACCCGGAAAAAGGCAAGCACTCCGGTATGAAGCAATTCTGGGAACGCCCCTCGCGCCCCTGCCCGGCCACCGGCATTTTGACCAGCCGTCATTTTCCGGAAGAGTTTCAAGGCAATTTCCTCAATTTGAACGTCATCTCCTTCCAGGGCATTTACCGGGTGAAGGTGAGCGAGGATGGCTCAGGCCTCCAAGGCCAAACCCTGGAAAACCTCATTTCCTCGACTGATCCCAATTTCCGCCCGATTTGCATCAGCACCGGGCCCGATGGAGCGATCTACTTCTGCGACTGGCATAACCCAATCATCGGCCACATGCAGCACCATCTTCGCGATCCGAACCGCGACCACGGGCATGGACGCATCTACCGCATCACCTATGAAGGCCGGCCGCTGTTGAAAGCGCCGAAGATCGCCGGTCAGCCGATTCCCGCCCTGCTCGACCTGCTCAAGGAACCAGAAAATCAAACCCGCGAACTGGCGAAAATTGAGTTGGAAGGCCGGGACACCACGCAGGTGCTGAACGCGGTGAATCAATGGATCGGAACGCTCGACAAGAATTCGCCGGACTACGAACACCAGATGATGGAAGCGCTCTGGGTCCATCAATGGCACAACGTCGTGAATGAAAGCCTGCTGCGGCGCATGCTCAAATCGCCGGATTATCGCGCTCGCGCCGCCGCCGCCCACGTGCTCTGCTATTGGCGGGACCGCGTGAGCGACTCCTTGGAGCTATTCCGCGCCGCGGCCGAAGATGAAAGCCCGCGCGTTCGCCTGGAAGCCGTTCGAGCGGCCAGCTTCTATCGCACTCCGGCCGCCGCGGACGTGGCCTTGGCGAGCCTCAAACGCCCGATGGATTACTATCTGGATTACACGCTCAACGAAACTCTGCGGCAGCTGGAAGGCTCCTGGCGCAAAGCGATTCAGGACGGAACGCCGCTGGCTGTCGACAATCCGAAAGGCATCGATCGGCTGATCAGCAGCCTCAGCGTCTCCGAGCTGGAAAAATTGCCTAAAACCGAAGGCGTCCTTTCCGCTTTGCTGACCCGCGCCGGCGTGGCCGAAGCGTCACGGCTGATCGCCCTCGATGAGCTCTCCAAGAAGCGCAATACCTCGCGCGTAACGGAATTGCTCAAACTGATTCAGAGCCACGAAAACGATCCAAGCCTTGGCAGCCTCGCCCGCTTGCTCACGATGTGTAACGCGGATGAAACCAAAGCCGCGCGGCCCGAACTGGCCAAACTCGCCACGAGCGCCCAAGCTGGAGTTCTCCGCCGCGCGTCCTGGGCTGCCCTGGCCATCGCGGACGGCGGCTATGACGCCGTCTGGCAGAGCGCCTCCAAAAATCCGGCGCAGATGGTCGATCTGGTTTCGTCCGTCCCGATGATTCTGGATCCGGAGCTGCGCAACAAAGCAGCCAGCCGGGTGAAGCCGTTGCTTAAGGCCTCCGCGGAAACAGGGAGCGAGAAGAAGGCCAATGGCCGCTACGTCCGCATCGAACTCCCGCGCGTCGGCACGCTCAACATTGCCGAAGTGGAAGTCTTCAGCGACGGCCGCAACGTGGCGCGTGACGGCAAAGCCTCCCAGTCGAGCACCGAGTACGACGCCCCGGCCTCCCGGGCCATCGATGGGAAGACCGACGGATCATTCTCGAGCCGAACGATTACTCACACTCGCGAGAACACCGCCAACCCCTGGTGGGAAGTTGACCTTGGCCGGGAGTATCCGCTCGAAAATATCGTGGTCTGGAATCGCGCTTCGGACGGAGAAGGAATCACCAAGCGGCTCGACCAATTCACTCTCGTCGTGCTCGATGGGGAGAAGCGGGAAATCTTCAAGAAAGCCAACATCCCCGCGCCGGAGCCAAAGCTGGCCCTCACGGTCGGCGCGCCCGATTACAGCCACGCCCTGCGCCTGGCCGCGATCGACGCGTTCGTTTCGATGCCTCAGGAGCAGCCCGCGGCCTTTGGAACGCTCGCCGACCTGATTGCCCAGAATCAGGATGTGGCCGCCGCCGCCCAGGCTTTGCGCAGCCTCCCGCGCGCGAATTGGTCGAAGGAAACAGCCGCCAACACCGCGCCAACCCTGGTCGCCTGGGCTCGCAAGGCGCCGGAGAGCGCCCGGACCTCGCAGGACTATGTCCAAACAATTCAAGTGGCCGACGAATTAGCCGGAATTCTTCCTGCCGAAAAGGCCGCCGCCATCCGCCGGGATCTCAAGGATCTGCGCGTCCCGGTCTTCGTAATCCGCACCGTGCGCGAGCAGATGCGGTTCGACACCACGCGCATCGTGGTCGAAGCCGGCAAGTCGTTTCAGGTGATCATCGAAAACGTCGACTTCATGCCCCACAACTTCGTGGTCGTGAAGCCGAACACGCGCGAAAAGGTGGGCGCTCGCTCTGAATCAATGCGCCCGGACCAGATCGATTCCCAGGGTCGCGCGTTCATGCCGCGAACCAGCGACATTCTCGCCGGAACTCGGCTGCTTGAGTCCGGACAAAGCGCCACGCTGCAACTCACTGCGCCGAACGAGGAAGGGATCAACGAATTCGTCTGCACCTTCCCCGGCCATTGGCAGGTGATGTTCGGCCAGTTGGTGGTCACGAAGGACGTGGACACGTACCTCGGGAAGAACCCGCAAGCTCCCGCCCCGGCGGCAGCGGCCGGGCACGCTCACAATCATTTTGAATGATGGATTAGAGCCAGGGCGGTCCCATCGGGGGCCGCCCGCACCTCGCAAAAGAGCATGGGCGCGCCTCGGGCTGGGACTCGCGCTGCTCGTGCTCGCCTTTCTTCTTGATCGGGACGCGGCCGCCGCCAATCGGTTCGCCGCGCCCGGCTTTGACCAGCCAAACTTCCTCTTCCTTTTTTCGGACGACCAGACCTATCGCGCCCTCGGACTGCTGGGCGAACTCGAAGTCAAGACTCCCAACCTCGACCGCCTGGCCCGGCGCGGCCTGCTCTTCAGTCACTGCTTCAACCAGGGCGGCTGGAGCGGGGCCGTCTGCATCCCGAGCCGGACGATGCTCAACACCGGGCGGACCGTTTGGAATTGCCGTGGTCCATCGGGGATTTCCGACGGTCCTCTTTGGGGAGAAACGCTCGGCCGCGCTGGCTATGAGACTTTCATGGCAGGCAAGTGGCATATTCCCGACCAGGCTTTGGCCCGAAGCTTCAAGGCGCACGGGCCATTAACCGGAGGATTCCTGCAGTCGACCACCAACGGTGGCGCGGCTTACTACCGGCCGGCTCCGGGCAACCCGTGGCGCGCCGACGATCCGCAATGGAAAGGCCATTGGCTGCAACGCGAGGGGCAAACCGTCCACAGCAGCGTTCTGATCGCGGATTCAGCGATTCAGTTTCTGCGCACCAACGCCGGCAGCTCCAAGCCGTTTTTTATGTATGTGGCCTTTAACGCGCCGCATGACCCCCGGCAATCTCCGGGACGATTCCTCGACCTGTACTCCCCCTCCAAGCTGAAAGTGCCGCCGAACTTTTTGCCCAAGCACCCGTTCCTGATTGAAGCCAACTTCGAAGGCCGCGATGAAATCCTTGGGCCGTACCCGCGCACGCCCGAGGTCGTTCAGGCGCACCTGCGGGAATACTACGCCATCATCACCCATCTGGATGAACAAATCGGGCGTGTGCTGGATGCTCTCGAGAAGAGTGGCAAAGCTGCGAATACGATTGTGATTTTCACTTCGGATCAAGGGCTCGCCGTCGGGCAGCACGGCCTGCTGGGAAAGCAGAATCTCTACGAACATTCCCTCCGCATGCCTTTCATCATGGCCGGTCCCGGCATTCCCAAAGGCCGGCGGCAGGATGCCCTGTTCTACATGCAAAGCTTGTTCGCCACGACGTGTGATATGGCCGGAATTCCTGTCCCGCCCTCCGTCCAATTCCCCAGCCTGGTTCCCCTGATTGCAGGCGGCAAAAAGGGGCTCTATGACGCTCTCTATTTCACGTTTCTCGACCGCCAGCGGGCGATTCGGACGGAGCGCTGGAAACTCATTCGCACGCCGGCTTCTCATCAGGTGCAATTGTTTGATCTGCGCAAAGATCCCTGGGAAATGCATAACCTCGCGGATCAGGCGAAATACGCCGGAAGAATCGCGAGTTTGGATGCTCGCTTAGGACAGCTGATGGCGGAGCAGAACGATCCTCTTCTTCCGGCAAAGCTTTTCGAGCGTTGAATCCCGCGGTAGCCTCTTCCTCAGAGGTATGAATCTTAAACTGGAGAATAAAACCGCGCTCGTCACCGGCTCGACCAAGGGAATTGGCTTCGCCATCGCCCGCATGCTCGCGTCCGAAGGCGCCAATGTGATTGTGAATGGGCGCTCGCCTGCTTCAACCAGGGCCGCCGCCGAAAGAATCGGAATCCGCGCCCGGGGCGTGGCGGCTGACGTCAGCACAGCCGGCGGTTGCGCCGAATTAGTCCAGCAGCTTCCCGACGTTGACATCCTCGTGAACAACGCAGGCATTTTTGAACCAAAACCATTCACCGAAATCCCGGACGCGGATTGGACACGATTCTACGAGGTCAACGTTATGTCCGGCGTTCGGCTCACCCGGGCTTATCTTCCCGGAATGCTCCGCCGCAATTGGGGGCGGGTCATTTTCATCTCCTCCGAAAGCGGCGTTCAGATTCCTGAAGAGATGATTCACTACGGCATGACCAAAGCGGCCGAACTGGCGCTGGTCAACGGGATCGCCCAGCTCACCAAGGGCACGAGCGTCACGGTCAACGCTGTGCTGCCCGGGCCGACCGCCTCCGAGGGGGTGACCGATTTCGTGAGCAGCCTGGCCGCCAGCGCCAGCCAAACGCCCGAACAGTTCGAAAAAGAGTTTTTCCAAAGCGTCCGGCCCACCTCCCTGCTCAAGCGATTCGCCACCGTGGACGAAGTCGCCTCGATGGTCGCCTACTTGTGTTCGCCCGTGGCCAGCGCCACCAATGGCGCTGCCGTCCGGGTGGACGGAGGAGTTGTTCGGGCCACAGTTTAAGTCCTGGCGGGCCTCCCAGGAGATTGCTGGATGAGGGAAAATGTAACAAATTCGGACTGGATTGCAGGCCCAACGCGGCTAGGGTGTCAGCTTTTCGACGCATGAGCCGACCTGTCGCGCCAAAGTTTCTGAATCGAGAACTCAGCTGGCTGGAATTCAACCAGCGAGTGCTCGACGAAGCGCTTGATCCCAAAACGCCCCTGCTCGAACGGGTGAAGTTCTTCTGCATTTGCAGTTCGAATCTCGACGAGTTCTTCGAAGTGCGCGTTTCGGGCGTCAAACAACAGATCGAAAGCGACGTCGTCGAGCGCAGCCTGGATGGACTGACCGCCACCGAAGCGTTCCGCGCCATCACCCGGCGTGTCCGCAAGATGGTCGAGATCCAAAATCGCTGCTGGCGGGAGGAACTGAAGCCGCTGCTGGCGGAAAGTGGCATCCGTTTCCTCGAGATGTCTGAACTAGAGGAGTCGGATCTGGCGCATCTGCAGAGCTACTATCAAGGCCAGGTGCGGCCGGTTTTGACGCCGCTCGCGATCGATCCGGCCCACCCTTTTCCGCAACTGCTCAACAAGTCCCTGAACATCATGGTTCAGGTGGAGCTGCTGAAGGATGGTGTTCCCGGCAAGCATCTGGCCGTCGTTCAAGTGCCGCGCGTCCTCCCGCGGCTCATCAAGCTGAAGCGCGACGACTCCCGGCAGGAATACGTTTTTCTCGCTGAAGTCATCGGCAAATGGCTGGATGACCTGTTTCCCGGCACAGAAATCCTCGGGTATTGGACTTTTCGCGTGACGCGCAACAGCGAGCTGTACATCGATGAGGAAGAAGTCGCGAATCTTCTGAAAGCGGTCGAAAACGAACTGCACAATCGCCGCAAAGGCGATGCGGTGCGCCTGGAGATCGAAAAGGATTGTCCACGCGAGATTCGGGATTTGCTGCTCTCAAACCTCCGCCTCGACGACAACGATGTCTACGTGCTCGACGGTCCGATCAACCCCACCCGATTGATGGCGATTTATGAAGGCGACCATTCGCCGGAATTGCGCGATCCGCCTTTCGTTCCGGTGCTCCCGCCCGCGTTTCGCGACCAATCGAGTATTTTCGACCTGATCCAGGAACGAGACATCCTGCTCCATCATCCCTATGACAGCTTTGCGCCGGTGGTCGAGTTCCTGGAAAGCGCCGCGGCCGATCCGAAGGTGCTGGCGATCAAGCAAACCCTCTACCGCACCGGCGGCGATCAACGCATCGTCGGAGCGCTGATGAACGCGGTGCGCAATGGGAAGCAGGTGACGGTGGTGGTGGAGTTGCGCGCCCGCTTCGACGAAGCCAACAATATTCTGTGGGCCGGAAAACTGGAAGAAGCCGGGGTGCATGTCGTTTACGGCCTGGTCGGCTACAAGATCCACGCCAAGATGACTCTCGTGGTGCGCCGGGAGGATGACATGATTCGCCGCTACGTCCATATCGGCACCGGCAACTACAATCCGAGCACCGCCAGGCTCTACACCGATCTGAGCCTCCTGACAGCCAAGCCCGGCGTGGCGGAGGACGTGACCAACCTTTTCAACCTGCTGACCGGCATCTGCCAATTCCAGGGAACATCTCACCTGATTGTTTCCCCATTTGACCTGAAAGCCCGCACGCTGAAATTGATCGAGCGCGAGGGACAAAATGCGGTGCGAGGATTGCCCGCCCGCATCATCGCAAAGACCAATGCGCTGGTCGATCCCGACATCATTGACGCGCTCTACCAGGCATCCCAGGCCGGAGTGAAAATCGATCTGATCGTCCGTGGGATCTGTTGCCTGGTGCCCGGCGTAAAGGGGTTGAGCGACAATATCACCGTGCGGAGCGTGGTCGATCGATTCCTGGAACACAGCCGCATTTTCTACTTTGAAAACGCCTGCCAGCCCGAAATTTACATTGGCAGTTCGGACTGGATGCCGCGCAATCTCCATCGGCGCATCGAGGTGATCGTGCCCATCGAGGATGGGAATCTGCGGGAGCGGCTTATTTCGGAGATATTGGCCACGCATCTGAGGGACAATGTGAAAGCCCGGTTCCTCCAGCCGAACGGCTCTTACCGCCTGGCTTCTCCCGGTAAAAGCCAGCCCCATCGCAGTCAGCAGGAGTTCATCAACGCAGCCCGAAGCGCGGGGACTCCACGCACTTCCCGATCCAGCCGCCAGACGGGCTATCCGGAAGTAAGACTCAGGCGAAAGCCGGCTTGATCTGGCCAAACAGCCGCTGAAACGAAGCTTCAACGGTCGCGGCCAATTCTTCCACCGGCCGGGCAAGAAACTCCGCGGCGAATCGATAAACGTGCGGAAGATTGCCGGGATGATTGAGTTCCTCTCCATCCGCCGCCACGGAAAGCGCCCGCAATTCGCCGGGTGGCAGCATGTCCGGAGCATCTGTCTCGATCAGCAGTCGATCGGTTGGAACGCTGCGAAAAACGTCGCGCTGGCGCTGCTTGCGCGGGTGCGCGAAATAGCCGGAGAAAGAGAAGTAAGCCCCCAAATCGCAGAATGAATGAATCATCTCCGCGGGGCCGCCGTAGGAGTGCAAAAGAAAGCCGCAAGCGGGCCTCGGTTCACAGGAGAGAATCTCCAGAAGACGGCCCCAGGCCCGCAGGCAGTGGATTGAGGTCGGTCGATTCAGGCGCGCCGCCAGGCGCAACTGCTCCACAAAAGCCTGTTCCTGGGCGGGCGAATCATAACCTTCAATCCAGCGGTCCAGACCGATCTCGCCTATGCCGCATGCGTGCGCGGCTGCCAGCTTCTCAAGGCGCTGGCTCCAGTCGCCGCTGCGGCTTCCCACGTGCCAGGGATGCAGGCCCAGTGATGGGATCACAGAGGGGTGAGCGGCAGCCAGTTCTAGGACCGCTGGCCAATCCTCCTCGCGCGTGCCGTTCACGACCATCCGGCGGATGTTCAACTTTTCCGCTGCGGCAAAGAATTCGGGAAGGAAAGGGGCGAGCCGGTGATCCTGCAGGTGGCAGTGCGCATCGTAGAAACCGGCACTGGCAGTGCGCTCAGGCATGGACCTGTTCGGCGGCAAATCCGCGGATCTTCTCCCACAAGCGCGAGAGGCCGTTCCGGCGGTTGGGCGAGAGGTGCTGGGTGATGCCCACCTCGCTCAGGAACGAGGGATCATTCTTGAGGATCTCGACGGGAGCCTCGCCGCTGTAGTAGCGCGCCAGCACCAGGGCAATGCCGCGGACAATGTGCGAATCCGCATCCACGTCGAAGTAACAAAGGCCGTCCCGATACGACGGCACAAACCAGAGATTGGAAAGGCAGCCTTCGACGCGATAGGCGTCCGTTTGGTATTCCGCCGCAAGATGCTTCGCTTTTTTCGCCTGGTCGACGATGTACATGAGACGATCCTGAGCCGATGGCAACAGGCTCAAATCATCCACCAATTCCTGCCTCTTGGCTTCCAGACTCATAAAAGAAAGCGGCGCTCCCTCGAGCGCCGCTCCGAAATGTTGGCCAGCCGGGTTTAGGCCGCCTCTTGCTCGACCACTTTGATCACCCGGTTTTGCGCGGCCCGCTTGCGCTGGTTTTCATCGAGGATTTTTTTCCGGAGGCGCAAATGTTTGGGTGTCGCCTCGACATATTCATCCGACCCGATGTATTCGAGCGCCCGCTCCAGTGAAAGCTTCAGGGGCGGTTCCAATTGGATGCCTTTGCCATCGCCCTGCGAACGCATGTTGGTGAGGCGCTTCGCGCGGCACGGGTTCACCGGGATGTCGTTTTCACGGGCGTTCTCGCCCACGATCATTCCTTCGTAAATCAGGTCGCCCGGTTCGCACATCAGGCGGCCGCGCTCCTGCACCATGTTCAAGGCGTAGGCGGTGGCTTCGCCGGCCTCCATGCTCACCAGCGAGCCGTTCTTGCGAGCCGGAATCTCACCGCGGTCCGGGCCGTACTCGTGGAAGAGATGGCTCATCACGCCCATGCCCTTGGTTTGATTCACCAGGTCGGTCTCAAAACCAATCAGCCCGCGGGTCGGGATGATCGCCTCAATGCTGATCTGGTCGCCGTGATGGCTCATGTTGGTGATTTCGCCTTTGCGCGTGGCGAGATTTTCCATCACCGAGCCCATGAATTCCTTCGGAATTTCGAGGAAGAGCTTTTCGATCGGTTCGAGCAGGTTCCCCTCTTTGTCCCGGCGATAGATCACCTCGGGACGGGAGACGAGAACTTCGTGGCCTTCGCGGCGCATTTGTTCCACCAGAATCGCGATTTGCATTTCGCCGCGGCCGCTGACGAGAAATACGTTCGGGGCGTCGGTATCTTCCACGCGCAGCGCGACGTTCGTCCGGGTTTCCTTCACCAAGCGCTCCTTGATGTGGCGCGCGGTCACCAGCTTGCCGTCCTGCCCGGCGAGCGGGCCATCGTTCACCGCGAACTCCATCTGAATGGTCGGAGGATCGATCGGCACAAACGGCAGCGGTTGCCGTTCCTCCGAGTCCGTGATGGTCTCGCCGATGAACACATCATCAAAACCGGTCAAGCCGACGATGTCGCCCGCGTGCGCTTCGGGAATTTCGATCCGGTGCATGCCGCGGAAGTTGAAAAGGGCGGTGACTTTGCCCTGCTCCTTTTTGCCGTTACCGTGAATGCAAACTACGGGGTCGCCCACCTTCACTTTGCCGCCGATGATTTTCCCGAAGGCGATACGGCCGAGGTAATCGGAATAGTCGAGGTTCGCCACCAGCATTTTGAATTCTCCCGCGTGCGCGCGTGGCGGCGGGATGTGCTCGATGATCGCGTCAAAGAGCGGCTCCATCGAGTCGCTTGGATCGGTCATGTTAAGTTTGGCATAGCCAGCTTTGGCGCTCGCGTAAACGATCGGAAAATCAAGCTGTTCGTCGGTGGCGTTCAACGAGATGAAAAGTTCGAACACCAGATCGAGCACTTTGTGTGGCGCGGCGTTATCGCGGTCAATCTTGTTGATGACCACGATCGGCTTGGCGCCCGCTTCCAAAGCTTTGCGCAGCACGAAGCGCGTTTGCGCCTGCGGGCCTTCGGAGGCGTCCACTACCAGAAGCACGCCGTCAATCATGTTCATGATGCGTTCGACTTCGCCGCCGAAATCGGCATGCCCCGGGGTGTCGACGATGTTGACGTGGAAGTCCTTGTACTGAAACGCGGCGTTCTTTGCCTTGATGGTGATCCCTTTTTCGCGTTCGAGATCCATCGAGTCCATCATTCGCTCCTCCGTCACTTGGTTGGCGCGAAAGGTGCCTGATTGCCGGAGGAGACAATCCACCAGCGTCGTCTTGCCATGATCAACGTGAGCGATAATGGCGATGTTTCGAATATGCTGCATATCAAAAGCCCAGAACAAATCGAGCCGCGTAATATGGAGGCAAACCGCGAAAGGTCAAGGGGCGCTCAAGGAACAATGAGTTACAATTTTGTTTCGGTCGGCTTTATTAGAACGCTTCTCATTGCCCAACAATGAGTTATTTGGCGGCCCGTCATCTCACAGCTGACTTGTCACCGCAGTTCTTCATGTCAACCACTCGTGCCTGTTGCTCCTTGAAGCCGACGACGGTCGGCAACCGGTCCGCAGGAAGGTGCTGAGCCGTTTATTCACCGGGCATTAGAGCGGAAACGGGGTGCAGGCGGCGTTGCTTGGTGAAAACGGGGAGAATCTTGACGAGTTCGAGGGGCAGACAGTACCGTCAGACATATGAAATCGATTCCGTTGCGGCAACTGCTTCGCCAGCCGGTTCTGGTGAAACGCTGGACTCGTTCCGGACAGAGCATAGAAATCACCGATAATGGAAAACCACTTTGGGTGATTCGGGCCGCCGAGGATGGGCGGGCTGATCAGGAGCGGGCGGGTGCGATCGATCTTCTGCTGGAGGAGGCGTTAAGCAGCCCTCGATCCCCGGTAAGCGCTTCGGCTTTGCTGGACGAATCGCGCCGATGAGAGTCTACGCGGACAGCAGCTTTATTCTCCGCCTCGTCACCGGCGAACACGGCGCGGAGGCAGCCGCAGCGGAATATCGTCGACTGCAGCGGCCGGTGATGATCTACCTGCCGCTGCATGCTTTGGAAGTGGAAAACGGCATCCGGCAACGCGCTTTTCACGAGCGACGTGTCCTGCCCTCCGGACAGAGGACGAGAATCCAGCGGGAGAGGGACGCGGCTTTGGCTCGCCTCTCAGGCTTTATCAAGCGTGGTGCATTAACGGAAGCGAGTCTCGACATGGATCTGGCGTTCGATCGGGCCCGCCAACTCTCAAGCGCCCACACGGATCGTCTCGGCAGCAGGGCGATCGATCTGCTTCACGTCGCCTGTGCTCTACTGTTGAACACCGAGATATTTCTTACCTGCGACTTGCGCCAACATGACCTCGCAAAGCTGGCCGGTCTTCAGGCCTCCGGCTTGTCAGGAGAGGGTGGCCTTTGAAACGGCCATCCGATGCACTTACGCGATCCTTTCGCGCCACCAACCGAAATAGCACCGGCTACGCAGGCCGCCCGGCCCGTAAATGGATCGGCCACCGGCTTTTGGGAGGCTGGTCCGCCGGCCATGGCCCGCCCAAAGTCGCGGCCAGATCATTCACCGGATCGAAACCGCGGGCCTGAATAAACCGTTGCGTGGCAGACCAGGTCCGCAGGTAGCCGAGAAAGCGGTCCAGCGTCAGGTCCGCAGCCATTGCAAAAGGCGGAACAGACAGATCGGCAAAGGGGAACGGAATTGAGCGGTATTTCTCCTCGATATAGCGCCGTTCGGGAGGCCAGTACGGTCCGACCACCTGATGATAAAAATGGTCCACTTGCTCCTGAATCTGCGGATCTTCGAACTCAATCCCGCCGTAACACCAGACCGCCAGCAGGCCGCCCGGGCGCAAGACCCGGCGGGCTTCGGCATAGAACCGGTCGAAATCAAACCAGTGGAGCGCCTGAGCGACCGTGATCAGGTCGGTGGATGAGGCCGGCAAGCCGCTCGCCTCGGCGGGAGCGACCTGATAGGTGACGTTGGCTTGCGGTTGAGCCCGCGCGATCTGGCCGGAGCTGGCATCCGTGGCGATCACCTCCTGAAAGAACGCCGCCAGACGCACCGCGGCCTGTCCATTTCCGGTGGCGCAATCCCAAGCTCTTTCCCGGCCGGCCGCCGCTTCTGCCAGCCAGGCGAAGAGCTCCCGGGGATAAACCGGACGAAACTCCGCGTAACCACCGGCGATCGCGGAAAAATGATCTTTGAATTGTTCCGCCATAACGTTTGCCGACCGCCCTTTGTTACTGCGCGCCGTCGGCCACGGCGGCAATCCACGGCTCGGTCACGACCCCCGCGCGCTTTTGGTATTCCTCGGCCAAACGCCGCTTGAACTCTTCCGCGGCTGCCTGCTGGACCAGATTGATGGTCGAGCCGCCGAACCCGCCGCCGGTCAACCGCGCGCCGTGGCAACCCGGCAGCTTCTGAGCGATCTCGACCAGGAGGTCCAGCTCGGCGGTGCTGTTGCGGAAGTTGTCGCGTGAACTCGCGTGGCTCTGGAGCAGGTACTGGCCGAATTGATAGACATCTCCCTGGCGCAAGGCGCGCTCGCCATGCACCACGCGATAGTTCTCACCGACGATGTGCAGGGCGCATTGATGCTCGCGCGCCGTCAATTTGCCTTTTTGCGCCTCGAGCTGGCTGAGATCCACGAAGCGGAGAAATTGCACGCCGAGCTTGCGTGCGGCGCTCTCGCAATACTCACGCAATTCATTGTACTGCCCGGCGGAGAGGTCATGCTTGACCGCCGAGTCGGCCACGATCACCACCACGCCGGGCGGCATCGGATCATGGGACACTTTGTTATCGAGAAAATCGGTCTGAATCACATGGCCCTGCTTGCCGAACATCGAGGAGATCTGATCGAGCAGCCCGCACTTGACCCCGACCACCTCCACCTCGGCGGCCTGGCCGACTTTGGCAAAGCGGAGTTTTTCCGCCGGGCCCAGCGGCGGAAGCGACCCGTTTTCGCGCACCGGCGGCAGGCCCAGACCGGTCTCCGTGAGGCTGAAGGGAAAGAGCTCGCGAACGATCAGCAAACTGGCCATCAGCAGAGCGGCGGAGCTGCTCAACCCGGACCCAAACGGAATCGTTCCGTGCACCACGGCGTTGAACCCGGTGAAATTCACGCCGCGTTCCCGGAGCTTGAGCAGCACCCCTTTGACATAGTTCGCCCAGGGCGCGTGCGGATTCTTCGCGATCTGATCGATGAAGAATTTCTCGCGCTGGGGAAATGCGGTGGATGCCAATTCGATCTGCGCGTCGCGCCGGGGTGAAGCGGCGATGTAAATATACTTGTCGACCGCGAGGGACATGACCAGGCCCGCGTTGTAATCCGTGTGATTGCCCAGCAGCTCCAGACGGCCCGGCGCGCGCACCACCCGTGCCGGGGGCGCGCCAAACGTCTTTTGAAAAAAGCTTTTAACCTCTTGGTTTTCCATGACCCGAATGGGCTATTCCTCCCACCGATTCGCCATCCGGTCAAACGTCACCGGGGCAAGCAAAAGCCGAGGTAAACCCAGTTCAGAAAGACCGCGGCGACCGCCAGCGGCCAAAGCCAGGAGCCCAGTCGCGAAATCGGCGCTCGAAACAGGAACCCGATTGCGGCTCCGGGAATCGCCGTGATCAGCAAAGGATTGAAGCGCCAGGCCTGCAGCAGGTGGAACTCGCTCAAGGCGGCGAGCGCCCGGGTGCTGCCGCAACTCGGGCAAGGGAAGTGCAGCAGGGTCATGACCGGGCAGTGCCAGGCGAAACCGGAGGACAAAGCGAAACGAGCCGCGAAGCAGGCCGCCCCGAGGAATGACAGGCCGATCACGACGGCCAGAGCGCGCTTCCCGGCAGTCCCGGCGTCGAGACCGATCGCCGGGTGCGGAAGCAACGGGGGAATGCTCAACTGGCTCTCGGATCGCGGCATCAGTGCGGGAAGCTCTTCACGATGTGCTCCAAAGCGCCGCTGGCCACGGCGATGCCGATGAAGATCATGTCCAACAAGCCAATCGCGATCCCGGCAATCGGAATCACGGTCGAGGTGGTGTACTGCTGGGGCGATTTCTGGATCTGGAGGAGGCCCACGACACACAAAACGAGGCCGACGATCAAGAGCGGCGAACAGCAGGTGCCGACAATGCAGAGGATCAGGCCGGAGACGGCCGCCGTGTTCGCTTGCGCTCCCGGGTACGGCGCCGCGCCCGCAGCCAGCGGCGGTCCGAGCGGCGGCGGAATCACCGTCCGCAGCGCGTCGGCAAACTCCGGATAAGTGGCCAGAGGTTTCCAGGGAGAACCGTCAAAGGTGGCCAGGGTCTGCCCATTGGCCCGGCCTTGAGCGATCCATTCCCGCACCTGGTCAGAGGTCGCCGGGCCGTACTCCTTTTGGTCCGCGCCGACAATTTTATACATGGCTCACGTGTACAGGGGTTTGAATGGCAGCGCAAGCGCCCGCCGACCGGCGAAACTGCCGGTCCAACGGTCTTTTCAAGAGCAGCCGCCGGGGAGAAAACCGTTACCGCGGAGCACCCGCTGCTGCCGCTCCCCCGGCCGCCTCCAAGAGGAACACTCTCGAGCTTTTGCCCCCGAGCACGGCTTCCGCTTGCAGGAGTTCCGGATAATCCGAAGCGGCCACAATGGCCGAGCGCGTTTCGAAGCGGTGGGTCAAAACTCGTTTGCCCCCGGACTGAGCCAGACTGATCTCGGCTGTTCCCGCCCCGTGCGCCACCTCGAGCTTTTCGTTCGCGGGAGCGAGGTCGACCTGGGGAAAGTGGGGAGGCAATTGGATTTCCGTGCGGATGGTCCGCTGGCTCGGATGCGAGATGAAGAGCGGCAGCGCCCGGGTGTCCGCGCCCACGGGATAGAGCGAGGGGGCGAAAGGCAGATCGAAGTAGGCGTAGCGTCCATCCACCACCGAGTAGTGATCGATCTCCACGGTGAACTGCTCGAGCCCCGGATAGGAGTCAAACTTCGTGGTGAGCTCTCCGACCGGCCGGGCGCCCTGGGCCACCTGCGAAACGATTTCCTGGTAGTAGCGATTGCGCTCTTCGGGGGGGAGCTCTGAGAAGTAACGGTTCTTCGAGTTGTAGAAGCTGCCAAAGTAGCGATGGGTGATGCCGATCCGCGTGGCGCCGCTGTCGGAGATGGACAGGGTGTAGGACGTTTCCGCCTTATCGCCGCAGTTCTGCGCGGCGTGAATGACTTCGCTGGCGCGCGTGGCCAGAACGATGCCGAGCCGGCCATCCTGCCCGACCGAGCCGAGCTGCGCGTATTGATCCGTGTCGTTCAGGTAGTACAGCCCGCCCTCGACGGCGACCCGCACCAGAGGCCATTGGAAATTCCGGGGCAGGGGAAAAGTGCTGGTGACATTCGTGATCCCGTCGATGGCGGGCAGGCTGGAAGCCAGGACAAATTCCGGCGCAAATCCGGCGGCGCTCAACATGGAGTGGAGCAGGATCGCCCGATCAGCCATGTGGCCGTAGCCATCCGCCAGGGTCGTATCGGCGGCGGACAATTCCGAGAGCGGCAACTGCGTGAAGGCCGGCCCGGCGAGGCGAATGCGCCTGGCCACATAATCACGAATGGCTTTCACCGCCGCCCGTTTGTCGCTGGCCGGCGCCGCGAGGTCCCGGGCGAGCTGCGCGGCTTTGGTTGATTCCCGCGAGCGCGCCAGCAAGGCGTGGTGAAGGCCGTCGAGGTATTCGTCCCAACGGCCGGCGAAATAATCGACGCCAGCGAGATAGATCCACTCGGGCGGGAGTTGCGATTCCGCCGGGAGAGCTTTGACCCTGGCCGCGGTCCACTGCGCGACGGCCGAGCCCGCACTGGCGTAGTTCGTGCCCGTCACCACGCCCGGCGGCCCCGAAACCCGGGTCTGGAGGGGGAGATTGGCCGGCGCCTTGACCGTAAAAGTTTTCTTCTGCAATTCATCGAACGATTGGAACGGCTCGAAGCCGCTGAGGAACGGTTTGCCTTTGCTGGCCAGCTGGTAATCGACCTCGATGGTGGAGCCGATGTCGACGCCGGGCAGATTCGCGACCAGGATCTTGCCGCCGGTGTAACGTTTGGCCGAGGCGTTCCATCCCGCGTCCATGATATTGATCTCATTCGTGGCCAGTTCCTGGCGCTGGCCCGTTTTCGAAGTAACGATCGCCCGCAGAATCTTCGCGCTTTCGCAGGAGGGATTGAAGGCGAACTTCACTTCGGCTTCGTTCTTCTTGCCGCTGTAGGTCAGAATCTTTTTCACGTAATGGCCCGTCAGCGTCTCCGTATGCGCATCGACAATTTCCAACTCCTTGCGGCTTTCCAGAATGGGGGCATTTGATTCCACCGCCTCCGGCGTCGCTGTGGAGCGAGCACGGCCGCCGTGGCGGGCCGTTCCCGACACCGCCAGCACCAGCGCTTTGCGTTCGTCGTAATCCATCGTTTCAAGCGCCTTCCGCAAGCCGAGGTATTGGGCCGGTGAGAATTCGACCGTCTGCAGCTTCAGTTCGCCCCGTCCCGACAGGGCGCTCCCTTTCAACTCCGCCGCGCGCTGGTAACTGATGGACCCATCGTGAATCGACGCGTAGTTCGGCATCGAGACTGTCCCGGAGAAATCAGGCGCGAGCGTGAGGGTGATCTCCTCCTTGACCCCGCAAGCCACGTCGGTCCGGAGCGGGTATTTGCGCTTTTCCAGGCCGGCATCGCCGAGGATGAAATTGACCATCCCCATTCCTTTGCCGATCCAGGGCAGGCTGACCACCGCTTTGCCGTCGCCCGCAGCGACCAGCCCGGCCGCGCTGAACTCGATGACGGCGCGCAGCGCCACCGAAGTGTCCTGGGCGTCCTCCGGAATGAGCTGGAGCGATTTTAATTGGGCGCCGGGCATGGTGCGCTTGAGCGCCCGCTCGAAAAAGCGCCGTTTGTCATCCGGCTTCATCCGGGAAAACGCTTCGCGGTAGGTGTTGTCGTTGATCCCGTCAAACGCCAGTTCCGATTTGCCCTCCAGCTCGCCGGCGGCATTGAGCGAGCCGGTGGTGGCAATGCGCAAGAGATTCTGTTCCGCAGGCAGGATCGGGCTGGCGTGCAGCGTCTCGCCATCCGGCGTGCAGACGAGATAACTCTGATCGCACTCGTAGGACGGGAGCAGGTCCTTGGTGTTTTCCGCGGTGGGATCCATGAGCAGGTACTCCCCCTTCTTCAACTCCACGCCGACAATCGCATGGTTAAAGGCCGGCTCCGGAACTTCCTGGTCGCGCTTCATGCCGACATTCATCAGGACCGGATAAGAGTGGAACCCGGCCGCGCCCAGCATCGAGACGAGCAGGGCGGCCTTGTCCCGGCAAACGCCGTACTTGTTGTTGAACGTGAGCTTCACGTCGTGCGGCTCGAAGCCCGGGCGATCCTTCTCCGGAGTCAAACCCATGTAACGAATCTTCTGCGCCACGTGATAAAAGAGCGCCTTGATCTTCTCCTCGTCGGTCCGCGCTCCGGCGGTCAACTCCGCCACGGTGTGCAGGAGTTCCGGGGTGGTGGCATCGAGGTGAGGCTTGGAGAGGTACCAGTACCAGCGGGAGACCGCCTTCCAATCCGCGGTCGTGCTCACGAGCAAACGCTGCAGGGTGATTTCGTAAGGCGGCATGCCGGGCTCATCAAACATGCGCGGCACATTCTTCACCTCCCAACGATGGAGCGAGACGTTGTTCTCCACGGCGCGGAGATCATAAAGAACGGTGCCGGGAACCTCATCGCGCAGGACGATCTTTTTGAGGGGTTTGTCCGCGGGAGCGTAGATTTCGTAAGTCGCGTGGCGGAGATAACCGGGCCCCTCGAAGAGCTCATCGTCGGCGAACTCGCCTTCCATGATCGCCCGTTGAATCGTCGTTCGGGTCACGGAGTGCAGCAGATCGCCGATCTCCAGGTTCGGAATATTGACCCGCAGAATTTTGGCGTTGGGATCGTAAATGTTGGATCCCATCTGGCTGTCATCGATCATCTCCTTGGAATTCGCTGCGAGATCGACCGGGACGATCTCCCCGCCCGGCTTGATGACTTCCAGGCGGACCACTTCCGCGGTGGAGTAGGGGAGCATGTAAAAGAGGCTCAGGCTCCGGCTTTCCCGCTTCCCCTTTTCCGTCAGGACCTTGACGTAGGTTTCGTCCTGGGACTCGCCCGTGCCGTCGGCGCGGTAGACCCGGACCATCTTTTTATCCACCGTGGCGTCGTCGCAGTCGGGAAATTTCTCCTGGGTGATCTCCTTCGCCGCTTGCAGCACCCGGCCCGCATCGAGGAAAGACCATTTTTCGCCGTCGTACGAGCCCGCGGCCGCGCGGGAGGCGAACAAAAGGAGGCAAGACAGAACCGAAAGGAACGAGCCGTTCAAAGAAGGACGCGTCATATCAACACTTTTTCGAGAGCCGGACATCCGAGCGGAAGCGCTGAATGATCCGGGCTGCGGGAGGGAACGTAGAGACAAACAATCCACGGGTCAATTTTGGGAAGCCGCTCCGAACGGGCGAAACGAGGGTATTGGCTGGGGCGCTGCCGGCGTCCGGAGCAGAATGCCGGCCGTCTCGGAAGCCGCTCAAAATCCGCCGGAGCCTGAACGCCCGGGGAAACCGGGGACGGCTGTCCGCGAGCGAGGAACACGGCAAGTTCAAGGTTGTCCGGCGGCTCCTGGGCGCGTTGCGCAACGGTCGAAGCGAGTGAGGCGGGCAGGCCGGGGCTGAGCCGAAGAAAAAAAGAAGTGTGTTTATCTGTGTTTTAGTGTGTTTTGCTGGCATTTGAGTGTGTTTTTAACTGTGTCTGGAAGTGTGTTTTGACTGTTTTTGAACTGTGTCGGGGCATGTCGAAGGAGTGTCGTGAAAGCGGCAAAAGGCAGCGAATGGCGAATGGGCGGCGGCTCTGGAGTTCTGGATTTGGTTCCATCTTCATGCGCTGACCCTAATTGATGGGGTCTGCCATCCGTAGACGTCCCCCCTCGGAAAGGCTTCAGCCCTTTTTGGGAGCTGGATGGGCGGCCGGCGCGCGTTGGGACTCCGTGGTGCGCCCGGTGGGGCACCGGGCCTACAGGTAGCGCCGCTTCCGGATTATTGCGGAGGGTTTTCGGGTTCGATCGTCCGCAGAGAGGCCTTTTGTTGGCCGGTTTCATCGAAGTTCTCCGGCGCCAGCCAGCGGACGAAGCGGCTTTCCAAAGCGGGCCACTCGGGAGCAATCACGGAAAACCAGGCGGTGTCGCGGCTGCGCCCTTTATAAACGCGGTCGTGGCGGAACAGGCCCTCAAATTGAAATCCCAGGCGCTCGGCCGCGGCGCGTGACGGGGCGTTCAACGAATCGCATTTCCATTCGTAGCGGCGATATCCCAAAGCGAAGGCGCGCTTCATCATCAGGCACATCGCTTCGGTGGCGACGGGCGTCCGCTGCAAGCGCGGAGAGAAGATCAGATGTCCGACCTCGACAACGCCGTCCGCCGGGTTGATGCGCAGGTAACTGGCGAGGCCGAGCGGCTGGCCGGTGGCGACGTCGACTATCGCGTAGAACAGCGGGTCGTCGCCCAGGCAGGATTTGGCGAGCCAGGCGCGGAACTCCTCGAATCCCGCGAACGGGCCGTAGGGCAGGTAGGTCCAGGTTCGTCCTTCGCGATCGAGGGCGAGTTCCGAATGCAAGGCGGGGGCGTGACGATGGACATCGAGCGGTTCGAGGCGGCAGAACCGTCCGATGGCAGGCTCTCGGGGCGGCCAGGGTGGCGTCTTCCAATCTGGCAATGGCGGCCCGATCGGCTGCCCCAAATCATTGAAGGTTTGCATCGCGCCGCCATGGTAGGAGCAAGCGTGCCGAGAGACGAGATGGAAGAGGGGGGAGGAAACAAGCTTGGAGCAAAGAGCTGGGAGCGGGGAGGGGAGGGGGGTTCAGTCAATACAGGAAGTTGGTTCAGGGTTATTGGCTGCCGGTTGGGGTGGCAGCCAGAGATTGAACAGGAGGTAACGGAGTTGTTCTCTGGCTTGTAAATGATTTTTT
>CAZMKE010000010.1:0-242230 GCA_964566945.1 uncultured Verrucomicrobiota bacterium | reverse complement strand
GAACCCCACTACCGAGTCGTCGCTCTCTCTAAATGAATTTCTTAACGGCATTGCGCTTAAATGGCGTGGGCTTAAATGCTTTGGCTGAGGTGAGGGGAGTGTCGCGGGACGGCGAAGTAGCTTTCTGCTGGACCTTCACCGGTTCGCAGGTGCTCTGGATGGCCAGTGGAGAAGTTGTGAACCTGCCGGCCGAACCCGTGATGAGTAACGGCGGCGCAAAACTTTCGGACAACGGCCAGGTTTTGATTGGGGCGGGATGGACCGAAGTTGACCAACAGAATCACTTGTGGCGCTGGAGTCAGGCCAGCGGGCTGAATTACTTCAGCGTACCCGCGATCTATAGTGACAAGAATCAGTTCTACATCGCGGCGGAAGCAGCTTCCAGTGACGGTCGCTCAGTGGCCGGCAGTATTCTGCCAATTGCCGAGAGCTTTACCGGCGAGGTGCTCCGCTGGTTTTGGAACGAGACGGCCGGATTTCAGGTTCTTCCCGTGAGGGCAGATTACAACTCATATTCCCCCATCACCGATCTGGTCGCGGATGGCACATCGCTTTGGGTAAAAGAACCCTCCGGTTGGTGGCGCTGGACCCCGACGGACGGCCTGCGTCAGTTTGCGGCGGAGTTTGCGCCTGCTTCCAGGGCCTGGCTGACGACCGTGAACGGAACGTTGTGGGTCGCTTCGGACCGTCCTCTGATCGAGACCCTCTCCCCCAGTCGCGGCACGGCCGGCCAGGGAGACACTTCGATTACTATTTACGGTGTCGGATTCCAGAACGGCGCTCAAGCCTTTCTCGGCAATACCGCGTTGAGCACCACCTACGTAGGGCCGGCGCAACTGCAGGCGACCATTCCGGCCGCCGCACTCGTCGCCACAGGAGACTTCGCGACACTCCCGCTGACCGTCCGCGGCCCGACCGGTGCGGTCTCGTCTCCCGTGGGCTTCACGGTGACCGGTTCGGGACTTGGAACCCTTGTGGATAAAGTGGACACAGCGGTCGTCACGTCCGGATCAACCGCGACCGTATCGATACCGCCTACCAGTTCGACCAGTGGAGGCATTTCAGCCAGCCTGACGGCCAGCGGGTCCAACGCCGCCTCTGTCAGTGTGGCCACCTACACCACCGATCCGTCCGGCTCCGGAGGTAGTAGCTTCGCCGTTGCGGGGCAGTTCCTGGACCTCAACGCCAGCGGCGTCACTACCGCGGACTCGATGCAGGTCTACTTCTATTACCCGGCGGGCACGCCAACTGAGAACCTGAGCCTTAAATTCTGGAACACGCGCCTCACGCCGGCAGCCTGGGATACAGTTACGCCCACGACGATTGATCCGGTGGCGCACCGCATCAAAATGGTCTTCAATGCCAGCAGCCACCCCAGCATCACAGAACTCGGCGGGACGTTTTTTGCCCCGGCGGTCGCGCCACCAATCCAGTTCACGGGGTTCCTCTCCCCCATCGGCGGCGCGGATGCAACCGGCGGCAGCGTGACCACTCCACTGCGCACGTTCAAACTCGGAAGCACCGTCCCGGTGAAGTTCACGGCCGCTCAGGGCGGTACCGCCGTTAACAGCGGACTGCAAACCTTGAAGGTTCAGCTCTGCAGCACATCCACCACCACCGCCAGCGCGATCGACGCGACGCCCCAGGGCAACGCCACCACCGGCAACCAGTTTCGTTACGCCGATGGTCAATGGCAGTTCAACCTCGACACCAAGGCGACGGGGATGACTAAAGGTGTCTGGAAAGTCACCGCGACCCTCTCAGACAAAAGCCAACACTCCGTCTGGATTCAGCTCAAATAACCGCCCGTTAATTCACTCGAGTCGTTGGAAAGATCACTTCTTCCAACGGCTTTTCCTTTGTCCCAGGCTTAGGGCGACTTTTCAAAATGCCGTGGTTTGGTTTTGCAGCCGCCGGACTTGAGACACGCTTGGCTCGGTAACTGCATAGCGGAGCTCTCAAAGCGCGGTCGAAAACCGAAAACGCTCCTGACACTTTCTCTGACAGTGCAAGGGAGTTTTCCTTGAGGAGGGTCGTTGAAGATCAACGGTCAAAAAATGGCTCCAAAGTTAAGGCTCGAACCTACGCTAAAAGATTGAAAGAGCCTTCATAAATGCTGAAGCGGCAAAAGCGATGCCCGATCACTGCCCTAAAGGAGACTCCACAAGAAACAGAACACGAAATAGCATCAGCCCAGCCGATGGTCGTAACCCCGCGCGCACCGCACGCCAAAAGCTCGATCCTCGCCCTCGCCGCGGCGGCCATCGCCCTGGCGGGCTTCGCCGCGATCCTTTTCGCTCAGCCAAAGCTCACCATCAGCCTGAACACCTACGCCATCGAGGGCCGAGACGTTTTCCTCGTCCCCGAAACCAATCGTGTGAACCTCATTCCCTTCATCGAAGGGATCCGCGCGCGAGACTTGCCAAAAGCCTGGATGCGACTTTCGGTCCGTCCCACCCTCTTGGTGAGCGGCAGCCAAGGCTGGGAGCCGACGGAAGCACCCGGACTCCTCGTCTACAAATCGGCGCCGCCGCAAATCAGGCGCTTTACCAGAGCCGACCAACCCATGAAATCGGGCGCAGGAGCCGAATTCCCGGCCTTCGCTTTCCTGCCGCCGCCCTGGCGTTTGGTTTGGTCCGAGGAGCTCTCGGACCGATACTCAGACCTTCTCCGAGCTCGCGTTCCTCATTTTTCCAGTTGTCAGCAGGGCAGACAGTTACGACAAATCAGTGCTTCGGCGCGCGGCGCAAAAAAGTCAGAAAAAAATCATCGCTCCGCTTGACGAGTCCAGCCCCGGCTCTTACAGTCCACGCGCTCTTCGGGTTCCAAAGTAGCTCAATGGTAGAGCAATCGGCTGTTAACCGATCGGTTGTAGGTTCGAGTCCTACCTTTGGAGCCATTCTTCCGTCTCACCTGGGACGCACTGGGTTTACGTTCTGGAAAATCCCAAAGGTCGCTTTTACGCTGGTCAAACTCAAGCCGTCGATCAGCGACTCGCCAACCACAACCGCACCGATTGCTGTAGATTGGAATCATCCCTCCTCAGGCCAGAGGTGAGGTCCCACATTGAGGGGGGGCGAAATGGGGGAATGGTTTGCTGCGGGTGACACGCTTCCGGCTTTTGATTGCGGGATGTTTGCGGTCCAGCTGGACCTTGATCCTTTCGGTTCGGAAAACTTTCGACGCTTTTCACTTTCTTCTCGACAGGGGTTTATGCTTTCGATAAGAGCGGTGCCGTTAACCTTGAGCCTGCGCTCTTTCCTGTCGCGTCCGTAACCGCTCCGCACTGGGAGGTCGTGTATCAATGCCGCCCTTAAGCCCTTGCTGTTAAGCGAGAAAAACTGGCGAACGCCATTCTGGGCTTTCCTGCTGGCCGCCTTCTTTTCTCTTTTTGTCCCGCGAGCCGTGGCGTTGCCCAAGATTTTTGGCGACCTCGACGAAGATGGGAAGATTACGATTCTCGATCTGGTGCGGTTGGTCGCGTTTTACAATCAGGCGGCCACGGTGCTGCCGGACGAGTTGCTCTTCGCGGATATCAATCAGGACGGCGCGATCAATCAGGAGGATGTTGAGTTGCTCCGGAGCGCGATCCTCGGGAAGACCGATTTGCTGCAACTGCCGCTGACGCATGTGCGCTCGACCTCTCCGCTGCAAGGCGAGGCCAGCGTCTCGGTCACACGCGAGAGCGTTTTCTATCTTTCGCTGCCGCTCTCGACCAATTCGGTGGTCACCACCGCCCAGCTCTACGCGAGTTTTGGCGGGCGGAAGATCCTGTCGCGGGTCGAACTGGCAAGCAACCGCCGCACGGTCACGCTTTTCTATCTGGAGCCGCTTCCGGGCAACGCGAGCATCCGGGTGACCTTTGACGGGACAGGCCTGGTCGATTTTCTCAACCGGCCGGTCGATCTGGATGGAGATGGGGCCGCGGGCGGGGTGGCGACGCTCGATTTTGAAACGCTCAGCCTGACGCCAGTCGAGAATACCTCAGTGTCGGGCCGGGTTTTCGCCTCGCAGATCAAGTCGGTGAGTGGCGCGACCGATCAGGTGCTGGATACCCCGATCGCCGGGGTCACGATCACGGTGGATGGCCAGGAGCAGACCCTTCGAACCGTGACGGATCCCCAGGGAAACTTCCTGCTCTCCCCAGTGCCCGCCGGACCGTTCTTCGTGCATATAGACGGCCGGACCGTGACGAATTTGGCGGCCGGGATTCACTATCCCGATCAGGCCTACTACCCCTACGTGGGCAAGCAATGGGCGGGGGTTGCGGGCCAGGATACCAAGATCGGCGATATTTTTCTGCCTTTGGTCGCGGCGGGCACTTTGCAAACGGCGAGCATCACGAGCGAGACCACGGTCAACTTTCCGACCTCCGTGGTGGCCAGCGACCCGCGTCTGGCGAATGTTTCCCTGCAGGTGCCGGCCGGGGCGCTGCTGAGTGAGAACGGCGATCGCGGCGGGAAAATCGGCATCGCGCCCGTTTCGCCCGATCGCTTGCCCGGGCCGTTGCCGCCCGGGGCGAATCCCGCGTTGGTGATTACGATTCAGACGGACGGTCCCGCGAACTTTGACAGCCCGGTGCCTGCGTGCTTCCCGAACCTGCCGGACCCGCAGACGGGCGGGACCCTCAAGCCCGGCGACAAGAGCGCGCTCTGGAGCTTCAACCATGACAGCGGCCGTTTCGAGATTGTGGGATCGATGACTGTCTCGGCGGACGGGACGCTGGTCTGCACCGATCCGGGGATTGGCATTCTGGCCCCGGGCTGGCATTTCACCAACCCGAGCACTCAAACCCGCGGGGGGGGGACAGATTGCGACGAAGACGGTCCGGAGAGTCCGAACGAACCGGGCACTCGCTGCCGCCCGCCGGCCAAGCCGGACAAGGGGCCTTGCGGTGACGCCACGGGCACGGCGGGCGATCCGGTGCAGCTCTTTTCAGGGCAGCTCACACAAATGAGCGTGGACCTGGAAATCAAAGGGCGGGGGTTCGATTTTGTCTGGCAGCGCACCTATCGATCACGGGCGGGCGGAAGAACGGCACAGGGCAACGGATGGGACCATCCCTACAACGTATCCCTGGAGGCCTCCGGGCTGAACCTGACGCTGCACGATGGCGACGGCCGGGGTGACATTTACACGAAGCGGGCCGATGGAACCTGGACTCGCGCCGAGTTTTTCCGGGTCATTTCCCGGGAAGCGGATGGGAGCTACACCCTCACGTTTGAAGATAAGGGGCGTTGGGGCTTTCACTCGTTCGACGGTTCGCCCAGTGGCGGCAAAATGGTGTTTTCCGAGGACCGCAACGGAAATCGCATGTCGTTCCGCTACGACGGGCAGGGGAGGCTGAGCGTCATTACAGACACTCTTGGGCGGGATATCACGGTGGCCTACACGGGGGACGGTTTCATCCAGTCCATTGCCGATTTCGCCGGGCGAGTCATTCGGTACGATTATTATCAGGACGGGGATGCCGGCGGCGGCTTTGGCGATCTCAAGTCGATGACCACTCAGGCCGTGACCGGGACGCCCAACGGCAATGATTTCCCGAATGGCAAGACGGTGACCTACACTTACTCCACCGGATTCGCGGACGATCAATTAAACCACAATCTGCTGACCGTCACGGACGGGCGCCGCAATGATCCGAATGATCCGACCTTTGGGGCCGGCCCGTACCTGGTAAATATCTATTCGACGGCCACGGATCCGAACGATCCGACTTACGATCGGGTCGTGCGGCAGATCTGGGGCGGCGGGACTTTGGATTTCACGTATGTTCGGATGAGCCCGGCGGAACCCAATGGTTTTGCGTTGATGCGGACGATCGTGAGAGACCGCGTTGGCAACGTGTCCGAGCACTTTTTTGACAAAATGAATCGCCTGGTCCGGCTCCGCCAGTTTTCCGGCCGCGCCCTGGCGGACCGTCCGACCACGCCGCTGGAAAACCGCCCCGCGAATCCGCTGCGCTCCAGCGATCCAGATTTCTACGAGACGGTGTACGAATGGACGGATGATTCCCTGCAGCGCCGGATGATCCACCCCAACGGAAATATCACGGAGTTCGTTTATGAGTCGGATCTCGATCCGAACGCTTCCGCCCGAACGCGCGGCAATTTGCGCAAGGTGCGCCACCTGCCGGGATCGCACCTGCCGGTCGGAGATCAGGCGATGACGGAGGAAACGTTCGATTACGACACGGATTTCGGCGCCTGCTGCGGGTTTAATTTCGTCGTGCGAGCGGTGGATGCCCGGGGAAACGTGACCTACAAGAATTACGACGCGCGGGGCAACCTGATTCAAATTCAACACCGATTTCCCGGAATCTTCGAAAATTTCGAATACAACGATTACGGACAAATCACCAAACTGGTGCATCCAGACAATGGGAGCGGCTATCGGCGCGCAGACCAGTTCGTTTATTACACGGCGGCGGAAAGCAAAACTCAGCAGGGTTATCTGAAGCAAATGATCGTCGACGCCGACACCCTGAAGCTCGCCACCACTTATGAGTATGATCAACTTGGAAATGTGATCCGCACGATCGACCCACGCGGCCATGATACGATCCAGGTGTACAACAGCCTGGATCAGGTGGTGAGGACCGTCTCCGCGGAGGTGCGTGACGGCACGAATATCCGGAACCAGAGAGACATGTGGTTCGATGCGAATAACAATGTCGCGCGAATCGATGTATTGAACCTGGATGAAAACGGCGTTGCTCAGGCAAAGGACCGTTTCACGACGCGGTTCGAGTACGAGATGCTGAACTATCGGACTCTGACGCGGCAGGACATTGACGCGACCCGCGTGGTCACCTTGGAAACGCGATACGACGCCAATCGAAATCCGGTGTTGCAATTGCCGGGGGAAGCCACGGCCGGGAGGCAGGCCGCGAACGTCACCCAAATGGTTTATGATGAGCGGGACCTCCTCTTTTCGGAAACGCGCGCTCCGGGCGACCCGGCGCAAAGCACGACGCAGCACTTCTATGACGCCAATGGCAATTTGGTGAGCGTGATCGAAGGAGTCGAGGGGGAGCCTCGGATTTTTTCGTATGTCTTTGATAGTTTCGATCGCGAGGTGTCGGAGACCGATCCCATGGGGAACGTCACCCAGTACCAGTACGACGCCAACGGGAACAAGGTGCGGGAGCAACACTTTGGCGAATTGGAGGATGTTCCGGGCAGTGCCGGCAACGTTCTTTTGAGCGACACGACGTGGACGCTGGATTCGGCGAATCGTGAAACGAAGAGGGAAACGGCCTTCTTTGCCACGGCGAACGGCCAGGCGATTGGTTCGGGCGTCTCCCGGATGGAAAAGGCATACTCGGCTAATTCGCAGATTCTCGCGGTGACGGATGATCATGGCCAGATTTCCAGCGTGGTCTATGACACGGCTAACCGGGCAAAAACTATAACCGACGCGAAAAATAACACGATCTCGCATGACTACGATGGGAATGACAATCGCATCAAGATTACCGAGGTGCACAAGTCGGATCTCGGCCGGCCGGACGAAACGGTCGTCTCCCAGCAATTATTTGACAATCTTAACCGCCCGATTCGTTTGGTGGATAACGCTGGGAGTACGTTTGATTACGCGTATGACTCCCGCGGGAATCGCGTCACGATCATGGACAGCCTGCGCGGACAAAACGGGCAGGGCAATCTGACGCGATTCGACTACGATGGGCTGGGTCGCGTGGTAAAAACAACCAAGACCCTGACTCAAGACGGCATCGGCGGCTCGCCCGCCGTCAAGACGATTACCACGTCGCAAGAGTGGGATGACTCCGACCGGCTGATTGCCATGACGGACAATCAGGGCAACGCCACCCGCACCGCCTACGACCCGCTCAACCGGCGGATCGCCAATACCAGTGCTGACCAAACAAAGGAAACCTCCGAATACGACGTGCACGGGAATCTCGTGCTGCATATAGACGCCAACGGCACGCGGGTAAAGGCGCAATATGACCTGCTGAACCGGCTGATCCGGAGAGATATCGAGCCGGGCCAAGGCGTGGCTGCGGCCAGCACCTATGAAATCTACCGGTATGACGGCATGTCGCGCGTTGTTTACGCCGAAAACGATTCGGCCAGGGTGGCGCGCAGTTATGATTCTTTGGGAAGGGTGATTTCAGAGACGCTCAATGGCCAGACGACGAGCGCCAGTTTCGACGGGCACGGCAATATGACTTCCGCAACATATCCCGGCGGGCGGAAGATAACCATGACCTATGACGAGCTCGATCGGAAAAAGTCGATATCCGATGAAGGCGGAATGATCGCGAGATACTCCTATCTTGGCGAGAACAGGGTGGAACGACGGGAATTAGGGAATAACACAGCCACTCTTTATAGTTACGATTCCAGCTTGCGCCAGGTGGAAACAATGCACTCGCGCCTGGAGAATGGAGTGTTTACGGCTTTCGATGATCGGTCCTACACCTGGGACGCGATGTCGAACAAGCGCGAACGGCGGGATAAGTTGACCGGGTTGTCACATGCTTACTCCTACGACTCTCTGTACCGGCTTGTCCAGTCGGAGGCAAAGTCCCCGAATAATCCGGGCGCTTCGGTTGCTTACAATCTGGACGGCGCTGGGAATCGGGTCGCGGTCGCGGGAGGCGAGTATCCGGGAAGTTACGTGTTGAACACCGGGCCGAATGGTCCTCCGGATGCCTCGGTCCATCAGTATACTTCCACCCCTTTCGATTCCCGCCGTTATGACGCGAATGGAAACCTTACGGGAATCGACGAAGTCCGGAACGGCGCGACGGCCAGCAAGACCTTGCGCTACAACTACCGGAACGAGTTGGTGGCGTTTGATCAGACGGCGGCCGGCGTCTCGGCCGTCTACGCGTACGATGCCTTGGGGCGGCGAATCGCGCGCACCGTGCAGGGGGGGAACCCGGGCGCCGTGAGATATTTCTACATCGGGTGGCACGTCATTGAGGAGCAGGACGAGCAGTCCAAAACGGTGGCTACCTATGTCTACGGAGGCGGGACGGATGAAGTGCTCACGATGCGGCGGAATGGGCAGAACTACTATTACCACGCGGATGACTTGGGCAACGTGATGAAGCTGACGGACGGGCAGGGCAAGGTCGTCGAGATCTACGACTATGGGGATTACGGGAAGCCGCTGATCATGGATCCTTTCGGGAACACGTATGCGGAGTCTGCGGCGGGCAACCCCTTGCTTTTCGGGGCGCGCAATTATGACCCAGAGACGGGCTTCTATCAACTGCGCGCACGGTATCTCGATCCAAGCGCCGGGAGGTTCATTTCCCGCGATCCCGTCGGGATTTGGACTGATTCGGGAAATTTGGGGAACGGTTATACTTACTGCGGGAATAATCCGTGGAGTTCCCGGGATCCGCTGGGCCTGTTTGACGGCGTGGAGTTTGCAAAGGGCGTCGGCGTCGGGATTGGAGACGGGGCCTGGAATTTCGCCAAGGGACTGGGGGAACTTCTGTACAATCTGGTGACTTCGCCCATCGAGACGGCCAAAGGCATGTATTCGGGCATCAAGGGGATGATCGACCAGATCCGGGAGGGAGGGCTCACGGAGGCTGCGCGTCTGATGTTCCCGAATTTGTACAAATTGATTTCGCAGTGGGATTGTCTCAGCGACTACGAGAAAGGGAAGTTGATTGGGCAGATGATTGGAGAGTACGGCGCCATGTACCTGACCGGCGTTGGCGTTGGCAAACTGCTCAATCAGCTGCGATCGGTGGCGGGCCGGGCGTTAAGAGCGGTTACCGGCGGGACCAAGCGCTTGTACAACAAGACGGAACACCTGACTAATATTGTTCGGACAGGGCGGGTTTGGGGGCAGACTGAGGGTTCGGTTTACGGGACGGTGTTAAATCCCGAGAGCAACTCCTCCGTCGTTCGCGGGCTGGCTCGCGCAACTTCCATGGCGGACAAAAAGGTCGCCGATGTCGGGCTGCTCCAGTTCGAAGGCCAAGCGGCGGAAGTTTTGGCCCCTCATCCGCTGGAGGGAATGTACAGCGGCCTAAAAAATGTGCTCGGCCAGTACAAGGGGGGCTTTGGCGATATCGTGATTGATGAAGCGGATCTCGTCCTTGGATTGCCCAATGGGGCGCGGAAGGTGATCATCAGAGTGGCGCACAACGAAGGCACTCACGCAGGGCAAACCGCTTTTCGCGCCGCACGCCGTCTTTGGGGGCGGCGGGCGCTCATTGACACACCGATAACCTACGCGGCCGGCAACGGCGTCGCCCACGCCATCGCCAAGCGAGGTGAAGAGTGATTCGCCGCGCCGTCATCTTGCTTCGCCGTTTCTTGGCCCCCGCACGGGGCAACTGGTTCCACCGCGCCGCAGTCCTTGTAATCTGCCTTTTCACCGGGCTGGGGCCAAAGGGCCGCGCGCAAACCACGGCGAGCGGAGATCCATGCGATGGCGAGTACGCTTACATTATTGTGGATGATGAAACGGGGCAGATTGTGGCTCAGGGGATGACGACTTCAAAAGGCACGCTGAATCAAGGGGTCGCTCTTGGCGCGAACAAGAATTACACCATGACGGTCGCCCGCGGTGACACCGGGAAGATTGGAAGCGGCCATTTTCGCACGGGCGATAACGGATCAACGACTACCATTCCGAAAATCCAGGTGGGGGAAAGCATCTCTCGCGACTCCGATGGGGACGGAGTTCCCGATGACATTGAACGCGTTTACGGAACGAATCCAAGGAACCCATCCACCCTTGGCGGAGGAATCTCGGACAAAGCGTTGATCAATACTCCGCGGCTGCCCGGGCCGGGCGGCATATTAATCCAAAATAATCCTGCCTTCGGCCCCCCGGGCATGATCTCCACAGTTCAGCTGCCGGGGAAGAGTGTAGATGTTTCGACGTTTAACAATCTGGCAGCGGTGGCCTGCCTCGACCAGGGGATTGTGGTTTTCAACATCTTTAATGGATTGGCACCCAGGCAAGTAGCTGTCGTCGATACTCCGGGAGAAGCCCGGGCGGTCGCCATACCGGATCTGGATCTGGCGGTGGCGGACGGGTCGGCGGGGCTCGCGATCGTGGATCTGCGCGATCTCGCTTCGGCGCGCATTCGCGCTCAGGTGCATTTGGGGAGCTACGCGGAAGCTGTGGTCAAGGTGGGCGGAATTGCTTGTGTGGGCTTGAGAAGCGGCCAGTTGGTCGTGGTCGATCTCGCCTCGGGCGCGGAGATTCAGCGGCTAAGCCTGGGGGGGGAAGTGTTTGATGTTGGCGCCGGGGGCGACTTCATCTTTGCGATCGCCGGGAACACGCTGCGCGCGTTTTCTTTTACGGACGGGGTGCTCATTCAGGCGGGGTCTGTGGCGCTTTCCAGCATTGGTCCCGATCCGCTTTCGGGGAGAAAGCGGCTTTTCGTCGGCGCCGGATTTGTTTTGGCATCGTGCTCCAGCAGTTTCGACTATGTCGACGTAACGACTCCGGGAGCGATGAAAATGCTGGGCAAAGCGGTGACTGGCCCGGGCTCGTTCAAGCAAATCATCGCCGATGGGTCTGGCCTCGGCACAGCTGCGGTCGGCATCAACCCCCGGGCGGACGGGACGCATGACATCTACCTTTACAACCTGCTAAATCCAGCGGTGACCTCGGATCTTCTTTCCGTCTTGCCAACGCCGGGGACGGCCTATGCCAACTCAATCTTCAACGGCCTGCTCTACGTCGCCGACGGAGAGAAGGGTTTCGAGGCGTATCGATATAAAGAGACGGACACCAAGGGAGTTCCGCCGGTCGTAACCCTCGCTACGAGCGCGTCTGCGCAGAAGGGGGGCTCTTTGTCCGCCGCCGGCGTTTCGGGTGGTGTGGCTGAGGAAGGGAAGCTGTTTCGCGTAACCGCTCTGGCGACAGACGATCACCAGGTGCGCAACGTGGAGTTTTACCTCGACGGGCAGCTGATGGAAACGGACGGCAATTTCCCTTTCGAAGTGCTGTTTAATACCCCGCTTTCGACGGCGGCCAAGAATTCTTTTACCGTGCGAGCCCGCGCTTTTGACATGGGGGGCAATTTTGCCTGGAGCGCGCCCGTGACCATTGGATTGGGCCCGGACGTTACGCCGCCGCTGGTTGCCCGAACGTTTCCTCAGCCGAATACGATTCTGGGCAGTTTGAGCGCGGTGATCGCGTTTTTCTCCGAACCGCTCCAGCCCGGTACGGTGGTTCCGGACGCGTTTCGGCTCATGAACGCGGGACCGGACGGGGTCATCGGCACGGCGGATGATTTTCCGGCGGCAGGAGGGGTGTTGACCTATCAGGATTCCGGGCACGCCGCGGTTTGGACCTTTCCGGCGCCGCTGGCGCCGGGCGTATGGCACGGGGTGATTTCGGCGCCGATCGCCGATCGCAGCGGCAACGTGCTGGCGCAGCCCTATAAGTTCAATTTCATCCTTTTCAACCAGCCTGATCGGGATCACGACGGCGTGCCGGATGCCTTGGAACCGCTCCTGGGCCTCGATCCGGATAATCCGGACAGCAAAGGCGACGGCATTCGCGACGGTGACCGGGATTACGATAACGACGGACTATCGAACGCAGCTGAAGTACTGCTGGGGACTGATCCGCGGAAGGCGGACACCAACGGCAATGGCATCCGGGACGGCGACGAGGATGCCGACAATGACGGGCTCCCCAACTCTAAAGAAGCCCTCTATGGAACGAACCCTCTGGTGGCGGACACCGATGGCGATGGTTGGAGCGACGAGGCAGAAGTCACCGCAGGCAGCGATCCGCTGGATCCGGCTTCGACGCCGAAGCTGTTCTTCGTGGCCCAGCCGGCGGCCCGGTTTGTCGTGCCTGAATTCGCCAACCGTGCGGCTTCCGGGGTTACGCTGTTTTTTGTCGGGCAGCCCAAAGTCTCGCTGAACGTGAACGGTCGCACCGGGACGGACGTGGCTCTCGGGACTGTCATCGCCCAGCCGCCGGTCCATCTCGGCGTGGCGAGTTTTGTTGGGACCGATGTGGGCCTGGGAACGGTGCTGGCGCTGCCGCCGGTGCATATCGGAGTCACCGGTTCGAGCGCGGACGCTTCGCTGAACACTCTTTTCGCTGAGCCACCGGTGAAAATTAAATTCAACTCGCAATAATTTTATGAAACTGATGAACCAAGCATTGACCGTGACGTTGCTGCTGAGCGTTTCCGCCCTGCAGGCGCTGGGGCAGGCCTTTTCGTCGGGCAGCACCGGCAGTTACGGCCCGATCAATGTCACGGCGGATACTACGCTGGATATGCCGGGAGACGGCATTTTTAACTGCACCACCATTGCGGTGGCGGCGGGCAAGACCTTGAAGTTCCGCAGGAATGCCCTGAACACGCCCGTGGTGCTGCTCGCCAGCGGAGACGTGAGCGTGCAAGGCACGATTGACCTGCGCGGCGGCAATTCGAGCGGAGTGGTGGGCGGGGATTCGGGTCCGGGTGGTTTTGATGGCGGCAGTCCCGCCTCTTTGGGCGTGCCACCCGGTGCGGGATTTGGCCCGGGCGGCGGCAAGGGCGGCCCCTCGGGCAATACGGTGGATTCGGTGGGCGCGGGTTCCTACGGGACGGTTGCGACCGGGCCGTCGGCCCAGAACGGTGCGACCTACGGCAGCCCGCTGCTCATTCCGATCGTTGGCGGTTCGGGTGGAGGGGGCAGCAGTGGGAACGCGGTGGTGGGCGGGGGTGGGGGCGGAGGCGGCCTCTTGATCTCGTCCAGCACCAAGATTCAGATCGACGGGACCCTGGCCTGTGATGGCGGCGGAAATTTTGCGGGCGTGAACAATGGAGGTAGCGGCGGGGCGATCCGTTTGGTGGCGCCCGTGGTCGCGGGGATCGGTTCGCTCCGAATCAACGGCAATAATAACGGCGGCAGCGGCCGTGTGCGCATCGACGCTCTCAACCGCAGTGGGATCGCGTTTAACTACACGGCCAATGGAGTGACTTCGATTGGTTCTTTGATGACGGTGTTTCCGAGCCCAAATCCGCGGCTGGATATCATTCAAGCGGCCGGCACAGCGATTCCGCAGGGCTCGGGGCCGGTCCTGGTGCAGCTGCCCTTTGGGTCCAGCCCAAATCGAACCATCACAGTTCAGGCGAAGGATTTTAACGATGTCGTCCCGATCACAGTGCAATTGACGCCCGACAATGGAACGCCGATTCGCTATCAGGCGCAGATCGACAACAAAGCGGCGAACCCGGCCCAGACGGATATAAACGTCACGCTGCCATTGAATGTGCAAGTGGCGGTGCATGTTTGGACGCGTTGATTTTTTTTGTGCAAGCGAGACTGAAATTGTTTCTTCTGGCTTTGGGCCTCTGCGGTTTGCTCTCCGCACGCTCACAGGCGGCCGTGCAGTTGCAGATTGGCGCTGCGGCCGGGCCTGCCGGAACGAGTGTCGCCATCCCTCTTTCCATCCAGGCGGACACGCCGGTGACCGCCTTCCAGGTTGATGTGGTGGTGGATCCTCCGGTCGTGACTTTTGACGCGGCCTCGGAGGTGACGGCACTTCCCACGCATGTGGCGGATGTCGGCCTGGTCGCCCCGGGAGTTTACCGAATTCTGACCTACAGCGTCTTCAATGCGACTTTGCCCAATGGTCCAGTGTTGAACGTGCAGGCTGGCATTTCACCATTGGCCACAAACGGGAGCGTGGCGTTGCGCCTGACCAACGCGATTGTTGCATCCCCTGCGGCGGCGGCGGCGCCGGATGTGACCCTCTCGCCAGCCACACTCAAGGTAGGCGCCGCAACCTCCATCCAGCTGAGTGCCGTTCAGATCTCGGGCAACATTTTCCAATTTCAGGTGAACGGTTTGAAGGGCGGCGCGTTCATTGTCGAGAACTCCGCGGACCTCAAAACTTGGAAGACTTTCGCGACGCCGACCGCGGCCGGAGGCGTCGCCATCTTTTCTGCCCCCACGGCCGGCCAGAAGCAGTTCTTCCGCGTTAAAACCCAATGACAGGGCAGGGAGCAGGGGCCCGCTGCTTTTTGATTTCATCAACGGCCGACTTCCGTTTTAATCCTGCGGCCTGTCAAAACGAGCCAGAAAGTCCAATTCCAGTTCGGGCAGCGTGTTTGGAACGCTGCTTTTTGTCGCGCTGCTTGGGTTTGGCGCCTGGTGGGCCTGGAATCGGTCGCACGGGGGAAACGGGCTCCCGGACTGGAGCGCGTTTTGGCGTGGGCGAACCCGCCCGCCCACCAATCGCGTGGAAGAGCCCCGGCCAGCGCCCCCTCGCCCTGTTTCCCCCGTCCCCCGGGTCAATGAGGTGGTGGAAGTTCCGAAAACCAATCCACCCCCGGTTGTCAAAACCAACCCGCCTGCGCCCCCGCCCGACATGGTGGAGCACGAATCGCGCAGCTTCCGCAATGTCCAGAATGTGCTCGACGCGCAGATCGCCCTGGCCCGGAAGGGAATCTCCGTCGGAACGATTGATGGCGCCGCCGGCGTGAACATGCGGCGCGCGCTTCTCGCCTGGCAGGTCCACAATAACTTGTCCGTCAGCGGAGAACTCGACAGTGAGGCCAAAGGATCACTTTTGATCGAGGAGCCCCTTTTTGTTCAGTATTCCGTGACCGAGGCCGACTTGCGGCGTTTGATGAAGGTGCCGGCCACCTGGCTGGGCAAGTCGCAAATGGAGCGCCTGGATTATGAATCCATTCTCGAGCTTTTGGCGGAAAAAGGCCGATCGAGCATGGAGTTCATTCGCAAGCTTAATCCCCAGGTGCAGTGGGATGCGGTGAAAGCGGGAACCGTCGTGAAGCTGCCCCGGATCGATCCGCCGGTGATTGCGGAGCGGGCCGCTTTCGTGCGAGTGCACCTCTACACCAAGACCCTCGACGTATTTGGCAGTTCGACCAATCTGCTGGCCCATTTCCCATGCAGCATTGCGGCGCGGGTGGAGAAGCGGCCTGTCGGCGTGTTGCATGTGATCAAGGCGGCGCGGAACCCCACCTATATGTTTGATCCGGAGGTTTTTCCGGAATCCCCGGAAGCTCGAACAATTGGGCGAAAACTGACCATCCCCGCTGGACCCAACAATCCCGTCGGCACGGCCTGGATTGGGTTGGATCGTCCCGGCTACGGAATCCACGGCACGCCGAAGCCGGAGCAGATTGGCCGCACGGAGTCTCACGGCTGCTTTCGGCTCGCGAATTGGAACGCGGAGCATTTGCTTCAGCTGGCTTGGGTCGGTTTGCCGGTGATCGTGGAAGAATAATAAACTGCGTTTCGGAAGAGCGGTTCCCGCATCCCGTAAAGCCTCACCCTTCGGCAGTAGAAGTGGCCCTAATCTCCTATGGGAGGTATCCCCGGGGGAATTCCGGGGTTTACTTCCCAGCAATAGAAACGCCGCTTCCCACTCGGGAAGCGGCTTCAGCAATAAGAACCCTCCATGTCGGAGGAATTTCTGATGACGCTTATGGCAAATTCAGCGAACAGGTGCAAGGGGGAAATAGAGCTGAAAGGACTCATTCAGAGTTTCCCTGATAAACCATCTCGGGGTTTTGTTTCCGAGTGTGGTTCTTACTCTTTCCGGCGGAATGACTTGTGGGCCCAAAAGGCCAATGCGCCGGTGGCTCCAAGCAAACCGATGCTTGGCTCTGGGACCGCCGTGGCGTGAATGGTAAAGGAGGGGACTGGATCGTCCTCGACGTAGTCCGACCCGTAATTCAAGCCGACCTTGAAGCAGCCGAAAGAGGCCGCGCCGCGAGGTTGATTAGCGAGCGTATTGTCAGCCGCGTTCCAGGAGAACGAACCTTGAGCGCTGGACACGAGCACCCAATAGGTTTCGCCGGGATTCAATGTGAGGGAGCCATTTGGAAAAAAGGTAAAATCGGAGCTTCGATCCGATGCCGAATAGGGATTGCGCAGAGGCGTGCCGACGAGCGTGGCCGGCTGCCCGCGTTTGTCCGTGTAGAAGCCGATCGAAGGAGTGTCCGAGGCGGAATCGTAATCGCGCAAGCTCAGGGTGACGCTGTCGATGGAGTAGGCTTCCGTTGGCATCGTGAAAGAGATTGCCGGTTCTTGCGGCCCTTCGACTGCCACGCTCAGATTCTTTGGCGCGGGCGTGTCGTTGCCCACCAGCAGCGATCCCTGGGCTCGCCAGCCTAGGGCTGCAATGAGGAAGCCGGAGCGGATAAAGATTGCCAGATCCATCACTGTTTCTATCGGCGCTTTTGCCTCGAAAATGATGGCGATCGAGCGTGGATTCTTTGTGTTCGAAGGGCGACATCCTGGCGCCGCGGCGCGTCAATGCCAGTCGTGGGAATGAGAGGATTTTTTATGACAATTTATTGTTGCTGAGAATCCGTTCGGGTACAATCACTGTCACACCATGAAGTCACATCTTACTCGCCGCTCGTTTGTGAAGCGCTCGGCTCTTGCAGTGGGCGCCTTGGCCGCCGCTCCGTTTAACATCCTCCACGCGCAAAACGCGGGGGAAAAGGTGCGCCTTGTGCAAATCGGTTGCGGCGGGCGCGGAATGTCGCATCTCGAGAATACGCTCAAGGAAGAGCTGGTGGGGCTGGTGGAAGTGGACGAAAATCGTCCTCCCGTCGTGCGAAAGTGGCTTCAGGACAAGGGTGGGAACGGTGAGAAATTGGAGGTGTTCACCGATTACCGGCGGATGTTCGACAAAATCGGCAAGAGCATCGATGCCATCTTCATCGCCACCCCGAACCATCAGCACGCGCTCCCCGCGATGATCGCGATGCAGCTCGGCAAGAGCGTTTACTGCGAGAAGCCTGTGTGCCACGACATCGCTGAGGCTCGCGCGCTGAGGGCGATGGCCGCTCGCAGCAAAGTTGCCACGCAAATGGGCAATCAAGGCCATTGCGAGGAAGGCTACCGCAAGCTCTGCGAGTACATCTGGGCCGGTGTCATCGGCAAAGTGCGCGAGACTCACAGTTGGACCAACCGGGCTAACGGCGGCGAAGGGCCTCGGCCGCCGGTCAAAGCGGTTCCCGCCGGGCTGCATTGGGAAGAATGGATTGGTCCGGCTCCCTACCGCGATTTTCATGACGATCTCCACCCGCACGAATGGCATGGCTGGTACGATTTTGGGAATGGCTCAATCGGCAACATGGGCTGCCACGTGCTGGACGGCGTTTATTGGGCGCTGAAGTGCGATCACCCGGTCAGCATTGAAGCGGAGCAATTGCGGGGCGGGAGTGACGAACGTTATCCGATGGGCAGTCGCGTGCGCTGGGACGTTCCAGCGCGGGGAGATATGCCGGAGCTGAAGGTTTACTGGCACGAGGGCTTGAACGAGACGACCACCGGGAAGCCTCAGGGCAATCTGCGAGCGGTGAAGGGGGACGATCGGAATTTGCCTCCCATCCTGCTCGAACTGCGGCAAAAGTACCCGGACGAAGAACTCGATGGCGGCGACAGCGGCACTCTTTATGTCGGGGATAAAGGAGTCATCTTCACCGGAACCTACGGCGACAAGATGCACATCGTTCCTTGGGACAAGATGAAAGAAACGCCGGCTCCGCCGAAAACCCTGCCGCGCACGAAGAATATCTTTGTCGACTTCCTGACCGCGGTTCGCGAAGGAAAGACGGAAACCGCAGTTCCGTTCGAATATGGAACCCGGCTGACCGAATTTGCGCTGCTGGGCAATCTCGCCATGAAGGCTGGCCTTCATAAAAAAGTGATCTGGGACGGTCCCAATATGAAGGTCACCAACCAACCCGAGCTTAACGCCTGGGTAAAACGCCCTTACCGCACCGGTTGGAAGTCCTAACCTGGGCCTCGGGTTTCCCCTGTCCTGCGGATGAAGCGAGCGGACGTCTGCGCATTTTGCCTGCGGCAAGTGCCGACGCGGGGCCATCACGTGGTCCCTCGGTGCAAAGGCGGGCGCGAAGTGGCTTTAGCCTGCCAGTCGTGCGAGGACTTCATTCATAAGACATGGTCCCATAACGAGCTGAGGGACACCTACAATACCGTGGAGAAGATCGTTGCCAGTGAACGGTTTCAACACTTTCTTCGGTGGCTGAACAAACAGCAGGAGGGCGTGGTTTTTCGCACACGGCGGAATCGTTTTCGCACGGCGCGGCCTTTCAGCTGAAAGTTATGGGACTTCAGCCGTTCTGATGGAAGAAGTGAGCTGGCTAAGTGTGAAAGGAGGCCGATGAAACCAAGGAAATGCTTGCTAATTTCGTCAGGCCAAATTACTTTGGTGTCGCAATCTTGAACAGGGCTTTCCCCGGCTGAAAAACATCAATTGGGGTTCATGCCTTGCTGTATTGAGAACTTGGGCTGGCTAAGCCAGGAGGAGGAGGAGGCGCGATGAAGATACCATTGAAAGTTCTGGTGGTTGAGGATTCTAAGGACGACGCCGAACTCCTTTTACACGCCTTGCGTCAGGCGGGCTACGAACCTTCTGCAGCGCAGGTTCAAAGCGCGCAGGGCATGCGATCTCAGCTGGGCAAGAGGACGTGGGATTTGGTGATTTCCGATTACGTCGTTCCCGGTTTTGGCGGCCTTGCGGCGTTGCGCGTCCTTCAGGAATCCGAGCACGACATCCCATTCATCATCGTTTCCGGCAAGATCGGCGAAGATGTGGCCATTGAGGCATTGAAGGCTGGAGCGAACGATTATCTTCTGAAAGACAGGCTTTCCCGTATCGGGCCGGCCATCGATCGGGCCCTGAAGGAAGTAGCCCAACGCCGAAAACGCAAACAGGCTGAGCAAGGCATGCGCGAGAGCGAGGAGCGCTATCGCCGCTTGGTGGAGTCCTGTCCCGAGGGGATGTTCATCACGATCGAGAATACGATCGTTTTCGCCAATCCCGCTGCAGTCTCCTTGTTGGGAGTGAAGAGCCCGGTCGATTTGGTGGGCAAGCCACTTCTGGATTTTATCGATCCGAACTATCGCGACCTGGTGGAGGAACATCTCCGCCAGGCCCTCGATGGCTTGGATGGGCCTTTGCTGGAGCAAAAGATGGTGAGAGCCGACGGCAGCCCGGTGCTGGTGGAGGCGCTGGCGCGGCGGATTCAGTATCACGGCGACCCTGCGGTCCAGGTGTTATGCCGGGATGTCACCAATCGCAAGCATCTGGAGCAGCAATTGTTGAATGCGCAAAAAATGGAGGCGGTCGCCCGCTTGGCGGGTGGGGTGGCGAACGACTTCAACAATCTCCTGACCGTGATTACCGGCTACAGCGGGCTGATCCGTTCGGGCATGGCTCCGGATGACCCTTTGCAGAAAGACGTGCAGCAGGTGATTCAGAGCACGGAGCGGGCAATCGGCCTGACCAGCCAGTTGCTTGCGATCAGTCGCAAGGATGTCCTAACGCCCGAAGCAGTTAATCTGAATGGGGTGCTGAACCAAACGGCCCCTTTGCTGAGGCGGTTGATGGGCGGGAATATTGAAACGATCCTGGATCTCGACAAGCAGGTCAGCCCGATTCGAGCGGATCGCGGCCGGTTGGAGACGGTGGTCATCAACCTGTGCGCTCACTGCCGGGAATCGATGATGCAAGGCGGGACGCTGACAATTCGCACTGAGGCGTTGCGCCTGGACAAGCCCCTGCAGCACCAATTCCGCCTGGAGGCGGGCGACTACGTCGTTCTTTCCATCAGCGATACGGGCCTTGGGTTGAGTCCGGAGCACCAGGAGCACCTTTTTGAGCCCTTCTTTGGCACTGTGCAGCCCGGCAAGAACAGCGGGCTGGATCTCGCGACGGTCTACGCCATTGTGAAGCAGCATGGCGGCCAGATCAGTTGCGCCAGCGAAGTGGGCAAAGGTTCAACCTTCAAGATCTATTTGCCCGCCGTCCAAGCGGCCCCGGCCGAACCGGTGCGGGCCTTTCCGCCCGCGCCCGTTTCTTCCGCGGGAGCGGTGATTTTACTGGCGGAGGACGAGGAAGTGCTGCGGGAGTTTGCGAGCCTGATTCTTCGCAAGCATGGCTACCAGGTGCTAGCCGCCCGCGACGGCATTGAAGCCATGAATCTGCTGGAGCAGTTCAGCCGCCCCGTTGACCTTCTTTTCACCGATGTCATCATGCCGCGCGCGGGCGGCGCAGAGCTGTATCGGCAATTCGTCGAGAAGTATCCGAAAATCCCGGTCATTTTTACCTCGGGCTATCCTCGGAATGTCCTGCTCGAATCCGGGCTCGCCGATCACGGCTTGGAGTTTCTGCAAAAGCCTTATACCACCGCCACGTTGCTCGAGAAGATTCGCCTGGTGCTTTCAAATTACAAAGCCACCCAGAGCGGATCGGCGGTCAGTTAGCTGCGCGATTTTTTCGAAACGCCTCCAGGTAGGGCGCGAGCAGTTGCGTTTGCTCCGAGGTCAACCGCGCCTTCTGGCTCATCTTCCGCATCCAGGTCTCCCATTCGGGCTTGGTGTAACCCGCCGGATCATAAAACCGGTGGCATTTGGCGCATTTCAGCAGATAGAGTTTGCGCGCTGCCGCGGCCTGCTCGGGCGCGATGCCAGCGGCGAGGGCCAATTCGTTGGGGGGTGGCGCGGTCGAGCCGGGCTTGGCGCTGTTATCCGGCGTGTAAGTCGAGCAAGCGCTCAGGAGCAGGCCTGCGCTGGCTCCGATCGCGAGAGTCGTGCGACTGGGCAAGCTCATTTCAGATCAATGCCCACCAACAGCCGCACGTTCACGCGTTCATGCCCTTCCAGTTCGAGCCAATGATTGTTGTCCGGGTTGCCAGTGAAGTTCGCGCCGTAAACTTGTGGCAACACACTGAGCGTGGCCCACCACTTTTGCTGGCGGTAGCTGATGGCCGGCCCGACGAAAAAAGCGGTGTTTTCCCAGGTGCGATATTCCGGAATCTCATTGTGATTGCGGAACTCGAGTCCGACCGACCAGCGGCTGTTCAGGTCCCGGCTGATTCCGAGGTTTGCCTCAAACTCTCCCTCGGTCTCATGGAGATTGTCGGTCCATTCGGTTGCGTGCGTGAGGTTGAACGCCCATTTCCAATCGCCGTAACGCTGTCCGAAAATAATCTTTTGTTCGATCTCCGCTTCCGTGCCCGAAAATCTTGGCTCCAGGTAGAGGGTCATGCCCACCGCGTGCTCAGCCGGATTCAAGACCATGTAGCGGTTTTCGAACGCAATCCCGTCGAAATCAAATTTGGAATGATCAACGCCTCCGGCCGGGTCGCGGAAGCTTTCGGCGGATGTGAGAATGTAGGCGGAAACAGAATAGCGGTCGGTGACCCCGTACTCGAGTTCTTCGCGCATCTCCCACTTGTTGTAATTCTCCTGCCCCACGCTGCTGTTGCGCTGGGTGCGCAGGGTCACCCATTGTTCGAATTCCATGGCGCCCTTGGTTTGCACCTCAGGCTCGTAAGTATAGGTGAAGCGGCGTTCGTCCGCTCGGGTGGCGGCCAGCGCCGCAGTGGCGACGGCCAGGAAATAGGCTTTTTTCATGTGTCTCGCGCCGATCCTTTCGCGGGCCGGCGTGAAGAAGTGTGACAGAACGCCTTGCCTCGCGCTGCCGGTGGATTGCTATCTTTTGACGGCGGCTTGCGCTTCCTACTTCTTCGGGCGGAAGCCCGGCGGCAGGTGGCTCGGAGGACCGGGGGAGCTGGCCTGCGTCTGCGCCCGTTGCGGCGCGCTCACCTGCTGCTCGGTCATAACCTGTTCGGCGGCGGGGGCCCCTTCCACCTGTTCCAGCCGCTTGCGCGCCTTTTCGGCGGCCGCAGTGGCCGGGTGTTCCTTCACGATCCGGCGCAGGAGGTCGTACCCCTTCTGTTCCTGGCTCAAACGGAAATAAAGATTGCAGAGGTGGACCGCGGCCCAGGCCCAGCGTTCGGGCGGCAGTTTGTGCTTCAAAACCTCTTCGTATTCCAACGCGGCCGCCAGATTGTTTTTGAGGTCTTTCTCGTAGATTTCCGCGATGCGGATGGCGACATGTTGCTGGCGGGGATTTTTGGCCAGGTACTCGCGCATCAGGCCGATCGCTTCGAGATGCTCGCCGTTTGCCCAGGTTTCCTCGGCTTTCTCGTAGTCCGGATCCTTTTGTCCGTCACCTTCGTCATTGTAGAGCGCCTTCAACGCTTTGTTCCCGAAGTAGTGGGAAACATCGTTCGCCAGCAGGAGGCCGAGCGCCAAAATCGAAACAACAAACAGCGCCGCCCAAACGCCGATGCGCCCGCCTTTCTCCGAAGTTGGCTGGCCCGGCGTGGAGGCGGCGGCGCTGGGCTTGTTCTTGGCTTTCTTAGCGTTGCCACTGGCGACGCCCGCATTCTGGTTGGTTCCGGTCGCGGCCCTGCTGGCCGGAGAGTTGGTGCCTGCGGCGACGGAGGCGTTCGTTGTCACGGTCGCGGCCAGGTTGGTGACGGCGGCATTGGTTGCGGTGAGGTCCGCCGCCGCGTTGGTCGAAGCCGCGTCCGCATCCGTCCCTTCCGCGGGCTTGCGCTCCGGTTCGACCAGTTCCAGATCGGATGTTCGTTCGCCCGCCCGGGCCATCATGCGGCTAAAATTCGACAAAGCGAAATAACCGGAGACGCCGGCCAGGACGGCCAGCACCAAGTACAACGTCAACTTGACGGGACTACTCATGCCGTGGTCTTTGGATATATAACCTGAGACGGGCGATTCGGAAAGCGATTCCCGTCAAACAGGTTAAACCGGGTTCCGCCGCTTAACCTGGATAAAGCCCTCGCAGCCTTTTCGCATCGACGACCCTCTTTACGCCCAGGCTCAGGGCGGCGAGTCGCATGGAGATCTTTTCTTTGCGGCTCAGCGTTAATGTTTGCATAAACGCGCCTTCCAGAATGCGATTCAATTTATCCAGCACCTCGCTTTCGGACCAGAAAAAGCTCTGCAGGTCCTGCACCCATTCGAAATAGGAGACGACCACCCCGCCGGCGTTGCACAAGATGTCCGGAATGACGAACAAGTCGTCCCGCTGGGAAAAGATCTGGTCGGCTTCGGGCGTGGTTGGACCGTTCGCGCCCTCCGCGAGGATGCGGCATCGAACGCGGGCGGCGTTCTGCCCGGTGATCTGCCGTTCCAGGGCAGCGGGCGCCAGAACGTCGCAGGGCGTGGTCAACAAGTCATCGTTGGAGATGGGATCGGCTTCCGGAAATCCAGCGACCGTCCCATGCGCTGCCACATGGGCGTTCAGTTTCCAGGTGTCGATCCCGCGACCGTTGAAAATGCCGCCATTCACGTCACTGACGCCGATGATTTTCAGGCCGTAATTTGCCAGCGTGTAAGCCGCGACCGAGCCGACATTTCCGAAGCCTTGGACGATGGCGGTGGCGCCATGCGGTTGCAATCCGATGGTGTCCATGGCCCGGCTGATCAGGTAGGCCACCCCTTTGCCCGTCGATTCGCGGCGCCCGAGCGAGCCCCCGAGGGAAACAGGCTTGCCCGTGACGATGCTGGGGACGGTATAGCCGATCTGCATGGAGTAAGTGTCCATGACCCAGGCCATGGTCTGTTCGTTGGTTCCCACATCCGGCGCCATCACGTCCATTTGCGGCCCGATGAATGGGATCATCTCCTGCGTGTAACGCCGGGTGAGCCGCTCCAGTTCAGCTTTTGAAAGGCTCAGTGGATCGCAGGCGATGCCTCCCTTGGCGCCGCCGTAGGGCAGGCCGGTGAGCGCGCATTTCCAGCTCATCCACATGGCCAGAGCGGCGACTTCGCCCAAGGTGACCTCTGGATGATAGCGCAGGCCTCCTTTGGTGGGGCCGAGCGTGAGGTGGTGCTGGACGCGATAGCCCGAGAACACTTTCATCGTGCCGTTGTCGAGTTGGATCGGCAGCGCGACAGTCATCGACCGCTTCGGGTATTTGATCCGCGCCCGGTCATTGGCCGAAAGTTCAAGACGATCGGCCACCAGGTCCAACTGCTGGCAGGCCATGCGAAAGGTGGGATGATCGTATACGTCCATGCCTCCAAACGTAACAAGGGGCGGACAAAGGTGGAAGTTCTCTCCTTGGGCTGTTAACCTCCCATCGCAGATGATCGGAACGATTCTGAACGTCGGCGCCATCGTGACCGGCGGCGCGATCAGCCTGGTTGCGGGCAAGCAATTGTCGCCTCAGTTGCAGCAACGCATCAAACTGATTTTGGGGGTGCTGACCATTTACGTCGGCTTCAAAACGGTCTGGCAATCCATTCATGGCAGTTTTTTCGGAGTCCTGAAGCAAACCGCCATCGCCCTGGCTGCTCTGATTCTCGGCAACTTGATTGGCAAATCCATCGGGCTCCAGAAGCGCATTAACGCGCTCGGCGAATATGCCAAACGGGCGTTCCGGAATGGCGACAGCGGCTCGCGGGGCTTCGGCGAGGGATTCGTGACGTGCACGATCCTTTTTTGCGTGGGACCCATGGCCATCCTGGGCGCGCTGGAGGACGGCTTGACCGGGAAAATCCAAACCCTCGCCGTCAAATCGCTCATGGACGGCCTCGCCACCATGGCATTTGTCAAAACCTTCGGCGTGGGTCCGATTTTCGCCGCGATTCCTGTGCTCGCTTACCAGGGGTCAATCACCCTGGGCGCCCGGAGCGTGGAGCCGCTTCTGTCGAATCATTTGCTTCTTGATAGCGTCAATGCTGTAGGGGGCCTTTTGATTCTTTGCATATCCGTGGTTATCTTGGAGATTCAGAAGGCGCCGCTGGGCGATTATCTGCCGGGGTTGCTTGTGGCTCCGGCATTGACCTGGCTGTTGCGATAAATGTCTTTTCGACCATTCCAAACGAGATATTTGGGTTACTGGCTGCTCTTTGGCCTGCTGGTCATTGCTGGCTGGCTGAAGCTGGCCACGCCGCTTTTGACGGTCCTGTTTTCGGTGTTCCTCCTGAACCGGCTGACGTTCGGCCGCAAAAAGCTCGTGGCGGCGCTGCTCTTCATCCTGCTGGTGGCTGGGATATTCTACGGCTTTGGCTACTTTATTAAGCAGGCCGTCGTTGCTTTGCCCAATCTGGCGGAGGACTCGATCGAGAGGTTCGTTGATTACGCGAAGGAGCGGGGCATTCCTCTGCCGGACGACATCATGGAGTCCAACGAGCCCGGCAAAAGCGCGAAGAACGAGACGGTCAAATGGGTGCGCGAGTATGTTCGCGCCCAAGCCGCGTTTCTCGGCAATTTCGCCAAAATCGCGACCAAGGAATTCGCCTTTCTGCTGATTGGTTTCGTCGTTGCTATCAGCATTTTTCTCAACCCGCGAATGGATCTTTCATCCGGCAGCTACCAGATCGCCAATAACCTCTACTCGTTCGCCTGCGAGGAGATCGTGGCCCGGTTCCAATCTTTCTACGGCAGTTTTGAGCGTGTCATGGGCGCCCAGATCGTGATTTCCACCCTGAACACCGGTTTCACGGCCGTCTATCTCATCTGCATCGGCCTGCCCTATACCTCGCTGATGGTGGCGTTGACTTTTTTGTGCGGCATGCTGCCCATCATCGGCAATCTCATCAGCAACACCGCCATCGTCGCGCTCTCGTTCCGCGTCTCTCCCCAACTCGCGGTGGCTTCCCTCATCTTTTTGGTCGTGCTCCATAAGCTCGAGTATTTTCTCAACAGCAAGATCATCGGCGAGCGGATCAAGAATCCCGTCTGGCTGACCCTGCTCGGGCTGATTATTGGCGAGCGGCTCATGGGCATTCCGGGAATGATTCTGGCCCCGGTGATTCTCGATTTCATCAAGGTGGAAGCGTCAACGATCGAAGTCCTTTCTCCCATGCGTTCCAAGGCTGCGGAGGCGGAGATGCTAGAGAGCGCGGATGCTCTGTGACGGAAGCCGGAGCGTCCAAACAACGGGCCAAGCCGAGATGATTCGGAGCATTCGGACTGATTTGCGCAATATCCGGCTTGTTTCTCGGCGCTAGGGTTGCTAGACGTTACCTGCAAAATGGTCTTCTGGGGGAAGTATCTTATTCCATGAAGCGCATCCTGGTCATTGAAGACGACGATGCGGTGCGGAACGTGATCGTGGAGGCGTTGCTGACGCGCGGTTGGCGCTCGATCGAGGCGTCGGATGGCGCAGCCGGACTGGAAGCAGCGCTCGGCGAGCTGCCGGACTTGATTCTTTGCGACATTCAAATGCCAAAGATGGACGGATTTCAGGTGCTCAAAGGGGTGCGCGACAACGGCGCGATGGTGACCGTCCCTTTCATTTTCCTGACCGGGCATGGGGACAAGCCGATGATGCGCCAGGGAATGGAACTGGGCGCGGACGATTTTCTCGTCAAGCCGTTCACCATTTCGGAACTGCTGGCCGCTCTGGACGCCCGGTTTCAAAAGCAGGCGGTGCTGGAGGAGACGGCTGATAAGAAACTCCACGCCCTCCGCGAGAGCCTGCGATTCGCCTTGCCCCATGAGTTGGTGACGCCGTTGAATACCATTCTTGGTTTCGCGGGCCTGCTGCTGGACGAAACGTCCGTCCCCAAGCCGCCGGAAATGCGCGAGTACGCCTCCCATATCAAAGTCGCGGGCGAGCGGTTGCGGGACCTGATCGAAAAATTCCTGATCTACGCCCAGGTGGAACTGGCCATTGCCGACCACAATCAGCGCGAGGCCTATGCCTCCCGTCTTCCGTCCCCGACCGAGGAAGGGATTACCGCCGTCGCGCAGCGCATTGCCCGCGGAGAGCAGCGCGATGGCGATCTCGTGCTGAACGTGGCTCCGATGGACCATCGGATTGCTCCGTCGCATCTGGAGCGGTTGGTGCGGGAATTGGTGGAGAACGCCTGCCGGTTTTCCGCTCCGGGCTCCCCGATTTGGCTGACTGCGCACGGCAAGGGCACTTTCCTCGAACTGCGGGTGCTCGACCGCGGTCGCGGCCTGAGCGCCGAACAAATCCGCCAGGTGAGCGCGAATATCCAATTTGAGCGCAAGCTCACGGAGCAACAGGGGAGCGGGCTCGGGCTGGCGATTTGCCGCCGCATCGCCGAGCTCTACGGCGGTTCCCTCGAAATCCAGAGCATTCCAGGGGAGCGGACCGAGGTGGTGGTTTATCTTCCGCCCTGAGCCCCTCGCATGCAGTATTCCGAGGCGATCGAATTTCTGTATGGCCTGCGTCTTTTCGGCTCGAAGTTCGGGCTGGAAAATACCTTTGCACTGGCCGCGCTATGCGGCAACCCGCACCAGCAGCTTCGGTTTATCCATGTCGCCGGCACGAACGGCAAAGGCTCTGTTTGCGCCATGCTTGAGAGCGTTTACCGCGCTTCCGGACTGCGGGTCGGACTGTTCACCTCGCCACATCTCGTCTCTTTTACGGAACGGATTCAAGTGGATCGTTCCCTCATTCCCGAGGAAGCGGTGGCGCGCTTGGTTGGCCGCCTGGCCGCGGCACTGGGCGGTGATCGCGAAAGCTGGACTTTTCGCCCGACCTTCTTTGAATTCGTCACCGTTCTTAGCCTGGTCTACTTCGTCGAGCAGCGATGTGATCTGGTGATCTGGGAGACGGGCCTGGGCGGCCGCCTGGATGCCACGAACATTGTTACTCCGCTGGCGAGCGTCATCACCAACATCCAGCTGGACCATCAGCAATGGCTCGGTTCCACCCTCGTCGAAATCGCGCGGGAGAAAGCCGGGATCGTCAAGCCCGGCGTTCCGGTCATCACCGGCGCTGAGCCGGGTGGGGCGCTCAAGGTCATCCGCGAGCGGGCTCGGGAACTTCACGCGCCGTTCATCAGTACCGTCGAGCGGGCAGGGGAGTTCCAGCCGCCGGTTGAAGCCCTCGCTCTGGCGGGCCGTCATCAACAGGCCAACGCCGCAGTTGCGTTAGCCTCCGTGCAGGCACTGCAGCCGGTTCTTCCCGTCAGTCGGGAGCAGATCCGACGCGGATTGTCGGCCACCTCTTGGCCCGGGCGGTTGCAGCAAGTCAGGATCGGTGCAACCACTGTTCTCCTGGATGGCGCTCATAACCCCGACGGTGCTCGTTCCTTGGCGCGGGCTCTGCAAGATTTGTTTCCCGGCCGGGATCAGACGCTCGTTCTTGGCCTGTTCCAGGACAAGGAATGGCGGGAAATCTGTGATATCTTGATTCCCGGAATCCGGCGCCTTTACCTTGTCCCCATCCAGAGCGAACGCGCTCTGCCGGTGGCTGAACTGCAGGAATACTGCTCCCAGCGCTGGCCGGAGCTGGAGATCCGGGCCGCGGCCAGCAGCGGTGCGGCGGTGGACGCAGCGCTCCGCTTCCCGTTCGTCGTGGTGGCGGGCTCGCTGCACCTCATCGGCGAGGTGATGCAGCACTTGCGGGTTATGCCCGGACCGGTCGCAGAACGCGGCCTGAACGAATGGGATGCAGGGCGCCGCGGGAGCCTCTAATTGGTTTCGGCATTTGATTTCGGGCGACGTTCATTTTTTCCTCGCGATGGCCGCGGTTGGGTCATAAAATTCCAGCACCCGAAACAGCGGCTTGTATGGACATCATATTCACCTGCCCCAATTGCAAACAACAGCTGGAAGCCCCCACCAGTCTTTCTGGCTCTGCGATTAATTGCCCCGCTTGCAGTCACCAGTTGGTGATTCCCGATGCGGACCCGGCCAATCTCCGCGCGGGCGGACCGGGTGGCGATGGCAACGCCGCCCGCCTCGAAGAAAAGCATTTCGTGGTGCCCGTCAGCGAGTCGCCAACCCAAAGCCTGATTCAGAAGGCGCTCCCGCCTCTGGAAGTCTCTGCCCGCGTCGATGGCGTTCGGTCGCTCAAAGTAAAGTGCATCCGGCACAGCGACTGCGTTGAGGTCGGCCGTGATCGCTTTGACGAGATGGTGTCCGATTTTCTCGAAAAGGTGGGCGAGCCCAACGTCGTCAACCTAAGCACCTTCAACTATGAGCATCTGGACCTCGGCACCCGCCAAATGGTGACCGACTACGGCATCATGGTTGTCTATCGCGCCTGAGCCTTTTTCTTTGAGGGGGCAGGTGCTTTGGACGGCTGGGTGATTCGGCCCGCCGGCTTCCCGTTGCTCGATCCGTGCGGCTTCGCTTTCCCGGCGAGAGCCACGGCCAGCACTTCATCCACCGTCTCCACCGGGTAAAACGTCACTTTCTTTTTCACTTCGTCGGGAATGTCGGGCAGATCCTTCTCATTGAGCTTGGGAATGATCACTCGTTTCACTCCGGCTCGCGCGGCCGCCAGGCTCTTTTCCTTTAGGCCGCCGATCGGGAGTACCAGCCCGCGCAAGGTGACTTCCCCGGTCATGGCCACATCCGACCGAACGGGGCGGTTGCAGAAGAGCGAGGCGAGGGCGGTGAACATCGCGATCCCGGCGGAGGGTCCATCCTTCGGCACCGCTCCGGCGGGCACGTGCACGTGAATGTCGGTTTCCCGGAAGTCTTCAGGGCTGATTCCGAGTTCTTTCACGCGGCTGCGAACCAGGCTGAGCGCGGTCTGGACCGATTCCTTCATCACGTTTCCGATCTGCCCGGTCAGGGATATTTGCCCTTTGCCGGCGTAACGCGTCGCTTCGATATGGAGAACCTCACCGCCGACCGGCGTGTAAGCGAGGCCGGTGACCACCCCGGGCAGGCTGGCTTTGAGGCGTGCTTCCCGGAAGAACCGGACCGGACCCAAATGATCGGCCACCACCTCGGGAGTGACTGTGACTTGTTTCTTTTCCCGTTTGGCGATCTGGGCCGCGATCGCCCGGCAGACCGCACCGATTTGCCGTTCCAAATCGCGCACCCCGGCTTCATGCGTGTAATCATTGATCACCTTGGACAGGGCCGCGGGCTGCCACTTGCATTGGCCCGGCTTCAGGCCGTTCTCCTCCAATTGGCGCCGCACGATATACTGTCGGGCGATCTCCAATTTCTGGTGCTCGGTGTAGCCGGGGATTTCAATAATCTCGAGCCGGTCGCGCAACGCGGGCGGGACGGGATCGATGTAATTCGCGGTGGCGATGAAAATCACCTGCGAGAGATCGAATGGCAGGTCGAGATAATGATCCCGGAAGGAGTGGTTTTGCCGGGGATCAAGCACTTCGAGCAAGGCGCTGGCCGGATCTCCGCGGAAATCGGCGGCGAGCTTGTCGATCTCATCCAGCATGATCACCGGGTTGCGCGTGCCGGTGCGGCGCAATTCCTGGATCAAGCGGCCAGGCATCGATCCAATATAGGTCCGGCGATGGCCGCGAATTTCCGCTTCGTCCCGCACGCCGCCCAGGCTGATGCGCGCGAATTTCCGCCCCAGGGCGTCCGCGATCGATTGCCCCAGGCTGGTCTTGCCCACGCCGGGCGGCCCGAGGAAGCACAGGATCGGGCCGCGGCCCGTCGGATTGAGCTGGCGAACCGCGAGGTACTCGATCAGCCGGCGCTTTACTTTTTCCAGGTCATAATGGTCCCGGTCGAGGATCGCCTGGGCATTCTTCAGATCGAGCTTGTCCTCGCTCATCTTGCTCCAGGGAAGGTCCGCCACGGTTTCGGCGTAGCTCACAATTACCGAATACTCCGGACTCGCCGGTGAGATGTAGGCCAGCCGTTTGAGTTCCTTTTCGACCTGCAGTTGGACCGCTTCCGGCGGCTTGGTTTCCTCCAGGCGTTTGCGCAATTCGGTGACTTGCTCATCCGCTCCTCCTTCTCCTTCGCCCAGTTCCTTCTGAATCGCCTTGATCTGTTCCCGGAGGAAAATCCTCTTCTGCGAATCGGAAATCTGCGTGGCGACATCCTGCTGCAATTTCTGCTGCAGCCGCGCGATTTCGAGCTGCGCGTTCAAGTGTTGCTGCACCGTGCTCGCGCGCTTGGAAAGGTCGAGCTCTTCGAGCAGGTCCTGCTTGTGCTGGAGATCAATGCTCAGGTTGCTAGCGAGGAAATCGGTCAGTTGCTCGGCGTCCGGGATGTTCAGGATCATTCCCTTCGCTTGTTCGGGCGCGTCCGGCGTGAGGTCCAGCAGTTGACTGGCGGCGTCGCGCAGGTTCTTGATGCGCGCCTGCCATTCCTGGTTGCCCTCGGGCGCGACCGTCTTCAGAGCTTCGACTTCGGCGCGAAAGTACGGGTCGGTGGTCGCGAAGCGCTTGACTCGAATCCGGTGCTGCGCCTGCACCAGGATCACCACCACGTCGTCCGCCTGCCGGATCAGTTTCAGCACATGGCCCGAAACGCCGACGTGGTACAGGTCATCGGCCCCGGGCGAATTGTTCTCGTCCTGCTTTTGCGTCAGCAGGCCGATCGTCTTGTTTTTGGGCAGGGTCTCATCGAGCATTTTCAGGGACGCGGCTCGGCGGATGCTCAGGGGCACCACGGTCCCCGGAAAAATCACCATGCCGCGCACCGGCAGGATCGAGAGCGTGTCGGGCACGGTGATCTCATCACCGCTCTCCTTTTTCGTCACCGCAATAACGGTTGGATTCGCAGCGCTGGCCGAGTCTTCGGCTCTCAGGCTTTCGGGGAGGCTTTCGAAGTTCATAAACACTCCTTCCTTCTCAGGCAGCGCACCGGAACGGCAGATGAATCCAGAGAACGCCGTCCTTGTACTCGGCGCGGACGCATTCGGGATCGACATCGGCGGGCAGCGAGATTTCCCGGGCAAATCGCCCGGAATCAATCTCCATCGCCAGGATCTGAACCGGCTCGAGAGTTTTTTCCTTGGGCTCGGGCGCTTCCCGCCGGCCGTGCAGGCGCACCTTGCGTTTTTCCACCTCGAGTTGGATTTCCTCCTTGGAAACCCCCGCCAGATCGACGCAAATCGTAAAACCGGTGGCGCAGCGGTAAGCATTCACCGCGGGCGACCAGATTTCGCTGCCGGGCGAATGGGAAAAGTGGGCTCGCGTGTACTGGTAGACCAGGTCGCCCAGCCGTCCGTGCAGTTGCTTCAGTCGAATATTCGGTTTATCGGACATAAGTACCTCGCGCTCCTGCATGCTACCACCGGTAAGGCGGGAAAGAAACACTTCTGTTGGAGGGGGAATTTTCGGCGGGAACCCGCGGGTGCCGGGGGAGCGGCCGAGGCTCCCGTACATGCGCACGCGCTGCGGATCAGACAGGCAGGCTCCGCAGCGCGCACCTCGTGAGAATCAACTGGACTTAGAACTTAAACGTCGCGGCCAGGTTGACGGCGTGGTTCAAGACTTCGTACTTCCCGTCCGCGGTTTGACCCGCCACCGATGGCGTGCTGCCGGTCACGGTCCGGCCGGGGTTGTAGCCAAAATGATAGCCGAGAGCCCAGTCCCAGTGCTTGCCCTTGTGGCCGAAGCCGAGGCTGCCCAGGTGCAGGTTCGAATCGGGAATGAGGGCCTGAAAGCCGGCGTCCGGGCTGGAGTTTTCGCTCCAAATGTAGCCGGTGCTGACGAACCAGCCGCCGTCGAATTTGCGCGTGACCCCGAATTCATACATCCAGCTCGATTGATAGTTCAGCTGGATTGGCGGCAAAGGCACGCCTTGGATCCCGATCTGGTTCACGTTGTCCCAATCCGTCCAATCCGCGTTCACTTCGAAGTTCCACTTGGGCGTGGGGCGATACGAGACGCCCATCGCCACGGATTGCGGAAAGCGAATGGAGGCGGATGCCGCCGCCCGCCCGAAATACGCCGGGGCAAAGATCGGAGGCAGCGGGGGGGGCACGCTGTTCGGGTAGGTAGTGGCGTGGCCCTCGTAATTCATCGTTGTCAGGTAACGATAGTTGACTCCGAACGAGAGTTGTTCGAGCGGCTGCCAGCGAATGCCCGCGTTAAAGCTGTAGGCGACATCGTCGCCCTTGAAATGGAACTCGTCGCCAGGCACGAAGATGCCTTGTTTGAATTCTGCCTGCGAATAGCTGATCTCGGGTCCGGCCGCGATCGACAGCTGATCGTTGATTTTCCAGGCTGCCACCGGGTTGACCGTCAGGAACATCAGCTGGCCCTCTTCCGCCAGCGTGCGGAAGGAGGTGTCCTTGCCCCAGTCAATCGACAGGCCGTACGGCGCGTAAACGCCCACCCCGAAACTGAAGGGGAGGTCCTTCAGGGTATTGACGTAGTAAAGCTGCGGCACCGGTTGCGGCGTGGAACTCGGGCTGAACCGCTGGCCGGTTGGCGAGGTGTAGTCCACGCCTGTGGAAATCGCGTAGATGCCCACGCGGACTTGCTGTCCTTCCAATTGGGTGATGCCCGCGGGGTTGTAATAAATGGCGGAGGGATTGTCCGCGGTGGCCACAAAAGCATTGCCGCGAGCGATGCCTTCGGGATCCTGGTTCGGCAGCCGGAAACCGACCGCCCCGCTCTCGGTCGCGCAGAGGACCGATCCGGCGGCGACTCCCGCGATTCTGCCCCACGTCGAAAGGGAGCTTTTCCAGGCCGATTTATGCGAACGCGCTTTGTTAGTCATAGTTGATTTCTGAGTGTAGGCGCGGCGCGTGTGTTTGGACTCGACCTCAGGCAGGCAAGTAACACGCGCAACTCAGTAACGCACCCGACATTCGGTATATCGGAGTTCGGGGGAAAAAACTAAATGATTCTTGTCCAGGAGACGGCTCGATGGGGCGAATCAGAAGGCCTGCTCAATCGTTTGGCCCCGAAGCTTCTGAAAAAGGCTTCAAGGCGGCGGTGTGGCCATCCTTCAACGGGCTCTCAAAGGGAAATCCCGGTCAGTCCGCGAGTCATCTGGAAGGCGGAGTTCCCCAGCTCACTGCTGCGCGGCTGCCGCCGTCCGGCGCGGATCTCGCCCGCGACCGCGAGAATCCGGGCCGCAATCGCCGCCGGACTCTCCGTCGCGGAGTAGAGCAGATCCACATCCGCCTGCAGTTCGCTGGGCAGTTTTTCGCGCGCAGCCGCCTGGACCGTGGGGACCAGCGGATTCGCCGGAATCAGCCAGTCGGATGCCAAAACGACGATCAACTGCACGCCGGTCGCCGCCAGCCCCGTCAGGATTTCGGTCATGTCGCCGGTCGGGGCGGCCATTGGGTAAATTCCTGCTTTGGGGAAACGCGCGCCATAAGCCAGGGTCGGCTCGTTCGCCGCACTGCCAGGCTCGGACGGCGTGACCACGCTCAATCCCGCCCTATGCATGCTGGCAGCCAGAATGCGCAGAACCTCTTGCTCCAACTCGCCCGGAGCATGGGCCGCGAGGCCGATGCCCCACGACTCGGGATCTCCCTGCGGTGCGACCGCTTCTGCGAACTGGCTCAGCACCTTGCGCGTGACGTTCTCCAGCCCCCCATCCAATTGAATGCTGGCGAAGCCGTAGCGCGAGGCGTCGAGCTGCAGATCACGCAGCATGATGCGAAAGGCGTCGTTGTGCGTTTTCTCGCAGCCGTGCTCGAGCAGCACCGCCCGCGCGACCAGCGGATGCGCCAGGTACCCGGCCATCGTCCGCAGGAAAAGTTGTTCCGATTCCCCGGCGGAATTTCCGCAGCCTTCCGTATGAGGCAGGGCAATCGCCCGGGCGAAGGGCTTTTCGGGAAGTGCGTTCAGCCGCGCCGCAATCATCGAGGCGATTTGCCCGGAACAAAGGCTGGTCGGTAGCACCAGGCCGAGCCGCGCGGGCGGAGTGCGGGCGAGGAGATTTTCCGGCAAGGGCAGGGCGGGGGAGTCTGCGCGGCGATGGTCGGAGAGTGTCGCCGGGCGGTTTTGGGGAGCGGGCTCGGTTCCGCTGTTTTTCGGCCTCCCACGCCATTCCCGCCAGAGTTGCACCTGGGAGTGACCGGCTCGTTCGCCCGCGCTGGGCTCGCCCGAGGCGATCCGCAGCATTTGAGCAAAGGCCTCCTGCCCGAGCGCCTCCAGCGGCTCGCCATCGAGATAACGCCCCGCGTTGAAATCCATCTCGTTCCGCACCAGTTCGAACCGGCGCGTCGTCGTCATCAGCTTGATGGTCGGCACGAACGGGAAGTTTGTAATCGAGCCGTTCCCGGTGGCGAACAGGATCAGGTTGCAGCCGGCGGCCACCTGGCCTGCGATGCTCTCGAGATCGTTCCCCGGGCTGTCCATGAAGTAAAAGCCGGGCTTTTCCATCAGGCTGCCAAAATCGATGACATAATCCAGGCGCGTGGCGGGATCCTTCTTGCGGGCGGCGCCGATCGATTTGATCGTGATGTTGTACAGGCCGCGAAAACGATTGCCCCCGCTCGGGTTCCCTTCCGCGCTGTGCCCGTGCCACGACGCCCATTCCTGGAAGCGATCGCGCGTTCGCAGGAAGGCCCGGGCGGTCTCCAGATCCCGCACGTTCTGCAGAACGTACTTCTCCGCGCCGATCAGTTCGTCCGTCTCCGCGAGATTGGCGCTGCCGCCAAACGCCACGGTTTCCCGTGAAAGGATGCCCACCAGCGGATTGGCGGAAATTCCGGAAAACGCATCCGATCCGCCGCATTGCAAGCCCAGCTTCAAATAGCGCAGTGGAATCGGCTCGCGCTGGCATCGATTGGCTTCGGGCAGCCAGGCTTCGATCTGCGTGGCGGACTCCCTGAGCGCAGTCTCGAAGGAGGATCCGATGGAGTAGAAGCCGAGCGGCAGACCCTCGATCGGATACTGGCGCTCCGCGAGATAACGCTGCAGGGCCTGGTTCGAGAGGATCTCGTTGCCATAATCCACGCACAGCACCGCGGCCACATTCGGGTTTACGATGAACCCGGCCAGGGTCCGCAGCGTCATTTCGAGATTTTGCGGGCTGGCATCCTCGCCGCCTTCGGTGTGATCGACCGGCACGACGCCATCCACGTTTGGGAATCGCTGCCGAATCCCTTGAAACCTGCTGGCGAGCGCCCGCGCAAAACCGGCGGTTCGGGAATTCGTCCCCAGTACCACGACGTAATTCCTTGTTCCGGCGCCGCGGCGCTCGTTTCGGCGGAACCCCTGGAAGGCAGGGGCGGGGCCGGGCGCCTTCACCTGTTCCGCCGGCCGGAATCCCTGCTCATCAATCTCAAAGTGCAGCCGATGATCGGCAAAGTTGGCGCTCTTCGGGAGCACCAGTTCCACCGTCCGTTCCGCAAGGGAGGCCAGCATCTTCTCGTTGCAGACGTACTCCCCCGGCTCGATATCGCGAAGCGCGAGGCCGAACGGCAGGCCCCACGAGAGCAGGGGTTCTCCCTTCCGAATCCGGTGGATCGCGAATCGGTGCCCCTCCAGCACGGTATGGGCGAATTCGAACACCAGTTGCCGCATGAGAATGCGGCTCCCGGCCGGCAGGGTCTGGAGAGTGATCGCGACGTTGTCCCCCGGGGCGGGGATGCGCGCGACCGCTGCAAAGGCGAACGGTTCCGGAGGGGCGGCAGGCACAGCGCGTTTACTTCAGATTTTCCGGATTGAGCGGCCTCAGATCCTTCGGCACGAACAACCCGTCCTTCCGGATGAGTTCGTCATCGAACCAGATTTCGCCGCCGCCCCATTCCGGCCGTTGGATCAGCACCATGTCCCAATGCACCGCGGACCGGTTGCCGTTATCGGCGATTTCGTAAGCCTGGCCCGGCGTGAAATGGAGGGAGCCCGCGATCTTCTCGTCGAACAGAATGTCACACATCGGGTTTTCAATGTAAGGATTGAACCCAATGGCGAACTCCCCGACGTAACGGGCGCCTGCGTCCGTGTCCAAAATCTCGTTCAGGCGCTTGTTGTTGTTCGAACTCGCTTTCACCACTTTCCCGTTCTCGAATTCCAGGCGCACATTCTCAAAGCGGGTGCCCGAATAGAGCGTGGGCGTGTTGAACTGGATCGTTCCATTCACTGACGTTTTCACCGGGCAGGAGAAGACCTCGCCATCGGGAATGTTCAGCTTGCCGTTGCACGATTTCGCTCCGATTCCCTTGATGCTGAACGAGAGATCGGTTCCCGGCCCCTTCAGGCGGACCCGGTCGGCCGCTTTCATCCGCTTTTCCAGCGGGAGCATCGCTTTGGCCATCTTGCGATAATCCATGGTGCAGACGTCGAAATAGAAATTCTCGAACGCCTCGGTGCTCATGTTGGCGGCTTGGGCCATGCTGGGGGACGGCCAGCGCAGCACCACCCAGCGGGTCTTGTTCACCCGGTAGTTCAGCACGGGCCGCAGCGTTTTCGTGTAGAGCGACATCCGGTCGCTCGGCACATCCGCGTTTTCGTTGGCGTTCATGCTGCCGCGGATCGCGATGTAGGCTTGCATCTTTTTCATCCGGAACATCTCGATGTCCCGCACCAGTGCGGCGTGCTCGCTGGTGGTCCCGTGCAGAATCTCCCGCGAGATCCGGGTATGGCGCGTCTCCACGAGCGGGATGGCCCCGGCCTCGCGCGCCGCCCGGATCAGCTCGACCGTGAATTCGTCCGGCACGTCGATCACGTCGAGCAGGATCTTTTCCCCCTTCTGCAATTCGGTCGAATAGCCGATCAGGAGTTTCGCGAGTTTGGTGTAGCGTGGATCTGTCATGAATTAGTTGCGGGCAGTTTGAGTCGTCCGGCCGATGCACCAGAGGTGCGTGTAAGTGCGGATAAACAAGTCCCCGTCCGAGACCGCCAGCGAGGCGTTGCACATTTCGTTGCCGATCGAGTTTGCGCCCAGCATTTCGAACTTCGGGTTGGCCCGCACCAGCACCGTATCGCCCGACTGATTGACCACGTACATCGTGTCGCCCGACAGGATGAACGAGCCCCAGATGTCGTTCTTCGGCCCGTTGCCCCGGATCCGTACGTTCCAGACGGTTTTGCCGGTCTTCAGATCGATGCACTCCGCCGTTCCCATCATGGTCGCCAGGTAAAAATAGCCATCCTTCACCACGCACGACCCGATCCGGTTCGCGGTCTGGCCTCCCTCCCACACCTTGTGCGTCTCGGTGACATCGCCATTTCCGCCCGGTCGGACCACCAGGTCCGGGCCGCGAAAGCCGCCGTTGGCGATCACCACGCCGTCCGCATAAACCGGCGACGTGTAAAGCAGCGGGTTCAATCCCCGCACAAACCAGAGTTCTTTCCCGGTTTTCGGGTCGAAGCCGCTCAGCTTGTTCGCCAGGGAGAGGACCAGTTCATCCCGGCCGGCCGCCTGGACCACGATCGGGGTGCTCCAGCTCCCGGTGACGCCGCGGTCCTTGCCATTGAACCCATCCTTCCGCTCTTTGAAATGTTGGGCCTCAACCTTCACCCGCCAGCGTTCCGCGCCCGTCTTGCGGTCGAAGGCCGCCAGGAAACTCGGATCCCCGGGCCCGAAATGGAGAATCACCAAGTCTTGGTAAGGCACCGGCGAGGCCGCATACCCCCACTCATGATGCTGTTTGCCCAGGTCGCGATGCCAAAGCTCCTTTCCGGCCAGATCGTAGGCGTAAAGGCCGGCCGAGCCGAACCAGGCGTAAACCTGTTCCCCGTCCGTGGCGGGCGACGAGGCGCAGAACGGATTCTGCTCGTGGCTTTCCTCCTTGTCGTTGTAAGTCGTCCCGCGCGTCCAGGCGGTCTGGCCGGTCTTGCGGTCGATCGCCAGCAGTTGACGCTTGTTCTCGATCGATTGAGTCAGAAAAACCTTGTCCCCCCAAACGATCGGCGTCGAATTCCCCGGGCCGGGCAATTCGCACTTCCATTTCACATTCTCCGTGGCGGACCAGTGCGTGGGCAGGTTCCGCTCCGTTGTAATGCCGTCATGCGTCGGTCCCCGCCACTCCGGCCAATTTCCGGCTAAGACTGGGAATTCCAAAATGCCAGCTAAGACCGGGAATGCGAAAAGGCCGGCCAAGACCGACCGGGAGAAAACCAGGGCAAGGGCAACTCGCATTGACATTGCCTGATCGTAGGCCGGGCGCCTGGGGAACTCAACTTTGGAATGACCCGGCCCGCCGCCTTCGCCATCCTCCCCACCTTCTGGACCGCTCTTCCGGGCGGGTCTGTTCCAAAATGGCTTCACCACGCCCCCCTTATGGTTTTGGCGGCTTCTCGGAACCGCCCGCGCTTGGGGCCGCTTTCGGCAAATTGGGGACCAGCGCGGGATCATACTTGGCCCCTGCGGAGACCTGCACCACCGTGAGGCGCACTTTCGTCGGAAAGAACTTTTCGTGATCCGCCCGCTTGTGGGCGTGGCCGCTCCCGCCGCTCCCATCTTTGATCACCAGATCCATTTGCTTGATCCCTTCGGACCAGACGATCGCGTCATTCTCCCAGAAGCTTTTCATCGAGACATCCTTCTCGTAAACGCCCTTCTCCCGGTAAAGGTCCGTTCCGGTGCAGCCGTAACCGTTGCCCTGGCCATGGTTCGGGATGTAACAGATCGTCCAGGTGGTCGGTTCGCCGCCCGGAGGCTTCTCCAGGATCTCCGCGCGAATATGCACCGTCCCGTTCCGGTAATCGACCGGCGAGGTCCAATCCCGCGGCCGGTTCGGATTGAGCTTATCCCCCTTGACATAGAAGTGCGATTTGCTCGGCTGGGAGTGGTCCGCATCGTCCTTCGAATAGTCAAAAGTGACGTCGAACAGAACGAACTGTTCCGCCGACACACTGGCCAGGCTGCCCAGGACGATGGCCAACCCGCAAAGCCCAAGGCGGACCCGGCGATTCATGGAAATCATGAGGACGAGATTCCCTTTGCTTCGACCATTTGGCAACCGCATTTCCCGCCCTTGCCCCGACCGGACCTGACCGGAAACGTCATTACGAGAAACGCCCTGAAAAGAGACGATATGCCGTCATCGTCATTCAGGCCGTCCGGCCTTCGTCGTTTCGCTCCGGTCACGCGGCCGGAGGCACCTCGCGAACTTCCGTTTCCAGATAGCGCTCGATGTGCCGGTCCAGCTCGGACAGGCTGCCGGCGCACGAGGCCCGCTGCACCCGCTCCACCATTTCCCCGGCCCAATCCTCTTCCTCGACCTGTTCGCTGATAAACCAATGCATGAGCACCTGCGCCGGATAGTCCTTGGCCTCCAAAGCCGCTTCGTAGACGGCATGAATGCCCTGGGTGTTGGCGCGTTCCTGCGCCTGGGCCTGGAGGGCGATTTCCAGCAGCGATTTGAACTCCTGTTTGGGCGCCGGCAGCGCCGTCAGCTTCGCCGTTTCACCGCGATCGGTCAGGTGCTTCAGCAGGCGGTCCGCGTGAGAGCGCTCCTCCGCCGCCTGTTTCACGAACCATTTGGCGAACCCCTTGAGATTGGTGAGATCGCACCAAACCGACAGGGCCAGGTAAGAATGGGCGGCGGCCAGTTCCTGATTCAGCTGCCGATTCAGTTCCTCGACCACCTTCTTGCCGATTTTCGAATTTGACATGGTGACAAACTAAAGTTTCTGCGCGAGGCCCGTCAACCCTTCTCGATTGGCTTTTATTGGCTTTTCGGTTGGGTTGCGAAGGGCGAAACCGGAGAGGTCCGGCAAATCCCGAGCACGGGAAATGGGATGCCCGCGCGGAGGACGCTGAGTTCGCAGAGACCCTTTCAGCGGGCGAGGCGGTTGCGAAAGTCGAGGGATGAAATCGAGACGGTTAAGGGAAACTCGCGGGATTTGGGAAGTGGAATTAGGTGGGATAAGTGGAATTACGGGCACTTTCGATGGATTTCGGCAAAGCGAGGCGGGATCCGCGGGGAGCTTTGGACTTTGAACAGACCGTGCGGCGGTCGAGGAATGGCGAGGACCGGGGGCAGGATTTCTGAAGCGGCGGTGACCCGAAAAAAAGAAGTGTGTTTATCTGTGTTTAAGTGTGTTTAAGTGTGTTTTGCGAGGGTTTAAGTGTGTTTTTAACTGTGTCTGGAAGTGTGTTTTCGTGGTTTGGGAAGTGTGTTTTGCGGGGTAAATGCGCAATACGAAATCCGAAGGACGAAATACCGAAGAACGGGCGAGGTTGGAAGCTTTTGTCATGGGAAGCTTTGGTAAAAAATAGTTTCGTGTTGGTTCGTGTTTTTTTCGTGATTATGCTGGGGTTTTTCGTGTTTGTCTTCGTGATGGTTTGGTGATTGTTCGTGTTTTTCGAGCTGGCTGGCGCTTTCGAATGGGTTCGGGGCGGCCAGCACGAGGAGCCGCCTGGACATTGGAAATCGCCTGGGCGGGGAAGGGGAGTTGGTAGAGGGGACGGTGCGCCAAGTTCGCGAAGCCGGCGCGGCCGGTTCGCGACCGCACTCGGGCGGGCCGCTGTCAGAGTGGTTGGCATTGTTTTCTTTTTGTTGTGTGTCGAATGTAGCATCGGGGGTATGACAACGGCGGGGGGAGGCTCCTGGGGAAGTTCGAAGGACGAATGCGAAGTAAGAAGTAGGGTTATCGGTTATGGGAGGGGGGCTCATGGCTAACTAAAAACCGAAGGGCGAGTCCCGTCGATCTGGTGCGTTGGCCGGAGGGACCGGCTCGGCGGGAGACACCCCAGCAAATTGTTGGTGAATTTGCGCCGAGGAACGGGATGGTTCGTTGGCAGCCTCGCCCTACGGTGGATCGAGTTTCAAGTCGGGTTTCGACTTGTTGGCCGGAGGCACGTCTTAGTCGATAGTGGTGGAAATTCGCTTTTAATCCGAAAGCATGACGCGGAAGAAGCGGCGGGCGCTGGCAGTCAGGTCGGGGTCGGTGACGGCTGTGCCGACGGCTGGGAGCAGATCTGGGGTCTCTTGCCAAAGTCGAAGGTCGGAGGAGGTCTCGATCCTGAGCCCCTGTGAGAACCCGTCGACGTCAAATTGGAACTGGCGGGCGGCGGTTTTGCGGGGGGATTGGAGGGAGAGCACCGGCGTCCCGCTGATGGCGAAGATGCCGGTGATGTTGGGCCGGCTGCGGTAGCCGGGTTTGGTGAAGGTGACACTGACAATGGGCTTGGCGTCCAAGCCGAGCGCGGCCAGGTCAAAATCGGTTTCGTGCAGCCCGAAGCCGATCGAGGTGTCGGCATAGATTGCCGAGGTGGAGCCGATTTTGGAGAAGCCTTTGAGGCCGCCAAGGGCAAGGCGCGGGCTGGTGACGTTCCAGCCCTCCGCGTAGAGCGGCAAGGGTGGGCTGGCGGTTCCATCCGCGAAGTTCAGGGTGAGTTCGCCGATGCCTCCGCCGTTCAGGGTGGAGGCGGCGAGCACGGAGAGAAAGCGGAGCCGGACCGGGCTGGCCAGCGTGAGGGAAGCTCTCGGCAGGCTGGCGGTGAGCTTGAGCACATTGCTCAAAGTGTAGGGCTGGAACTGAAATTGAATGTTGGCGTGCAGAGCGCTGACGAACTGGCCGGACGAGGGGAGCCCATTGGTGCTGCCGCGAAAACCGCTTTCGAACCAACTGGAGCCTTCGGTATTCTGCAAGGCGGCCAGATCTCCCAAGTTGGAAAAGGCAAACGCGGCGCTCGGCGCCGCCGCTTCGCGAATGACGTCCACGTTCCAGCCGGATGCTGGCAGCGGCCGGACGGGCAGGCCGGGGCTGGGGAGGACCGTGACACGCGCCGCGGTGGAACTGACCCAGCCGTCGCTATTGCTGAGGATGACGGAGTACCAGCCCTCGTCGGCCAGAGCGATATTGGTGAAGGTGAGCGACGCGTTGGTTTGCCCCGGGATGTTCGCGCCGTCCTTCCGCCAATAATAGGCGCCCGCGGCCGACGAGGCGGCTGTCAGGTTCAGGGCGCTGCCCGAGATCACCGTGGCGGGTTGAGGCGTTTTTTGGAACGCAGGGGGCGTATTGGGCGCCAGAGCCGGGGCGGTGGAGCGCGAGGCGTAGCTGGGGTCGTGCGCGAGCATGGGCCAGCCATCGGCGGCAAGGCCCTTGTCGACGGCAAATGCCTGGAGCGTTTGGGGACCGGTGGCGGCGAGCAGAGTTCCATCGGTGGAAAGGCTGATCGCGAGCCCGTACTTGCCCAGGGCATTCGTGGAGAGAATGGAGCCCTCGCGGGATAAGGCATAAAGACGGCCGCTGTTGCCGAGGAGGTAGAGGGCGCCGGCCGCATCGAGGACAGGCACGGAAAAGGAAACCTCGTCCGTGACTGCTTCCCAACGCGGCGTGCCATCGGGATGGAAAGCGTAGATTCGGCCGTTCTCGCAGGCGGTGTAGACCGTGCCGTCGCCGCCGATGACCGGCGAGCCTGGGCGCGCGCCGAGCCGCAGATCCCATTTGAGCGATCCATTGGGATTGAGGGCGATCAGGCGGCCGCCAAAGGCGGGCGATTCCAAGGGGCAGGCGATGATGGCGCCATCCGGGGCGAGAGCGGGCGCGTACCAGGATTGCGCCGCCGTGGGGAACTCCCAGAGTTTGGAGATTTGATCGCCGACGGAGCGGCAGGCGATGAGGCGGCCATCGGTGAGGGTGGCGTAAACTGTGTCGTCCGGGGCGACGACGAGGGAACTGGAGAATCGCAAAAGGCGCGGAAGCACGGCCGGAGCGTCAATGGAAAACGTCTGCTTGATGAAACCGTCCGGGCGAACGGTGAAAAGATTTGTGCCGGCCGGGAACCAAATCGTGCCGTCGCTGGCGATGGCGGGCGAGCCGCTGCGAATGAGGTCGCCGTCCGCGGTTGGCCAGGAAAACGGGAGCTGCCACTGGATAACGCCGTTTGTGAGGGCCAAAAGCCTGACGGCGGGCGTGGTTTTGAGGGAGAATGTTGAGATGTAAACAGCGCCATTCGCGCCGAGCGTTGGTCCGTTCAGGCCGGCATCGGGGAGCTGCCACTGCCATTGGTTCGATCCTTTGGGCGTCAGCGCCTGGACGAAGGCAACGGAGGTTTCGCCGGGAAACGGCGGCATCAGTCCGGAGGCACCATAGATCGTCCCGTCCGCGGAAAGCGCGAGCTTCTCCGTAAGATCGCCCTGGAGTTTGGTGGCCCAGAGCGGCTGGGGCGGTCCCGCCTGGAGGGTGGCGGCAACGGTGAGTCCGAGATAAAACCAGTAGTTCATAGCGTGCCCTTAACTTTTTCCCAGCCAGACTGAACCCCGTTAAAGCCCCATTACGATTTATGCATTCGAACGGTGAGATGCCTGGGGATCTGACTGCCGGGAAAAGTGATCGAGGTGAACCGCGCGTAACCGGGCGCGGCAAATTCCAAGGCCGTGTCCTGGATTTCCGGACGGTCCCGGAGATGGAGCTGAAAATGGCCGAGCGGCTGGCCATCCTGCGGTTGGGCGGTCGTGAGCTGCAGGACGCTGTGAGGCTTAGTTTCGCTGGTCAGCGCTTGAATCGAGACGTTCGTGACAGGCAAACCCGACTCCGCGTCGAGCACCACCCCTTCGACGATTCGACCGGGGGAGGCTGAGCGGCGGTCCGTCAGGACGAGCACGGCCAGGCAGCCAGCCAGGATGGAAAACAAAGCGGTGGCCCGCCGGGAGACGGGAGCGCGGGCAAGGTTCAGGAGCCGTTGTTTGAGATCTGGGCCGGAGAAGCCGGAAAAGCCAACCAAGGCCAGGCGGCTGGGTCCGGCCGTAGTGAGGTGGAAAAGGGCCTCGGCGTAACCGCGCCGCGAGTTCGGGCCGAGGAGAAGGACGGCGCGTTCATCGGAGGCCATTTCCATCTCCGCCCGGATCCGGCGGCAGGCGATCCAGATCAGCGGATTAAACCAGTGAACCAGATTTACGAGCAGAAGAAGGTTATGGGCCCAGTGATCCCGGCGCTTGAGGTGCGCCAGTTCGTGAACGAAAGCACAGCGCAGTTCCGCGGGAGAGCACCGATCCGGCAATCCGGCCGGGAGCAGGATGGTTCGGTGGCCGAAAAGGGCCGGGCTCGGGAGCCCTGCGACCTCGTACAGCGCCAGCCGTGACGGGCAGCCCACCAGGCGCCGCGCCTCGTCCAACAAGTCCCGCACGGCTCGGTCCGCAACCTCTGGCGCGAGCGAAAGTCTTCGCCGGAGGGCGATGAGATGCGTGAAGATCCAGCTGGCACCGATCAGGACGCCCGCGGCCCAAACGAGCGCGAAACATCGGAGAATCAGGCTGAAACGAGGCGTCGGAAGCGGAAGGCGCGACAGAGCCGCCGGGGCGATATCGTAGTGAGCAGGCGCAAGGTCGACCGAGGAGAGCGGCGCATTCCGAGGCTGAATTTCAGGCGCCGCGTTGAAGAGGCTCAGAGGAGATTCGACCGAGGCAAACAAGAGCAGGCGAATCGGGACCAGCAGCCAAACGACGTAGCGAACCCGCGCCGACAAGCGATGCCCGGCCACCCAGAAAAGCGCCCAAATCCCGATGACGATCACCGCGGTTTCCGCAGAGAGGCGGAGTAACACGGCAGCCAGCAGTTCGGTTTTGGGCCAGACGGTCATCAATCCTCCATATCTTTAAGGATTTTCTTGATCTCGGTGATTTCGGCCGGGCTGAGCTTCCGGTGCTTGGAAAAGTGAAGCAGGAGAGTGGAGACAGATCCGTCAAAAAGCTGTTCCAGAAAGCCGCGCAGCTTCGGCCGGATCGCGTCGGCCTCCGCCACCAGCGGCCGATAAAGATAGAGATTCTTGTAATGCTCGTAAGCCACCGCCCGCTTCTTAACCAATCGCGCGAGGAGCGACTTGACCGTCCGAATATCCCAGCTCTCGCTGGTTTGGAGCTCCTGGGCGATGTCGTAAGCCGCCTTGGGCGAGTTCCGCCACAGCACCTTCATAATCTTCCACTCAGCGTCGGAAATAATCATGGCGCACTGATTACCTTTGATGACTGAAGGAAAGCACGTGTAGTCAGTCTGTGCAAGCTAAAAAGCTTTAGAATAGCAAAGGTGTGGCTCATAGCGTCGGTAAAGAATTAAGCGAGTGGCATCACTACACAATAGACAGGGCTGGCTAAGATTCGTTCATTCGGTGGCGCAGGTCCGGAATGCCGAATGACCAACTTTCGTCATCCGCTGGTCCAAAAGGAAAGTCAGCGGCCTTCTGACGAGAGGCCGCTACACGGTATTTTTGGAGCGGCACTTCGTGAGGAGGCCGCACTTTTCTCCCCTCCCAAGGCCGCTACGAGGGGCGAAGGTCAGAACTCGATCCGCTCGGTCTCAAAGTTCCCGGGCATAAAGGTTCATGAACTCCAGGGCGTTGCCGGTGGCCTTCAGGCCAAACCTGGAGTGGGACGCCGGCCCGGCGCCAACGGTGGTTTTTTGGAGGTAATCGCCTTTCGAGACGGTGGCTTCGCCGCCGCGCAAAGTGATTTTGTAGCGTTGGTACTCGCCGGCCTTGAAGGCGCCGAGGGGAATTTGCGTTCCGCAAAGTTCAATGGCCGGCGGCAAAGGGCTGGCCGAATCTTTGGGGGAACGAACGTCCAGGATGAATTCCGCATCTGCGTAATCCTGAGTGGTTCGGAGCGTGGCACTGTCGTTGGGTTCTCCCGCTTTGAGGCGCAGTCGTTCGCCCTCGACCATCCAGCGGGCTTCGGTTTGGGGGTTGGTCGTCCAGCCGCGCAGATCGAGCCCGGTAAAGATCGCCCGGAAACCTTCGTCGGCGGGGGCGACCAGGTCGGGCGCGGGATGGCTGGAAGGGAATTCCTGGATGCGGAGGTTGCGGAACTCGACCGGTCCGCCTTCGGATTCGAGGGCGAGATAGCCCTTCCGATAGTTGCAATTCTCGCCGCCGCTGACTTCCTTGCCGTTGACGGATAGGCGAAGGGTGCCGTTCGTGCCGACGATGCGATAGAAATTCCATTCGGGCGCTCCTTTGCTCCGTTCTTCGGAGGGAAAGCTGCGTTCGCCATTGTGCCGGCCGAACGGGGTCATATGCGCGCCGTGAATCGGGAAGACATCGCCATGGGTGGTGTACCACTGGTTTTTCCCGGAGGCGTTGTAGCCGTGATCAAGAACCTGGACCTCGATGCCGCGGAGGAACGGCACGCCCGGCGCGGCGATGGGCGTTCCCCAGATGAACACCCCGGAATTGCCGCCGAGCGAGAGGTGGCGCCATTCCACTTCGAGGATGAAGTTTTCGTATTGCCGCTCGGTCCGCAAGGCGCCGGTCGGGTGGCCGGTGCAGTGGATCATGCCGTTGGTCGCAAACCAGGTTTCGGGCGCGCAATTTGCGTTCACCCAACCGGACAAATCTCGTCCGTTAAAGAGCGGCACGAACGAATCCGCGGCCCGCGCCGAACAAAAGGAAAGGCACGCAACGGCCGCGCAAAGAAGGTGTTTCATGCCGCGACGATAAAACGGGTTTTGCACTGCTGGAAAGAAGATTACCGCGGGGAATGGCAGAAAGAGGCAGGAAAGGGGGCGCGTTGGCTGATGCCGGCAGACGCGCCGTGAAATCGGTGTCGCGGGTGGCTGGTTTGACAGGCACCCGCGATGGAGGAGCGGCTGGGTTAGATCCCCAACTTAAGCTTAAGAGCGGCGGCGTGCGGCAGCGAGGGCCGCTACGCCAAGGCCAAGGAGAGCGCTGGCACTGCCGGCATCCGGAACGGTCGAAGACCCGAGCAGCCGCATCTGATAAGGACCGCTGCTGTTCGGAAAGGTTCCATTGGAGTTGGCGAAGTACTCGCCAGCGACGCCCGTGCCGGACGTATCGATGGCCCAAGCCCAGCCTGAGTCCGCATCGTCAACCAGCCCAATCCAATATCTCGTGCCGGGCGTGAGCGACGGGTTGTTGATCAAGGAAACCGAATAGGTATTGACCCCGGCAGTGATGGTCGGGTCCGCGATGGAGCCCAAGGTGGCGATCAACGCTCCGGGGTGGGTGGCGGAGTCACTGTAGAGGCCGATGGTAAGGGTGCCTGTGCCGCCCGGGCCGGAGAGGGCGAGATCCAGGCTGGAGATCGTCTCGGGAGTAGCGGGTGAGGTGAACGAATCATAGAGGGGCCCGAAGGTTCTGACCGGATCCGTGCCCGACGATGAGGCCGGGAGGTTATCGTAAATGGTTGATGCTTGAGTGGGTGTGCAAAGCAGCAGGGCTGTCAGACCTGCGGCTGCGTTCAGGGTTATCGATAGATATCTCATTGCTGAAAGAGGAATAGCACGATTGGCGCCGGGCTTTAAGGGGTGCGGGGCAGCTTTTGTAAAGGGTTGCATTATCAGCTTGTTGTGGGTTTCAAGGCGGCAGGGCTGAGTCAAGGCCGCCTTGATTCCGTAAACTGGCTTAACGCTTCGGGTTACGGCCGGTCGATGAAAGCCTCCTGGTCGCGCGAAGGCCTCAGACCGCCGAGTTCATTGTTGTTATTTCAGTGGCAAGATAAGGGTAAGGAAGGAGGCCTGGCACGCCATTGAGAGAGGCATCGCGAGTTCGGGTTACAGCCAAAACAATTTGTTGGACGAATTCAGGGCTTTCCTCAAGAAGTCCGTAAATGAAGAGGCAATTTCTCGGCGTTCCCCCTCGAGGAAATCTTCATGAAAACAATCCAGGATCCGGCAATGATCCCCCGATTCTGAGAGCTCGATTCCAATGAAGTTTCCGTCCTGCACGTCACAAATGGTGTAGATGGTGTTCGACCCGTAATCATCCTGATCTACCCCGTAGATATCCAGCCTCGTTCGCCGCATCATCTCCAGCGGGACGATTCGATAGTGAGGGTCATTGAGTGAGAACAGCCTCGCTCCATTGCAGAATCCGTAAAAGGCTCGAAGATCTGCCGGAAGAGGAAACGGAAGCGCAGAAATTGCGGCGTAGAAGGCATCCTTTGCCAACGGGGGCGAAGGGAAGTGGTCCCTGGCGATGGCCGACAGGCAGGTTTCCAAATTCATCAGACCTGAAAGCGCGCCGAGATTTCGATCGAGCTTGAGTCCGCGGTGGTTGTTGATAGTTGTCCGTGGGCTCGGGATGCCGTCGACGTTGGCGGTCTTCCTGTAAATCTCGTCCCCGCGCGAGATCTGAAGCGGTTCTGCCGGCCGTGCAGCATCTGTGGCGGTGGTGGAAATTGAAGCGTCCTGGATTTGATCATTTTCGGCCTGCGAGTTGCCTCTTTAATGTCCTGAGAGAGCCTCGACGGGGCAAGGAGATTCCGGTACGGTTCGCGGGCGGCGGGCGGCAGGGTTCCACTGATCGCGCCGGACGGTCTCGATCTCCTGTATCCGGCAATCTGAAAGCCCTGCGGTGATCGGTGGCGGGAGATGAAATCGGCGCGCAGGGGAATCCAAACGGGAGGACAATCCCTCTTGCTGTTGGGCCGGGGGTTACCTACCATGGGTGAAACCCGGAAAGTATCTCGCACGGAACGGGCATTGATGCGAATGAGGATGCGATTTTTAGCAATGGGCGCGCTGGGAGGCGCCTTGTTCATGGCCACAGGCGTTGGGGTCCACGGGAAGGACTCGGGCAAGGCCGAGGTGAGCATTCCCCGGCCCGCGATTCCCGCGATCCAGGCGCTCGAGATTGAGCCGCCGCGGCTGACGCTGCACGACGCGCGGGATGCGCGCCGGGTGCTGGTGTGGGGCAAAACCTCAGAGGGCCAGCGGATCGATCTGACCGGGGACGCGACTTTCGCCTCGGATTCGGAGGCGGTGGGAATCGATGCGGAGCATTATCTGTCGGGGAAGGCCCAGGGAACGGCGAAGGTGACGGTGAGCGCGGCGGGCCGGAGCGCGACGCTGGCGGTCGAGGTGGAGAGCGCGGAGAATCCGCCCGTGCGCTTCGTGCGTGATGTGGCGCCGGTGATGAGCAAGGTCGGCTGCAACGCCGGGACATGCCACGGGTCCGCGAAGGGGAAGAACGGGTTTAAACTGTCGCTGCGCGGGTACGATCCGCAGTTCGATTATCAGGCGTTGATCACCGACATTTCGGGCCGGCGGGTGAACCGGGCGCAGGTGGACGAGAGCCTGATGCTGCTGAAGCCCTCGGCGGAGGTGCCGCACGAGGGAGGCATGGTGCTCAAGCCGGGCTCGCGCGAATATAATCTGCTGCACGATTGGATCGCGCAGGGGGCGAAGAACGAAGATCCGGCGAAGGCCCGGGCGAACCGGATCGAGGTGCTGCCGGCGGAGATCAATCTGGACCTGCCCGGGATGACCCAGGAAGTGATCGTGCTGGCGCATTATCCGGATGGGGCGACGCGGGATGTGACGCGGGAAGCGGTGATCAGCAGCAGCAGTGACGAGATTGCGCTGGTGAAGAAATCGCGGGTGACCGGCGTGCGGCGGGGCGAGGCGGCGATCCTGATCCGGTACGAAGGGAATTACGCCACGCAGGAACTGCGGATCATGGGGGACCGTTCCGGGTATGAATGGGCCGAGACGGCCGAATACAATTTCATCGACCAGAACGTGCACGCGAAGTTGCGGAAGATGAAGATCCGGCCTTCCGAGCTGTGCAGCGACGCGGAGTTCATCCGGCGGGTGTCGCTCGATCTGACGGGGCTGCCTCCGAAAGTGGAGCGGGTGCGGGCGTTCCTGGACGATCCGGCGCCGACGCGGGAGAAACGGGCGAAGCTGGTGGACGAGTTGATCGGGAGCCCGGATTACATCGAGTTCTGGGCGAACAAATGGGCGGATCTCCTGCAGCTCAGCAGTGACAATCTCGGCGCGAAGGCGGTATGGCAGTATCGCTCCTGGATACGCGAGGCGATCGCCCGCAACCAGCCGTACGACCAGTTCGTGCGGGAGATTCTGCTGGCGGATGGAAGTTGCTACGAGAATCCGGCGGCGAATTATTTAAGAGTGCTGCGGGAGCCGGGCAAAATCGCCGAGGATGTGAGCCAGACCTTTCTGGGAGTGCGCTTCAATTGCAACAAGTGCCACGATCACCCGTTCGAGCGTTGGACGCAAAACCAGTATTACGAGTTTGCCGCCTATTTCGGGAATGTGGCGTTCAAACCGGGACCGATCGGGCGAAACATCATCAAGTATGATGCGGGCGGCACCCAGCATGTCTACGCGGAGGAGGTTCTGTATCGCAACCCGGCGAGCGAGGTGGAGCATCCGAAGACCGGCAAGAAGGTCGGGCCGCATGTGCCGTTCGGCAAAGCGCCGGAGGCGGAGAGTGACGATGACCGCCGGAAGGCGTTCGTGGACTGGCTGACGGCCAGGGAGAATCCGCTCTTCGCGCGGGCGATGGCGAACCGGGTGTGGAGCTACTTTTTCGGGCTGGGAATCATCCAGCCGGTGGATGACATCCGGGCGGGCAATCCGCCGAGCAATCCGGCGTTGCTGGACGCGCTGACGGCGCAATTTGTGGCGGGCAATTTCAATCTGCGCGAGCTGATGCGGACGATCTGCAACTCGCACACCTACCAGCTTTCGTATGTGCCGAACCGATGGAATAGCGACGATCAGTTGAATTTCTCCCATGCCCGGCCGCGTCGATTGAGCGCGGAGCAGTTGTACGACGCGGTGGCCTTTGTGACTGGGGGGAACAAGCAATTCGCCGGCCTGCCGAAAGGGATGCGGGCGGTGCAGGTGGCGGACGGGAAAGTGCCGGGGGACGAGTTCCTGACCTTGTTTGGCCGGCCGAAACGGCAGAGCGCCTGCGAGTGCGAACGGACCAGCAACCTGACGCTGTCGCACGCCATGAGCTTGATCAACGGATCCACCATTGGCGAAGCGGTGAGCGCGCCGAACAACCGGATCGAGAAGCTGGTGGAGCGGGAAAAGGAAAACGCGAAAGTGGTGGAAGAACTTTACTATCTGATCCTGAGCCGTCCGCCGAGCGAGGCGGAGGTGAAGCTGGCAAATCTGGAGGGGGCGCCATCGCGGCTGGAAGGGGCGCAGGACCTGGCGTGGGCGTTGTTGAACAGCCCGGCCTTTTTGTTCAACCGTTAAGACAAGGAATTTATGTTATCGATCCCGGGAAAATCTGGCAGCACCTGTGATGGCTTCAGCCGGCGCGAGTTCTTGCGCGTGGGCGGGGCCGGAATGCTGGGCCTGAGTTTGGGAGATGTGTTCCGCCTGCAAGCCGCGAGTTCGGCGCCGGAGGGCAACAGCAAGACCGGCTGGGGCAACGCGAAGTCCGTGATCATGCTTTTCCTGCAGGGCGGGCCCAGCCATATCGACATCTGGGATCCGAAGCCGGACGCGCCCTCGAACATCCGGGGCGAATTCAAGCCGATCAAATCGAACGTGACCGGGATTCACCTGAGCGAGACGATGCCGCTGCTGGCCAAGCAGATGGACAAAGCGACGCTCATCCGGTCGCTGAGCTATACGCCCGCCGGGCTTTTCAATCATACCGCGGCGATCTACCAGATGATGACCGGCTATACGCCGGACCGGGTGTCGCCGTCCGGCCAGTTGGAGCCTCCGTCGCCCAGTGATTTTCCGCATGCCGGGTCGCAGATTTCGCGGCTGAAACCGCCCGGGACGCCCATGCTGCCATTCGTGATGCTGCCGCGGCCGTTGCAGGAGAGCAACGTGATCGGCAAGGGAGGCACCGCCGGCTTTCTCGGGCCAGCCTTCGATCCGTACTACTTTTACCAGGACCCGAACAAAGAGATTCAGCTGGATGACCTGACCTTGCGGAAAGATGTGTCGAAGGACCGGCTGACCCGCCGGGCGAAACTGCTCGATCAAGTGAACGCGGCGATGCCCGAAATGGAGAAGGCGGTGGAAGGGTACGCGCTCGATCGCTACTACGAGCGAGCCTTTGACCTGATTCTCTCGGGGCGGGCCCGGGAAGCATTCGACCTGACGAAGGAAGAGGACAAGGTGCGGGACCGCTATGGGCGGCATACGTTCGGCCAGGGCTGCCTGCTGGCGCGCCGCCTGATCGAAGCCGGCACCCGCTTCGTGCAGATGAACTGGCCCTCGGTGGCGAACGGGGATCCGAACACCGATGCGTGGGATACGCACGCGGCCAATTTCGGCCCGCTGCGCAATCTGCATTGTCCCAAGCTGGACAGCGGCCTTTCGGCGTTGCTGGAGGATCTCGACCAGCGCGGTTTGTTGAAGGACACGATGGTGATTGCGGTGGGTGAGTTTGGGCGGTCGCCCCGCCTCGGCGTGAGCACGTCCGGCAACAGCAATTCGCCCGACGGGCGGGATCACTGGCCGTATTGCTACACCGGGTTGGTCGCCGGAGCCGGCATTCGCCGCGGGGCGCTTTACGGCAAATCGGACGCGACCGCTTCGTCGCCCGCGGAGAATCCGGTGCATCCGACACAATTGCTGGCCACGGTGTATCACGCCATGGGGATCGATCCGCATACCATGGTTCTCAATCACTTGAATCAGCCGAGGGAATTGGTGCAGGCGGAGCCGATTCCGGCCTTGTTCGGCTGAGCGTGAGCGATTCGATCTGATTTCATGTTTCTTCGTTACTGCTGCAGATGGTTATTGCCCGGATGTTTTGCGCTGGCGGCGCTCGGGCAATCTGTTCCCCGCCTGAACTCTGTTTCCCGCGAGTGGATTCGGCGGGGGGCCAAGACCGAAGTGACGCTGGCCGGGGAGAACCTGGCCACGGCCACCAACGTGCTGATTAGTGGCGCGCCGGGCGTGAGCGCGAGCCTGGTTCCGGCCGGGCCGGTGCGCGTGCAGGTCGAGAGTTCTTCGGGCGGGATTAGCAACATCGTGCGGACGGATGGGAAATCGCTGCGATTGCTGCTGAATGTCGACGCCGCCGCCGCTTTGACCGACCGGGAGATTCGGGTGGCCTCGAGCGATGGCGTCTCCAATCCGCTCTCCCTCCGGTTGAGCCCCTGGCCTGAGGCCGATGCGGCGAATAACGGATCGCGCGAGAGCGCGCAGAAGCTCGACCTGCCCGTGGCGATCAATGGGGTGATCGGGGCGGCGGCGCAATCGGATTTCTTCCGCTTCAGCGCCAAGAAGGGAGAGCAAATTGTGGCGGATGTATATGCGTTCCGCCTGGGTTCGCGGCTCGATTCATCTCTGGCAATCCTGGATATGGCGGGCAAGGAATTGGCGCGCAATGAAGATGCGGCGGGCCTGGATTCGGTCATCGCGTTTACCGTGCCTGCGGACGGCGATTACCTGATTGAGTTGCGCGATTTTCGTTACCAGGGCGGGGGAGATTTCAAGTATCGGATGATTGTCGGGGCGCTGCCGCACGTGGTGCGGACGTTCCCATTCGGCGGGCAGCGGGGCCGGAGCGTGGATGTGCTGCTCGAAGGAGTGAATCTTGAGTCGGACCGGCTGACACTGAACCTGGCGCCGGATGCGGCCCTCGGGCGGCAGGAGATCCGGGCGTCATGGGCGCGCGGATTATCCAATCCGTTCACGTTTGAAGTGAGCGATCTGCCGCAGGTTGTGGAGAGCGAGCCGAACTCCGCGCTGGACCAGGCGGATCTGATCAGCATTCCGGTGGCAGTGCACGGCAAGATTGGAAAGAAAAAGGATTACGATGCCTTCCGATTTCACGCGGGCCGGGACCAGCGGGCAGTGTTTGAAGTGCTGGCGGCTCGGGTGGGCTCGCGGTTGGATGCCATCCTGACGTTGACCGACGACACCGGGAAGGAACTTGTCCGCAATGACGATGCGGCCGGGGAAGATGCGCGCATCGATTACACGTTCAAGGAGGCGGGTGATTACTTTATCATCGTGGAAGATCTGCTCGGGCGCGGAGGCGAGGAGTACGGCTACCGGTTGACCGCTGAGACTCCGGCTCCGGACTTCTCCGTGACGGTGACGCGGGACACTCCGCGGGTGCGGCGGGACGGGCGGACCCCGATTCGCTGCGAAGTGAATCGATCGAACGGCTTTGATGACGCGGTGACGGTGATTTGCGAAAAGCTGCCTCCGGGCGTGTATGCGGAGCCGTTGATGATTGCGTCGTCCGCGAATGCCGGATTCCTGATGCTTACGGCCACGGGCGAGGCGCCGCTCGGGTCTTATCCTTTGAGGATCGTCGGTCGGGCGAATCTGAACGGGAAGAGCGCGATCCGCCTTGCGGAGGCGCAGAGCGGTGACCGGACGGTGAAGGAAGCGTTCCTGACCGTGCTGGAAGCGGCGCCGTTTGCCATTGCGCCGGCGACTTTGATGGCGGCGGTCGAGCAGAACCAGAGCGGGAACATCGAAGTGATGGTCGAGCGGAGGGGCGGCTTCAACGGGGAGATCCGGATTACGCCGGAAGGTTTTTCGGCGGGGCGCGATCCGATCACCCGCAGTTTTGAAGTCCAGCCGCTGGTGCTGAAAGCGGGCGAGAGCCGGGGAACATTGAATTTGAAAACCCGGATCGATTCCGAGATCGGGGTGCGGCCGGTGGTGCTGCGCGGGGAGATCGATGGCGGACTGACGGATTACAGTCCGTTGATCCCGGTGGGGACGCAGCAAATCCCCTTCGTGCTGTCGACCAGCTTGAAGAAGCTGGTGGTGACGGCGCTTCCGGCCAACAGCGGGTCGGCCGCGGCGGAAGCGGTGTTCAATGCGCGGGTGGAGAGAAGGGCCGGGTTCGAGGGGGAAGTCGAACTCAAGCTGGAGGGAGTTCCGGCTGGCGTGACGGCGACCGTGACCAACATTGCGGCGAAGACCGGCGAGAGCTTGTTGAGGCTGGTGGCGGCGGAACGGGCACCGACCGGGACGAATGTGCAACTGACGCTGACGGGCGTGGCGCAATTCCACGATCGGACTTATCGGTTCCAGGCGGCGCCGGTGACGCTCACGATCAACGCGCCTGAAAACGACGACAAGAAAGAGCAGAAGGCGGAACCCAAGCTGGCGAATAAACCATGAGCCCACTCCGGTATTCTTTTCAAGGCGTGTTGCTGTGCGCGGCGGTTCTGGCGGCTGAGGCGGCCGACCCGGTCAGCTACTACAAACAGGTGGTTCCCATTTTCAAGCGGAGCTGCAACGGGTGCCATCATCCCGGGAAGCTGAAGGGAGAACTCGATCTGAGCAGTTATCCCGGCCTGCAAAAGGGCGGGAAACATGGCGCGATCGTCAAGGCGGGCGAACCGGCCAAGAGTCCGCTCTGGGAGGAAATCTCGGGAGATGATCCCTCGATGCCGAAGGACGGGGAGGCTCTCAGCCAGGCGGAGGTGGCGCTGATTGAACGCTGGATCGCCGAGGGCGGGACGGACGACACGCCCGCGGACAAGCGGAACCCTTACAAGCTTTCCGAGCCGCCGCATTACGCGGCTCCAGCCGCGATTTCCGCCATCCAATTTGCGCCGGACGGCAAGGTGCTGGCCGTGGCCGGTTATCACGAAGTGCTCCTGAGCAAGCCGGACGGATCGGAGTTGCTGGGGCGGTTGGTGGGGGAAGCGCCGCGAGTGGAGTCGATGGCCTTTTCGTCGGACGGGAAATTGCTGGCGATTTCGGGCGGAGCGCCGGCGGTCTTTGGCGAAATCCAGGTGTGGCAGGTGGCGGAAAAGAAACTGGCGGCGGCCTACAAGATTTCGAACGACTCCCTGTATGGGATTTCCTTTTCGCCGGATAACTCCCGGCTGGCGTTTGGCGGCGCGGACAAATCGGTGCGGATCATCAATGCGGCGGATGGGCGTGAGTTGGTGAAGTTCGACAACCATAGCGACTGGGTCTTTCGCACGACATTCACGGTCGATGGGAAACGCCTGCTCTCCGGCAGCCGTGACCGGGCGATGAAACTGATCAATGCCGAGAACGGGCAGTTCATCGACGACATCAACAAGCTGATCGAGCCGGTCCTTTGCTTTTCACGCCATCCCAAGCAGGACGTCATCGTCTACGGCGGCGAATTGGGCAACGCGCGGATCTATAAGATCTCCGACAACCAGGGCCGCACCGCGGCGAACAACGATCTGAACCTGCAAAAGGAATTCGAGCGCCAGTTGGGGCCGATCTACGCCATCAGCTACAGCCCGGAGGGGGAGAGCGTGGCCCTGGGAGGAGTCGGGAGCGGAGTGGCGGTGTTCAAGACCGATGGGAAGAAATCCACCACGTTGAACGGCCACGAGGGGGCGGTTTTCTCCATCGCCTGGAATCCCGCGGAGCCGCAAATCCTGACCGCGGGCTACGAGGGCAAGATCCGTGTCTTCGACGCGCGCGACGGCAAACTGCTCAAGGATTTTGTTCCCTTCCCCTTGGAAAAGCCCTCCAAACTGGTCGCCAGGTAATCGGCGCGGAAGGCAAGCGCTCCGAAGAGGGGCGACGCACGGTCAGCCAGCTTTGCCTACTGTTCCACCGACACCGCTCTCACCGGAATATTCGTCGTTTGGCCGATGGTGGCCCGGCCAAGAATGGCACGATGCGCTTTTTCCAGGGCGTTGGTCGAAACGGAATACCTTTTGGAAGCGACTGTCCTGGCCCTCTGTTCAGCCGCCTGAAAGTTCGTTTTTTCCAGATAGCGGCCGGTCAACATGACCTGTTCCCCCGAGGTCCGGTTGGTGCCTTGAGCCTGGAAATAGAAGATGGCGGAGTTGGGGAAGTTTGCGGCCGGATTGCTCGATTCTCTCCAGCCGAAAAGGCTGGGGGCCAAGCCCAGGGCGTTTTGTTGTTCCAGGCCGGGCCGGGCGAGGATTGATCCGCTGTAGACCGAGCCATCCTGGTCGACAATGGTCAGATTCTGATCGCGCTGCTCGACCTGGAATGAAGTGAGGATGGCTGAGATTTGCGGCTGGCCGGGCTCGGACAGTTCAACGAAACGAGCGCGCACCGGCGGAGAGGTGCTGGCAGCCTCGGCCAGTTGCAGGGTGACCGGGCGGGCGGTTTGCTCGATGAGAGGCGTGCGGACGCCGGAGGCGGCGAGTGCGCGGGAGACCGGCACTGGCTGTGGAGCGGCCGGCACGGCGGCGTCTGCCTTGGAGGCCGGCGGCTGGGATGGGAGCGATTTGGCCAGTTGCTGCGGCGCCTCCTGAGGGACGGCGCGGCGATACGCGTAGGCCCCGGCCGGAGCGGCCGTTTGCTCGCCAAGTTGGAGGCGGCCGGCGAGCGGGGAACCGGCGGCCAGAGTGGATGGGGCGGCGGAATCCAAGGCCCAATTGGCGCCCTGAGGCGACGCGGTGAGCTGGTCTCTTTCGGATTTTACGGCTGAGGCGAGGCCGCCGGCCGCGCGATCCTCGACCTGTTCCCCGCGGACGGATTTGGCTCGGTCGGAGGGCCGGACTACAACTTCGCGCTCCAGTTGTTCTTCGAGGCCGCGTTTGAGTTCCCGGGCCGGTGCCTGATCCTTGTCAGTCGGTTGAACGGGCGCATTGAGGGCGGGCAGAGCGGAGCTCAGAGGCCCGCGGGCTTTGCCATCGGCATTCGCGTTCTCGGTTCTCGGCGCAGGCGATTCCTGGAGAGCAGGCCGCGGCTGCCGGAGGGAGAGAGCAGCGACAAGGAAGATGGCGCCTAGACCCGCCCCGAAGGCGATCTGCGGCCAGAAAGCGCGGAAGCGGGACCAGAACGGCGGACGGGCAGGCTTCCCGTAGGTGCGCGCGACCTCGGCCTGAAGCATCCGGCGCGTGGCTGGGTGCAGGCGTGGATCAGGCCCTCTCCGCCTCTCGCGGGCGTACTCTCGGAGGAGCTGATCCATCTGCTTATTTGGTTCGTCGGCCATGGCCTGGGTAGTTAGACGGAACTTGGGGCCAAATTCTCCCGTTGAAAGCGCGGCCGGGCAATTTCCTCGAGTTTATCGAGGCATTTGCTGAGCCGGGAGCTGACGGTTTTAGGGTTGAGTTTCAGTTCAGCGGCGATCTCTTCGTAGCTGAGATCGCCAAAGTATTTCAGTTCAATGATTTCGCGGCAGGGATCGCCCAGTTCGTCCAGCGCTCCCCGGACCAGTGCGAGGCGTTCGCTGGCCAGCAGGGCTCCATCCGGGCCCGCCGCATGGGAGGGGGGATCGATCTTGAGCCCGGTTTGCGGGTGCTCCGCGTCCAGAGAGCACGGAACTTCACCGCCACCCCGTTTGGCCGCTTTTTGCTTTTCGATAAAATCGCGAGCCTTGTTGGTGGCGATGCGGTATAGCCACGTCTGGAACGAGCTGGAACCTTCAAAACCGGGCAGATGGCGAATCACCGCAAGAAAAACCTCCTGGCAGATTTCTTCAACATCCTCGGCGGAGAAGGACGGGGAAAGCTGAAAAATGAACCGGCCCGCGACCGCGTAGTAGCGGTCGAAAAGCTCGTCCCACGCCTCGGGTTTGCCCTGGCGGCAGTCAGCGATGAGTTCTCGCTCGCTCTGCACCGGAAGAGTCTAACGGAACCGGGAATAGGGCGCCAGCGGCAGTGCCGCCCAATCCCAGCCAAACGGGAATCGGAGAGAGGCATGCTGCCTCGCGCATCGGTGGCACGCCCGGCTTCTCAGGCGCTCTGGTCTCCTTCGGCGCAGGCCGGGACCGGGAGTTGTCGTTGAATGGCGGATTGGCGATAGCCAAAACCGCTCCCTTCGATGGAAGAGAGGTCAACCTGGCCGTTGATGCGGCGGTAAATGCCGGGGTGAACGACGGCCTCGGGCTTCGAAGCCTCCGGGTAAAACTGCATCGAATTGGTCTCGACGCCCATGATCGTCCCGGCGTGCGCCGCCAACAGCAGGTGGGGGATTTGCGCCAGCATCGGGTTGGTGAGGTCCTGCACCATCAGAGTCATGCCGTGAGCTTTGGCCCAACAGAGACTGAGGATGGCGCCGGTCTGGGTCTTGCAGGTTTTTAAGGCGACTCCGGTCCAGCCCAATTCGCGGCCCAGCCGGACGAGTTCCCAATCGTGCGCACTCTCATCCATGAAGAGCGGCTTGCGGGCGGAGACGCTGTGGACATCAATCCGGGTATCTTCGAGGTCGTAGGGAAATGGCTGCTCGATATAAAGGAGCATGCCGTAAATGCGCGGCTGATCCCGGAGGAGGCGGTCGAGAATCTGGGTGACGTATTTTGGATCAGTGACAGTGCAATTGAAGTCGGCAGTCAGCCAGAGTACGCCGGTCTCAATCGCCAGCGCTCCCACATCACAGATTCGTTTGTAGTCCCAGGCTTCATCGGTCCCGCAAAGCTTGATTTTCAAGCAGCGCAGGCCGTCCCGTTCGATCCAGCCGCGGAGGAGGACAGGATAGCCGTCCCGGGGTTCCGACCCGGTAAGTTCCGTGGGGGAAACTGGATCTTTGCCGCCCACCAGATGCCAGGCGGCGAGGCGGTTTTGGCGCGGCTCAAAGAACTGCGCGGGGTATTTGCCGGCAAAGGAGACGGACGAACCGACGGCAGGCTCGAGGTAGCTTGCCAGATCGCGGTGCATGAAGGTCTCCGTGTAGGTCTCGTAAATCGGGACGGCGTTGAGGTTTCCGAAAGCGTCGTGCAGGGCAATGTCGAAAGCAGAGCAGCAGACCAGCGCGGCCAGCCAGGGGACCTGATCCGATTGGCCCCGGGTGGCGTTGAACCGCTGGAGCTCGCGAGGCAGCGCTTCGCTGAGAAAAGCATGGCCCACCTCCAAAGGGTGGCCACTGGCTTCCACATCCAGCCACGCCCGGCTGAGTTGAACGGTCAAATCCTTGAGGGCCTCGAGCCGGGTTTCATAAGTGAGATCCGCCGGCCAGACCCAGGAGACGCTGAGCGGCGTTTCGCCCCAGCCCTCGGCCGTTTTACCGTTGGCATTGGCCACGCGCATGCAAACGCGGGCGCAGACGACGGAAGTGACCGTTTCGCGCCCAAACTTGAGAGGCACGCGATTTTGGACCGGCAAAAAGTACACCGTCACGGCGACAGGAAAAACGTCGGTCTTTTTGCGCATAGCAAGTGGCTGAGGGTTTCAAGTAATTACAAGCGGTTCTTCCGGCGGGATTCAATAGCAAAGTGTGCGGACCTGGCTGGATTTTGCCCGCGCGGAGGCAATGGGAAGCAAAAGAAATGGCCTTTCGGCGTGGCGGGCACCCGGTATACTAAGCCCATGTCATTGCTGGTGCGCGTGTTCGGCCTTTTGCTGGCCGGCAGCCTCTTGTTCGCCTCGGAAGGCCCGCTGGATTCCAAAAGCAAAGTGGTGGTGCTGGTTTTTATGAGTTCGGAATGCCCGATTTCCAACAAAGTTGCGCCCGAGATCGAGCGCCTTTATCGGAAATTCGCCACGAACGGGGTGGCGGTCTGCGCGGTTTACCCGAACCAATCAGACACAACGGAATTGATCGACAAGCATCGCAAGGAGTATCGGCTCACCGTTCCCTGCTTGCGTGATCCAAAACATGAGTTGGTGCGAAAGGCGGGAGTGGCGATCACGCCGGAGGCGGCCGTGTTCAACGAGCGGCGCAGCGTGGTTTACCGCGGGCGGATCACGGACCAATTCCTCGCTCTGGGCAAGTCGCGGCCCGAGGCGACGGCGCACGATTTGGAAGAGGCGATCACCGCGGCTCTGGCCGGCCAGGCGCCCCGCCAAGCTCACCTGCCTGCGGTGGGATGTTATATCGAGGACCGATGATCCGAATTCTTGCCCTCTTTTTATCGGCCGCCGCCGGGCTGGCGGCTCCGACCTTCACCCGGGATGTGGCTCCGCTGGTTTTCGCGAACTGCTCGGGATGCCATCGGCCGGGGCAGTCTGCCCCTTTTTCGCTTCTGAGCTATCAGGATGTGGCGCGGCGGGCCCGGCAGATCGTTGAGGTGACAGGGAAGAAGGTAATGCCGCCCTGGCTGCCGGACCCGGCCTATGGCCATTATGAAGGGGAGCGATTGCTTTCGGCCGGGCAGATTCAGTTATTGGCCGATTGGGCGGCCGCAGGTGCGCCCGAGGGGGATCCGGCGCAGCTCCCGAAACTGCCGGAGTGGACCGCCGGTTGGACGCTGGGGCAGCCCGATCTGGTGGTGCAAACGCCCGTTTTTACCGTTCCGGCGGAAGGGAAGGACGTCTATCGGAACTTCGCGGTCGCCGTTCCCACCGCGAAAACCCAATACGTGGCCGCGGTGGAGTTCGATCCGGGAAATCGCCGGGTGGCGCACCATGCTTTCATTCGCCTCGACCGCACGCGGACCTCGCGGGATCTGGACGCAGCCGATCCGCTGCCGGGCTTTGACGGAATGGATTCGCCACCGACCGCACAAAGCCCGGACGGGCATTTTTTGAGCTGGCAGCCGGGAAAGCGGCCGTCGCGCAATCCAGACGGGTTGAGCTGGCGGCTGTATCCAAACTCGGACTTGGTGTTGCAGATGCACCTGCAGCCAAGCGGCAAGCCGGAACCGATTCAAAGCTCGATCGCTTTCTATTTCACTGAGAAGCCGCCGACGCGCTTCCCGCTCAAGGTTGTGCTGACCTCGTACAAAATGGACGTTCCCCCGGGGGAGGCGCATTACGAAGTGACGAATAGCTTCAAAGTGCCGGTGGATCTCGATGTTCTCGGAGTGCTGCCGCACGCCCATTATCTCGGGCGGGACTTGCAGGGTTACGTCAAACTACCCGACGGCTCGACCAACTGGCTGTTGCGCATTCCGGACTGGAACTTCGCCTGGCAGGGGGATTACCGCTTTAAAACGCCGGTGTTTGCGCCCAAAGGCAGCACGATCTTCATGCGTTTCCTTTACGACAACTCCACCAATAATCCGCACAACCCGCATAACCCGCCGGTGCGGGTGCGGTACGGGGTGCAGACCGTGGACGAAATGGCGGAGCTCTGGTTGCAAGTGTTGCCGCGGAATCCGGAGGGCCTGGCGCCGTTAAGGGAGGAAGTGGAAAAACAGACGGTCGATTATGCGATCGACTTTGCCGAATACCGGCTGCGCCTGAACCCGAACGATGCCAAGGCGCACGTGAAATACGCCCAGGCGATGTTTGCCCAGGGGAAGAGCCGTCGAGCCTTGCCCCATTTGCAGGCGGCGGCGCAGGCCGACCCGGCCTATGATGAGCCGCATTACTACATGGGCATCCTGGCCCGGATGGAGAACCGGCCCGGGATAGCCATCCAGCATTTCAAGGAGGCGGTGCGTCTGAATCCGAGGAATGCCAAAGCGTTTGGGAACTTGGGCCTGATATATTTCGATCAAGGGAATTTCCCGGAATCGGAAAAGAGCTTTCGCGCGGCGGTCGAGATTGATCCGGGTGATGCCATCGCGCACGACCGCCTGGGAGTGATTTACTACCAGGATGGGAAGCGCGACCGGGCGGCCGAGCATTTCCGGGCGGCAGTGGAGGCGGACCCGAGTGACTCCGAATTCAAAGGGCACCTGGCGCTGGTGCAAGGGCAGGGCTCAGCGCACAGCAAGTAAGATAGGTTCTCTGTAGGATCTGCTTTGGGAAACTCTCGTCGCGAGTTTGGCGGCCTGCCGTTACAGCCAAACGAGCGGTGACAATCTGCCCGCCATCGATCCCCGCCTCGTTTGGCTGCGCTGCACGCCGAGCCCCTGATTCACGAGAGCCTGGCTGTCATGCGTCGATGCCAAAAGGGCGCATGAGTTGCCTTATCGTCTCGCTCAATTCAAGCCTGGCTCGTTCCTTGGACATCCGCGGAACGGTAATTCCGTGCTTTTCGAGCAACGACAGCAAGCTGGTGCCGATGAACGTCAGCGTGAGAATCTCGGGGCGAGGATCCGGGCAACTCTCGGCACTGTCCGCGAATATCTGCAAGACGAGTTGCATGAAACTCTCCGCCGGGAGCGAGCTTTCGCCCTGCTTTCGGAGCGTATCCTGGAGTTTTAGCACCGTGGCGTCCATGTCTTGGAGCTTTCGCTGCGTCTCCCCGACAGTCAGTTCGGCTGATACTTGGAGATCGTTCGTCAGTAGATTCATAGATGGTTCGGTTCGGCCGCAAAGATCCTCTTTAACGGAGCCTTAGTGGCCGGACCGCTCCGTTTTGAAAAGGGGGACCGGCGGATTGCCCGGCGCTCCGGTCTTGGCGGTGGGTCCTCGGTTCGCCGACGCCGGGCGGAAATGGATTGTATGACGCCGACAACGCTCATTGCCGATTCCTAGTTGCTCCTACCCGAGCGAAAGGCCGTGCATCCCGTTCCAGCGTCTGTCTTCGTCGGCCGAGGACTATGAGGCGGCCAGCCCGAGTGATAGCGCGCATGGAAAAGCCTGGCCGGCCGCTCCCGATTCCATTCTCTCCATCGCTGGAGGGCAAACGGAGATCGAGAGTGGCCGCCCCACAACCCAAGCCCAGCCGTGGTTTTCTCTCGGAACCTGTGACTTCAGAGTCTAGCCCAGCCGGCGCTGGCTTAGGGTGCGTGGGATGCCTGCAAGCAGCATCAGCGAAAAGGCCAGGAGGAAGCCGGAGTTGCCGCCGTCCGGCACGCTGAAGCGAAACGCGAGATCAGTGTGTTCGTCCGTCCAGGGCCCTCCGTGTGGTCCGCCGTCCAGCGCAATATTCCCCACTGAACTATGCGCGTTGAAGTTCTCACTTCCCACCGTGGGGCCGCTGAGCGCATCGGCCCAGTTCCATCCTGCGGCGACATTCGCCACCGTGAACCAATATTCGGTTCCGGGTTGGACGCCGAAGAAAGCTCCGTCAACGTGGTAATGGAGAATGCCTGCTGGCAATCCGGGATCGGCGACTCCGGCCGCGGCGACGAAGTATTTCACGGCCGCCCCTGTGACTGGGCTGTCCAAGTTCGGCTGATTGTTGAGGGGATCGTTCGTGTGGAAGGCGATCTCCCAGTCCGTGGCTTGCGCGGCCGTGCCCCACCAGTCGATGCCCGTGATTTGCCCGCCCGCTGCGGGAACGAAGTCGTCCGCCAGGATCGGCCCTCCTACGGCGTGGTGAGATTGCAGCAGGGAGTCATTGGTGGGCAGATCCTCGAATATGATCGTCGTGGCGGATGCGGCCGGCATGGACCACGCGAGAACAGTGCCAGCCAGTGTCATCACTGTCAGTTTTCCGAGCGGTGACCAAGGGTGATTCATCGGCGCCCGGGGGCTTTTGGGTCGCAACATAGTTTTCTCCATTTGATGCTAGTTTTCGTTGAGCAACCGGGTTTGCGCGCACCATCGAGGAGTCGCAGGGCTGCTGGAGGGTGATTATTGCAACAACCTATGAGCCTGCAATTAGGCGCCGGGCTTAAACTGACTAAGCAAATTGCTTATCAGACCCCTCCAAACTCCCGGTAGCGGAGAGAGGAGAGCGGAGGACTGAAAACCGGGACCCAGGGGAGAGAGACGAAAAGCCGAAAAATTGCAGGGAAATCGACGACGGGAGGGATGAAGGCAACCGGTTAAGGCTGGGGTCTAACTCACAGAACTACGCATGCTCGGCCTTGGTTTCGGCGGCCCGGGCCGAGAGCCAAAGAAAGTCGGACACGCGGTTGAGGTAAACCTGGAGCGTGCGGTTTTCGATTTCGTTTGATTCCAAAAGCCGTTCGACCTGGCGTTCGGCTCGCCGGCAAATCGCGCGAGCCAGATCGAGGGCGGCGGCTTCCCGGGTCGCTCCCGGCGTGGCCCAGCCTTTGAAGGAGATCTTTTGCGCTTCGAGTTCCTGGATCCAGGCCTCGATCTGGCTCGGCGCGGCTTCCGGGAGGAGTTCAAAGCCGTCCCGCCGATAGCGGGCCAGATCATCTTTGTGCGTGGCCAGTTCGCCCATGAGAGCGACCAGTTGCTTTTGGATTAGGAGCAACCGGTCGTTCATCGCCGTGGCGTGGAGATTGGCGCGCGCGACTCCCAAAGCGGCGTTCAATTCGTCCACCGCTCCACACGCTTCGATGCGCGGGTGGGTCTTGGAAACCCGCCGATTGTACATCAGGCCGGTCAGGCCGGAATCTCCGGTTTTGGTGCAGATGCTCACAGCAAAGAGGTTGGCGGAAAACTGGGGATTTCCGCCAGGCAAGCCAGTTCAGCGTTTTTGCGGGCCGTCCACTCAGGAGAGAGAGAAGCTCGGGAGCTTCACGATCTTTCCACCCTGCAGCGCGGATTGGTGGGCGCAGAGGCCGACGCAGGTCCAGTTCGCGGAGCGAACCGCGTCCGGCCACGGTTTGCGATCTTCGGCCAGCGCCGAGATGAACTCGTGAGCGAGGTGGGGATGAGATCCGCCATGGCCTGCTCCCTGGGTGAAACTGAGGTGGGTCTTCTTGCCCAGATCGTAGACGCCTTTCGTGGTGAACGGACGGATCTGCTTGGGCAGGCGCTTCGCGTAGTCGGGCGCTTTGACCGGTTTGGGAATTTTTGCTTCCGGCAGTTTGGCGCGATGGAGAATAAGCGGTTCGTGTTCGACGAGCGGCCATTCCACCGAGGCTTTAGACCCGTAGACGTCGATGCTCTCGCGATACTGGCGGGCGGTGTCGAACAGGGAGCGGTAAATGCGCGCGCTCAGGTCGGAGTCCTTGAATTTGATATGGGCGGTTTCGACCGCGAAGGGCGAGCCATAGTGCTTGATTAATTCGGGCCGGATCGTTCCCGAGCCAAAGCATGAGACATACTCGGCGCTCAGGTTCAGCATGCCGCAGACGGGCCCCACGCAGTGCGTGGCGTACCACATCGGCGGGAGTCCCGGCCAGTAGTTCGGCCAGCCATCCATGTCCTGTTGGTGGCTCGCCTGGAGGAACTGCACCTTGCCGAGCGTGCCATTCTCGTAGAGCTCCTTCATGTAGAGAAATTCACGGGCGTAGACGACCGTTTCCATCATCATGTACTTCAGGCCGGTCTTGCGCTGGAGATCGACAATCTTTTTGCAATCCTCGACGCTGGTCGCCATGGGCACGGTGCAGGCCACATGCTTGCCTGCTTTGAGCGCTTCGATGCTCATCCAGGCGTGGTCTGGGATCGGCGAGTTGATGTGGACGGCGTCGACGTTCGGATCCTTGAGCAATTCCTTGTACTCGGTGTAACGCTTCTCCACTCCAAACGCGTTGCCGATGGTATCCAGCTTTTTCGGATCGCGCTGGCAGATCGCGTACATGTTGGCGTTTGGATGACGTTGATAAATGGGGATGAACTCTGCGCCAAACCCCAAACCAATGATGGCCACGTTGATCTTTTTCATCTGAAAGTCGGCCCGCAATTAAGCCTCTGCGGCCCAAAGAAGCAAGGTTAACGTTTGGCCCGATCCCGGGCGGCGGGAGCGCGAGGATTCAGGCCTGCTTTTGCCAGAGTTCCGAATAGAGGAGGCGAAAATTCAACTCCCGCCGGCGCAAAAGAACGAGGCCGTTTGCCTGGAGCATGGGCTGCGGGGCGGTGAGATGGCGGGCGGGCAGGGCGGTGCAGGTGGCAAAGAAGGCGTAGGCCAGTCCCAAGACCCAGCGGGCGCGGATTCTCTGCCAGCCCCGTTCCGGCAGTTGGAAATCGGACAGGACCCAGTGGCCGCGAGGCTGAAGGCAGCGGGCGAGGTGATCCACCACGCGCTGGAGTTCCGCCGCAGGGAAGCAATCGAGAAAAAAGTGAGTGGCGAGGAGGTGAACCGGTTCGGAGGGCAGGTATTCCAGGATGGGCTTGGATACAAACTTTACCCGGCCTGGGTCCAGCCCTTCGCGCCGAAGCCTGTCTTGCGCCACGCGGTTCATTTGGGCGCTCGCGTCAACGCAGGTAATGGCGGCATGCGGATTCGTTCGGCAGATCTCGGCCACGAATCGGCCATGCCCTTCCCCGGCGAGCAGAATGGACCGGGCATCCCGGGCGGCGTCCAGGAACGCTGTGCGGCAGCGATGGAGCCGGTCGCCGGCCAGGACCTGCTCCATCCAGGAATAGTGGCGGGCGAGGCGGTCAAAACTCATTGGGCCGCCTCGGCCGCGAACGCGAGGCGGGGAAAACGCCGCCAGTAAAGCCAGGCCGCTAAACCGCCCGCCCAATACATGACCACGTCCCGCCAATCGCCCGTGGTCCACGGCAGGAATTTGGGCCCGATCCACTCAAAGAGAAGGGACCAAACAGTCAGGATCCAAACCATCTCCCACGCGGAGGGCGGTGAGGATTCCGGGCGAACTTTGAGAACGCGAAAGAGCCAGAACAGCACCGGAAAGGCGCACGGCGCCAGGAGCAGGTCATTCAGCCAGTTCTGCAAAAAGGGCGAGTGGAGCCGCGGCTTGAGGATCCAACGATTGATTGCGTAGGAGAGGCAGGCCGCGAGAAAGACGGGGTCCCTCACAGGAGGCAGAGAATGACGAATCCGAACCCGAGTACGACGACGAATTTGAGCAAGAACGGCATCATCCGGAAACGATACCGGGAGTTGCGGAGAGCGCAACCTGATCTCCGGAGCTCGCTCACTCAGGATCGATCAGGAAGGGCTGAGGGGAGGACGGGCCTCTGCCGGCCGATTGCGCCCGGGGGCGGGGGGAAGCTTACGACTGGTTCTCGCCGTCGGCAGTCGCGGCGGATTCCGCCGACTCCGGGTAAGTGTTCCGGGGCGGTTGGCCATAAGCCCGCTTGAATTCGCGGGAGAAGTGGGACAGCTGCTTGTAGCCGAGGTCCAGGGCGACTTGCTTGATGCGGCCGCCCGCTTTGATCCGGTAACCGGCTTCGCGGAGGCGGAACGCCTTCAGCCATTCGCTGACCGTCAGGCCGTACTGGGCGCGGAAGTGGCGCTGCAAGGTGCGCATGGAAACGCCGGTGATTTCTGCGAGCTTGGCGACTTTGAAGCCCGCGGAATGCGCCAGCCTCTGCCACTCGATATCGACCGAGCCGGCCGATGTCGGAGGGAATTTTATGTTTCCTGCTTCCGCATTATCCATAGGCTCCAACCTAAAATCTACAATCGGACGCTTGGGTTGTCGAATGGAGGCCCGCAAAGCGGGCGGCAGTAGCTCTGACTCAAATTGCGGGCGGAATAAATGAAAACTTGAGTTCTCCCTGATCGCCCGCATGATTCCGCCCCATTGTGAGTTACGAAACAGCCTCAGGAAACGTCCGGACGCAGTCGGGATTTTCCGAAACCTCCTCTCACCGCGGCTTTAGCGGCGCGGTTGAGTTCGCTTCGTCCTTTTCGCCGCGGCCGTCGATCAGCCATGTCCTTTTCGATTTCGATGGGACTCTCTCCCTGATCCGCGAAGGCTGGCCGGTGATCATGCTCGGGATGTTTGTCGAAATGCTCCCGGCCCGCAGCGATGACAATGCGGAGGCGGTTCGCCAGATGCTTTTCGACGACATGATGAAACTCAACGGCAAGCAGACCATCTACCAGATGATCCAGTTTGCCGAACGAGTGAAGGAGCGGGGCGGGACTCCGCAGGAGCCCCTTTGGTACAAGCACGAGTATCTCCGCCGCCTGGAGGAGAAGATTCAGGACCGGATCGAAAAACTGCGGACGCGCCAATGCTCGCCGGATGACCATCTTTTGTTTGGGTCCCGGCGTTTGCTGGAGTTATTGCGGGAGCGGAACCTGCATCTGTTCCTGGCCAGCGGCACCGATGAAGTCTTTGTTAAACGGGAGGCGGAATTGCTGGGGGTGACCGAGTTCTTTGGGCCGCACATTTACGGCGCGCAGGATGATTACAAAAGTTTCTCCAAGAAAATGGTGATCGAGCGGATCCTGCGGGAAAACTCGATCCCCGGAGAGCGCTTGCTCGCGTTCGGCGACGGCTACGTGGAGATTCAGAACACGCGCGAAGTCGGCGGGATGGCGGTGGCGGTGGCCAGCGACGAGGCCAATAACGGCTCGGGCAGGATCGATGAATGGAAGCGGAACCGGCTTCTCGGAGTTGGGGCCGACGTGGTCATCCCCGATTATCGTGACGCCGCTCCTTTGCTGCACAAGATTTTCACAAAATAATGGCCGGCCCCTTCCAAAAACCCTCGTTTCCCGATCCGCTGCCGATCGAGCGGGTGCGGGTCTTTCCGCTGGCGGAGCGGAAGAGCCTGACCGCGGCGGAAGACATTCTGGTGCCCCCGGATGCTGCGCCGCGTTCCATCTCGGAATATCAGAAGGGCATCATCGACGATTGCGCCGCGGCCGTGGTTCGGGCGCGGGAGCGGGGCGCGGGTGTGATGCTGATTTACGGCGCGCACCTGTTGCGGAACGGAGCGGCCTTGATCCTGGAGCGGATGATGGCCAACGGATGGATCACCCACCTGGCGACCAACGGCGCCGGCACGATTCACGACTGGGAATACGCCTGGTTTGGCCGTTCTACGGAAAGCGTCGAGGAAAATGTCGCCACCGGCACGTTCGGAACCTGGGCCGAGACGGGCGAGAATATCCATTTGGCCTTGTATGCCGGGTCGATGCGGGGCGAAGGCTACGGACGGGCGCTGGGGCGCTACATCGAGAAGGATGGGGCCAATTTTCCGATGGCGGCGGCCTTGCGGGCTCAAATGGCGGCTTATCCGACTGACCCGCTGAACGGGGCGCGGTTTGATGTTCTGAACGGCCTGCTGACGGGGAAGATCCCCGAAGGGCATCACACGGTGGAGCATCGGTGGAAGCACGCCTCGATTCTCGCGCAGGCCTTTCGCCACAATATTCCGCTCACGGTGCATCCCGGAATCGGCTACGACATAATTACGAACCATCCGATGTTCAACGGCGCTTTGATCGGGCGGGCGGCGGACATGGATTTCCGCATCTTTGGCGGATCGGTGGAGCGTCTGGATGGCGGGGTAGTCCTGTCCGTCGGGAGTGCGATCATGGGGCCGCAAGTCTTCGAGAAGAGCCTGAGCTGCGTGAACAACCTTCGGTTGCAGAACGGGCGGGAAATCGTGAAAGGCCACTCCATCTACGTGGTGGACCTCCAGGATGGCGGGAATTGGGACTGGACTCAGGGCGAACCGCCCAAGACCAACCCCGCCTACTATCTGCGATTCTGTAAGAGCTTCTCGCGCATGGGCGGACGCATGCAGTATTTGCAGTGTGATAACCTGACCTTTGTCCACCAGCTCTGCCAGCGTCTGGCCTTGTGAATCCGTAACTTCCGTTTGCTCCGGGTGTGACGGTGTAGCATTCTTTCCCCCACGTGTCTTGGGACAAAGTCCAATCGTATGGTCGCGAACTGGTGTCCGATCCCCTCGCCAGGGCCTTGCTCCTTTCCGTCCTGCTGCATTTTGCGGGCATTGCGGGGGTGGAGTTGGGCCGTCAGTTGGGCTGGTGGAATCGGTCCCTGTTCACCCTGCTGGCCAATCACGACCTGGTGAAGGAAGTGGTGAAGACCGCCGAGCAGCGGGCAGCGGCTGAACGGCAGATGTTGCAGCAACGTCCTCCCCCGGAAGCGGAATTGGTGTTCATGGATGTCGATCCCTCTCAAGCGATCGCTGAGGCTCCCAAGGATGCCAAGTACTACTCTGCTCACAATACGCAGGCTGCAAGCCGCTCCAAGGATGAGGAAAAGAACATTCCCAAGATTGACGGCAAACAGGAAAAGGTCCCTAAAGTAACGGACGTTTCCCGGCCTGATCCGAAAGCCGCCCCGGCCGCTCCCCCGCCGGAGAAGGAACATTCCAAAGCCGAAGTCATGCAACCGGCGCCGGCCACGCCCAAGCCGGCTCCGGAACAAAAATCCGCTCCCCCCAAACCGCGCCAGGACCCTGTGGACAAAGGAGAGACCTTGATGGCAAAGGTGCAGCCCCGGCAGGAGGCCAGCCAGCCGCAGCCGGATAACCCGTCCACTCCAGCGCCTGAGCCGAAGCGCCGGCGCCCGGCCAGCGTAGCGGAGGCCAAAGCGCAGAAGGGCTTGATTGAAGGTCCGAGGATGCTGCAGCACGGCGGCGCGCGGATCGGCATCACGGAAGGACTCGATGTCCGGGCGACACCGTTTGGCGCTTACGACGCCCTGTTCATTGAGGCGGTGCAGTCGCGCTGGTTTAGCCTGTTGGATGAGCGGGAGTTCGCCGCTGGCGCGGGCAAGGTGGTGGTTGAATTTCGCCTCCACCAGGACGGTCGAATTACCGACCTGAGCGTGGCCGATTCGTCGGTGAACGAGCTTTTGTCCTGGTTTTGCCAGCGGGCAATTCTGGATCCTGCGCCCTACCGGCCGTTTCCTCCGGATTTGCGGCGCATGATGAACAGCGACTACCGCGAGATACGATTCACTTTTTATTACAATCAATAGCCAAGTATGTGGGATTTCTTAAAAGCCGGTGGGCCGGTCATGTTTTTGCTCGTGCTCACGTCGATCGTTGGGCTCACCGTCATCATTGACCGCGGGCTGGCCCTGCGCTGGCGGCGGGTGATCCCGAAGCAGGTGGAGGACTCCGTGGCGGAGTGCAACGGCCCGCGGGATGCCACCCGTGTCGTCAATATCACCAGCGCGAACCCGTCGCCCGTGAGCAACCTGATCCTGCTCGCCAACCAACATCTGGATTGGCCGAAGCAGGATAATATCGGTTCCGTCGAGACCGCCGCCCGCCACGAGGTGGTGCAGTTGGAGCGCGGAATCGTCGTGCTGGAAATCATCGTCGGAATTGCCCCGCTCATGGGCTTGGTGGGCACTCTGCACGGGCTGATCACGCTCTTCGCGAGCCTGGGATCGGTGGGCGTAAGTGACAATGCCGCCCTGGCCAAGGGAATTTCCATCGCCCTGAACACCACGCTCATGGGCTTGATCGTGGCGATTCCGTCCTTGATCGCCTGGAGCTACTACAACAAAAAAGTGGAGGCGCTGGCCATTGAGATGGAGTCGATCTGCGAAATGTTCCTGCGCAGCCAGTACCGGGACAAGATGGGCGCCTGAGTATGCAATTTACGACTCGCAAACGGCGTCAGGCCCCGGCGGTCATCATCATATCGCTCATCGATATTTTGATCGTTCTGCTGATCTTTCTGATGGTGACCACCAGCTTCCGGCAGGTGCCGGCGCTGAAGATCAATCTCCCTCAATCGGCCACCCAGGCGAAGCCGGGCGCCTCCAGCATCCCACCGATGGTGGTCACCATTGCCAAGGCGGCCCCGCACCTCTACCTGAACAAGAATCCCGTGACGTTGAGCAAACTGCAGGAGGAGTTCACGCGCGCCGTCGGCCGGGATACCAACTCGAGCGTGGCGATTCATCCGGACAAGGAGGCGCCAGTGCAGGAGTTGATCGATGTTTTGAGCGCGGCGACGGCCGCTCGGATCAAAACCCAGGTGGGGGTCTACACCAAGTCCAAAGGGCAGTAAGCCGGGCTCAACCGTGGCTCAACCGCCTTGCGCCTGAAAGGCGCGGCGTCCCTGCACCTTGATCCGGCCGAGTGCGGCGCTCTCGATGGCTCGCGGGTAAAGGTCCCATTCCGCCTGTTGAATTCGGGCATGGAGCGACGCTGCGGTATCCTGGTCGAGCACGGGCACCGCCGTCTGGGCAATGATGGCCCCGGAATCGATCCCTTGATCCACGAAATGCACGGTGCATCCGGCAATCTTCACCCCGTAATCGAGCGCCTGCTTCCAGGCTTCGAGTCCCGGGAAAGCCGGGAGCAGGGAAGGGTGGATGTTGATAACTTTCTCGGGAAACGCGCGGAGAAAATCGCCTTTGAGAATGCGCATGAATCCCGCCAGCACCACCAGATCAACCCGGGCTTCCAGCAGCGCGTCGATAAAGCGGCGTTCGGCTTCCTCATCGAGTTTTGTGCGAAATTTCCCGGGAGCGATGTGCCGGTGGGGGACTCCGTATTTCGCGGCCAGAGCGAGGATGCCCGCGGTCTCGACATCGCTCAGCACGAGGGCGACTTCCATCGGGCAACCGGGCGCGGCGCAATATTTCGCCAGCGCGTCGAAGTTCGAGCCTTTGCCGGAGCCGAGGACGCCAAGTCTGGCCTTTTTTCCGATCATGGCGGTCACGGGATGCGGAGGGTTCGTTTCAGCCATGGGATCACGTGAGCGATCATCGGCCGGGTGTAGTCCCCGGCGAAGACGTGATTGGAGCCTTTGAGTTCCACCAGTTCGGTCTGCGCGCTGGCTTTGGCGAAAATGTCCCGTGAATCCTGGAGCGGCACGACGTCATCCTCGGACCCGTGCACAAGCAGCCAGGGAACTTTGATGTTCGCTCCGTGATTTAGCACCGTCCCGATTTGCGCCATGTCATCCATGTAGCGTTGGGAAAGCGGGCAGTTCGTGTCATCCCACATGAAGCCTTCCCCCGGTTTGACCATGCCGAACTCCCGCTGGGCGAAATCGTTCGTGTGCACCATGCCCGCGAGGGAGACCAGAGCTTTGATGCGCGCGTCCTGGGCAGTCCGCAGGACTCCCACCGCTCCGCCCATGCTATGGCCGACGTAGCAGAGATCGTGATCCTTCAGTGCGGTCAGGACGGAACCCAGATCCTCGACTTCCTTGGAAATGGTCGATTCGACAAACTGGCCGCCCGACGCCCCGTTCCCCGAAAAAGAAAAACGGAGAGCGGGAATGCCGGCCTTCGCCAGCGCCTCCGCGAGGGCGACCACGAACGGGCGGTCCTTGTTCCCGGTGACCCCGTGGCCGATGACGACCATTTCACGGGCGCCATTCCGGCCGGGATGGAACGTGAAATCAATTCGCTCCCCGTGTCCATTCTTGATCTCTGAAAGCATGCGGCTTGTTTACAGGGGAGCCTCCCGGAGAGCAAGGGGTTAGCGCAAAACCGGAAAAGTGGCCCGGGCGGTTAAAGTGTTCCCGGAGGGCCGCCGATAGTCCCATGGAAGGACATTTAGCGGTCCTGGCGCCTGCCGCGTTAGGAATGAGTGCCATAACGGCTCTTTCGAGCACACAAAGTGCGAGTTACGCCACGCAACTCGCTCAGTCTTCTGCTTTTCAGCGGAGCCTGTATGCGCTGGGCAACGCCGTTCAGAATGGCGATCTCACCAGCGCCGGCTCAATCCTGAGCGCCTTCATCAAGTCGAATCCTCAGTACGCCAGCACCGCCAGTGATGGTTCGCCATCCCAGGACCCGATCAATCAAGGGTTTCAGGCTTTAGCCGATGCCATCTCGGGCAACCAACCGGACGACGCCAAGGCGGCTTGGAGCCAGCTCAAAAGCGCTCTGGCTCAAAGCGGCGTGACCGATATCAGCGACGGCTCGGCCGCCACCACGAAGTTGATTGCGCAAACCAAGGATTCCATTTCCCAGCAAATCCTGACCGATGCTTTCAGCTCCAGTTCGGGCGATCTTTCGCTGACGTCGCTTTTGGGCGGTGGGAGCAGCGGCGGCGCCGGCAGCACCGGTCTTCCGACCTCGGTGTTGAATGATTGGCTGACTTACCAGTCGGGCGGGAAGACAGCTTCCTCCGTTCCGGCAAGCAGTTCCGGTCAGGCCCTGAACGCGACGGCGTAGGCTCGAAGGATTCGAAGATCGGCCCCGCTCTCTGGACTTTCCCGGCGCGAGATTGCTATCGAGTTCGTGGAGTTTTTGCTTTTGGGCCGAGTTTCTCATCGGCCGCCTGCCGATTCTCCCCCAACTCGGCCAGCAGCGTCAAAACCGCCAGTTCCTTGGCTTTCGCCTCGACTTCGACGGTCAGCGGGAACCCGCGCCAATCGGCGGGAAAGTCTGAAAGCGCAATGTAATCATGGTGGCGTTCCGGCTTCGGCCCATCCCATCCTTCGATCGGACTGGAAATATGAAAGAGCGGCTCTCGCTTCCACGTCTTGCGGGCCGCCGCGGTGGCTTCGGCGATGGTCAGCCCGTCCGGGAGGCATCGGTGGTGATGAACGTCGTAGACCAGCGGCACTCCGGTGTCGCCGCAAACCGGGAGAAGGTCAGACGGCGTGTAGACCTTGTCGTCGTTCTCCAGGGTGAGCCGGGTCCGAATGAAATCGGGCAGCCGCAGGATGCTTGCGCGAAGCGTCTGCAGGGCGCTGGCTTTGTCGCCGTAGGCCCCGCCGCCGTGCACGTTGATCGTGTCCGCTCCGATCCATGCGCTGACCTCCGCCTGGTAGGAAAGCTCGGCCAGGGAATGGAGAAGTGTTTTCGCGTTGGGGGAGTTCAGAACGACGAATTGATCAGGATGAAACGATAGCCGGAGGCCTTGGGCATGCGCGAAAGCGCCGCAGGCCTGAAACCGTGCGATGATCTCCGCCCCACCCGGCAGTTCCTCGACCCGGTAGCCAGCTTCGGGATGCGTCTTCACCGGAAGGATCTGGCTATTGACGCGGAAGGCGCCGATCCCGTGCGCGGCGCAGAACTGCAACGACGCCAGCAAGGCTTCGGCGTTGGTCAGGCAAAGGCTGGCGAGCCTATTCAGCCGGTCCTTCTTCGCGAGCCGCAGCATGGCGGTGGCCGTCGTCGTCCGGAATTGGATTGGCTCAGAAGAGAACTGGCAACAAAGGCCCAGTCGCAGCCTGCCGATTTTGGATGATTGGGTCTTGGGTCCGATCAAGGTCCGCTTACTCTTCTGCAAGGCGCGGGACTGCGCAATCCGAACCCGGCCACAACGTCTCCGAGGTTCAAAACGTGCGGGATGGATCTCGCTGATCCACGAAGGTGACGGCGTTCATAAAAGTCTTGTAGCTGCGCCTCGTGAGAGCGCAGCACTTATTCAGCGGCAATTCCGTCAGACAGCGATCATTCGGCACTGCTTTGGGGCGGGCGACCGCCTCCCGCGGTCCCAGATGTTACGGAAGGGGCTACGAAACGACCTCGATGAGGTATTGCAACTCTTCGAGGATGCGGGCAGGGGAGGGCTCTTGGAGAGTGGCGGCGATTTCCTCTTTTACCAGGGAGCGAAACCGGCGGCGCAGACGATGAATTGATACCCGCAAAGCGGCCTCCGAAAGGCCGAGCTGGGCGGCAACTTCCGCTTGGGGAACGCTGGCCTCGCCGACGAGGCAGGGCTTTAAAACCCGGAACTCATCGGCGCGGTCGGATTGTTCGCGCTCCAGAGCGGTGAGCGCGCGGTCCAGGACGGCCAAGGCCCATTTGCGATCAAATTCACGCTCAGGCGACGGCGCGTTGGGATCGGGCAACTGCTGTTCGGCGGTGGTGGCGTAATCCATCTCGAGGGGCACCGTGCCTTCCGCGGGGCTTCGCTTGGCAGCGTGCGCGCGGGCGTGGGCGTCCCGCAGGAAATTCTTCACCGCCGCGAGGAGGTACGAGCGGAAGCGTCCGCGAGCCGGGTCGGCCGCCCCGAGGGAGTCGCGGGCCAGGAGCCGGGCGAAGAATTCCTGAGTCAGATCTTTGGCGGTTTCTTCGTCGGGGCCCGAGCAGCGAATGAAGGTGCAGACCGGTTGATAATAGGCGTCGCAGAGTTCGCTCATCGCCAGGCTGGCCTCGGGTCCTGCGCCCCGCGCTTGCAGGACTCGGGTCCAGCGGGTGGTGACAAAGGCGGAGGAGACTGCCGCCATATTACTGGTCCCCGCCGTTCGGGATGGGAATCAGTTCGACCATCGCTTGAATTTGCTGAGGGGCCTCGCCTGGAAGGGGGGCGCTGATTTGAAAGATGGGGACCGCCTGGCCGGGAGCAAGCACGCAGGATTGGCCATCGAAAAAGTAGTTTGTTGCGGTCACCGAGTACCCGGGCCTTGAAAACTCGAGTGCGTGGGCTTTCGGCCATTCCAGGTTAACTTCTTTTCTGCTCTCGTGCCATGAGGCGATGCCACGCTGCCTGCGACCGTCGATCACGGTATAGGGAGCGAGGCAGAAGCCAGACGGAATTTGACCGGCGAAGACCGCGCCCCCGCCGCTGCTGGTGCGGATGACGCGCACAATCTTTCCTTCAGCCAGCGGTTGGGCCGGAGCGGCTTGAGGATCGTGGCGGTATTCGAGACCGCCCGAAAGTCTCTTTCCTTCCTTGTTCTCGATGGAGAAAACCGGAAAAACGCCACCCGGAGGGAGGGTCAGAGGCTGGGCAAGGAGACTGGCGGTCACTCTCTGAACTTCCGCGCGCACATCGAAAGCCGTCGCGAACCCGGTGGGCAGGGACCAGGTGAAGGTGGTCTTAAACGTTTGATTGGTGCCGTCGCTTTCCGTCCGGTAGCGGGTTTCCGTCTCATCGCTCGGAGCCCAGGGGCCATTGCTGTACGAGATCACGGCGCGCACCGTTTCGCCGGGGGCCAGGCCGGACCGGCTCGTGGCGGAGACGGCATCCGCCGTCCCCTGAAGATCAACCAAATGGATCGTCTTGAATCCTTCGGAGGCAACGACGGGCGTGGGCTCGGCCGGATACTGGGCCGGTCTCCGCCCGACCAATCGCTTGATGGCGATGAAGGCAGTGAAGCTGGCGAGGTAGAAGATGAAGAAGATGAGAAGGAACTTGGGCACTTTTCTCAAGAGGGCGAGCGGCCACGCGGACCCTTCGCCGGACTCTTCCGACGGGCGGGGACTGGCGGGCGGAATCTGTCCCGTGAGCGCTTTAGCCGCCACTTGCAAGGCGGTAAACCATTCCTCAACCGTCTCGCTGGTCGTCCAAGTGCTGCGGAGCGCGCCCCGGTGCGGGATGAATAGAATCCGGCGCTCGGTCGAGCCCTCGAGCCAGGTGACCGCGATGTTTTTCAGGCCGAAAGGTTTCGACAGGCGCGGAAACTCTCCCAGGCTCAGGCGGGTGATGGAGCGCAGGGGAATGACGATGGAATTCCGCCGGTTCCGCCAGATCAACTGATCAGGCTCCAACCGGATCTGACCGGACCCGGTGTAAATCCACTGGCGTCCAAGCCAGGTCTGCAAATGCTCCGGCGTTGAGATGTAGCAACGCTGCACTCGGATTGGGGTAGCCGCTTCCGGTTTTGTTTCCGGCTTGGGGTCCGGGCCTCCGCTGGCGATGTGCTGCACCTCGGTGCCCAATTCTTCGGCGCTCTGCGGCCGCCGCGCCGGCTCTTTGGCCAGAGTTTTGAAGACGACTTTGTCCAGCCGTGGATCCATCGGCCCAGTCTCGGAGGGAGCTGGAAATCGCCCGATCGGCAGTTCCCCGGTCAACATTTCGTAGAAGACCACGCCGAGCGAGTAGATGTCGGCTCGATGATCGACCGTATTCGGCCGTTCGATCTGTTCCGGGGCCATATAGTGGACTGTGCCGAGCGCGGCGCCACTCGCGGTCAGGGCCGCCTGGGCGGCCGGTTCGTTCAACAGTTTCGCGATGCCGAAATCGGCGATCTTCACGCGCCCCTTGCGATCCAGCAGAATATTGTCGGGTTTGATATCGCGATGCAGGATCCCTTCGCCGTGCGCGTATTGCAGCGCGTCGCAGATTCGCGGGACGATGGCCAGCGCCTCGGCCGGGGACACCTGCCGGGCCTGCATGGATTGCCGGAGGTTCACCCCATCGACAAATTCCATCAGGAGATAAAAAAACGGGCCGGCCTGTCCGAAGTCATGGACCGCGACGATGTTCGGGTGGCTCAACCGGGCGAGGGCTCGGCCCTCCCGCGTGAAGCGTTCGGCGAACGAAGATTCAGCCGAGACATTTTCCGCCAGAATCTTCAGCGCCACCAGGCGATCCAACTTCGGCTGCTTCGCCTTGAAAACGAAGCCCATGCCGCCGCGGCCGATCATTTCCAGGATCTCGAGCTGCGGGAAATGCCGGGCCAGGACTTCCAGCGATGGCGGTTCCGGACGGGCGGGGGAGCGGTTTTCGCCAGCGTCGGTCATAAAGGTGGCCTGCTGAAGCAGGCATTTCGGGCACAACCCTTGCGGCGCATCGCTCGGAAGAGGCAATCCGCATTTCGGACACTGCACAGTCATTTGACTCATACCCGGTTTCCTACGGGAAGCACGGGACAATGTTACAGAGATTCTACCGCCCGTGGCGAGTTCTCGAAATCGCCCTTCACAAGTGCTTGGAGCTGCGCCTCGTGAGAGCGCGGCACTTTATTCCCCGGGGAACTCCGCCCCACCGCCGCATCCTGCGCTCAACCCACCGCCGCATTCCAGGAAGGTCCCGCGCCTGAACCTCGGAGAGGTTCCCAGCCACAGCCCAACGTTGCCGCGCTCCGCGGCTACGTTGGGTTACCGTCGCCATAAGGCATAGCAACCTCGGAGAGGTTGTGGCCCTGGCCGGCCCATCCGCGTCTTCTCAGTGCGCCGCGATGAAATACGCCATCGCATCCTCCGCTCCACCGAACGCCGCAATCCTCAGAACCCGGCCGCAACCTCTCCGAGGTTGAGAACGTTTTCGCCCTCGGAACCCACCATAGCGCCCGGCGCTACGCTCTTTTCCGGGCGCAATGGTGGGCTGTGGCCCTGAACCTCTCCGAGGTTCAAAACGGGCGGGGTGGACTTCCCTGATAAAAGGGGCGACGGCAGCGTTCGCAAAAATCTTGTAGCTGCGCCTCGTCCGAGCGCGGCACTTATTCTCCGGCGAACTCCGGCCCACCACCGCATCCTCCGCTCAACCCACCGCCGCAATCCAGGCATGTCCCGCGCCTGAACCTCGGAGAGGTTCTCAGCCACAGCCCAACGTTGCCGCGCTCCGCGGCTACGTTGGGTTACCGTCGCCACAAAGCACATCAACCTCGGAGAGGTTGTGGCCCTGCGTTTGCCGTTGGGTCAGGCGCCGAATCTTGCGGGCGATCGGAAGCCATCGAGTCCATTCCCCCCGCATCCCTCTTAGCGGGCGTCCTCCGCTCCACCGAACGCCGCAATCCTTGGAACCCGGCCGCAACCTCTCCGAGGTTGAAGACTCTTTTTTCCGTTGAACCCACCATAGCGCCCGGCGCTGCGCTTTTTTCCGGGCGCAATGGTGGGCTGTGGCCGAGAACCTCTCCGAGGTTCAAAACGGGCGGGGTGGACTTCCCTGATAAACGGGGCGACGGCGGCGTTCGCAAATGTCCTGTAGCTGCGCCTCGTCAGAGCGCGGCACTTATTCTCCGGCGAACTCCGCCCCACCACCGCATCCTCCGCTCAACCCACCGCCGCAATCCAGGAATGTCCCGCGCCTGAACCTCGGAGAGGTTCCCAGCCACAGCCCAATGTTGCCGCGCTCCGCGGCTACGTTGGGTTACCGTCGCCATAAGGCATAGCAACCTCGGAGAGGTTGTGGCCCCGCGTTTGCCGTTGGGTCAGGCAGTGAATCAACTTGCGGGCGGCCGGAATCCATCGAGTCCATTCCCCCCGCATCCTTCTTAACGGGCGTCCTCCGCTCAATCGCACGCTGCAATCCTCAGAACCCGGCCGCAACCTCTCCGAGGTTGAGAACCTTTTCTTGCGGTGAACCCACCATAGCGCCCGGCGCTGCGCTTTTTTCCGGGCGCAATGGTGGGCTGTGGCCGAGAACCTCTCCGAGGTTCAAAACGGGCGGGGTGGACTTCCCTGATAAACGGGGCGACGGCGTTCGCAAATGTCCTGTAGCTGCGCCTCGTCAGAGCGCGGCGCTTGTTCCCCGCCGAACTCCGGCCTTACCGCCGAGTCCTCCGCCCAACCGAACGCCGCAATCCAGGAATCTCCAGCGGCCGGCGCGCCCGGCGGTCAGGCAATGATGTCCCGCACCACCTGGCCGTGAACATCCGTGAGGCGGTAGTCGCGACCGGCGTAGCGGTAGGTCAAGCGCTCGTGATCGAATCCGAGCAATTGGAGCATGGTCGCGTGGAGGTCATGAATGGAGACCGGGTTTTCCACGGCCCGAAAGCCAAAGTCATCGGTCGCGCCGTAGACCGTGCCGCCTTTGATGCCTCCGCCCGCCAGCCAGAGGGAGAATCCCCAATGATTGTGGTCTCGGCCCGCGCCCGCGCCTCCGCCGTTCTGCCCCAGTTCCACGCTCGGGGTGCGGCCGAATTCGCCCGTGCAGAGCACGAGGGTGGAGTCGAGCATGCCCCGCTGTTTAAGGTCAGCGATCAACGCCCCCAAACCTTGATCGCATTCACGAGCGACCTTCCGGTGCTCGTCGCGGATATTGGAATGGCTGTCCCACGGTTGCATGTTGCCATGCCAGGTCTGCACAAATCGAACCCCGCGCTCGACCAACCGCCGGGCGATGAGCAACTGGCGGTTCTGCGGGCCGTCGCCATACGCTTTGCGGATGTGTTCCGGCTCTTGCTGGATGTCGAAAGCATCGGTGGCCTCCATCTGCATGCGGTAAGCCAGCTCGAAGGAGTGGATGCGTGATTCCAGGGCAGCTTCACCGGGGCGGCTCGCCAGATGTTGAGCGTTCAGTTCCTGGAGCAGGTCGAATTCCTGCTTCTGAGCGTCGGGCGCGAGGCGGCCGTTGCGAATGTGATCAATCAACTTTCTCGGGTCGGCCTGGGAAGTGTCGACCAGGGTGCCCTGGTAAGCGCCCGGCAGGAAGGCCGACCGCCAGTTCATGGCCCCGCCCACGGGCAGGCCGCCGGGACACAACGCGATGAAGCCCGGCAGATTCTGATTTTCGGAGCCCATGCCCCAGGTAAGCCAGGAGCCGAAACTCGGGCGGACCAGCCGCTGGTCTCCCGTGTTCATCAGCATGAGCGAAAGCTCGTGGCTTGGGAGTTCCGCATACATCGATCGAATGACCGCCAGATCGTCCGCGCATTCCGACAGGTGCGGAAAAATATCGCTGATCGGGATGCCGCTTTGACCACAATTGCGGAAAGTGAAAGGCGAGGGGAGGGCCACCCCGGTTTTCCGCTCGGTCTGGAGATTGGCGAATGGGAGCATCTGCCCGGCGCGTTTGGTCAGCTCTGGCTTGGGATCGAACGTATCGACCTGGGACACGCCGCCGTTCAAAAAAACGTGAATCACGCTTTTGGCGCGCGCCGGGAAATGAGGCGCCGGCGCGCCCGCCTGGGCCGGGTGGCAAAGCAGATCGGCCAGAGCCAGACTGCCAAAGCCCATGCCGCAGCGGCGGAAGAATTCACGACGGGTAGTGGGGCGTTTCAAGGCATTCATTAGTCCAGAAAGACAAATTCGTTGGAAGCGAGCAGGACGTGCGCGGTCTCCTGCCAGGCCGTGGCCGGTGATCGTTGGGCGGCGTCGTGCACGAACCGCAACAGGCGTTCCTGCTCCGCCGGTTCGGGTTCCCGGCCGAAAACGCGATGAACGAGATCCCGGACGCGCCGGGCTTCATCCCCGCCGGAGGACTTTTCGCTCAAGGCGGCCAGGGCGATGGCCCGGTCCTGAATGAAGTCGGAGTTCAAAGCGAACAAGGTCTGTTGCGGCACGCTGGTGTCCGGGCGGCGGGCCGTGCAGGCATTCGGGTTCGCGCCGTCAAAGGTGCTGGAGAGATTCGAGACAATATCGCGATTAACGAAAGCATAGACGCTGCGCCGATGCACCTTCGGCTGGGCTTCGCGGTCGAAGGGCCGCCCGCCGAGCGTGCGGTCCAGTTCCCCGGAAACCGCGAGCATGGAGTCGAGCATCGATTCAAGCTCGAGCCGCCGGCGGGGCATGCGCCAGAGCAGCTCGTTTTCCGGGTCGACTTTCCGCGCCTCCGGGTTTTCCGCGGCCGATTGGGCATAGGCCGCGCTGAGCATGATCCGGCGATGCAGCTTCTTGATCGACCAGCCGTCCTCCGCAAACACGGAGGCGAGATAATCGAGCAATTCAGGATGCGTGGGGCGATTTCCACGGGTGCCCCAATCGTCCGGCGTGCGCACGAGCCCCTGGCCGAAATGGCGCTGCCAGACCCAATTGACCAGAACCCGGCGGGTGAGCGGATTATCGGACGAGATGATCGCCCGAGCCAGGCCCAGGCGCCGGGCGCCATCGGGAAAGTCGGCTTCGTTGCCGGAAGAGAGGATCGAGAGGAACCGGGCGGGAACCATCGCGCCGCGAGCGAGCGGGTTTCCGCGCTTGAGCACATAAAACGGATCGGGCGCGGGATTCTCCTGCAGCGCCATGGCCCGCGGCGGTGATCCGGCGGCGTTCAGCTGCAGGTCATGGATCGCTCCATGGCGGCCCTCCAGAGTGTCGTTTACCGTCCGGTTCAGCAGGTGAACCGCCAGATCGTCCGGCACGGCCGTCGGCGAATTCGGGGCGTAAAGATGCCGCCGGATTTGCCGGTTTACCGGGCTGTTGATCTCCAGTTGTTTCGGGTCTTCGTCGGGGATGATCGTTCCGCCGGGCGCCGCCTCCGCCGAGGCAGCCTGCAGGCTTTTCAGCCAGGCCTGATGAACGCTGCCCAGCAGCTCCCCGTAGGCGTCTGCAGCGTCGAACATTGATTGCGGCCCTTTGGCTTCGAGAGCGTCGAGCACTCTCGGGTTCCAGCGGGGCGCTTCGGCGCTTAACCGCTGCAGATCCTTGATCGCCGCGGGATCTCCATTCTCCTTGCGAAGCGTGCGCAGCAGGTTGGTGGCCCCTTCGGCAAACCCTTTCGCCTCCAATCGGCTCAGGCGCACCCAGGGGCCGAAAACGGGATCGGTATCGGGCATTTTCGCGAGGTAATCGCGCCAGCGGTTGAAAACGATCGGGCGGAAATCATCGGTCCGGTAGGAGAGGAACGCGGTGGAAACGTCCTGCTCCGGGGTCCCTTTGGCCAATTCCCGCAGATACAGGCCGGCCTGCATCCGGAGGCGCCCGCGCATGACTTCGTTCTGCTCGGCCGCCATGTCATCGTAGCTGGCCCGGCGGCGGGCGAGTTCCCGCTGGTACTCGCGCTGGGCTTCGTCCGGTCTGGGATGGCCAATCACCGGCAGTTCACCGGGGGCGCTGCTGCTGGCGAGTGTGGCGTAAAGGGAGTAATAATCCGCCGTCGAAATCGGATCGAACTTGTGATCGTGGCAGCGCGCGCAGGCCACCGTGAGACCTTGCAAGCCGCGCGATACCACATCGATCTGGTCATCGATCACGTCATGCCGATTCCGGTACTGCATTCCCACGGTGAGAAATCCCAGGCCCGCCAGGGCCGGATCGTGGTCCGGCAGCCCGAGTTGGTCCGCCGCCAGTTGCTCGGTCACAAAGCGGTCGTAGCGGAGGTCCGCATTGAATGCGCGGATCACATAATCCCGATAGGTGTAGGAGAAAGGGAAGCGCGTGAAGCCGATCGCCGCCCCGCCGTGCGTATCCGCGTAGCGCGCCAGATCGAGCCAGTGCCGCCCCCACCGTTCCCCGTAAGCGGGCGAATTGAGGAGCCGATCAATCACCGTTTCGCGCGCATTGGGCGAACGATCCCGCACAAACGCATCGACTTCCTCCCACGTCGGCGGCAAGCCGGTGAGATCAAAGGTGGCGCGTCGGATCCATTGACGGGCCGAGATCGGCGCTGAAAGAGCCAGCCCGCGGGATTCGAGCCCGGCCAGGATGAACCGGTCGATATCGCTGGCCTCAGGCTGCGTCGACGCCGGGGGAGCAGGTTTGCGCACCGGTTCGAACGCCCAATGCTTCTCGTATTTCGCTCCCTGGCGGATCCAGTCGCGGAGAATGCGGATCTGTTCCGCGGTCAGCGATTTGCCAGTCTTCGGAGGCGGCATCCGCACCTCGGGATCGGTCGATGCGACGCGGGCAAGCAGTTCGCTCTGGTCGGGATCGCCGGTGTTGATGGCGGAGCGCTTGGCTTCCGCTTCCAGATCAAGGCGGAGTTTGCCTTTCCGCTGCTGGAGGTCCGGGCCGTGGCATTGGAGGCAATTCTCCGCGAGAATCGGCCGGATATCCTTGTTGAAGGTCGGCGTGGAGCCTGCGGCCAAGGCGGAGGTCGCCAGCAGGACCGCGAGGACGCTCAGTCGGCGGGTTGTCACGAGGGACCGAGCGCCGCCCAGGGGCAGAGCGGGCGGCTGGGAGGCGTTGTTTCGCGCGGCAATCATCTCATTCATCATCCCGCTGGGCTGGGCTGGGTTGGGCAGTGGGAGGAACGGCGCTCAGCCAGGTCAACCAAGTGGGTAACAGTTATTTCCATGTTACAGACGCTGGGGGCTTGTTCAAGCTTCGAACCAAGACCGGGTTTTTTCGTCACGCGCCGCGGAAAGCGGTCTGAAAGGTGCCGAAAGGGCCTTTGTCAGGGGAAAGCTTCGAAACTGTAGGATTCCCTTGCGCTTCACTGTATGGCTGTTACCATACAGACCGTATTGACCGACAATTTTAACGAACTGTCACTCGACCACCGCTTACCTATGTCCCGACCTTCCCATACCTCCCAGGCCGTGCTCCTGCGCCGCGGGCAATTTATCAAGACACTCGTTCTCGGCGTCGTCACCTCCGGGATCGGCCGCAACCGCTTGACCCGCCACATCCTCGGAGAAGCGCAAGCCGCCGACATCCCGTTCCCCGTCGGCCAATTCACGTTCAAAGTCTCTGACCATCCGGAACTGGCCAGCGATTTGGGATCGATCTCCCTCGAAGTGCCGGGCCTGCCGAACATCCTCGTGACCCGTCTGGCCGTCGGACAGTTTGTCGCGGTCACTTCGGTCTGCACGCACGAAGGTTGCGGCGTGCAGCCCTACAGCGGCCTGTTCGCGGGCATGCATTGCCCGTGCCATCGCTCGCTTTTCGCGCCGGACGGGTCGGTCATCCACGGGCCCGCCTCCGAACCGCTCTACCGCTATAAGCTCGCCTACGACGGCCAGGACTCCATCACGCTCGATCTGGTGAAATTCTCCTATCTCATCTCGGCGCAGCTCGCGCCGGTCACTCTCCATGGCCACAAGCGCCTGGCCATAACGTTCCAGACCGAGCCGCAGAACAACTACGTGATCATGTTCAAGCCCACCTTGGACGCGACCGATTGGACCCAGATCATGTTCTCGGAGACCGAGGGGGACGATGCGGCCGAAGACATGTTCTTCGGCACGGGCGAAAGCGTGACCCTCTACGTGGATCTCGAAGAACGCACCGGGATCTACACCGTGGCGCGTTATCATTTGCTGGGAGGGTGAACCGGCCTGCCGCAAGCGCCGGACGAGGTCCGTCCGGCGCCAACCGCGGTCCACTGGCCATACGGGCTGGCGCGCACACGCTGGCGCGGTGCGCCCTACGGCAGACCGCAACTGGTCCCGACAACCCGGCGTCCGCCGACCGCGGCGACCGTGCTAGAACTCGCTTGGCGGATCCTTATGGAACGAGGACCACGCGGTAGATGCGCGCCGGAACGGTTGTCGGCGCAGCCGTCGTGCGGGGCGGGCCGTTGTCGATCCAAAGGTACGGAGAGCCTGTTCCGGCGATCACTGGCAGGCTGGCGGTCCATTTCTGGCCGCCATTTTCGCTGAACTGAACCTGATAGTTCCGGCCCAAATCGGTTGGGATCGAGATCGGGAAGCCAGTCGAAAGGTCCACCTTGGGCGGAATCGAAATGGCGGAGAGCGCCTTGGGCAAAACCGTGACTTGCGCTGGATTGCTGGTCGCCGTTTGGCCATTGGCTGTGACATCGACGGTGTATACGCCAGCATCACCCACGCCTATCGGGTTGAACGTCAGCGTTGGCTGGGTCGCACCTGGCACCGGGGCGGCGGCTTTCTTCCACTGATAGGTGATGGGCGAACCGTCCGATACGCTGGCTGTGACCGTCAGGCTGGCCGACTGTCCCTCGGTCGCACTGACCGCGGCGGGTTGGGTTTCAATGTGCGGCGTTGGCTTGGTCGCGGGCGGGGCCTTGGTGGACGCGTCCCCTGACAGGTAAGCGTAAGGGGACGCCGACTGACTCAGGGAGTACGAAAGCAAGCCGCTCGCGCAGTAGAGGGTCAAAGAGGCCGCCCCGACTTTGCCATCCGTGTAAGTGAACCCATTCAGCGTAATGAGATATGAAGTTCCGAAAGTTTGCGAAGTCCAGGTTCCGGTGAACCCCGCGTGATCCGCCGTGGTCAGCACTTGATAGCCGTTGCCGGTGGCGTCGAAGCGCAACGGAATCACGCCGGCGGGGAAAGGAGCCTTGTCCGCGGTCTTACTGAGCCAGAAGGAGCTTCCGCGGAGCGCGGCGTCGTTCGCCGGCGGCAGGCAGGGATCCACCAAGTTCACCAGAATGGGGGCGCTTTCAGTGGCCGCTCCCGTAAGGCCTGTCGCCACCAGAGTGTAGCTGCCGGCCTGGGACGCGTCCAAACTCTGGATCTGGTAATAGGGACGAGTCGCTCCGGGAATCATCGCCCCGTCTTTTTTCCACTGATACGTGACGCGATTGATCTGCAGCCGGGCCTTTTGAGTGGGGTCCTGGGTGCCTACGACTTCGGCTTCAATCACCAAGCCGGACCCGTTGGTGAGGTTGAACGGGGAGCGCACCGGCCTGAAGACGGGGGCGTCCTGGTCGTTCACCACGCGAATGGCGGCGGGCGCACTGTTCGTGGCGGAACCATTGATGCTGGCTACCGCCGTATAAACCCCTGCATCCGACTTCCGGATGTAGTAGAATCCGTTGTCGGCCTTCAGGCCGAGACCGAAGATCAGGTCGAGACTGGAGAACGGGCCGGACACTGTCTTCACAGGCTGCCCATCCTTCAGCCACTGGAGTTGGGCGGGAATCGAGGGGGGGTAAATCGGTCCGACGTTTCCGTTCGGCAGGCTGAGGTAGGCCGAAAGCGCCGCCGCTTCGCCCTCGTAGTAGTCCCCGCTTTGGGGCTGCGTGTTGATCGAGGGCGGCAGGGAAGGGTTCACGGTCAGGGCCACCTGCTTGCTGATCACCGTCGTTTGAGCGCCGTTGGTCACCTTCACCCGGTAGTTGCCTGCGTTGGCCGGAGAGACGTTTGCCAGGGTCAGCGTGCGGTGCGTCTCACCCGGCAGATCCTGCCCTCCCTTTTGCCACTGGTAGCTGAGGGGCTCCGTTCCGACGGCGATGACCTGCAACATGGTGGTCGTTCCCTGCACCGCACTGGTGGGCGCCGGTTGCAGCGTAATCACGGGCCCAGCCGCCGCCGCAGGCAGACTGTCCCAGGTATAATACGCAAAATGGTGGACCAGCTTGGCCGGGAGATCGTACCAAACGTCGAGATGATTGTCGTCGCAGAAGAGGTAAAAATGTGCGGTGACCGACTCGTTGGCCTCGTCCTTCAAGCCGAATACGTTGATCGTGGGAACCGCATTGCCATAGGCGTCCTTGCCATAGGCGCCGGTCAGATCCAGCGACCAGTTCGCGGTCTGGGCGGGCAGATACCCGCCTGCCGGGATCGTGAACGTGTTCCCACTGGCGGCAAAGTGCATTTCATAGGTATTTGGGTTCGGATGATCATCCTGGCCGAAGAAGACATTGGCCCTCAGGGTGGCCCCGCGAATCTGGTCCTCGGAACCGATGCACGGGACCGGAGTCGGCGTATGGGTGCTGCCCGTCGGGGCTCCCATGCTCACCGTCACCGGGCTGAAGGCGACTGAGCTGACGCTGTTGCTGGCGATGACCGTGTAAACTCCCGCATCACCTGGCTGGAGATAGTAGAGTGCGAGATCGCCGCCAATAATCTGGACCATCGGACCACCGTCCTTGGAATAGTAATATGCGGGGGACGGATTCCCGGAGGCGGCGTACCCTGTGATGTGCACCGTGTCACCCAGGTTGCCCACCACGAGCGTTTGAGCCGGCTCCTTCGTGATGGAGGGAGCCGTTCCTGGCACGATGGAAAGGTGGATCGGCGCGCTGGTCGCGGTGCCGAGGGCGTTCGAAAGCACCACCACGTAGCTGCCGGCGGCGCCCGCCGTGACCGGGCTGACCACGAAGTCGAAGAAGCCGTCTCCATCCTTGGACACGGAGCCTCGCACGGCGTAATAACCCAACGAGTTGGCCGCACGCTCCTCCCCGAAAGCCACACCATCTTTGTACCATTGGTAGGTCGTGTCTGGAGAAGCTGTGACCTGCGTGCGGAAAGTAACAAAGGATGTGCCCACCGGAACCGTTGCGTCCGCAGGGGCGGGACTTCGAATGACCGGAGCCTTCGAGACGAAGCTAATCGGGGCGATATGACACACGGAGCTTGTGATGCTCAACCCCCCCGCGTAGAGGATCGCGCGGTAGTCGCCGGTATCCGAGGCTTGGACATCCGGAATGATGAACAGGCCGTTGACGAAAGTCGACCCGCCTGTCCCAGCCAAACCGTTGGCCACTGTAACCGCCCCCTGGTAGTGCGGCGAGTTCGAGAGATTCACCCCGTCCTTTTGCCACTGCACCGCGAACGGGGTCGATCCGGGGAGATTGGCGCTGGCCTGGGCTTGAACACGCTGGCCGGGATAGTTGCCGGCGGTGGCCGGCGGTTGAACGAGAAAACTAAGCTGGGCGAGGGCGGAGAACGGCAGTGAGAACGCTGCGAGGAGATGGAAGACGCGGCGGAGAACCGGACCGGCGCACAAGGCTGGTGGACGCATAATCAATAACTAAGGGGCAATCGTGGTTGGGTTGGGGTTTATCGATCTGTCAAAACGCGCCGCGATCCCCTGCGGCGCGCGGCGCGTGAATTTGCCTAGGCTCCGGGAAAAGTCAAAAGCTTCGGATCTCGAGATTCCTCAAGCGCACTGTTCAGTCCGATTGATGACCCGAGGCCTGCCGTCGCGCTGTGAAGCGTTGCGTTGCGCCGGGTTCGGGCAAATGCGAGCGGGGCCCTCCGGAGGATGGGGCGATTTGGAGGATCGGACGCTGATGCTGCGCGCGGCTTTGGCTTCGCGATCCGCGATCCTTTTGATCGGGCTTTCGTCTTGATTTCAGGAATCTGCTTCGGCATAAGAACTCCGTTTTGACGGCTTTCGGCGTGCTGTTCTTGGGCGACAGAACGTGGCTGTTGAACGCAAATGGACTCGGGGCGGCAGAAGTCTGCTGCCACAGCACGGATCTTCCTATGAACAGGATTGGGACAAAAAAGTTTGGACAACTCGCGGCGGCTTCGGCGGTCGGCTTGTATTTGGCGAACGGCGGAGTTTGCAGCTCCCGGGCGGAATTCGTCTTCTCGATCTTCAGCGGCGGCAGCATCGTGGAAGACAACGACCTGACGCTCCACCAGCCGGGAACGGACCTGACCTTCCATGGCGCTTCCTACAAGAGCAAGGATCTCAAGGGGCCGTTCTATTATGGGGCGCGGCTCTCGTACTTCCTCCCCGAGCATTCGCACTGGGGCTTTGGCGTCGAGTTTTTCCATTCCAAGATGTACCTCGACACCGACGCGACCGTCCACGTCACTGGGACTCGGGGCGGCGCGCCCGTCGACGGCTCGGAGCGCGTCGATAACACCGTCCAGGCTTTCAGCATTTCGCACGGCCTGAACTTCCTGACCGCGGATGCCATCTACCGGTTTTTTCTGGATCAGCCCGGCAAGAGCTTCCTCGGCCGCTTCCAACCCTACCTGGGTGCCGGCATCGGCGTGGCCATCCCGCATGTGGAGTCGTCAATCGGCAACGTGACGTTCGAAGAATATCAACTCGACGGTCCCGCGTTTATCGGCTTTACCGGCGTAAGCTTCGATATCGTCAAGCATTGGGCCGTGTTCGCGGAATACAAGATCGGTTACGTGGAACTGGGCGATCTGGAAGTTCCCGGCGGCTCCTACGAAGTCAGCCCTCTGATCCACCATTTCATCGGCGGCGTCAGCTTCAAATTCTGAACGCGAACGTTTTCGGACAAAAGTGGCCAAGTGGCCGGTCTCAGCGGGCGAGGCGCCGACGACAAAAGTCACCTGCTTGATACAAGGCCGTAACCTCCGCGTTTCCGTTTGGGGCTTGAGTGGCAGTCGCCATGAATTCTTTGCTCCGCTCTCCCCGAATCCTCTGGTCCCTCGCCGTCGCCGCCTTGGCGAGCCGCGCTCCGTCGGCCGACGCTAAAGGAAAGGCCGAGCATGTCGTCGTCGTCGTGTGGGACGGGATGCGGCCGGACTTCATCACTCCGCAATATACGCCGGCCCTCTACGAACTCGCGCAGAAGGGCGCCTTTTTCCGCCGTCACCACTCGGCTTACATCACGTCGACGGAAGTGAACGGAACCGCCCTGGCCACCGGGATGCATCCGGACCACAGCGGCGTCATGGCCAACGTCCAGTACCGCCCGGATTTGAACTGGACCACTTCCTACGGCACTGAAAGCATCGACGCCGTCCGCCGTGGCGACCTCCTGAGTGACGGCAAATACATCGAAACTCCCACCGTCGCGGAAATTCTGCACGACGCTGGCTTCCCGACCATCATCGCGGGCGCGAAGCCAATCGCCCTGCTGCACGATCGCTCGGCCCGGCGCGATTCCGATGCCGCCCGCCAGTCCGTTACCCTTTTCCGCGGGCAGACCGTCCCTCGTGCCGTTCTCGAGAGCCTCACTCGCGCGCCCGACATCGGCGCGTTCCCGAGCCCCCTCCCTCGGCCGGCTGCCACCAACGCTCCAACGACGGTTGCTGCGGCCGCTCCCGCCGCGGTTCCGGAGAGTCCCGCGCCGGGCTCAAGACGCGGCAGCGGTTTTACTCCCGACGGTTCCTCCGGCAGCTCCACGCCCGATAGTTGGACCACTCGCGCCCTGACGCGTGGTTTGTGGAAAAAGAACGTCCCAGCCTACACCCTCCTCTGGCTCAGCGAGCCGGATGGCGCCCAGCACGCCTCCGCGCCTGGATCCGAGGCCGCCCTGTCCGCTCTCGATAGCAGCGATAAGAACCTGGCTGCCGTTCTCAAAGCTCTTGAAGACAAGGGAGTTCTCGAGACGACCGATCTCTTCGTCGTCTCCGATCATGGTTTTTCCTCCGTGGACCGCGGCACGGACGTGGTCGAGGGGCTCAAGAAGGCGAAATTCACCGCAGGCAAACAATTTGAGAACCCCGAGCCTGGCGATGTCATGGTCGTCAATCTGGGCGGCAGCATCTCCTTCTACGTCTTCGAGCACGACGAAGCGGTCATCAAGCGGCTCGTCACCTATCTTCAGGGAACGGATTTTGCCGGAGTGATTTTTTCCGGCTTGGCCGTCGAAGGAACGTTCCCGCTGACCGAGGCCCACGTGAACGTCAGCAAAGGCGCTCCCGACATCCTGGTCTCGCTCCGCTGGTCAGGGGACAAAAATGAATTCGGCGCGCCCGGCAGCATCATCGCCATGGAGGGCCGCCGCGGCACTGGCGTGCATGCCTCCCTCAGCCGTTTCGATCTGCACAACACCCTGGTGGCGTCCGGCCCCGACTTCAAAGCCGGTTTCGTGGACGAACTGCCCAGCGGCAACATCGACGTCGCCCCGACCGTCCTTCACATCCTCGGCGTCGAGCCCGCCCGCCCCATGGATGGCCGGATCTTGTTCGAGGCGATGACCGTAGGCGATTATCCCGCCCCCAAGCCGGTCGAGCAAATCTTGCAAGCCTCGCGCACCCTCGGATTCCTTGAGTGGCAGCAGCACCTCAAGACCATCCAGGTCGGTTACGCCACTTACTACGACGAAGGAAACGGCGAATCCCGCCTCAAATAAGGTCCGTTATGGAGGGCGGTCATGAAGCAGCGTGCCATGACCGCTTTCGACGGTCGACGCACTCGCTGCCTCGCGGCAGTCTCAGATCGCGTCGGCGGCCCGATCCTGAGTCCTGATCAACGCAGTTCTCCGACTCAAAAAGAGTTGCCTCACTAATCCGATGCGTTGCCGATAAAATCGCGGACTATTCCACGGTTCAACCCTCCGGATTCACCGACGCGAGCGCCCATGCGAAAACCGGCCTGCAACGCGTAGCACCCTGCAACTCACCGCGCTCGTTCGAAGTGCGGTAAAGAGTCCCGGTTCCATTTGCTGAGCCCTCCATCCACCTGGGTGAAGAGCCCGCCGAGCGAGACGCCTTCGCAATGGCCATCGCAGAACAGAATGGAAAGTTGCGAGCGGTGCCGGGCCCGGACTCGTGCCGACTGATCTGCCAGGTGGGACGGTTGCGCGGTGCGGGTCAGCGTTATCAGACCGTCGTTAAGAAACGCGGAACTTCCGACCACTCCGTCTCCAATCGCCATCATTTCACTCGGTTTTAAAACCTCCGTATCTCGAATGGGCCGAAGCGCCGGCGAATTGGTTTGGGCGATCCCGCCAAGCCCAAGGCCACCCGCTCCATCCGCTCCCACCAAACCGAACGCGTTGTAACCGTAAGAGGCAAAAGCCGTGCCGTAATCGAGAACGTAACGGGTGATTGACGGGCATTGAAAGATTCCGGTCTTCGAATCCCCACGCCCATTGAAAAGAAATCCCTTTGGGTCGCCGTCAGCAATCGTGCTGGCCCAGGAAGAGCGGAAAGGAGGGCCGCCGCTGGGAATGGCGCCCTGGAGAGCGGTCGTCAGGGGATAGACGTTATACTGGAGAACGAATGCGGAAAGGAGTTGCCCCTGTTGGCGCAGATTGGAAAGGCACTGCGTGGAACGACCGAGGCTTTTGGTGCGAGCAACGGAGAAGAATGTCAGCCAAGCAAGAATCGCCACGATCGCACAGACCACCAGCAGCTCTGGCAGGGAAAACCCGGAGACGCTTCGCCTGAAACGGGGTCGGAAAAATGAGGGCTCTTGCCATTTCGTGTAAGCCTGTGCGGTGCGCATCCTTTAAGCCCGGTTGGATTCCGGGCCGAGGCTATTCCTCCGGGAGCACTGGCGCAACAATTCTCCTCTGTTACGCCGTTAAGGCTATTACGGGTGTGCCTTCCGCGCTCTTCCACTCAGGGATAACTACGTCGGTTACCTCGCTCACCTCTTGATTTTCGACTGCGCGCAAAAAAGGGTTACGTGATTTGGCTCCAAAACTTGACAACACCAAGTCAAGCACCGAAACAATAAGCGAGCTTCATGGGGAATACGGTGAGGCTGATTATCGATGATTCCGAGTATCTCTTTCCCAAAGGGGAACATAATAGCGTGCAGCGAGGAAATTCGCCGAACGTTAAAACGAGAGGGTGTGTTTAAGACGTCGCTGTAAGCCGGTTTGATTCAGAACGAGTCTCTACCCCTTTACGACCGGCCAGCAAAGTGTTTTGATCGTGGAGATGAGCCGGGGGGGTAAACGACCAGAGCTTTTCTACTCGGTCGCGACCCCGTTGGTCATTATCGTGGCGGTGATCCGGTGGAACTTCGTCTAATGGCGGTTAAAGAATTGAGATAGGTCGGGAGCCGTTATTCCGGATGGAAGAGAATCGACGATTTCAGAAAACTTGTCGTAAACAAGTTCCCACTTCTGGCCATTCTTTCGGACAAAGATCGGGCCATTGGATCGCGACTCTTGCATCATCTTTTCTCGTTCTTCGTTAACTTCGATTCCGAGGGACGCAATAAAGTCCTGATTGGAAATCTTCGTTCGAAGCTTTCCAAGGTTCACACAATAGGCATCTAGACACACGATTGCGACAAACGACGCAAATTTGAACCGGTTGAAATGGATATCTTCTAATTCTGGAATGTCTGACGAGCCAACGTCACGGTAAAAAGATTCCAGATGCGCCAATGCCTTTGGAGCAATGTCAGCCAGAGTCGTTTTCTCAAGCTGGTGCGCAAAATCATTCCTGATTTCACGCACGATATGACACGCATCTGTGATCGTCTGCGGAATTAATGATAGCGATTCCAGCATTCGGATCTTTAAGGAGAAGCCAAACTCTCTTTGCTCCGAAAGCCGGTTGTATCGAGGACAGAAGGTCTCCAGAAGTTTGTCGATCCGGTTTTCAACTATGAGTGCCGTTACAATAGCGAGCAGCCGATGATCGTTTAAGCCTTCAACCTTTTTGAACAACTCAGGAAGCTCGTTTTGTCGAAGCGTAAAAAAGGGCTTGTGAAACACTGCCGCGCCGGGAACCCCCATGCAGATGCCTTGTCTCTTCTCGTTGGCCATTTGGCTTCCAAGCTGCATGCGGCCATCCCCAGCGTCCACAAAGAAAAAGGCCCCATTTCGGGGCCGTGAATTCTTGGCTATGTTAAATGGGCACTAACGTTCTGTTGATCGGCCCGCCGGGCACCGGGAAATCGATGTTGGCCAAGAAGCGGCTGGCGACCAGCCTCCCGCCTCTGACCCTGGAGGAGGCGCTGGAGACGACGAAGATTCACAGCATTGTCGGGCTGCCCGGCCCGGGCCAGGCCTTGGTCACGCGGCGGCCTTTTCGCGCGCCGCATCATCCCGTGTCCGACGCCCGGGTCTGCTCGGCGGGAATGTCAATGCGACGCCCGGCGAGATCTCGGTGGCGCAGCATGGAGTGCTGTTCCTCGATGAATTTGCCGGAGTTCAGGCGCAACGTGCTCCAGACGCTGCGCCAGCAATTGGAGGAGGGGCGCGTGACCATTTCGCGCGCGGCGAGCACCATGACTTGTCTCTCCCCATTCATGCTGGTGGCCGCCATGAACCCGAGCCCGGGCGGAAGAATGCCGCATGAGAGCCGGAGCCGCCCGCGCGAGATTCAAAATTACCTGGGCCACATCTCCGTCTCGCTCCGTCCCGCTGTTGGATCGGATAGAAGCTTGGCATCCCACATTGACTCTGGGTATCTTCCGCCTCGCGCATGCTCGCGAAGGTTTGTTCGGCAGCCGTTAATGGAATTGAGGCTTATCCTGTCGAGGTGGAGGTGGATTCAGGCTTCAACGATTCGTTTATTGTCATTGTCGGGTTGCCCGACGCGGCGGTGAAAGAATCCCGGGATCGGGTCGGGACCGCGCTGGTGAATTCCGGGTTTCGCATGCCGCTGGGGAAAACCACCATCAATCTCGCTCCGGCCGATCTGCGCAAAGAAGGACCGAGTTTCGATCTTCCCATCGCCATGGGCGTGTTGGCCGCGAGCGAACAGTTTGCCTCGGATCAGCTCGAGAATTTTCTCATGGTCGGTGAGCTGGCGCTGACCGGGGCGGTCCGGCCGGTGAAGGGAGTCCTGCCGATCGCTCTCCAGGCGCGCAAGGATGGCAAAGCTGGCCTGTTGGTTGCGGCCGAAAACGCGCCGGAAGCGGCCGTGGTCCAAGGACTGCGCGTTTTGCCCATCCAAAATCTGCGCGAGGCGGTTTCTTTCTTTGAAGGCGAACTCAAGCTCACCCCCACGCGAGTGAACCTGGACGGAATCTTCGACCAGCCGCTGGATGACGACCTCGATTTTGCGGATGTAAAAGGGCAGGAATCCGTGAAGCGGGCGATGGAGATCGCGGCGGCCGGCGGCCATAATATCCTGTTGATCGGCCCTCCGGGCACCGGCAAATCGATGCTGGCCAAGCGGCTGGCGACCATCCTGCCGCCTCTGACCCTGGAGGAGGCGCTGGAGACGACGAAGATTCACAGCATTGTCGGGCTGCTCGGCCCGGGCCAGGCACTGGTTACGCGGCGGCCTTTTCGCGCGCCGCATCATACCGTGTCCGACGCCGGACTGCTCGGTGGGAATGTCAATCCGACGCCCGGCGAGATCTCGGTGGCGCACCATGGGGTGCTGTTCCTCGATGAATTGCCGGAGTTCAAGCGCAACGTGCTCGAGACGCTGCGCCAACCGTTGGAGGAGGGGCGCGTGACCATTTCGCGCGCGGCGGGCACCATGACTTTTCCCTCCCAATTCATGCTGGTGGCCGCCATGAACCCGACCCCGGACGGAAAAATGCCGCATGAAAGCCGGAGCCGCCCGCGCGAGATTCAAAATTATCTGGGCCGCATCTCCGGCCCGCTGCTGGATCGGATTGATATTCACATCGAAGTCCCGCAGGTAAAGTTCGATGAGATCACCACCGGCCGCCCGGGCGAAAGTTCGGCGCAAATCCGGGAGCGGGTGGTGGCCGCGCGCCAGGTGCAGCAAAAGCGTTTCGCGGGCCGCAAAGTGTCGTGCAACGCCCGCATGGGCAGCCGGGAGTTGAAAGAGTTCTGCCAGATCAGCGACGACACGCTGGCCATGCTGAAGTTCGCCATGCAGGACCTGCAATTAAGCGCCCGCGCCTACGACCGCATTCTCAAAGTCTCCCGCACCATCGCGGACCTGGCGGGCGAGGCGAAAATCTCCACCGATCACGTGGGTGAAGCCGTGCAGTTCCGCTCGCTCGACCGTCAGATTTGGAGCTGAAAGCCAGCCGGGGCGGCGGCTCTGTCCAAAAGCCGGGGTTCTATTTTCGTTCCAGGCACTCGCGAAGAGCCCGGCCCAGTGAAGCCAGTTTGTACGGTTTGGGCAGATAAACGATGCCCGCTTTGGTCAGGGTGGCTGATTCGGTGATTTCGGCGGCGTAGCCGCTCGAAATGATCACCTTTAAGGCCGGTTTATCCAGGCGAATCCTTTCCGCGAGTTCCAGCCCGGTCATCCCTTCCGGCATGACCATGTCCGTCAGCAAAAGATCGATTTCAGCGCCATGGTCTCGCCATAGCTTCAGCGCATCCTGGCCGTTGGCGGCTTCCAGCACGCGATAATCCAGGCCGCGCAGTGCGCGGGCCAGGGTGAGTCGGACGGCGTCCTCGTCCTCTACCACGAGCAGGGTTTCGCTCCCTTTGAGAGCCGGCTGGGCGGATTGTTCTTCGTCTTCCTTTAACAGTGTGGTCGACACCGGCAGATAGGCCCGAAAAGTGGTCCCGCCTCCGACCCGGCTGTCCACTTCCACCCAGCCGCGGTGTTGGGCCACGATGCCGTGCACCGTCGCCAGGCCGAGGCCCGTTCCCTTGCCGGCTTCCTTGGTGGTAAAGAACGGCTCGAAGATGTGCTCGACGGTTGCCGGATCCATGCCGCACCCGGTATCGGCGACCGCCAGGCAGACAAACGAGCCCCGGCGGCGTTCCGGGTGCAATGCGGCGTCGGCGGCGCTGATTTCCGGCGCCGAAGTGCTGATGGTGATCTGGCCGCCTTTGGGCATGGCATCGCGGGCATTGACCGCCAGGTTCATCAGCACCTGCTCCAGCATGCCGGCGTCCGCTTCGACCGGGGGCAGCCGGTTGCTCCGTTCAAAAACGAGTTTGATGTGCTCGCCCAGTAACCGGCCCAGCATTTTGAGCAGGTTGTCCACTACTTCGTTCACGTCGAGCACTCGCGTTTCCAGGACCGAGCGGCGGCTGAACATGAGCAACTGGCGGGTCAGCCTTGTGGCTCTTTCCGCGCACGATTCCACTTCCTTCAATCCCGCGCGCGTTTCACCGTCCAGGTGATCGTTGTCCTGCAGGAGGGTCAGGTTCATCATGATGGCGGCGAGAATGTTATTGAAGTCATGCGCTATGCCGCCCGCCAGCTGGCCCACCGCTTCGAGCTTTTGCGCCTGGCGCAATTGGGATTCCACCCGCTTCCGATCGGTGATGTCGTCCGTGATCGCCAGGTGCAGCGTCTTCCCGCTGGCGGGATCCTGCAAAGGCACCGCGTGCGTCTGCATCCATCGGCGCGTGCCGCGCAGGCCCACCATCTCAAACTCCAGGGTGCCGTCGTGCCCGGAGCAGATCCGCTCGTTAAATTTCGCGAACGATTCGCGATGCTCCGGGGCGATCAGTCCAAAAAGAGGCCGGCCGATGACTTCGGCGGCGCTCGCCGCCTCGACCAGGTCCAGGCCGCACGGATTGATTTCCAGCAGCGTCCCCTGCGAGTCGACCAGCTTGATGCAGCTGGGGGTCGCGGAGACAATCGCCCGTAATCTTTCCTGGCTTACGCTCAGCGCGGTTTCCGTCCGCTTTCGTTCGGTGATGTCCTGGTTCACGCCGTAGAGCCGGATGGTTTTTCCCTGCGGGTCCTTGACCACGAAATAGTGGACGGCGATGTGTCCCACGCCGCCATCCGCATAAAGCATTCGATGCTCGAGATAGCGGTTGAAGGTTGGGTCGCTGGCTTCGCTGGCCTTGCGGGTCTCCGCTCCGACCACGGATGAATCGGCGGGATGGACAAACCGCTTCGCATAATCGGCGATGGACATCTGATAGCCGCCCGCCTCTTTGGCGGTCGTATGAAAAATGGCGTAAAAACTGTCCGAGAAAGTGAAAATGCCGCGCTCGACATCCAATTCCCAGTGGCCCAGCCGCGCAATTCTCATGGCGGTGGCGAGCTGGGCTTCGCTCTGCCGCAACGCCTCCTCCGCCCGCTTTACATCCTGCAACATGCTCAGCAAGGCCCGCCGGGATTGCTCGGATTTTGCCAGGAGGCTGCTGACCTTCTCCTCGGCCTGTTTCTCGAGAACGACATTGCGGAATTCCCAGATGGCATAGCGCGCGCCATGCATGTGCACGAGCCGTGCCGAGGCCCGGTGAGGCGTTTCTACGGATCGCAGGATCAACTTCATTTCGTAGTCCGCCAGGAAACCTTTCGTTTCCAATTCCGCCAGGCAGGCGCTCCGTTGCGCTTCATTCGGCCACAGTCCCAGTTCCAGAGCTGTTCGACCGATCACGGCCTCGCGGGCGATCCCCGTGGCCGCCATCCAGGCGGCATTGACGTCCACAATCTTGCCCGAAGCCGCTTCGGAGAAAGCCATCGGGTTGGTGCAGGCGTCAAAAATCAGCCGGTAATCGATCGCCTGCCCAAACTCCGCTTCGGCCGGCTGCAAATCGGTTTGCTTGTCGGTTCTGTTCATGCTTTCTGTTCCGCCTGGCCCGCTCCGCCCGTTTCTTCCAGCTTCAGCTGTTGCTCCAGATCAGATTCCCGGAGAGCAAAAACGGCATCCAGAAACTCCACCTGGAAGCTGCCCGGGCCGGCGGCCCGCCGGGCCACGATCTCGCCGGCGATGCCCGTGACCGCCATGGCGTGAGCCGCGGCTTCGAGGCTTTGCGGATTCACGGCGAGGAAGGCCCCGGTTAGCGCGCTGGCGGTGCAGCCCATCCCGGTGACCCTCGCCATCAGCGGGTGCCCGTTCGCGATCCGGATCGTCCGGTGCGCATCGACGATCGCATCCACTGGACCGCTGACCGAAACGACAGCGTCGATTCGACTGGAGAGGATTTTTGCGGCTGGGATGGCGTCACTGGGATCGTGCAGGCTATCGACTCCCTTTGGCCCGCCGGCAATGCCAGCCAGCGCCTGGATCTCGGAAGCATTGCCGCGAATAACGGTCGGTGCAATTTCGCGGATCAGTTGCCAGGCCGCCGCCGTCCGGAATTGCGTCGCGCCGCACCCCACCGGATCCAGCACGATGGGAATCTTTCGTGTGTGCGCCACCCGGCCGGCTTTGAGCATGGCCTCGATCCACGGAGTGCTGAGCGTTCCGAGGTTGAGGACCAGGGATCGAGCCAGGCCCGCCATCTCCTCGACTTCCTCGCAGGCATGCGCCATGACCGGGGACGCTCCGAGGGCCAGCAGGGCGTTGGCCGTCGTGTTCATAACCACGTAATTCGTGATGTTATGCACCAATGGACCCTCGGCTCGAATGCGCGCCAGATCGTTCCAGATCGACTGGGCGCGAGTGGTTGGTCTGACGGCGATCTCTCCCGCTTTCATTCTTTATTGAAGGGTGGGGCGGTTTTGTCGTCCGGCCGATCATAACGGGCCGGTCTGCCGAGTTTCGCGAGCAGATCATTCACTTCCTGCTTCAAGTCCAGAATGCGGGCCTCGCGGCCCAGGGTGAGGTTCTCCCAGGCGAGCAACTCTTCCATCCGTTTGCCGAGTTCTTCTTCAGCCCGCTTGCGTTCGGCAATGTCCCAGGCGAGATCCGCGAGCCTCGACACCGTTTCCAGGTCCCGGGCGGAGTAATCGCTTTGTTTGTCTCCCACTCCGAGAACCGCCACGACCTTGTTGTTTCGGAAAACGGGCGCGACCAGCTCGCGCGCCACCGTGGTCCCCGGCGCCTCGCCCTTCTGGCCGGGCAGGGTTGTGCGTTCCTGGTGAATCACCGGCCGTCCCTGGCGGACGCAATCCATCCACGCGCCCGAGGGCTCACTTTCAGATTTCCGGTCTTGGCCCCCGGTCACGCGCTTCTCGCGCGACGTTCGCGTGGACCAAGCCTGAAGGTTGAGCGTCCGTTCGCCCGGTTGCACAAAGTGATAGTAGGCGATCCGGCTGCCCGTCAGCGCCTCCAGTTCGTCCAGCGTGGCTACCAGCACCTCCTCCAGCGAATGAGTGCCGGCAAACTCCATCAGCCGCAGCCGGGCCTGGGTGACGCTTTCCGCCTGGATGCGCTCGGTGGCGTCGCGCACGAACACCAGGTGAGCGGCCCGCCCCTGATACTGGATGGCCACCGCCGTTGTTTCCACCGGGAGCCGCAAGCCATCCAGGCGCACAAATTCAAGCTGGGCCGGTGGAACGGGGCCTTGGGTTTCCTGTTGCAGGCGGATGCGCTCGCGCACCGTGTCGCGGAACTCCGGCGCCACGCGGTCAAAGCAATCCTTCCCCAGCAGGTCCTCGGGCCGGTCCGCCCCGAGCAGCTTCGCCATGGGGAGATTGGCATACAGGAAACGGCCTTCGCTTTGCACGAAGATGGCCTCCGGCGCCGACTCCACCAGGGTGCGGAAGCGTCCTTCACTCTCCCGCAGTTCGGTGGTGCGTTCCTTGACCGCGGAGCCGAGCTGCCGGATGAAGATGAAAAACACCCCCGCTGCGGCCAACCCCAGGCAGCCGATCGCCGCCAGCCATTTGAGCCAGGTGTCGTCGGAGGGTTGCTCGGGGTCGTAGAGGAACCCGTGCAAGGAGTAATTCGCGGGGAGCATCCCGAGCTTGGCGTAGGTGTCGCCGATGTGCCGCCAGCGTCCCGGGTTCATGCGCCCCACCTCCACGAATTTCGGGAGCAGCAGCGGTTCCATCGCCTCCGCTTCGGCCACGAGGGACTCGACCGTCCGCTGGGGGGCATATTTGTCATGAATCAATTGGGCAATTTCCCGCGGGTGATCCATGGCATACTCCCATCCGCGCAGGCTGGCCTCGCGGAAGGCCCGCACGCGCTGCGGGTGCTGGCTTAGCTGGCGCTCGGTCGTGAACAGGCAGTCGCCATAGAAATCCACGCCGTAGTTGATGGGCTCAAGAACGGTTACGGCCACTCCGCGCTGCTTGAATTCGGGGGCATAGACCGTGAGATACAGGCTCATCGCGTCGGCCCGGCCCTGGGCGAGGTCATCGGGGTCGAAGGAGTTTTCCTGGAACCGGATGCGGTCCAGGGTCACCCCCTCCTTGGTGATCATCGCCCGCAATTCGGCGTTGCTCGCCGAACGGAGCATCACCCGGCGCCCCACCAGGTCGTGCGGGGATTTGATTCCGGAGTCCGCCCGGCAGATTAACGCCACGGGGGAATGCTGAAAGATGGCCGCCAGCACAACCACCGGGTCGCCGGCACTGCGCCGCAACAAGAGGTCAGGCATCTCTGTCCCGAATTGCGCTTTCCCGGTCACGACCTCCCGGATGAAGTCAACTCCCGGGCGGCCTTCGATCAGCTCCACTTCGAGGCCGGCCTCGCGATAAAAGCCTTTCTCCGCAGCCGCGTAATAACCCGCGAATTGAAACTGGTGCGTCCATTTAAGCTGCAGTTTGACCTTGTCGAGCGGACGTTGGGGAGGTTGCTGGGCCAGCGTTAAGAGCGGCAGGCCTGCCGCCAGCCCTAATCCGCAGGCGAGCCTCAAACAGAGGATCAGCAGGTCTCGCCGTGGCCTTGTTGGCCGGCGGCAGGTGTCTGAGCGGGCGATCATCAAGTCTGGGTTGCCATCCCACAGGGGAAGCCCTAAATCCATGTCCGGGAAAGGTGAACTGGGCCGAATGGTGGCGTTGCGGAAGGGGTTTTGGCAAGCAGCCGTGAGCGGCTTTTGGAGGAGAGTTCCTTTGGGGGCAAACGTTCTCCACCCGGCCCGAGTGAAGGAATAGGGTGTTGGGTTTTTCCTTACAAACAAATTGCTTGCGCCTGATATCCGAACAATGTATGACCTGACTCGCCGCCGGAGTGACGCCCGGTCGCGATCGACGTCTTCTTATGCCTTTAGCGATTCGATCCGGGCAACTGTGCAACGCAGTTCCCAATTTAATGTCAGGCGGCTCCTGCGGGAGCCGCCTTTTGTTTCGTGCGGATCGGTTCAGCCTCCGAGAAATGGCCGCGACTGGCTGGCCAGGCCCGGCACGCGCCAAAAGCCTTCGAATCCCGAAGACCCCCGATTAGCAGGTCAATCGGCCGCCTTCAAACCTTCGGTTCCCAACCCCGGCGGTATTCGCGCTTCCAGAGTTTGGCGGCCTCCGCGTTTTTGAGGATATGGCCGTTGTCCGGATCGGTGCGCAGCTCCTGGCGGGTGCGGTAGGCGATATTGCCGAGGTGGCAGAGCAGGGTGCTCCAATGGCCTTCGGAGATCTCGGAATTGAGCGGCGTATTATCCCGAATGGCATTGAAGAAGTTCTCGAAATGGATCTTGTCGCCGCCCGAACCGCTCTTTTCCTCCACCAATTTCCCTTTTGGATCGAAGATTTTGTAGGCGACATCCCGATATTCGAGAGTCCCGTTGTCCCCGTAGAACGCGACGATCGGGAGTTTTTCCTCAGTCCGCGCGTGGCAACTGCTGCCATCCCAGACCAGACCGGCGCCGCCGAAATCATAGCTGGCCAGTGTGGTGTCGGGGGTTTCCTGGTCATCGGTGAAGTGGTACCGGCCGCCATTGCAGGTGACGCGCACCGGGCAGCGGACCCCGAGCCCCCAGCGTGCGAGGTCGAGAGTATGGACGCCGTTGTTGCCCAGTTCGCCGTTGCCCCAGTGCCAGTGCCAATGCCAATTGTACGGCACCACATTGTCCTTGTAAGGCTGTTCCGGCGCCGGTCCCTGCCAGAGCGAATAGTCCAGCCGTTCCGGCACGGGCACGACCTTGCCCCGGCCGATCGTCTCCCGGGCGCTGTTGTACCAACACCGGGCGAACCGGACCTTGCCAATTGCACCGCCGCGCACCTTTTCAATCGCTTCGATCATCACGGGCCAGCTCCGCCGCTGGTTGCCCATCTGGACCTTGCGCTGGTATTTCTGCGCGGCGACCACCATCTGCTCGCCTTCCCACGGATTATGCGAGCACGGCTTCTCGACATACACATGCTTCCCGGCGGCGCACGCCATGATCGTGGCCGGAGCGTGCCAGTGATTCGGCGCGGCGATCAGCAGAGCGTCCAGATTCTTATCCTCGAGGACTTTTCGGATGTCCTTTTCAAGCTTCGGGGTCCTTTGCTTTTCGGCCGCGAGCTTTTGGCCCTTGGCCAGCCGCTCGGCGTCGACGTCGCAAATCACGGCCAGTTCGACGTTCGGGATGTCGGCCGTGGCCCGGATATGATCGAGGCCGCGGCCGCAGCCCATCACGGCGAAACGGATGCGGTTGCTCGGGGAGTCAGCCCGGGTGAACCGGGCCGCCGCGCCGTAGAACGCCAGGCCCGCGGTGGCGGCAGATCCTTGCTTGAGAAAGTCCCGGCGTGATTTCAGGTCAGGTTTTGGCATAGAGCTTGGCCACGTAATCGCCGTAGCCGTTGTAGAGAATCGTGTTCGTTCGGTTTCCGGTGTCCACCACCCGTTCCGTGGCCTGGGACCAGCGAGGGTGGGGGACCTTGGGATTGACGTTCGACTCGAACGGATATTCGTCCGGCGCGAGCGATTCCCACAAGGTGTTCGGCTGCGCAGCCACAAAATCGATCCGCACGATCGATTTTGGGCTCTTGTAGCCATATTTCCACGGGACGATGATCCGCACCGGCGCGCCGTTTTGCTTGGGCAACGGTTTGCCGTAAAGCCCGGTCGTCACGAGCGTGAGCGGGTTCATCGCTTCGTCCATGCGCAACCCTTCCGTGTAAGGCCAGGGATAATTCGAAAGTTCGGCAAAGCCCGGCGCCTGGTCCGGCCGGAAGAACGTGGTGAACTTCAAAAACTTCGCTTCAGGCTTGGGCACGACCTTCTCAATCAATTTGCTCAGCGGGAATCCGGTCCAGGGCACGATCATCGACCAAGCCTCGACGCAGCGGAAGCGGTAGACCCGCTCTTCCAGCGTGAACATCGTCGCCAATTCATCGGCCGAAAGTTTCATCGGCTTCTCCACCAGTCCGCCAATCGCGATTTCCCACGGCGACGTCACGAACCGTCCGGTCAGGCGGCGGACGCGCGTTTTGGTGGTCGAGAACTCGTAGAAATTATTGTAGCTCGTCGCCACTTCTTCATCGGTCAGCCGGAGATTCGCCCCACTGAATTCGGGATTGCGCGCGTAGGGGTACCCTTTGGCGGCGGCCTTGGTCTGGTTGGTCGCAGCCTCGGCCTCCGCCCCGAAGCTGCTCAGGGTCGATCCGCCCAGCAACCCGAGCATGGCTCCCATCCCCGAGAAGCCGAGCTCCCGCAGGAAGCGCCTCCGATCTCCATAGATTTTTTCCGGCGTGACCAGCTTCTCCGGGATGTGCCATCCCGGGCGGATGATGATGTTTGGCATGCGCGCATTGTGAGCGAACTTTTCGTCCAGCGCAGTTGAAATTTTTCAGGAACACGCCTCGCCGAATCTCGCCATGCTTTCGCCTCCCCGGCATCAGGCCGCCCACGATTCGCCCGGGGCTGGACAACCGGCCGGGAAACCGGCTCAGTAACTCCCGAATTGAAATGACCCGAGTTACCCTAGCTCGCCACGCCATGGCCACCCGCTTTGAGTTTGTGCTCCTTGGGGAGGATGCCGCCCGCCTGCGGGCCGCAGGCGAGGAAGCCCTGGATGAAATTGAGGCGATCGAATCCCGCCTCACCCTTTACAAGCCGCATAGCGAGATTGCTCAGCTCAACGCCCGCGCCAGTCAGGAGCCGGTCCGCGTTTCTCCGGAAGTTTTCACGCTGCTCGCCCGCGCGGGCGTTTTCTACGAACTCACCGGCGGGACGTTTGATCCCACCATCGCCCCCTTGGTCAAGTGCTGGGGCTTTATGAAAGGTTCCGGGTCTCGCCCGGCCGATGAGGATATCCTCGCCGCGCGCGCCTTGGTGGACATGAGCCAGGTGGAGCTCGACCCCGCGGATTTCTCCGTCCGCTTTCACCGGCCCGGCCTGATGCTTGATCTCGGTTCGATCGGGAAAGGCTACGCGCTCGATCGCGCCGCCGGGATACTGCGGGATGCGGGCATTGAGAATGCTTTGCTGCACGGCGGCACCAGCACCATCGTCGCGCTCGGCGCCGATCCCGAGGCCGGCCCGTGGAAAGTCGCGATTGAGGATCCGCACGCGGAGGAGGGCAAAAGAATCCTGAGCGTGGTGTCGCTGCGCGATGAATCTCTCTCTGTCTCGGCCATCTGGGGGAAGTATTTTGAGATCGATGGCCGCATCTACGGCCATGTGCTCGACCCGCGGACGGGCTGGCCGGCCCGCGACGTCCTGCTCGGCGCGGTCATCCTTCCCACCGCCGCGGAGACCGACGCCTTGTCGACCGCCGTGCTGCTCGGTTCGGAGGCGGACCTGAAACAGCTGGAGGAGAGAGTTCCCGGCCTGCGCTATCTCCAGGCGCGCCTGGGCGGGGAGGGGCGGCGGCAATTTTCCACCCGCGGCATCGCCCTGGAGCTCCAGGGCGCCGAGAATGCCGCGCGCTGAAGAGTTTGGACATCCGGCCGCACCCTTCTGTATAAATCCCGCGGATGTCCCAAAGTGTGACCGCTGTTAAAGCTCCGGCTGATCATGGGCGTGCCGATCGCACGCGCCGTCTTTCAGCCGCCTCGCTGCTCAATGTTTTTGGACCGTTCCTGATCCTGGCGTTCGTGGTCGCGCTCTTTGCCACCATCATGCCTACGGATGTGCGCGGCACCTTTTTCAGCATCTACAATTTCAAGCTGATCCTGAACCAGACCGTGATCGTGGCGCTGGGCGCTCTGGGCATGACCATGATCATTGTCAGCGGTGGCATCGACCTCAGCGTCGGCTCGGTCATCGCGCTCACCAGCGTCCTGGCGGCCTGGTTGGTCAGCCACGGACTCACGCGGGAGGCGGCTTGCGCCGCGGCGCTCGGGCTGGGAGCCATGATCGGCCTGGTGAACGGCTCGATCATCTCAGGGTTTCGCATGACCCCTTTCATCGTCACCCTGGGCATGCTCGGGATCGCCCGGGGCGCCGCCAAGTGGCTGGGCAATAATCAAACGGTCAATCTTCCCTCTGGCGCGGCCACCGCGGTCGGCACGCTCATGGCCGATCCCGATCCGGATAATCCGGCGAGCTTCTTCGTTTCACCCGGCATCGCCATCGCCATCGATCTCGCCATCATCATGAGCATTCTCATGAAGCGAACGGTGTTTGGCCGTTACATTTTTGCCATCGGCTCGAACGAAGCCACGGCCCGCCTCTGCGGCATCCGCACCCGCCTGGTCAAAACCGGCATTTACACTCTCGCCGGCCTCCTTTTCGGCCTGGCGGGGGTCATGCAATTCTCGCGCTTGCGGCAGGGCGATCCCAGCACGGCGATTGGCATCGAACTCGACATGATCGCGGCGGTCGTCATTGGCGGAGCCAGCCTCAACGGCGGCACCGGGAGTATTCTCGGATCGATGATTGGCGCCCTCACCATGTCCGTCCTGCGCAGCGGTTCCACGCAGAGCGATTGGCCCAACTACATGCAGGAGATCATTATCGGCGTGGTCATCATTCTGGCGGTCGGGCTCGATAAATGGCGGCAATCGCGCCTGAAGCTGTAACCCGCGAGAGTTTTTGGGCGGAACGCCCGGTTGGTGTAAGCTCCTTTCCTCATGGAAGAACTGACAAATCCGCAGCTGCGCAAGCTCAAGGCTCTCGCGCAACGCATGGACGCGAGCCTGAAGGTCGGCAAAGCCGGCTTGAGCGACGGCTTCATCAAAACGGTGGATGAAGAACTGACCCGGCATGAACTGGTGAAGGTGAAATTCGCGGAATTCAAAGAGCAGAAAAAGGAACTCACACCGCAAATCGCCACGCGCACCGCCTCGCATCTGGTCATGCGCGTGGGCAACGTCGCCGTTTTCTTCCGCCGGAATCCCGATCCGGCCAAGCACCGAATCCAGTTTTAGAATCCATGGCCGCGCCGGATCTGAGGGTGACTTCGCCCTGATCAGTGCCACCGTGGGGCGGGCAGACGGGTTCTTTCGCATCGACAGACGGCCAGCCCTCGGCGCACGCTTCCGCCACTCATGAGAACGACTTTCCTGCGTCGCTGTCTTCAAGGCGTTGTCGCCGCCTGGCTTGGCCTGGCCTCCCTTTCCGCCGCCGACACGAAGCCCCTGCAAATTCTCCTCCTCTCCGGCGGTGGCTACCATGACTACGCGAAACTGGTTCCGCACCTCACGAACGTCCTTTCCGGCCCCGTCCCCGCGCAATTCACCGTGCGCATGGACATGGATATCCTCCGCGACCCGCACTTTGCCGACCCGTACGACGCGGTCATTTACGATCTCTGTTTTGATCAGGCAGCGGACGACCTGATCGAGAACGCTCTGAAAGCGACCCGCGCCGGGAAGCCGACCGTCATGATCCATTGCGCCGTGCACGCCTTTCGTTACTCACCCAAGATCCGCGATTGGGAAACTTGCTGTGGCATGCGTTCCAAGGTGCACGATAAGTACGAGCCTTTCACCACCGTGAAACTCGACCCTGCCAGCCCGATCACCAAGGAATTCCCCGACAACTGGCAGACTGAGGGAGACGAGCTTTACCAAACCATCTCGATCGATCCCGGTTCGCATGCCCTCTTGAAAGTCAAAAGTCCGCAGGATGGCCGGGAGCACATCGTCTGCTGGACCAGTCAGTACGGCAGCGGCCGGGTCTTCGCCACCACGCTGGGGCACGATATGAAAACCGCCGCCCGCCCCGAGTACATCCGCCTGCTCACCAATGGCATTCTCTGGAGCGCCGGCCGGTTGAAATAGCGGGCGAAGCCCGGCTTCGAGCTGTCCGCTGGCCCAAGGAGCGGTTCAAAGAGAAAGGTTGAATGCCCGCGGGTGCGACGGTAGTTTGCCCGCAATTTGATATGAGTCCTGATAGCTCCAACGCGGGTTTGACCTGGCTGTTTTATTCGCTTTTGACGGTTTTTTCCTGGGGTGTGTACGGGGTGTTCCTGCACACCGGCCAGGTCAACATGGCGGACCCGGTCAACGGCCGCTTTAAAGCGTTTCTCTTTGTCGGGATTGCTTACTTCCTCACCGCGGTGCTCGCCCCGCTCGCCGTGCTCGTGGCCAAGGGCGCTTCGTGGAACTATCCCGCGCCGGGCATGTGGTGGTCTTTGATCGCCGGGATCGTCGGGGCGATCGGCGCCTTTGGCGTGCTGCTCGCCTTTGGCGCCAAAGGCACGCCCGCGGTCGTCATGTCGATCGTCTTTGCCGGCGCCCCCGTGGTGAACGCGGTTTACTCGCTCTACCTTCATCCTCCGGCCGGCGGGTTCAAGAATATCCCGATGCCGTTCTTTCTGGGAATTGTGCTCGCGGCCCTCGGCGGCTGCCTGGTGACCCTTTACAAGCCCAATCCTCCTGCGCGCAAGCCCGGTCCCACTGCGGCGGCAACCGCGGGGCGGCACTGATGGAGGCGGCTTTTGCGAGCGCGGACGAAGCGCGGCAGGCGCAGCTGGACGCGCTCAACGACCTGCTGCGCGCGATCATCCCGGTAAACTCCTTTTACACCGGGCGCATGTTCGAGGCGGAACTGCCCCGCCAGTTCGGTTCGCTGGGCGAGTTCACCTCCCGTTTTCCGCTCACTCTCAAGCGCGAGCTCGTGCAGGAGCAGATCGATTACCCGCCGTACGGGCGCTTGCTCTCCTTTCCGCTGCCTCGGTATTCCCGCTTTCATCAAACCAGCGGCACGAGCGGCCAGCCGCTGCGCTGGCTCGATACCTCGGAAAGCTGGAGCGCTCTGATCGATTGCTGGGTGGAAGTGTATAGGGCCGCGGGCGTCACTCCGAAGGACATTTGCTATTTCGCCTTCTCTTTCGGGCCGTTCCTCGGCTTCTGGCTGGCCTTTGACGCCGGACATCGCCTCGGCTGCCTCTGCATTCCCGGCGGCGGCCAATCCAGCGTCGTCCGCCTCCAGGCGATCCTCGAACTGAAAGTAACCGTCCTCTGCTGCACGCCGAGCTACGCCATTCACCTCGCGGAAGTGGCGGCGCGGGAGAAGATCGATCTTCGCCGCAGCCAGGTGCGGCTCATCATTGTGGCCGGGGAAGCGGGCGGCAGCATTCCGGCCACCCGCGAACAGATCCAGCGTCTCTGGCCGGGCGCCCGCGTTTTCGATCATCACGGAATGACCGAAGTCGGCCCGGTGACCTACGAGTGCCCGGCGCATCCCTGCCGCCTGCATGTGATTGACTGGGCCTATCTGGCGGAGGTGATTCATCCCGAGACGCTCGAGCCGGCCGCCATCGGGGAGGCGGGCGAGTTGGTGCTCACGACCTTGAAACGGGCCGGTTCGCCTCTGCTCCGCTACCGCACGGGCGATCTGGTCCGGCTCGCGGAACACCATCGGACGGCGCAAGCCTGCGCCTGCGGCTCGTTTAATACCGCGCTCGAGGGCGGGATTCTCGGCCGGACCGATGACATGGTGGTGATCCGCGGAGTCAATGTCTACCCGAGTGCCATCGAACAGATTGTGCGCGAGCTTCCCGGCATTGCCGAGTACCAGGCGCGGATCAGCCAGGCGGGGGCCTTGACCGAACTGGAACTGCTCATCGAGCCGGCGCCCGATGTGAAGGATCCCTCGAGCCTTGCGACCTCTCTCGCCCAGCGCCTCCACGGCGTGCTGAACCTGCGCATCCCCGTTGCCACGGCCGCCGCATTGCCCCGGGCGGAGCTCAAGGCCCGGCGCTGGATTAAAACCTGAGGTTCGCGTGAGCAAAAAATCCGCCCGCATCGCAGAGATGATCGCCGGCCTGCAAGGGCAGGGGCTGGATGCCCATTACCTCGGCTATTTTGAGTGTTTCAACCAGCAGCTTTTCTACGAGGCGCACGACGTTCTCGAGGAGCTCTGGCTCGCCCAGCGCCGCCAGCCCAACGATCTGTTTTACAAGGGGCTCATCCAGCTCACCGGCGCTTTTGTGCATCTCCAGAAGAACCGGTTGCAACCAGCCGGGGCCTTGTTCCGCCTCGCCCAAAATAATCTCGCCCAATATCCGGCTCAGCACCACCAGTTGAACGTGACGGCGGTTCTGGCCTTGATTGCGGATTGGCTGAACAGGCTGGAGAACTCGACTGCGAACCCCCTGACGCCCGCCACCGTGCCCGCTCTGCATCTGGAGCCGGCGGGCAACTTCGCTTAGCTGTGCGCCGGGTGGCCTTCAGCCGGCCCATGCGCCGGTTCGGAGGCATGCAGGGAATCCGAGCTTTTGATTACTTTGGAGAGGTCGAGGAAAACGGACGCGGCCATGCGCAAATCCTCGCCCAGATTGTGTTGGAATGCCGCCACCTCCACCCGAATGCCGTGCTTCCGCAGGCGGCAGGCCAGAAATCCAAAATCACCGTCGCCCGTCACCAGGATCACCGTGTCCGGCTTGACTTGCAGCGCGAGTTCCATCGCCTCGACCGCCATCATCACATCCACGTTCGCTTTGTAGGCTTGCGGGGTGGTGGGGCGGCCTTGCTTGCGCACGACGTAAAAGCCCTCGGTCTCGAGCCAATAAAGAAAGCGTTCCCGCTTCGTGCGGAATTCGCCCCATTCGCCGGTGTTGGGCGGGAGGCCGGCGTAGACAAACATTTCAAGCAGTCGCTTGTCGCGGGAAAGGTACTCCCGCAGCTTGAGCCAATCGATGGAGCGATTCAGTTTGCTGCAGATCCCAGTGAGGTTCCCCTCATCCACAAAGATCAACGTTCTGTTCACACCCGATTCATCGCGAACGATGTCCGCGAGGTTTTCCCTGATCGAGCCCTAATCTGATCATTCTCCGAAAAAACCGCAAGGGTTTGGATGAGCCCGTGCGAGCCTGTGCCTCTCGGCTCCCCTGTTCAGCGCTGCCGGCCTCTTTTTGCGATCGGTCTCGGCGTCAGGCCTTCGTCGCCCGCACGACCAGCAAGGGCACATTTGATTTGTGCCGCACCTGATCGATGGTGCTCCCGAAAAGCAGATCCCCGATCAGCCGATGTCCATGCGTCGTCATCGCGATCAGGTCGCAATGCTCCTTCCGGGCCACATTCAGGATTTCCCCCGGCGGGTCGCCGAGCGCGAGATGAACGCTCACCGTCAGCCCCTCCGCCCGCAATCGCGCGGCGGTCTCTTCCAGGTAGCGCCGGTCTTCGCGCATCTCTTCGGATTCGGCCAGGCTGAGCCGCGTATAGTTCCGGGCCACCCAGCCATCGGCCACGTGCAGCAGGAGCAGCTCTGCGCCCACCAGGCGCGCCAGTTCCGACACGTGCGGGACCAGCGTCCGGTCGGCGCTGCCATTCTCCAGTGCGAGCAGAATCTTCCGGTACATGCGGGAGTCTACGATGGGACGGACAGGCCGAGGGCCTGGTAAAAGCTTTTTAACACTGCCGCCGGCAAAAACATATCCACCAGTAATTTTACGTTCAGAATGATAATGATGGCGGTGATCGTCCACCCCAGAATTTTGATCCAGAGCGGATTGACAAATTCTCCCATCTTCGCCTTTTCACTCGTGAAGCGCATCAGCGGCCAGACTGCGAATCCGAGTTGCATGCTCAGGCACACCTGGCTGGCCACCAGAAGCTCGGTGCTCTTTGATTCCCCGAAAAACCCGATCACGCACACCGCGGGAATAATCGCGATTCCCCGCGTGATCAGCCGCCGCAGCCAGGGACGCAGCCGGACGTTCAGGAACCCTTCCATCACGATCTGCCCTGCCAGGGTGCCTGTCAGCGTCGAGTTTTGGCCCGAAGCCAGCAGCGCCAGCGCGAACAGGGTGCTCGCCACTCCCACTCCCAGGGTCGGGCTCAGCAAGTCATGCGCGTGTTGGATCTCCGCCACATCCTGGTGGCCCGACCAGTGAAAGGCCGCCGCCGCCAGCACCAACAGAGCCGCGTTGATGAACAGGGCGAACATCAGCGCGCTGGTCGAGTCGATCGTGGCGTAGATGATCGCCTCCCGCTTCCCCTCGGGCGTGGTCTCGTACTTTCGCGTCTGCACAATGGACGAGTGCAGATACAGGTTGTGCGGCATCACCGTGGCCCCAAGAATCCCGATGCTCACGTAAAGCATTTCGGGGTTGGTCAGGATGGCTGTGCTCGGCACAAATCCGAACAGAACCCCTGTCAGGCTCGGCTTGGCAAAAAACAGTTCCAGCGTAAAGCAGGCCGCGATGGCCAGGATCAGGCCCACCACCAGCGCTTCCACGTAGCGAAAGCCCCGGTGCTGCAGGTAGAGCACCGCCAGGATGTCCAAGGCCGTGATCGCGCAGCCCCAGACCAGCGGGATGCCAAAGAGGAGTTGCAGCCCGATCGCCGAGCCAACCACTTCCGCCAGATCACACGCTGCAATCGCGATTTCGCACAGGATCCAGAGAAACCAGACCACCGGCGTTGAGTAATGATCCCGGCAAGCCTGGGCCAGGTCGCGCCCGGTCACAACGCCAAGCTTGATGCACAAGTGCTGCAGCAGGATCGCCATGAGATTCGAGATCATGATGACGCTCAGCAGCGCGTAGCCAAACTTCGCCCCGCCCGAGAGATCGGTCGCCCAGTTGCCCGGATCCATGTACCCGACCGCCACCAGGAAGCCCGGCCCGGCATACGCCCACATCTTTTTCCAAAAGGGGAAATGGCGCGGCACCGCGATGGAGCGGTGAACTTCGGGGAGGCTTGCCGCCGAGGGAGCCCGCCTCCAGCCGTTTTCGGCGGCGGGCGTGAGTGCGGGCGATTCGGATGTTTCGTTGCGGGCCACTAGGCTGCCCCTGCTGTAGCTGGGGCGATAAGATGTAGCAGAGGCTACATTCGCGGCTCTGGACTGTCAAAAGGTTTCTCGTATTCTGTTCCGGATGAGCCGGCCGAAAAGCAAAACCCCGTCCGCTCCGGACGCCCCGAAAAGCGCGCGAAGCGCTGAGATGCAAGCCTCTGCGCTGCGCCGGACCCGTCACGAGCATTCCATGGAAACGGCCGAGGATTATGTGGAAGCTATTGCGGATCTTGGCGCTCTGCACGGTGAAGCCCGCGCGGTCGATTTGGCCCGGCGGCTTGGGGTGTCGCACGTCACGGTTATTCGCACCGTTGCCCGCCTGCAACGCGCCGGTTATCTATCCACCCGTCCCTATCGAGCGATTTTCCTTACAGAGAAAGGCTCGCAACTGGCCGCCGACGCGCGCCGCCGCCACGAAGTGGTGGAGGCGTTTCTCCGGGCTCTGGGCGTCCCCGAAGGCATCGCACAAACCGATGCGGAGGGAATCGAGCATCATGTCAGCCCGGAAACGCTCGCTGCTTTCAAGCGGTTCACGGCGCAACTCGGCTGACTCCTGCTCAGAGCGGGGCGGCGTTTTCCGGTTACTTCGCGGACGTTACGTTATAGCACCACAACTGGCCCTGCTCGCGAACGTAGAGCTTCCCATCGGCGAGGGCAGGGAAGGAGAGGGCATTGGCGTCTTTCGCCGGTCCGGTCCGGCCGGCTGGGGTGAACCGGCTCTTGATGCGCAGCGTTTCGGCGCTCGGCTCGATCAGCAGCACATCGCCATTATCCGCGTGCGCGTAAATCTGCCCGTCCGCCGCCAGCCAGGCCAGGCCGGGAGAGCGCTCTTCCCATTTGATGGCGCCCGTTTTGAAATCCACGCAGAGCGCCGTTTGACCGCCTGTGCCGTAAAAATAGTCTCCCACCTTCACCACGCCTCCCAGGCCGGAGGGCAGCTTGGTATTGAAGTACAATTCCTCCGCTTCAAATTTCTCCCCCTTCTTCTCTACTTTCACTCCGCCGCCGCCGACCATAAAGGATCCGGCATAGACCGATCCGTCGCTCACCAGCGGAGTCATCACGGCCGCCGGGGTGCCCTTTGCGCTCCGCTCATAGCGCCAGAGCAATTTGCCCGTCCGCGCGTCGATCCCCGCCAATCCTTTGGCCAGGAAATGAATGTACTGTTTTACTCCGCCAATCTCTGCCGGCACGATGCTGGCGTAACCGGCATCATCCGCTTCCGGCAGCGCGCTCTTCCATAACACCGCTCCGGTCTTCTTGCTCAACGCCACGACCGTGGCTTCCTTGCCGCCGGGGGCGCAGACCACCGCCTCTCCGTCCACCAGCGGCGATTCCGCATAAGCCCATTCGCCGGGCTTCCCGCCCAAATCATTGCGCAAATGCTTGTGCCACTTTTCCTTGCCACTGCCGGCCTCCAGGCAGGCCAGATCCCCGTCCGATCCCAGTGCAAATACCAGGTTGCCATCCACCGTCGGCGTTGAGCGTGATCCGGGATAGGTCGGTTTTTGGTCCGGGTTGCCCACCTTCCCGATATTGGCCGACCAGAGCCGATGGCCATCGGCCGCCGAGAGCGCCAGCACATATTCGTGATCAATCCCTTCGCTCCCCACCAGATACACCTTGCCGCCAACAATGGCCGGAGCTGAGAAACCGCCCCCGGCTTCCTTGCTCTGCCAGACCAGCGTAGGGCCTTCTTTCGGCCAATCGTGCAGCAAGCCGGTTTCCGCGGAATGCGCATCGCGCAGCGGCCCGCGAAATTGGGGCCAATCCGCCCCTTGGCTCAAGCCGACCGAGCCCACAACCATGCCCAGGGCCAGGAAATTACCGTAGGTGCTGATCTTCATCATAATAGAGCGCCGGAAGATTGGTCGTTTCGTGCCCGATCTTCAATCAATTTCCGGTTCGCCAAACATTTGCGGCTCAGCGCTCCGCCAAATTTGAGAAACAAGAAATCTCTAGCAATCCGCAACGCCAGTGCAGATCGCTTCAGCCTTGGGGCCGATGGTACTTTTCAATGAACGTCTGGGTTCTCCGGCGTCTGATGTGGGCCGCACTGCTTCTGCCGGTTTCTCTTCTTGCGGCTGATCTCCCTGATAGCGGCTGCCTCGAATGCCACGGCCAATCGGACCTGGCCAAAACCAACGATACCGGCCGCGTCATCTCTCTGTTCACCGACGCTGCCAAACTCAAAGCCTCAGTCCATGGCACCAACACCTGCGCCAGTTGCCACTCCGACCTCACCGATAAGCATCCGGACGACGACATCGCCGCCAAGCCAGTGAATTGCAGCCAATGCCACGCGCGGGAAGGCGATTCCTACGGCGCCAGCGCTCATGCCATCGCGCAAAAGGCCGGCAAACCGGGCGTCGCGACTTGCGAGGCCTGCCACGGTTCGCACGACATCGCCTCGCCCAAATCCGCCCAATCCCCGCTCCACGTCTCCCGCCAGGCCCAGACCTGCGGGGAATGCCATACCACCGAAGCTCAGGAGTTCGCCGAGAGCATTCACGGGAAAGCCCTGGCCGCCGGCGTGCGCGAGGCGCCCACCTGCACCGATTGCCATTCCGAGCACAAGATCGAGTCGCTCAAGACCAAGGCCGCCCGCAACATCTCCGAGGATGTCTGCAGCCGTTGCCATGCCTCCGAACGGATCAACACCAAATTCAACCTGCCCCACGACCGCGTCCGGACCTTCTTTAACAGCTACCACGGCCTCGCCTCCCAGTACGGCTCCACCGTCGCCGCCCATTGCGGCAGTTGTCACGGCTCCCACAAGATCCTCCCTTCGAAAGATCCCAATTCCACCATCAACAAAGCCCATCTGGTGGAGACCTGCGGCAAGTGCCATGTCGGGGCGAACGAGAACTTCGCCTTGAGCAAAGTGCATGTGGACATCGCCAGCGCCCGCAGCGGGGACGACTTGGGCGGCCAGATCAATTGGTGGGCTCGCCGCATTTACCTTGTTTTGATCGCTGGAACGATCGGCGGCATGCTCGCCCACAACCTCCTCCTGTTCCGCAAGAAGATCTCCGCCCATCTTACATCCACCGGCCGCCCCGTCTCGCGCATGACCCGCTCCCAACGCTGGCAGCACGCCATCCTGGCCATCAGTTTTATCATTCTCGCCGTCTCGGGCTTCGCCTTGAAGTTTCCCGACTCCGGCATCGCCCACATCCTCGGAGCGAGCGAACCCTTCCGGCGCTGGGTCCATCGCATTGCCGGGGTCGTCCTCCTGCTCGTCGGCGTCTACCATCTCATTTACCTCGTGCGCACCCGCGAGGGCTGGCAATTGCTGAAGGATTTCCTGCCAGTGAAGAAAGACCTTTCCGACGTCTTCGCCTCCGTTCGGTATCTTGTCGGACTCAGCCCCCGCAAGCCGCAGATCGCCCGCTTTGGCTACGCCGAGAAGATGGAATACTGGGCCGTGGTCTGGGGCACCATCATCATGGGCGTCACCGGCTTTCTCATCTGGTTCAAGATCGACGTCACGCGCCACATCCCGCGCTGGGCGGTCGATGTTGCCCTCACCATCCATTATTACGAAGCCGTCCTCGCCTGCCTGGCCATTGTCGTTTGGCACTTCTACCACGTCATTTTCGATCCCGACGTCTATCCCCTCAACATGGCTTGTTGGGATGGCCAGGTGTCCGAGCAATGGCAGGACGAGGAACACCCGCTCGATCGCACCTCGCGCAATTCAACGTCAACTCCCGCGCCCCCAGGGCCCGGCCACAATGGCGACGGTCCGGTTCATTCCCGCGAGGCTCCCGGGGTTCTCTCGGATCCGCGCAAAAGTTGATTCCGGTTGGCCTTCAGACCGCGCCGTCCTCCAAGCGCGCAAACAGAGCGCGCGTCAGGAAGCGGTCAGCGCCCGATGCTCAAATGGGGCAGCGCTCCTTCAAGCCAAAAAATCGGGAGGGTGAGGCTCCTGCCGACCCCAGTATTTTCACCCCCTTCAATGGGCAGCGCTTGTTCGAGTGAGGCAACCTCGGGCGGCGGTTAAACGGCAAATCTCCCCCCTGACGTCAATGACGTTGTGCTCCTTGCGAGCGCGGGAACAGAGCCATGCGCGTCAGCAAGCGGTCAGCACCCCGATGCTTCAATGGGGCCACGCTCCTTCGAGCGCCCGAACCGCATGGCTCCGCGAGATCCCACGCCGTCTCTTTTCGAGTTTCGACGCTCGATCTAGGAAGATGAATCCCTCCATTTACTGAGAACTGAGAGCGCTCAATCGAATTCCCCTTCCTGGCTGCGTTTTCACCCCGCCGTGCTTTCGGGAATAATCCCCCCAAACCCGCCCGCGCTGTTCCGTCGCAGGCCGGCGAGGGCAGAAGCCCTATAGAATAAGCTCTTGAAAAGCGATGGCCGCTTTACGCGGATGGCTTCGGTCTGGCCGGTTTCGACATCGCCGCACCTGATTTCGAGGCCGCCATCCTGCCACCGGCGCAGCACGTGCGCGAGGTCGCCCGTCCTTTCCTTTCCGAAGCGGTCCGGCTGTTCAACGGCAGATCGGAGCCATAAGATTCGCCGGACGCCGTGTGCGGTGAGAAAACCCGCTGACGGGAAATCCTGCGGCAGGAGTATGTAGCGGTTGTCAAAACTACCTGCCTCGAGCGGACGGTCTGGTGCCATCCGCCGACTGTCGACCAGGAAGGCGGGCGGGGCGTCTGCGGGCAACGAGTTCCTCAGTTCCGAGAGCTCTTTCGTTCCGGCAGCGAGTCGTTCCAACATGCGTGCTAAGCTCAACGTCGCCCCTGGGCCATCAGCGCAATTGAACAACGGCACGGGCCAATGCCCGGCGCGGGCTGCGCCAATTCCGTGGAGGATCGCCTGTTCGCGCGGCAAATCGAGAAGCAGCGCTGTCGCTCGTTCGGCGCTCAGCGGCAGGACCGGCCATTCGGACGACGGAGCCGCCGTCGGTGGCCTCGTTCGACAAAATGCGAAGAGCACCGGTTTGGCCCATTGGGACCAAACACGTTCGTTCGGCGCCCAGATTGAATAATGCTCGTTCATCTAATTCGGACTGAGAAGAACTGCCGCATCTTGTGCGGTTTGATTGATAATAGGACAGGCGCTGACTCGCCCGTAAATCCCGGCCGCGCGCCCGTCGATTGTATACACGCCCAGGCAGGAGTAGCGGGGGCCGACCGGTGTTGTAATGGGCAGGATGCGAAACGCTCGCTGGGCGACCCAGCGGTGCGGAAACAAAAACGCGCTCTGCCGGATTTGCCTCCATTCCTTCCGATCCGTGGCTCCGTGCAAGCCGACACTTTCTCCCACCCGACCCAGGGCCGGCTTCCAAACCCAGTCTGGCGACCCGAACTCCAGGCCGCGAACTTCGCGAGTCTCCGGCAGAAGCTGCGACCAGGCCCGCTTGGCCGATTTCAACCGCGGGAGCACCATCCCAAACCTCTTTGATTGACTCACGAGCGCCCAACCTGGGTTTGACTGCGGCGTGCGAGCCCCGGCGAAATAGCGCGGCCATGCGCAACTGCGTTTGAGGTTCGGCAGCCATTCTGCCGGGAAGAAGCGAAAGAGTGCCTGCGCTTCGCCCTTGAACCAATCCGTTTTGATAAAACAGCGTCCCTCTTGCCAAGTAATTTGATTGGGCGCCGCCAGGATCGGCCGGCCGCCCAGTTTTTCTAATTCTTGCGCCAGGAACAATGCCACTTGGCGGTCGTCCGAATAAGCCGTTGCGTGAACGAGGCCTACCGTTGGCTTCATCAGCGCGGCCATTCCCGCCAGGGCCTGCGCCAGACTCCGGCCGGGGAGTCCGACCGGCTCCAGGCCGCAGGCCTCGGCCATCCGCTGCGTGAAACCATCCGCTTCGATCCAGCCGCCGGGAACATCGGAATTGACCTCCGAAATCCGCCATCCCTCCAGGGTGTAATGAAAGTCGAAACGCATGGCCCTCGGCCCGGCCGTGCTTCGGTTGGATTCCGTCAGGATCTTCCAAATGACCCGCGGCAGTCCGAGATCTTTCAGCAAATCCGGACGCTCCAGAATCTCACTTTCAGCCGCCAGGGTCTCGCGAGCTAATTCCTCCGCCCAACGAGCCAGTTGACTCCACTCCTGTTTGCCGAGCAGCAGCGGAAATGGCGCCAGCACTGAAGTATCGCCGACCTGCGGATCATACTTGCAGCATTCAAAAATCGTTCGCAGCCGCACGTGGCTGAAATGCCTGTCGGACAGGCTTTCTCCGGCCATGAACGGCATCTCGGGTTTCATGCGGCTGCCCAGGCCAGCCCAAGGAGGATCTGAACCATCGCTGGAAAAATCCCGCGAAGCTTGGTTTCAGGCTTGTCCCCGGCGTACTGAGGTCGCGCGCACCGCACCGTGACGGCCAGAATCCCTGCTAGGCAAATCACCGGCCAAGCCCGCCACCCGAACTCCCGTAGCGTCGCAGTGATCGAGACCCAGGGGCCCGCCACAGCTCGACTCAGGATCAGGCCCGAGCCCGCCAGAAAACCAGCCGCCTGCAGTCCTACACCGGGATCTCGATCAATCGTAATTCGGTCCGCGAGCGGAGCCAGTTGATTCGCCATTACCCAGAGCACCCCCAGGCTCGCATTGGCTAATCCGGCCGAGAAGATTACCACCGGCCAGCCGGGCCCATTCCCGATGTTCCCTCCGGCATAGCAAAATGCCGAGCCGAGCATGCAGCCGATGAAAGTCCAGGCCGCGCTTGCGTTGTGTCGCTCGAAAAAATCATCGCGAAGAGAGATTCCAGGCAAGAGCAGGGCAGGGGCCGCGCTGATCCACGCCGCCCCCAGCGAACCGTACATCGCGATTTGCGCCGCATCGCTCCGGATGCTCGGGGCGGACCATCTCTTCAGAACGGCTACAATCCCCGCCAGCAATAGGAACGGAGCTGCGAGAAGGACGATTGCGGTGGCCCGGGGAAGGCCTTCCCGCCAAAACTGCGCCGCTTCCTTGGCAATCAGGCCCCAAAGAATCGCGCCAGCTGCGATCGACATGACCATAATGCCTGCCTCCGCTCCCGACGTGGTTTCCACAACCCGGATTATGGGGATTCAACTCGCGGATGAAAGAATGAAAAGCGAGGCTCGGGTTCGGTGGCCATTTTACCTTGGCCGCCAAACCCACTCATTCGCCCCTTCAATGGGCGTCGCCGTTTCCAGTGCAGAAACAGAGCCGCGCGCGTCAGCAAACGGTCAGCACCCGACGCTCAATGGGGCCCTGCTCCTACGAGCGCGAACACTCCCAGATTGACCCGTTTACAGGCCAGGCGCATGGAGGCGAGCGAACTGGCATTTGCCCGAATCCAATGGCCCACCTCGTCCTTTGTTCTCCAAGTCAGGAGAGCCTCTCAGCGCAGCGTGAGTTCATCCTCCGGTTGCGTTATGCCATCCGCGAGCGGCTTGGGGAACCTGCGGCCTTGGCCAACTTACGCGGTTTATAATGTTTGCCGGTCAACGCCGTTCTGTCTTCCTATCGTCCGATCACCGCTCTATAGAATCTCCGCGTCCCGTTCGCCAACCCTGTCACCTCCGTCTTTCCTTCAGCGTCAAACGTGACCTCCCTCAACGTCGTCCAATCCGCCAGGTCTGGCGAAGATTCGATCTGAGCCTTGCGACCAGCATTCCCTTTTATGCTCAAGACCACGCCCCAAGTCGCCTGTTCCAGCGTCGGTGTCAATGTCATTGCCAACCGGGGCCCGGTCGTCACAAAGCGGATCCCTCGAATCCGATTGTTTCCTCGATCCGCCACGATCAGCGAGCCATCCGGCGTCAACGCAATCCCACTCGGCGCGTTGAACAGGGCGACAGCTTCATCTCCATTCGCAAAGCCGGCGCTCCCCAGCCCGGCTAACGTGGTGACCAATCCGTCCGCGGAGATTCGCCGTATCACATGGTTCTGCGTGTCCGTCAGGAACAGGTCGCCGTTGCTTCCCGCCACAATCCCATTCGGATTGTTGAATTGGGCTAACCCGATCGGCCCGTCGTGATATCCTGCCTCGCCGGTTCCAGCCACAGTGCTCACCACTCCCGCCGCGTTGATCTTTCGCACGCGGTGGCCAGCCCACTCGGTCACGTAAAGATTGCCGTCTGCATCCGCCGCAATCCCGGCAGGCTGGTTGAACCGCGCGCTTGCTCCAGGGCCATCCACATACCCTGCCAGACCCATCCCCGCGACCGTGGTTACCATCCGGTCCGCCGAAATTCGCCGCACCGTATGATTCAAAAACTCCGTCACAAACACGGAGCCGTCAGTCCCCTCCGCGATGTCGTTGGGAAACGCGAATTCCGCCAGGGTCGAGGGGCCATCCAGGTATCCTCTCGTCCCATCACCCGCGAAGTTTCGCACGGTCGAAGTCCCGTCCGGGATCCATCGGATGACATTATTCTCGGAATCCGCCACCAGCAAATCGCCGTTCGAAAGCAACCTCACGCCCAGCGGAGAGGAGAAAAGCGCATTGGTGCCGGACCCGTCGACGTTCCCCGGACGTCCGCCTCCAGCCAGCGTGCCGAGACTGCCATCGGCCCCGACGAATCTCACGCTGTCGTTTCCGACATCCGCAAAATAGATCGTTCCGCCATTCCCCACGGATGGACCGTCCGGTTGATTCATCTCACCTTCCGTCGCGACCACCACATCCAGATGTCCCGCCACTCCATTGCCTGCCAGCGTCGAGACCTGCACCGGAACGGCGCCGCCGACCAGCGCGGCAAACACCGCCGTGACTTCTGCATCCCCGCTGACCGTCAGCAAGGCGATCGGATTTGTTCCCGTCACAGCCGAAAGCCAGTTGGAGAAGACGAATCCCGCGGCCGGCACAGCTCGAAACTGAACCTGCTCTCCGGCGGAATAGAATTGCTTCAATGGATCCGCCAAAACCGTTCCGCCTCCGATCACGTGCGTTTCAATTTTAAAAACTCGTGAGAAATTTGCGACTACCTGGACGTTATTCGTCAGCGTCAGCGTCAACGGATTTACACCCGCTTGAAAATCTCCGCTCCACCCGCTGAAAACATAGTTCGTCTCCGCCGCCGCCGTCAGCGTCACCACGGAGCCCGCTTCATACCGATCGAGCAGCGGAGCCGCCTGGACACTTCCGCCCGGAGTTGCGGTGGCGGTCACGGTGACGAAGATCTCAAAACTCTGCATCGAATCTGGCGCGGGATTGTACAGTCCATTCCCGGGTTGCGAAGCCTTCACCACCACCTTGCCTCCCGCTGTCCATGACAATTGATTGCCCGAAACCTGCGCCGCCCCCTCCACCACGCTATAACTCACTGGCAGCCCGGAACTGCTGGTCGCATTCAAAGCAATTCGGCCGCCACCCAATAGCTGGTCGCCAATGGGAGCAAATTGAATGAGCTGGTTCAACTTCGCCGCAAACGCCGCCGCCACGGTCTGCGTTGGCGCCCTGACCGCAAACTTTAAGGGATTATTCGTCCCCGTGGCCGCATTCCCCCACGCCGCCAGGTAATATCCCGGGTCTGGAACCGCGGTAATCACCACATTTGTCCCGTAAGGGTACATGGGTATGTTCGGCGAAAACACCAGCGACCCCGGTCCTGCCACCGTTCCGCCCAGAGTAGTCCCAAACACTCCGTTTACGGATTTCGGCCCGTCCACTATCAGGTCCAAGGTGGCGCCAGTGCCGTTGGTAAAGCCCGTCCATCCCAGAAAGGTCCATCCGGCCGACGCGGCAGCCGTGATATGAGCCACAGTATTACTCGCATAGATTCCTGAAGCATGATCCAGCGTCACCGTCCCGCCTCCACTCGTCGCGCCTGTAACCTTGAACGTTCGGGTGATTGCAATATCCACGGGCTCTGCCTCGCTGGACGTCAAAAAGTCTGCGCTGTAGGCAATCGCGCGGATTGTGAGCGACTTGTTAACCGTGATCGGCCCACCGTATCTGGCCGATCCAAACCCGGGCTGCGATCCGTCCAGCGTATAGAAAATCGCGCCATTCGGAAAACTCGTGACCATCTTTATCGGCGCGGACCCGAAAAGCGTAAAAGAGTTCGAGAGTGCGGAATTTACGAAGATCGCCGGTGCGCCGGCCGGCGAAATCCGCTCTGATAAACGGCCATAAGCGCCTCGCACCTGTTCGGAGAACGCAACAACCATCGACGCTCCCGAGATGTTGAAAATGCGAGCCAGGAGATGGTTTTCACTGTCGTAAGGAATATTCTGACCAAAACCTTGCTCCCAGAGCTTCTTACCGTCTGAGTCAAGCCTCAGCACCCAGAGGTCGTAGTTGCCGCTGATTTTCGCGCTGCTCTTATTTCCACTGGCTTGGGAAGCACTGGTCCCTGCAACGAGAAAGCCGCCATCGTCCATCCGGCGGACCTCGAAGCCTTGATCGCTTCCAGCACCGCCAAACGATCGATCCCAGATTTTCGCTCCATTTTCATCGAGTCTCGAAATCCAAAAATCAGTAGCCCCGAACGAAATGGATTGCTTGTTGCCGCTCACCGGCGAACTGCTGGTGCCAAGAACAACAAAGCCCGATTCCGGCAGCTCTTTAACATCTGCCAGGGTCTCGTCTTCACTCCCTCCGAGCGACTGGTCCCAGAGCTTATTCCCATCGGCATCGATCTTTACGAGCCAGATGTCATTTTTGCCGAAGGCTGCAGCGCTTTTATTTCCACCCGCAGGTGACGATGAGTTGCCTCCGATGAGAAACCCGCCATCTGCCGTGGGCCTGATTAATCTCACGGTCTCCCTGCCTGAACCGCCAAATGAGTGATCCCAGAGCTTTTGGCCATTGGCATCGATCCGAACTACCCAGTAATCCATATCCCCATAAGAGGGTGCGGTCTTGTTACCCGACGGCTGTGAATCGGACTCAAGCGCAATAACCCACCCGCCGTCTGGGGTCGGGAGGATCACGGGATCCTCGAGAACGACTCCAGAGGTCCGTTCAGTTCCGTTTCCCCCGTAACTTCGTCGCCACACCAAAGTCCCATTCGAGTCGATTCTCTCGAGCCAAAGATTCCAGCTGCCCAGCGAGTCATCGAATCCCACAGTCGCGTCACCGCCCAGGATGAAGCCGCCATCCGGGGTTTCTTTAACGAAGGAAAGGAATCGATAACCGAGATCACCACCGGTTGAGAGAAGATCCCGATCCCATCGCAGCTGTCCATCACGCCCTAGTTTGACGATCCAGAAATCGTAGCGGCTGATAAGCGGCGCCGTCTTGTTCCCTCCGGGCGGGGAGGCTGAGCTCCCAACAAGAAGAAAACCTCCATCGGATGTTTCCTGGGCCTGCACCAACGTATCCTGGTCTGTCCCGCCGAACCGGCCGCTCCAAAGCAGGTTGCCTTCAGGCGCGAAGCGGCCGATCCAAAAATCATAGCCGCCAAATCCGGGCGTAGTGTTAAGATAATTGGTTAGGCCGTAGCCACTCAAATATCCCGCAAGTATGAAACCGTGATCAGTCGTTGGGGCCGTTGTTGCAAAAGCTAGGTAACTTCCGCCCTCATACACCTCAGGCCCGTAGATGCTCACATCTGTGTCTTTCGAAACCAGCGTCTCTACGGGAATCGTGTTCGTAAACCGGGCTCCGTAAGTATCATTCCCCCCGGCCACCACGACGCGCGTCTCCTCCTGCACGCCATCGCTCCAACCCGAAAATGCATAGTACCTGGCGGGAACAACCGTGAGGGTCACCGTCTCGCCAATCTGGTAAAGCGGCTTGTCCGGCGAACGAATCACGGAACCCGAGCCGACCTGATACGTTTTCAACGGAGCCCCGGTTTGGGCGTTCAAACCGCCGGCTAAAAGCAACTCTGCGATTACGCCCAGAATCGATGCCAAGAAGCGCATCGATCCATAATTACCGCTCGTTCATTAATAAAGTCAAGCGTCAAGAACCATTCGGTATTTGCCCGACGCGCCTCTTGCTCGGGCTTATGCAACGACCGCCCCCGCTCTCCGCTCTTTGGTATTTGGTATTTTCCCCCCGGACCTCCCCCCACGGATGGCATACCCCCTCCTTTAATCTTCCCTCACACAACAGAAAGTTGATTATGAAAGAACGGAATCAGTTTCATCATTTCTCGAAAGAAGATCAGAAATTCATTTTCGATCTCTGCGCCAAAAACACCTATGACGACGCGGTCGAGATCCTCCGCCGGCCGCGGGCGCAGGGCGGGCTCGACATCATTACTTCCCCCAGCGCCCTCTGCCGCTTCTATACCACGCATCATCCCGAGCCGACCCGCATCTTGCTCGCTCAATACGCCTCGGCCGCGCATGTGCGGCACGAGATCGAGGGCAATGCATTTCTCGGCGCTATTCGCGCTGCGGCGGAGTGTCGCATTCTGGAAGCCCTGAAAAATGGGGTCGCCCTTTCCAATCTCGACAAGGAAATCCGCTCGCTGAAAGCGATCCATAAACTTTTTCTGGATGACGCCCGCTGGCGGCAGGAAAACCCGAAGCAGGCCAAAGCGGCTTACAACTCCCTGGTGGACCGATGCAGTGATGTTCCCTCTGCCGACTTCCTGCGCGCGGATGTTCCAAACGACCCTGGTGCGGAAGGATTGGTTGAGGCGGACTATTTCGACGTGGACGAATTTGATCTCGATGTCTGTTTGGCCGCTCTCACGAAGAAGCAGGCCCGCGACGCCCATGATCGCGAAGTAACCGCCCGCCAGGCCGCCGCGGCAAGCGCAGCCGCCGTCCCGCCGCCAGTCGCGGCTGCTCAGCCCGCCCAAAGTTCAGCGCCTGCCCCCGTGCGCCCGATGCGGTCGGCGCCCGGAGGGACGGTCCCGAACGGCGGTGTCAGGGCAAAAAGCCCCGTGATTCCGCCAATTCCACCTAATTCCACTTCGGCAGTGGCCCGCCCGCCTTTAGCGAGAAAATCCCCGCCGGTTCCGGTCCCTGCGCTGGACGAGCAGGAGTGGCGCTCCGCTCTCGCCCAGGCCACAGCCGCTCCGGTTGATCAAAGGGTGACTGCCAAATATGCTTCACCTGGCTCCGCGCTCGATCGCGCGGTTCAGTCATTTGTCCCCGCGATCGGAGCGCTGATCGATCCATTGCGACGCTCGGATCAAGGGCTCGCTCCGTCGCCTTCCATTCATCCGATGCCCCCTGATCTCGTGGCCTGGCTGGCTCGGCCGTCTCTCCCGCTCGCTGCCTGACGGCGTTCGCTCAGGCTTTCGCTCGAATGAGAGACCTCTCAATCTCTGCGGCGATGAACGGAACTGCCGAAGTTCTTGCAGGCAAGGAGGCGTCTGGCCCGATGCTCTGTTTTGTCGCGTTCAGGTTCGCTCTGCGAGTTTTTGAGTTCGGGAAAAAATTTCTCATGCTCGCTCAATGCACGTTGTGGAGAGCCCTCTTGCGGGCTCTCTTTTTTAATCGGGATTCACCAAAGGCTTTCTGTCTGCCCGCGTTGGCTTTATCGGTTTCAGGACAGAATTCTGTCTTTGTCAGGCATCCACAAATCCTGTGCGGGAATTGTCCGTTTTTGCTTTGACCGTTCGGTTGGCATTCGGGGTGCTACACGATGGAGGCATGAGGCAATCTCTGATGCACCTATCGGTGCTGGCATTATTCACGAGCTTGAGCGTCTTGCGCGGCGCGCAGGTTACTTTGACCTGGAATCCCAACACGGAAACGAACCTGGCCGGCTACAAGGTTTACTGGAGCGTCGGCACGAATGCACCTTCCAAGCAGGATGTTGGGCTCCAGACCACGACCGTGGTTAGCAACCTGACTATCGGCACGGCTTACCTTTTCTACGCAACGGCTTATAACGCCGCCGGTTTGGAAAGTCCCCCCTCAGCCCCAGTTCGTTACACCGTGCCCACCGCGCCCGTCATCACTTCCCAGCCGGCCAATCAGACCATTGTTTTGGGTTCGCCCGTGACCTTTTCGGCTCAAGCCACAAGTTCCATTCCGGTGTTGTTGCAGTGGTATTTCGGCAGCGCAGCCATCGCCAACGCCACGAACAACAGTTACTCCATCGCTGCCGTCAGAAGTCTCGATGCAGGAGCTTATTCCCTCAGTGCTTCCAACAGTTCCGGGGTGGCTCTGAGCTCCAGCGCGTTGCTCTCCGTGGTGCTGCCGCCTTCCATTGCGGTCCAGCCGGCCAATCAGACCGTCCTTTCCGGCTCGCCCTGGACCCTTTCCGTGCAAGCCTCTGGCACTGCCCCTCTCGTCTATCAATGGTTTAGGGGGGGAACGCTTCTCAGCGGCGCCACCGCTTCGACTCTCCAGGCTTCCGCGGCCGCCCCCGGCGATGCCGGCAGTTACACCGTTCAGGTGGCGAACGCCTATGGAACCGTGACGAGCAGCGCTGCCGTTCTTACCGTCATCACTCCGCCGACTATTCAGGCACAACCGCTCAGCACCAACCTCCCGCAGAGCGCCGCGCTGAACCTTGCGATCCAAGCCGCGGGTTCGACCCCGCTCCAATACCAATGGTTCAAGAACGGAACTGCTCTCGGGGGGGCCACCAGCCCGTCCCTGCAAATCTCGTCCGTGCAGCCCGGTGACGCCGGCAACTATTACGGGGTAGTCTCCAACCCGGCCGGGAGCGTAACCAGCCTGGTCGCCACCGTCAGCGTCATCCTCCCGCCGTCGATCACCGTTCAGCCCGCTGGCAAGACGTTGCTTGTGGGGGCTCTTCTGAATCTCTCGGTCACCGCCACCGGCACGGATCCTCTCCAGTATCAGTGGTTTAAGAGCGGCATCAGCATCGCCGGAGCCACCTCCGCCTCCTATCAGATCGCTTCCGTCCAGTTGACCGACGCTGCCGATTACTCCGTCAGTGTCACGAATCCTGCCGGCAGCGTCACCAGCAGTTACGCCACCGTCGTCGTCAATCGCCCGCCGCCCGCCGCCCCCACCGGCTTGCGAGTCCTGAATTAACTTTCCCTCCTACCTCCTACGCGCTGGCAGCCCGGATCTTCGTCCGATCCGGGCTCGCCATTTTGTCGGGAGGCGTTGTCAGCCTGAACGGACAACGACCGTTGCTTTCAGCGCCTTTTTCGGCGGAGTTAATGAACCTGACAGGGGAAGGTTCTGTAGATTATTAAACCTCCTCGATGAACGCGATGTTTCGCGGATGAATGTCCATCAGATAGATGCCGAGCAATTGAAATTCAAAGATGACGTTCTCAACGATTGGCCAGCGCTGCTCGAACATCTCAAGTTTGCTTTGCCGCCATTCCTCCCAAACATCATCACTGAAGTAGGGTTTCTGATCTAGGCGGGCGCCTCCAAAGTCGAGAACAAATGGCCTGGGAACAATCGTGATTTGAAGCACCATCGAGCGATCATCGACGTCAATCAATTCGGGAACGTTAAACCCGCAAATCCGCACAACGGCCTTTTCTCGGAGGCGCTCGTAGGCCCGTTTCTCGCGAAAATAGCCGTCCTCGTTTCGGTGGAACTTCAAGGCAACCTCGTTCGCATTACCAAGTGGGTTGGCCGCGAAAACCGATCCCTCCGTGCCCGTCCCCAATTGACGGCCGATCACGAATTGACGAACGCGGGCGTAGGCGCTTAGCTTTTCGCGTAGAGTTTCGTCCATAGAAATGTCAGAACCAACAGCCCACTCGGCCGACGTTCAGATGATCCTGATCTTTAACGGCAGCGTCTTTCCCATAACCCACATGGGACCCGACTTTGTGCGCCTGGGCGTAGCCGTCGAACATCCTCCCGGCGTCGGAGAAATCGTTCTCACCATCGATGGCCACGAATCTCGGTGGAATGTCGTTTTGCCTGCCGGTTTGCGCGCCGACGTCCGCATTCCTGTTCAAGGCGAGGATCGAGGGCTTTCGGTTGTCGGTGACTTTCGGACAATCGAAGGCTAACAGTCCAGCGACCGCCGTCTGTATTCTCATACGATGGTCAAATGAGCCACCTAGTCGCTCCGGGCAAGAGAAATAGGGAAAAATCGTTTCGGATCAGCGGTTCCAGGTTCGTGGCCCTCCATATCGAACTCACCTAAACCACCGGATTCCCAACGCCTTAAGCTTTCTTTCCCCTCATGGCCCCTCCAGACTTCCGGAATCCGGTTTGACACCCCCGGGACGGGAGTTTAGGCTCGACCTTGCCTGAATTAAGTGTTTCACCGGCTGGGGTTTTTCCGGCCGGAGGGTTTCCTTTTTTCAGTAATGACGCAGGATCTTTTAAATGAGCGAAGCATCAACGGTCGCCGCATCTCCCAGCGGCAAAGTTTCGAAGATTTCAGAGGCAGTAATTCGACTTGCCGGTAACTCTCAGGACGGCATTCAAGCGATTGGCGGTTTCCTGGCCCGGTTGGCGGGGCGGAGCGAGCAAGAGGTCATGACCTTCATGACCATTCCGTCCACCATTTCAGGCGGCCCTTCCATCTTTCAGGTTCGGATCGGTTCTGGCGAAGTTTTAAGCGCCGGCGACGAGGCGGACATGCTGGTCGCTTTTTACCAGCATTCCTACGAGGACCACATTAATTCCGTCAAAAAGGGCGGCATCGTTATTTACGATTCCGGCCACGTCACGCCCAAGCCCGAATGGGAGACCAATTACCGGCATGTGGGCATCGCGATTTCCGGCCTGACGGTCGAAGCGATCGGCGGCACCGCGAAGGACAAGGGCAAAAACATCTACACGCTGGGCTTGCTGGCGAAGATTTTCGATCTGAATGTCACCAAGCTCAAGGCTCTGGTCACGGAGCGTTTTGGCGGCAAGGATGAAAGCGTGCTCAACAATGCGCTGGCCGCGTTCGAAGCGGGCTACAGCCACTCCGTCGGGCATCTCCTCGAGACCTTCCAGTTTGTCGAAGCGCAAAAGCGCTCCGGGCAGCAAGTGGTGATGAACGGGAATGAGTCGCTCGCGTGGGGCCTGATCGCCGCGGGTGTGCGCTTCGGCGCGGGTTACCCCATCACCCCTTGGTCAGACATCATGGAATTGCTTCGCCGCGAGTTGCCGAAGTACGGCGGCACCTTCGTGCAGTGCGAAGATGAGATCGCCTCGGTGTCCATGGCGATCGGCGCGAGCTACGGCGGACGCGTCGCGGTCACCGGATCGAGCGGCCCGGGCATATCCCTGAAGACCGAAGCTATCGGTTGGGCAGTCATGGCCGAAGTTCCCCTGGTGGTTGTCGACGTACAGCGCGGCGGTCCTTCCACAGGCATGCCGACCAACGTCGAGCAGTCCGATCTCAATATCGCCGTTTACGGCGGTCATGGAGACTCCCCGCGCGTGGTGATCTCTCCTTCAAGCGTCGAGGATGCCTTTTACACCGCGATCGATGCGGTGAATATCGCCCGCAAGTACAATGTGCCGGTGATCATCCTGACCGATCAAGCGATTGCGACGCGCATTGAAGCCTTCGAAGAGCCGAATCTGCAGAAAATCGTTCAAGATCTCACCCCGGATCTCACCCCGGTGCCCGAGCACAAGCCGTATGACCTTTCCACCCCCAATGGCGTGGTGCCTCGCGTGGCGCCTGGAACCCGCATTTTGAGCGGCAAATATCCGATCGCCACCGGTCTCGAGCACGACGAAATGGGCCATCCCACCGGGTCCCCCAAGCTCCACACCCAAATGGTGGCGAAGCGCCGGAAGAAACTTCAGGCTCTCGCGTCCGAGTTGCCCGTCCCGCAGGTTTACGGTCCGCCCGAAGGGAACGTCCTGCTGGTTGGCTGGGGCAGCACCCAAGGCCCGATTCGTGAGGCGGTGGATCGCGCCCGCGCCGCTGGCGACAGTGTCTCCGCCCTGCATATCAAGCATATTTTCCCGCTCCCGAACGGCCTGGAAAACATCTTCTCCGGCTTCAACCACGTGCTCGTCGTCGAGATCAATGACGAAGGCCTCTACGGCTACGGCCAGTTGGGCGGCCTCCTCCGGGCGCGCTTCTGCGATCCAAAAATCCGCGGGATCAACAAGACCGACGGCTTAACCTGGAAAGTGCGCGAAATCATCGAGCGCGCCAAGACCGTGGTGACCGATGGCGTGCGGAAGATGTAAGTTGACCGATTTTCTGGAGATCGAATTTATATGGCTATCAGTGTAATTCCCGAAGTTGGCGGCAATCCCTCCGCTCCGGCGCCCGGCGTGGCAGAACCACGCAAACTGACGAAGAAAGAACTGACCGCGGATCATCCGACCTGGTGCCCTGGTTGCGGTGATTTCTCGGTTCTCGCCCTGTATTACAAGCTGCTGGAAAAGCGCGGTCTGGCTCACGAAAAGATCACCACGATCGCCGGCATCGGTTGTTCCAGCCGATTCCCTTACTTCGTCCAGGCCAACGGCGTTCACTTCATCCACGGTCGCGCCCTCCCGTTTGCCAGCGGCGTGTCCCTGAGCCGGTCTGACCTGCATGTATTCGTGTTCGGCGGTGACGGCGATGCCTTCTCGATCGGCGGAAACCATGTCAACCACACCGCCCGCAAGAACGTCAAGATGACCTACGTCATCATGGACAATTTCGTTTACGGCCTGACCAAGAAACAGACCAGCCCGACCTCTCCGATCGGCTTCAAAAGCAAGACCGATATCTGGGGTGCGGTCGATCAGCCGATCAACCCGATGAAACAGTTGATCGCGGCCGGAGCGAGTTTTGTGGCTCGCACCACTCACACCAACCCGAACCATGTGTTGCAGATGATGGACGCAGCCATGGACCATGACGGTTTCAGCGTGATCGAATGCCTGAGCGAGTGCATCGAATTCTATGAAGGCGCCTTCGACGCGGCCAACCCGCGCAAGGGCGGCGTGTTCAACACCGTTCCGGCCGATCACGATGTGACCAACGAGGAAGCTGCCTACAAACTGGCGGGTGCTTCTTTCCCCGGCTACTTCGGCGTTTTCTACAAGGCGCCGCGACCGACCAAGAACGCGCTGGAAGCGAAGATCAATGCTGACAGCGGAGCCAAGTTCAAAGGCCTGAAGGACTGGCAGATCCTGCAGAAGAGCTTTGATCGTTTGAAATAGTCCCAGTCTCGGAGCTGAAGATTTGCCAAGGCCGCCCGCAAGGCGGCCTTTTTTAATCCCTAATCCCTGCCTTGGAGCCGATGGTCCGGCACTGGGCCCGGAAAAGAAAAAGGGCTCCCGCAGGAGCCCCGTGAAATGATCGGGCGAGAAGCCGGTTACACCTTCTCGATGTGATACTTTTCCTGAGCTTCGCTCTCGTAAGTGAAAGGCGTGAGTTCCTTGCCGTCCGGACCGGTTGTAATCTTCCGGGTCTTCTCGTCGAAGAAGCAGGACACGCCGAGGCGTTCCGACATTTCCGCGAGCGAGATCACGGTTTGCACGCGGATCGCGAGTTCGATGCCGGCGTTGGCCTTCTCGTTGCCGCGAATAGCCGCGAACCAGTTCTGTTCGTGCACGCCCACATCTTCACCCGGCGTGATGCCTTCCTCGAGTTCCGGATCGATCTCATCCGCGAACGGTTTCTCGGGCTTGAGTTCCACGCGGTTGCCGCTGAAGTAGAGCGTCGCGTGATGGCCGCGGATCATGTCCGGCAGGCCTTGCTCGTTCACCGTGCTGCTGGTCACGAGCAGGCAGAGGCCGCTCGGGAATTCGGCCAGCAGCTGGACGTTTTCCGGCACCGTCCGCATGTAGGTGCCCGGGGTGTTCTTGTCGCTATGAATCTTGCCGTTGCCGATGCTGACGACGCGCAGCGGGAATTCTGGATTGCCGGTGGCCAGCATGAGCGGGTGCAAGCGGTGCGGGAAAAGGTCGCCCAGCAAACCGGCGCAGTAAGGATAGTACTTGCGCCAGCGGAAGTAATGGTCGGCGTTGAATTCCTTGGTGTCAGCGTGCTTGACCGCGCCCCTCCAGTATTCCCAGTTCAAATTGTCCGCCTTGGCGTCCGGATCGATCGGGTAGTTCCATTCGCCCTTCGGGCTGTTGCGCATGTAGGAACCCTGCCCAAGAACGAGCGGCCCGATCTTCCCGGCGCGAATCTTCTCGGCCGCCACGTGCCATTTGCGGTCTGAGCAGCCTTGAGATCCGACCTGAAGGACTTTGCCGGTCTTTTTGCAGGTATCCCAAATCTCGAAGGCCTCACCCAGGTAACGGGTCATCGGCTTTTCCACATAAACGTGCTTGCCGGCGTTCAGCGCGTCGACCGAACAACGGGCATGCCAATGATCGACCGTGGCAATGCAAACGGTGTCGATATCTTTGCGATCAAGGAGCTTGCGGTAATCGTCATACCCTTCGCAGCGTCCGCCAATGAACTGCTTGGCTCCGGCCACGCGCTTCTGCCAGACATCACAGACCGCCACTTGCTCGATGTTGCTCTTGCTGGAATGGCCCTTCATCGAGCGGACGTGCGCCATGCCTTGGCCGCCTACGCCGATGTAGCCAACCGTAATCTTGTTGTTTGCCCCGGCGACGTTCGCCGAGGGGGCGGTATTTTGGCCGTAGACGGGAGTTTTGAGGAAACCGGTGGCAGCAACCGCAGCGGCGGCAGTTGCAGTTTTTTTGATGAAATCCCGGCGTGAATCCTGGCCGGTCACAGGGTTGTTCTTTTGCTCCATAGGTATCACTTTCTAAGCGTCATTGACGTCTGTGAATCCGAAAAGCGTAGGCCTGCCGGATTTAGCGGTCAATTCAGTTTTGCCTAGATTCCTTGGTTTGGACGTTTTCCGCACGGGGCGGCTTCAAATTTCCTGGTACGGGAGGTCCTGTCCACGCGGTTTGCTCCGGCCAGGTCAAATTGGGTCCAGGAGACTCACGCCTTTGTCACTTTCGGGCGGGCTTTGGGTAGGGCGCGCCATTCAAGTAGATCTGCCGAAGTTGGGCTGCGCCAGCGCCATTAACGCTCACCTCGGCGCTGAGCTTGCCCTGAGGGTTGCCTTTGCCTTCGGGCACGTAGAAGCGTTCGATGCCGTAGTTGATGTGCAGTTTGGCAGGATCCGTGGCTGGACCGCACATCCCTTTGATCATGATCTGGCCGTCCGTCGGAATTTGGCGTGTCGGCGATGCCGTCTTGGCGACGTAAAACTCGCCCTCTTTTTCCAGGAGAACGAAGACCGGCCTGCCGGGCCGGTATTCGGGCAGGGGGCGGACCAAATTGGAGCTCTCAAGGCTCCCGATGGGATACCGCAGGCTCAGGTAATCGCCGCGCAAGGGGTCGCGCGGATCCACCGGGAAAGTTTCCAGCAGGATCACGGCGCCTGTCTCGCGATGGAGTTCATGCACCGCGGCGGTTCCGAGAAGGAAGGCGGACTGCAGGGCGAGCACGAGCCAGAGAAGTTTGATTTTCATAAAGCGGGCGCGTTGGGTTGGATGCTGGCCACCAGAGAGCGGCGTTTACTTTCGAGGTAGAACCCGAGAACGAGAAGAAACAGGCCGGATCCCAGGAACATCAGCCCGGTGTGAGCCATCGACCCGATCAGGAGGATGTAAGCGGTGAAGATGTAAACCCCCAGCATGACGACGCCCAGATTGACGGTCAGAGGGTGTGCAGTGTCCACGCCGGCCTTGATTTGGATTAGGCAAGCGGTCGCCAGCACAGCCACCATGATCCAGTGGCGGAAACCCTCGAATGGGGCGGACCCGGCGTCGAAGAAGAAGAGGGTAAAACTCGCAACCAGCACAGCCGCTGTTGTTTCGAGCAGGATCTTCCAGTCCCAGGTCAGGCGGCGGTTCCGGCGGAGCGCCAGGCCGAACAGGGCCAACCCGCAGGCCCCCATGACAAGAAACATGGGCCGGTCTGAGGACGACGTTTGCGGATGGATGCCCCAGGTCAGTGGCGCCGCGGGAAGGTGAACGAGAAGGAGGCTGAACCCCATGGTGTCCGTCCCAAACTCCGGAAACCGACTTCTTGCCAGAAACGATCCGATTCCGAAGAAGATCAAACCGAGGAGACTGTAGAAGATCATCTGGTGCAGGTCGTTGGACACTGGAAAGAGCCCAGTGGGAACTCCGATCTCGATTCCAAACCAGGCAGAAACCCCTCCTAGGACCAGCAGCCATTGGGCTCGGGAATGAAGCAACCATGGCAGGGCGGCAATCCCCAGCAGCCAGATGGCGACCGCGTTTCCGGGGCTGGACGAGAGGTGATACACTTGGCCGATCAACGCGATGTTGGCCAAGAACATCAGGGATCCGGCAAAATGGAGAGCTTCCGATGTTTTCGTGGACTCTGGCCTCTTTTGCGCCGTCACCAAGGCCGCGGCGTGGAGGAACAGCATGATTCCCAAGCCTCCTCCGACTTTGACGAGGCGGGGGATATGCTCCCAGTTGGCGGAAATCAGGAGGATGAGCCCCACGCTGACCAGGATCCCGCCAAACCAGGCGATGATCGTGGCGAAGGGGTTGTTGTGGCGCCTCAGCCGGTAAGCCTCCACGATCCGATCTCGCTGCTCCGGGCTGATAAACTCCCGGTCGCACAATTCCTGGATGTCAGCGTATTTCATTGGGCTTCATTGTCTCCGAAGGAGGCGGTTGCCCGTTAATTGAAAAAACCGATCGGAGAATTGGCTAAATCGATTGAGAGCGGTTATTTCCGTGTAACGCCTTGAGGTTCTTCGGGGTCTTTCAAACCGGTGACGGGAAGCAAAAGACCGGTCGAATTACGAAAGGTCTTTAAAGTTTAGTGATCCTTTGCTTTGATCCCAGCACTCCGACCCGAACACAAACCTGACATAGAATGGCTGGACAGAAACGTTTTAACTGGGGGACTTGGCTTGTAGTCCTGTTGATCCTGGCGGGTGGCGCTGGCGGGTTCATGGTTTACCGCGCCAAAAGCAAGGAAAAGCCGGTCCAACTCAAGACCGCGCCGACCGCCATTGGCGATATTATTCAGGCCGTCACCGCCAATGGCGCCCTGAGCCCGGTCACCAACGTGCAGGTGGGCAGCCAGGTTTCCGGAATCATCCTGAATATTTTCGTCGACTTTAATTCCCATGTCACCAATGGCCAGACCATCGCGATCATTGACCCCTCCACCTACCAGCAGAACCTGACCTCCGCCAAAGCGGATCTCGCCAATGCCCAGGCCGCGTTGGAATATGCAGATCTGAACTACAAACGGGGCAAGGAACTGCGCAAGGCGGAGTTGATTTCCAGCTCCGATTATGACAAGACCGTTGCCGATTTGCACCAGGCTCAGGCGGTCGTCGAGACCCGCGTGGCCGCTTTGAATCGGGCTCAGGTCGACCTGGAGCGAACGACCATTCTGGCCCCGGTGGATGGCGTGGTTATTTCCCGCAACGTCGACGTCGGGCAGACCGTGGCGGCCAGCTTCAGCACTCCCACCCTTTTCCAGATCGCAAACGATCTGCGGAAAATGCGGATTGAAGCGATGGTCTCCGAGGCGGATGTCGGCGGAGTGGAGGAAGGCCAGCGGGTGACTTTTACCGTGGACGCCTTCCCGGGTCGCCAGTTTCGCGGAGATGTCTCCCAAGTGCGATTTGCGCCGATTACGAACCAAAACGTCGTGAGCTACACTTGCGTCGTGGGCGTTGATAATTCGGATTTGAAATTGCGGCCCGGCATGACCGCGACGGCTTCCATCATCACCGGCGAAAAGAAGGGCGTCCTGCGCATTCCGAACGCGGCGCTCCGCTATCGGCCCACGGAAGATCTTTTGCCCAAATCGGCCCGAACCAACTCCACCGCGGGCGGCAGTTCGACGAACAAAGCCATGGCCTCGGCGGGCGCAGGGGGCCCTGGAGGCGGGGAGAGCGGTGGGGGAGGGGGCAATCGCGAGGAATGGCGCAAGCGCATGGAGAGCATGAGCCCGGAGGAGCGGGAGCAAATGCGTCAGCGCTTCCGGGAACGTGGCGGGGGCGGCGGAGGTCCAGGGGGCGGTTCCCGAAAAGCCGCGGATGGCCCGGTTACCCGTACCGTCTATGCGGTCGATAAGGCGGAGTCGCAGCCCGGCAAGCCCGTCCTGAAGCAAATCACCGTCAAGACGGGCATTGCCGACAATTCTTTCACGGAAGTGATTGATGGCTTGAAGGAGAATGACGAGGTCGTCACCGGCGTTGTGACTCCCGTCGCCGCCTCGGCGGCGAGCCAGGCTCCTCAAGGCCGCAGTCCTTTCGGTGGGGGTGGGCCGTTCGGGGGTGGTGGTGGGCCTCCGCGTCGGTAGCACATGAAGCCGCTGATCAAACTGGAAAACTTCTCCAAGACATATCACACCGGGGAAGTCGATGTGCACGCCGTGCGGGCGGTTTCGCTGGAGATTCATCCAGGGGAATTCGTCGCGGTCATGGGCGCGAGCGGGTCCGGCAAGTCCACCCTCATGAATACGGTCGGTTGTCTCGACCGGCCGACCGGAGGCAAATACTGGCTGGATGACGTGGACGTAGGCCAGTTGGAGCGGGATGAATTGGCCGCCCTGCGCAACGAGAAGATTGGCTTTGTCTTCCAGGGATTCAACCTGCTCTCCCGTACGTCCGCCCTGGAAAACGTCGAATTGCCCATGCTCTATTCCCGGTCCGGGATTTCTGGCCGCGAACAGCGGGACCGCGCCCTGAAAGCCCTGGAAATGGTCGGCCTGGCCCAGCGGACCGATCACCATCCGAACCAGCTCTCCGGCGGACAGCAGCAGCGCGTTGCGATTGCCCGGGCGCTGGTCAATCAACCCCGGCTGATCCTTGCGGACGAGCCGACGGGAAACCTGGATACCCAGACCAGCATTGAGATCATGGGCGTATTTCAGGAGTTAAATCGCAGTGGAATCACCATCGTCATGGTGACGCATGAACTCGACATCGCCCACTATTGCAAACGCATGGTGGTGATGCGCGACGGCCGCGTGGTGAAGGACGAGCAAATTGAGGAACCGCTTTCGTCCGTGAAGGAATTGGAAAAATTGCGGCAGGAACAATCGGCAGTGCAATTGGCGCCATGATGATTTTTGCAATTTTCAAGATCGCAATCCGCGCTCTCCAAAGGAATGCGCTCCGTACGCTTTTAACCATGCTCGGCATTATCATCGGCGTGGGCGCGGTCATCGCCATGGTCAGCATCGGCAACGGCGCCAAAGCGCAGGTGGAAGCCCGCATCGCCTCGTTGGGACAGAACGTGATCATCGTTCTCTCGGGCAACGTCACCCGCGGCGGCTTCAGCATGGGGTTTGGATCGGCGGGAACGCTGACCCAGGCCGATTTCGACGCGATTCGCCGCGAGGTTCCTGGCGTCGCCGGAGCCAGCCCGGAAGTGCGCGCGAATGCGCAGGTGGCTTTCGGTTCTCAAAACACTCAGGTCCAGATCACCGGAGTGGGGGAGGATTACGTCTCGGTCCGCTCATGGTCGATGGAATCGGGAGATAATTTCACAGATGTTGATGTTCGCAACGCGAACAAAGTCTGCCTGATTGGCAAGACCACTTCGCAAAGCCTCTTTGGAGACGGTGATCCGGTTGGCCAGATCGTTCGTATTAAGAACGCTCCCTTCACCGTGGTGGGAGCGCTGGCGCCCAAAGGCGTGGGCGGATTCGGCAATGACCAGGACGATATCGTGCTGGTGCCTTACACCAGCGCGATGAAGCGCTTGTCCGGCGGCACGGCCTTTCGCTCGTTCGTCGTTCAAGGGGCCACCCCCGAAGCTGTTCCCGAGGTCCAGCAGGCGATCGCGGAATTGCTCCGCCAGCGCCATCGCATTCAGGAGGGGCGGGACGATGATTTCCTGATCCGCACGCAGCAGGAAATCTCCGAAGCGGCGACGGAGACGTCAAAGATCATGACGATGCTTCTCGGATCGATCGCCGGAGTTTCTTTGCTGGTCGGTGGTATTGGCATCATGAACATCATGCTCGTAAGCGTCACTGAGCGCACCCGGGAGATCGGAGTGCGTCTGGCAGTCGGAGCGCGGAGCGGCGATATCCTGTTGCAGTTCCTCACCGAGGCCGTGACGTTGAGCGTGCTGGGAGGGTTGCTCGGGATTGGGATTGGCCTGGCGACTTCACAGATCGTCTCCGCCAAGCTCGGTTGGCCGACGCTGGTGTCATCAAGCTCGATCCTGCTGTCGTTTGCCTTCAGCGGAGCGATCGGGATTTTCTTCGGCTTCTATCCGGCGCGCAAAGCGGCACTGCTCGATCCGATCGACGCGCTCCGCTACGAGTAGGCGGGACCTTCATCCGCCGAGGTAAGCTTTCTTCACCTGAGGGTTGGTCTTCAATGCGCTGGAGGCGTCGTGCAAAAGAATCCGGCCCGTTTCCAGCACGTAGCCGTAGTGCGAGATTTCCAACGCGAGGTTCGCGTTTTGTTCCACGAGCAGCATGGTGATCCCTTGCTGCTTATTGATCTCGACGATCTTCTGGAAGATCGATTTGACCAGCAGCGGCGCAATGCCCAGCGACGGCTCGTCAAACATCAGGAACGAGGGCCGGCTCATAAGCGCCCGGCCGATCGCCAGCATTTGCTGCTCTCCCCCGGAAAGAGTGCCCGCGGTTTGGGGCAGCCGCTCCTTCAAGCGGGGAAACATGGCGTAAACAAAATCAAGATCCGCGGCGATGCCTCCCTTGTCCTTCCGACGGAAGGCGCCCAATTCGAGGTTTTCTTCCACCGTGAGGTTTGCGAACACCATCCGCCCTTCCGGCACCTGTGCCAGCCCCTTTTGCAGAATGCGATGAGGTGCGCAATGGGCGATATCCTCGCCCTGGTAGCGCACGCTGCCGGATTTTGGGCGAAGCAGGCCGGAGATCGTGCGCAGGGTTGTGGTTTTGCCGGCTCCGTTGGCGCCGATCAGAGTCACGATATCCCCCTGGCGAATGGACAGCGAAATTCCATGAAGTGCTGTGATGACGCCATAGTTCACGACCAGGTCGCGCACTTCCAGAACGATCGGTTTGGCTGCGTCGCTCATTCCCCCAGATAGGCTTCAATGACTTTGCGGTCGGAGCGGACTTCCTCGGGCCGGCCTTCGGCAATCTTTTGGCCGTAGTCGAGCACCGCGATCCGCTGGCAGATTCCCATCACCACGGTCATGTCGTGCTCCACGAGAAGGACCGACAGCTTGAACTTATCCTGGATAAAGCGGATCAGATCCATCAACTCCGCCTTCTCAGTCGGGTTCATGCCCGCCGCGGGCTCATCCAGCAGCAGGAGTTTGGGCTGTGTGGCCAGCGCCCGCACGATCTCAAGGCGGCGCTGATCGCCGTAAGGAAGGTTCCGCGCATAATGATCCGCGAACTTTTCCAAATGGAAGATTTTGAGGAGTTCAAAAACCCGCTCGGCAATTTCCGCTTCCTCCTTGCGAAAGACCGGCCCGCGCGTGAGTGAGTGGATGATTCCGCTCACGAGGTGCAGGTGAAAGGCCACCCGCACGTTGTCAAAAACGGTGAGGGAGGGGAACAGTCGGATGTTCTGGAACGTGCGCGCAATGCCGTGTTCCGTGATGACGTACGGGGCTTTGCCTACCACCGAGCGCCCGTCGAAACGGATTTCGCCAGAGGTCGGTTGATAAACTCCCGTGATCATATTGAACACGGTGGTCTTGCCCGCGCCGTTTGGACCGATCAGCCCGACCAGTTCCTGGCTGGCAATCGCCAGGTCCAGGTTGGATACCGCGGTGAGCCCGCCGAACTTGATGGTGCACTGGCGCAGTTCCAGCAGTTGGTTGTTGGGGGCAGGGGCGGTCATGAGGCGGCTGGTTCCGAAGCCGGCTTCACGCGCGGCCCCCAGTTCAGCCGGAAAAGGCCCTGCGGGCGGGTGAGCATTAGAATGATAAGCAGGAGGGAGTAAAGAATCATCCGGTAATCTTGAATCGGCCTTAGGATCTCCGGAAGCACCGTCAGCAGGATGGCTGCGGCAATCACCCCCACGGTATTCCCCATCCCTCCCAGAATCACCATCACCACGATCTCGATCGACCGCATGAAGTCAAAGCCGTTGGGGGAAATGAACGTCTTGAAGTGGGCATACAGTCCTCCCGCCACCCCGGCGAAAAATGCGCTCACGGCAAAGGCGATGATCTTGTATTTCGTGGTGTTGATCCCCATCGCCTCCGCCGCGATTTCATCATCGTGAACCGCGAGGAAACCGCGCCCGTAGCTCGAATGGACCATGGCCAGGACCACATAAATCGTGATAAACGCGAGGCTGAAAACCCAGAAAACGTTTGTATAAGTCGGGATTCCCGGAAGGCCGCGCGCGCCGCCAAGCTTCTCAATGTTGAGGAAGATAATCCGGATGATTTCGCCGAAGCCGAGCGTTACGATCGCCAGGTAATCCCCTTTGAGCCGGAGGGAGGGCGCTCCCACGAGGAGCCCGGACAGGGACGCAGCAATTCCACCGAACAATAGAGCGGCCAGGAATAACCCGGCAGTGCCGACCACTCCCGGGGACGCGCCGAGAAGCTTTGAGCCGAGCGACATCGTCAGGAGGGTCGAGGTGTACGCGCCCACGCACATGAATCCCGCGTGGCCCAGGGAGAACTGCCCGGTGTAGCCGTTTACCAAGTTCAGGCTCACTGCGAGTATGATATTGATCCCAATCGTGAGGATGACCCTCAGGAAGTAAGGATCGATCCGGTCGCTAAGGAAGGATGCGCCCAGCGCGGCGCCGATTGCCGCGAGCAAAGTGAGGTGAGCGGCGAATCCTTTCATCAAACTTTTTCGATCTGCAATTTCCCCAGAATTCCCGCGGGCCGGAACACGAGAATGAGAATGAGAACTGCGAAAGCGATCGCGTCACTGAAGGTCGAAAGCGGGCTGCCTTTCACAAAGGTCTCCACCAGGCCCAGAATCAATCCACCCAGCGCCGCGCCCGGTATGTTGCCAATTCCCCCCAGCACCGCGGCGACAAACGCTTTCAAGCCGGGGAGCACCCCCATGAGCGGCTGGATCGACCCGTAATAAACCGCGAAGAGAATTCCCGCAGCGGCAGCCAGAGCCGAACCAAGAGCGAAAGTGAAGGAGATCACGACATCGTTGTTAATGCCGACCAGCGAGGCGGCAGTGGGGTTGAAAGAAACCGCCCGCATCGCCTTGCCCATCTTCGTCTTCATAACGAAGAGCTGAAGGCCGATCAGCAGCACGACAGCTACGCAAAGCACGGTGATCTGGTTGCTCGAGAGCGAGACGGCTCCGAAGTGATAGGTTTGCACGGGAAAAATTGTCGGAAACGAGCGCGGGTTCGCCTTCCAAAAAACCTGCGCGGAGTTTTCCAGAAGAAGGGAAACACCAATGGCGGTGATCAGGACATTGAGCTTGGAACTGCTGCGCAGCGGGCGGTAAGCGAATCGCTCAACGATCACGCCAAGCGCGGCGCAGGCCACCATTGCGACGGCCAGGATGAGCAATCCGCCGCCGACGCTCTTCTCACCGATTTTGGGCGCAACGAAAAATCCGACATAGGCTCCGACCATGAAAACGTCGCTGTGCGCAAAATTGATGAAGCGCAAAACGCCGTAAACCATGGTGTAACCCAAAGCGATCAACGCATAGATGGCTCCGACGGAGAGCCCATTGACCACCTGCTGGAGAAAAACGTTCAGAAATTGGCCCTGTTCTGTTTATTTTTCCCCGTACATCGTGTCGACGTACTGGAACTGGCCGTTTTTCACGGTCACGATCGTGGCGGGTTTGCTGGCGTCGCGGTTTGGGTCAATCGTGGTTTTGCCTGTGGCGCCGGGAAAGTCCTGAGTCTTTGTGAGGGCTCCGCGCAATTTGGAGCCGTCCGTGGTTCCGGCCCGCCGGATGGCATCTGCGAGCACCAGCGCGGAGTCATAGCCGAGAGCGGCCATGGCGTCCGGCACTTCATTGTTGAATTTGGCTTTGTAGGCTTGGACGAATTTCTGGACCTCAGGGTCCTGGGACTGCGGCGAGTAATGTGTGGAGTAGTAGCAGCCTTCCACGGCCTCCTTGCCGATCTGGATCAGCTCCGGCGCCTCCCAGCCGTCCCCGCCAAAGATCGGGACGGTGATTCCCAGTTGGCGGGCTTGCCGGGCGATCGAGGCGGCCTCCTGATAGTAGCAGGGCGCGAAGATGGCGTCCGGATTGGCCGCTTTGATGGCCGTGAGCTGAGCGTTGAAATCGGTGTCGCCGCTATTGAACTTTTGTTCCGAAACGATCTGCCCGTTCCGCTTGTTGTAGCCCTCCCGGAAGTACTGAGCCAGCCCCATGCTGTAAGCCTGGGCAACGTCCGACATGACGGCGATCCGTTTCGCGTTCAGTTTTGTGAGGGCGAACCGCGCGAGCACGTCACCCTGGAAAGAGTCGAGGAAACAGACCCGGAAAATGTAATCCCCGACCTGAGTGACCTTGGGATTGGTCGACGAGGGCGAGATCATCGGAACTTTGGCCTGCTGGCAGATCGGTGCAGCTTCCAGCGAACGGCCCGAGGCCACTTCCCCGAGAACCGCCACGACCTTGTCGCGGGAGATCAGCTTCGACACCACGGTGGAGGATTCGCCCTCCTTGGACTGCGTATCCTCCGTGATCAAGCGCAGCTTTTTGCCGAGCACGCCTCCAGCGTTATTCACCAGATCCACGGCGATTTCGGTGCCGCGATGGGAGGAGCGGCCGAAGGCAGCTTCCTTCCCGGTCAGGGAGGCGAACTCGCCGATTGGGATCGAGTCGGGATCGGCCTGGGCTGCTTCGTCGGGCTTCTTGCAGCCCGTCAGGATCAACATGGCCAGGGTGCTGGTCATCCAGGCCACCCCAAGCCAACGTTTCGACAAAATCTTCATGGGCAAATCTTTGCCGGGACCGAGGCCCGGCTGCAATAGCGGACTTTTGCGGAGCGGACGCGGGCGTGGCAGGATGCGCCGGTCAACGCCCGCCCGGAAGTGGGCATTTTGAAGATTGTCTTCGATGGTCGTCACGGGGATTCTGATTTTCAGTTGCATCCGGCAGGCGGCCTGGAGCGTAGAGTGAATTGAAATGAAAAACGGTGGCCGAAAAGGCTTTACACTCATCGAGCTGTTGGTGGTGATCGCAATCATTGCGATCCTGGCGAGTTTGCTCTTGCCGGGCCTCGCAAAGGCGAAGAGCAAAGCGCGGCAGATTTCCTGTCTGTCTAACCAACGCCAGCTCGGTTTGGCCGCCACCCTTTACATGAGTGATAACGGCGGCCAGATGTTCCACCACCATGAGGGCTGGGTGCTCGACGATGGCACTCAGTTGGACACCTTGCCAGCCAGCCTGAGCGGCGTGACCGGCGGCGGCCAGGGCAACAGCCAGGCTGAAAAGCCATGGGTGATCATCTTTCAGGCCTATTTGAAGTCCCGCGCCGTCGGTTTCTGTCCAGGTGATCCCACCCGGAAGTCGGTGAAGCTTTCCACTACGCTCGCGGATTATAACGGCGGCATTGAAGAGGTGAGCCAGGCGCCGCCCCCGTCGTCCGAACTGGCAATCGCGCAGGCTAATCACTTCACGCTCGAAAGCTACCTCCTGAATTCCATATTCACCCATCGCTCGGCGCGCTACGCTCTTGAGGGCGTTTTGCCCGGGTTCGCCACCGAAACGGCCATTTCCGCGCTGCCAAATCCGAACGTGATCATGTTTTCGGAACGGAATTCCGAAGCCATGAACGCGCCCGATAACTCCGAATACGGCAGCGTTGCGCAAGATGACTACGATACCTGGGTGGGCGAATCCGCGCTGGTGCAGTGGGGCAGCGGCCAGTATGGCAATGAGGGCTGGATCAAGCACAACCGCCACCAGGACCGCGCCAATTACATTTTCACGGACGGCCATGTCGAGAGCCTTCCGTGGCGAAGAGCGCGAGCGGATCAGTTCCCGGATCACGTCGTGCGCAAGCCCCTGGCCAACGTTCCTTGAAAACGGGGCGAGCCACAGAGCGGCTCACTCGCCCGCCAGTGATTTCCCCAGCGTGGGCAGCATGCCATTTTCAAGCCGCCGGCCGAGGAACGAGTCGTGGCCGCCCTCGCCCAGGATAAGCTGTGAAGGGACGCCCGCGGAATGGAGGAGTTGGAACAACTGATCTGTGCCTCGGACGATGAAATCAAAATCGCCCGACTGGCCCCGCTCGACGGTTACCGATTTGAGCGGTCTCGCCTTGGTCTTGTAAGCGGCGATCTTCGCATCCCAATTTCCGAGGATATCACCCCAGAAGCGCAAGCGGGTGGCGACATCGCTCGTTTCGGGGGACGGCCAATCGATTCCGGGAAAAGCTAGGGTCGGCTGGCAAACCGCGGCGGCGCAGGAAAGGCGCAAGGCGTCGAAAAGATCATTCCGTGAGGCGCCGTAAAGGCGCGCCTGCATGTAGAGGCGAAACGCCCGGTCGGCATTCGGCTTGTCGAGAGCGTTCCATGACGTCTTGAGCTCACGCCAAGTGGTTGACTGAGCGTCGCCGCCCTGAGTGAGTTCTTCCAGGTCGTGACCGACAAAGATCGCCGGGCTCATGGCGTAGAGCGCGCAGAATAGCTCGGGATGTTTCAGGCCGATTTCCAACGCGCCCGTGCCGCCAACGCCATGCCCGGCCACCGCCCGGCCTTCAGGACGCGGGATGGTGCGGAAGCGAGAGTCGACGTAGCCGAGAAGGTCATGGGTGAGAAAATCCTCCCAGTTTCCAGTCAGCGTTGAGTTGCGAAACCAACTCGAGCCGAGAAAATGCGAAGCATTCGGAATCACCACGATGAGTTCGGGAATTGTTCCGGCGCGGGCCAAACGATCCGCGGCGTCCCGCACGCGGAACCCTTGATAACCGCCTGCGGTGTAGCGCCAGACTGGGGTTTGAAAATTCGGCAGCAAATAGATCACCGGATAATGTTTGCCCGATGTCTCGTAGGAAGGCGGGAGGTAAACGGCGGCGGGTTGGGTATCGGGGATGCCCAGGCGGTTCTGCGACAGGGAGGGCGCCGGGACGAGCGCTGGCTTGAGTTGCCCGCTTTCCGCCTGATTCGAAACCGCGGTGATCAGCATTAAGGCCAGGGCCGGCGCCGCTCGGGAGGCTTTTCGAGCGGGATTCGCTTTGAGTCCGAAACAGAGCCGCAGCAGATTCACGCGCGAGATGAGTCCGGCATATAAGCCCCAGGTCACGGCTACCGTGCCGGTGAGAACCAGGAGGTATTTGGTCCATAACCCCAGATCCACCGGAACCAGAGGCAGGAGAAGCATGATGATGACGGTCTGGTGGAGGATGTAGAACGGATAGACGGCATTCGTGCAGTAGCGCAGGGCGGGCGGGTTGATATTCAGGTAACGGCGGCCGAATCCGAGTGCGGCCAGGAGCCACATCCAAATGTGAAAATTGGAAAGGCAGCGGTAAACCGGCGGCGGGCAAGGGAAGACACGTTTCCAGACGCATTCGACCGCAACCAGAGAGGCCAAGGCGGCCGCGAGATAACGATAGCGGCGGACAGCGACGACAGAGGCGAGTTGCGACCCGGAGGCCAGGGCATAGCCGAGGACGAAAAAGGTCAGTTTGTGCGCAAAATTGGCCCAATCGGAGAACAGGCTGTTCGAGTCCCCCGGGTAATAGGGGCGCAGGGCGATCTCGGCGAGGGCGGAGGGGGCGAAGAGAAGATAAATCCAGCCGCCACGAGCGAGGAGTTTCTGAAACCACTCGACCCACCGCCGGCCGGTCGCGGATTTCAGCCAGAGAAACAGCGGCAGAGTCACCATCGAGAATGCCCAGATATATGGGATGTACCACAAATGGTGCCACGAGAGATTGCCTTGCGGGTAGGGGCCGGAAGTGAAGAGGGTGCGGTAAAAATCAAAGAACGAGGCGTAGCCCATCCGTTGGTAAACCCGCTCGCAGTAAACCTGCGGGGGAATGACCACCAATATCCCAAAAACCAGCGGCAACAGCAGACGTTTTTGGCGTTCAGCGAAGTAATGCCAGGCCCCATACTTCTCGAGAGCGAACCAGACCGCCGCGCCTGAGATGAAGAAAAGCAGGGGCATGCGCCATTGATGAATGAAGTTCACTAGCTCATCAATCAGCGGACTCGACTCATAGTTTTTCACATGCCAGTCGAAGCTGTCGAACCCCATCCCCGTGTGGAAAAACATTAGAATCCCGAAAGCGATCACCCGCAGCCAATCGAGATCGTAACGTCGTTCGCTGGAAGTGGGAGGTGTCACGGCGGCAAAAGATGCGCGATTTCAGGAAAAACGGCGATAGATATTTGCGCGGCTGGGCAGGCTCATTGGGAACTGCCCAGCGAACTGATGACAAAGGTGCCAATGACACGGCAGGCCAAGGTTGGGCCGCGTTCTCTCCTCAGCTTTCCGAGCCAATGCGCTTGAGTCTTGGCCAGTGCGCCGCAGGGGGATTCGCCGGTCCCCAAGGCACGGTAGAAATCGACCATAAATGCGGCAGTTTCACGGTCGCTCACGGGCCAAAGTGCCGCCACCAGATTGTGGACGCCAGCGGTGGCAAAGGCTCGACGCAAACCGAGAACGCCTTCGCCGGCCTGTGCGAGGCCGCTGCCGCTGTCGCAGGCCGAGAGAACAACTAATTCGGTCCTTTGGAGGTCGAGGGCGGCAATTTCTGCGGCGGTGAGAAGGCCATCCTTCTCTGGAACCGCCGAGACGCCACGGCGCCAGTTGTCGATCGTGTCCTGCGCCCCCGCGAGCGCGAGGCCACTCCGCAACATCGGGTTGGCCAGGTCGACAGTGCCGGAATCTGCCGACTCGGCCGGGGCGAGGGCAAAGGCGTGTGTCGCGAGATGCAGATAGTATGGCCGCCGCAAGCCGCGCAGGCACTCTTCGTTGGCATCGTCCCCTTCAAACAAGAGACACTGATCCACTCCAAAACTCATCCAGTTTTGATTTAACAAGTCGCCTTCCTTTTTAGCACCCGGCAAAGGTGGAAAAGCAAGGCCGGTCAGTTCCTCGGCGAAAGCGGTCCGGTTTAAGGGATGATTGGTGGAACGATCGCCTGCCTCTCGTTTCAAACGGAAACCTGGATTCGCCAGAATGGCCAGGGTGCGGTTATCGGCTGCGGCTGGCGCGGGCTCCAGGAGATCGCGGCCAGTCGCCACATAGGTAATGGAGTAGTCCTCTCCAGTGAAACGGCCGTTGGGAGAGAGCAACGCCCCGAAAGAGACGAAATCAAGCTGGCCGTCTGGAGAAACGATGATCCGGGTGATTTGCCCTGAGAGTTGAGCGGCGATGGGCTGCCAAAGCCGGGCGGAGAGTTCCCGCAACGTAGCAGCCAGGAGATTGTTTTCCGTGGCTTCATGAAGGGCGTGGCGGTACAGGGCAATTTGGCGGTCAATGAATGCACATGGTCCCAAAGGTATCCAACGGGGCGCGCCTGTTGCAAAGAACAGGAGAACGCCATAGTTCTCGGCAAACTCGGTCCCATGAATCTCGTCGACGCCATAACGGAGAAACTCCGCCAGCGCCGCGTTCTTAGGAATGGCCTGCTGGACGTGTTCCGCGGTGACTCGGAGGGCGCGTCTGGCTTTTCCGCAGGCATTTGCCTCCCGGGCGAGGGCTGCCTCCAGTGTTCCGAGGTTGTCCTTGGCCTCAGACATTTGTTGGAGCCAGTGGCCCAGCCTAGGGTCGTCGCTGCGAGCAGCCGCAAGGGTAGAGTTCAGTCCGATTACCCTCTGGCTGGCCATTTGGGCTTGGTCCAGGATCTCGGAGGTTTCTGGGGAATGATTTTGACCGGTGATCAGGCGGTCCTCACGCATTGAATCCAAAGTGAGACCTTTAGTCCTTATGATTCCGCGCGCGAGCGGTTGGACGGCGCCGAGCTTGGCCCAAACGGCGCAGTGACGCTCCGAGAGCCGGCGGAGGAACGCCAACCTCTGACGTTCCGACGTGAAGGAAAGGAAGTCCTGAATCTGATGCTCCTCCAGGTCCTGCAATTCGCTCGCGCGCGAAATGGCTGCACGCGTTTTTCCTTCGGCGGTTTCAGTTTCAACAAGATTTCGGAGAGTATCGATCCGGTCAGCCAACGCTGGAAAGTGAGCCGAGGAGACGAGAGAGCATGCGCGGCGCGCCAATTGTTCCGCGGCGGTCCAGTCGCCACAGTTTCTTTTCAATTCACAAAGCCGCAACAGGGACTCTTTGCGAGTGGATAAAGGAAGAGCCCTATTCGTTGCGGCAGCCTCCGCCGCAGGCAGGAGAAGCGCTTCGGCTTCCGATATTCGTCCCAGGTAGAGTGAGAGAATCCCAAGCCGTTCCCGGAGCGAGCGCAGATGCTCGCATTGCGCGGCATCCAGCGCACCCTCCCGCGGGACCAGGCTCTCGCTTTGTTTCAAGAAACCTTCGGCGGCCGGATATTCCCGCCGTCGCACCGCAATTTCGGCGAGCATCTCCAATGGCCGGCAACGCAAACTGTGATATTGCTCGGACAATGGGCTGGCGGAAATCAGATCGAGCGAATCGTGCGCCAATGTTCGCGCTTGAACCAGATCATCGAGATTGAGATGGAGTCCCGCTTGGTCCAATATAACGTTGAATCGAGCCGGGACGACGTCGGGGTCGTCCGAGGCCTCGAAGGCAGCAAGAGCCCTCCGGAAGTAAGAATCTGCTTTCTCGAAAGCACCGACCAAAATCGCCAGCCGTCCGAGGCTCCAGAGCGCGTTGGCCGCTTCTGGGCTAGCGGGCCCAAGCTTTTCCTGCCTGATCCGCAGAGCATCCGACAAGTAGGCCTGAGCCTTTTCGAAGTCGCCCTGATCCCGGTAGAAGCCGCCCAGCATCAACAGGCGGCGGCTCGTGCCGAGGCTTCCTTTGCCGTATAACGTCTCGTCAATCGAAAGAGCTCTGTGCCAAAGCCTTTCGGCGTCCCTGAGATCGCCGGCCATTTGAGTAAAAAACGCCAGCCAGTGGACGGCATTGGCGGTGCGATCGCTTTGCTCGCCCACCTCGCAATCTGCTTTCGCGACCAGAACCGCCGCGAAGTCCTTGCCTTCCGAGATCCGCTCGCGGCGCATCAGGTCTACGCACCGGTCGAAAGCCAGTTCCCAGTCTTTGTTTGATGTGTCAGCCCAAGTTTGCCATCCGTGGAGGGGCAAAAAGAATAGGAGAATCGCAAGGCTGGGGCAGACCAAGCGTGCGTGGCGAGCACAGGACAACTGGCGAATCATTTGCGTTTGGCGCTCCTCGTGTGTGTCTCAGATTTATCGAACGGGCGGGGGGAAGCAAGTCCTAGGTGGACCGTGGAAACTTAAGCTTTGCGGCCGCAATTGGATCGGTAGAGTCTCGTCCGACCTATGACAGATCGGTTTCCCGAGTTGGCCGACCTGCGATCTGGCAGCGAGCCCGCCTGGAGCATCGCCTTTTCCCATCTCTGGCCGATGGCTTTGCGGGCGGCCCGAAAGGCGGGGCCCGGCCTTGGGGAACGCGACGCGGAGGAGGCGGCGAGCGACGCGGTGCGCACCGGTATCGAGCAGATCGACGCCGTTTCGAGTGAAGCAAGTCTCAGAGCCCTCGTTGCTTTGGTGGCACGTCGTCGCGCGGTGAGCATTTTGCGGGGGAGATTCGCAGCGAAGCGAGCCCCAGATGGCGTCCCGCCGTCCTCATTGGACCTCGAAGCCCATCCGGGAGGCGAAAGCTTCACTGCGGGGGACCTTGGCCGGGATCTGAATGCTGCCGAAGCTATGCGGTTGCTTTGGGAGGTCCTCGGGAAGCTCGACACGCAAACCAGCCAGTTGCTCGCGGACAAATACTTTCAAGGTTACTCCTACGAAGAGTTGAGCAGAAAATATGGCCAGCCTGTCGGAACGCTTTGTCCGCAAGTCATGCGGGCAGTGCGCAAAGTTCGTGATCTTCTGCGAGGCTCTCCCTCCTTGATGCAAGAGTTGCGCGACTTTCTGCGACATTCAGGTTGAGCGTGGTTTAGGTTGAATGGAGGAACGATTTGACATTCTTGCCGCAAAGGCACTGGTCGGAGAGGCGTCGCCAGAAGAGCAGGCCGAGTTGGAGTGTTTGCTTGGCGTGCGTCCGGATCTGCGAGCGGAATTTGATCAACTGCGTGGTGCGAGCGACGCTGTTGCTGGCTTGGAACCGTTTGCCCGTGCCCTCGAGCCCGGATCGGCGCGAATTCCTGAGGCGCGGCGGTTCGAACTCGAGAAGGCGCTTCGAGAGCGATTTCCAAAGCCCGCAGGGAGTGGGCGGGCTGCCTTGGCCGGGGCGGCAGTTTTACGTGTTTTCCGCGGGCTGCGAAACTGGCGGAGTCTGGTCTTGGCTCCGACGGCGGCTGCGATTGCGATTGTTGCCTGGCGGGCGTCCGGTTTAAAGCCGCACCTAGTCGAGCAAGTTCCGGCAGGCTTCCTCATTGTCCAGCAAGGCGCGGCGAAATTCGGCGGCTCTGGCGAAGAATTGCAAAACGGGACGCCGATCAACATGCGCGATTCGATTTTCCTAGCCGATAAGGCGCGGGCCGCCGTGGTTACGCCCCGAGGGGTGCTGCGTTTTACCGGCCCAGCGCGGTTGCCGGCAATGACCTTAGTCCAATCGGCTTTGCCGGTTGCCCGGGAAGACATGATCGGCGAGGAACTTCGGCGCACGCTTTTCGATGCCGGTTCGATCGTGTCGATGGCAGATTCGGAGGTCGCCACCCGCAGTTCAGAAGGCATGCGGCTCTACAGTCCGCTCGGGGCCACCGGATCCTTGACCCCTGTCCTCTGGTGGAAGGCCGTGCCTGGCAAGAAGTACGACCTGATCATTCGGGATGAGTTTAACCCCGAGCCCCCTCCCTGGATCGCGGTCGAAATCGTGCCGCCTCTGAGTTTTGGTCAGGTGCCATCCTGGGTCGGACGGCCGCTTTCGCCCGATACTCTCTACCAGCTTCGCATAACCGAAGCTGGGAAATCTTCAGGCTGGGAGTTTACGTTCCGAACGGCCAGGGAGGCTTCATTGGAGATACCGGAGTCTCCGGCCGAGAAACTGCTGGAGGCCTGTGCCATTCTTTCGGGCGGTTCGGGCAGGTTGGGAGATGCTCTGGCAGATTTATTGAGCCTTCCTCAAGTATCGGCGGAATCTGAACTCGCCATTCGCCTTAAGGCACTCGCTTTCATCAAGGCCGGGGCTCTGGAAGAATCGCAGCAGGCCCTCGCCGCGCTGAAAGCGCGCAAGCGCTGAGTGTCTCCGGTGCTTGAAGGCTTGTCTAAATGCGGCCACGGGCCGACAGAGAAAATATCTCAACATTCCTTGCAATAAAATGTTCGCGCTTCGCGATTTCATGGTCAGAGATATGCGAAACATTCTATTCCATGGGGAGATCCCATGCGGGGGCGTCCAAAGCGGCAGCTGGCTGTTCAGGGGTTCGTTGGGCTTTCTGGCAAACTATTTGGCGTTCTTGGCTTGGGTGGTCCTTCTCGTTGGTTGTGCCTCCTCGCCAAAACAGCCAGAGGCTGGTTCGGCCCGCAACAAGCATTATCCAACGGCAGAGGCGATTTTCAAAGAAGGGGATGTAAAGAATCATCCCCCCACAGTGTACCCGAATCCCATCGACGAAGTACGCCCAGCCGCTGCTCGGGCTCTGGCCTTTGTGGGCTGCAAACTTGAGGAGCAGGAGGACTTCTTTCTCAAAGGCAAGCGCCCCCAAAAATGGGGCCTCCTCGTAGGCAGCGGGGGCGAGACGGTGAAGGTCTTCCTCTATCCCAAAGCGGTGAATGAGACGGACGTCTGGGTGGACACGGATCTATCTTTCGTCGGGATGGCTGGCCAGCAGGGCTGGAACAAGCAGGTGCTCGCGGAACTTTCCCGGATTCTCAGCGAGCCGCAGCCGGCGGCGAAGTAGGGCGGTCGATCTTGGAGGGAGCAGCGGCCTTTCAATTGTTATTGCCATGCGATTGATCTTTCTTGGGTTGGCTCTGACCTTCGTCCTATGCGGTTGCGTGGCTCCTGAGGGTGTTGGCCAGCACACCTTCCTCCACAACCCTTTGCCGGCCAGGCCAAAGGATGCTCCCGTCGACGTCTATCTGAAAAACTCTCCCGAGCGAGCTTTCGAACGGGTCGCCACGCTGGATGCGCATTGTGAGTCCCAATTCTGGGCCAAGCCGTCAATCGAGGAGGATGCCGTTCCAGAACTCAAGCGCCAGGCGCGGCTTGCGGGCTGCGAAGGGATTATCGAGATCACAGAGGTGCGTCCTGCTCGGGAGAACTGGACACTCGAGACACGCACTCTGCACGTGACCGCCATCGGAATTATTTACAAATAATTGAACGAAGCATATGCCCGATCCTGAGAGCAATCGGACGGCTGAACCGGTCGAGTTGCGAGTTTCCAGTGGGCTGAGGTGTGCCCTTCTTTGTGTTCTCGCTCTCGCGTGGTGGAGCTTCTCTGTTTGGCCCGTTCTGGGCCAAAACTGTCCGAACATTAGCGGCGCCTGGACGGTGCCCGAGCTAAGATCAACGAATACAAACATTTACCCGGACGGCACGCGAGAGATGGATGTCAGCAGCGCTGCAGGGGAATTTAATGTGACTCAGAATGGCTGCACGGTCAGTTTTGAGTCCGTGGATGCCAGTAAATTGCCTTATTTGCTGCTCCGGTCCGGGACGATGAACGGCGATGCGATCGTCTTCCCCGGTAGCGCAAATCGAATCTTCAGCGACACCAACCGCTTTCCCGGAATCGTCATCTATTCGGACGAACTTTCGGCCACGGTAACGGTCTCCGGAGACGCGCTCTCTGGCCATATCTCGGGAGCGGCTGACTTCTTCTATGCAGGACAACGGTCACGACTGCTCTATGAAGGGAGTTTTGCGGCCAATCGGCAACCCGTCGGCCCTCCTCCGGTCCCGCCAGCAATTGCTCAGCACCCTGCGAGTCAAACGATCAATCCGGGAGAGAAAACCGCTTTTTCGGTGGCCGCGACCGGCACCGCTCCATTCGAATTTCAATGGCAGCGGCTTGCGGCGGGCGCTTCGCAGTGGTCCAACCTCGCAGAAGGCGGCGTTTACGCCGGGAGCGCCAGTTCAACGTTGACGGTAAGCGTCATGAACTCGAGCGTGAGCGGGGATCGCTTTCGCTGCGTAGTCAGCAACGCCGCAGGGTCCGCAACCAGCAGTTTCGCCGTGTTGACTGTTGCCGCCCCGAGTGGCAGCGGCCTCACGGGAAGTTTTAGCGCAACGGAACATTGGAGCGTGACCCTCACGTATTCACAGTGGGGCGACCAGCAATATAGCGGCGTGCAAACGTACAGCGGCACTCAAACCGGGACGTTGATTGTTCAAAATGGATCTTTTGTCCTCATCAACCAAACCGGCTTTCCTGACGCCCAGATTGGCGGAGATCGAGGCCGGTTTTTGCAGAGCGGTTCCGCCGGCTACTCGGTGAGTGGCGGGCAGGTGATGCCGTATCTTCTCGCGGGAGCCACTCTCAAGGGAGCCCTCTACCTGAGTGAGTTTCTGGTTGCCATACCGATTGTGGATGGAGAAATCCCCACGTTTTACGGATACGACGCTTATCACAGCTCTGGGGCCACCTTGTCCTCCCTCCATGCATCCGGGAACATGCGCGGGAGCAGCCTTTTGATTGATGTGTCGTCGACGTCCACGATCGTGCCAGCGGCTGGCTTGCCGATCTTTGCCGGAAACCCTTTGGACGTATCAATTCCGGCGGGACAGAACGCCACGCTTCAGGCGCCCGCCCTTGGAGTTCCCAGTCCCTCCCTGCAATGGCAGCGGCAAGCATCTGGAAGTTCCGTGTGGGCGAATCTTGGCGAAACTGGAACTTACTCGGGTGTGGCTACCGAGGTGCTGCTGGTGACCGCCGTGAGCGCGTCGATGAATGGAGACCGATTCCGATGTGTTGCCTCCAACATCTCTGGCTCGGTTATTACTCCCGCCGCTCTGCTGACGGTGATTTCGGAGCCCCCTGGCATCACCTTTGAGCCTTTAGATCAAGCCGGAGCTGCGGACGGGACGGCCAGCTTCGCGGTTACCGCGAGCGGTGGGGCTCCCCTGAGTTTTGCCTGGCAACGGAAACAGGCAGGGCTCAACAATTGGACCGACCTCGCGAACGATGGACCTTATCTTGGCGTAGCCACTGCCTCGCTGGAGATTAGCCGCCTGACCCTGGCGATGAGCGGCGATCAGTTCCGTTGCATTGTAACCAATGTGGCCGGCCAGATTGCATCGGCGGCGGCGACACTCTCGGTGATTGCGCCGAACCAGCCGCCCGCCATTACCCTTCAGCCGGTCAGTCGATTCCTGTTGGCTGGTGATTCCGCCTTTTTCGCGGTGAGTGCGAGCGGCACGCCGCTGCTCTTCTACCAATGGCAGAAGAACGGCCAGGACATTCCGGGAGCGAGCTTCCCGGTCCTGGGCGTGACCAACGCGCAGCTTTCGTCGTCCGGGGTATATCAGGTGCGCGTAAGCAACTCGTTCGGCGCCGTTTTCAGTGCCCCCGCGACTCTCGGTGTTTTGACAGAAGCCTTTGGGAGGTCGGTCACGAACACCGTGCCGGGCGCCTTTAGCAACGAAGGCAGCCAGGTCATAGCGGACAGCGTGCTCAGCTCGCAACCCGTCGAAGTGCGGCACCTATCCTGGTATGGTTATCACCAAACCGAGTTAAGCGCCAGCATCACGTCGCTTCAGTTTAGATTGAGCTTCTTTCAGGACAATGGGGGCAAGCCGGAGGCTACGCCCGTCTTTACGCAAGTAGTGAATGCCACGGTGCAGTCGACAGGGCTGCGCGTCAGGATTCCCAACGACGCCTACGATGGACGAGTGCTTTATCGTTACGACGCTGATCTGGATTCGAGTTTCAGCGTGGCAGCCAATCTGCGCATCTGGCTTTCCATCAGAAATATCAGCGACGCCTACTACTGGCTGTGGGCGAGAAGCTCTTTCCTGCCGAACGATCTTGCTTACGCAGGGGCAAATGACCCGTGGCAAACGGCGCAATTGGGCCAAATGGCGTTTTCTCTGGATGCCTCGACGGTTTCTTCCGATCCCGTTTCGGAGGATATCTCGTTGGCTGTTTCCTTGGACCAGGGGAGCCAGCCTTTGGTGGTCGTCCGAACGGTCAAGGGGCTGAGTGTTGAAGTTCAGGCCTCCACCAATCTGCAAACCTGGGAGACGATCGGAATTCTCACCAATGCGCTGGGATTGTCCACCGTTGTGCAAGGAGCGGGAACAAGTTCGTATTCGAGGCGCTTTTATCGGGCGCGCGAGTTCATAACATCGCTATTATTCAACAATGGATTATCGTCTGGAACTCAGCCCAGGACCGCCAACGATGAAGAACAACGTGTTTACGACGATTTCAGCCTGCGAACGAAATCGACGATAATGGGGATCTCTTGGCAACAGCATGACGATGCGAAAATGGAGTATCTTGGCACTCGGGTGCGAATCTATGCCGGCTTGCCCGAGATTTCCGCCTTGGTGTTCAGCGGTGATTTCTCCGCTGTGCGCACGCCCAACAGCACCGGGACGATTTACGGTAGTTTCGAGGGGGTCGATTACTCCATCGCGAGCCTCTCTATCTTCCTGCCGCAGGGAACTTACTACCTGGGCTTGAGCACCCTCTACGTCCAGGACGGCATTTCCGCTGGCGGCGGTTGGGACAATACCCTCGGAACGAGCGATACGATGTCGGGCGCCCGGCTGATAAACTCTGTCAATCCGGCGCCTGGGAGATTGATGCCGGATTTCGCGTTTCAAATTGTTGGGATTCCGACGCCTTGACGGCGGGAGGCTCCAAGACAATCAGAAATGGCGGGCACGAGGTCCGGCCGGGGTGACAATCCGAGAGACGAGGGGGCAAGCGGGATTTGTTTGTAGGCGGGTTTGTCGGTAGGGTGGAGGCCCGATGATCGATCCCGGAAAATGTTTGCCGACTGCGCGCGGGCGCAGGCTGGTGGGATTTACGTTGATCGAGTTGTTGGTCGTGATCGCGATTATCGCGATCCTCGCCGGATTGCTTTTGCCGGCTCTCGCGCAGGCAAAGAGTAAGGCCCGCCAGTCGAACTGCCTCTCGAACCTTCGGCAGATCGGCTTGGGGTTCGCGCTTTATTTGAGCGACGGGAATGATCGGTTTCCGGATCGGCGGGATTTGAAGTTGTCGTTGCCAGGGGGATACAAGCCATGGTCGGATTGGCCGCCGTCGGACCCGCGAGCAGGGTGGGCGGCGACCGTGCTGAGCAACGAGGTGGGGAGTTTCAATGTCTGGTCGTGCCCGGCGGTGGTGAATTCGCCGATCGGGAAGGCGGTCGAGGCGGTGCAGGCAATCGGCGCGGCGACGAATGGGCCGCAAACGCGGTATTGGTTGTGGCGATTTGACCACCCGGATGATCCGGTGCCAGCTGACAATTTTTGGGGCAAGACGGTGTCGCAGGCGTATCAGGATCTTTTGATTCCTCCAGTGAATCCGACGATCGGGACGCCGGGCGGACCGAGCGAGGTGGAATTAGCGGTGGATCCGTACTTCCCATCGACGATTCCGACGGTGGCCGACGCGTTGCGCGGTCGTTCGGCGCATCCGAAAGGAAGGAACCGGCTGTATCTGGATTATCACGCCGCGTTCCAGCGGGATGCCCGGCTGAACTGAGAATGCGTGCGCCTGCGAGTGTCTCGCTGGGCGGCAGTCGATGGGCCTCGCGAGTGCAGGGGCGTAGATTTCAAGACATTTCAAAGCTGGAGTGCGGGTCGCGAATCTGCTGAACTCGGGCATGCAAAACAAGGTCCTGTTTCGAAACGCTCGACTGGCATTTCCGGATTTTATCACAGAGGGGGCGTTGCAAGTGGAGGGGCCGAAGATCACCGGCATCTGGGTGGAGGACCAGCCTTCGGCGGCGCACGCAGCGGGGCGAGTGGTAGACTGCCAGGGCCTGATCGTGGCCCCGGGTTTGGTGGACATTCACAACCACGGGGGGAAGACGCATGATTTTGTGGGGGCGGACGCGGCGGGGAACAACGTCGCTCTGCGGTTTCACGCGGAGAACGGAGTGACGTCGCTACTGGCGACGGTGATGACGGAGACGCACGAGCAGATGAGCGCGGCGCTCACGGTGCTGGCCGAGCAGCATGCGGCGCGGGAGTTGTGCCCGAACTTTCTCGGAATTCATATCGAAGGGCCGTACTTTCACCCGGACAAGCGGGGCGCGCACAAACTGGAGTGCCTGCGTGATCCGGAGCCGGAAGAGTATGAAAAGTTCTGGCAGGTGTCGCGCGGTTTGATCCGCATCTTTACCCACGCGCCGGAGCGGCGAGGCTCGCCCGAATTCTGCGCGTTTTTCCATGAGCGGGGCTGCGTGCCCACGATTGGCCATACCCGGGCGACGATGTTGGAGATCCGGCGAGCGGCGGCACACGGAGCGCGCCACTTTGTTCACGCAAACAACGCGATCGACTGGCCGTTGCGCCGGGGGCGTCCGGATGGCTGGCTGGGCACCGAAATGATGGGGATGGGAACGCTGCTGTGCCACAGCGCCCTGTCGGGCGAGATCATTTCCGATGGATACCATCTGCCGGTGGAAATGATCCGGCTGATTTTGAATGCGAAAGGGACTGATAACATTGCGATTGTGAGCGATTCGTGTCCAGCGGCCGGGTGCGCGCCCGGGGAATACTTGCAGGGCGGGCTGAAAATTATTTTGCGGGAGAACAACTTGGTGCTGTCGGGCACGGGCGGGATGGATGGAAGCGCAGTGCCTCCGCTGGGGGGCAGCGCCACAACACAGCTGGCCATGATCCGGAATTATGTGAATTGGGGCTTCGGGCTGGCCACTCCGCTGAAGATGAGCACGACGGTTCCAGCCCGGATTATCAATGAACCGAGGAAAGGGTTGCTGCGGGTGGGGAATGACGCCGATTTAGTGATCATCGACGATCGTGCGAAGCTCTACTCAACGATCATCGGCGGTAAGGAAATGTTTGGGACAGGGGAGTTGGCCGTTTCCGCGTGAGTGGATGAGTCGACCCCGCAACACGGAGAGGCAAGCGGAGGGCGGGAACTAAGAGCGTTACTTGCCGCTGCGGCGGCTGAGGTCGCCGGTGATGCCGAGGTCGGCCTGAAGAGCTTGATTATTGACGGCTAATGGATCGACGCTCCAACGGGCAGCCAGTTGGATCACTTTATCGGTGTTGGTGATCAGGGAATCCCGACCGGTGAACGGGAAAGGGAGGGGAGATTCGCCGTAGGGAAAGCACTTCAAATCGAGTGCTCGTTCGGCTGCGGTAGCATCCCCCTGATTCCAAAGAGTTTCGCCTGCCCAGGCGTAGGCCCGGTAGACCCGGTTATTCTCGATCCGAACCCACGCGTGGTGATTGAGAGCTCGGTCGGCACAGAAGAATTGCACCGAGCCCAGATCATCCGCGATCCGCATGAGGAACCGGTAAAGTTTATCGATATCGTCGGCCGGATCGGGAAGGGAGTTGCCCACCACAAGTATCCAACCTTTGATCGCTGGGGAAATGAACAATTTGCGGTCGGCCAGCCGCGAGAATCCCTCGCTCAATGGACACGGGGTGGGATTGTGGAGGCCCAGAGCGGCCTGAACGCGATCCAAGTTCGAGCATCTTATCGCCAGCCAGCGGCTCGGCCGCTCGAAAACGAAGGGACCGGAAAAATCCGAGGGCGCATCTGAGGGCGGGATCCGGAGGCGCAGACGGTTACGGCGGCGGAACACGGCGACGATGGCAGTGGCGACCGCCCCGCCCATGATCACCGTAGTGACCAGAAGCACGGCGAGCAGGACAGCTACGGTTGGATCGTCCCAATTCACCTGGCAGCAATCTAACGTCAACGCATTGTGCTTCAAGCCGACAATCGGCACACAATATTATCGGTCATTTACTGATGCCGCGTGAGCTTGCTCTGGTAAAATCGATCAAATGCTTTACTTCCGCAAGCGGCGGAAGTTCGCTTTCAATGCGCAAAAGGGCGTTCGAAATGGTCAATCCCTCCCGGAAGAGGATTTTGTAGGCACGGCGGAGAGCCTCCTGAGCCGCTTCGGAGACGCCATTTCGTTCCAAGCCGACTTTGTTGACGGTTCGGGTTTGGGCCGGGTTGCCATCGGCGAGCATGTAGGGAGGCACGTCCTGCACCACTTTGGAGCAGCCGCCGATGATGGCCATGGTCCCAATCCGGCAAAACTGATGGACCGCCGCCAGACCTCCAACCACCGCGTGATCTTCGACGGTCACATGGCCGGCGAGCGTGGCGACGTTGGACATGATGACGTGATTGCCGAGCACCACGTTGTGGGCGAGGTGGCAGTAGGCGAGGATGTGATTATACGAGCCGACCACGGTTATCTCGCCATCGCTGGTGGCGCTGTGAATCGTGACGTATTCCCGGAAGGTGTTGTGATCGCCAATCTGGGTCCGGGTGATGCCCCCTTTCCATTTCAGGTCCTGAGTTTTCAGGCCGATGCTGGCGAAGGGGAAGATTTCATTTTTGCGGCCGAGTTGCGTATGACCGTCGATCACCACGTGCGAATGGAGCACGCATTCGTCTCCGAGGGAGACATGCTCGCCAATGACGCAGTACGGACCGATCTGGCAGTTTTCGCCAATCCTGGCCTTGGGGTGAATGACAGCGGTCGGGTGGATCATTTAGGCGCTCTCAACCAGCATGAAGGTCACCTCAGCTTCGCTGGCGACCGTTCCATTCACCGAGCAGACCCCTTTGGCTTTGCCAATTTTGCCGCGCGTTTTGGTCAATTCGACATCGATCATGAGGGTGTCACCCGGGCGGACCGGATTGCGCCATTTCACGCTTTCGGCTGACATGAAGTAAGCCAGCTTGCCCTGGTTTTCGGCCTGCTTGAGCATGAGGATGCCGGCCGCCTGGGCGATTCCTTCCAGTTGCAGGACCCCCGGCATGATGGGGTGGCTGGGAAAATGGCCCTGGAAGTAAAGCTCGTTCATCGTGACGTTCTTGAGGGCGGTAATCTTGTTGCCTTCCACCTTGGTGACCCGGTCGATCATGAGGAACGGGTAACGGTGGGGCAGCAGGCGCATGATTTCTTCGACGTCCATCGCTCCTGAAGCTTTTTCGGGCGCACCATTAGCCGGAGGGGCCGAGTCGGCGGGAGGGGGAGCGAAAGTTTTGGCGGCGGGCTTGCGCATTTGCTGGGAGATCTGCCGGGCCAGCTCGCAATTGGCGGAGTGGCTCGGTTTCACGGCGATGATGTGGCCGGTGACCGGCCGGCCAATGAGGGAAAGATCGCCGACGATATCCAGGATTTTGTGGCGGACGAATTCCTCCGGGTAGCGGAGAGGTTCGTTGGTGAGGACCGCGTCATCGCGAATGACCACGGCATTTTCGAGGCTGCCGCCGCGGATCAGGCCGTTTTTGATGAGATACTCGATCTCCTCGTAGAAGCAGAAGGTGCGGGCGGCGGCGAGTTCGCGCTCCCAATTTTCAGGGGAAAGCTGAACGCTGAAGAACTGAGTAAAGCGCCCTTCCTTATCCGCGCTGGTGCAGGTGATCTTGAACCCGTCGTCGGGGAAAATGGAGAGGCTCGTTTCGCCGGAGTGGACTTCCACGGGCGTTTTGACCTGATAGACTTCGCGCTTTTCGGGCTGAACGACGATTCCAGCAGAATGGAGCATGCGGCTGTATTCGCGCGCGCTGCCGTCGGCAATGGGCGGCTCATTGGAGTCCAGTTCCACAACGGCGTTATCAATCCCCAGGCCGGAGAACGCGGAGAGGACATGCTCGACGGTGTGGACTTTGACGTTGCCTTTGGCCAGCGTGGTCGATCGGTTGGTTTCAGCAACATTCTCGATCCGCGCTTCAATTTCGGGTTTGCCTTCGAGATCAACGCGGCGAAAGCGAATCCCGGAATTAGCGGGCGCCGGCAGGAACGTCATGTTCACCCGATTGCCGCTATGCAGCCCGATTCCGGCGTAACTGACGTTTTGCTTTAATGTTTGCTGATTGGACACGCTCGGGATTTGATACAGGCGCGGCCTGCGGTTGGCAAGCCATGCGGTTGGCTGCCGCCGTAACTTGTGCAATCCTTTCGCCCCGGCTAACTACTTCTTCCCGAACGTTTCGTTGAAGAAGCTCTCGTCCTTGTCGATGCAGGCCACGGCCTGGATCAAAGCGTTGGTATTGACGCGGGTGATCGGCGCGTCCGCCAGGTAGTTGCGCATGCGGCATCCGGACAACGTGACGGTCAGTTTCTTATCGCCGCGAACCAGAAGAAAATCCTGGGATTTGCCGAAGTTGCTCAAGGCTCCGTTGCCGCCGGAAAAGCCCTCGACGTTGGAGAGGGCCGTATGGCCTTGGCCTTCGATAATGATCGGGTGAACGGCCGCCTGGTCGGGGCCGGTATTGGCGATAATGGAGCCCTGCGCGATCTGCCAATTCCGATTGAAAGTGCCGTCGCCGAGTTTATGGATGCCGACGGCCACGCAATCCAGATTGAAGCTGGTGAGCTGCCCGTAGGTCGCCGGACCGAGGTAAACGCCGCCGAAAACGCCGAAAGTGAAGAGATCCATCAAGACGGCGTTGTCCGTGTGATTAATGGCGTAGGTGAACGCACCGGTCCGGACGACGGCGTCGATCACGGAGCGGCTGTAGCCGCCTTGGATGAAGCGCTGGTTGGAAGGGTTCACGTGGCAATGGAGGATGCGGGGAATATCGTAGCAGTAATCGATGCGAATGAATTCGCCGCCAAGCGGGTAGCCGTAGCAGTGCTCGAACAGGATCTGCTCGCAAGGATTTTCGCGGGGCGAGTTAAAGTCCATGGCGAGCCATTCACCGTAAAACGTCAGGCAGGACAGCGTCACTCCCTGGGCGGGCTGGGAGTGCGAGACCTGAATTGTCGCGGGATATTTTATGATCTTCTGTGGAACGCTGAGCGTTTGTTTCGGATACCAGAATTGGAGTCCGCGGAGTTGAGTGGCGCCTTCCACGGTGATGAAAGGATGCTCTTCGTCTTCGATGCGGAAGACACTGCCGACCGGTTGCGGCTTTTCGGGATGACGGGTTCCGCGACCGACCGGACCATGAACGCCGATGATCGAAACGTTGCGCCGCAGAAGAACGCCGCCGTCGACCGGGTAGGGCTCGTCGGATGGGTCAAGATAGAGAGCGCCGCCGACACGGGCGGCATCATCGATGGCAGCCTGCAAGGCTTTCTTGTTTTCGCCGGCGGTGTTGCCCGGGCGGACGCCAGCCTGGAGCAAACTCCGCCAGGGGGCCGGAGAGGGCTGGGCTTGGCCGGAGAGCGAGACGACAGCCGCGGCGAAAATGAGCAAAGACCGGATCCGTTGCATGCCATTGGCCTACCGGGACGGGGGCCTGGCAGGCAAGGGGAAAGAATCGCTATTTATGCTGGCGCACCGGTATCAAATCCAGTTTGATGCCGCCCTTGAGTATGCCACGAGGACTTTTCCCGCTCGCTTGCGTTGTGGCGATGTGCGCGGTTTTCCCGCCCGCTTTCGCGCGTCCTTTGGAGCTGTACTGGGTGGATGTGGAAGGCGGAGCAGCCACATTGATCGTCACGCCCGCGGGCGAGTCGGTCCTGATCGATTCAGGCAATCCCGGAGGGCGTGACGCCCAACGGATCATTCGGGCCGCGGCGGACGCGGGCGTGAAAACGATCGATCACCTGGTGACCACCCATTTCCATATCGATCATTTTGGCGGCGCGGCGGAAATCGCGCAGAAGCTGCCCATCGGCACAATTTACGACAACGGGATTCCAAGCAAGAACCCGGACAATCCGGCGGATACCGATTCCTTTGAACGCTCGATACTGCCATATCGTCAAATCAAGGCGAACCGGGTGGCGCTGAAGCCTGGGGAAGCCATCCCGCTGAAACAGGATGGGGCGCGGCAACCGTTGGGCATCCGATGCCTGGCGGGCATGCAGAAAACGATTGGCGGGCCGGGCGCGGGCCAGGCTCCAGATTGCCAGGACGGAAAAGAGAAGGCGAAAGACACGAGCGACAACGCGAACAGCCTGGTGCTCCTGATCAAGTATGGCGGCTTCTCAGTTTTCGACGGCGGGGACTTGACGTGGAATGATGAGGCCCGGTTGGTATGCCCGGTGAATCTGGCCGGCCCGGTGGACATTTATGATGTGAACCATCACGGGCTGGACGTGAGCAACAACCCGTTGCTGGTGCGCGGCCTGGCTCCGACTGTCGCGATCATGAGCAACGGGACGACCAAAGGATGCGGAGCGGAAACATTTGCGACGTTGAAATCCACCGGATCGATCCAGGCGATTTACCAGATTCACAAAAACTTGCGGGACGACAGCGAAAACAACACGCAGTCCGATTGCATTGCAAACCTCGACAAAGAATGCCAGGCCAACTACATCCGGGTGAGCGTGGCGGAGGATGGCAAAACCTACACGGTGAGCGTTCCGGCGAGGAACCACTCTCGCGTGTTTCAAACCCGAGCCCAGTAATTTTAAGATAGAACGGATTCATGCTTAGAGCACTTACCCTGCTGTTCAGTCCCGGCAAGACCTGGGAGCGAATGGCGCTGAAGCCCCCGAACGCACTCACGGTTGTCATCATCTCGCTGCTGCCATTAATGGCAGTCACGCTGGCCGCGGAGGGTTACGGCCTCTGGAAGTTTGGCGAAGTGCTGAACGGCATTGGCAAGCCGCTGCCGCTGCCGAGGGAACGGATCATCCGGTACGAGGCGTTTTATGGCGTGGCCTCGTTTATTGTCATTCTGGCGGGGACCTCATTGACGAAGAGCGTGGCCGACAGCTTCGGCACGATCGCCCCGTTCGCCAAAACTCTGGTGCTGATGAGCTGCGGATTCATGCCGGTGTTCCTGATGCGCGTCCCGGATGGCATTCCGCAGATTAACACCTGGATTTGCTGGGCGGTGGGAGCGGCATTGACGGCGCGAATCCTCTATCACGGGGTTGCTCTTTGGCTGAAGCCGGAGCAGACCAAGGGATTTGGCCTTTTTCTGGTGAGCGTGGTTTACACCTTTGTTCTAAGCGGCCTGGTTCATTTCGCCGCGATTCAGGTGCTCCATGGCAAACTTCTGAAGAACATCTATCCGGACCAGCCGGTGAGTTCGGCTGCGCAACCGCGTTAAAAGGGCTCGAACAACGTGCCTAATAAGCGGCCTGCCCGGTGGGGCGCTTGCGCACTCCCGTCTTCGTGGCACTCTTGTGGCCATTATGGGAAATGAGGTAAACCTCGCTTTCTTCGCCCGGCTTGGACTCGCGTTCAAGGTGCTCGGCGACGCCGGGTTGGCGAAAAAGCTGGTGGATTTAATGAATGGGCCTGCAGCGAAGCCAGCGGCAGCGCCGGAACCGGTGCGGACGATTCCGCCGGAGAAGCAGCATGCTTCCGGTCTTTATGTGCTGTCCGTGATGCAGGAGGAAGGGCGCTTGATCGATTTTCTGCAGCAGGATGTGGCGGGCTTTTCAGATGAAGAGGTGGGCGGGGCGGCACGGGTAGTGCATGGCGGCTGCCGCAAGGCGCTGGAGCGGTTGATCACGGTCGCGCCGGTGTTGAAGGATGCGGAGGGTTCCATGATCACCGTTCCCGCCGGTTTCAACCCGAGTCAGATCCGCCTGACGGGCAACGTGACCGGACAGCCGCCGTTCAAAGGAGCGCTCAAACACCACGGCTGGAAGGCGGCCGACGTGAAGTTTCCGTCGCTGAACGACTCGGTTGATTACCGCATAGTGGCTCCGGCTGAAGTTGAGATTTGAACACCATGGCGCGTTATTCCGTTGGGATCGATTTGGGCACCACGCATTCGGCCGTCTCCAGTTTTGACCTGAGCCGGGAAAGCGGGCGCGGCGCTGAGCAGGAAATGCTGGCCATCGCCCAGGTGGTCAAGCCGGGAGCGGTGGAAGAAAGGCCACTCTTGCCTTCCTTCCTTTATCTGCCGAACGAGAACGAATTCCCGGCCGGGAGCCTCGATCTTCCCTGGAAAACCACCGGAGATGGGATCGTGGGCGAACTCGCCCGGGCGCACGGGGCAAAAGTCCCGACGCGGCTGGTGTCGTCGGCGAAAAGCTGGCTATGTCATTCTGGCGTGGATCGGAGTGCGGATATTCTGCCCTGGCAGGCTCCGGCGGACGTGAAAAAGGTGTCGCCGTTGGAGGCTTCGGCGCGATATCTCGAACACCTTTTGGCGGCGTGGCAGAGCAAGCATGCTGGAGAGAATCTGGCGAATCAGGACGTGGTGCTGACCGTTCCGGCGTCGTTCGATGCGGCGGCGCGCGATCTGACGACGCAAGCGGCGGGACGGGCCGGGCTGCGGAACGTGATCCTGCTGGAGGAGCCGCAAGCGGCGCTTTACGCCTGGATCGAGGCACGAGGCGAAGGTTTCCGCAAGGAATTGAATGTAGGGGAGATCATTCTCGTGGTTGATGTGGGCGGAGGCACGAGCGATTTTTCCCTGATCGCGGTGACGGAGGAAAACGGCGAGGTGCAACTGACCCGGCTGGCGGTGGGCGACCATATTCTGCTGGGTGGAGACAACATGGACCTGGCCCTGGCTCACACCCTGAACCAGGATTTGTCCGCGCAGGGCAAAAAACTCGATGCGTGGCAGTTTTCATCGCTTACCTATGCCTGTCGGGAAGCCAAGGAGCGCCTTTTCAGCGACGAGAAGCAAAAGAAATTTCCGATTTCCATCGCGAGCCGGGGTTCGGCCTTGATTGGCGGGACGATCAAGACGGAATTAACCCGGGAACGGCTGGAGCAGGTCCTGACCGAAGGATTCTTTCCGCGCACCGAAGTCACCGAAATGCCTGCGACGGCGCGGCGGACCGGGTTGACGCAGATGTCCCTGCCGTATGCCCAGGACGCTGGAGTCACCCGGCATCTGGCAGGTTTTTTGACACGCCAGGCTTCCGCGTTGCAGAACTCCCCGGGCTCTGGGGTGCGATGGAGCGGAAAAGGATTCGTTCATCCGACAGCAATCCTTTTCAACGGCGGCGTGTTCAAAGCGGAGCCACTGAAGCGCCGCGTAGTGGAAGTAATCAACTCCTGGCTCGCCCGCGAAGGGGCCGGTCCAGTGAAAGAACTGGGGGGCGCGGACCTGGACCTCTCGGTGGCTCGCGGGGCGGCCTATTATGGCTGGGTGCGGCGCGGGCATGGCATTCGGATTCGCGGCGGGACCGCTCGGGCGTATTACGTCGGAGTAGAGGCCTCGGTGCCGGCGGTGCCAGGCTTTGAGCCGCCGGTGCGTGCGCTGTGCGTGGCGCCGTTTGGGATGGAGGAGGGGACCAGCGCGGATATTCCCCCCCAGGAGTTCGGCCTGGTGGTCGGCGAACCGACGCGTTTCCGCTTTTTCTCTTCGTCTGTCCGGCGGGACGATAAGCCGGGGGATTTGCTGGAGAATGCGGTGAACGACGAGCAACTGGAAGAGGTGGCGCCGATTGAAACCACGCTTTCTTCGAACGATGGCCGGGCGGGGCAACTCGTGCCGGTGAACCTGCAGGCTGGGGTGACCGAGCTGGGGACGCTCGAGCTGCAGTGCCTCGAAAAAGGCGGGACGGGCCACTGGAAACTCGAGCTGAACGTCCGGATGAAGGAGTGAGAAGCCTCCGCGGGGCGCCCAGCGGCTGGTTTAAGGGCCCTGAGGGAAGCATCGAAGTGGTTTGAAGGGAAGAGCTTGAACGGTTTCTTGGAGACAGGTTTTGCCGGGAAACTCACAGGGTGGTTAGGGGCCGTATGTACAGGAATCCCCTATCCTCTTTTTTGCCCAGGCTTTTCTTTTTTAAAGAAGTGGCGGCCTCACTTTCATGAAGCCACCACCAACCCAAACAACTACTAGCGTAACCTCCTCAGCGTTTATTGACGCTTCAGCGGCAAAAAAGTCGCAGAATAATTCGAAGTTTTTTTCGGCGATCGATTGAATTTTCCAGCGGGGTCCTACATCTAACTGGATTCGGTTCATTGACTTTCAATCTGAGCTTCATACAGTTCGGAAATGCCGCTCGGCGAACAACAGTGCGCGAAGAAGAAGTTCATGGACTTTCTGGCGGCTCGGAACCTTCGCATCACCTCCCAGAGACAGGTCATTGTTGATACCGTCTTCAGCACCGACGAACATTTTACGGCGGAACAACTGTTGGAATGGTCCCGGGCGAAGGACCCGACCGTTTCACGCGCCACGGTGTATCGGACATTGCCTCTCTTGACGGAGAGCGGCCTGGTCCGGGAGATGGATTTCGGCCAGGACCACAAGTTCTACGATCCGAATTACGCGCAGCATCCCAACCATAACCATATCATCTGCAACGATTGCGCGAAGATTGTCGAGTTCGAGAGTGACAAACTGGCCCGGATTGCCAAAGAAATCACTCGTAGTTTGGGATTTTCCCTGCGGACGCAACGGCTGCAGATCTCGGCGGATTGCGACCTGCTCCGGCGGGACGGCACCTGCAAGAACAAGGTGGCTTGAGGCGAGACAACTTTTGAGGTTTTCTTAACCTTTGCCGTTAGCGCGTTGGCGTTCATGCGCTTGTGTCCGAGGCGCGTTTTTATTCGTCACTCAATTGTGACCTTTTACCCCGGTTGACACTCGAGCACGGCTTATGCTAGGTTCCGCCGCAACTTAGCTCCGGCAAAGTATGAGTTCTTTCCTGAACCAGCAGGTTTTGGTTTTGAACCGGCTCTGGCAGGCGGTTAACGTCTGTTCTGCGAGGCGCGCGCTGGCGCTTCTCTTCGAAGGGCACGCTCAGGTGGTCCTCAACGCTCCCGACGGCTCCTTTCAAACTTACAATTTCAAAGAGTGGCACGATTTTTCAAACGAAGTGCCTCATCCAGAAAGCATTCACACGGTTTCGTTTCGGATTCGCGTCCCGCGCATCATCGTGTTGATGCTCTTCGACCGCATGCCGAAGAAAGAGGTGAAGTTCACCCGCCACAATATCTTCGAACGAGACCACAATACCTGCCAGTATTGTGGCAAGGTGTTCGAGAGGAAGGATTTGAACCTCGATCACGTGGTGCCGCGGGATCGAGGCGGCCCGACCACTTGGGAGAACATCGTCTGCTCCTGCATCCCGTGCAATACGCGGAAGGCGAACCGAACTCCGACCGAGGCAGGGATGCATCTCGTCCGGAAGCCGAAACGGCCCAAATGGCGACCGTTCATCCAGATCAATTTTGGCCTTCCATACCATGATAGCTGGAAACATTTCCTGGATTTGGCTTATTGGAACGTGGAGTTGGGCGAGGAAGTCGCGCCGAGCGGGTAGGTCAGCATCCGTCGGCTTTCCTCACCGCTCGGGAGTCATTTACCGGCTCCTTGCGGGCCAAACACTGATCGAGCCCACTCATCGGCCATGATTTGATGGCCGGCGTAGGTCGGGTGGATTCCATCCCAAATCCAATATTCCGCGGGGGCGCGCGTGACTGCATCATCAAACGCCTTCTGGAAATGCACCACCGTGGCCCGGTATTTTTGGCCGAGGCGAGCGACAACGGCCTGGCGTTGCTCCAATTCCGCCCGGAACCTTTCCCACTTCGGCTGGACGCCGCCTACGGGCAGGGCGAAAGGCTCTCCCAGAATGAGCCGGATATTGGGAAGGGCGCGGCGGGTGGCATCCAGGAGTTCGTCGTATTGCTTCTCGAACGTGGTGGTGCTCACGCCGGCGTTCAAGTCATTGATTCCAATGAGAATGCTCAAGATGTGCGGCCTGAGGTCAATCGTGTCCGTCTGCCATCGGGCCTGCAGATCGGAAACCTTGTTTCCGCTCACGCCGCGGTTCATAAAGGTCAGTTCCCGTTCCGGAAAATCCGCGCCCACGCGTGAAGCAATCAAAGCCTGATAGCCATGTCCGAGAATATGGTTGAGGTCGGAGTTGCGCCCGCGATTGCCGTCAGTGATGGAATCGCCCTGGAAAAGAATGCGGGCCTTCGCGAAGAACGCGGCCGCCGGGGTGCGAACTGGGGGTTCGTCCGGAGTGGTGGCGCAGGCGGCAGCGAGAAGCGCGACGAACGCGGCCAGTAAAAGCTTTAAGTTTTTCATCCTTGTCGATGTGCCTCCAATCTCTCATACGAAGCAGGCGGGTGGGAATTCATTTCCGAACAGGGAGTGAGGCCGGAGAGGGAAGGAGTTAGGGCTTCAAGTCTTGAGCCGGATTCCGTTTAGAGTTTGCGAAAACGCGGGCTTTTGGTTTAGTTCGCGCGTGAAATTCCCAAGTTTATTTTCGCTCTTCGGCCTGGTTTGGGCAGTGGCCTTGCAGGCGGGCGAGCCCGTCCCGCCGGCCCCCCGGTTCCGGGTCGAGAATATGGACCGCAGCGTGGATCCGGCGGTGGATTTTTATCATTACGCCGCGGGCGCCTGGCTGAAGAACAACGCCATTCCGGCGGACAAGTCGCGCTGGAGCGGCTTTGATGAGCTGCAACAGAGAAATTGGTTTTTGATTCGGGAGATTCTCGAAGATTGCGCAGGGGATGCGAAGGCTCCCGGGAACTCGCCGAAGGCGCAGGTGGGGCGGTTCTACCGGTCGTTCATGGACACAAATCGGATTGAGCAGTTGAAGTTCAAGCCGATCGCCAGGGATCTTGAGCGAATCGCCCAAGTCGGTTCCGTGACCGAGGTGGCGGCTTTGATTGGGGATTTCCATGCGCGGTCGATCGGCGGGCTCTTTGACGAAGGGGCTTCGCCGGACGCGAAAAACAGTTCCGTTTATCTTTTCGAGCTCTCGCAAGGCGGGCTCGGGCTGCCGGACCGCGACTACTATCTGCAAGAGAGCTTCGCCAAAAAGCGCGAGAAATATCGCGAGCACATGACGCGGATGTTCGGCTTGCTGGGGGAGAAACAGGAGATCGCGTCGGCTCATGCGGAAATTGTTTTTCGGCTGGAGACGGAGCTGGCGAAAGCGAGCCGGACGCGCGTGGCCTTGCGCGATCCCAACGCCAACTACAACAAGCTGGCGTTCGCGGATTTTTCGCGAACGAATGAAGCGTCCAGCTGGCCGCGCTATCTGTCGACCCTTCCGCGGCGTGATTTCACTCATTTGAATGTTGGGCAGCCGGAATTCTTCATTGCTTTGAACGAGCTGCTCGCCAGCCATTCGCTCGAAGATTGGAAGGTTTATCTGCGATGGCATCTGCTGCGGGGCGCGGCCCCTTATCTGCATCAGGCGGTGGAGCAGGAATCGTTTGCCTTTTACAATAAGGAGTTGAGCGGGCAGTTGGAGCCGGAGCCGCGTTGGCAAAGGGCGGCGCGCGTCATCAATGCGCGCGTGGGGGAAGCGCTCGGGAAATTGTTTGTCGAGAAACATTTTCCGCCGGCCGCGCGTGAGCGCATGGCTGAGCTGATTGCCAATCTGCGCGCCGTATTCCGCGATCGTCTGGAGCATCTCGATTGGATGTCGGGGGAGACGCGGGGCAAGGCGCTGGCCAAGTTTGATCGCTTTACCCAGAAGATCGGGCACCCCGAGAAGTTCAGGGACTACTCAAGCATCGTTTTGCGGGATGACGACCTGGTCGGGAACATTCAGCGATCCGCCCAGTTTGAGCATCATCGCCAATTGGCGCGCGTGGGAGATCCGGTGGACCGGGCGGAATGGCACATGACGCCGCAAACGGTGAACGCGTATTTCAATCCATTGCAAAACGAGATTGTTTTTCCGGCGGGAATCCTGCAACCGCCGTTTTTCGATGTGGAAGCGGATGATGCCATCAATTACGGCGCGATCGGCGTGGTGATCGGGCACGAGATCACGCATGGCTACGATGACGAGGGGCGGAAGTTTGATGCGGACGGGAATCTCCACGAATGGTGGAGCGAGGCAGACGCCAAAGAGTTCGATCGCCGCGCTCAGAAAGTGATCGATCAGTATTCCGCCTATGAGCCTCTGCCCGGGCTGCATGTGAACGGGAAACTGACGCTCGGGGAAAATATCGCCGATCTTGGCGGAGCGAGCATTGCGTACGAAGCATTGCAGCGCGCTCTGGCCAAGGACCCGTCCAAGCGGAGAGTGATCGATGGCTTTACTCCGGAGCAGCGTTTCTTCCTGTCGCTGGCGCAGCTTTGGAGAACGCAACTGCGCGAGGCGGAACTGCAACGAAGGATTACGACGGACCCGCATTCACCCGGGCAGTTTCGGGCAATTGGCTCGCACGTGAATCTCTCGGAGTTCTACCAGGCGTTCGGCATCAAGGAAGGGTCGCCGATGTGGCGGGCTCCCGAGATGCGGGCGAAGATCTGGTAAAGAAAAGTGCGTTCGCGGGCTCGGGTCCAGCTACCATTTGACGCCTTCCAGTATGACCACCGACGCATAGGGGTTTTGGAACTTTGAGTTGAGGGTGACGGTCACGCGGTTGTCCGTGCTCGAGCACGTCAAAGGCCGGATCAACGGGTCGGCCAGCATCCAGGCGGCTGGCTGAGAGCCGGGATGGCAGGGGACGGTGATCTGTCCGTGGGCGGGCCAATGGAAGATGTGAAGGTAAAGGCGGCCGTTCTTGGTGGTGATTCGGCCCCAATCCACGGCTCCGACCGGATTGGCCTGCGTGCCGTAGATTGAATCGCCGTAGGTGGCCATCCATTGGCCCAGCTCAAGGAACCGGGTGCGGATGGCTTCGGGAATGGAGCCGTCCGCCGTGGGTCCGGCGTTGATCAGGTAATTGCCGCCTTTGGAGGCGATGTCGATCGTGTTGCGCACGAGGGTTTCGGCGGATTTCCAATTCAGATCATGGTCGCTGTAGCCCCAGGTATCGTTGAGGGTCATGCAGGCTTCCCAGTCCACTCCTTTCATGCCGGTGGCGGGGATATGCTGTTCCGGCGTGGTAAAATCCCCTTTGCTCGCGTCGAAAATGCCGAGGTTATCCCCTTCGACATTGGGGGACCAAAAGAGCCGGTTATTCTGGATGATCCCGGGCTGATTTTTGCGGACCAGGGCCATTAATTCCCGGGCGCGCCAGGAATCGCCCTGGGTTTCCTTGCTGCTCCAATCCCACCAGAGGATGTCGATCGGTCCGTAGCGGCTGGTGATTTCATCGGCCTGGTGGTGGAGGAAATCGACGTAGCGGTTCCAGTCGCGGCCGGTGTCGGGATTGGGCAGAGTTCCGTAGCGGGGGTTGGCCAGCGGATGGGGCAAGCCCGTTCCGTGGACGTGATAATCAGGGTGATGCCAATCGATGACCGAGTGATAAACGCCAACGCGCAGGCCTTCAGCGCGGAGCGCTTCGACAATCTCTTTGAAGAGATCCCGACCGGTGAAGTCCCTGGCATCGTAAGTGGTGAAGGCGCTGTCATGCAGCGCGAAGCCTTCATGGTGTTTGCTGGTGAAGACGACGTATTTGGCGCCCATCGCCTTCGCGAGCCGCGCCCATTCCCGGGCAAATCCCGGCTTGGGCTGGAAGAGCGGCTTGAGCCGGGCTTCGTAATCGCCCGGGGCGACTCCGGCGAGCTGCTGAATCCACTCGACGCCGCCGCCGTAAGGCTTGCCATCCCAATTCCCTTCCGCGGCGCTGTAGAGGCCCCAGTGTACAAACATGCCGAGGCGGGCTTCGCGCCACCATTGCATGCGGGCGTCCCGCTCGGCCGGACTCTCGGACCGCGCGCGGACCGGGCCGAACGCGACGAGGAGGGATAGAAGGAATGCGTTCGCAGCGCTGTGAATGGTGGCTGGGAGTTTCATAAGCTGAATTTAATGGGCTGTTGAGGAAACGGTTGGCGATGATTGGGATCGGCTGAGAGCCGGCCAGCAAAAGCCATAGAGGGCAATGGCGGCAAAACAGCCGAGCGGAACAATGAACGCACGCGACATGCCGTAGCGATCTCCGACGGCGCCCATCAATTTCGGCAGGATGGCGCCGCCCATGATCGCCATCACGATGTAGGCCGATGCGCGCTTCGCGCGAACGCCGAGCCCGTGAATGCCGAGGGCGAAAATGGTGGGAAACATGATCGACATGAAGAAGTAGCTGAGAAAAACGCAGGCGACCGAGAGCCATCCGAGTTTGCAAAAGATCAGAAAGCAGACCAAGACGTTGAGGAGGCCGTACAATCCAAGCACCTGGTGGGCCCGGTATCGCTTGAGCAGCCCGGCACCGGTAAAACGTCCGAGAAGAAAGCAGATGAAACCGACCGAGGCGAGATTGGCGGCTCCTTTGTCACTCAAGCTCAATGCGCCGGCAGGCGCCTGATCAAACCAGGTCTGAAGCCAGCCGCCCTGCCACGATGCGGGAATCGGGGGCAGCTGAGAGGTCATATAATTGATGAAGAAACTGAAAATCCCGGCTTGGGCGGCGACGTAAAGGAATTGAGCCACCACCGCCCAGACAAAATGGGGGTGAGACCCCAGAGACCGGGGAGCGCCAGCCGCGGAGTCGCTCGCAGGGTAATGGTCCTTCGGCTGAATATCTGGAATTCGCGCGAGATAAAAGATGGCGGCGAGGACCAGGACGACGACGCCCACGCCGGCGTAGGGGATCCATAATGTTTCGGATCCGGTGCTTTTGCCGGAGGCGTCTTTGGAATAGAAGAAAAGCCCGCCGGCGATGGGGCCGAAAATCCATCCGATCCCGTTGCACGATTGAGCGAGGTTGATGCGGGCGGCAGCGAATTGCGGCGGGCCGAGCACGGTGGTGTAGGGATTGGCGATCGTTTCGAGGAAGGTCAGCCCGGCGGCAATGAGGCAAACGCCGAGCAGGAAGGCCCAGAATGCACTGATTTTCGTGGCGGGGATAAACCAAAAGCCGCCCAGCGCCACGATCAGCAACCCGGCAATGATTCCGCCTTTGTAACCGAGCTTCGTGGCGAGCCAGCCCGCGGGCAAAGCCATCAGGAAGTAGCCGAGATAATGGGCGAACTGGACCCAGGCGGATTGAGCCAGGCTCAAGTGCAGCTCCTGCTGGAAATGCTTGTCCATCACGTCAATCATGCCGTTGCAGAAGCCCCAAAGCAGGAAAAGCGAGCTGACCAAAGAAAAGGCTCCCGCAAGGCTCGAACCATCCGCGCCGCGGAACATTCCGGATTTTTCCAGACTCGGTTCGACGGCGGCCACGGCTTTCATAAGTGATGTTTGGCTAGCGAATCGGTGTGAGCGAGGCGTTGAAGGCGTAGTCCGTTTGCGGTGAAGTTGAGAGGTTCAGAGATTTGTCCGCATAGCGGAGCGTGCAGGTGTGGCCGAGGCGCGAGCGGAGCAGGCAACGGCTGAGCTTTCCCTCGCTCCAATCGAGATCGACGACGAATCCGCCCCGCGCTTGCAGCCCTTTGACTGAGCCCGAAGGCCAGGCTTTCGGGAGCGCGGGGAGAAGTTCGATTTCGCCTGTGTGGGATTGGAGGAGCATTTCGCACACTCCGGCGGTGTAGCCGAAGTTTCCGTCGATCTGGAACGGCGGATGGGCATCGAACAGGTTTTCGTAGAGCCCGCCGCCGTCCTGGTAATTCATGCGATTGTCGCCCACCCGATGGATGAGGTTTCCCATTAGTTTGTAAGCGCGGTCGCCGTCATGGAGGCGGGCCCAAAGGTTGATCTTCCAAGCGGTGCTCCAGCCGGTGCTGACGTCGCCCCGGGCGTTTAGAGATATCCGGGCGGCTTCGGCCAGCGCCGGAGTTTGACGCAGTGAGATTTGCCGCCCCGGATGCAACGCCACGAGGTGGGACAAGTGCCGGTGGGTATCTTTTGGGTCATCGCGATCGATCATCCATTCCTGGAGCTGGCCCCAGCGGCCGATTTTCGGAGGGAGAAGATGGTTACGCTTGTTTCGCAAGAGAGCGCGGAAAGCGTCGTCAGCCTTGAGGGCTTCGGACGCTTCAACAGTGTTGTTGAAGAGGTCCCAGATCAGCTGTTGATCGTGGGAGACGCCGTCCTCGCGAGGGCCATGTTCCGGGGAATAGCCGTTGGGGGCCACGAGCGTGCCGTCCGGCAGGGTTTTCAACCGGTCCAGCCAAAATTCGCAGACCTCCTTCATCATAGGATAGGCGATCTGGCGGAGATAAGATTCGTCGCGGGTGAAGGCGTAGTGATCCCAGATGTTTTGCAGGCACCAGGCGCTGCCGGATTCCACCCATTCCCAAGTGGACCCGCCGAAAACGCCGTTCTCCGCGCGCATGGTCCAGCCGCGAATATGGAACGCGGCCTGAGTGTCTTTCTTGCGGGCATCGCGGATCGAATTGAGCCAAGCCGCGTAAGGCGGAAAGCAATCACTGAGATTCGCCGGATTGGCGAGCCAGTAATTCATCTGGATGTTGATGTCGGTGTGGTAATCACTCCGCCATGGCGGGTGGATGCTCTCATTCCATTTTCCCTGCAGGTTGGCCGGAAGCCCGCCGGCGCGGGAAGAAGCGATCAGCAGGTAGCGGCCGTACTGGAAAAGAAGGCTCTCCAGGCCAGGGTCAGGCTTCTGGGTGCGCGTCACGTTGATCAGCCGGACGTCGGTTGGGCTGGAGTCCGAGGAGGCCGAGCCGAGCGTAAGGCTGACCCGGCGAAAGAGGGATTGATAGTCCGCCAGGTGCGCTGCCAGCAAAGCATCGAATGAAGCTTTTTCCGCAGCGTTGAGGCGGCGTGTGATGGTTTCGTGCGGAGAAGGGCCGCGCCAGCCTTGCTGGCCGTCCTGAACAAAATCAGTGCCCGCGTCGAGAAGGAGAGTGATGGCCGTGGCTCCGTTAAATTGGATCTGATTGCCGCTGGCCGTGACCGAGCCGCCCTGGTTAACGAGGGAGACCTGCGCTTCGTAGCGGAGAGCGAAGTCGTAATCTCGCGCGCCCTCGTATTTGTAACCGGCGAGGGAGCCGACCGAGGAGAGTCGGTGATCCTGGGCACGAACCTCGCCCTTGTGCATGTCGGTGAGAGAGACGCTGCCGGTGAGCGCCCCGGGTTTGTCGACGGAGAGACGAATGACAATGACCTGCGCGGGAAAGCTAGCGAATGCCTGCTGACGGTAAGTAACGCCCGCAATCTTGTAGGTGACAGTGTGAACGGCGCGATCCAGGTCAAGTTCCCGGCGATACTCTGTCGGAGAGCCGTCGGGATGATGCAGATCGATAAACAGGTCGCCAAAGGCTTGGTAAGCGCCGGTGTCCTTCTCGTCGCCGATCCAGAGACTTTCTTCGTTGAACTGGATGCGTTCTCGCGACGGGTCGCCGAATAGCATCGCCCCGAGGCGGCCATTGCCGATCGGCAAAGCTTCCGTTTCCCAATTGCGAGCCGGTCGAGTGTACCAAAGCACATTCTCGGCGCCGTGCGCCGGGAAAGCCAAAGCGATCAGCCCGAGCAGGAGTCCGAGTCGAGAGAGATTCAACCGAGTCGTTTGCAGCCAGTTGGCGCGCATTTTGTGGATCAGTTTCATGAAGTGTGGGGGAAGAGACCACTCTTCCGGCGGCAAAATCTTAGCGCTTTTTGCTGGGGAGGGGGCGATTTTTCCGGCGAACGAGAAAAATTTCGAAGAGATGTTGGACCACTCGGAATTGTGCGAAACTCGAGGTACAGAATGGGACAGGGTCGGTGCTGCGGCGAGGAAAGTTCCAGCTCGGAGCTATGGTTCCGATTGCGCGCGAATCGAGGTGAGGAGGGTAGCGCCATTCTTAAGCCTTTGTGTGATAATGCATTCTGAATGTTGAGTGATGGGGGTGCCAGGCGGTAGAGGAGTCGATAGCTTGGTAAGGGGCGTGTGCGGGACCCGACTTGGACCGGCCGGAGAAGTGCGAAACTCGAGGTACAAAGTGGGCCAGGGCAGGCTTCCGGTTGGCGGTCCGGGATCGCGAGCGAAATGGTACGGCCGGAGGAAACCGCGAAGGCATTGCGAAACGGCGGCGGGTCCGGTCGGACAAAACCGGATGGGCAGGAGGTCACCGTGTGGACTGGGGATGGAAAAGCCGCATTCGGCGTTTTCATCACGAGTCGAGCCGGGTGACCAGGAACTGGGCGGCCTGATCATCGGAAAAGTATAACACACCTAGAGGAAAGCTGAAGTTGGTCTTTGCCACATAGATCACAAGGATCACAAAAGGGCGCAGGCCGTCGAGCGCCGTTGATTTTCGCCTGGCTCGTGTTCTGAACTTCGGTGCGGCGCTATGCGGCCGAATAGATTAATTAGGCCTTCGCGAAGTGGCCTCTGAAATTTGCTTGCCGAAGGGACGGAATCTCTGTATCCCTCACCTAACTAAGGCGAGATTCACGCGGTCTGACGTAGAATGTGCCGAGCAGCACAGGGCAAGCGTGACGTTTCCTAAAGGCTTATGACTATTCGCAAATGGGGTCCGAAGTTCGGCTTTATCGCGTTGATCTTGGGTTGGCTGTGGTCTGTCGGGCTTCTCTTTGCCGCGCCTCCCGTGCCCGCTAATGACGGGTTTGCGAACGCGGTCGATCTCGGATCTGCGGCGCTTCCTGTCTTGGAAGGAACGACTCTGGGCGCCACGCCGGGCCCAAAAGAGCCGATTTCGGCAAACAACGTGCCGCCGAACGAGTTTCCCTCCGTCTGGTTTAAATGGACCGCGCCGTCCGGAGGAATGATCAGTTTTCTCGGAGAGGCGGGATACCCGAATGTCTGGGTTTACAACTCAATTGCTGGATCTCCAAACGAGCAGATGGCTGTGAACAGTGCTAGTTTCGCGGCCGAACCGGGCGTGACATATTTCTTTGCGGTGGCCACGACCGCTTTTACGGGACAGTTCCGCGTGCGCCTCGTCTCGGGAGTGACTCCGCCGAACGACGCGTTCGCAAATGCGGTGGAACTCAATTTGGCCGGCGCCAGCGTTGAAGTCACGGGATCCGGTTTGGGTGCCACGTTGGAACCGAACGAACCGAACCCGCTGAACGCGGCCCTGGGCTCGATCTGGTACAAGTGGAAACCGCCGGTCACCGGCCGTCTGGGTTACGCGATTGCGCTTGATGCGCCGTGGCATCTTTTGCAGGTGTTCCGGAGGGATGGACCGACGTTGCAAGATCTGGCTGCGGTGGAGCCGTACGTCATCGCCGGGAACACTTATTACATTGCCGTTTACGGCCAGGACGCGGTCCACTTTTGGATTCGTGTCGCGACAGAAGCGCCGCCAAACGATGATCGGCAAGCAGCAATCCCTTTGGAGATGATGAATGATTCCGCGAGCGCGGACGGGACAACCTTCGACGCCACTCCGGATCCCGGCGATTTTTACACCTTCGGGATGGCCACAGTTTGGTACCAATGGACTGCGGACAGAACGGGCACAATCATAGCGACTCTCGCGCCGGCGGAAAGTGGTGTGTGGGGGAATAACCCGCATTGCCGTGTATTTCGGACGCATACGAACCCGGAAGACCTTGCTCCACTTGGTTCCGACGGCCAAACCGTCGGCGTTAACGCGGGCGAGACCTATTTTTTTCAGGTTTATGGTGGATCAGCGGCGTGTGTCCCGTTTCGCCTAACAGTGAACCGAGTGAGCACGCCGCCGAACGACAATTTTGCGAATGCGGCGCCGTTGGGCTCGCTCATTGGGTTTAGCACGGTTGGTTCTACATTAGAACCGGATGAACCTCGTCCGCCGGGCGCGATGGGTTCCATCTGGTACCGGTTCTCCCCGATGTCTGTGAGTCGATTGGTTGGAGCGCCTTCCGACCCCAATACGGCATGGAGGCTGTACTCCGGCAGTTCGCTGAGCAGCCTGCAGGAGCTGGATTCGCCGGACCTAATTCCCGGCGTGACCTACTACCTGAGCTTTACGAGGATGTCCGCGGAAGGGAGCACCTTTGATTTCAATGGAACTTTTGTGCCCGTGTCTGGAAATACCAATGATTTTTTTGTGAACGCAACGATCGTGACCGGCTTTTCGAATCTGCTGCAGGCGAGCTCGGCGGAAAGTGGGACGAGGGAGCCAGGCGAGCCCGGTAATTCTCCCGGGTCTCTCTGGTGGCGCTATACCACTCCCGCAAAGGGTTGGTTGATGATGGCCCCAAAAACAGCGATGTGGTGTGTTCTCTACGATGGCTCCACCCTGGATACGTTGAAGCCGCTGAACAGCGGATTCTCAGTCACGGCAGTAGAGGCGGGCCAGACTTGCTATATTCAGGCGGAGCATGGGGACGTGCGACTGATCTTCTCGGAGGCCGCGGAAAATGACAACTTCAACAATGCCATTGATCTTGGAGATGCGCCAACCGAGGGCTTTCCGCCTACTTTCTATGGCCACACAGGGGGGGCGGGCATAGAATCAGGCGAGCCGGTTCTGGCGGGCGGAACTGTCGCTACGATCTGGTACCGGTGGACAGCCCCGTTCGATGGACGGATAGGCTTCTCATTCTATTCGTCGGCCCCTTCCGCCTTCGGCATTTACGTCGGGGACGCGTTGGCCGGCCTCCAGCCGGTGCCCAGCGATACTGGTCCGGTTCCGGTGCAGAGAGGGAAAACCTACTACTTTCAGCTTGGCGCGGGAACTACGGCGCCCACCCTCTTCGGCCTTTCGGTCGGGGCCGGATCCTACGAGGCCAGGAACGACAATCTGGCCGACGCCCTTGATCTCTTCCCCTTCGGCGCCAGCGTGGATGGTTTTGGCTACCTTAACTCTGCGACGGCTGAAGCGGGTGAACCGTCTCATCTTTCCGAGCCGTTCAAGAGCATTTGGTGGAAATATCGCGCTCCCGCCGGCGGAATGTCCCTGCGCTTTTCCGCGCGAAGGGCAGATGGAGGACTTTTGGGGGTCGCTGTTTATCGGGGAGGCCCGGGCTTTGAAAACCTGACGCTGGCCGCGAAGGCCGAAGGGACTGGATCGTTCCTGCTGGATACCGTCGATGTCGCCGAGCAGGAGGAAATCTTTATTGCGGTTGCGGCGCCTCCAGACGCCAACGGGCTCTCGTTCGTCGATGCGATGGCCCCGGGCCCGATGATGAGCGGGCAGGCCATCCATCTGCAGACTGCTCTGCTGACGCAGCAGTTTGGCGTGAGGCCCATCACTCTGAATGCTTACGCGGATTCAAATTTGCCCGTGATCTATACGGTGGTCCGAGGTCCGGCGATTGTAAGCGGCAGTACTCTGAGCATTCTGGGAGCAGGCATCGTTTCTTTAAAGATCAGTCAACCCGGCAATGACTCGTATTTGCCGGCACCGGACCTGTTTCAGACCTTTGGCGTTCGGAAGCGCGCCCAGACGATCAATTTCAACCAGATCGATATTTCGGCGAATCCGATGACCTTGAGCGCAACGTCCTCGGCTGGATTGCCCGTTCAATTCGAAATCGCGAGCGGGCCGGCGTCGATCCAGAACAATACTTTGGTGGTAACAGGCCCCGGGCCAATCACCGTTCGCGCAACGCAAAGCGGAGATGCGAATGTGGAGGCGGCAGAGCCGGTGACGCAAACCTGTGTGGCCCGGCGCTTGCCGCAAGCGGTCACTTTGGAAATAGGCCCGGTCTCACTGGTTGGGGCTGGCGCGGCGGTGAAACCTCTGTCCGGCCTAAGCGCGTCTGGTTCGTTGACGCGCCGCGCGGAAGTGCTGGCGGTGGCGGACTCGGGACTGCCAGTGACTCTGAGCGTGGGATCCGGCAACGCTTCCTTTTCGGGAACGTCACTCACCATCACGGGAAGCGGGGAGGTAACAATTGTCGCCACCCAACCCGGCAACTCCCTGTATTTAGCCGCGACCGCGGAAAAGACCATCCCGGCGGTGCAAAGGGTGAATCAGGTTATCAATTTCGCGGCGCTGGCAGATGCAACCATGGCGACAGGGGTGGTTCCGCTTCAGGCCGAGGCGAGCAGCGGACTTCCGGTTATCTTCACGCTGATCGGAGGTAACGCGTCCATCAGCGGGGCTACTTTGAATATTGGCGGGGCGGGCTTGATCACGGTGCGGGCTTCTCAGCCGGGCAACGACCAGTTTGCGCCGGCAGCCGATGTGGATCGCTCCTTTCAAGTGACCGCACTGCCACAGACGATCAGCTGGCCACCATTGCCAAAGATCTTTGTCGGAAATACTCCGCTTGGCCTGGTGGCCGCAGCCAGTTCGGGGTTGCCCGTTTCATTTCAACTTCTGTCGGGCCCTGGCGAGCTCATCGGCAACGCCCTCCGGGCGACAGGCCCTGGCGTCATTGTGGTTCGCGCGGTTCAGGCGGGGAACAACGTCTACCAAACGGCTGCGGCCGACGTGAGTATTACGGCCGATCTCAAGAAGGGGCAGACGATACGATTCGACCCAATCGCCGATGTCCCTGTCACCACCCCGTCAATTTCCCTGGCGGCGGCAGCGAGCAGCGGGCTGCCGGTGACGTTCGCGGTCATTGAAGGGAACGCGAGCTTGTCTGGGAATCTACTTATGATCAACGGAGCTGGGCAAATTACGATTCGCGCTGTTCAGCCGGGTGATGATGTCTATGAGGCCGCATTGCCAGTCGATCGGTCTTTTGCTGTGACTCGGCTCGCGCAAACCATCACCGTTGGCGATCTGCCTCCGATCCGCCTTGGTGAGCCGGCGGTGAAGCTGGTCGCATCGGCCAGTTCCGGTTTGCCGGTGGCGGTGCAGCTTGTCTCCGGGCCGGGCCGGCTGAGCGGCGGCCTGCTCGAAGCCACAGGTGAAGGGGTAATCATCCTTCGCTTCACTCAAGACGGTAACTCAGTTTACCAGCCGACGAGCAGCGACCGCCAAGTCAACGTCGCGGTGAAACTCGCACAGTCGATTCAATTCAGCCCTCTGCCGGATGTGCCCGTTGGAACGAAGTCTGTCGACTTGATCGCGAGCGCGAGCAGCGGGCTTCCAGTATCGTTCACGCTGATCGCGGGCGGCGCGACGCTGAATGGCGCTCATCTGGCGCTCTCAGGCGCCGGGCGCATCACAGTGCGCGCCTCGCAAGCAGGCAACCAAGAGTACGAAGCAGCAGCGGGCGTGGAACGTTCGTTCCAAGTGACCCGCCTTGCGCAGACTATCGCGGCGCCAACCTGGCCCGCGCTGCACTTTGGGGACGGGCCTGTCATCCTTCTGGCCACCGCGAGTTCGGGCCTGCCCGTGAACCTTGAAGTCCTATCCGGGCCGGCTCAGTGGACCGGCAGCAGGTTGACTATTACGGGCGCCGGGGTGCTAACAATTCGCCTCAGCCAAAGCGGAAGCGAAACTTACCTGCCAGCCACGGATCTAACTACCAACCTGGCAATTGCTAAAGCGACGCAGGCGATCCTTTTCCCAGCGCCCGGCACACCCCTTTTGTATGACAAACGAGTGCAGTTGGCGGCGCAGGCGAGTTCAGGTCTTCCGGTGACCTTGCGCGTTTTGTCCGGACCCGGCGAGTTGAACGACGACAACGTTCTTTACGCAAATAATTACGGAGAGATCATCGTTGAAGCGGCGCAGGCAGGGGATGGGAATTACGAACCCGCCACGGCAACGCAGATAATTCGTGTTGTAGAGCCTCCAAAACTTTCTGGAGTTTTGACCGGAGGGAAGTTGGTGATCCAGTGGCCAACTGAGTCCCCAGGTTTTCAACTGGAGTCCGCTTTGCGATTGGACGGAAGTTGGACCCCGGTTGCGATGCCGGGCGCCTCGAACACGATCGAGATTCCCACAGAAGCCGGTTCGCGCTTTTTCCGGCTCAGATCCATCGAATGAGACGGTGGTTCTGAGGTGGCGAGGGCGCTGGAAGGGCGTTGAGCGGAAGGGGGCGGTCGGTCAATAGTCTGGAGAAGTCGGAGAACTGCAGAGTGGTGGTGGCCGATGGGTTGTCACGGAGCGTTTGACTGTTTGACACTACGGCCGGAGAGGGTATGACGCGGGCGTGACAGAACAGTTTATAGAGCAAGGGTTTGTCCGGCTGGAAGGCGCGTTTTCTCGGGATCTGGCCGCGAAGGCGCGGGAAATACTCTGGAGAAATACCGGCTGCGATCCGAGTGATCGGTCTACTTGGACCAAACCGGTGGTTTGGCTTGGGGAACAGCGAGAAGAACCGTTTCGGCAAGCGGCGAATACTCCGCGGCTGCGGGCTGCTTTGGATGAATTGGTCGGAAAGGGAAGGTGGCTGCCTCGTGGCGGATTGGGAAGCTTTCCGATCCGATTCCCTTCCCGGGAAGATACCGGAGACACGGGCTGGCATGTAGACGCGAGCTTTCCCGGAGAGGATTCAGATCCGGCGAACTTTCTGACCTGGCGGGTCAATGTGCATTCACGCGGCCGGCTCCTGCTGATGCTTTTCCTGTTTTCAGATGTCGGCGAAAAGGACGCTCCGACGCGCATCCGGGTGGGATCTCATTTAGAGATCGCGAGGCTTCTGGAACCGGCCGGCGAAGCAGGCCTGGGCATCACCAGCCTCGATTTTACGGCAACGGTCGAGTGCCCGGAAATTGCCGCTGTCGGCGAGGCCGGGACGGTATATCTTTGCCACCCGTTCCTGGTGCATGCGGCGCAGATCAACCGGGGAGATCAGCCGCGCTTCATGGCTCAACCACCGCTGCTCCCGGCGGAAGCCCTCCAGTTGAACCGGCCCAAGAGCGATTATTCAGCGGTCGAGCGCGCAATCCTGCGGGGCTTGGGGCGGGAATAGTTCCAACACTGGGCAATCCGCTCGTATTTCCACCGATTAGCGCACCTGAATGAACTGCTGGACTGGGAGCTTTTGGGGATCAATGGATATTTGAGCGAACAGATACGAAAGCAGACTGAACACGCTCCTGTTTGAGGACGGTCCGTCCGTCGCCTGACCCTCTGGAAGGTCGCCCACGGTGAATGTTCGACCATCGTGTCGGAGTTCAACGAGTTTGGAGAGCGACTTCCGAGCAGAGTCATCGTAGTCGGTCAGGGTCAAGATCGGCCGTACTCTCAGTTCCCGTTGCGCCGGCGCTGATTCGGCGGGGGCGGTGTCGGCGAACGCTCCCGTCTGGCTGAGATTTAGCGTGAAGAAATTTGATCCCTTTGTTTCCATACGCAGCACTCCGTATTTGCCATAGGAGTCGTGGCCATAGGAAATCTCGGGTGAGGCTCCATCGCGGAAATAGCTCTCTTCTTTCGCTACAGCGTACAAAGAGGAAATGAAGGTCCGAAGTTGGAAGTCGACCTTCCTTTTTGCGAAGAGCCCCAGATTGCTGTTCGCGAGCGCGACAGCCGCGTTCGTAGACGCAGGCTGCAGCGTGAAGCCTTTTTGGATCACGACAACTTGATAGCTATTGGAGGACGACGGCATGCCCGGATTGGGCGTAATGACGAAGCCGGCGGTGGTCGCTGCCACGGCGTCCGCCAGCTTAACTTCGTTAAAGATGTTGGTAACAGGGGTTTTGTTCTGCCGGACAATTAGAAGGCGCTTTCGTTGCGCTTCATTGAGCTGTTCGCAGAAGCGTAAAAACTCCGGATAGGTTTCGTGTTTTGGATGGTTGACGAGAACCTTCTCGACTTCATCGTTCCCGTCCAGAAACCGAACGGACGTTACGACCGTCCGGAGCAACCTGTCCGCGTGAAATCCCTGATCGTAGAGGGTGTAAAACAGCTTGTCCGGGATAGGGTTGTTTATCGCCTGAGCGAACTGATCGCCATTCAGTGGGACGAACTGAAAGGTCGGCGTATGGGTCATTCCGCCCGACGCCGATGCGCCCACCGTCCAGGTGTCTTCGGCAAAGGCGGTAGCAGCACCTCCGGGATGATTCTTGTTCACCAGAGATGAAGGCCCGAAGCCAGCGGTAGCCGAGTAGGCGAACTGCGCGCTGATTTGTCCCAGTTGGACAAAATAAGGCGGCTCATCTTGGGAAAGGCGGGCCAGATTCAACAGGAGTTGCTTGTTTAGAGCTTCACCGTAGACCTGGGAATACTCGGAATATGCTTGCTTGAGGGGGCGGCCCACGCAGCCGCAGAGAGCCACCATCAACAAAACCGCTGTAATGGAACGGCTGGGAATCCGCTTTAAAACCGATGCCCGCACATAACCCCTCGGAGTCGCCATGCTTGTTAGGGAAGCAACACGGTTGGGAAGAGTCAATAGATTATTAAGGACCGTGAGGCCCCGAGACGTTCAATCACGGAGAAGGTTCTTTGCCAAGGAGACAAACCTGCCCTGGTATTTTTGGGCTCGCCATTGGCGGGCCGTCGGCACATTCCACGGCTTCGAGGACTCGCGAGCAGCCAATGTTGGCGAGCATTCGGAGCAGGCCTTTCGCCTATCGGTTTCGAATTGGCAGCTGTCTTATCTTGAGCAGCCAAGACCGAAGGCAGATTGCATTACTTGGCCTGAGCTAATAGCTTGGTGCCCAGTTGATGTTGCTGACGATTACCACGACGCATCGACCGGCCACCGATTTGGGGCATTTGTTGCGGAAGCATCCGGCCAAGACTCACGTTTTCGAGCAAAGTTTTGGCCGGACGCACGTGTTCTATCCGATTGCGACGGAGGATGCTTGCACGGCGGCCCTCCTGCTCGTGGTAGATCCAATTGGCTTGGTGCGGAACCGGCGCGGCCCGGCCGGCGAGGGCCGTTCGCTAGAACAGTATGTAAACGATCGACCGTACGTCGCTTCCTCGTTCCTGAGCGTAGCGATCGGGGACGTCTTTGGCAGCGCGATGGCGGGCAAAGCCAAGGATCGAGTCGAACTGGTCGATGCTCCGATCCCACTGAAGGCGGTGATCTCGTCGGTGCCGTGCCATGCCGGTGAGGATTTGCTGAGGCGCTTGTTTGAGCCGTTGGGGTATGCCGTCACGGCGGAATCGCGCCCCCTGGATGAAAAATTCCCTGAATGGGGCCAAAGCCGCTATTTCCGTCTCACCCTGGAGGCGAACATCCCTCTCCGTCATCTGTTGACCCATTTGTATGTGCTTCTGCCAGTGCTCGACAACGACAAGCATTACCGGGTGGGCGATGATGAAGTCGAGAAACTGCTGCGGCGCGGCGAGGGCTGGCTGGCGCAGCATGCCGAACGCGATTTGATCACGCGCCGCTACCTCAAACATCGGCGCAACTTAGTTAACGACGCCCTCTTACGTCTCGTTGACGACGATCCCGAGCCGGATGAAACCGAACGCGTTCACGCGGAAGAAGAGGCCGAGGTCGAAGCAAAGATCAGCCTGAATGAGCAGCGTCTCGGCACCGTGCTGGCCACGCTCAAGCAAAGCGGCGCGAAGCGGGTGCTTGATCTCGGGTGTGGCGAAGGCCGCCTGCTACAACTGCTGCTTAAGGAAAAGCAGTTTGAGGAGATTGTCGGCATGGACGTGTCCTATCGTTCGCTGGAGATTGCCCAGGACCGGCTCAACCTCGAACGGCTCCCGACGATGCAGCGGAAGCGCATCAAACTGCTGCACGGGTCGTTAATCTACCGCGACAAGCGCCTCGCGGGATACGATGCCGCCACTGTGGTGGAAGTCATCGAACATCTCGATCCCCCACGTCTGGCCGCGTTCGAGCGAGTTTTGTTCGAGTGCGCTCGGCCAAAACAAATTGTGCTCACCACTCCGAATGCCGAGTACAATGTGAGGTGGGAAACGCTTCCAGCGGGGCAGTTTCGGCACAAAGACCATCGTTTTGAGTGGACTCGTCGGCAGTTTCGGGAGTGGGCGAACCGGGTCGCGGAAACGCACAAGTATTCAGTGCGCTACGCTTCGGTCGGGTCGGATGATAACTCGGTGGGATCACCGACGCAGATGGCGTTGTTCTCACTCCACGTCGAGGTCTGATGCGAAACTTTGACGAATCGACAGAAGATTATAGGACGCGCCTTCGTAGAAACGCGACTCCGACCGCCGCGCTGATCTCACCTGCTCAGAAGGCATTTCACTTTCGCGAAGAGGATGATTTCGATCTTTCTCAAAGGTACTGGGGGCCGATTCAGATTCTGCACTGCCGTGCAGACAACGAAGTGATCGCCTCCGGCGCTCGTCTTTTGCTGGCCGCAGACAAGCATTCTCGAATGTTGGGAGCAAACATTCTCTCGGAGGTTGCGTTCGGCGATCCGACAAAAGGAGACGCCGCCGGCGAATTGCTTTTTGCCGCCCTTGAGGCAGAACAGGACTCCGAAGTGATAACAGACTTGGCTTACGCTTTGGGCCACACACCCTATTTGCGAGCGTCCCCGCGTTTAATTGTGTTGGTGAAGCACGCTTCGGAGGATGTCCGGTTGGCAGTCGCATACGCGCTTCCGATCCACAGTGAAGACCCGAATACGATTCCGGCTCTGATCACTCTGTCGAAGGATCGGGCTGTAGATGTCCGAGACTGGGCGACCTTTGGCTTAGGCTCGCTACTGGATATTGATCTACCGGAAATCCGAAATGCACTGGCAAATCGGTTGGACGATCCTCATCACGAGGTGCGGGGGGAAGCCATCGTCGGATTGGCCAGACGCGGGGATACACGAGTAATTCCGGCACTGCTCAAGGAACTTCAGTCGGACACGCGAGAGAACCTGCGTGAATGGACTTTGCTCGTTGAGGCTGCTGAAGCAAGTATCACGACTGTCGAGAAGTGTGGCGATCCGGTTTGGCTTCCCTTGCTTAAACGCATCCAGGAGGCTCACTTGGTCGATGAAGCACGGCTTGGTACAGTGATGCGAAGTTTCCATCGGTCATGAAACTCACCATTCCAGAATTGGCGTTCGTTGTCCTGATCGGCCCTTCCGGGTGTGGGAAGTCAACCTTTGCACGCAAGCATTTCAAGGCAACGGAAGTCCTCTCTTCGGATTTTTGCCGTGGACTCGTCTCCGATGACGAGAACGATCAGGCGGCAACGAAGGACGCGTTCGACGTGCTGCACTTCATCGCTCGAAAGCGGCTGGGAGCCGGGAAACTGACCGTAGTAGATGCGACGAATGTCCAACCCGAAGCCCGCAAACCGCTGGTCGAACTGGCGCGCGAATTTCACTGCCTGCCGGTGGCGATTGTCCTGAATGTGCCGGAGGGAGTCTGTCACGAGCGGAATCGGAGCCGGTCTGATCGAGATTTCGGGCCGCACGTGATCCGGCAACAATCGCAACAACTCCGCCGGTCACTGCGAGGACTTGAACGCGAAGGTTTCCGCCACGTGTTTGTCTTGGAGACCGTCGAGCAAGTCGATGCGGCAACGATTGAGCGACAGCCGCTCTGGAACAACCTCCGGCACGAGCGCGGGCCGTTCGACATCATCGGGGATGTTCACGGTTGCCATGAAGAATTGATGGAGCTGCTGATCAAGCTTGGATACACAGAACTCCCGGGCGGAGCTTGGGCGCATGCCGAACGAAAAGCGATCTTCGTTGGAGATCTTGTGGATCGCGGACCAAAAGTCCCCGAGGTTGTTCGTTTGGTGATGGAATCGGTGAAAGGGGGCGCCGCGCTGTGCGTGCCGGGCAATCACGATGTGAAGTTTATGCGAAAGGTCTGGGGGAAAAATGTCCAGATCACGCACGGCCTGGCTGAGTCGCTTGTGCAGTTCGAGGCATACGAGCAACAGCATCGCGGGTTTAGCCGGTTGGCGGCTGAGTTTATCGACGGTCTGGTCAGCCATTACGTTTTGGATGAAGGCAAACTCGTGGTCGCGCACGCCGGGATGAAAGAAGCAATGCAAGGCCGCGGCTCCGGTGCGGTGCGCGAGTTCGCTCTGTTCGGGGAAACGACCGGTGAAACCGATGAGTTTGGACTGCCGATACGTTACAACTGGGCGGCAGAATATCGCGGACGGGCGACGGTGGTTTACGGCCACACTCCGGTGCCTGAGCCCGAGTGGCTGAACCGCACGATTAATATCGACACGGGTTGCGTTTTCGGCGGCAAGCTCACGGCTCTCCGATACCCCGAAAAGGAACTGGTGTCGGTGCCCGCGAAGGCGACCTACGCAGTGCCGGCGCGGCCATTCCTCGCGCCAGAAGCGGAAGCGCCAAAGTTAAGCGCCCAGCATGCGCAGGACGATCTTCTGGATGTGGAGGATGTGCTGGGCAAGCGAATCATTGGCACTCGCCTTCATCACAACGTCACGATCCGGGAGGAAAACGCCACTGCCGCCCTTGAGGTAATGAGCCGGTTCGCTGTGAACCCGAAATGGCTGATCTACCTTCCGCCCACGATGTCCCCGACGCAGACCTCGAACGAAACCGGTCTTCTGGAGCATCCGGCGGAAGCGTTTGCGTATTACCGGCACGAAGGGATTCCCACGGTGATTTGCGAAGAGAAGCACATGGGATCGCGCGCCATCGTGATCGTCTGCAGCGATGAAGATGCTGCGAGGAAACGTTTCGGCGTGGTGAATGAGGGCGTTGGCATCGTTTACACACGCACGGGTCGGTGCTTTTTTGATAACCCGGAATTCCAAGGGGCTTTTGTTAACCGCATGCAAAAGGCGATCTCGTCCGCCGGATTTTGGGATGAGTTTAAGAGCGACTGGTTCTGCTTCGATTGCGAGCTCCTGCCATGGTCAGCCAAAGCGAGGGAATTGCTTAAGCAGCAGTACGCGGCTGTCGGCGCGGCGGGCAAGGAGTCGCTGGTCGATGCGGTCGCTGCGCTGCAGACCGCCGCTGGGCGCGGGATGGATGTCGCCGAGTTGCTCGGCCGAACTATGGCGCGCCAAGTGATGCTCGAAGAATATGTTGAAGCATACCGGCGCTACTGTTGGCCGGTGGAGTCGCTTGATGACCTAAAGCTCGCTCCTTTTCACATTCTCGCGAGCGAGGCGAAGGTGCATTTCGGGCAACCCCACACGTGGCACATGGAGACATTAGCACGGCTTTCTGCGTTCGACTCACACTTGCTGCTCAAAACGCCGCACAAGCTGGTGGATGTGACAAATCCAGAAAGCGAGGCGGAAGCCATCCAGTGGTGGAACGAACTCACTGGCCGGGGCGGGGAGGGCATGGTTGTTAAACCGACGGACTTTATCGCCAGCGGCCGACGCGGGATGGTTCAGCCCGCTCTGAAGTGCCGAGGCCGCGAATACCTGCGGATCATTTACGGACCGGATTACACCGCACCCGAGCACCTGGATCGCCTCCGCTCACGAGGACTGGGTGCCAAACGATCCCTCGCGTTGCGAGAATTTGCTTTGGGAATAGAGGCCTTGGAGCGTTTCGTCCGCGGCGAACCACTCCGTCGCGTTCACGAATGCGTCTTCGGCGTGCTGGCGCTGGAAAGTGAACCGATTGATCCCCGATTGTGAGGTTGGCGACGCTCTGGGACATCAAACTGCCCTAAATCCGATCGGTTTATATTTGCTGCCTGGATTCGGGGAGCGCTCGGCCTGGGCGCGTTCATCTGGTTGGAGGCGTCCTGGTTACCCGCTTCGAAATTCAGGCATTTCGACTGGGTTTTGGCCCGCACCTTGCCTTGCTCATGGGCCGGGCTTTCCATACATTGGAGAAAATCCCGTCGAAGATGAAGCGCTGCCGCGGATTATCGGTTTTGTTGCTGGCTGCCTGGACTGGGGCGGTCGCGGCGGAGCCGTCGAAGCATTGGTCGCTCCAGCCGTTGACGCGGCCGGCAGTGCCGCAAATGCCGGGAGGCGGGGAGTCGGACTGGCCTCGAACGCCGGTGGACCGATTCATTCTGCGAAGTTTGAAGGAGCACGGGATGACGCCGGCGGCAGCGGCGGACAGGCGAACGTTAATCCGGCGGGCGTATTTCGATCTGATCGGGCTGCCCCCAACGCCGGAGGAGGTGGCGGCGTTTCTAGCGGATGGGTCGCCGCAGGCGTTCGAACGGCTGGTGGATCGGTTGTTGGAACGGCCGGAGTACGGGGAGCGATGGGCGCGGCACTGGCTGGATGTGGCGCATTACGCCGAGACGCACGGGCATGATCAGGACCGGCCGCGGACAAATGCGTGGCCGTATCGCGATTATGTGATCCAGAGTTTCAACGCGGACAAGCCGTACGCGCGTTTTGTGGAGGAGCAGATTGCCGGTGATGTTTTGTATCCGCGTGATCCGCAAGCGACGGTGGGGATGGGCTTTCTGGCGACGGGGCCGTGGGACGAGAGTTCTCTGAGGGATATTCGCGAGGACAGCATCGACCGGCAGATCGCGCGGTATATCGACCGGGACGACATTGTCACGACGGTGATGAACACGTTCGCGAGCACGACGGTGCAATGCGCGCGCTGCCACGATCACAAGTTCGACCCGGTAAGCCAGCGCGAGTACTACGGCTTGCAGGCGGTCTTCGCCGGCACGGACAAGGGGAATCGGTGGTATGATCCCGATCCGGCGGTGCATGCGCGCCGCTCCGAGCTGTTGCGCCGGCAAAAGGAACTGCGGGAGCCGTCGCCAGAGTTGAAAGATGAGCTGCTGGGGCCGGTTTTCACAAAAAGGGCAAGAGCCTGGGAGGAGAAAGTCCGGTCTTCGATGGGCCAATGGGAGGCGGTGGCGCCGCTGGCGGCCACGTCGAGCAATGGCACGACTTTACAGATTCTGAGGGATCGCTCGATTTTAGCGAGCGGCAAGCGGCCGGAGAGTGACACGTATACCGTTTATGTGCCGGCGACGGCTTCGACGGGATTTCGCCTCGAAGTTTTGACCGACGACTCGCTGCCGAAAAAGGGGCCGGGCCGCCAGGATAATGGGAATCTGCATCTGACCGACTTGCGCGCCTACGCGGTGCATAGCGACGGGTCGATTTCGGAGATTGCCCTGCGGAATCCGGTGGCGGACTACGACCAGGAGGGGTGGGGAATCGCCCGGGCGATCGATGATGATCCGGCGACGGCCTGGGGGATTTATCCGCAGGTTGGGAAGCGGCACGAAGCAATTTTCGAATTTGCCTCTCAAACGCTGGACGCGGAGCAGTTCCGCTTTGTCCTGGCGCAGGATCACGGGGGCGGTCATTTAATCGGACGGTTTCGGCTGTCACTGACGGCGGAGCGCCCGCCTTTAAAGTTGAATTCACTGCCGGACGAAGTTGCGGAGGCGTTGCGCCAAACCGCCGCGGAACGATCGGAGGCGGCGAGGCTCTCCATGGCGTTGTTCGCAGCCCGGCAGGAGACGGAGGAGGAGTTGGGCCGGTTGCCGCCGCCGCACCTGGTTTTTGCGGGCGCGCACGATTTTGTGCCCGATGGGGGCTTCAAGCCTGTCGCGACGATGCGCGAGGTGCGCTTGCTGAAGCGAGGCGACATCAACAAGCCGGGGGATCTGGCGAATCCGGGCGCGCTCAGTTGCGTGCCGGGTTTGAGCGGCGAATGGCCGGGGGCAGCACAGGAAGGCGAACGGCGGGCAGCGCTGGCGCGCTGGCTGACCGATCCGATGAATGCGCTGACTTGGCGATCGATCGTGAACCGGGTGTGGCACTACCATTTTGGCCGGGGCATCGTGAATACGCCCAATGATTTCGGCCGGATGGGCGGCCAGCCGAGCCACCCGGAACTGCTCGACTGGCTGGCGAGCTGGTTTCTTGATCAAGGGGGAAGCTTCAAGAAACTCCACAAGCTGATCCTGACCAGCGCCGTCTATCAGCAGTCGTCGGCGGACAATCCAAAATTCTCGGCCTTGGACGCGGACAATGCGCTGTTGTGGCGGATGAACCGGACTCGGCTCGAGGCGGAAAGCGTGCACGATGCCATCCTGGCCGTGACCGGGCTTCTGGATCGGACGATGGGCGGCCCGTCCGTGCAGCAGTTTCTAATGTCCCCGGGGATTCATGTGACGCCGAAGGTGGATTACGCGGGGTTCGACATTGACCGGCCGGAGATTCGGCGCCGCAGCATCTATCGATTCGTCTTCCGGACGCTGCCCGATCCATTTATGGATTCGCTGGATTGTCCAGATTCCTCGCAACTGGTGGCGGCGAGGAATTCGTCGGTGACGGTGTCGCAGGCGCTGGCGATGCTGAACGATCAATTCATGACGCGCTACAGCGAACATTTCGCGGAGCGATTGCGAACGAGCTGTCCGGACAGCGTGGCCGGACAGGTGGCCCTGGCCGTGAACCTCGTCTTTGGGCGGGAGTTGCGTCCGGGCGAGGGAGAGCGCTACGAGCGATTCGTGGAGAAGGATGGGCTGGCGAATTTCTGCCGCGTCCTCTTCAACGCGAATGAGTTCATGTTCATCAACTGAGGACTATGAAAGCGATGCAGCCGAATCGGCGGGAGTTCAGCCGCCGTGATTTTCTCTGGCGGACGGGTGGCGGGCTGGGGGGCATTGCGCTGGCGAAAATGTTCGCCGAGCAGGATTTGCTGGCCGCGGAGCAGCATCACCCGGCGCGGGCGAAATTCGTGATTCAACTGTTCATGAATGGCGGGGTGAGCCAGATGGACACGTTCGATTACAAGCCGGAGCTGGAGAAGCGGCACGGGCAAAAGTTCGATCCGGGCACGCATGTGGAAGCGCCGACGAGCGAGCCGGGCGCGGTGATGAAATGCCCGTTTGAATTCCGGCAGCATGGGGAGAGCGGGCGGTGGGTGAGTTCGGTGTTCCCGCACCTGGCGACATGCGTGGATGACATGGCGTTTTTGCTGGCCTTGCAGTCGAAAACCAATGTGCACGGCCCGGCCAGTTACATGATGAACACCGGGTTTCTGGCGCCCGGCTTTCCGAGCATGGGGGCGTGGATTTCCTATGGGCTCGGCACGCTCAATAACAATCTGCCGACGTTTGTAGTGCTCCCGGATCCAAAAGGCCTGCCCTACAATCAGAAGGGGAATTTTACTTCGGGATTCCTGCCGGTGACACATCAAGGAATGATTGTGAATGCGGCTGCGCCCGAGCCGATCGCTCATCTCCGGGCGCCGGCGAAAGCGGACTTCGTGACGGCGGGCAGCGAGCGGGACAGCCTCGATCTGCTGCGGGCGATGAACACGGAACATTTGGAGCAATGTCCCGGGGATTCGCGCCTCGAGTCTCGAATCCTGTCCTATGAATTGGCGGCGCGCATGCAACTGGCGGCGCCGGAAGCGCTGGATCTGAAAGCAGAGTCGGCGGCCACGCGGCGCTTGTATGGCCTGGAGAATCCCTTGACCGAGGATTTCGGGCGGCGCTGTCTGATGGCGCGGCGTTTGGTGGAACGCGGGGTGCGTTTTGTGCAGATCTGGAGCGGCGCGGGCGGTCCCACGGGGAATTGGGATAATCACGCGAACATCTTGAAGGAACTCCCGCCCATGGCCGCGGCCACGGATCAGCCGATTGCCGGGTTGCTGGCGGACCTCAAAGCACGGGGCCTGCTCGACGATACGCTGGTAGTCTGGAGCACGGAGTTTGGGCGCATGCCGTTCACCCAGGGGAGCACCGGCCGGGACCACAACGGCGGCACAGCGGTGACCTGGCTGGCCGGGGCTGGAATTCGGGGCGGCGCGGCGCACGGCCGGAGTGACGCGTGGTCATGGAAGGCGGAGTCCGACGGCACTTACTGCTACGATCTGCACGCGACCATCCTGCACCTGCTCGGGATCAAGCACGAGAAACTGACGTTCCGATACAATGGCCTGGACCGGCGCCTGACCGATGTGCATGGCGAGGTCATCCGCCCGATTCTGGCCTGAAAATCGTGGCTGGGATGGCGCTTCGGCCAGGAGGGGAAGTCAAGATTTTTTGGGCGGACGCGGGCGAGTTTTCCGGTTGCGGAGGTTAAGTCGCTGGCGTTTACTTTTGGCCCCTTGCGAAAGATTAATGAACATAGTCATCCGGCCTGCTTCTGAAATCGATGAGCAAAGAAAACCTGCTAATCGTTGCGGATAGCGAGCGTGACGCGAATATGCTCTACGCGGTGCGGATGTTTGTTCCGGACCCGTTCATCTACTTCAAGAACTCGGACAAATCCTTCGTCATCGTCAGCGATCTGGAGTTGGATCGGGCGCGGAAACGGGCGCGGCACTGCAAGGTGCTTTCCTTTGCGGATTATCAGGAGCGCTTGCGCAAGAATGGAGTGAAGGCTCCGGGAATGGCCCACGTGATCCGGGCGTTTCTGAAGGAACAGCGTCTGAAGAAAGTCATCGTTCCGAATTCTTTTCCCCATGGACTGGCCCGCCAGTTGCGAGATCTGAAAATCAAAGTGCGGGTGTCCAAGAACGGCTGCTTCCCGGAGCGCGAGCTGAAGACCTCGGAAGAGGTCAAAAAGATCAGCGCGGCGCTGATGATGGCGGAGGTAGGCCTGGCGGAAGGAATCCAGGCGTTGAAACGGTCGAAGGTCGCGCGGAATGGGCGATTGATTCACAACAACCTGCCGCTGACGTCGGAGCGTCTGCGTGCCATCATTGACACTGCGGTACTGCAGGCGGGCGGGATGGCGATGCACACCATCGTGGCCGGAGGCGACCAGGGGTGCAATCCGCACGAAGAAGGGCATGGCCCGCTCAAGGCGAATGTGCCGATCATTCTCGATGTGTTTCCCCGATCCCAGAAGACCGGCTACTTCGGCGATATTACGCGGACCGTGGTGAAGGGAAGGGCCAGTGAGGCGGTGCGCAAAATGTACCAGGCGGTGGCCCTGGGGCAGGAAATCGCCTTGAAACATCTCACCGAGGGCGCGTCCGCGCGCGATGTGCACAAGAAGGTGGCCGGTTTTTTTGAGGCGCAAGGGTTTAAGAGCGGGAAACAAAGCGGCCGGATGCAAGGCTTCTTCCACGGCACCGGCCATGGGGTGGGATTGGAGATTCACGAAGCACCGCGAATTTCGAAGACCTCGACGGATTCACTGAGGGGAGGGCATGTCGTGACGATAGAGCCCGGCCTGTACTACCAGGGCATTGGGGGCGTGCGCCTGGAGGATATGGCGCAGATCACCAAGCAACTCCCGCGCAACCTGACGAAATTCGAAAAGGTGCTGGAAGTGTAGCGCCTTTCGACGCCCGGCAAGGCTTACCGAGGCCGATTCTTTTCTTCCTGAACGATGTCCTCGAACGCTTTGTTAAAGGCAGAACGCTGTTCTTCCTTGATGCGCCGGCGCATGACCGCCATGTCGTAGATCGCGATCGAAAAGGCGAGCGCGGTCAGGCCAAAGCAAGCGAGCCAGTAGGCGACGAAAAAAAGCGGATTGCGCAGGAGGAATGCGCTCAGGAAGGTGAGACCCCAAACCAGGAGTCCGCCTGCCAGGATCAGGAAAAAAGTCCCAAACCACCGCCGTCGTGCGTCCACGGAAGTGAGCATAGGGGGAAAGCTAGCACCGTTTTAGAATTCGGAAAGGCTTGAATTCTCCTAAACCAGCGCAGCGGCGGGAATGGCTTCCGCTCAACGCCCGTTACCGGCCGCGATGCTCGCGAAAGACCACGACGGCCCCGACCACTTCGCCGTGCTCCGTACGGATCGGCGCGGCCGAGTATTCGATGGGAGTGCGCTCGCCCTCGGCGTCGACCAGGGAGCAGGTGCTCGAACGGAAAACCTGTTCCTCCACGAAGGCCTCCCGCAGGGGGCTTTCGGAGGGAGCGCCATTCGCGGATTTAACCAGATGGAAAATGCGGGACGAACTTTGGCGGAGGGCCTTCTCGAGGGGCCAGCCGGTCATCTGTTCAGCGCGAGTGTTCATGAAGAGCACTTCTCCGCAGCTGTTGGTCGCCAGCAAGCCGTCAGCGATGCAGTTGAGAGTGTTCGCAAGCCAGCCGGCAATTCGGGAAATGGCGATGGGCGCTGATTTGGCGTCGCTCGCGGCGGCAAGCGTGGCCATCCTGTTCTCCAATATCATGTGTGAGCGGAATAGGAATAAGTCGTCGGTTTGGTCGTGGGTGTCGCCGCCGATACCGGGCGGACGGGGCAGGGCAGTTGTGGGCGCCTCAGGGTCCATGGCAGACACTCAACGGCGCAATGTAATCCGAGAAAGAGGATTGGCAACTGGAGCGGATGATGAAATCTGATTGAGAGTTCGCCTGATGCCCCGACGGCTGGCGAAATTGATTTCGTTGAGGGATTCTTGACCAATTCTATCGAGATTTTATCGTTCAACGAAATGAAGCTTTCCGTTCGTGGAGAATATGCCTTGCGGGCGCTGATCGTTCTCGGCCTGAACGCCAGCGACGGCGAGGTGATTCGAATCCAGGCAATCTCCGAACAGCAGAATATCCCGAAGCGGTTCCTAGAGCAGATCCTGAATGATTTGCGAACGGCGGGAATTCTGGAAAGCAAACGGGGAGTGGCGGGTGGCTATCGGCTCAGGCTTCGACCTGAGCAAGTGACTCTGGCGCAGGTAATTCGATTAATCGAGGGGCCGCTCGCACCCGTCGGTTGCGTCAGTGAGAAGTTTTACGAAAAATGCTCCTGCCCGAGCGAGGAAAAGTGCGGAATTCGGAGTGTGATGAAGGAAGTCAGGGACGCGATCGTGCGGGTTCTGGAAGGGGTAACATTGGCCGAATTATGCGCTCGGGTGCGGCAGTTGCAGGGGGAACGTTCAAACCCGCTAGACTATATCATTTAAGAGAGATTTGGGGCTGAAGTTTGGATTCTACTTGAAGGCAACAGCTTAAATCGGTTAAAGGAGTCCGGATTCTGAACGGCCCTGCCCGCGGGCAGCGCATTGGAACTGGCCGTTAGCAGTCATGAAAAAATCAATCGGTTCATCACGCAACGGTCTCCTCGGCGGTGGGAATTGGATCATCGATCAGGTAAAAATGGTCGATGTGTATCCACAGCGGGAGCAATTGGCGAATATCCGCAGCCAATCTCAGGGAACAGGCGGAGCACCCTTTAATGTGCTGGTGGATCTGGCGCGTCTGAAAGCGCCTTTTCCGCTGAGCGCGGCCGGCCTAGTGGGCAAGGACGGATTGGGCGACGAAATCCTCCGGATCTGCAAGGTCAATAAGATCGATACCAAACTGCTCAAATCCACGCCGGAAGCCCCCACGTCCTACACGGATGTGATGACGGAAATCGGAAATGGGCGCCGGACGTTCTTCCATCAACGCGGGGCGAATGCATTGTGGGAAGCGGATGACTTGGATTTCAAGAAGACCAAGGCGCGAATTTTCCACCTCGGCTATCTGCTGCTGCTCGATGCTCTGGACGGGCCGGACAAGATTTACGGCACACGCGCGGCGCGTTTGCTGGCGAAGGCGCAAGATGCGGGCTTGAAGACGAGCGTGGATGTGGTGAGCGAGGATAGCGATCGATTCGCAAAAATCGTTTCCCCCGCCCTGAAGTATGTCGACTACTGCGTGCTCAATGAGATCGAGGCCGGCAAGACGGCAGGGTTCAAGATTCGCCAGAGCGATGGCGCGCTCGACACGGTGAGTTTAAAGCACGCGGCTGGCGCCCTTCTGCAAATGGGCGTGAAAGAGGTGGTGGTGATCCATTTTCCGGAAGGCGCATTTGCGCGGACCCGGAAAGGTGAAGATTTCTGGCAATCCTCCTTGAACCTGCCCGCGAAGTACATTGCCGGAACCGCGGGAGCGGGCGACGCCTTTTGCGCCGGTGTTCTTTTCGGCCTGCATGAAGGCTGGGAATTAAACCGATGCCTGCTGACAGGCGTGTGCGCGGCCGCAGCCTCCCTGGCGCATCCGACGTGCACGGATGGAATGCTTGAGTTGAACCAGTGTCTCGCGCTCGCGAAAAAACATCGGCCCCGTCCGGCGTTGGAGCGCGAGGATTAGTCCGAATCAGTCCAGAAAAACGATCCGGGCTCCCGGCTTTGCCTGGCCGGACAGGCTATCCACCAAAGTGGGCGCCGAGGGCTGGCTGGGCGCAACAGGTTCGGCTTGGGGCGCGGGCTCCGGGGCCAGAGCGTTGCGGAGAGCGCCTTCCACCAGTTGGCCGCAATGGATCTTCATGGGAGGCAACGGGCCGAGTCCCGCAGCGAGATCTTCACCGGAGAGATTCATGGCCTCTTCGGCCGTTTTGCCGCGGATCAGTTCGGTGGCCAGGCTGGCAACCGCAATCGCCGTTTCGCACCCGAACGTTTGAAAGCTGGCCCGGTCGATCACCTTCTTGCCGTTATCGTCCTTGAACTTGATCCACATTCGGACCATGTCCCCGCAATTGGGGCTTCCGACAGTGCCGATGGCATCGGCGCCTTGCATCTCACCCATGTTTTTCGGGTTGGCGATGGCGTCCGCAACCTTTTGCTGAAAATTGTCTGACATAGAATTTACTGCAGTTTATAGCGCCGAACCTTGGGATCCACTTCCTGGGACCAGGCATCAATGCCGCCCCGAAGAGCGCGCACCTTCGTGAACCCATGCCCAAGGAAATAGGCAGCCGCGTCCATGCTTTTCGCCCCGAGATGATCATAAATCACCAGGAGTTCCGGACGCGACCAGCGGCCGAGCATTTCGGTCATGATCTCCTGGGTGAAAAGAGTGGCTCCCTCGATGCGGGCGGCTTCAAATTCCTCCCGGGTGCGAATGTCGACCACGCGGACAGCAGCGCCTTCGTCCCGCCAGCGGGCGAGTTCTTTTGGCTCCACGAGGATTTGCAAATCCGCTTCGTGGCTGCGTTCGATGTGCGTGATCACCTCCCCGACCTCAAGGCCGCCGTTGCGGGCGCAGAGCGCGCCGAGAGTTTCCTCGGGCTGGAAACCGCAACTCGAGCATCCGCCGATGTGATATTTGCGGAAGAGCGCGCGCTGGGCGCCGGGAAAAACGGCGAGGACCTCCGCCATGGTCGAGGCGGCGGTGAGAGATCGTGGAGAGGCAGTGGCAGCGTTCATTAGGCGAAGAAAGCCTGGATTTGCTTCAGGACTTTGATGAATTGATCGACTTCCACGGGCGTGTTGTAGAAGTAGAAGCTGGCGCGCGTGGTCGATTCAACCCCCAATTTTCGCATGAGGGGCTGATTGCAGTGATGTCCGCCCCGCAAAGCGACGCCTTGCTGATCGGCGAATGTCACAACGTCATGTGCATGCACATCCCGCAAGAGGAAGCTGACCAGGCCCGCCCGGCCTTCCGCCGGGCCGAAGAGCCGGATGCCGGGCAACTCCGCGAGCCGGGCGTAGGCGTAGGCGCTGAGTTCGATATCGTGCTCGGAAATGCGATCACGCCCGAGCCGGTCGAGGTAATCCATGGCGGCGTGGAGCGCGATGACGTCGGCGATGTTCGGAGTGCCCGCCTCAAACTTGTGGGGAATTTTGTTCCAGGTGCTGCGATGAAAATCGACGCTGGTGATCATATCGCCGCCACCCTGGTAAGGATCCATCTTTTCCAGGAGTTCTTGCCGTCCGTAAAGGAGGCCCACTCCGGTAGGCCCGCACATTTTGTGGCCGGACACGGCCAGGAAGTCGCAGCCGATTTCCTGCACGTCGACTTTCCGATGGCCAGCGCTTTGGGCGCCGTCGACCAGCGTGACGACTCCGAGCGCGCGAGCCCGCGCGCAAAGTTCAGCGACCGGGTTGACCGTGCCGAGCGTGTTTGAAATATGAGTCATCGCGAAGAGCTTGATGTCGCGCGTGAGCCATTCATCGAGCCGAGCCAGATCCAGCAGCCCGTTATCGCCCGTGATCGGCAGATAAACCAGCTGCGCACCAACCTTTTGGGCGAGCAACTGCCAGGGCACAATGTTGCTGTGATGCTCCATTTCCGTGAGGAGGATTTTGTCCCCGGGCTTGAGGAATTTCCCGCCCCAGGAGTTGGCCACGAGATTGATGGCTTCGGTGGTGCCGCGGGTGAAAATGATCTCCTCCGCGTGGCGGGCGTTGAGAAAGCGGGCGGCGCGAACCCGGGATGCTTCGTAGGCGGTGCTGGCGCGGTTGCTTAACTCGTGAATGCCGCGATGGACATTTGCGTTATCCCGTTCGTAGTAATGGCGCAGCGCATCGATCACAACACGGGGCTTTTGAGACGTGGCCGCGTTGTCAAAATAGATCAGATCATGGCCATGGACTTTCTGGTGCAGGATCGGGAAGTCCGTCCGCACCTTCTCCAGGTCCGAGAAGGAGTTTGTTGGATGCGCGGCAATGCTCATATCGACGCGGAAACTATAGCACCGCCGATCAACCTCGGAAAACCGAAACCAATTCGCCCATTTGGGCGTGATTTGGCGCGCATTCAGGAGAGGTCGCTTGGATCGGGACAGCAAGAGGCGCGGCCGATCAGGCCGCGCCTGTGACTCCCCAATGAAGGAGCGTATCCTATTTTCCGGCCGTCCCCCGCTTGGCGACGAGGGACGACCGAAAGCAAAGGGGTGGCTTCCGGACCCGGGCTCAGGCGTTTTGCGCCCGGCGCCGGCTTAATTCGAAGAGCAGGATCAGTCCGTAACCCAAAGCCACCCCGCCCGAAACCCACCACTGCGCCCCGTTCTGGAACAACGAAGGGAAAAGGATCTGCAGGCCAATCAGGCCGAGCAGGAACCAAAACACCCGCCGCGGCGAACCGAGCATGACTCTCCAACCGTTGTTGAGTTCGCCTTTCGCCTGGAGCCGCTCGTAGCGGCGCTGGGCGAAAGACTGGAGCAAGGCGAAGAGGGCGCCTATCAGAGCCCCGGCGCCGAGAGCGACGCCCGAGCGGAGGATTTCAAGAGTGTTCATTTGGAATGGATTATTTCGAGTCGTCTGGGATCAGGCATGAACGCGGTCGCCGCGCGCGGCGGCGCCCATGGAAACGCCCTTGGGCATCGGAGTTTCAGCATCTTTGGCCATGACCTGGCCGTGATAACCGGTGATCCCCATTTCCGGAACGTCCAGCCCTTCGATTTCGATTTCGACCGGAATGCGATTGCCGACGATCGCCTCGGTGATTTTATAGACGATGACCGAGATGATGGAGAGCGTCACGAAGCAGGTGGCCACGCCGATGAACTCGGCGACCAGTTGCGAAACGCCGCCGCCGTAGAACAGGCCGGTGACCATGCCGGAGACGCCGTTGAAGCCGTCACCGTAAGTCCCATCTGCGAAAAGGCCGATCGAGAGGCAGCCCCAGGCGCCGTTGACTCCGTGGACCGAAATGGCTCCGACGGGATCATCAATCTGCCGTTTGTCGAAGAAGAAAACCGCTTCCACCACGAGAATTCCTGAAATCAAACCGATGATGCACGCTCCGCCCGCGCTCACGAACGCGCAAGGCGCGGTAATGGCGACCAGGCCGGCGAGCATGCCGTTGCACATCATGGACGGATCGGGCTTCTTGGTGCGCACCCACCACATGTAGAGGGTGGAAGCCAGCGCGCCGGTGGCACCGGCGAGCATGGTGTTCACGGCGACCACCGCAATGCGGAGATCCGTGCCAGCCAGGGTGGATCCAGGGTTAAACCCGAACCAGCCGAAGGCGAGAATGAATGTGCCCAGCATCACCATCGGAATGTTATGGGCAGGCATCGGGTTGATGCTCCCGTCACTGTTGTATTTCCCGTAACGCGGCCCGATGAGCCACGCGTAGATGAGCGCGATGACCCCCCCCTGCATGTGGACCACGGAAGATCCGGCGAAATCGACGTGCCCGTGGCCCAGGCCAAAGTTCGTGCCAAGCTGAGACAGCCAGCCGCCGCCCCAGACCCAATTGCCAAAGATCGGATACATCAATGTTCCGATGAAGCAGCCGTAAATCATGAACGCGGAAAAGCGCCAGCGCTCCGCCGCGGCGCCGGTCGGGATGGTGGCGGTCGTATCCATGAAGACCATTTGGAACAGGAAGAGGGCGAACGCCGCGGTGTCATAGCCAGCTCCTTGCAGCATGAAGCCCTTCCATCCGAGAATCCCAAACGGCTTGCCGAACAGATTGAGGGTGATTTCGTGATTGAGCCCGGCGTAACCGCCCATCGTCCCAATCGCCCCAAGGCCGCCGAACATGAAGGCGAACCCGCAGAGATAAAAGCCCAGCATGCCCATTGGGTAGATCATGAAGTTCATGGCCATGGTGTGGGCGGAGTTTTTCGCCCGGCAGAGACCCGTCTCCACCAACGCGAAACCTGCCTGCATAAACATGACGAGGAACCCGGTGATCAAGGTCCACATGAAATTCACGGCGACGCGATTATGCCCGACGGAGTCGGCCAGCTTAACCGCAAGGGGCTCAAGCTTCGCTTGTGCCTGAAAGTCGTCGTAGGCTTTCTTCGCTTCAGCGAAAGCCTTCACTTTGGCGGCATCCTTCTGATCGTCGGCGCTTAGTTCGGCAGGCGCGGCCGGAATGAAGAGACCGGCTGGCGATTGAGCGTCGACGGCCATGCCTGTGGCAGTGCCGCCTGGGTCGGGCTTCGGAGTGGCATCCGTGGTCGTCGCGGGCGTGGCCGGAGCGGCGGCCGCCGGTGCGTTCGTGTCTGCACTATCTGCAGCGCGCACTGCCGCAGCCAGGAGCAAGGCAGCGGATAATATCAGCGTTATTCTTCTGAGCATAGTTGAGGTCTAATAGGTTAACGTTTGCGAGAATTGCACTCGTTTACTTCATTGGGTCCTTGGTTCCCGCCTTGGGGTACTCGCCCGAGGCTTTCCACGAAACTCCAACGGCGCGGCATGGGCGACGCAGGAGCTATGGGAAAACAAAAATCGCGCGCGGGATGTGCGTGAGAGAGTCGGTGATGGATGACAGGGCGCACAGGCTTCACGGGAATTTCGCGAGCACTGGGTGTACCGCGGATGCCGTGGCGGCGTGTAGGGTGGCGCGACTTTTACGCGAGAGGGAACAGCTGACAGGATTGTCGGATACGCGGAAGCGGCTGGGTAGGAGCTGGTTTTATGATCACGAGAAAACACCTGGGGTTCGAAACCCAGATGCTGGAACAGGGTGAATGAAAAATTGTCCGAAAGTCCATGCCCGAAGCGCATGCTGAATATCTCGAGCTGTTTTCTGCAGTGTGGTTGATTTGAGACAGACGAGAGGCGGTGAACTGTTGCTTTTTAGACGGATTCGGGCCGGACTGCGGCTGGACCGCGCGCGGGCACAGTTCCTGCCGCAAGCGGAAACACGAGACAACTATGGTTGAGCCAAATGCCTTGATGGCGCTGCCCTTTGTGGTGCTGCTGGCAACGATCGCTTTGGGGCCGCTTTTCTTTGCGGACTGGTGGGGAAAGAACTACGGAAAGGTGGCTGGGGGGCTGGCCTTCCTCACGGCAGCCTACTATTTGACGCTGGGCGGGGGCGGGCGCGTGGCTGCGGTGGCCCAAGAATACGTCAGCTTCATCGTGCTGATCGGTTCTCTCTTTGTCGTGGCTGGCGGCATTCGCATGACGGTCAAAGGGGAGGCAACGCCCATCGAAAACGTTCGCTTTCTCTTTTGCGGGGCGCTGGCCGCCAATCTTCTCGGCACGACCGGAGCGTCCATGCTCCTGATCCGGCCCTGGTTGCGGATGAACAAGTATCGCGTCTCAGGCCATCATGTCGTATTTTTCATTTTTCTGATTTCCAATGTGGGCGGTTGCTTGACTCCGATTGGAGACCCGCCTTTGTACTTGGGGTTCCTTAAAGGGGTGCCATTTTTCTGGGTTGTCCAACATTGCTGGCCGATGTGGGCGGTCGGCGTCGGGATGTTGTTGGCGATGTTCTATTGGATTGACCGGCAGAATTATTTGCGAGCTCCGCAATCAGTCCGGGAGAGACTGGCCGAGCCACCGGACGAGTTTCGGTTCGAAGGAATGAAGAACATTCTGTTTTTGGCGGTGATTTTAGGTTCGGCATTTGTTAGCCGACCGGTCTTCCTGCGGGAGGCAATCATGGTTGCAGCGGCCGCAGCCTCCTGGTTCATAACGCCCGCAAAGCTCCACGAGGCAAACGATTTCAGCTTTAACCCGCTGAAGGAAGTGGCGCTCTTATTTGTGGGGATATTTGCGACCATGATGCCGGCGCTTGATTGGCTGCACAACCACGCCGGCAGCTTTGGGTCTTTGAGCCCGACTTTCTACTATTTCGCCAGTGGGAGCCTGTCGAGCGTCCTGGACAACGCGCCGACGTATCTGACTTTCTTCAATGTGGCAACGAGCGCGATCGACGCTCCGCCGGTGACGCCGAGCCAGGCGGCTTTGCTTTTGGCCGATCCGGAGCTAAGCCGGCTGCTGATGGCCATCAGCGTGGGCTCGGTCTTTTTCGGAGGGAACACTTACATCGGGAACGGCCCGAATTTCATGGTAAAAGCGATTGCGGATCAGCAGAAGGTCCACACCCCGACGTTTCTGGCGTATATTTGGCAGTACACGCTCCCGTTCATGCTTACCATGCTGGTGGTGGTATGGGCGTTATTCTTCCGCGGCACTGTTACCGTCGACCATTAGTCATGGACCGAGGATTGGACAAGGCCAACCAGGGCGGCCGCCACCTTGTCCGGGGCTTCCAGTGGAGAACCGTGCCCGACCCCGGGGAGTTCGACGAGGATGGGCTGGCGGCAGCGTTCGGCGAGTTGACGAGCCTTGGCGATGGGAATGATCTTATCGTCCGATCCGTGGACAACCAGGACGGACAGTTCCAGGGATTGAAAAAGGGCAGTGCGATCCGGGCGCCGAGCCATGGCTTCCAGAGCCCAGCAGAGCCCGTCGACCCCAGCGGCCTGGGCGCCTTTCGTCGGGTATTGCTGCAGATCGAGTAGGTTGCTGTTTTTGTCGGCGTAAAGTTTCGGGAGCAAAGCGTCGACGGCCACACCCGGTCCCTGAGCGCGAATCCTCTGGATGGTGTCGAAACGGGCCTGCCGGCCTTCCGGGGAATCGGCCGCGGCCTGCGAGCTGACAAGGCCGAGGCCGAGCAAGCGGCGGGGATATTTTTCCGCGAACGCGAGGGCGACGTAACCTCCCATGGACATGCCCGCGATGACGGCCCGGGGATGGCCGGCTTGATCCAGAATGTCCGCGAGATAATCGGCGAAGGCCTCCAGAGAAGGAGGTGTGTCCCGCAACAGCGGGGTGGTTCCAAAACCGGGCAGATCCGGCGCGATGACACGGGCGTGGGCTCCGATCGACGCGATCGTGGGGAACCACATCGTATGATCGAAGGGATAGCCGTGGATTAAGAGTAATGGTGCATCGTTCATGGCAAATCGCTCCCGGAGAGCCGTTGCGTGTTCCTATACCAAGCACGACGCGCCGAAGGCAACAGGAACCACCGGGGGGGCTTTGATTTTGCTTAAGAACCGGGAAAGGCCGCGTAGATTTCCTCGGCACTGGCGCCCAGCTTGTCCCGGGCTGCCAGGAGATCTTCGAGCCGGACCGGGTGCCAGTTTCGGCGGTCGGGACGGCCCAAGCCGGCGATATCCCAGGGCTCGATCGCGCGCAGGATTTTCTCGAACTCCAGGGCTGGGCCGGTTCGCGCCTGGTGGCAAAGTTGGCGGCGAAGGCGGGAGAAGCGGAGGTCGTTGGCGAGAAGGAAATGAGTGGCCAACTGCGATTTACGGAGCCGCCAGGCCGATTCAGCAAAGCTCATGGCGGCAAAGTAGAGAAGCGAAAGACCGGCAAACTCGGGGAAAGACGGGAGTCGGGCGTAAAGCGCGCTGATCAGATCGGCGGCAACGTCGAGATCGGCGAGGGTGTCCCGTTCATAGCCCCGGAGCGAATCGACGTTCGAGAGATTTCCGGACGTCGCCAAGATCTCCCCAAGACGGACGATGCCCAGCAGGTTCAGAGCGAACCCGGTGGAAAGCAACGGATCGACGAAGCCCACGGCGGAGGGAAGCAACGCCCAGCCGGGACCCGCCGCCCGGGGCCGGCGAAAGGAAAGTTGCGGGATTTCGTAAAAATCGGTCACCAGCTCCGAGGCGGCGAATTGTTCCGAAAGCGTGGGAAACTTCTGAAGAATTTTATGCCACCGTTCGGCCGGGGCGAGGTGGGGCGTGTTTGGCCCGGATTTAAAAGCGGCGCCGGCGCTGGTGAGGCCGTTGTTGAAACGGAGCATCCAGATCCAGCCGTCGTCAAAGAGATGGTGGACGGCGGCGTCCTCGGAGGGGTAGGGCGCCGAGCCGGACAGATCGGCGGCGGGCGGAAGCGGCCGAACCTGACGGAAATGAGCAAAGACAGCCTGAGTTTCTGGGAAGTCAGGAAACCGTTCGGGAACCAAGCCGAGGAAGCCGGCGAGAAAGCCGGAGGCGCCCGACGCGTCAATGGCGAATCGGGCTGTAACGCGATGGGAGCCCTGGTCTGAGTCGAAGTGCAAGCTCCACAATGTTTGGTGCTCACAATGCGTCACCCTGACTTTATCGAAATAAACCGCTCCCAAGGCGTGGGCCTGCTGAAGAAGAAAATGATCAAAGTCGGGCCGATACCAATGCGTGTCGGCAACGGTGTCGTTCGGGCTGGCGGCAACGAGGAGTTGTCGGGAGCGATCTGTGAGGTCCAATCGCTGGCCGGGCTGGTGAGGATAAAACGTGAAGCCCCGTTTGAGGCCGCAGGCGATTTGCGGGTGGCTCCGCTGCCAGCGGCCCCATTCGGAGAATTCGCGGAGAACCGGAAGATCGTAAAGGGCTGCGAGTTTCTCCAAAAGCAGATTGGCGAACGGGGTGGATGATTCCCCAATGACGAAGCGGGGATGAGAACCGCGTTCCAGCAGGAGGACGGAGAACCCAAGCCGACGCAGAACCATCGCCATGATGGAACCGCCAAAACCGGCGCCGAAAATCACGAAATCGAACGAATCAGCCACAGGGCGGAATGCGAGGTTGAACGAGCTGAGAAATATTCATTTGGTGAATGCGCTGGGTGCGGGCGGGCAGGCAAACCGGGCAGCGGGCGAAGCGCTGGAGATCCCAAGTGTCGCAAAAGGCAAGGGCGGCACTTCGCCGCTCAAGAGCCAGTTCCTGCGCGGCCTCAATCTCAGCAAGCGTGGGTTCGCGCGCCTGGCCGAACTGGATGAGAGCCTCCATCGCTCCATTCCCGCCACGCAATGGGATTAAACTCAAAACGTCGGCGCCGCAGTCCGTGGCCGCCCTAAGAGAATGGCGGAGCCAGCGGGCCTGTTCGCCAGCGGGAACAAACGGTGGATTGATCAGGAGGAAAGCGCGCACGCGAAGGTTGTGTTCTTTGAGAAAACGCGCCGCGTTCTCAAAGTCGCGGACTGAGATGCGTTTGTTGAGAGCGTTCAGTGCCTGCGGATGGGCTGTTTCAAGGCCCAGAGCGACTTCAAGTTCGCCGGGGAGCAGGGCGGCAAATTCAAGAACTGAAGGGCCGATCAGGCGGGGATGGCATTCTACGATCACCCTTTGGAATGAGCGGCAAAGAGCGGCGATGGCAGGCCAATCCGCGCGCGGGATCGCGCCGGGGTCAAAAAAGCTGCCGCTATTGTAGAGCTTGAGAACCGTGGCGGGGGGCAATTGAGCGAGAGCGAACTCCATCTGAGCCGGGATCGATCCGGGAGGGAGCGGCGTGGCGGTGGTGTTGCGCCAAAGATCGCACATCGCGCATTTCCACGGACACTCACGATTCGTCAGGAAAATGGCGGCCACTTTGGCGGTGGAGCCGAAAGCGGCAGGTTCTTCTTCCGCCAGAAAAGCGTAGGGCCGGCTGGGCTCTAGCGTGTTCCGTTGACCGCGTTGGGAGAGAATCCAGCGAGTTCGCTCGGAACCGAGCGCTGGGTAATCGGCCGTCACGATTGGTAGAGCGAGAGAAAGGCGCGCCGATAAAGGCTTTCGTTGGCCGGAAGCTTTTCCCGCAGGCGAGCCTTATCGAGCGCTCCGTGCTGGAAGCGCCGCTTTTCGTAAACCGGCATGCGCAGGCCGGTCAAGGCGCGCAGGCCCCGGGAGACGATTTCGCCCTTGAGCGAGTAGAGGGTGGGGACGTCGTATTTGGTCAGTGAAATGAATGGGATACCCTCCGCGACTTCGATGACCGCGGGCCGCGTGAACGGACTGAACCCTTCGAAGCTCAAGTGGCGGGCAGGCGCGTAGGTGCGCGTGTAAGAACGGCTCAGCCCTCCGCTATAAGTGAGAGAATGTTTGATTCGGCCGACTCCCCAGCCTTCCTGGTAGAGCATGAGATTATGCACGACGCTGCGGATGGTTAATTCCGGATTTTCTTCGATCGGGTAATCCTTCAGGTTTTCATCCCCGCCATCGCCATCGAGCAGGTATCGCCAGTCCGGATAACGCGCACGGATGCCTCGGAAGAGCGCCAGCCCCATCGCGGCGCATTCGATATCGAGCGGTTTGTAATCTTCGACGATGCGGACCGCTTCGGCGTAGTCGACCGTAGAAAGATCGGCCTGAATGGGTTCAAGGAACAGTTCGAGATTCAACTCTCGAAGAAAGTCCCGGGCCTGAACAACGTCGGTGCCGTTTCCGAGATCAAGGGTGAAGGCTTTCAACCGGCCGAGGTTCAGGCCGAGAGACCGCATCACATGGTAAGTGAGAAGAAACACAGCTCCGCTATCCACCCCCCCAGAAAAGCAAACGCCAACGGGGGCCGTCTCGGGAATGCTGGCCAGCCACTTGCGGATCTCTTCGGCTGCAGCTCGAATGTAACGCTCGCCAATTTCGTTCAGATCGGTGGGAAGAGACTCCCGCGCCGGAGTAAAATACCGCGTGTAGGTCGGATCGGGATCAGGACAGCCGATCAATTGGAGCTCCAGCACGTAGTGAGCGGGCACCATGCGGGTGTAGCTCGGGTGAAACTGGCCCTCAAATCCCTTGGTTTTCAACCATTCGTGAATGCGATCGATCCGGTCGCTCACCACCAGGGCAGGTCCTTCATGGCGCTTGGCCAGGAAATAGCGCATCGGGCGGTCCATCGAGCGGGCGAGCCGAACGGTTTTGCCATTCCTCGCGACGAGAGCAAATGATCCGTCGATCTCCCGAACCTCCTCGGGCGTTCCGGTCAGGACCCGGACGCGCGCTTGATCCACAGACATATTGCTCAGGCGATTCAAGCCGGGATCGATCAGGTCGATCACATCTTCCACGTATTGGTGCATGAATTAATGAGAAGGGTATCGCTAAAATGCGCAAGACCAAAGGGGCTGCGATGGAAGCCGCCAAGCGGTGACATCCCGGTGTCCTGGCGATGTTCGCGAGAACAGGTTTCAGTCAAAACTGCGGTCCGTGCGCAGCTTTTTTATGTCACCCCGCTGTCGCTTGGCGCGGAGGATTCCTGCTTTGACGTGTCGTGGGCGCAACCGCTTTTGGCGGCGGACCTTCTCCCGGGCGGCGCGTTCGGCCGAACGTTTATCCTCGAGGCGCCGGTTCAGAGCCTCGAGAAGGCGTTCACGCGCCAGAGCGCGGTTTTGAAATTGGGATCGGCTGTCCTGCACCGTCACCGATAGACCGGTGGGAAGATGGCGGAGGGTGACTTTGGTGGAGGTCTTGTTGACGTTCTGACCGCCCGGCCCGGAGGATCGTTCGAAGATCTCCTCCAGCTCAGCTTCGTTCAACTTGGTTATGGCTTGCATGGCCCGTGGCGCTTTCCCGCTTTAATCGGGCGAGCGCTTCCTGTGTAGCGGAATTCTGTTCGGGCGTCAGCTCCTTACTGCCATAATAGGACTGGCAAAAGTGGTCCGTAACCACCGAAGCCTCGGGATAACCCGGGCGGCTCCGATCCTGCAAGGTTTGGAGGAACTCCAGGGGCGTCTGGGCTTCCGTTCGATCGAGGCCTTTTTTGCGAAAGAGGTTCAGCATTTCGTCGTAATAGTGGCGGGCCGCCGCCTCGCGTCGGGAGCGCCGCTGGCGCCGGCCAAAGCGCCAGTCGATGCGCATTCTGATCCGCGAACTGCGCAACAGCAGGCCGACCAGCAGCAGAATCAGCAGCCAGCAGCTGATGCGCGAGACGGTCGGCGGCAACTTTTCCACCCAGCGGGCGAACGCGCTCATCAGATCACGCTGGGCGAAGCCGTTGAAGTTCACTACGTGGGAGTACCAGGCGAATTGAGCCTCTTCGAGGACGCTGAGCAGGTCGGAGGTCTGGCCGCCCGGCGGCGGGCCTGGCGTGGCGTCAAAGGAAACCCAGCCCAGGCCATCAAAGTATCCTTCCACCCACGAGTGCGCGTCCCGCATGCGCACCTGCATGCGGCCGGAGAACATGTTCCGGCTGGTTGGGACGTAACCGATGGCAATGCGGGAGGGGATGCCCTGCATTCGGAGAAACAAAGCCATGCTGGCGGCGAAGCGCTCGCAATGGCCTTCCTGGCGATTGAAAATGAAATCGTCCACAGGCTCCAGGCGGCTGAGTTCGGGCGTGCCGATCTCGTAGCGGAAATTATTGCGCAGATGGCGCTCCACGAGGCGGGCGCGATGGAGCGAGTTGGTGCCGAGGCGCGTGATCTGGTTGAGCCACGCGGTCAGCCGCTGGCTTTGCGGAGGCGCAAAGAGCAATTCCTGGCGCACTTCCGGGGGCAGGATGTCCGGCGGAGAACGGCTATCGATGAAATATTCGTAGGTGTTATTGGCCGTCGTCCACATCGAATGAGCCTCAAGTGCGTCGCTCATGATGTTCCTCCCCGGATGGGTGAAAAAGGATTGCTCCATATAGACGGGCTTGCCGTCTACGGGGACCATGCGGCCGAGGTAATGCGAATTCTTGGCGTAGACCTTGCGGAAGAGAAAGCGAGGCTTGTGTTCCACGTCCGGGCGCGCCAGCCAGGGAGTTTGCCGGAGGCGGGCCGTGGGATCGGCTTTCCACTGGATGCCATCAAACTTCGTCAGGGCGAAGCAGCGAAGATTGCCGATGTCTACGCCTTCAACCTGCAGCAGCACCTCCGGCGAGTTGGCCCGGCCGCCGCGGCGGGGGTCGAGGATGGTGTCGAGCAGCGAGGCCTGATCGGCGAAACCGTCACGCAACTGGAGAGGTGATCCGGTAAAGCGCGGAAAAGCGAGAAAGACGAAGACGCTGCCGAGCAACAGCCAGAGACAAACACGCATGGTTGGAAACAGCTGGATGGAGGGGGGCACCGAAGTGCGGGCTGTGCACGGGGTCAGCTCCCGATCAAAAAAGGCGTCCTTCAGCGCGCCCGGCAGGAGGTAAAGCGCGGCGAAGAACAACCCGAGAAACCGAAGGTCCGGCGCCAGGGTGCAGAGGACGCCGATGTGAAAGCAGGCCACCACGACGGATGTCAGTTTTTCCCGGCGATTCAGGGTGCGCAGAAGCCGCACGACCTGCAACGCCACCAGTCCGTCGCCGATGAAGAAATGCGCGCTGCGGCTCAGGGCCTTGCTGATGAGAGCGGAGGCCGCGCAACCGAGGAGAAGGGCGATCGCTTCGCTGCGCAGGCCCAGAGGCAGTTTGTCGTGCGCCCAGGTGACGGCCAGCAGCCACAGGAGGGAGCTGGCCAGCGCGAAGCCGTAACTATCCCAGGTGAGGCTCTGCGCGAGAAAGCCCACCAGAATGAAGAGATGGCGAGGGTTCCTCATGAACGCGGAAGCATTTCGAGTTCGGCGAAAATTTCCTGGCTGGAGAATTCCCAGATGTGCGCGTGAATCGCCGGCTGTTGTTCCATTTTTTCGCGGAGGAATATATGCACTGTGCGCCGCTGGCTTTCCGCCTGCGCTATGAGCGGGAGCCATTGAGGCCGGAAGCGGGTTCCGACAATGGCCAGGACCGAGCGGCGCCAGAGCTGATCGATTTCAGGCAAATGATGAACGGTGGAGGGTTGGTATCGAGCGAGCCGCTCCAGCAAAGCCTTTTCATCGCTAAATGGAGGCAAGCGCAGAACTTCGGGCAAGGTGGAATCCAGGAACTCCAGTTGATGGCCCTCCTGCAGCGTGGCCGTTCCCAGCGAGGCAGCCGCGCGTGCGGCATCATCAATCCGCGCGCTCTCGCACGGTTCGCAATCGAACACCAGGGAGACCCTTCCGCCGAGTTCTTCCTCGAACGTTTTGACCATCATTTCGCCCCGGCGGGCGGTTGTCTTCCAGTGAACCTGCTTCAACGCATCGCCGGCTTGCCAGGTGCGGACCCCGGCAAAATGAGAGCCGGAATTCACGCGCCGCGCTCCTCGAAAGCGCCCTCCGGCAATGGAATCAAGGCCGGTGCCAGCCGGTGAGACGGTCTCGTAAATCCGCGGATAAACCACGACCTCACCCGGCACCGAGAGGGTGCAGGCCGCTTTGATCAAGCCAAAGGGGGCGGCCGAGGTGAGTGTGATCTGGGAGTGCGGATAAACCCCGCGCTTTTCGAAAACCAGGCGAGGCACCACCGAAACCAGGTCATTCACCTCCACCAGGGGCACGCGAAAGAGAAAATCGCCGTCCGCCCAGGCTTCGATCATTTCGATGTGTTTGCTCGAGTGGTTTTCGAGAACCCAGGGCTGGGTGAGAACGGAGCCTTCGACCAGGGATGCGTCGCGTGGCGGGATGATGACGCTGTTTGCCACGTTCCGGCGGGCGAAAGACCAGTTTACGGCAAAGCAACCCCCAATCAGCCCGATTAAAAGCAGGAGCAGGCCGGATTGAGACGTCACCGCCGCACCGTAAAAGAGCAGAATCAGAGCCAGAAAGATCTTGCCCAACTTGGTCAGGCGTCGCTTGACGATGATCGGGGCGGACGGCATCAGATCGGCACCGGAACGGAGTCGATAATATGGTCAACCACCGCCCGCGCGTTCAGAGAAACCGAGCGGCTGCCGCGCCGCATGATAAAGCGATGAGGGAGAACAAGGCGGGCCGCCTTCTTGATATCGTCCGGGAGAACGTAGTCGCGCTCCTGGAGCAGAGCCAGGCCCTGGCTGAAAGCCTGGAGGTCCAGGCTGCCCCGCGGGCTGGCGCCATATTCCAGGGATTCTGAAGTCCGGGATGCTTCAACGATGTGGACCAGGTATTCGAGCAGCGCGTCACTGATGGCAATTTCGCGGACTGCTCGCTGGATCTGGATCAAGGTTTCACAATCCATGACCGGTTCGATGGCATCCAAGGGATCCGCAGACCGTTGCGCCTTGAGCATGGCCATTTCGGCCGACCGATTCATGTATCCGATCGTCAGGCGAGTCATGAAACGATCCATCTGGGCAAAGGGGAGGGGGTAAGTGCCTTCCAATTCCACCGGGTTCTGGGTTGCGATCACGAAGAACGGCGAAACCAGCGGATGGACGGTCCCGTCCACGGTTACGTTCTGCTCCTCCATTGCCTCCAAAAGGCTGGATTGAGTGCGGGGAGTGGCGCGGTTGATTTCGTCGGCCAGCAACACGTTGGTAAAGACCGGGCCTTTGCGAAAGAAGAAATCCCGGCGCTCCTGGGAATAAATGGTCACACCCGTGACATCCGAAGGCAGCAAGTCCGCGGTGAACTGGACGCGCTTAAAATCACCCGCGAGCGATTTCGCAAGCGCTTTGGCCATCAAAGTTTTGCCGACACCTGGAACGTCTTCGAGGAGAACATGCCCGCCGGCGAGCAAGGTGACGACCGCGGAAGTGACTACGTCCTTCTTGCCAATCACGACGCGTCCGACGTTTTCGACAAGGCCTCGGCTGAGTTGAGCTGGAGTGGGGGCTCGATCAGCGTCGTGAGGAAGGACTTTAAAGGCGGCTTCCATTTTTTCGTTTGTGCTCAGCATAAATCGAGCCCTTTGCACTTGTAAAACCTGTTGCGGCGGAATTGTTTCTCTCTCCCTCCCAACGGTTCGAAGTGCAAGCTACTCAGAATGTTATCGGAAGAATCCAAAGGGTTCCCAAGTCCCTTTTTTAGTGGGGAACCTCCGGCCCCGAGCGGGACGGCCTGAACAAAGCCGGCGATTCAAGCCGATTCCACCCAATTCACGATCTGGTCGACAGCGTCATCCCCGCCGAATCCGCCCGCCTTGCTCACTAGGGTCAGGCTTGTGCCGTCCGGACGGCAAACCGACAAACCCGGCGCGATCTCACCGAGCGGAATAAAGCTGTCCCACTGGCAAGTCCGGGCAATGCCGGCCAAAGTATCCCCGCCGAAAACCACCAAGGTTCCGAATTTACCCTCGCGCAAGATCTGGTGGATCAGCCAGCCAGTCCGGTCTGCCGCGTGCAGGTAGATTGCTTTGTCCGCAAGGCCGCGCGCCGTCGCGTAGGAATGGAATTGATCCAAATCGGCTCGGGAGGAGGCGCTGTGAATCAGCAGATGGTCTGGGCCGCCGGGAATGGCCGGGCCAGTGTGATCACCCAACAATTGCTCCGGAGTCAATCGCAGACGGCAGAAGCGGGTGGCGGCGTTCTGAATCTGGGCGAGAGCCCGTTCATTCAGGCTGCCGTTCACGAGCAGGATCGGACCGCGCGGAGCGGGCCGTTCGGGCGGTGGCGACTGGATCCGCAGGAAACCCAGGAGATAACGGGCCAGCGCTACCGACCCGGCGAAGACTTGAAGATCTCCGGGACCGGTCTTCCCGTGGGTCCGGGCGATCGCCGCCAAATCGTCCGGCGTCGAACAATCGAGCACGCCAATGCCGTGAAAGCCAGGAGCGGGCTTCTGGCCTGGCTTAAGCGAACAGGTGGGGATGTCCAAAGCTGCAGCCAGGACTTCCGTGACGCGGCTCTGCCGGACCGGGTTGAGCGGGTCCCGGGAAAACGCCGTTTCGGCAATTGGCACCCCGTGGACATAATGAATTCCGTCGCGCGTCACCCGTCCCAGATCCGGCAGGGCCGGAACAAACGGGATAAAATCCGCACCGGTGGCCCGGAGGAGCGCCTGCAACTCGGCTGCGATATTTCCGCGAAGAGTTGAGTCCGTCTTTTTGTAAAAGCAACGGATTCCCGCTTGCCGTCCGTCCGTGGCGCTCGCAAAGACCCGTTCGGCGGCCTCTGCGGGAGGAAGATGGCGGCTTTCGGTGTTTACCACCAGAACGGGATACCCGAGAGGAAACCGATCCGCGCGATGATGCGTCCGCACCAGCGTGCGAAGGCCGGCGCTTGCGAATTGCACGCCAGCGTCATTCGCGCCGGTGAGATCGTCGGCCAGCACTAGCACCCGGGGAGACATGAGAGTTGCGCCCGGAGAATGGTGCCTGCCATTTCCTTTGCAAAGGGCGAAAGCAATCAAAAGATTCGAATCAATTTACGGCAATTCAAGCATTTGTAGCTGACGCGCCCGGGAAAAGCTCCTAAATCCATGCAGATGCACCGACGAGATTTTCTACGACTGGCGAGCGCTGTCGCCATGAGTGGCGGGGGAATGGCCCGGACTGGGGCACGGGAAATAAGGCCGGGCGCGGAGCGGTTGGGGGATCTCGTTAATCTGGCCGATTTTGAAGAACGCGCCCGGCATAGGCTTTCCCACATGGCGTACGAGTATATTGCGGGCGGTGCGGGAGATGAAATTACTCTGCGCTGGAACCGTGAGGCTCTGGACGCGTTGTGGCTGAATCCCCATGTGCTGGCCGACGTTCAGCCAGTCGATACTCGCGTGAGCCTTTTCGGCGCGACGCATGCGCTCCCGCTGTTGCTGGCGCCGACCGCGTTCCACCGATTGGCACATCGGGAGGGGGAAGTCGCGACCGCCCGGGGAGCGAACGAGGGTGGCGTGACCTTCGTCGTAAGCACCCTTAGCACGCGGCGGTTGCGGGACATTCGTGGCGCCACGAAACAGCCTCTTTGGTTTCAACTGTTCGTTCTGCAGAAGGAGCGCCGGGAGTTTGTGCGCGAAGTGCTGGCAGAAGCTTCGGAAAACGGTTGTCAGGCCGTGGTCCTGACGGTGGATGCACCGGTAACCGGGCCGCGCAATCGATCCGAACGAGCCCGGTTCCATTTGCCTGATTCCTGGGAGACCCCTTACTACCCGGATCGGTCCGGTCGGAAGCAATCCGGCGGCCTGCCGATTTCTGGCGCCTTAACGTGGGCGGACGTGGAGTGGCTGCGGGGGAACACCAAGCTGCCGATTCTTCTCAAAGGGATACTGAATCCGGCAGATGCGCGCGAGGCGACGCGGGCTGGCGTGGACGGGTTGGTCGTCTCCAACCATGGCGGCCGGGAACTCGATACAGTGCCGGCATCAATCACCGTTTTGCCTCGGATCGTCGAGGCGGTGGACGGCCGGTTGCCTGTTCTTATGGACAGCGGAATCCGGCGCGGCACTGACATCCTGAAGGCCGTCGCGTTAGGCGCCAGGGCGGTTTTGATCGGCCGTCCGTACCTGTATGGGCTGGCCTGCGGCGGCGCCGAAGGCGTGGCGCGCGTTATCAGCATCCTGCGGCGCGAACTGGAGATGGCCATGGTGCTATCTGGACGCCAGAGGCTGGCTGACGTTGATCACACTTTGTTGGGGTAAGTTGGCGAGGCTATTTCGCCTTCGCCGCGGGCGGCAGGGCACTGGCCTCAGCGTGAAACACCAACGAGGCCGAGTTCAAGCAGTAGCGAAGCCCGGTCGGCCGCGGGCCGTCATCGAATACATGTCCCAGATGAGCGTCACAGCGCGCACAAAGAATCTCGGTGCGGCGCATGCCGAAGCTGTGATCGGCGTGGGTCACAACATTCTCCTCGGCAAACGGCCGAAAAAAACTGGGCCAGCCGGTGCCGGAATCAAACTTGGCGTTTGAAGAGAACAAAGGCAGATCACAGCACACGCAGGTGTAGATGCCGGGCTTTTTGTGATCGTAAAAGGCGCCGCAGAACGCCCGTTCGGTGCCTTTCCCTCGGGCGATTTGGTATTGCTCGGAAGTCAATTGTTTCCGCCAGGCCTCGTCGGATTTCACCACTTTGTCGACAGGCTGAGGCTCGGCCGGTTTTCCGTCGGCCGATATGAGTCTCACGATCACGGTTTTTTCAGGCATAGAAGGTTTTGGTTTTTGGGACGTTGCGTCTGCCGGCCAGAGCACAACAGTGCTGAACAGGGTCGCGAGGGTCCGAAACAACGGCATTTTCATACAGATTGGTCGGTTGAGATGGCAATTCCTGTCACACAAAATGCGAGCGCCTTCTCTCCAACGCTGTCGCTCTCAAAATAGCAGAAAATGGGGATCTTTGAGCAAAAAATGCCAAACACGACCGATTGGGGGCGCCGATGGGTCCAGTACGGATGAGGGGCACCCAAACGATCGGCCCTGCCAAGCCTGCCGAGAAAGCCGGTGCGGACCCGTTTGATGAAAAAGAATATGAAACGCAAAAGCCTGCAGGCGAAGCTGTTGGCGCTCTTCTTGTTGGCTGGGCTTTTTCCATGCGGCGGCGGATTGATCGGCTGGTGGCGGAGCGTCGGCATGAGGGCGGACATGGAGCGCTTGGAGAAACTGGAAGCCTGGAGCGGAGCGATCAAGGATGTCCGCATGGCGGACCTCCGAGCGTTTCTGGAATTCTCCGGCCGAGTGATCGAGGGGGCAGGGAACCGAGGGATTTCTGAGACCAATTCCCAAGCGATGGCTTCCGCGACAGGCAGGCTGCGAAGCTTGATGAACGATCTGGCGGACCAGGAGGCCGCCCTGCGCGCTTTGCTTCCGGTGCAGGAGCGCTTTTCAGAGTCGCTTAAAGAAACGTTGGCCCCGCAGCAGCCATCCAAGGCTGGAGCAGCTGAAAACAGTCGGCCGGATGAAGCGCCCGCGAGGCTCCGATTGGAAGCAGCCCTGGCGGTTTGCGATGCGGCTTTGAAGGACGCGTCGGGGGCAATCTCCTCTCACCTCGCGAAAGCCGGCCGGGCGGCACGCACCTTCGAATTGCTGGCGCTGGCCACTCCCATTGGATCTCTGCCGCTGGCTTTGGGTTTTGGCCTTTTCCTTGCCGCCTACGTCTCCAAACCGATTCGCAACGCGGCAGAGGTTTTGTCGGCCAATGGGGCCGAGAGCGCCCACGCCGCGGCGCGCGCATCTTCGTCGCGCACGCTGCTTTCCGAGGGGGCGAGCCAGCAAGCCGCGTCCTTGCAGGAAACAGGGGCCAGCCTGGAACAGCTTTCGTCCACCGCGTTGCACAATGCCGATCTCGCAGCTCAGACGAAAAAACTGAGCACCGACACGAGAACGGCGGCGGAGAGTTGTGCAGGCAACATGCGGGCGATGTCGGACGCCATGAGCGCGATTGAGAAGTCCAATGCGGATATCGTCGCGATCATCAAAGCAATCGAGGAGATCGCCTTTCAAACCAACATCCTGGCTCTGAACGCCGCAGTGGAAGCAGCACGCGCGGGCGAATCGGGCTGCGGATTCGCGGTGGTGGCAAATGAAGTGCGGAGTCTCGCGCAGCGAAGCGCCGAGGCGGCGAAAGGAACCTCGGCCAAGATCGAAAGCGCAATGGACAAAACCCGCCAGGGTGTCGTTTGGAGCGGCCAGGTGGCGAAGCAACTGGCCGGCATCTGCCAGAAGTCCCGCGAAGTGGACAATCTTGCCGCGCAAGTCGCCACGACCTCCCGGGAGCAGACCGAGGGCATCGTCCAGATCAAGAAGGCCGTTCACCAGATCGAAGAGATTACGCAGAAGACTGCGGCTCAGGCCGACGAAAGCGCAAGCGCGGCGGAGCACCTTCAGGCCCAGGCAGAAGCGATGAACAAAACGGTCGGCGGTTTGCTCACGCTGGTGGGCGCGGCCTAGCCGGGCCTAACAGGGCATCCTTGGTGTCGCGGCGTTCGCGGAGGACGCTTTCCTCGCGTCTTGGTGGCGTTAAGTTCCGAACCAGCCGCACCACCTCTTTCTGGACAACGGGCAATGAGCTCCTATCATCCCGCCGCTGGAGATTTTCCGGCGAAGAAGATGACGTCTATGCACTTAGTTCCTTTGCTTGCGGCCGCCGTGGATGCCGCGTCCACCAACGCCGTCCCCCAGAGCATGGCTCACCGACTCGGCGAGTCTACCGGGCTTCCCGTGGAAGTTGTGCATTGGATTGTGAAGATCGCCGGCGCGGTGGTGATCCTGGCCATTGGAGCAGCCGTCGCCGGGTTCGCCCGTGGTCTGATCAAGCGCGTCTGCGTCCAGCGCAAGATCGAGGTGACGGTGGCTAGTTTTGTGGGGAACCTGATTCATGCGTTGATCATGACCTTCGTGGTGATCAGCGCTCTGGAGCAGCTTGGCGTCGATACCAAGTCGTTCGCCGCGATCATTGCGGCAGCCGGGTTGGCGATCGGCCTCGCGCTGCAAGGCGGGCTGGCCAATTTCGCCGCCGGCTTTCTGATCATCGTCTTTCGGCCCTTCAAGGCAGGCGATACCGTGAACGGAGCGGGCATTGAAGGCACGGTGGAAGAGGTGCAGATTTTCTCGACCACGCTCAACACGCCGGACAACAAGCGGATTATCATCCCGAACTCCGCGCTCATGAGCGGGACGATCACGAACTACACTGCGAACGAGACCCGGCGGGCTGATCTCGCGGTAGCGGTGGGCGCGGGCCAGGATTTGGCCCAAGCGCACAAGGTGCTGTTGAGCGTGGTGCAGGCGGATCCACGGGTTCTCAAAAATCCTGCTCCGAGCGTCGGCAATGTGAAACTCGTCGACGGCGGCACTCAGGTGGAAGTCCGAGCCTGGTGCAAAACGCCGGATTACGGTGATGTTCTGGGCGAGATGATTGCCAAGGTCCCCGCCGCCCTGGCCGCCGCCAACATCAAAGGGCCGGATAAGACGGTCTATTACGTGGAACGCAAATAGCCGGGTTCGGTCATGGGCGGTCGAGCGCGGTTTAAGTCGACTTGGCTTTGAGTTGTGAAACGGCGCCCCGGTGGTAGATTTACTGCGTTGTACTTTGCTTGCTCGTGGCGTGGACAGGTCCTTTTGGTGGCTCTGAGGCTTTGTCTCCTCGCAGGATTACGCCCTGGCTTCTCTGCGCCGATCTCCTCTTTTGTCTCATTTAACGATTACGCTCCTGGCTTGGGGACTGGCAGCAATGTCACCAGTTTCGGGCTGAGCCACACGAATGGCCTGCTTAAGGAAGTGACTACGGGAAACCCCACGGGAGTTAGCGTAACCATCACCAATCTCGGGGCAGCAGGGGATTCCTATCAGGGACGCCCAGACTATGGTTCTCCTGCTTCCGTGATTTTTGAAGGAATTGTCGATTTTGGGGGCAGGCCGCTGCCCGGCATCGATGTGGCCGGGACGAATGTGTACGTGATCCAATTTAGTGGGCTGGATCCGAGTGCGGAGTACAATTTTGAGGGAACAGCAGTTCGCGGGAACATTAACTTCAAGGATAGATGGTCTCTGTTCGAGCTGCAGGATGCGGTGTCGTTCGTGAGCCACCGCACCCCAGGCGCCTACACGGCCGGAGAGATCCCCGGGCTGGCGGGCAATCAAGTCGTTCTGAACAGCGGTTTCAACCAGGCCGGAGATTTGGCTTGGTGGGAACATATCAGGCCGAGCGCGATGGGCACGTTTTCGGTTCTTTCGAGGCAGTACACTGGCAAGGTTCCCAATGGCATTACCACCGGTAGTGCTGGGTATGCCATGACGGGATTCCGGTTGGAGCAGGCTCCTGTCTACACAGGGCGAACGGAATTGCCGCCGAGGCAGCCCAACCTGACTGAGGAAGGGACTCACGGCATCAAAACGGTTTTCCTCGTGCTGATGGAGAATCAGGACTGGGCCAGCGTGATCAGCAACAAATATTGTCCCTACATCAACTCAACATTGCTGCCAGCCTCTTCCTATGCGCGGCAGTACTACAGCCCTCCCAGCCTCCACCCAAGTGAGGCCAATTATTTGTGGCTTATGGCGGGCACCAATTTTGGCATCCGGGATGATCAACTCCCGAGCGTCAACCATCAAAGCAGCACCAACACCCTTTTCCAATTGCTGGATAGGCGAGGGATCTCGTGGAAATGCTACGCGGAAGAGGTGACCGGAACAAATGTTCCGGCCGTGAACACTGGGCAGTTTGTGGCTCGGCACGTTCCCTTCGTCTTCTTCGATTCCGTGCGAACCAATTTGGCTTACTCTACGAACCACATCCGTCCGTTCGAGGAACTCGCTTCGGATCTTGCGAATGAGAGTGTCCCCCGATTTTGCTTTCTGGCGCCGAATCTGACCAATGACATGCACAACCTGAGCCCCGGCAGTCCCAGTGCGATGAAGCAGGGGGATGATTGGCTTGCCAGAGTGTTCCCAAACATTTTTTCATCGAGCGCCTACACCAATGACGGGGCTGTGTTTCTGACGTGGGATGAAGGCGCGAATGATACCGACGGCCCGATCGGAATGATCGTCCTCTCCCCCAGAGCGAAAGGGGGCGGGTACCACAATGATGTTTTTTACACGCACGGTTCCACACTCCGGACCCTGCAAGACATTTTCGAGGTCAAGCCCTACCTTGGCGATGCCGCCTACGCCGCGGGACTGGGAGACCTTTTCCAGAATCTGCGACTGCTCTCCGTGGAGAGGAGGGACGACGGAGTCGCGATCACTCTCGCTGGGGCCGTTCCAGGGGCAACGTATTCTTTGCAGGTGAGTTCTGACCTCGGCAGCGGTCGTTGGGCCGCCCAGCAGGCACAACTGGCGCCCGATCGGACTATGCTTTTCGTCGTCCGTGAGGGGCTTCTTGGCCCTACACAGTTCTTTCGAGTCGCACAAGAACGTTAGGGGTTGCATCGTGAACGTTGGCTCCGAATGGAAGCGGTAAAGAGGCGAAAAAAGCGCGTCGGCAAACGAGATTTTAAGCGAATGAAGGGAAAAGCGTTCGCGAAACCCGGGGGCCTGATAGCTGTCGATCACGATCCAATGGCAAGTTAGGCGCCTCTCTATTTTTCATTGAAAGATCGCAACATGTTTACTGGGAGTGGTTTGCGATGTTTTCAACTCCACGACGGAACATTGCAGATCGCCGCCGAGAAAGCTGCCTTAGATTGCCACGATCGGGCAAAATCCAATGCGGCACTGTTTCTGCTGCATTTTGGAGCCCTTGCCGAACTAAAATGAAACTAAACTCCGCGGTTTCCTGCACTTTCCTGGGGCTACTCTGTTTGCTGCCGCTCGGGCGAGCGGCGGATACGGCTGGCGCGATTGAGCTTTCAATCACAAACGGCACGAAATACCTGGCGCTTCCCTTGGTTTCTGGGGTCGAAGAGTTTAGCGTGCTTTCCACCACCAATCTGGGTGTCCCGTTTGGATCCGAAGCGGGAACGATTCAGGGATATCTCTGGTCGCAGCCTGGAGAGAAAAGCTCTGAATTCTTTCGGGTGCAGATGATCCCAAAAGACTCAAACTCAGTCGTTTTGGCCACTCTCCTGAATCGGTTGGCTTATGGACCCACGCCGGACGAACTCGAGCGAGTGGCGAACCTCGGACCAGACGGTTACATCAGGGAGCAACTGTCTCCCGAAAGCATCGAGGAGAGTCTGGCGATTGACCGAGTAAATTCGAGCAACGACTGGCAGTTTCTCACGGTTACGGGAACTGCGGCATCGTCTGAGATTTTCATCTACATGAGCGGGATCGGCGATTGCTACGTTGACGACCTCAAACTTGTGAAAGGAGCGGTCGCCGAAAGCGGGGTCAATACGATCCAGAACGGGGATTTCGAAAACGGGCTCACAGGATGGACGGTTTCACCGAACTTAACGAACTCTGCGGTGGTTTCGAGTTTGAGCCATTCCGGCCAGTGGTCGCTGCACGTGGTTTCGGGACAACCCGGTACAACGGAGGGCAGCTCCATTTTCCGAAAGGATCTTGGTTTGACCCAAAACCAAGCGTACACGTTAAGCTACTGGTATCATCCAGGAACGAGCAAAAGCAGCAGTCTGGTTGTCCGGCTGGCCAATGTAAATAACGCCACGATTCCGATTCAGAGTTCCCCGGGAAGCCTGGCGACCAGACTCGCGCTGGGGGTTGGCAACGTGAACGACCTCACAGCCTGGCATGTGCTGCATGCGGTACAGTCGAAGAAGCAGCTGCTGGAGGTGCTTTTGCAGTTCATCGACAACCATTTCGTGACTCAACAATCGAAATCGATGGATTACCTGGGCCAGTTTTACAACGACAGCACGGAGACGGATCAGATCGCGACTAACTTCGAGTATCGCGAACTCAATCACTGGAGGCAGGCGTTGTTGAATCCTCAATGCACGTTCTCAGACCTCCTGAAGGTCAGCGCCCAAAGCCCGGCCATGATCATTTATCTGGATACGGTGGGGAGCAAAGGAAACGGCTCCAACATCGCCAACGAAAACTACGCACGGGAACTTCTGGAGCTTTTCACGTTCGGTGTGGACAACGGCTACGACCAGAACGACATCACGGTTGCTTCGCGCGCCTGGACGGGATGGTCCATCCGGCTGGTCGACTCGACGAATGTCAACAACCCGTTTGCCCCCCAAACCACCGTCCTGCGGCCGGACGGAACCAATACGGCTAAAATTAATAATTTGGACGGAGTATGGGCCTTTAACTTTAAGGCGGAAAATCATAACAACAGCGCCAAAGTCATTTTCCCCAACAAGACAGTCCCGGCTCGCTTTGGCCCGCCGTATGCAGGGCGGGCTTACCAGCTCGCGCTTCCGGCGCGGAGCGGAACGAACAGCATTCAAGACGGCTATGCTCTCATCGCCCATATAGCGGACCAGCCATTCACGCAGGAATTCATCAGCGTCAAGCTTTGCCGTTTGCTGGTGCATGATGATTTTGCGACGGGTTACGATTTCACCGACCCGAACCTGTCCAGCGAAGGCCAACTGGTTCGGGAATGCATGCGGGCCTGGGAAGAAGGGGTTCCCAAAGGCCAGATCCGAAGAGTTCTCAATGTGATATTCCAGTCTGACCTGTTTCGAAGCCAGGCGGCTTCAGCCCAAAAAGTTAAGACGCCTTTCGAGTTCACGGTCAGCGCCGTCCGAGCGCTGAGGGGACTGGCAGTGGACGGCACGTACACGGCGGAAACAGACGGGTACTCCATCCGCGCACCCATGAACCGCATGGGCCGGATGATCCTCTTTAACCGGGATACGCCTGACGGTTATCCTGAGGCGGCGGCTCCTTGGATCAGTTCGGGAACTCTCACGGAGCGCTTGCGTTTTGTGCAGGCGTTGCTTCTGCCCGTCAACGCCTCCGGAAAAGCGGATTCCGGCAACGCAAATACTTCGAACCCGACGAAGCTCCTGCAGACGAAACTGCCCCAAGGCTCTTGGTCTGACCCCACCGCGGTGGCCGGGTATTTTGTGGGGATTCTATTCCCTGCGGAAGGGCGAGCCAACCTTAACCAGTACTTGTTTCAAGCGATCCAGTATTTAAACACCGCAGACGACGGCGTCACGCCTTCTCTCTTTAGCGCGCTCGGCAGTTCAACGAGCGCTTACGATCTGCGGGTCCGGGGGATGGTCGCCATGTTGATGACTTTTCAGCGTTTTCAAGAACAATGAATCTGGGAATGTCGGATGCCCGGAGACTGAGGCGGGAATAAATGTGTAGTTTGCGAGGCCCGGTTCGGAGCATCGAAGGCGGTTTTCATGCCGCATCTGCCGACACGCAGATGGGGCCGCTTCCATTGGATGGCGCCTCCGGGTTTGAGGGAGGCACCGGAGAACCAGAGTTTTCCGCGCGAGCCATCTTGGGCAAGGGCGATTTGGGAAGACTGCGCCATCGCCTGGCCTTGATCCTCATGATCCTGAACAGCCTCTCGTTTGTTCTCCGGGTGAGCGCAGATCCCGGTTCTGTCTATATCGTCATGGGGTCGGACACCGCGGTGTGGAACGCTCCGGGAGGGATCGCAGTCGCGAACTTTCGGAACCACTTCGATCCGGCTCTGTTTACATCTCCCGAAACCAATGCGTTCAAGTCGATTGATCCCCTGTTTCGATCGCAGTTTGTAGATTCCTACGCTCAGCCCCTCAAAATGACCTGGTGGCTATTGGTCGGCTCGGTGTACGGACAATGTGACAACCTCAATGTGCCTGTTCCGAATTTGATGCCTTTGTATCTCATGCGGAAATACCATGGTGAAGTCCTGAGCGAATTGGGTGACGAAGTAACTCTTCATTACCACACGTTCACCTGGAGCGACTACAACGGGGACGGCCTCTTCTTTTGGAACGAAGCTCGGACCTTTCACGAGTGCCGGTCGGATTGGGATCTGGCTCTGGCGCAAAGCCTGGTCGAAGAGGGGGTTTTCCCGGTTTCCTTCCGGAGCGGATGGCACTACATGGACAACGAATGGCAGCAGTATCTCAATGAGCTGTTGCCTTACAACATGGATAATGACTCGCCGAACCGGAAAGCCTGGTCTACGAACGAACCGGCCTTCAATGTGCTTGACTGGTCGCAAGCGTCGACGGAATTCATCCCATTTCAGCCCTCAGCTACGAATTATCAGGTGGCCGGAACCGGAACTGGATGGAACGTCCGCTCCGTAAAGTTCGCCAATGTCACTGCATCCATGATCGCCAGGACGTTCGACGAGGCCGCCGCGGGCGTTGACCAGGTGGTCTCGTTGTGGGGACATCTGGCCGAGAGCGATTTTGTGCCGAATATCGCAAAGATGCACAACCTGATACAGGCGGCGGCTGATTCACATCCCGAGGTGGCGTTTCGCTACTGCACGGCGGTGGAGGCGATGCAACGCTGGCGGCGGGTCACGAATGAAAGCCCGCCGGTCATTTCAATCACCCAGCAGATAGAGGGTGACTCCTTGACATTGAATCTTTCCTCGAGCAAAGCACTCTTCCAAGCGCAGCCGTTTGTGGCGGTAAAAGATGTTTCTCAGCGTTACACAATCGAGCCTTGTGTTGCTGCGGGTTCGAATTCGTGGCGGGCCCAGATCTCTGTGCCGCGCAGCAAAATTGCGAAGATCCGAATCGTGGCAACCGATTCAGCAGGGAATTTGAGCACCGAAGAAGCCCGTTTTGTTCCTGACGATCTTTATTTGGATAATCTCGATCCTGAATACCTAGAAACCGAGGGGAACTGGACCACGAGCGCGGTGGCGGCGTGGGGAATCGATTCACGCGTTGCGGTGCTGGCGTCCAACGAATTCGCCCGGGTGTCATGGACCCTGCCGGTGACTGACCCCAGGCCTTACTCGATCCTGGCGCAGTTCCCGGATGTCGCGAAGCTTTCCACCAATGTGGAGTTCATTCTGAAAGCAGGGGATTTGCCCATCTTCACGAACCGGATGGAGAACGGGTTCGCGCCGAAAACCTGGCTTTACGTGGGAACTGCGCTTCTCGATCCGGCGGCGAGCAACTCCCTGGAAGTGACCATGCACGGGAACGGACGAACGGAAAGCGTAGCAGCGGCGGACGTGGTGCGCGTTACGCCGCTCAACGTGCCGGCTCCAGACTTCATCACCGGAGTGATCGTCGATGCTGGCGATACGACCGCCAACATCTCCTGGACAACCGCCAAGCCGGCGGTGGCTCACGTGCGATACGGATTGGACGCGAGCCTTGGGCGATTTTCGCCGACCAATGACGTTCCGACGACGAAGCACCTGGCGACTCTAACGGGCCTGGCTCCGGGAAAGCGCTACCATGCGCAGATTAACGCAGGGACCGAGGGGGTGAATTCGACCTACGAGGCCACGTTCAAGCTGCAGACAAATGCTCCGCCACTCAAGCTGAGCATTGTCAATAATGCCGGGACGCTCACAATCTTCTGGAACGGAACCAGCAACCGCTTGCAACGCGCGGAGACCCTGCAGGGCGCCGCCACCGAATGGACCACTTTGGGCAGCAACCTGGCCAGCCCCTACACCTTGATAATCACCAATGAAGGGTTTTACCGTTTAACGCCTTAAGCAATGCCGAATATGATCCAATGCAAGCAAAAGCCGAACCGCCGCGGCGCAATCCAGCCAAAATCAGCCGGGAAGCCATCCGCGATAGATCGACGGAAAGCGCCCCAGATTTTGAACCGCATGCTTTTCTGCGCCGCCATTCTTTTGATCGTGCCGAGCGGGTTCGCCGCGATGGCTTTGACGGATTGGAACCCTATTTTCAAAGGGATTGAGCACGCGCGGGGGACGAACACTCCGAATGGCTCGTTTCCCCACTTGAATGTCATTCATGCGATCCGTGTCGATTTGCAGGATCCGGACATCGAGTTGTTCTCTAGTCCACGGATCGATAGCTACGAGGCGGATTCTCGCGAAACCGCGGGATATACTGTGAGCGATTTCCTCCGACGGAACCACCTTCAACTGGCGGTCAACGCGAACCTTTTTGATCCTCAGGATTATTATCTTCCGGCTGGCACTGGGATGGACATCTTCGGATTATCGATCTGCCGGGGGGACGTTGTGTCAGAACAGGAAAACAGTTCCCACTCAGCCTGCGTGATGTTCACATCGAATAACGTCGCCGAGATTGTCTACACAAACTGGCCAGCTCAAAGCAACCTTGGAATTTACACGGCGGTAGCGGGCGACTATTCGATCCTGATCAAGGGAGTCAACGTCGGCTATCAGTATCGAAATAATCCCGACATCATTCACGGAACGAATCCCCGGACCGCGTTTGGCCTGTCTCAAGACAAAAGGTATTTTTTCATCCTGACGATTGATGGCCGCCAGCCTGGATACAGTGATGGCGCGCTTGATTTTGAAACGGCGGCCTGGCTCTCGAAGATTGGGGCGTATGACGGAGTCAATATGGACGGAGGCGGCTCAACCACGCTCGTCATGGAAAGCTCGATCGGTACGGCAGTTCGCTTGAACCGATCGAGTGCAGTGGCGGATTCTGGCAAGGAGCGGACGGTGGGGAGCCACTTTGGAATTTACGCAAAGCCCGTCCCGAACTTTATTCATGACGTCACTGCGACTCCCGATGACACGAGCGCCGTAATTCGATGGGCCACGACCACCCCCGCGACCGGAGTGGTGCAATACGGCGCCACGAGCTTTCTTGGCGACACTTCATTACTCGTGAGCGATCTGACGACGAATCATTCCATCACGGTGACAGGTCTGACTCCCAACACAATGTACTTCTATCAAGTGCAGTCCCAGACCAACGGGGTCCCTCTGACGTCGCCCCTCTTGACATTTCAAACAACAAATTACGTCACCACGAATACGCTGATCCTTCTGACGAACGCCTGGAGGCACACCGAATCCAATCTCGACGGCGCCAACTGGACGGCCCCGGCGTATGATGATTCTGGCTGGAGCGATCCCTTGCCGGCGCTTTTGTGGGCCGACGCACGAGGCGCGAATACAAATATTGATCAATTGAACACTCAGTTGCCTCTCGATCAGGAGACGGGTTTTCCGTACCCCACCTACTATTTTCGAACGCAATTCGAGCTCGCCAGTGTGCCTGCGGGAATCTCGCTTTACATTTCCGCGTTCATCGATGATGGGGCGGTCTTTTACCTGAACGGCGCGGAAGTGTTCCGTCTGCGGATGGCGGACGCGCCCTCGGTGATCTCGTATAACGACCTAACCACCGGCTACGCCTGCAATGGCGACGCGACCTGCCCGGACGAATTTCAATTGCCCCCCGAGGCTGTGGCAAGCCTCCTGGCCGGGACGAACATCTTCGCCGTAGAGGTGCACAATTATAACGCCAAGAGTCCCGACATTACGTTTGGCGCTTCGTTGCTGGCGACCCTTCCGCGGCCAAAAGTGGCGCCGCTGGCGATCTCCCAGGCTGATCGCGCGGTGATCCTCAACTGGAATGCCTCCAGCGGAACGCTGCAGGAGGCCGATTCGGTCGACGGTCCTTGGGCTAACGTGGATGGAACGGCCAGCAGTCCGTGGAAAGTTCAACCTTCCGCGCGGGCTCACTATTATCGTCTTCGATGATCGAAACCATCAAACAGATACCCGCATTCAACAGATTTGGCCGAGTTCGATGGGCAGTCCTGGGCCTGATCGCCCTTGTCAGTTGGGCCGCCGGACTTGAAGCGCAGAGTCCCTATACTGACAGCCATGACGCACCGGGGCCGTCAAGCCGGACGACGCCAATCTGCGTCTCAGAAATCATGTACAAGCCGGCGGCGCGAGCCGACGCGTTGAATGTGGAATTCCTGGAACTGTACAACTCCAATCCATTCTTCCACGACATTGGGGGGTACAAGGTCGTTTGCGGAAGCATGAAGTTCACTTTTCCAGCGGGCACGACCATTCCAGGAATGGGCTTTTTCGTAATCGCGGCGTCGCCGTCCGATATCCAGAGTGTTTACGGGCTGACAACAAATGTTTTCGGGCCGTATGCGGGGCACCTAAAAAAGACGGACACGGTTCAGCTGTTTGACGAAGTCGGCTCGGTTCTTCTTACGATCCCTTACACACCGCACTCTCCGTGGCCGATCGGCGCGGATGGCACGGGCCACTCTCTCGTGCTTTCAGATCCGACCTATGGCGAAGGCGATCCGAGAGCCTGGACCGTGAGCGAACAGCCGGGTGGTTCGCCCGGCGGGGCGGAGCCTGCGCCAATTCCGCGGCGCGTCTGCATTAACGAGATCCGCGCATCACGAACGTTGTCGGGCGGCAGCGGATTTATCGAGCTATACAATCACAGCAGCCGGAGCGCGGACCTCTCGGGAATGGTCTTGACTGACAACGCCACGACCAACCGATTCGTCATTCCGAACGGCACGATGCTCGGCCCAGGGGCATATTTTTGGCTCAGCGACCTGGATCTCGGCTTTGAATTGAATCCTGCGGGATTCAGCATTTTCCTGCTGAGCCCGGATAGTCGCGCGATTTTGGATGTGGTCGAGTATTTGCCTCAACAAATCGGGCACTGTTTCGGGCGATTGCCGGATGGAGCCGCCGGTTTCTACCCGCTTTCCCAGCCAACGCCGGGCGGCAGGAATGGGCCGAGTTATGTCAGTGACATCGTTATCAACGAATTGATGTACGCTCCCATCAGTGGGAATGACGATGATCAGTATATCGAGCTGTATAACAAGGGCTCCGCTCCGGCGGACCTTTCCGGGTGGAAGTTCGTTTCTGGCGTCGGCTTCGAGTTTCCGGCGAATGCGGTCATCGCACCGGACGGCTATCTCGTTATTGGCCGCAACGTGACAAATCTTCTGGCGAAGTATCAGAACCTGACGGAGAGCGCCACGTTCGGACCTTTCAGCGGAGCTCTTTCACACAAAGGCAGCCGGATTGCCCTGGCCAAGCCGAGTCTGGTTGCCGTCAGCGGAGATGCGAACTCCAGCACAAATGTTGCCTATGTGATCGAAGATGAAGTCACCTATGAAGCTGGCGGACGTTGGGGGCAATGGTCGGCGGGTGGAGGGAGCAGCCTCGAGCTTGTCGATCCCCGGGCGAATCACCGTCTGGCCGCGAATTGGCGAGACAGTGAGGAAGGGGAGAAATCGAGCTGGACAACGATCGAGGCTCAGGGCGTCCTGGACAATGGGGCGAACTATGAGAGCTCAATCCTGCACGCGCAGCTGGGACTTCTGGACGTGGGAGAATGCTTGGTGGATAACGTCGAAGTGTTGGCGGGCAGCAGTGGGACCAACGTCGTATTGAATGCCGATTTTGAGAAGGGCCTGGGGAGTTGGGCTTTGCAGGGTTGTTTTGCGCGCTCGAGCCTGGAAGGAACCGGTTTCCAGAGCGCACAGTCTCTGCATGTCCGTAGCAGCGATCGGCTTTGGACTGGAGACAACTCGTGCCAGGCGGCGTTGACCGCGAATTCGCTTGCCGCCGGGCAAACCGCCACTCTGCGCTTCCGAGCACGCTGGCTTCGCGGGTGGCCAGAGGTCCTTTTGCGCTTGAATGGAAACTGGTTGGAGGCGAGCGGCAGCCTGCCGGTGCCGGTCAATCTGGGCACGCCCGGCGCACCAAATAGTCACTCGACTCGCAATGCTGGCCCCGCCATCTATGGAGTGGCCCACGCGCCGCCCCTTCCGGCGGCAGGACAACCGGTGTTAATCACCGCGCGCGGCGACGATCCCGATGGGCTTGTCGCGGCCACCGTTAACTACCGTCTGGACCCTTCGAGTAATTACCTGTCGGTCCCCATGAACGACGAGGGGATCGATGGAGATGAAATTGCCGGAGATGGAATATTCAGCGCGAGGATTCCCGGCCAAGGCGCTTCGCAGATCGTAGCTTTTTATGTGTCCATGACCGACGGAGCTTCGGCCACTTCCCGCTTTCCCGCCCTCCGAGATGACAATGCCCCTGACCGTGAATGCGTTATCCTTTTCGGAGATGCGGCGCCTGCGGGCAAATTCAGCTCGTATCATTTGTGGGTGACACAAACGAATGTGACCCGGTGGCACAATCTTTCAGACCTAAGCAACGAAGCGCACGATTGCACCTTCGTTAACGGCAATCGTGTGATCTACAATGCGGAAGGTCGATTTGCCGGCAGCCCGTATCATCAGAGTTTCGACACCCCGTACGGCAATCTCTGTCATTACAAATGGATCTTTCCGGAAGACGACAAATTCCTCGGCGCCACTTCGTTCAACAAGATTCATCAGCCTGGAAACGGCGCTGGGGATGACGCCACGATTCAACGGGAACAGCTGGCGAACCTCTTTTTGCGCACGCTGGGTGTTCCCTGGCTAAACCGTCGATATGTCGCGGTTTACGTCAATGGGCGGCGGCGGGGTACGCTCATGGAGGATGCGCAAACTCCGGATGGCGATGTGGTTAAAGAGCGCTTTCCGGGCGATAGCAACGGATACTTGTATAAAATGCAGCCGTGGTTTGAGTTCGCGCCGGGGGTGTCGATCCCGTCGATTGGGTTCAATAACAACTCCTGGTGCACTTTGAACTCCTATACGACAACCGGCGGAGAGAAGAAGGCGGCGCGATTTCGTTACAACTATCTGGTCCGGCGCACCCCTGATTCCGCGACCAACTTGAATCCGGTATTTGCTTTGGTGGATGGAGCGAACTCCGTCGGAAGCTCGAACTACGTGGCCAATCTGGAAAATATCGCGGACATGGAGAATTGGATGCGGGTTTTTGCCGCGAATCATGCGGCAGGAAACTGGGATTCTTTCGGGGCGCAGAACGAGCAAAATCTCTATGGGTATATCGGCCGGAAGGGCGTCCGATATTCGTTGCTGATGTGGGATTTCAACATCGTCTTTGGGAACAGCGGTTCCTGGAGCCCGGGCCAGAACCTGTTTACGGTAAATGGTTCGGACCCGAACATGGCAAGCATCTACCGTGAGCCCGCCTTCCGCCGCATGTATTGGAGAGCGTTGCAGGAACTGGTGGATGGACCGTTAAACGTGACCAACAGCGGCCCGCTTCTGGACGCAAAATTCGCCGCGTTTTCAGCGAGCGCGGTGTCGGTCCAGAACCCGGCGACGATCAAGAGCTGGCTTACCTCCGCGCGCACGAGCATTGCGGCGCAGATCGCCACGGAAAACACGACGAACTTCACGGTCAATCCCCCGACGATGAGTCGTAATGTCGCCCTGCTCACGGGAACGGCGCCGTTTTCCGTCAGGACGGTTCTGGTCAACGGGGTTGAATGGCCAATTCAATGGACGGGAGTAACAGATTGGCGTGTGGAAGTGCCTTTGCAACCCGGGTCGAACTCCCTGCAAGTCGTGGGCATAGACATTCACGGTGTTGCCGTCCCAGGTGCGACGGGGAACGCCAGCGCGACTTTGACCGAAAGCCTTCCCGATCCCAGTGGCCAAGTAGTCGTTAATGAGATCATGTCCGATCCCGCGAATCCGGACGCGGATTTCGTGGAACTGTTCAACCGTTCGGATTACGGCTACGATCTTTCAGGATGGAAGCTGGAGGGGGCGGGGTATTCTTTCCCGGCCGGCGCTTTCCTGGCTGGCGGCAGCTATCTTGTCCTGGGGTCCGATCGCCTGGCATTTGCGGAAGCGTACGGAGCTGCGGTTCCCCTGTTTGGAACTTACACCGGGAGATTGCCGATTCAGGGAACAACCTTAAAATTGCTCCAGCCGCTCTTAAACCAAACGGAGGTCGTGGCCCAAGTGAGGTACCAAGACTCTCCGCCGTGGCCGGCGCCAGCGATCGGCAGTTCGCTGCAACTCGTGGATCCCAGTGCCGGGAGCGCGGCAGGAAACTGGCAAATCGTGACCTCGAATGCGGTGGCTCCGAATCCGCAGTGGCAATATGTGACGCTGACGGGCAAGGCAACAAAATCGATACTGCTCATAGGATTAACGACCGATGGGGATGCGTATGTCGACGACTTGAAACTGGTCGCGGGGACAGTGCCAGAAAGCGGCCCCAACATGCTCTCCAATGGGGATTTTGAAACTCCGTTAACCGGGCCGTGGACGGTTTCGGCGAACATGGCAGCCTCCGCAATCACCACCGACGTGAAACACTCAGGACAAGCCAGCCTGCATGTCATCGCTTCGAGCGGAGGACCCACGATCAGCCAAGCCATCTGGCAGAACACGCAGACCCTGACGACCAACGCTTCCTACACATTGAGCTATTGGTATTTGCCGGGGAGCCATGCCAGTTCCTTTTTAATCCGCCTTTCGGGAAGTTCCCCAAACGCGGGCCATATCTACAGCTTGCAGCCGTTTCAGTTGCCCTCCCTGGTTGCTCAGCGATGCACCCCGGGCGCGAAGAACTCGGTCTTCCGCAAGCTGGCGCCGTTTCCGTCGATTTGGCTAAATGAAGTCCATCCGGACGCGATCGGGGGGCAAGCAAGCTCTACAGGTTCTCTCAGCCCGTGGCTCGAACTCTTCAATGCGGGTTCAGAAAGCATCGACTTGAGCAATGTGTTCCTGAGCGACAACTATTCGAACCTTCTGCAGTCGCCCTTTCCGGCGGGAAGCTCCATCGCTGCGGGTGAGTTCAAAGTGATTTTTGCCGACGGGAAAACCAACGGGTCGACCCCGACTGAAATCCACGCGGCTTTCTCGCTCCCCACAGGGAACGGATCTGTCGCGCTCAGTCGGATCGCAGATGGCCAACCGCAGGTAATTGATTATCTGGACTACTTCGACCTTCCGACCGGAAGTTCATACGGATCTCTCCCTGACGGTCAGGCGATGGACCGGATCGTGATGAAAGTAGGGACGCCCGGGGCCTCGAATCGAATCGATTTTCAAGCGGGGCCCGTTGTGATCAACGAGTGGATGGCATCGAACACCCATATTCTGACCAATTCGCTGGACGGGCAGGCCGATGATTGGTTTGAACTGTACAATACCGAGAATTCCCCAATCGATCTGAGTGGCTACTTCTTGAGCGACTCGGCCGGTGATCCGAAGAAGTTCAGGATTCCGGACGGTTATATAATTGGCGCCAAGTCATTTCGTGTGGTTTGGGCAGATAAGCTCGGACCTTCCGCCTCGGGGGAGCTTCACACCAACTTCAAATTGAGCAAATCCGGCACCAGCATTGGACTGTTCGCGCCATCGGGAGACACCATGGATTTTGTCACGTTCGGGGCGCAGACCAGCGATGTCAGCGAGGGCCGGTATCCAGATGGAGGCGCGGACCTCCGATTTATGAGCGGAACACCCGGGAAACCGAACGCGCCCTCCACATCCACCTTGATCATCGCTCCGCCGGGTGATCAGTTCGTTTATCCGGGCCAGACTCTCACGGTTGAGCTGGAGACTTCGGGCGGAGACCCGAACCAGGTTCTTGCATTTTCCCTGGTTTCATCCTCTCAAACCGACGCAACGATCGACCCGGCAACCGGCGTTTTTACATGGACGGCAAGACCGGAGGAGGTTCCGGGCACGAATGAGTTCCGAGTTGCCGTCACGAGCGGCGGAAGTTCTCCGGAGAGTGCAACCGTTGGCTTCCGGGTGATCACCCAGGAGTTGCCCGCGTTGGGCGGCGCCTTCATTCAGGGACAGGCGCTGTTGAGATGGAAAAGCGTGGCGGGAAAGGTCTATCGATTGGAAAGCACCGAAGCGCTGCCGGGTGAATGGTCGGCGGTTGGTTCCGATTGGACAGGAAATGGAGCGGACATTCAGTTGAAACTAGACTTGCTCAGCAAGCGTCGTTTCTTTCGGGTGCTGATCGTCAAATGAAAACGGGAACACCCATGACGGTTTTCCAGGCAGGCGAAGGTTTTCCCGGCAAAGTGCGGGGGAGTTGGCGATGTTTGCTCGTGCTGTGGATGGTGGGCGGTGCATGGCTGGTGCGGGCCGGCTCAGAAGGCGATCGATTTCCTGGAATCTCCTACACAAATTATCACACCAAGGAACCGTGGTCCATTCACGTGGTGCGGATCGATCGTTCGGTGCGAGGCTTTGGGATTCGATCCGTCCATGCCAACGGGACGGCCCTCGGGCTAAGCACGCTATCCGCTCAAGCAGGCTCGGTGAAAGAACCGCTTCGGTTGCCAGTGGCGGCCGTTAATGGTGATTTTTACAAGCGAGAGTCCAGTTTCATTGGGGACCCGAGAGGCTTGCAGATCGTTGACGGTGACATACTGAGCAGTCCCACCGGGGGCGCCACGTTCTGGATGGATGCTGTGGGCGATCCGCACGTGGATGATGTCTCGTCGCGCTTTGTGGTGAGTTTGCCGCAAGGCCAGTCGGTTGCATTTGGAGTCAACGAGGAATGCGTCGGCGGCAGACCGGTTCTCTACACGCCCAAATTTCCGTCACCGGTGGCCGGGAGAGGCAGGGAATTGCTCCTGGAAAGTGATGGCGCGACGCCCCTGAGTCCGTTTCGCATCGGGCGGAAGTACCTGGTGCGCGTGGCGGAGAACCGCATTCCCAATGGCTCCATGGTTCCCGCAGATAAGTGGATCCTACTCCTTTCACCGCAAGCCCCCAGCGCCTTTGCTCGCGTTGAACCCGGCGCGAAACTTGAAGTCTCAACCCTCTCCTCGCCCAGTTTAAGAGGAGTCCATTGCGCCCTGAGCGGCGGGCCGATCCTCGTTCGAGACGGCAGGCATAAAAAGCTGGAGGGTTCCGATTCCGATACGTTCCAGGTGAGCTCGATGTTCGAGAGGCACCCCCGGACGGCGATCGGTTGGAACGAACAAAGCTTCTTTTTGGTGGAGGTGGACGGCCGGCAAAAGCGACTCTCGGTCGGGATGACCCTGGAGGAGTTGTCGACCTACATGCTGGGCCTGGGCTGCCAGAATGCCGTAAACTTCGATGGTGGCGGGTCGTCGACTCTTTGGTATCTTGGGAAGGTCAGGAATAGTCCCTGCGATGGACGGGAACGCAGCATCGCGAACTCGCTCATCGCAGTGGCAGAACCGCAGGTTCAAATCGAAACCAGTAAAAATCCCTAAACGGAACTGGCGCGGATTCTGCTATTTTTCAGTGCTGCCCGGAATCAACGACCTGCTGGTGATAAAAAAGCAACGGAACAAAGAATGAGATGGGGAAGCAGAAGAGTGACCGAACCGGCTCGTTTAGGGCTTAGGTCGGCGTGGGGGCTGCTCATCTGCCAGTTCGTTGGGTTGCTGCTCCTGCTCGGTTCTGTTTCCCTCCACCGCCAGAAGGACCGCGCCAATTCCTTGGGCGAAGATGGGACCACGCCAAGTGGCTTCGTGCAGGCAAAGTTCCATCAAATCAAGATCTTCCTGCCGCCAAACTCTCTGAAAACTCTGCGAGAACGGCCACGCAAATACGTTCACGCGGACATCGAGTGGAACGGATGCCATTTCAAGAACGTGGGCATCCACCTGAAAGGATCGGAGAGTTTTCAACCACTGGACGAGAAACCATCGCTGACCTTGAGCTTTGACCGCTTCGGTCCGGTCGATGGCTTTCGCGGGCCCGCCAAGGTGCATCTGAATAACTCGGCCGAGGATCCGACTTTCTTGCAGGAAATGATTGGATCCGACCTTTTTCGCGCCGCCGGCATCGCCGCACCGGACGTGGCCCACGCGTCGGTGGAACTGAACGGAAAAGGACTTGGCCTTTATGTGCTGAAAGAGGGGATAACCAGGGATTTTCTGACGCGGAGTTTTCAGAGCACGGCGGGCGTGGTTTATGAACCGGATTCGGCCGCGGGCGTTCTGGTGGCCAAAAATATTGACGCGGAGGACTGGCCGAAAGGTCCGAGAAGGCTGGATGCCGTGCAGGATAGTTGGAAACAAAAAGATTTGGCGGCTCGAGTCGCTTTGCTGACAAGCTCCCTGGATATCGATCGTTTCATCACCTTCATCGCCATGGAGTTGCTCATCGTGCACCGTGACGGTTACTGCCTGGCGGCAAATAATTTCCGAATTTACGAAAACTTTGACACCCAGCGCCTAAACTTTATTCCAGCAGGCATGGATCAGATTTTTGGGAAAGCCGACTATCCGCTCTCCGTTGGCCTGTCTGGCGAATTCGCGCGAACTGTAGTCGCCGCAGACTTCGGCCCCGAGAAGCTGAAGGTGAAGCTTTGCTCCCTGCTGCCCCTTCTGACACCCGATCCCCTTAATCGACGGATTGACGCCCAATTGGACAGGCTCAAAGGGCATGTTACCCGGCGGGAGTTTAACGATATCCAGTCCGCCGCCGATGATCTTAAGGAGCGAATTCTCCAGCGCTATGAATTTTTGCAGGAACACCTGAAAGCGGAGAGTGGTGACCCTCGGTTGCTTGCCCAGCTCAATGCGGGTGAACGAAAGTGAAAATGAAAACGCCGTTAAGAACCTCTGGCTTTACGCTGATCGAACTCTTGGTCGTAATCGCCATCATTGCCATACTGGCAGGCCTTTTACTGCCCGCTCTCTCTTCGGCGAAAGCCAAGACAAAACGCATCGCTTGCGTGAATAACCTCAAGCAAATCTACCTTGCCTCCAAGATCTGGGCGGGCGATCACACCGATAAATATCCTTGGAAGCTTGCCATGGCAGACGGCGGAAGCCTGGATTCGGCCGATTGGAGCGATAATTTTCGGGCCTGCGCCAAGGAACTGGGTAGTCCGGCCATTTTGGTCTGCCCTGCGGATCTGCTGAAACACCCGGCAACGAACTGGACATCCCTTTCCGGCGCCACCCATATCAGCTATTTCATCGGACTGAATTCCTCCGAGGACCGTTCCCAGACCGTACTGTTCGGCGACCAAAATGTTACTGGCGGAGGAGGCGGCTTCGATCTCAAGTGGAGCGTGTTCTTGGGGACCTCGATTGACGCGAATTGGGACAAGACTCAGCACAAAGCCCAGGGAAACGTGGCCATGGCCGACGGGAGCGTTCAAGTCTTGAAAAAGCAGGGTTTGCGAGATCAAATCAGTGCAGAATTGAATACAGGCGTAACGAACGTGGTGTTCTCCAAACCGCGGGGCATTTTTTGATGACGCCGAGGGTCCGGATAACGACTGCCATTTTCCTCATCGTTGCAGCTTGGGCGACTGCGGTTGCAGTGCTGGTTCCCTTTCCGCCAGTAGCGGATTCGACCCTTCCATCAGCCGCCGGGAAAGCAATCGCCGGGCAGACCATTTCCCTGGCGAAACCGGGCAGCCCAGTTTTCATTCTAACCCCCGATACGCAGGAGTTCCCTCGTCCAGCCTTTGACGTCCTTTGCCGTTCCCTGGAGAAGGAGTTGCGGAGCGCCCATGTGCCGATCAGCGGCGTGCGAAAATTTGAACTCGATCCGCTGCGTCCCGTCGAGGTTCCGGCGGGCGATTTTCTTGAAATGCTTCGTCGAGCCCCGTCTAACACGGTTATCGTCTCGCTCTTGGGCCCTCCTCTCCTGTCGGACGGCCAACGGAAGGAAGTGGGAAAAGCCCATCCGAGAGTCGTAGCCTTTTGTTCGGGCTCCACGCCCACCCGCGCTGATCTCGCTGAGCTTTGCGAAGAAGGGTTCCTGGATGCAGCCGTGGTCGCGATTCAGCCGGCCCAGCTTCTCGGGGCGAAACCGGAGCCGCTTTTTTCCAACCGTTACGAAGTTTTGACCTCAACGAACGCGAGCGCATGGTTGCGGCGCAAGCTGTAACACCGAGAATGGTTTCGCCCCAATATTCGATAGAACCCAATCGGCACTTTGGCCCACGGGGTTTCGCCATGCCCGATCTGCTCAGCGCGTTAGCTGTGCTGTCGGTTCTCGCGGTCCTTATTCTTCTTCCTTGGATCCAGTCCAGACGCCGCTCCAGCCTGGTCACTTGTACCAGCAATTTGCAGCAAATCGGAAGGGCGCTTCTTTTGTATTCGAACGATTCTGGAGATAAATTGCCTCAAGGGATGTCTTTACCTGGGGTGGAGCTTTGGTGGAGCTACAAAGAACAGGTCAAGGCCTACATCACCGCCCGAACCAACGATGGATCCGTTGGCAAGGTATTCGCCTGTCCGGCCGATCGAGGCTATTCAGATCCGCAGCCATTCCACCAGACCCCGCGATTCGCTCACGGCAGTTATCCATATAACGCCGTCACGGCTGCCGACGTGCCCAACATTGCTGGGTGGCCGGTCCATCGCGTTGCCAGCCCGCAGACCACTTTGCTGGTCATGGAATGGTGCGCGCATGCTCCGCTTTCCTGGCACCGCAGCAGAACGGGGAAGCGCAACCTGCCGTTCTATTCCGACGCCGAGAGTGTGGTTACATTTGTTGATGGCCATACGGCCCTCACGAAGATCTACTACGACGGCTATAATGCCGCTTACACGCGCGACCCGATTCCCGGATACGGCTATAAGTTCAGCGGGAATTGAGTCGAGTGCGCCGTTGCGCCTGCGTTTCAAGGCGCTGGTTGATGGGATGGCCAGAGATCCGTTCTGTGGTTGGGGCATCGGAGTATCAGCTGGAAAGACTTTCTGTCTCACGTTGCGCTCGCGCATGCAGGTTTCTGCCGGCGAAACTGGCGATTCAGTGCCACAAACGCACCAAAACTGTATATGAGAAGCTTTGTGGTGGTTGGTTCCGGAACGGTCGTTAGCTGAATGTCAGCGGCGGAATGAAAGTGGTGTGATTCCGCCGGTTTGAAAGTGGGATT
>CAZMKE010000009.1:0-257172 GCA_964566945.1 uncultured Verrucomicrobiota bacterium | reverse complement strand
AGATTCCCGGGGCTCTCCTCGCCCCCGGTTGAATAACTCTGGAAACCGTATCAGGGGGGGGAAGGGGGGAGGCTGAACCAAATGCGAAGTGCGAGATTCGAAATGCGAAGTGGGAAATGAGAGCTTGGAGCAGGGCACAAAGGGTTATCAGTTGTTGGCTATCGGCTACCGGTTGTGGGCGACCAGAAATTTGAACAGGAGTTAACAGGGCGAACGGAGCGAAAGTCTGAAATGCGAAGGGCGAAGGGGGGGCTGTTGAGGTCGGCCGGTTGAAAGTTGACCGCAGCTGCGGGCAAGGAATCGGACGGCTCAACGGCCCAGTTGCATGAGCGGTTCGGGTACCTGTATGATCGGGCTGGAAACTTGAATCTCCGATCAAACAAGGATCTTGGGCAAACGTTCGTAGTCAACGCTCTGAACGAATTGTCGAACATGACGCGGACTGGGACCGGTGGCTTCGGATCCCTTGGGGCGGACGGATACGCAAACGATCACGGTGAATTACCCGAGCCCGGTTTCCTTCACCTACGACGCAAACGGGAATTCGCGATGAGGAAGCTCGGGCTCGGCGATGCGCCATTTGTGAAATGAGTAGGAACGAAGTAATCGACCGCCGAGGAGGTCCCTTTTTTTTTGACTACATGGCGTTAAAGGGGAGGTCTGGCGAAGTGAGTGCTCTGGAAGATGAACCGGAACTCCCATCTCGACGCTGCGATGCTTGCGGGCAGGAGGAACGTCACAACCAAATTGCACGGTACGGCCTCGGCATCCCCCGTTCTCTCGATTCCAAGTTGTTTACGACTTATCACGTTCTGTCTATCGGGAACTTTGATGCTCTGCTTTCACATTTCCCTCTCGATGACTCCATTCGCCTGCACCTGCTTCCGGGAACGCGCATTGGCAATCCCACATTTACACTTTTAACGAAACTCTATGACTTCGTTTCCAAAGGCAGCACAGTATTTATTAGTGAGCACGCCCTGGATTGCGTTCGCGCACGCGGAATTCGAGTCGACACGATCCCGGTAAATGTCACTTCATTAGGCTCGCGGTTGGCGGCCAATTACTACTATATACTTCCGCACATCGGACGTTTAATGGATCCGGCCTGGATTCGATTGGAAGAGGATCAATGCTGGAAATGTCAAAACTGGTCATTAAGACCGGGGCTTGGCTTTCCAAGGATCGTTCGGATGAGGAATGCCCGTGTACTGAAATCGCAATGGCCGAGAGCGATGGGCGTCATTTATTCCAAAGATATTAACGCGACATTTTATTCGACTGAATTTGTGGAAGCCTGCCGCGATGCTAAGTTGACCGGAATGGGATTCGGAGAAGTCTCGTGGGTGTAGCTCGAAATACTGCCGTCGGAAATTCGAATTTGGAGCATTTGGGGTCACTCATGGAATTGGAACCCAAATCTGGGGTGGCCAATATGCGGGGGCAACCCATAGATGGGTTCATTTTTCTTTGCTTCCACTCTGGCCGGATGTATCAACTGGCCCATGCCAAGGGAGATTAGGGTGCAATACGCGGGAGTGATTTACGATGTGATGAAGCGAGGGACCGCCGGAAAATGGGGCAAACTAGAGCAAAGGCACATGAGCCGTTTATCGGCGATCCGTTGCGCCGCGAAATGTCCTTGGAAGCGGGGGAGGAGGGCGTGGGTCGGCAGCTACGCTCTGGCATTGAAACTGTCGCCCGACTCTGCAAGACTCCTGATAGCGATGGATTTCAACGGATTCAGAGGCGGAGCGGCGTCTCCCATGAGCGCGATGGTGTTCGAGTCGCATCTAGGCAGCCAGAACGGGCGAGCAGGAGTTAGAAAAACGCGGAGTAACCGCGCTCCCATCTGGAATCTGCGATCAGAGGCGTGTGAAAATGTGGCGATGCTCTAGTCTGACCCCGCCGACGCTTTCAGGCCGTGGGCGACCCATTTATTAGCCGCTAAAAGGAAATATGCAACTTGCGCAATTTATCAGAGTGATACTTGTCCTTGCGATATTGGAGAAAGTGTCTTTCGGCTCTTTCGGTCAAGGTACGTTCCGAAACCTGAACTTTGAAGAAGCAGATGTCCCTGATATAGCGACTGGCAAGACGGGAGGATTCGTTCCCGTCACGGTGGCCATTCCTGGGTGGACGCCATACTCTGTTTCGGGTTCAAGCGTCACCGCGCTCAATAATGTTCTTCATAATGACGAAACGATCGGATCATCCAGCGTAGCCCTGTACGGTCCGGAGTGGCCAGGATTTGCCATATTGGAAGGCCGTTACTCCGTGCTTCTCAGAAGCGGTCCGGCGATAAGTGGATTTAATGTAGCTATCGGACAAACGGGAGATATCCCCATTAGCGCAAGGTCGGTTATCTTTAGGGCGGCGGACTACCAAGATGGAGCGTTTATCGGGATTCAACTCAGCTTTGCGGGAAACCCGTTGCCGCTTCTGCGTATCAGTTCGACGCCGGGGTATGACGTTCTCGGTGGCGATATTTCGGCCTTTGCTGGGCAGAAGGGCGAAATGCGGTTTACAACGGTCTCAGGTGGTCCGATCACGGGCTATGGGGGTGCCCTTTTGGACGACATTGCGTTTTCAACTCAATCCGTTCCGGAACCATCTATTATCATTCTATTGCTTGCCGGCCTCCTTTTTCTCTTCCGGCCGAGAAAGTTATCACACTAGAACCGGATAGGTACAGACCTGATCTTCAAGCCATCACCGGGCGGGCGCCGCGCGCCCCGCCTGGTTGGAGTGTCACCAGTGGGCAAGTGCCCCATCTAATCCGACGCACAAAGTCCTGTCTGTCGGCGGGCGTGATAGGAACCTTTCCAAACGGCCTTGCGCGGGGTCAACCCATAGATGGGTTCATTTTTCTTTGCTTCCGCTCTGGCCGGATGTATCAACTGGCCCATGCCAAGGGAGATTCGGGTGCAATACGCGGGAGTGATTTACGATGTGATGAGCCGGGGGATCGCCGCGACGATATCTTTCTGGACGATGTGGATCGGCAGGGGTTCATCTCTACGCTGGCCGCCGTCTGTCAAAGACTGGATGTAGTTGTCCCGCTTATTGAGCACAGGGGGCGCGTGAGTTTGGCCAGGTCAGCAGACGGAGTGGGCCGAAGCGAGCCGATTGTTGCAGATGAATCGAAATTCCCATGTCTCCTGAGTAACCTGGGCCGATGCTAAGAATGTTTGTCCGGTTTCACCGGTCGGCCCCGATATACTTCCAGACATGAGCGATACCGACATGGAACTGCTCGCGCGTTACGCTCACGGGCACGCCGAGGATGCCTTCGCGGAAATCGTCCGGCGTCATCTCGGTTTGGTCTATTCCGCCGCTCTCCGCCAAGTGCGCTCTCCGCAACTCGCCGAGGAGGTCGCTCAATCCACCTTCATCGATCTGGCGCGCAACGCGGCCCGGCTGAAGCCCGACACCGTTCTGACCGGGTGGCTGTATCAAGTGACCCACCGCACCGCCATTGATGTTGTCCGCCGGGAGGCGAGCCGGCAATTGCGCGAGCAAATCGCATCGGAGATGAATGCCATGAACGCCCACGCCGCCGACTGGACGCACATCGAACCGCTGCTCGACGAAGCCATGCAAGCGCTCGATAACACTGACCGCACTGCTGTCCTGCTCCGTTACTTCGAAAACAAATCTCTACGCGAAGTCGGCGCGACGCTCGGCACCACGGACGAGGCCGCCCGCAAGCGTGTCAACCGCGCCGTGGAGCGCCTGCGCGAATTCTTCGCCAAACGCGGCGTCACCGTCGGCGCGAGCGGGCTCGTCCTTGTCATCTCCACCCGCGGCGTCCAAGCCGCGCCCGTTGGATTGGCCGCAGCGATTTCCACCGCGGCCGCACTCTCCGGAACAACTCTTGTCGCCATCACAACTGCCACCGCCATCAAAACTGTCATTATGACCGCAACCCGGAAAACTTTGATTACGCTCACGCTCCTGGCGTTGTTGAGCATCACAACTTACAAAGTGTATCACGCGAACGAGCCGCGAAGTGAATCGCTTCAAGCTGGTGCGCGTTTGGAAACAAACACCGCCCTCCCTGGCAAAAGCGCAAGGCGATCAGGCTCGATTGGTTCTGTGTTCAACCGCGATGGCGAGGCGACCCCGGCAGATCACGTGAAACTCACGGCCGATTTGCGCGCGGCGCTTCACGATGTTCCACGTTCTACGCGCGGCACTCGCAGCTATCCGCCAGAGAATGTCATGCGCGCCTTGCTCGCCTTCGGGTCTGATCGAAGGGAAGCGTTTGTGACTCTCGAAGAGGCGGTGAACGATTCTGACCAGGAGGTTCGCATGAGAGCCATTTCCGCGATGGGTCTCGTTGGAATGCCATCGACGCCACAGGCGGCCCAAGTGGGCATCGTTGGAGATCCTGCGCCGGAAGCGAAGCCACTGCTGTGGAAAACACTCTTGGAAAACGACCCAAAGCTCGCACCGATGGCACTGTCGTCCTTGCGGAACATCGGATTTGAGGCCTCAGAGATTCCACATCTAACGGAGTTGATGACGCAGACCGACAATGATCAGTTGCGGCGTTACCTGCCCGAAGCAATCGCAAAAACAATCCAGACAGAGCCCGCGGCGGCGGCGCCTTACGTCTCCATCCTCGAATCCCTGCTCAATAACTCGACGCCTGAGATCCAGTTCGAGGCGGCGTGCGCGCTCGCCAAATATGGGGCGGCTGGGAATCCACAAATCCTCGCAACGTTGGTGGAGGGATTGAAAGGCACAAGCAGCCTGCAACAACTTATGGCTCTGGAAACGCTTCAAGGTCTCGGTTCAGTCGCCGAGCCGACGCTGCAAGCGATATTGGATTTTGGGGATGGAACGATGGACAAAGTGATGAAGGACGTCGCCTTTAAGACGATGGCGAACATCAAGAGTGAGCTTCGCTCCGAGTTTGCCGAAGTAGAGCAAGCATTGAAACACGAAACGAGCACCGCCAATTGGAATGAAAAGTTCGCCTCCGGGAATTACACGCGCCAAGACCTGATTGATGCCCTGAAGGAACCCATGTTTTCGGTGACTGCCGCGACGAAGCTCGTGGAGCTGGGGTCGCAAGCGAAGGAGACGGTTCCCAATTTGATTTCCGCATTAGCCGGCCAGGACCAAACGTCGCGCGAACGGATTGTTGAGGCAATCCAATTAATCGATCCTCAAGCGGCCATCGTCAAAGTGGAGTTCAAAACCATTGCCTCCGCCTCTCTGGCCGCGTCCATGACCTTGGAGGCAAAGCCCGACCAAACCAAAGCAACGCCAACGCCATTGGAGGAACTATTGCAGAAGAGCATGATGGGAAATTCTGAGTGGCAAACGCAACAGGAGGTTGTCACGTTGGCAAAGGCGATTGCCGCGCAGAATCAGAAAGCCTATCGCGCGTTTGCCGACAAGCTCCTCGAAGTGGAACCGAACATGGCGAGTCTGATTCCCAAACCGACTGCCAAATAGCCTGGAATCAGGCTTTGAGTGCAATTTGCCGGTTCCAAAACCACTGCGACCGCTCTTTGATTCGGCCAGCACGGCCCGCGAGCGCAAACAAATTTGTCGGTTTTGGCCGGTCGGCCCACACTTACCGGTGAATGCAACGAACGGATGACAGCGTGCTGTTGCGGCAGTATGCGGAAGGGAGCGGGGAAAAGTGCGAGATTCGAAATGCGAAGTGCGAAGGGGAGGGAAAAGGAAGGCTAAAGGATGAAGGCTCAAGGCTAAAGTGCAGGTGCTTCGGGTTCAGAACATGGGTTATCGGCTACCGGTTGGGGTGGGAACCAGAGATTGAACAGGAGGTAACGGAGGGGGAAAGGGCGAGGCTAAAGGTGGGGGCGAGATTTAGCGGCCGAGGGCGAAGGACCGGGCTGGGGCAGGGACCGGTTTCGGGGCGTGGTGGCTGCGGAGGTCGTGGATGGTTTCGATGAGGCGGGAGCAGGCGAGGTCAATTTCGGCGTCGGTGTTGAAGCGGCCCAAACCGAAGCGGAGGGTGGAGTCGGCGAGGTGTTCGGGCAGGCCGATGGCTTTGAGAACGTGGCTGGGGCGATGGCGGTTGGAGCTGCAGGCGGAACCGTTGGAGACGGCGAGGTCGCTGAGCCGCATGAGGAGGGACTCGCCGTCGACATCCTCGAAGCTGACGTTGAGGTTGTTGGGGAGGCGATGGTCCATGGAGCCGTTGATGCGGATGCCATCGAGGGCGGTCGTTAACGCGTGGTGCAGCCGGTCGCGCTGGCGCGCGAGGCGAGAGGCCTCCTCCTTTCTCAACTTCAAGGCCAACCCGCAGGCTTCCCCCAAACCGACGATGCCGGGAACGTTGAGTGTTCCGGATCGAATGCCGCGTTCCTGACCGCCCCCGTGCATCTGGGCTTGCAGCTTTCCAGAAATCTTGTCGCCCCGGACGCAGAGCGCGCCGACGCCCTTGGGGCCGTATAGTTTGTGCGCGCTCAGGGAGAGGAGGTCGATTTTTGAGCGGAGCACATCGGTTTCGAGCGAGGCGAGGCCTTGCGTGGCGTCGCTGTGAAACGGGATGCCATATTCCTCGGCGATGCGGCCGATTTGGTCCACGGGTTGGAGGACGCCGATCTCGTTGTTCGCCCGCATGATGCTGATGAGGATGGTGTGCGGGGTGATGGCGGCCTCGAGCTGGTCGAGGTCGATGAGGCCATCCGAGCTGGTGGGGAGGATGGTGAGGCGGGCGCCGAGCTGCTCGAGGTGGCGGCAAGCAGCCAGGACGGAGAGATGTTCGGTGGCGGCGGTGATGATGTGATTGCCTTTGGCGGCGAGCGATTCCGCGGTCCCTTTGAGGGCGAGATTATTGGCCTCGGTGGCGCCGGAGGTGAACACGATCTCGGCGGGGGCGGCGCCGAGGAGGGCGGCGACCTGGGCGCGGGCCTTTTCGACGGCCTCTTCGGCTTCCCAGCCAAAGCGGTGGGTGCGGCTGGAGGGATTGCCGAAGATATTGGCGAAGTAAGGGTTCATCGCGACCAGCACCCGGGGGTCGAGCGGGGTGGTGGCGTGATAGTCGAGATAGGTGATGCGTTTCATGGGGCGTGGGAGAGGGCTGGATGGCGGCTGGGGGCGGCAGCGCAGAGGCGCTCGTAGTCCGCGGGGGTGTCGATATCGGCCTCGGCCTCCGGGCAGGGAATTCGGAGGGCGCGGGGGGCATGTTTCAGAATCAGGCCTTTGCAGCCCTGGCCAGGCTCAAGGCTCAACAACTCCGGAAAGAGGGCGCGGCTGAACAGGACGGGCACTCCGACAGTACCGGCGTATTCGGCGGTGACGATCGGCTGGCCGGTCCGCTGATGGGAAGCGACGAGATGATTGATGTGGCCGGCAGTGATCAGGGGCTGGTCCGCGAGCATGAGAATCGCGCTGTCGACAGCGAGAGGGGTGACTGCCTGGATGCCCGCGCGGATGGAGGTTCCCATGCCTTGTTCCCAGTGTTCGTTGCGAACGATGATCACCGATGAGGGGAGGGCTGGTGCGATTTCGTCCGCAGCGGCGCCGAGCACCATTACGACCGGATGGCAAAGGGAGCGGAGGCCGGTCTCGGCGGCGTGGGAGATGAGGGGCTGGCCGCGAAAGGGGAGCAATTGTTTGGGCTGGCCCATGCGGGTGGCCGCGCCGGCGGCGAGAATGATGAGAGCGCTCCTAGGCATATTGCAGCGCGTGCAGGTTTTCACAGGCGGCCGGAGCGGACCGGCCGAGCGCGGGATGGTTGTCATTCTCCGAATTGCCAGCCTCGCGGGCGGGAGCGTGAATGGGGCCGTGGCGCCAGCGCAACGACGCGCCGGAGCGCCCGGCGAAGGCGGACTGGATCTCGGCGGCAATCGAAAGGGCGATGGTTTCCGGATGGTCACTGCCGATATCGAGTCCGATGGGGGCGTGGACATCGGCGTCGGCCAAATTTGCCCCGACCTCGTCGAACAACTGCTCGGCCCGGCGGCGGGGGCCGAGAATGCCGAGGTATTTGGGGCGGCGGGCGAGAACCTGAGGCAGGAGAATAACGTCCTGGGGATAGTTGTGCGTCATCATGACCACGGCGGTCTCGCGATTGATGGGCAAAGCGGAGATGTCGCCGGAGGACGGAATGAGAGTGACGCGGGCGGCGCCTGGGAAACGCTCCGGGCGGGCGTAGGCAGGGCGTCCATCGGCGATCGTGACTTTCCAGCCGAGCATCTGACAGAAAGCGGCGAGGGGAATGGCGTCGTGACCGGCCCCGAGAATGAGAACTTTTCGGGGCGCCGGAATCCACTCGAGAAAGAGGTCCGAGTCCGGCAGGCGCAGAAGGCAACTGGCCTGATCGGCGAGAGCCTTGTTCAGATGGGGGAGGAGTTCCGTTGCGAGCGTGGAGCCTCGGAGGGCACCTCCGACGAGGCCGGTCGAATCTGCGATCAGGCGGTCGCCGACCGGAATAGCTCCGGTGCTGCGCACCACCGTCGCGATGGCTCCGGGCCGGTCCTGCCGGGTCCAGGCGTCGAGAACGGCGAGCATTTCCTGCACGCGGGGGTCGTCCGCGCGTTCGATCAGGACGGTGATAACGCCGTTGCAGCCGAGCCCGAAATCCCAGGCGGCGTCTTGGGCGGAGGTGTCGAAGGTGCGCAGGGCGACTCCGGCGGGGCCGGTCCACCAGGCGGCTTTGCGGACAACTTCGCCTTCGAGGCAGCCGCCGCTGATGGTCCCGAGGCGGCGGCCGTCCGGGAAAATGAGCATGCGAGCGCCGGGGCGGCGATAGGCAGAGCCCTGCACGTGGACGACGGTGGCGAGTGAGGCATTCGGAAGAGAGCCGTGCGCGGCTCTCCAGGCGTGGAGAATGGAGTTCAGCTCGTCCATGATTTAGAGGCCGGACATGGTGGCCCCGGGGAAGAACGGCAGGCTCGTGACGCGGGTTCCGGTCAGGCGGAACCAGGCGTTCGCCAGCGCGGGAGCAACTGGCGGCACGCCCGGTTCGCCTGTGCCAGAGGGCGAATTCTGGCTAGGCAGAATCTGGACAGTGATGACTGGCATCTCGCCGAGACGCAGGGTCCGGTACTTGTTGAAATTGGTTTGGTTCGCGATGCCGTTGGTGAACGTGAGCTGGCCCCAGAGCGCGGCGCTCAAGCCGTGGGTGATGCCGCCTTCCATTTGGGCTTCGACCGAATCCGGGTTCACCGCGATGCCGCAGTCGACCGCACAAGCGACGCGATGGACCTTGAGGGTACCGGCGACGGGCTGGGAGATCTCGAAAACCTCGCAGACGACGGTTTGGAACGATTCGACGAGAGCCATCCCCCAGGCGTGGCCAGCGGGGAGGGATTTGCGCCAGGCGCTCATCTGATCGGCGGCTTGCAGGACGGCGAGGGCGCGGGGGTCCGTCAGGATCTGGTAGCGGAAGGCGAAGGGATCCATCTTCGCCGCGAGGGCGAGCATGTCGATGGTGCTCTCGACGGCGAAAGCGTTGATGGAATTTCCGACCGAGCGCCAGAATCCGACGGGGATGCCGGCGGGGAGGGGCACCCATTCCGTGACGAAGAGGCCGCGATTGTAGGGGAGGGCGGTGGCTCCCTCGATGGCCTGGGAATCGAGCGTGCCCGGCTTGATCCAGCCGCGCTGGCCGAGAATGGCCTGGGAGACGTTGCGGTAGTACCAGGCGATAATGTTGTTATTGGCGTCGAGTCCGGCATTCGTCTGAACGACAGCCATGGGGCGACATTGGTCATGGCCGAAATCCTCTTCCCGCATCCAGGTGAGCTTGACCGGCGCTTTGACGGCCAGGGCGACCTGGATGGCCTGGCTGATGTAGTCCTGCTCGATTTTGCGGCCGAGACCGCCGCCGAGAAAGGTGGTGTAAACGGTGATCTGGCTGGCCGGGATGCCGATCAGTGCGGCCGCGGTTCCAGCGACCCAATTGGCCGCCTGGTTGGGAGCCCAGACCTCGCAACTGACCGGGGTGGCGCCGGAAAAGGCGATCCGCACCGAGCAGTTGAGCACTTCCATGGTGCCGTGGGCGAGGTAAGGGAGGGTAAACGTGGCTCCGGCAGTTTTGGCGGCTCCAGCCAGAGCGGCTGCCACCTGGGACTCGATGAGCGAAACGGCGGGAGTTGGATTGCTGGGTTCGGCGATAATCGGCTGGCCATTGGCGAGGAGTTGCTGGGCCTGGGCGAGCAGGCTGGCGCTATCCACGTTCGTCAGCGAGGCGGGCAGGGTCCAGGCGACTTTCAACGATCGCGCGAGATTCTTCGCCTTCCAGGTGTTGTCGGCCACCACCGCGACAGCGTTATAAGAGCCGGCGGTGACCGATCCGCGAGTATCGGAGGCCTTGCACGGCACGACTGCGATCGCCCCGGACGGCTTCGCCGGCGTCGAGGCCAACACTCCGCCGATGGTTGGACAATGCTTGATCGCGGCGAAGACCATCCCGGGCAAAAACACGTCGATCCCGTAGTCCGCCGAGCCGTTGGTCTTGAGCGGAATGTCCAGGCGGGGCAGGCGCTGGCCAATGAGGCGGAATTGGGACGGGGGAGTCAGAGGAATCGGAGAGGGGAGCAATTGCGCGGCGGCGGGCGTGATCGCCTGGCCGACGAGATCTTTGTAGGCCAGAATCGTTTGGGCCTGGGTGGCTGGATTGGTGTAGATGACGGTGGCCTTGTCCGCGTTGAAGTTGGCTCGAGTGGTGTCTCCCACCTGGAGCATCGCGCCCGCAATCAGCAGTTCCCGGGCGGTGGCGCCCGCAGTTCGCAACGGGCCGAAGCGGCCCCGCACCGCGCTGCTGCCGCCGGTAATGTAAGTGACCTGCGGATCGACGAGGGATTGCTCCACCTCGATCTGGCCCCAGTCCACTTTCAACTCCTCCGCGAGGATCTGGCTCAGGCCGGAGAGCGAGCCCTGGCCCATTTCGCAGCCGCCGAAGACGAGGGTGATCGTGCCGTCCGTTTGGATTCGGACGTAAGCGTTGAGCGGGGTTTCCTGGGGGGTGGATGGCGCGGCCTGGAGCATGCGTCCGCCCGCCGGGAGAAAAAAGCCGACGGCCAGGCTGCCGGTGAGGGTGGAGAGGAAATTGCGGCGATTCAGCGCAAAAGGCTGATCCTCCATGACGGGATGACGATTAGTGATCATAGGCTGGCTGGAGAGGCAGGTTAGAGGCTTTGCACGGCGTTCCGGATGCGCTGGTAAGTGCCGCAAACACAAATGTTCTGGAGTTCGGGCAGAATCTCGCTGCCGTGATGGCCGGCGGCCATGGCCCCGGCGGCAGCCATGATCATCCCGGACTGGCAGTAACCGCATTGAGGCACCTGGCATTTGATCCAGGCTTTTTGGGCGGGATGACTGTTATCGGGAGACAACCCTTCGATCGTCACGATCTTCTTGCCGACGGCGGAGGAGACATCGTAAACGCAAGAATGTTCGGGTTGTCCATCGATCAGGACGGTGCAGGCTCCGCAAACTTCGATGCCGCAGCCGTACTTGGTGCCGGTGAGGCCGAGCACGTCGCGCAGGACCCAGAGCAGGGGAGTGGCGGCGTCACTGACGTTGGCTTGATACGTCGTCCCATTGACATTGAGGGTGAACATAAGTCGTGGCTTGAGTTTCCGCAGTGGCCTTTAGCAGGCCTGATGCCAGCTTCGGCGAAGCGGGCTCCGAGCGGCCCGCGACGGGTGAAAGCGACCGCATTTTCGCGGAAATTGTCCGCTGAAGGGCCGATTTAGAGTTGTCAGGCCGAGCCTTGGAAAGAAGCGGGAGGCATGAATCCGGGTCGCGCGGGACCAGCGTGGTTCAGATTAAATCGCGAGAGCGCGGCGGCGGTTCGGACGGGACCAACTCAGCCGGGGGGCGCAGCAACTTTTTTCCGCAGATGCAGCGAGGTGCCCAGAGCGGTGGGCTCGTAGCGCACTTCGTCGAACACCTGGTTGATGATAAAAGTGCCGAGGCCGCCGGGGCGAAGATCGGTGAGTTCGCGGCCGCGGATCTTGCCGGGATCGACCGGGGCGGCGTGGTCTGCAAGGGTGAGCGAGAGCACGCCGTCGGCGGCTTCCGCGGTGATGGTGAGAGGCCCGGGCTGGCTGTGGTAGCCGTGCCGGAAAATGTTGGTGACCGCCTCGTCGCAGGCGAGAACGATCTGCCCGATCGCGACGTCATCAAAGCCGGCGAAAGCCGCCCAGTTTTCGACAAAGCTCCGGCCCTGGCAGAGCGTTTCGAGGCAGCACTGGGTTTCAAATGTGGCGGGCGGGCGCGGTCCGCGCCAGTTGAGCAAAAGGAGCGAGGCGTCGTCGTGAGTGGGGGCATCGCCCACGAACTCCTTCCAGGCGGTGACGAAAGGTTGGAGGGTGCGCGCGGCGGCTTGCGTCTGGTCGAGCAACTGTTCGACGCGCGGCAAGGTGAAGTCCTCTCCCTGGCGGTTGCGCGCCTCCGGTATGCCGTCGGAGAGGAGGAGCCAGGACTCGCCTCGCTTGAGAGGGGCCGTGGTGGCGCGGTAATTCACTGCGGGCGCGATGCCGAGGGGCAGGTGGTTCGCGGCGGCAAAGACCTTCCAGTGCTGGCCGTCATAGTGGATGGGGGCGAACTGTCCGGCCGCGCAGATTTGAAGGGTTTCGGCGGTGGCGTCGGTGAGCAGGAATGTCATGCCGATAAACCGCCCGGCCTGGAGATCCTGGACGAGGTGCTCGTTCAATTCGGACACCCATTTCCCCAAGTTGCGATCCAGCTGCGGAACCAGGGCTTTGATCATGGCCGTGGCGCGCGCCATGGTGAGCGCAGCGGGGATGCCTTTCCCGGTCACGTCCCCCAAGCCGAGGAGAAGGCGATCATCCCCCACGCGGTGGACGGAGCAGAAATCGCCCCCGACGGCCGAGGCGGGAAAATATTCGATGCGGACTTCGCCGCCGGGAAATTCCTGAACGGCCGCGGGGAGAAAGGATTCCTGAATTTCGCGGGCGACGACCAGTTCCTGGCGGGACCGAGCCAGCTCGAGTTCGCGGCGCTCGGATTCGATGCGGACGAGCGCATTGGCGATGAGCCCGCCGAAGCCTTCGAACACTTCCTCGTCCTGGTCGTCGAAACATTCGCGGCCGATCGGGTTGAGGGCCTGGAGCACGCCGGCGCAGTTCGCGCCATCAAGGAGCGGGATGGTGAGCATGGCGCGCGTCTCGAAACCAACGCGCTGGGCGATCCCCTGGAAAAAGCGGGGATCGGTTTTCGGCTCTTTGATATTGATCGGCTGGCGGGTTTGAAAGACGGCGCCCGCGATGCCTTTTCCGGGCGGGAGGCGCAACGGTTCGGGCAAAGTGCGAATCTTCGGATCGGTCGAATGCAGGAGGAGATCTCCGGTGCGACGATCGGGCAGAAAGAGCGTGCAGGCTTCTGCATGCATGACCTGCTGGGATCGATCGAGGATCTCATCGATCAAGGTCTGCAGGTCCATGGCCCGGCCGAAGCAGCGGGCCATCTCCATGAGGACCTTGTAGCGGCTGAGTTGTTCTTCCGGGCTGGGCATGGCGGGGTGGGGTGAGAGAGGGGGGGGGAATGCTGCCTATTCCACCGAGACGGGTTTCGAGCTTTCGAGAATGGTTTTTTCGTCCGGCAAGGACTTCTTCTTCCGGCCCCAGATCAGGTTGGAGGGCTTCTCCGCCAGGGTGGCGGTGAGGGCCTTGGCGTAGGTGGTGACCACTTTGAGGTTCTGCGAGGTGACGCGCAGCTCCTCGAGGAGTTTGGAGACGTCTCCTTCGTTCCGGGCCACAACGTTATCCGCCCGGTCGACCAGGGAGGAGACTTTAAGAATGGCCTGATCGGCGTTGGTGGCGATCTTTTGCGCTTGAACAAAGAGGGCGTTCAATTTCGGGATGAGCTCGGAATAGTCGGTCTTGAGCTGGGTGACGGCGCCGTTGGCATTCTGGATGGTGGCATCCACATTATTCACCAGGTTGCTGCCCTGGCCGAGAATGGAGTTGCCCTGGCGCAGGAGTTCGGCCAGGCGCGGGACGAGCGAGGGGTAATCCGACTTCAAGTGATCGAGCAGTTGATTGACCGTCTCCAGCGCCTCTTTGGACGCGCCAAAGACCGTGTCGAGGCTGGCGGAGGCGGCGCCCTGGATGACGGTGTTCGCCGCGAGCAAGGGCGCCTTCGGCTGGCCTGGCGCAAGGGCGATGAATTTCTCGCCGAGCAGCGTTTCGGCGGCGAGGCTGGCGGTCAAGCCTTCCATCAAGGGGGGGACGTCGGGGTTCAAGACGGCGATGATCTGGACGGCGTTTTCCGGATCGCGAGCTTTCTGCCGTTCCTCCGCGGTCAGGTAGCGGATTTCCGTGACCGTGCCGGCCGCCTTGCCGGCGTAACGCACGCTGGAGTGCAATTTGATTCCGGTCGCATCGTGAAATTCGATGGCGAGTTTGCGTCCGCCGGTCCGCCAGGACGCGCCGGTGAGGGCGTAGGTGAGGGCGCCCAGCAGGATCGCACTGCAGAGGATGACTCCCGCGCCAATAATGTAATTTGAGCGGTCTTGTGGTTTCATGGTCTCAGGTTCCCAGCAGTCGCTTGAGGTAATCTCCCTTCGAAAGTCGCAACGGGATCGGGCCGTCCGCCTCGCCCTTGATGAATTGCTGCAGCATCGGGTCCGGGTTGTCCAGGATCTCGCGGGGCGTGCCCTCCGCGATGATCCGGCCTTGTTGCGGCCCGCTGCCGAGCATGATCATTTTGGTGCCAATGCGGAAGGCGCTGGTCATGTCGTGCGTCACCACCACCGCGGTCATGCCGAGCTTGCGGGTCAGATCCTGCGTTAATTTGTCCACGACGGCGGTCATGACCGGGTCGAGGCCGGAGGTGGGCTCGTCGCTGAAGAGAATCTCCGGGTCGAGGGCCAGGGCGCGGGCCAGGGCGACCCGTTTTTTCATGCCGCCGCTGATTTCGGCGGGCTTCAAATCTTCGAAGCCGGTCAGCCCCACCAGCTCCAGCTTCATCTTCACGATCAATTCGGTGATGGTCGGATCGACCGCGCTATGCTCGAGGATCGGCAAAGCCACATTCTCGCCCACGGTCATGGATTGGAGGAGGGCGCCGGACTGGAAGAGCATGCCGAAGCGCCGCCGGATCCGTCCGAGTTCGGCTTCGGCCAGCCCCGTGATCTCCTGGCCGAAAATCTTGATCGACCCGGAGGTCGGCTGGATGGAGCCGATGATCTGCCGGAGGAGCGTGCTCTTCCCGCAGCCGCTTCCGCCCATGATGATCATGGTATCCCCGGGATAGACCTTGAAGCTGACGCCGTTGGTGACGCGCCGCCCGCGGAACTCCTTCACCAAGTCCGTGACCTCGATGACCGGTTCGGCGCTCACAGGAAGAAAAAGAGGGCGGTGAGAATGGCGTTGGCGATGAGGATGGCCAGCAGCGACTGGACCACCGACCGCGTGGTGGCCACGCCGACGCCTTCCGCCCCTCCCTCCACCTGCAGGCCGGCGTGGGAAGCGATGGTGATGATGAGCCAGGCGAACACCACGCTTTTGCAGAGGCCGGAGTAGAGGTCGCCGATCTGCGCGGCTTCGATCGAGCGGGTGATGTAGCCCGCGGTGCTCATATCGAGGGCAAAGTAACAGATCGACCAGCCGCCCAGCATTCCCAGGTAATTCCCAAAGACTGTCAGAACCGGGAGCATGATCATCATCGCGAGGAATCGGGGCACGACAAGGAAGCGAACCGGGTTGATCGCCATCACGTCGAGAGCCTCGATCTCCTCCGAGACGCGCATGGTGCCGAGTTCGGCGGTGACGGCCGAGCCGCTCCGGCCGATCACGATGACGCCGATGAGCAGAGGGCCCAGTTCGCGGAGGAGGCTGACCGCCACGAGGTTGGGCACGTAGATATTTGCGCCCATCTTGCTGAGTTCATGCGAGGCCTGCATGGCCAGGGTCAGACCGATGCTGAACGAGGTCAGGCTGGCCATGGGCAGGGCTTCGACGCCGATCCGGATCATTTGCTGGACGACGTGGGCAGGCTTGAACGCCTGCCTTTTCCAGGCGCCGGCCACCAGCCAGTAAATGATCCGATAATTCAGCTCCAGGTAACTGCTCAAGCGATCCCTATTTCAGCAGGGCTTCCCGCGCCTCCTCCACCGTTCCGAAAATTCCGAAAACTTCCCCGAGGCGGACCAGGTCGAAAATGCTGCGCACGCGGTTGCTCAACCCGGCGACTGCCAGGCGGCCCGCGAAGCTCCGGGAGTTTTTATAGTACTCGACGAGGGTGGCCAAGCCGGAAGAGTCGATATAACGCACTTCGGTGAAGTCGAGCAGGAGGACGGGCGTCTTCAGGGAGACCTTGCTTTGGAGCAGCTGGCGCAACCGAGGGGAGTGTTGCAGGTCAATTTCCCCGCTGAGTTTGATCGTAAGCATCGGTGCGTCGATCGATTCCGTCCAGTTCATCTCCCTCGTGTAGCATTCGGCGCGTTCCTTTCCAACTCTGTTCGTCCAGATTCCGGCTTGCGCTTCCGCGCGTTCTCTCATACGAGTCACGGCCAGAATGCCTTCTGCGCCGCCCGCGATTGAATTAAGTGGTCTGACGCGCCGGTTCGGCGATGTGGCGGCCCTGGACGGCGTTTCCCTGCAGATTGCGTCCGGCGAGTTTTTCTCTCTTTTGGGGCCGTCCGGTTGCGGGAAAACCACGCTGCTCCGAATTATTGCGGGGCTGGAAGTGGCCGATGCCGGGCGGGTGCGGATCGCCGGCCAGGACGCAACGGAAGTTCCGGCCCATCACCGCCCGGTCAACACGGTTTTCCAATCCTACGCGCTTTTCCCGCATCTCGACGTTTGGAATAACATCGCTTTCGGCCTCCGGATGAAAAAGCGGCCGAAGGATGAGATTGCGGCGCGGGTGGACAAGGCTCTGGCGTTGGTCCAGATCGAATCGCTGGGCCGGCGCCGTCCTCAGCAGCTTTCCGGTGGGCAAAAGCAGCGGGTGGCGCTGGCGCGGGCGATCGTGAACGAACCGGCGGTCCTGCTCCTGGACGAACCGCTGGCCGCGCTCGACCTGAAACTCCGGAAACAGCTGCAACTGGAGTTGCGGAGCCTGCAGCGGAGCCTGGGCATGACCTTCGTTTACGTGACCCACGATCAGGAGGAGGCGCTGGTGTTGAGCGACCGGATTGCCGTGATGCGCAATGGACGGATCGAACAGCTCGGGCCGGCCCGCGACCTGTATGAACGCCCGCGCACGCGTTTTGCCAGCCAGTTTCTCGGATCATGCAGCCTGATCGAGGGCCGGCTGGAAAATGGCGTCGACGGGATGGTCGAGACCCGCCTCGGCCGCCTTTGCCTCGGCCGGGCCGCACCGGCGCGCGAACGGGTGACCCTCGCCATCCGACCGGAGAGGATTCAATTGCGGGCGCTGCCCGCGGACGGCGCCGCCGGGAACGTGACGCCGGGACCGAACGTCGTGCCGGTGCGGGTGGCGGAGGTGATCTACGTGGGGGCGGAGAGCCATTATGAACTGAGGGCGGGGGACCAGCTTTTGCGCTGCGAAAAGATGAACAATGAAGGGGCGGATTTTCAGCCGGGCCAGGCGGCCTGGGCGTATTTGCCGCCCGCCGCGCTGATAATTCTGGATGATTAGACGAGTGCTCTTTGGCGAAGTCCTGACCCGGCGGCAGGAGCGGCGGCGTGCGCTCCTGACCACCGGGCCCGGCCTGTTTTGGGTGAGCGCCTTCCTGCTCGTGCCGTTGCTCGGGATCGTGGTGATCAGCTTCCTGACGAGCGGCACGTACGGCGAACTGCAATGGCAGTTCTCGCTGGAGAACTTCAAGCGCTTCGTGGGTTTTGGGATTCTGGGCTTTGATCCGATGTATCCGATCATTGTCGGCCGGACGCTGGCCTTGGCGTTCGTCACCACGCTGCTCTGCCTGGGCGCGGCGCTTCCCTTGACCTTCTTCATTGCCGGATTGCCTGGGCGCAAGCGCCAGATCGCTCTCATGCTGGTGGTGATTCCGTTTTGGACCAACATGCTCATCCGCACCTACGCCTGGCAGATGCTGCTGTCCGGCACGGGCTGGCCCGCCCGGGTTTGCGCCGCGCTCGGTTTGATTCCGGCGGGGGAGGCGCTTTACCCCGGCTCCCTGGCGGTCCTGTTGGTGCTGACCTGTGATTTTCTGCCGGTCCTGGCTCTGCCCCTTTATGCGTCCGTGGAGAAGATCGACTGGACCCTGGCGGAAGCAGCGAGCGATCTCGGGGCGAATGGATGGAGCGTTTTCTGGCATGCGCTCCTGCCGCAGGTGAAGCCCGGCTTGATGGCGGGCAGCATCCTCGTCTTCATCGCGGCGACCGGCCAGTTTGTCATTCCGGACCTGATGGGCGGGGCCCGCACGGTGCTTCTGGGGAATGTGATCCAAATGCAATTCGGCCTGAGCCGGGATTGGCCGTTCGGTTCGGCCATTTCGTGCCTGGCGATGTTGATTGTCATGGCGGGCCTTTGGGTCTTCGCCCGCACGGCCGGAGAGAAAGGGAAGGAGGCTTTGCTGTGAAACCGCGCCGCTGGGCGCTGGGACTGAACGCCGCCCTGATCTTTCTTCTGCTCTACGCTCCGATCGCCATGGTGGTGCTGTTTTCGTTCAACGCCGCCCCGCATGCCCTGACCTGGCGGGGCTTTTCGCTCGAATGGTATCGGACGCTTTTCGGCAGTCCGGAAAAGCTCGCTGCGGTGACGAATACGCTGCTGCTCGCGATCTCCAGCACGGCGGTGTCCACGGTTTTGGGCACGCTTTTGGGTTTCGGCCTGAGCCGGCACGACTTTCCCGGCAAGCCGTTGTTTTCGTGGCTGATTTACGTGCCCGTCATGATTCCGGATATCGTGGCGGCAGTGGCGATGCTGATGTTCTTTTCGTTGCTGCGGGATGCGGCCGGCTGGTTCGAACTGGGGTTGCGGACGATGGTCATTGCGCATGTCACGTTCCAAATTCCTTTTGTCGCGATCGTGGTGCGCTCCCGCTTGAACGGGCTGGACCCCGCGCTGGAAGAGGCGGCGCATGATCTGGGGGCTTCCACCTGGCAGAAGTTTCGTTACGTGACCCTTCCGCTCATGCTGCCTGGCGTTTTCGCGGGCGCCGCGCTCGCTTTCACCCTGAGCATCGACGATTTTGTCATCAGCTTTTTTACCAGCGGGCCGGGCGCGACCACGCTGCCCATTCTCATTTATTCGTCGGTGAAGCGAGGCATCACGCCCGACATCAACGCCCTGTCCACCCTGATCGTGCTGGTTTCGATCGCGGGGACGCTGCTGGTGACGCGGCTGCAGAACCGACAGGAAACCGTTCCGCCCGCGTCGTAGCCATGGCCTCTCGCCAAACTCAGATCACCCAGGTCGGCAAACGGCGCATCGAGCTCTCGAATCTCGACAAGGTCCTCTATCCTTCGGACCACATCGTTAAAGCCCAGTTGATCGAATATTACTACAAGATGGCGCCGACCATCCTGGCCCATGCGAAGGGCCGGCCGCTTTCGCTGGTGCGCTTTCCCGACGGGATCGACGGAGAGTCCTTCTACCAAAAGAACCGGCCCGATTGGGCGCCGGCTTGGCTGGAGCACGTGACGCTGGGCGAGGAAAAGAAGGATTACGTGGTGGCCACCGAGCAAGCGTCATTGGTCTGGCTGGCGAACCTGGCGTGCATCGAGCTGCACCAGATGCACGGCCGGGCCCCCCACTTCGACCGGCCGGATTATGTCGCTTACGATTTCGACCCGCCGGACGGTTATCCTTTTTCCCGGGTGGTGGAGCTCGCGTTGGAATTCAAGCAGCACCTCGAACAGTTCGGCTATCATCCCTTCGTGAAAACGACGGGGCGCAAAGGTCTGCATGTTCTGACCCCGATCGTGCCGAAGTGGAGTTTTGATCAGGCGTTTGCGGCGGCGAAGGCCGTAGCACAGCCGTTTGTGGATGGCCATCCGAACGATTTGACGCTTCAGCTCAAGAAGGAGCATCGCAAAGGCAAAGTGCTCCTCGACATCTACCGGAACCGGACTTCCCAGACGATCGTGGCCGCTTACAGTGCTCGCGGATTGCCAGGCGCGCCGGTGTCCACACCGCTGACGTGGGATGAGATCGAGACGCTGGAGAGTTCGCGGGTCTTTACCCTGCTGAACGTGCCGGAGCGGGTCGTGCGCAGCGGCGATCCCTGGGAGGCGATGGCGGGCTATGCGACGGTTCTTCATACCGAACGGCCCGCGGTGGTTCCGGCGAAAAAGCTTCCGGCTGCCCGGCAGTACAAAACTCCGGATCAACTGAAGACCTACGCAGAGAAGCGGACGTTTGCCAAAACAGCGGAGCCCAAGCCCGCCCTGAGTGCGGGGCAGGGGAGCGCTTTCGTTGTTCATCGCCATCATGCCACGCGCCTCCATTATGATCTGCGGCTGGAGGAGGGTGGAGTGCTGAAATCATGGGCTGTCCCGAAAGGCTTGCCGCCGCGGCCGGGCATCATGCGGCTGGCCGTCAACGTCGAGGATCATCCGCTCGACTATGTGAATTTCGAAGGGGCGATTCCGAAAGGCGAGTATGGCGGGGGGATGATGTGGAAATTTGCCCAGGGCCGCTACGAGCGGACGAAAGTGAAGAAGGACGGCTTCTATTTTCGTCTGCAATCGCCCGAGTTGAACGGCGAGTATCGCATTCATTGCACGAAGGAGAATCAATGGCTGCTGGAGCGGGTGGACAACCCGCAGGTCGATTGGCTCCGCGACGAAATGGAGCCGATGCTGGCCCGTCCGGCCAAGCTGCCGTCGAACGCCGCCGCTTACCTCTACGAGGTGAAATGGGACGGGCTGCGCGCGCTGGTGGCTCTGGACGAAGGCCAGGTTCGGATTTACGGGCGAAACGGCCTGGACTTTACCCCGCAGTTTCCCGAGTTGGCGGTTCCGGAAGCTTTTCGTGCGACGGCCGGCCTTTTCGATGGGGAGATCGTGTGCCTCGACGCAGAGGGGCGTCCGCAATTTGGCAATGTCATCCACCGCATGCAACAGAAGGCCGCGGGAGCGATAGACCGGGCGCGGGCCAAGCATCCCGCCGTCTGCTACTTGTTTGATTGCCTGTATCTTGATGGGCGGCCGATCGTGAATGAGCCGCTCACGCGGCGCCGGGAGTGGCTCGCCGACGCGATCAAAAAGGAGGGGAGCTACCGGCTGAGTGAAACGGTCGATGACGGGGCGGCGCTGTTCGAAGCGGTCAAGCAGATGAAGCTGGAAGGGATCATGGCGAAGCTGCGGGCGAGTCCTTATCTCGCCGGCAGGCGCAGCGATTCCTGGCTGAAGATCAAAACCCGGCAAACGGCGGAATGCCTTATCATTGGCTACACCCGCGGGCTGGGAGATCGTGCTGCCAGCTTCGGCGCGCTGCACCTCGCGCAAACGGCGGACGATGGATCGCTCCGCTATGTTGGGAAGGTCGGATCGGGGTTTGATGAAGCGGCTCTGCGCGCCGTGGCCGCTGAAGTGCGCCAGCTGAAGGAAGCGAAACGGCTCATCCCGGAGAAGGTGCTCGATGTCGCCCGCACCGTTTGGGTGGAGCCGAAACTCTACTGCGAGATCGAATACGCCTCGGTGACTGCGGATGGCTTGTTTCGGGAGCCGGTGTTCGTGCGCCTGCGGCCCGATCTGCGGCCGCCTTGAAAAGCAAAAGAGCGGAGCCCCGCACGATGGCGTGGCTCCGCGTTGGTTTGGCTGATGGTTTATTGCTGCGGGGCGTCGCTGGGCTGCGGGCGAGGTTTGCGGGGGCGATCGCCGTTCGGGCCGCCTTTGCCTCCGCGAGGGCCGCCCGGATGGATCTCGTCACCGGAGAGCTTGCCGTCGCCGTTCTTGTCCAGCGCCTTCAGAGCGGCGGAAGCGTTGGCGATCTCCGCTTCATCGATCACTCCGTCGTGATTCGCGTCCAGGGCGCCCATAATCGGAGAACCGGGAGGATGCCCGCCACCGGGGCCGCCAGGCCCGCCGGGCCCCGCGCCTGCCCCATCCGGACCCGCCGGGCGCTTGTGCGGAGGAGGTGGGTTGTCTGTGCCAGTGGCATCCGCCTTCGGTCCAGGCCCGGCGGGACGGAGTTCGTCGCGGGTCAATTTCCCGTCGCCGTTTTTGTCGAGCGCCTTCAATGCAGCGGAGGCATTGGCGATCTCGGACTCATCAATGACGCCGTCGTGGTTCGCGTCCAGGGCGGCAATCAACGGGGGCGGCGGGCGGTGGCCCCGAGGCGGTGGAGGAGTGCCGGAGTCCTGAGCTTGAGTGATCGCTGGCAACGTGAGTCCCAGCGCCATGATTGTGAGAGCGATTTTGTTTTTCATAGGCTTCAATTTGTTTTTGGTTTACGCGCTCACCTTAGCCATCCCAACCTTAAGGAAGGATGAAGTTGGAAAATAATTTTTGAATTCAGAAAAAAATCTTTCAACCGTGTGATCGCTGTAGGGCGTCGTGGCCTGCCTTTCCTTGCTTTTCCCGGGCCTGCCCGCCATTCTGCCTGCTCGCCACCATGATGAAGTTTTGCATCCTGATTTGCGGCCTCTGGCTCGCCGGTCCCGCTCTCGTTGCGGCGCCGAAATCGTTGTTTGACGGTCAGTCGCTCGCCGGCTGGGAAGGGGAAACGAACAAGGTCTGGCGCCTGAGGGATGGCGTGATCGTCGGCGGTTCGCTCGCGGGCAATCCCCGCAATGAATTCCTCGCTGCCACGCAAAGCTTTCGCAATTTTCACCTGCGGCTGGAATACAAGCTGATCGGTTCGGAGGGGTTCGTGAATAGCGGCGTCCAATTCCGGAGCCAGCGCGTCGCCAACCCGCCGAACGAGATGTCCGGTTACCAGGCTGATATTGGCGCGGGCTTTTCCGGATTTCTCTACGACGAATCCCGCCGCAACCGCATGCTCGCGGTGGCGGACACCAATCTGGTGCAGCGCATCGAAAAGCCGGGCGATTGGAATCAATATGAAGTGATCGCCAATGGCCCGGAGATCCAGATCTGGCTGAATGGCCAGCGGACCGTCGAGTGGATCGAGCGCGAGGCCGGGATTCCCCGGGAGGGGTTGATCGCGCTGCAGATCCATGGCGGCGCCAAGTCCGAGGTTTCGTTCCGGAATATCCTGATCGAGGAACTGCCCAACCCTGCGGTGCCGACGCAGGGCGAAGCGTTGGGACGGTTCGGCCAGCCGATCCTGAAGCTGCCCATTGAGCCGTTTGCCAACGGCGCCTTCGAGGTCCGCAGCAATGAGGTGATTGTGCTGGCAGGCCAGGAGAATTTTGTGCGCGAACAGAAAGCCGGCGAACTCGAATCGCGGCTCGCTTCAGCTTTTGCGGGCAAAGCGCCCCGCTTTCGGCCGATGGCCTGGCAGGCTGACACGGTTTATCAGCAGTGGCGCGATTTGAATTTCGGTTCGTGGCAGGCTCAGTTGGAAACGGCCGGCGCTACGATGGTCATGGCCCAGTTTGGCCAGATGGAGGCGCTGGATGGTCCGGGCCGTTTGCCGGAATTTATCGCCGCTTACCATCGCCTGCTCGATCAGTTTGCCGGGCGGACTCGCCGCCTGGTGCTGGTCTCGCCGACGCCTTTCGAAAAGCCGAGCGCGCCCGACGCGCCGGACCTCACTCTGCGGAATGGCGATCTGGCCGCTTACGTTGAAGCGATTCGCGATCTGGCCCGGCAAAGAAACGCGGTCTTTGTTGATTTGTTTCATCCCTGGCCGCTGCGCCCGCCCGGCGAGCGGTTGACCGAGGATGGGATTCACCTCACAGAGAGCGGCCTGCGCGAAGTGAGCAAGGCGATCGCCCGGCAGCTCGGCGCGGCCGAAAACCTTTCAGGATCGATGGTTCAGTTGCGGGAGGCGATCGTGGAGAAGAACCGCTTGTGGTTCGACTGCTGGCGTCCCGCGAATTGGTCCTTTGTTTACGGCGATCGCGTCTCCCAGGCTTTTGGCAAGGGGGCTGGGTCCGAGCATTCGCTCAAGGAGAATTTCGAGCGACTGAATGCGCTCGTGCTCGGAGCGGATGACCGGATCGCGGCTTTGGCTCGAGGCGAATCGGCGCCCACTCCGGTCACGCCCGAAAAGCCAGCCAATCCGGAAGAGGCCAAGGCGCTCAGCCCGGAGCAGGAGCTGGCGACTTTCACGGCGGCTGACGGATATGCCGTCAACCTGTTCGCATCCGAACGGGACGGCGTGGTCAAGCCGACCCAAATTGCCTGGGATGAAAGAGGCCGGCTCTACGTGGCGTGTTCGCCCACCTACCCGCAGCCGCCCGCGAATTCCAAGCCGGCGGACTACATCCTGGTGCTGGAGGACACGGACGGCGATGGAGTGGCGGACAAGTCATGGCGTTTCGCTGAAGGGCTGACGATGGTGCAGGGAGTGGAGCCCGGCGCGGGCGGCGTTTACGTGTGTGATTTTGATCAAATATTGCATCTGCGGGATACGGACGGCGATGGGCGAGCCGATCAGCGCCGGATCTATCTGAGCGGGTTTGGCATCGGCGACACCCACCAGTTGGTCAATTCGATCACCCACGGCATGGACGGCACTCTTTGGTTTACGCAGGGCCTGCACGCTTTCTCGCGGGTCGAAACTCCCTGGGGAATTTCCCGGCTCGACCGGGCGGCGGTTTGGCGCCTGAATCCCGCGACATTGCGACTCGAAGGCTTCTTCGGCGGTGGCATGGCGGGGGCCAACTGCTGGGGCGTCACTTACGACGATTACGGCCAGGTGTTCCACAAATCCGGCGATCGGCCGCAAGGTTATTGGACGGTTCCGGGGATGGTCCGCGGGGGCAGCCCCCTCGGCAGCGGCTCGACCACCTCCGCAGACGTCTCCTACGCCAACTCGCCGGAGCAGTATCACTCGGTCGGCCCGCTGTTTGATACTTCGCCCAAGACCACGTCGATCGATATTATCGGCACTCGCGCACTTCCGGAAGAGATCCAGGGCTGTGCGGTCATCGGGGGCTATTTCGGCGCGGTGGTCGAATTGCACCGGTTTGCCGATGCCGGCTCCGGGTTCAAAACGACGCAGCTGCCCAAGCTCGTGAAATCGTCGGATCCGTCGTTCCGCCCTGTGGACGTCAGCGTGGGGCCGGACGGTGCGATCTATGCCGCCGACTGGTTTAATCCGGTCATAGGCCATTACCAGGCTAGCTATGTCGATCCGCGCCGGGACAAAACCCACGGCCGCATTTGGCGCATCACCTCCAAGAATCATAAGCCGGTGAAGCAACCGAACCTCGCCGCCATGAAGCCGGCTGAGCTGTTCGATCAACTGCAGTCGCCCGAGCGTTGGACCCGCTATCAGGCCAAGCGCCTGCTTTTTGACGCGCCGCGGGCGGAGGTTCTGCAGGCTGGCGACCAGTGGCTGGCCCGTCTTGCGCCTTCCGTTCCGGACTATGAGCGCGTTTTGCTGGAAGGGATCGGTGTCTTCGAAGCTCACCATTCGGCGCGTCCTCAATTGCTGGACAAACTGCTCAACGCCAAGGATCCACGCGTGCGCGCCTATGGAGCGCGTGTCGTCGGGGCTTGGGCCGATCAGCTGCCTAATGCCCAAGCCCTCCTTCTGGCGCGGGTTCACGACCCGCATCCACGCGTCCGCCTGGAAGCCGCAGTCGCCGCGAGCTATCTCGAGAAGCCCGAAGCGGTCCAGATCGTCGTCGGCGCGCTCGATTCACCCAGGGATCCGTTTCTGGACTATGCTATTCGGCAAAGCGCCCGCGCCCTGCAACCGCGCTGGGCCAAACCGTTCGCTGACGGCCAGTTCTCTCTCGGCAGCGATGCCCAGCGCGACTATCTCCGCCAATTGGCGCAGACTTCCGCCCGCCAGGCCTCGCCCGGAGAAACGATCTATGAAATGGCCTGCCTCCCGTGCCATCAGCCCGAGGGCAAAGGCCTGCCTGGCGTTTATCCTCCGCTCCTCGGCAGCGAGTGGGTGCGCGGCGACGCCTCGACCCTGGTCCGGATTGTCCTGCACGGCTTGACGGGGCCCATTACCGTCGCGGGCCAGAACTTCGGAAACCCGAGCATCGTCGCGATGCCCTCCATGGCCGGCCTGACCGATGAACAAATCGCCGACGTCCTCAGCTACGTCCGGTCAGAGTTCGGCGCGAAGTCCTCCCCGTTGACGCCCGATCAGGTTCGTCCGATCCGCGCCGCCACCTCGCGCCGCGAAACTCCGTGGACCGTGGACGAGTTCCGGTCGAAGTAGTTGGCGGGCGGGAACGCGAACCAACCGAAGAACCTCGGAGGGCCACTTCCCACTCTGCACCCGGAAACAGTTCAACGCCGGACGTCAAAGCTTGGGTTCGTTCGATCGAGGCCGGGTGTACCAGAAAGTCCAGGCGGCCAGGAAGCCCATGCTGACGTAGCCGACGATCGGATTGACGATCATGTATTGCGGAATGGTGAGAGAAAAGACCAGGACGCAGCAAAGCGCCGATTCGGCGATCATCCCCAAACCCCAGACGACGGTGATGACCGTCATGGTGCGGCGGAACTCTTTGTTGGTTTGGAGTTGATCGAACAACTGGGCGTCCGCGGGGGATTCCCGATTCAGCCGAGCCCGAGCCAATTGATAGATCAGCGGCTTGCCGATCACAGCTGATCCCACGAAGACCAGGCCGATCACCGCGGTGGCGAGCCGTTCCCGCAACTGGAGCAGGCGCGGTCCGCCGCCGCCTATGAATCCGAGCAACGAGAGAGCGATCCCGACCAGCACCAGCACCGAAAGCGCATCGACGCGGCGATGGCGGATGAATTCGACAATCGACCAAAGAATGGGCGGGGCCGACGAGGCGATCAGCGCGCCGGCTTCGCCGAGCCGCGACACGGCTCCGTAGTAGATGACAAAGGGGAGCAGAAAATTGACGAGCAATTCAGCGCCTATGACGCGGCCGTTTTGCCGAATCCAGGCTCCGATCTTCTGGGCGGTTCCTTTGGATGGAATCGCTGGTGGTCCACTCCCCGGGTCGCTCATTCTGCTTTTTGCCCGCGCGAGGTTGCTTTGATCGAATCTCCGAATGGGCGGGCGAACCTTAGCGGCTATCCGCGGGAAGGGCAACCGCGAGCGATCGACCCTGCCTGGCTCGCTGGCGAGGGCGCTTGCTCGCGAGCCATGGAGAGGGCCGAAGTGCAACAAGCCGCTCCAATCTGCGCGTGATTTGGTGGGAGGCGGACCTCGCCAGAGGTTTCCTTGGGCTTGCGACTCGGAGATCGGCTGACATGATGTCGCCCGTTCGCTCCGGAGTGGGCGCGAGCGGATGTTGGATGCGTGGTTTGATTATTTTGCTTTTCGGGTTGGCGGTCGGTTCCCTGCGGGCGGACGCGCCTTATTATAGCGAGCTTGAAGAAGCGCCACATCGCTACTCTCAAAGGGCTCTGCGTGATCCGTTCACGCTCTTGAAGGCAGATCTGGACGCGGGACGCCGGCAGTTGGATTCGTCGAGCCCGCTCAGCTTCTTGCGGTCCTTGTTGAAAGCTCTTGATGTTCCGGCGGAATCGCAGGTGATGGTGTTTTCCACCACCAGCCTGCAGTCGCAGTTGATCGGTCCGGGCAACCCCCGCGCCCTTTATTTCAGCGAGGACGTTTACGTGGGGTATATCCCGGGTGGGAAGATCGAGATCGTCTCGCTCGACCCCGATCTGGGTGGCATTTTTTCCATTTTTCCGATTCCCCGTGGCGCCGAGAAGCTGCAGGTGGATCGCTCGGGGCGCTGCCTGAACTGTCATGCGAACGCCGATTCGCGCTATATGCCCGGGCTGGTGATCGAGTCGGTGGTGCCGGCTCCGGGCGGAGGGTCGCTGGACGCGTTTCGCCAGGAAGAGACCGGGCACCAGATCCTGTATGATCAGCGGTTCGGGGGATGGTATGTCACAGGGCAGGGGGGGATGACCAACCATTGGGGGAATCTGACCGGCCGGATGCGGAATGGCGAGATCACCACGCAAAGGGTGGCGCCGGGCGAGCGTTTTGATTTTGGCAAATATCCAACGTCCACGAGCGATCTGCTGGCTCATTTGTTGCACGAACATCAGGCTGGGTTTGTGAATCGGGCATTGGAGGCGACGTATCGCGCCCGCTTCCTTCTGCATTTGAGCAACGGCGAGTTGTCGGCCGCTCAGAGCGCGGAACTGGATCAGCAGGCGCGGGCGTTGGTTCGCTATCTTCTCTTCTCTGGCGAGCCGACTCTGCCCGCGGGCGGAGTGCCGGGAGATGCAGCATTTAAGCGGGCTTTTCTCGCCAATCGCCGCGTAACGGCCGATGGCCGATCCCTGAAGGACTTCGACCTGCGCCAACGCCTGTTTGCCCATCGTTGCAGTTACATGATCTACTCAGGCGTGTTTGGCGGCCTCCCGAAGGAAATGAAATCGCGGGTCTATCGAGAACTCGCCTCGGCGTTGCGGGAGGAGGACACGACCTGCCCTCATCTCCCCGCGGCCGAAAAGCAGTCCATCCGAGCCATTCTCAAAGAGACCTTGCCGGATTTGCCCGCTTCGTTTTGACGCGGCGGATTTTAGCGCGATCGATTAGCACGCTGAATCCTTTTGAGTATTGACGAAGAGTGGCTTCTCGTTAAACGATCTGCCAGTTTGCGGTTGCTGATCGCTGCCCATTGCCCTGCCTCAGCCTGTCTCTAAATCTATGCGTTTGCTCATATTTTTGAAATCGAGCGTCTCTTGTGATGGCGCCCAACACGGTTCAGTCCTTGGAAAGGCATGGCGGGCAGTGCGCGGTTTGTTCGCACTGCTCCTGTTGAGCAGCGGGATTTTGCGGGCGGACGCCCAGTATTTCCAAGTATTGGATGTTTCGATTGACGCCCAAGGCCGATTGCATCTCCATCACCTTTCCGACAGCAGTTCGTATTACATCCTGTACCGCGGCGATACGGTCGACTCGGTCTCTCTGCCGGACGGAATTGCGCTCGGCGTGGATGGAGTGGGCGAGTTGGTTGGCCGCAGTTCGTCCGCCGGCAAGCGCGCTTCGTTCTACCGCGTGGAATGGGTGTTCCAGCGCCAGCCGCTCGATCTCGACGGAGATGGCATAGACGACGTCTACGAGCTGAACCATGCCGATGTTTTAAATCCGCTCAACCCGGCTGACGCACTCCAGGATGCTGGAAACGGTCGCACGAGGCTGGAAGCCTATCAGATCGCCTCCACTTCCCTGACCACGGTTTTGGAGGCATCGCCGCATAATGGCGAGGGGGACGTGGCGGTGACCCGCCGGACAATTTTCCGTTTAAATCATCCCCTGGCGGCAGGAACCTCGATCGATACGAGCCGATTGCACGCTGAATTCGGGGGCCGCCGCATTTTGTCTCGAGTGGAACTCTCCTCGGACCGCCAAACAGCGACGCTTTTCTATCTCGAGCCGCTTCCGAGCAGCGCGCGCATCCGAGTGACCTTCGACGGGACCGGATTGACGGATTTTCTCGACCGTGCGGTGGATTTAGATGGCGACGGACAGCCTGGAGGGAAAGCGGTGATTGATTTCGATACGCTGAGCATTACCGCGGTTCCGGGCACGGCCGTAATAGGGCACGTCTATGCGGCGGAACTCGCTTCTGGAGGCGGCAATCAGCCAGCTACGAACCGCCCGCTGGCAGGAGTGACGATCACGGTGGATGGAAGCGAAGAGACGCTGCGCACGACCACCGATGCGAACGGTTTCTTCCAACTGGAGCCGTGTCCGGCGGGACGATTCTTCGTCCTGGTGGATGGCCGGACCGTGCCGAATGTGCCGGCCGGGGCTTATTACCCTTTTGTCGGGAAAGCCTGGGAAGCGGTCGCGGGCAGCACAACCAATCTGGCCGCTGGGACGGGAGAAATCTTCCTGCCTTTGATCGCGGACGGCACCCTCCAGCCAGTGAGCGCAACCAGCGACACCGTGATCACGTTTCCGGCGGCTGTCCTTAATGCAAATCCGGCCTTGGCCGGCGTGTCGATCACGGTACCGGCGAATTCCCTATATGCCAACGACGGCACTCGCGGCGGGAACATCGGGATCGCGCCGGTTCCGCCGGACAGACTTCCCGAACCGCTGCCGCCTGGAATCAATCCGGCGATCGTCATTACGGTCCAGACCGATGGCCCACGCAATCTTGACCGCCCGATTCCGGTGCGGTTCCCGAACCTGCCCGACCCGGTCACTGGAGTGAAACTCCCACCCGGAGCCAAAAGCGCCTTGTGGAGCTTCAATCACGATAAGGGGCATTGGGAGGTGGTCGGCCCGATGACGGTCAGCGCCGATGGCAACTTTGTCGATACGGACCCGGGGGTAGGCATTCTTCAGCCCGGCTGGCATCTTTCCAGTCCCGGCACGTCTGCCAGCGGCGGCCCGCCTCTGCGCAGCCCGGATGAAGACCTGCCGCCGTTGCAATTCGGGCAGGCCGACCCGCTTCCTCCGCTTCCACCCGACGTGCCTTTCGATCCCAATGCACCGCTGCCGCCGCCTCCACCGCCGCCCAAAGATCCCCCGTGCCCTCCCGTTACTCCGTGGAAGCGGGCGAAAGAAGTTTTTGACGTGATGAAGGAGGTGGCGGATTGCCTGAAGAATTGGAAAGACGTCCTGCACGGCGTGCAATGCGCGGTGAAGGCGGTGAAAGCCTTCGGCGATCTTGGATTCGCCGCGCACCAGTTGTACGAAGACATTAGCGCTGGAAAAATCGAAGGTCAGAAAGCCCTCTCCGACCGCTTAGCCACAACCAAGGCCGCAAAGGATGTTCTTCTTGCCGCCGTTGAATGTTACCAGAAACAATCGTCCTATAAATTTGCCAAGGCAACCTTCGATTGCCTCGGAAATTTTCTGGGCATCGCCACTGCAATTTGTTCGACCGAGGATCCGGGTCCGGGCGCTCCTGAAAAGTGCCGCTTTACGCCGACGCATCAAGTGATCTGCAAAAATCTGACCACCCTGAAGGCTCTTCACACCACGGCGAAAGACTACGTGAAGATCCTCGAGGCCACGGAGGAAAAGCTGACCCAGACCGCGGTAAATCAAGTGGTCAACACGTTGGACAACTTACTAAAAATGGCGATTAACAACAGCCAATTCCCGATTCACGGCTTAACCGCGGACACCCCGCTCACCCCTCAGCAAACCGAGGCTCTGCTGCAATTGCTCGGGTCGCTCCCGCCGCAATTGGCTCCGTTCGACGGCACCGAGCCGGATCTCGAAGCGGCCTCCACACTTTTTGAGCAAGTCCAGAACGATGTCGACACCGCTCTTGAGACGTCCGGCCGGGATTTGCAGGAAAACGGTCACCGACAGAGCGCGCGGTTTTATTATGCCATCGATATTAACGGGACCACTCTTCGAGGGGTCACCAGCGATGAGGGGGTTATTAATGTGATCTTGGGCCCTGACTCCGACTATACCCTCGCGATCTATGACCCTCAAAGCAATAACTACGGCGAAACGATCGGGCGGACAGCGCCAAACGGGGCCATCACGACCTTGGGCGCGGTCGCCTTGGAGTCGGCGGCAACTTTGCCGGACGCGGACCACAATGGAGTGCCCGATGCCGTCGAACATGTGGTCGGGATTCATAGTCCGACCAAAGCCCAGCTTTTGGCCCTTAGCCCCACGGCCGGAATTCTCACCGGGGCGCCCACGCCCGGTTCCGCCCTGGACATTTGCGTGGCGAATAATGTGGCGGTCGTCGCGTGTGGAAGTTCCGGCGTGACGCTCTACAAGGTGCAGGGGAGCGCGAACCCCATTCGCGTGGGCCAGGTGGCCACTCCCGACTCCGCGCAGCGAGTCGCTTACTCCGGCAATCTCGTCGGCGTAGCCGCGAACGCAGCAGGGCTGCTCGTCCTGGACGTGAGCGATCCAGGCGCCGCAGCCATAGCGCGACAGGTCAAATTCAAATTCCCGGCCCAGGCCATCGCCTGCTTCAACGGAGTTGCTTACGTCGCTGCCACTTCGGGTGCCCAGGCGGAACTTGACGCGGTCGATCTGAATTCCGGATTAATTCTGAACCAGAGATCCCTCCCAACTCCGAACGTTTCCGACGTAGCGGTGGCAGACGATCAGGTCTTCGCCTGGACCGATAAGGGACTTTTCACGTTTAGCACCACGCTCGCGCCGCTGGGGAGCAACTCGGTGACGGCGGCAATCTTCTGGCCGGCACGCCGTATTTTTGCCGGGGCAGGTTTCGCGTATGCGGGCGGCCAGAATGCGTTCGAAATTTTCAATGTCAGTTCACCCGAAAAGCCCATTCTGGTGTCGGACGATAGCCAGGACCTGGGAGCACGGGTCTCTTTGAGGCAACTTGTTCCTCTCCCTGCCACCCCGGCCCGGGCGCTGGCCATCGCTGGCGGCGATCTCTGGCTATATGACATTGCGACTTCGTCTCTGGCGGGGCAGGTGGCAGGAGGGCTGAACGCGACGGCGCTCTCGGTCGATCACGGCCTGGCCTACGTCGCGACCTCGGAAGGCTTGCAGGTGATCAGCTTCGCGCCCCCCGACACGTCCTCGAACGCTCCCAGCATCGCCTTGACCGCGAATTTCCCGCTCGCTCCTGCGCAAATCGTAGAAGGACATGTCGCAAAACTGCTCGCCACGGCGAGCGACGATGTGATCGTGCGGGAGGTGGAATTCTACATTGATGGCGCCAGCGTGGCCGTGGATGGCAGCTTCCCGTTTGAATATCAGTTCGTGGCCCCGCTCAACACCAACAAAAGTTTCTTTACTCTTCGCGCCAAAGCCACCGACTCGGGCGGCAATGAAACCTGGACCGACGAAATCACCGTCACCGTGGCTAAAGATCTCACGCCTCCGCAGGTTCTCGCGCGCTTCCCGGCTGACGGCGCGCAAGTCGTTGGAACCAAGACGCTGCTCGCCTCCTTCGACAAGCAGCTGAATACGGCTACGATCTCGGCCCTCACCTTTCAGTTGCGGTATGCCGGTCCAGACGGAGTTTTTGACACGAGCGATGATCTGAACATTCTGCCGGCCGGTTTTGAATGGCGTTCGGCGCTCGCCGCGGTGGTGATGAATCTGGGCGCCCCGCTGGTGAACGGACTTTACCGGGCGACTGTCACCACAAACATCCAGGATCTGATCGGAAACAAACCGGCGTCGCCCGTCAGTTGGACATTCAAGGTTGGAAGCGATATCATCCGGACATCCCCAAGTTTGGCCGCTGGCAATTACTCGACCCTGGTGATCAAGCCGAACGGCGCGTTGTGGTCCTGGGGAGACAACTCCTCGGGAACGCTCGCTTTAGCGGTCGTGGGGCGCTTCAGCACTGCAACGCCGGCGCAAGCCGGAACGGACGTCGATTGGACGGGCATCGCGGCCGGCACCGCGCACGCCCTCGCGCTGAAAAAGGACGGGTCGCTCTGGACTTGGGGTTATAACAATTGGGGACAGCTGGGAGACGGCACTCGCACCAGCACGAATGCGCCCAGGAAACTTCCGAGCAGCCAGCCGTGGGTGGCTATGGCGGGCGGCTTGAATCACTCTCTCGCCATCAAAGCAGATGGCAGCCTTTGGGCCTGGGGTAATAACGACAATGGCAAGTTGGGCGATGGCAGCGGCCAGCCGCAAGTCATTCCCGTGCGCGTGGGGACTGACAACGACTGGCTGGCGGTGGCGGCCGGTGGAAGTCACAGCCTGGCCCTGAAAGTGGACGGCAGCCTGTGGGGGTGGGGCCAGAATATTTGGGATCAGCTGGGAGATGCGACCGAACAGGAGCATGACGTCCCGACGCGCATCGGGACAGACACGGATTGGGCTCAAATCACGGCACCCGCCCAAGGCAACTGTTCGTTCGCCATCAAGCTCGACGGAACGCTCTGGGCTTGGGGTGATAACGCAAACGGCCAGTTGGGCGATGGCACAACCAAAACGCATCGACTCCCGGCGAGAGTTGGGGCCGATGCCAACTGGCGTGAGATCCATGCCGGCAGCGTGCTCGGAGCGATCTTTAGCCCGGATGGCTTTCCGTTTCTGATCCAAGAGACATTCGCCGTAGGCTTGAAGGCGGACGGCTCGATTTGGGCTTGGGGTTCAAATGCCGTTGGACAGTTGGGAGACGGCACAACCACCGACCATGGCATTCCCGCCCAAGTCGGTGTTGCCAAGGATTGGAAGACTCTGGTGACGGGGGGAGATCATTGCATCGCTCTGAAGGTGGATGGAACCCTTTGGGGGTGGGGCGGAAATGGATCGCACGGCCAACTAGGCATCTTTCAACAGGCTGGCATTCAAGACTCCCTGGGCGATCAGCACAGTCCAGTGCGGATTGGCGCCCTGAATGATTGGGGGACCCCCGGCCAGTGAGCGTCGACGGCGATGGTTGAATACGCTTCTGCCCGGAGTCCGCACGCGGGCGCAATCGCGTGATCTACGCACGCGTGTTTAGCGGCATGTGGCGGCTTGTTCCAAGGGAAGCCGATTGTTTTTTTGGAACCGCGGCCGCATGTTTTGGTCGTGGATAAGGTCAGACACCTGGCTCGGGCACTCGTCTTTCTTGGAGGGGGCCTGGTTTGTTTCGGTCTGACGGCCGCTTTTGCTTTTCTCGCGTGGCGGCATGTTTCCCAAGGCGCAGGCTCTGAATCTTTTGGTTTCGTGAGTGCGTTTACCGTTCTCTACGGATCGCTCGCTTTCATTGGCCTGATTCTGGCCGCGTTGCTTTCCTTTGCGGTAGGCGTGGGGCTTTGCGCCTATGGCGTTGTTCGGCAGTTGGGCAAGCCGGAAGCAACCTGACGATCGTCGCCTCCTCCGTTCCAGATCCAGGCGGTTCAATTATAGCAGGCTGCGAAAAACTGAGGAGGCCCAGGTGATCAAGGGGACACCTGAAGGGCGAGTCCGGGATCGAGAGCGTGGACGGCCCGGCGCGCCGCCGATTGGATCATCGGGTTTTCTTCGTTCAGGCAGTTGCGGAGGGCAGGGAGTGCCTCCCGCGCGCCGGGACCGATGGCTTCCAGGGTTAGAATTCCTTGATAGCGAGTTTCAGCGTTGGTGGAAGCCAGGCATCGCAGGAGGTTGGGGAGGGCGTTTGTTCCCCTGGCTCCAATCAAACGCAGTGTCTGGAAGGGCCAGAGATCATCTTCCGAAGGGACGAAGATCAGATCGCTGACAATTTGAGCTACCGCGGGCGAGCGCACGAGGCGAGAATCGACGGCAGATTTGAGATCCCGATAGCGTGACTGGCGGGCGAGGGCGGTGAGCAACCGCTCGATTTCCAGGGGAGCGTCGAGCGCTTTCAAGGCTTGGACGGCGAGCCCAAAATCATAACTGGATTCGGACGCCAGATAATCGACGACAACAGGTGCCACTTCTTGCGCCGGGGCGATCGACACCAGCGCGTATAGGGCTTGAATGCGCTGCATGTCGCGCCCGGAGGGTTCGGGAAAAATGGAGGGCGGTTTTATAGGGCAATGTTTGTAGATTCGCCCGTAGAGGGAATGAGTGCCGAAAGGGTCTGATCGAACGCGCCCTTTCAGGTAATCGACCGCGGGCTGGCCCATGGCTTTGAGTGGTTTTGCGGCCGGGTCGGCGCTCTCGGCTGTCAAGCCAGGGGAATAGATGTGTCTTCCCGTCCGTTCGATGCTGAATCCGTAATTGGTGGCCTGGCCGGCGTAGGCCTCGAGCCAATAACCTGCGGGATATCCCTGATAGCGCGGTTCTCTGAACCACAGCCAAAAGGCGGCAAGAAGGACAAAGCCGCAGCTCAATGCCAGAACGCCCGTGAGTTGTCGGCGATGGACCATGGGATGCTTACCGATCGTGAAATACCAAATAACAAAGGGTCGAGGCAAACTGAAACGCCGTTTTTTTATGATTGCTGGGGGATCAGGCAAACTTTATGCTGTGTGCCTCCGGGTCAAAGAAAACGGCCGGAAACTCGAGAATTGCCAAGGTCCGAAGAGTTGCAAAAACAATCTGACGCACGGTTATGAGATCAATCTGGAAGGGATACATTCGTTTTTCTTTGGTGACCATTCCTATTCGGATCTACAACGCGGTTAATACGGAGGAGACGATTCGTTTCAACCAGTTGCACAAAGAGGATCACGGCGCGGTCGGTTATGAAAAGAAGTGCAAGAAGTGTGGCAAGACGCTGACTTCGGACGAGATTTGCAAGGGGTATCAGTTTGAGCCGGAGCAATATGTGATCGTGACGGCCGATGATTTGGCCAAGATAAAACTGCAGAGCACGAAAGTAATTGAAATCGAAGGGTTTATTGACGCCGGGGAAGTGCACCCTTCGCTCTACGAAGCCCCCTATTTCGCCGGTCCGGATGGGATCGTGGCTGCGAAGGCTTATGCTCTTTTGAGCGAAGCCCTGAAAGTCAGCGGCAAGGTCGGAATTGGCAAAGTCGTCCTGCGCGACCGCGAGGAGACAGTGATCGTCGGGGCGATGGATGGCGGGCTGATTCTTTACAAGCTCCGCCAACCGGATGAAGTGCGCAAAATCGCGGACGTGCCCCAGATCGAGGGCAAGGAAGTGAATAAGGACGAATTGAAGCTTTCGATCAGCCTGGTGGAAACCATGAGCGCCCATTTCCAGGATATCGATCTGACGGATCATTATCGGGATGCGTTGCGCGAATTGATCGAGGCAAAGATTGCCGGACGGGAGATTGTCGTCGCTCCAGAAGAGGAGAAGCCCATGGTGGACATCATGGCCGCGCTGAAGCAGAGCATCGAACAGGCGAAAGCGAAGAAGAAGCCGATGGAACGGGCGAAAGGCGAGAAGAAGGAAGCGGCCAAGGAAACGGTCGTACAGGCCAAACCCGCCGAGGCGAAGAAGCGGAAGAAAGCGGCCTGACGAACCGCATTGCGGCGCGAGCATCCCGGACGTTCGGACAAACCGGCGGGGATCGGCACCTGTTAAACTTGCGATGGCACAGATTTTAAAACTGCCTGCTGCTCCCACCAAACGCGGCTACCGGCGCGTGCGGCGACGGTGCCGTCCGGATGATCCCAACCAACTCGACCTTTTTGCGCAGGGGAGCGCGCAGATCATCGATTTCACGGCGGGCCTTAGCCCATTCGAGCAGGCGTTGATGTCGGACGAGCGAGGCGATAGCCGGGCGGCGGAACTTTATCATCAGGCGATCGAACAAGAGGATTGCGTGGCGGACGCCTTCTGCAATCTGGGCATTTTGGAAACCCAGCGCGGGAACACCGTGCGCGCCTTTGACTGTTTCACCACCGCGCTGAAACACGACCCGCGGCATGCGGAAGCGCACTACAATCTGGGCAATCTCTATTTTGAGTCGAACGATCTTCGGCTCGCGCAGTTGCACTTCGAAATGGCGGCGGACGTCGAGCCTGACTTCGCCAACGCGTTCTACAACCTTGCGCTGGTGCAGGCGGTGGCTGGCAACCCGGCGGGCGCAGCCAGCGCACTGGGCCGCTACCGTCAGTTGGTCTCAGAGGCGGAAGGCCGGGCGGCCGCGGAAATGATCGAGGAACTGCAAAGGAGCGTTTCGGCCGCGAAGACAGCCCGAATCGGCTCGGTTTGAGTTCGTTATTTCGGCCGGATCATTTCGAAACGGTCCCGCGTGCGGCAATACCAGTGAGGCGCAGCCATGCGGCCGATGATTGACAGCTTCTCGGAGAAGACCCGTTTGGTGTTGAGGTCAAAAAGCTCATCCCGCAGGTGCAGGTATTTCACGAGGCCAATGACGACCCGGTTGGCTCCGATCTGGAGAGTTCCCCATTCCACGCACTCGAGGCTCGCCGGGGCTTCGAGAATGCGCGGAGGCTGGACAAGCTTGCTCGGGGCGGCGGTGAGGCCGGCATTCTCCAATTCGCTGGCGCCGTAGGGGAGGCTGGCGGCGCATTGGTTCATGGCCTCGGCGATCGATTCGTCGACCAGATTGACGACAAATTCGTGCGTGGAGCGGACATTGCGAGCGGTGTCCTTCGGCGTTCCATCCTCCCGATCGCCCGGAGCGAAGGCAACGATCGGTGGTTCGGCGCCCATCAGGTTGAAGAAACTGAACGGTGCGGCGTTCACTTTTCCATCCGGGCTTAAACTGGTGACCAGGGCAATCGGGCGCGGGGTGACCAGGCTGACGAGGATCTGGTAGGCGCGATCTTTGTATTTTCCTTCGAGATCAATTTCCATCGCGCGCACTCTATGCGAACTCCTTTTTCGATCAACTCCGCAGGTGAGGCTGAGAGGGATTGGATCTGAGCTTAGCTGTTGATTAGGAACGGGTTGAGTTGTTTTGGCTCGTGGCGCGAGGGGGCAATGGCGGCCGAACTGATCCTTCACCTTTCGTGCCAGGCATCCGATAAAAAGCATGGAAAGTGATGAAGTGCGACTTAGATGCCTGGCGACAGGCTGCCGGAGCGCGTCCGGCGCCGTGGCTTGCTCCCTTGCGATGATGGAAGCGGTTTTAAGATTTCATCAGGCGCCAGTGGCATCTGGCTCCGCGTTTTTCTAGCGCCCCCGAGATATATTGATGCAGTGGTGGACGGTCAAACAGCTCAGGTCCCGTAGTCCTCGCGCCCGGCTGGCAGCGGTGCAGAAACTCGGACCTGACGAAGCAGCGGCTTTAGTGCAGCCGCTCGGCCTGCTGCTGTCTGATTCCGACCCCGCCATTCGCGCCGCAGCCGCGGCCGCCCTGGGAGGCACGGCCGATGACAAGATTCGAGCGCTGGCGGGCGCGCGGTTTGCCCGCGAGCCGGAGCCGGAAGTGCGCCTGGCGATTATCAAAAGCCTCGCCACCCAACCGTCCCCGCGGTCGATTTCCTATTTCGTTGAGGCTCTGACCGATCCTGCCGGCGAGGTGGGCTGGCATGCGGCCCGGGCGCTGCAGGCGTTGCGCTGGCAGCCGGCAAATGGCAGCGAACGGGCGGCCTGGCACCTGGCGGTGAGTCAATTCGAAGACGCGGTGAGTTGCGGTCCGGCGGCGATTGAACCGCTGACCCGCCTCACGCGCAGCATCGCATTTCAACGCTGCATTCGCGCGGTGGAATGCCTCTCGCGGGTGGGCGGCGCGCAAGCGGTCAAACCACTGCTGGAATGCCTGATCAGCCAGGACTTCACGATCCGGTCCGCGGCGGCGACCGCGCTCGGTGAATTGGGGGATGGCCGGGCCTTTGAGCCCCTGGTCCATGCCTTGCGCGATTCTCACCATCAGGTTTGCCTCGCTGCTTGCGCATCCCTCGGGAAGATGGGCGACCAACGCGCGGTCGAACCGTTGCTCAAGGTGCTGCAACATGGCTCGCCCGACGTGCGCACTGCGGCGGTGATCAGCCTGGGCAAGCTCCGCGACTCGCAGGCGGCCGGGCCGGTGATCAAGCTGCTGGAGGACTCCGACCCGGATGTGCGGGAGGCCGCGGTCACCGCCCTTGGTTTGATCGGCAGCGACATGGCGATCGAGCCGCTGGTGCTCTGCCTGATCGACTCACAAAGCAGCATTCGCCAGGGGACCGCTTACGCCCTGCGCCGGATTGAGCCGTATTGGGAGCGGTCGGAAGCGGCCGCGCGGGCCATCCCGCGGCTCCAGCAAGCCCTGAAAAGCAGCGAGTACTGGGTGCGGCACAGCGCCGCGGACACTCTCAAGAAGCTGGGCGTCTCCCAAGATCGGGAGAGCTCCCTGGTCACCGATTCCGATGGCGCCTCGCGCAAGCGCTATGCGGCCCATGGCATTTTGGTCTCCATGCTTTCCGAGAGCGATCGGGAATTCCGCCTGGCAGCAGCGGAGGCTCTGGGGCGAATCGGCCTGGCCGACGCAATGCCGCCGCTCGTCGAGCGCCTGGCCGACACCGATCGGAACGTTCAGGCGGCGGCCGCCCGTTCGCTGGAGGCGCTGCGCTGGCAGCCCGCGACCAGCAATGAGAGAGCGCGCCATCTGGTCGCGCTGGAGCGCTGGCCTGAATTAATTCCGATCGGCGTGGACGCCATCGAGCCGATCCTCTCCGTGCTGGCCTGGAACGATGCGGCCGTCCGGAGGCGTGCGATGGAGACTTTGGTTCAGATTGGCGGGCCGCGCGTGATTGCGTCACTGCGCGGTTTGTCGGCTGACCCGGTGGAAGCGGTGCGCGAAGAAGCGCGTTCCGTCCTGGCTGTGCTGGAAACGCAGCGCCCGGCGGCGGGAAAGCAATCCAAGGATGTGTGGGGTGAAACGCCCGTAGTCTCATGAGCAATCAAGCAAAACAGATACTTTTTGTCGGGGAAGAGGTCGCGGAACAGCCGCGCCTGCGGAACGACCTGCTCCAGCTGAACCCGGAGTGGAGCGCGACATTTACCCGCGCGGGAGGCGAGGCGCTCAACCTGCTTGGGGCAACCCGCTTCGATGCGGTGGTGACGGATGATTTGCTGCCGGACATGGATGGCTTTCAGTTCCTGAACACCGTGCAGGAGCAGCATCCGGACTCGCATCGGCTGGTGGTTTGCGAATTGAACGACGCCCGGGCTGCGGTCAAAACGACCCGGTCCGCCCATCATTGCCTGCCGAAGCCGTGGGACACGGAGGCGATCCAAACGGTTCTTGAACGGACGTTCGCGCTGGGCATCTGGCTCTCGAATTCCACGGTGCGTGCCCTGGTGCGGAAGCTGCCGGTGGTGCCGAGCCCGCCGGCGTTTTACTTCGAGATTGTCCGGGCTTTGCGTTCGAACGAGGTGGACCTGGAAGATCTGGGCGGCAAGGCGGCCAAAGATCCGGCCCTGACGGCCAAGCTGCTGCAATTGGCCAACTCCGCGGCCCTCGCATTGCGGCATCGCGTGACGCGCGTGCAGGATGCGATCGGCTATCTGGGGCTGGAGACGACCCGCTCGCTGGTTCTGCTGGCCCATACGTTTTCCTATGCGGATAAAGTGCGCACGGCTGGGTTCAGCCTGGAGCGGCTGTGGAAGCATTCGCTGACGGTGGGAGCGCTGGCGCGGAAGATCGCGCGGGAACAGCGCTCGACGCCGGAAGTCGTCGATGAATGCTTTCTCGCCGGGCTGTTGCATGACATTGGCAAGCTGCTGCTGGCGGTGAATCTCCCGGCGGAATACAGCGCGGTAATCGCGCGCGTCTTGCGCGGCGCGGCGCCGGGAGGAGGCGCGCCCGCGGTTCCGCTCTGGCACGCGGAAGCCGAAGCGTTTGGCGCGAGCCACGCGGAAGTAGGCGCGGAATTGATGGCCACCTGGAACCTTCCGCTGAGCGTGGTGGAAGCGCTCGCGTTGCATCATCGCCCGAGCCGGCTGCTGAGCACGGGATTCTCGCCTTTGGCCGCCGTGCACGTGGCGGATGCTTTTGCGTCCGAGTTTAGCGGCCAGCACGACCCCCTCGAACATTCCGAAGTGGACCTGACCTACCTTTGGGACGTGGGCCTGGCGGAGCAGTTGGAGCCGTGGCGCGACGCGTGCCGCGAGGAACTCGACCGCCAGGACGAGAGCGCGAAAAACCTCTAGTATGCCCGAAACCACAGCCAGCCCGAGCCGGCGCCGCATCCTCTTTGTGGATGATGACGCGCAGTTCCTGCAAATGGTCGACCGCGTGATGCGGCTGTGGAGCAAGAACAATCTCGAAATCCTGAGCGCGCAGAGCGCGAGCGCGGCTCTCGCGCTTTTGCAGGATAATCCGGTCAACCTGGTGGTGCTCGATGTGTGCATGCCCGTGGTGGATGGGCTGCAGTTTCTGGCCATTCTTAACCGGCGTTATCCCGGCGTGCAGAAAGTAGTGCTCACCGGCTATGCCACGGAGACCTATCGCACCGCCTGCCTGAGCAATGGAGCCGAGCTGTTTCTGGAAAAGCCCAGAACCTCCGACGGGATGGAGACGGTTTTCGCGACCCTCGATGAATTGACGCGCTGGCAGCCGGAGACCGGATTTCGGGGCGTGCTCCGCCGGGTGGGCCTGCTGGACGTGATTCAAATGGAATGCCTCGGGCGCACCTCATCGGTCCTCGCGGTCAGTTCTCCGAAAATTTCCGGGTCGATCTACATCAAAGAGGGCTCCATCATCCACGCGGAAACCACGGACCTGAAAGGGGAGGAAGCGCTCAAGCAGCTCCTCACGCTGGTTTCGGGCGAGTTCCGGCACAATCCCTACAGTGAACCTGGGGAAGTGACCATTTCCGGTTCCTGGGAAGGGCTTCTGATGGATGCCGCGCAGGCTCGAGACGAGACCGCGGGCTCGGAGCTCGAGGCACCCGCCGAGCCGGCGTTGCCGGAAGCTCCGGCGGAACAGCCGGGTAGCCCTCCGGCGCCGATTGCGGTCAAGGTGGACGAACTGATGGTCTGCTCGGAGGCCGGTGACGTCTTGCACTCCTGGCAATGCCCGAACACCGACCTGCGCATTAGTTTGCTGGAGTTCCTCTCGCAAAAGGCCCGCTTGCTCCAGAACGTGCTGCCCTTGGGAACTTTTGACCGGGCGGAGTTCAACGGGGAGGGAGCCCGCCTCGTCGCCCAGATTGGCCCCGGGCGGGGCGTGGTTCTGCGGACCAGTCCGGCCGGCGGACGGCCCGACGAAAACCAGGAAGCCCTGGCGCGCCGGATGAAGAGCACGGCCCGGCCGACGCCAGAGCTGAAAAGCCGGGCGCAGCAGTGGTTTCATGAGCATCTGACGCTTGCCGGGCTGCTTTCGGCGACGCTGCAATTCTCGGATCGCTCCGGCGTCACGCATTCGGTCTCGCCTAAATTTGCTCCCGACGCCTTGGAAAACCTGCGCCGGTGCGTGAATGACGGCTTTCAGGTGTTGCGCCTGCAAAAGTTCAGCGCGAGCCGGGCCCGCTGGCTCTACGATCAAACGGCGATCGAGACAGCGCAGTGGTCGGACGGAACCTCCATCGCTTTGGTGCTGTCGCGCCAATCGCTGGATCTGAATCGAGACTTGGTGGAGCAGCGAATTGGAGAGTTTTTAATGCAGGAAGGTGCGGTGAATTGATGAGCAGCAGTGTAGCCAGTAAAGCAACCGGAGATCCAACCCTGACCACGCGCGAGCTGCTTGGGCTGCTCTCCGCGCGGTTGATTCACTCAATGTCCAACCACCTGGTGGTCATTACCGGCAATATTTGTGCCGCGGCTCGAATGCAGGAGGATCCCGCACAGGCGGGCGCAGCTCTGAATTCAGCTTTGAAAGCGGCGAATGATGCCGGGGTGCTGCTCGAGAAATTCGCCGCGTGCCGCCGCAGCTTCCGGGATGAATTGGGCCGGACCTCGCTGGAGGCGTTGGTTGGTTTCGTGCACCAATGGGCCAGCGACAAGGAGGGCTGGACCTTCGAGCTCGATATGAAGAGCCCCCGGGCGGAGCTGTTCAGCCCGCTTTCGCACCAGCTCCTCGCGTTTGTCCTGGATGCGATTGTGCTGGAGTCCAACGCCGCCGACGGAGCGGTGCGCTTTTCGAAACATCGCAATGCCGGCAAGCGCTTCCTGCACCCGACCGTTGTCGGGCCGGAGGGCCAGTGGGCGGAAATCTCGATTACTTATCGCGGAGAAGCGGCGCTGGATTGGGGCGCGATCCGCACTCAGATGAGCAGCCCCAGGCTCACCGCCGCCTATGAAGTGCTGGCGCAGATCCACGCCAAGCCGGAGTCCCGAACCGTCAGCTGCGGGGTGCAATTCGTCACGCTGCACCTGCCGCTCACTCCGTAACTCTGCGATTTACTCGCGGACGCTCGCGCAGACCATTTCCAGCACCCGCCGAAGGCCATCGTCGCCTCCCATGCTCCCTTCGTGGAAAGGCCCGCGGGGGATGGGCTTCCAATCATCGCGGGAAGTGTCGGGCTGGGGCTGAGGCAACCCGGTTAAAGCCGGATCGTACTGTCCGTTGTTCCCGCCGAGTTTGTAAATGACCAGATCGAGCGACGGCACGATCATCAGGCCGAATCCTCCGGCTCCCGATTTGTAGAAGGCGTCTTTGGGAGCGCCCGCGACGTGCCCGTCCGCGTTGTGTTCAAATTGCAGGGAAAACGGCGTGTGCGGATTGTAGGGCGAGGGCAGGTGGCAGAGTTCGATGTAGTCAGCTGGAACGAGTTGCTGATCCCGCCAGCGGCCCTTTTGGAGCAAGCAATAGCCAAAGCGCAGGGCGTCGGTGGCATGGACCGCGATGCTTCCGGCCCCGTTCGCGTGCGGCATCACAAAATCGCCGCGATGGAGGCAGTAGCCCCACGGGCCCCAGCCCATCGGCTTGGCGAGCTTCTCGTTGATGTAATCCTGCAATTCCGTGCCGGTGATGTGCCGGAGCACGATTGAAGCGATGTGCGGAGCGGGTGAGGAATACGAATAACCCGCGCCCGCGTTGGTCCACATCGGCGTCCGGATCGAAGAAAGGTCGAGATCCCGGATATTCTGGCCCGGCGCGCGATCGAGTGGGACGACCACGCCGCGAACCACGCCCGGGCTGGTCCCTTCGCCGTGGTACCCGGCGCTCATGCAGAGCAACTGCCCGAGAGTGATGTCCGCCCGGCGCGGGTCGTCGAGTGGGAACGCTTCCGGCAGGAACTTTTCCGTGAACACTTTGGTGTCCAGGCCATCGGGGATTTTGTCGCGAAATTCCCGCAGCATCATCCCGCAGGCAATGCTGGTGTAGGCCTTGCCGGTGGAAGCCATGTCCGGGTTCACGTTCCGGCTGGCGCGGCCAAAATACCTTTCGAAGACCAGGTAACCATGGCGGACGACGAGCAAGCCGCCATTCTGGGTGCAGCGTTCAGTCAGCTGATAGGCTTGCTCCAGCCGGGGCAAATCCATCCCGGCCGTTTCCCGAATCTGCCGGGCGTCATTCAGCGCGCGCCAGCCGCCTTGGGCATCGGGTGGCGGGAAATAGTCATCCGCTTGAGCCAGAGGGGCGACCGCCCCCAGAAGCAGGACGAGTCCGGAGAGTTGGAGAAACGAGGGGAGTTTCATGCTTTCAGAGATTATTGCATGTCGGACGGCAGTTCCTGAACCGAGCGTTGCATCACCGCCAGGCGAATGCCGATCGCGTCAGCATTCAGATTGGCGCCGGTCGGAATTGTCGCCGTCGGGACAAAATTGCGGAGCAGCGCGCAAAACTGCTTGTTGACCATGATGCCGATGAGGTCGCCTCCCTTGGAGAATACCAGGTCGCCCGGGGACGGATTGAATTTTCCGGCCAGCTTGCCGAGAAAAGAGCGGTCCATTTTCAGATAGCCGCTGTTCCGGGAATCGAGCATGAACTTGCATTCCCCGTAGTAGCCTTCGTCCGCCCCAACCAGGAGCGCGTCCTGAAAACGAAGGGGATCATTCGAGAGCTTGTAGATCCGCACGCCGAGTTGCCTGGCCTGCAAATCGGTGACCGGGGCGACGATAACGCGCGGGTCCAGGGAGAGAAAATTGATTTGCGGGACCGGCAGAATGGCGTTGTTGCGATAAAGATGAACGATGAATCGCTCCCATTCCTTGTTGTACTCGTCCAGCCGGAAGGGGGTGTCCTTCAGGTGGTAGATCGCAAACGTCTGGTTCCCATCCGAGACGAGAATGGTCCGCGTCTGCGAGTCGTTGCTGATCGTGCGGCCAAACAGGCCGCTGCGATTGGCCCGAAAGTCGGTATAAACCCGGTTCGTGAGGAACTCGGAAAAAATTAGGTTGGCGGTCAGGGGCCGGTTTTCGCGGATTTCCTTGGTCAACTCCCCTTGTTTCTCTGCGAATTGAGTCACCCCCTGCGCCAGATCCGAGGCGACTTTCTGGATCTGGGCTTTCTCCTGCTGAACGGTGGCGATCTGGCCTTTCGCGCTTTCCAGCTGTTGCTGGGTCATTTGCTTCTGGGTCTCCACCACCTTGAGTTCGCCGGCGATCCGCTCCCGCTCGAGTTCGGCGGTCTGGCGCAACTTCTCCGCCTGGTCGATCCGCTGGCGGGCCTGGTCCGCTTCCGTCTGGCGGCTCTTGAGGTCCGATTCAATCTGCGCCAGGCGCTCGCGCGCGAGCCGCGCTTCGGTCCCGGTGGTTGAAAGCTGCTTCTCCAGATACACCACGTTGGTCTGGGCCGCGGCGTATTGCTGCTCGACCTGGACGAGGCGTTGTTGGGAGAGCCGGGATTCAAGCGAGGTGGCATCCAGTTGTTTCTGGATGCGGTTGAGCGTGTTCTGCGCTTCGCCAAACTGGGAGGCGAGCGCGGCCCGTTCCTGCTCGATCCGGCGGGCCTCATCTTCTTTCGCCCGGACCTGGCCCTGGGTTTGCTGAAGCTCCTGATCGCGCTGGTTGAGCAACTGCTGCTGCTTCTCGAGCGCTTCCTTGGTCTGAGTGAGCGTGGCCGTCAGTTGATCGCGCGAAATCCGTTCTTCCTCGAGGGACGATTTCATCGTGTCCAGGAGTTCGGCGGCGCGGGGCGACAATTCCCCGGACCGGCTCTCACTGGGCGCAGCGGTCGCCATGTTCAAGCGCTCGCCCGGAGACATCATCCGTTCGGGAACTGCGGTGTGAATGCTCGGGATTTCGTCAAAGCGGGCGCTGGCCACCAGCATCAGCAGGAGGAAATCGCAGATGACAATCATCACGCTGCGATTCATTCCTCATCCTCCGCGGCGGCTGACTCGATGATCAGATCCCGTTTGTACGGGCGGACATGGAAAATCTTGAGCAGGGCGACAAAGAGAATGCCGAAGAGCGTGGACGAATAGGCCGAAACGAGGCTCGGCTTGATCAGCCCAAGGGTGAGCAGGATCAAGGAAGCGGCCGTGCCGAAAAGGCCAAGATACAAGCCCGCATCGAACAGGTTCTCCTCGTTTTCGAGCAGCTTCAGTTTCATCGGGCCGGAGAGCGGTTGGCGGCGGATCTCCGCCAGCTTGGTCAGGCAGAAGATGTAGATCGAGCTTTGGAGCACCAGGAAGACGCCCATCGCAATCAGGGTACTGGGGTTGATCATAAATCCGGTCGGTTGAGTTTGAGCATTCGCGGCGGCGGAGGCGGCCGCGGCAAAAATCGGAAACACCACGCGGGGGGCGGGTTTTTCCTCGGCCTCGCCCTGGGCGAGGTACGGTTCGCCCAGCAGCACGGCCAGGGCGAGAAAGACAAAAGCAAACGTGAGCCGTCGGGAAAAGCCGAACTGGGGCACCCACTGCTGGCTTTCCTCGGTTTCCCGGGAACGGGCCAATCGGGCCGCGTAGGCGAGCGCCAGTCCGCCAGCCAGCAAAAGAAGCCATTTCAAGAGCAAGGCGAGCATCGGGTATTGAATGGCCAGGCGGCGGAGCGGATCGGAGGCGAACGCCAGTTTCGGCGTGGAGAGCAGGAAATTGTGGAACGCCGCACGGTAAATGGGCGTCTGTTCGCCGATCAATTCCGTCACCGCCTTCGTTCCCAGACCCAGGGCGAAACGCAAGTCGGACACGCCCGTCTCTGGATATTTGGTGATGTACTGGGCCACTCGATCCCCGTCCCGGCTCAAGACCACCGAGGTGAACAAGATCGGCAGCGTCCCGGGCCTGTCCTGCAAGAAGCGCGCCAGGCGGTCGAGAGCGCTGAAATTCTGCAGGCTGGAGACGAACGCGACCAGTTGCTCAGAACTGAGCCGCTTGGCCAGCGCAAAGACGTCGAGGTAAAGATCCTCCAGGGCTGTGACGTGGTTGGTGGAAAAGCCGCGCGCCGACATTTGGATGATCTGGTCTTTGAGAGCCGTTTCCGTCCGGCCGAGGGAGGAAACCGCTCCTTGCTCGATCAGGAACGCCGTCGTCAGGATCGCGGCGTCCAAGGGGAAGCCGGCTCCCGAACTGACCGGCGCAAACATCGTCAGATTGGTCAGGCCGCGGTTGAGGAGGATTCGCCGGGCATCCGCTGAGAAGATGGCCCCGGCCAGTTTTTCCCGGTCTTCCCGCCGGCGCAAAGCGGTGAGCACGGGTGTCTCCTGGACCTGCACCGGGCCGGCGGCGGCGCGCTCCAGTTCCTGGAGCAGATTCTTGGCGGCCGGCTTCAATTCGGCGGCCGCCCGCAAAGCCTCCAGCGCGTCCTCCGTCCGCAACACGTCGAGATTTTCCGCGGCACGGAGGATGATTTTCGCCACGGCGGGATTGCTTGCCGCCAGTTCCTCGGAGACCTGAACGAGCGATTTGCCATTGCGGCTGGTTTCTTCAAGCACTCTGGGATCGACCGCTCGCAAATGCACGGGCGCCAGCAGAGCCGCCAGGAGAGCGGTCATGGCGCCAAAAAGCGCGGTTAGCAAGAGCGCAGTTCTTCGCATTGAGAGACTCCAAGATAGCGCCGAGGCAGCAGGCCGCAACCCAGTTATGAATTTCGTTTCGGTGCGCAGCTCGGGGCCTGGGAAAGGCCGGAGCTCCGGGCTCCGCGGCGAGAAAATTTGTTGCTGGAGTGGAGAAAGTTTTTCATTCAAAGACGACAGATGGTTCCCCGAAAACCGTTGCCAGCCGCGTTGGGAGTGCGGAAACTACGGTTCCTGATGAGTGCGCGCCGGAAATTGTCGCGGGGAAGCGTCTGGGTAACGGTCCTTCTGGTCTTTTTTTGTCTTCCAATCAGCCAGCAATGGAGAGCGATGGCGGCGCCACCCGGGCAAACCTTCACCCTCACCGTTGGGCAGGTGGTTACCAACGGCGTTCCAGGCACGGGAGCCGGAAGTCTGGACGCCGCTCTGGAGCAGGATTTCTATCATCTTTCGGTCACCGCGGGGCAACAGCTCTATTTTCAGGATCGTGGGGCCGCGCCAGGCATCGATTGGAGGCTTCTGGATCCGAAAGGACAGATCCTCTTTAACGACCGTCTGGACCTCTACTCCGCCGGGCGGATTACTTTCACGGCGGACGGAGACTATACTCTCCGGGTGCTGGCTGCGGACGGCAGCGCGACCGGTTGGTACAGCTTCGCCGTTTTGAATGCGCCCGATGAGGTTTTCACGCTTCCGTTAGGCAGTACGGTGACTAATAATGTGCCGGGGCCCGGAGCCGGCGCCCTGGATTCTCCGGGCCGGGTCGACGTCTTTCGCGTCACCATGGCGGCCGGGCAAAAGTTCTTCTTTTACGATCTCGGCGCTGATCCGGGGATCGATTGGGCGTTTTTCGATCCGGGCAATCATCAGCTTTTCCGCGACCGGCTGGACGGCTACTCGCCCGGATGGGTCACGGCCCAATCGGCTGGCGTCTACGAGTTGCGAGTGCTGGCCGCGGACGACGGGCATTGGACCGGCAAGTACAGCTTCGAGGTTCTCGAGTCGGCGGATCAGGTTTTCCCGCTCACGCTTGGCCTGACCGTGACGAACGGGGCCGCTCTGCCTGGAGCCGGGCAATTGGAGAAGCCCGGCCAGGTCGATGTCTATCGGTTCACGGGAAGCCCGGGCGAAAAGCTCTTTTTCTACGATTTGGGCGCCGACCCGGGAATCGATTGGGGCTTTTATGACGCGAGCAACACGCAGCTTTTCCGCGACCGCCTGGACGGGTATTCACCCGGACGCGTCACCCTCGGCACGAATGCTCCCTACGAATTGCGGATTTTTGGTTCGGATGACGGCCATCGGACCGGCAACTACGGATTCGCGGTTTTCGACGCGCCCGACGAGATCTTTCCCTTGCCGATCGGCAGCCGCGTGACCAATGGCGTGCCCGCCGGAGCGGGCAAGTTGGAAAGTCCGGGCATTGTTCATGTGTTTCGCATCACGGCGGCGGAGGGGCAGAAGGTCTTCTTCCGTGACCTGGGCGCGGATCAGCCGATCGATTGGGCGTTAGTCGACTCCTCCGGCCAATTTGTTTTTCGCGATCGACTGGACGGCTATTCTCCCGGGCGCTTCACGCTGCATGGGACGGCGCCTTATGAGTTGCGCGTCTCTGGCTCCACCGATAGCCATTGGACTGGCAATTACAGCTTCGCAGTGCTTGATGCCCCCGACACAGTCTTTAACCTGCCATTTAACGTGGTGGTGACGAACGGAGTTCCTGGGCCGGGCGCGGGCGTTCTCGAAACCGCGGGCCAGGTGGACGCCTACCGCTTCAATGCGAGTGCGGGGACGGCTCTTTACTTTAACGACCTCGGAGCGGATCCGCAGATTGATTGGGCGCTCTACGACTCCGGCGGCCAGCAGATCTTTCGCGACCGGCTGGATGGCTTTTCTCCGGGGCGTTTCAGTTTGCCGACTGCCGGCGCCTATGAGGTTCGGGTATTTGGCGCGAGCGATGGCAGCGCCACTGGCAAATACAGCTTCTCCGTTCTCGCCCCGATTCAGCAGGAGTTCACCATCACTGTGGGATCGACCGTGACCAATAATGCGCCGGGGCCCGGGGCTGGCGTTATCAACGCTTCCGGCGAGCAGGATATTTATGACTTTCAGGTCCCGGCTGGCCGCACGGTTTACCTGCGGGATTACGGCTCGACCTCCGGGAGCATCGATCTGGCGCTCGTGGATGACGCCGGGACCTCCATCGGCGTCGATCGGTTGGACGGCGGCAGTTGGGGCAACGTGCTTTTGACCAAGGGCGGAAAGTATCAACTGATCGCGCGCGGCAGCGGCGATGGGAAAGCGACGGGCTCCTACTCCTTCGCTCTGCTGCCGCCGGCTCCGGTCATCACGAAGCAGCCGGATTCCCTGGTGGTCGTGCTCGGGCGCTCGGCGACATTGAGCATCGGCGTTCAATCGGATTCGCCGGTCTCCTACCAGTGGTTCCACAATGGCTCGATCATCCCCGGCGCGACCAATGCAACGCTGGCCATCGCTGCCATGACGCCTGACCAGGTGGGGAGCTATAACGTCGTCCTGAACAATGACACCGCGTCGACGACCAGCGCGCTGGCGTTCGTCAGCGCTCGTCCGCTGCTGCCGGCCTCCGCTGCCGAGCGCACGACCTTGCCGCCGGTGCCGGGAAATGGCGTGGCCATTGACCTTTTCAACGGGGTGGGGGGCGGAGCCGTGCCCACGCCCGACTTGATTAATGCGCTGTCGCCGGACGGCGCCACTCTGAGTCCGGTCATCGATTTCCCGCATCCGGGACAAACCATCACGGTGGGGAACAGCTTTGACAGCTTCTTCGCGGATGCCACCACGCCGCCCGATATCGTTCGCAGTTTGTCCGCTCGCAACTTCATTTTGCGCACTCACTTTTTTCTGCGCATCTCACGCGACCTGGATCAGGACCTCTCCACCCCGGAGATCGATCTGTCCCTGGGAGTGGGCAGCGATGACGGCTTCTATCTGATGGTTGGCGCCAACGTGCTGGGCCAGAGCAGCGACCGCGGCTTTGCTTACACCTGGATGCCGGTGGCCTTTGCGGCGGAGGGGCTTTATCCGGTAACGCTCTTTTACGCCGCCAATGCGGCGGGGGCCAGCGGCCTCGAGCTGAGCTGGCAGACCGCGCGCGGATCGGACCCGGAGATCATTCCCCAAAGCGCGCTCTACGTTGCCGCGAACGTCGGAGACCATTTAATCACCTTTGAGGAACTCGCTCCGGGCACAGGAGCAGCCGATCAATTCCTGGCGCAAGGGATTCGTTTTTCGACGGCGAGCGGTTCGCTCCAGGTAATGACCAATTCTCCAGATCGTTTCGTGCCGGTGTCTCCCACCCACGTTTATGGCGATCCGGCCGCGTCGCCGGGTGCGCCCGGTGAACTGGATTTGACGTTCGTCGCTGGCTCGACCACGCAACCGGCTCTGACCGATTTTGTCAGCTTCTTCCTTCTGAACGCGCAGGATCCTGGAGCGGTCGTGACCGCGTTCAACTCGAATGGCGGCCTGATCCACTCGAATACGTTTCACGCGGGCGGCGCGTCCCAGGAGTTGGTGGCCATTTCCCAGCCGGGCATTGCCCGCGTTCATGTCAGTCTGGGCGCCGGCTCGGCTCACGCCGCCCTGGATAATCTCTCGTTTACCACTCCGCGAAGCGGGGGCGATCTGACCGCTGGAATTATCGATGTTCCGGCCAGCGTGCTGCCCGGGGGCTCGCTCAACGTGATCTGGGTCGTGACCAATGCCGGCATCGCCGCCATCCAGGCGCCGTGGACGGAACAGGTCTTCCTCGTGGCCGCTGGTTCGCCACGCCAGCCCTTGGGCATCTTTACTGCGACCAACAATCTGCCCGCGGGCGGCTTTGAAGTTCGGACGCAAACGGTTTCCGTGCCGATTACCGGCCTGGCCGGCGCGCTCCGGGTGGGGGTTAATGTCGACCTCTACGATGAGGTGGCGGAGTTGAGCGAAGGGAACAACACCGCTTTGGCTTCCCAGGATACCGTCGTGCCACTCTGGCTTTCACTGGACACTCCCAGCGCTACGACCGTGGAGGGCGCGCCGCCGCTGGTGATTCAGGTGGTTCGCAACGGTGGCACGACCACTCCCCTGACCGTAGCCTTGACCAATTCAAACCCGACCCAGGTCCAGATGCCATCCACTTTGGCCTTCGCCGCCGGCCAGGCTCAGGCGAGTTTTAGCGTGGCGCCGTTGCTCGATGGGATCGTGGACGGACCGCAGGCTGTCGATCTCTCGGCGACGGCGGATGGCTTCGCCGGTGGCGCGCTGTCCCTTTTGATCGAGGATGCGGATACGCCCCAATTGCAGCTTGCTCTCGCGAGCGCCGTCATCCTGGAGGGCGAGACATTGAACGGCCAGGTTTCGAGGCCGAACGCTTCCACTAACGCCTTGACCGTTTTCTTCCGCTCGTCACTGCCCGCGCGCACGCTCTTCCCGGATTCAGTCACCATTCCCGCCGGCGCGACCAACGCAGCGTTTCAGGTCATGGCCCTGTCCGATGGTCTTGTGTCGTCGCCGCGCACCGCTTCAGTGACCGCGGAGGCTCCGGGTTACCTGGCGAGCAATCCGTTCCTTCTCTCCATCGTCGACACCGATCTCCCGCACTTGTCCCTGAGCCTCTCGCGCACGGTCGTGAGCGAGGGGGACGGGCCGCGGGCCGCCGTGGCCACCGTGTCGCGCGCGTCAACGGCTGGCGGCGAGGTGACTTTTGCGGTGCTGGCGAGCCTCACGAATCTGATTCAGCTCCCTTCCCGGGTGACTCTGCCGGCAGGGGATCTGCAGGCGAGTTTTACGGTGGGCGCAGTGGACGATACGGTTGCCAATCCTCCCCGGACCGTGTCGATCGAGTTGGTTCCGATCGATCTGCAGACCGGTGCGCGCATCTCCGACGGCGTTGCCGCCGACCTGACGATCACTGACAATGATGGCCCTGGGCTGAGCCTTGCGCTCGATCGCCGGCTGGTTCCCAAAGGCTTGGGGAAAGCCGCGACCGCCACCGTCACGCGGCGGGGTAATCTGGCTTCCAGCCTCACGATATCGCTCAGCAGTGACGCGCCCTCGCTGGTGGCTTTTCCGGCCAGTCTGACTCTGCCGCCCGGTTCAGCGACCGGCTCTTTTGCCATCGACGCGTTGGATGATCACAAGCCGGGCGCCACGCGCGTGGTCGACATTTCCGCCGCGGCGCCGGGCTTCGCCAGCGGATCGGATGCGTTGATTGTCTCGGATCTGCTGCTGCCGGACTTGGTCGTGACCAACGTGGCGGGACCCGTGACCGCGGACACTGAGAGTTTCGTGGGCCTTACCTACCGGATCGTCAATCAGGGCCTGGGCAGTTTTGCCACCAACGTGCTCACGCGTCTTTTCCTTTCGACCAGCCCCGGGACGGGCAATGATCTGTTCGCTGGCAACTTTACTTTCACCGGGTCGATTCCCCCCGGCGAATTCTTCGAGCAAGCGCTGCAAGTCCGGTTGCCTGCCACGCCTGGGGACTACTGGGTGATCGCCACGACGGATCTCGAGGATCATGTCGCGGAGATTCTCGAAAATAACAACTCCGCGATCAGCGTCACTCCCATCCACGTGCGCGAAGCTTACACCGCCACCGCGACCACCGACGCCACCACCGTTCCCGCGGGCGCACCGATCGTGTTTCGCGGTCGGGCTTTGAAGGCCGGTTCCAACGTTCCTGCTCCGCAAGTCCCGGTGCATCTCCATTTGCTCGTGCGGGACACCCGGCGCGTGCTGCTGGCGGTGACGGATGATGATGGAAACTTCAGCGTCACTTTTTCGCCTCTCCCGAATGAAGCCGGCAATTATGCCTACGCCGCGGCTCACCCGGGCGTTGCGGAGCCCGACATTCAGGGGCGCTTCGCCATTGTCGGCCTGAGGGCGCGCGTGCCGTCGCCCGGGATGACTCTGGTGGAAAACTCCCCGCAGTCTCTGCAAATACCCCTCGAAAATCTGAGCGATCAACCGCTGAGCGGCCTCCAGGCCCGCGTCGTGAGCGGTCCCGCGAATGTAACCGCCAGTCCATCTTTGCCGAACCCGCCCGCTTTGCCGGGTTCGGGCGTCATTACTCTCACCCTGGCTCTGAAAGCCGCGGACGCGACCATCACGTCGTCGAATCTGGTGGTGCGCATCAGTTCCGGCGAGGGTGCGACCGCCGACGCTACGATTCCGCTCACTATTCAGTCACGAACGCCTCGCCTGGTCACGGATCCGCCCACTCTGGTTGCCGGGATGAAGCGTGGCGTCACCAGCACTTTTGACTTCGAATTGATCAATAGCGGGGGCGCCAACAGCGGTCCGATCACCCTCTTGACGCCGCAACTCGGCTGGTTGCGCTTGATCTCTCCCACCGGTCTCCCTGGCATCAACGCCGGGCAGAGCAATCGAGTCAGCCTGCAGTTTTCGCCTCCCGCCGAACTGCCCCTGGGCGATTATACCGGCGCTCTTGCCGTGCAGGCCGGGACGCTGAATCTCTCGATTCCCTTCAATTTCCGCGCGCTGTCCGAAGCCAAGGGCGACCTCCGCATCACCGCGGTGGATGAATACACCTACTACGCGGAAGGATCGCCCCCGGTCACCAACGCTGCGGTCACGGTCCGGGACTTGGTTTCCGGCACGGTCCTGGCCAACGGGGTGACGGACAGCAACGGCCAGTACGTTTTGGCCCAGATCCCCGAGGGATACTACGACGTGCTGGTTTCCGCCGATCAGCACATTAATTATCACGATTCCTCTCTGATTCGAGCCGGGGTGACCAATGACGTCCAGGCCTTCCTTTCCCGCGAAGCGGTCCGTTACCTCTGGACGGTCGAGCCCACCGAGATCGAGGATCACACCAAAATCTCCATCGAGACGGAATTTGAAACGTTCGTTCCCATCCCGGTGGTGACGATCGATCCCGCAGTGATTGATCTGGCGGAAATCAACGCTGATGTGACCCAGATCGATTTGCGCATCGAAAATCACGGCCTGCTCGCGGCGAATGATTTCAAGCTTTCCTTCAGCAGCCACCCCGATTGGCAGCTGGAACCTTTGGTCAATGAGTTTGGCGCTTTGCCCGCCCGATCCTCACTCGTTGTCCCGCTCACTATTCGCCGTCTCAAATCACTTCAGCCGCAGAGTTTCCAGTCGTTGAAAGGCGCTGCGCTTCATGCGTTGTCCGGGGGACCGTGCGGAATTTTTGGGGGAGCACAGTGGACGATCATTTGCGGCACGGAGAAGCATTATTCCGCCCCGATTCAGATCCTCAACGCCGGCGGGGATTGTCCGTACGCCGGAGGCGGCAATTGGGGTGGCAACGGGTCGGTGGGCGGGCCGTACGTCACGGTTCCGGTGTTCCCGGTGAAGCTCGATTGCAGCACGAACCAGTGCAAAGAATTTGATCTGCCGCAAATCAACCTGTCCGGGATTCTCAAGCCGCTGGCCAAAGGGCTGGCAACGGCCGCCAATGCCTATCTCGCTGCGCAGAGTTGGAACCTGTTTTTGGGCCTCGAACTGGATTTGGAACCTGAGGTGAAAGGCAAAATTGGCATCTGCTGCACGAACAACACGCCCAAGGAAAAGATCACCGCCGAAGTCTCCGGTGAAGCCAAGCTCAACAGCAGCAAGCGGAACGTTGAGATTTCCACCTCCACAAAAACGGACGATTTCGCGCTCGGCAGTCAAACGGGCCAGCTCCAGATCGATGCGAAACTGTTCCTCGGCACCAAAGCGGTTCCGTCCGTCAAGGTGAGCGGCAGTTACAGCCAGGATTGCGCCCATGAAAAGCCCGTTTACGAGATCACCCTCTCCGGTGCGGTCGAGATCAAGAGCGGACTCGAAGGCACCGGCAAGGCCACATTCAGCGTCAACGGCAAAACCGTGAAGGAAGCGACCGCTCTTGAGATCAAAGCCGGGATTGCCGGTCGCATTGAATTCTCGCTTTCCATCAATTCCGAGGGTGAGAAGAAGTTTTGTTACAAGTCCGACGGCCTTTATCTCTTTGGCAAAGGGCAGGTCTTTAATTCGTCGGTCGACTGGTTTTCGGGCGGAAAATATTATCTGATCCAGCCCCTCGAGGATTGCGGGCCGACCTCAGCTGAGCCCGACCGGATCTTGAGCGACGCCATTCGGGAGATGGAAAGCCAGCTCACCCTCCGGGCGCTCGCTGATCAGAATCTCACCCGCCAGTCCGCTGGCGCGGATGAAGGGGGAGCAGGTGTTTGCGCCCGCATCCGCCTGAAGCTCGATCAGGATCTCGTCCTGACCCGGAACGCCTTCAACGCCTCGCTCGAGATTGTGAACAACGATCCGCAGAATCCGTTGGAGGATGTTTCCGTGCAATTGAACGTGCTGGATGGCCTGGATGCCTCGGCCAGCGGCTTGTTCGATGTCGAAACGAATCAGATCGCCGGCCTGAAAGCAGTGGACGGCACTGGAACGATCCCGGTTTCCAGCAAAGGAACCGCGTCGTGGCTGATTATCCCCGGGCGGGATGCGGCTCCCGCGGGTCCGACTCCCTACAAAGTGGGCGGAGTCTTGAGCTATCGGCAGGGCGGACGCAGCATTGTCGTGCCACTGTCCCCGGTGCCGATCACCGTCCTGCCAGATCCGCGCTTGCAGGTGCAATACTTCCACCAACGCGACGTCTATAGTGACGATCCGTTTACCTCGATCGTCGAGCCCAGCATCCCCTATTCGCTGGCGGTGCTCATTCACAACACGGGCAAGGGCGACGCCCACAATGTCCACATCACCTCGGCTCAGCCGCAAATCGTCGATAACGAGAAGGGCTTGCTGATTGATTTCAAGATTATCGGCACGGAGGTGGCCGGCCAGCCCGCGACACCTTCGCTCACGGTCGATTTTGGTGATATCCCAGCCGGCGGGATTTCCATTGGCCGCTGGCTCTTCACTTCCACCTTGCAGGGCTTGTTTGATACCTACAGCGCCACGATCGAGCACACGGCCGGTCCGCAGGACCACCGCTCCTCGCTCTTGGACGATTTGAGCATTCATGAGATGACTCACCTCGTTCAGGCCGGCGGCTCGTTCGAGGATGGCAAGCCGGATTTTCTCGTGAACGACGATGGGGATCCGGACGCGATCCCGGACACGCTCTATTTGAGCGACGGCAGCACCAATCAGGTTTCGATTTCCCGGGTGGCGACGTTCGGCGGCTCACTTTCCACCAACAATCTGTCAGTCCAAATGACCGCATTCATGTCCGATGACTGGACTTACCTCCGCGTGCCTGATCCGGGCCAGGACAAATTCAAGTTGAAACGGGTGGTGCGTTCGGACAATCGCGAGATCTCCTTTGGCACGAATGTTTGGACCACCGACCGCACCTTTATCGGGCGCGGACGAAAGCCGATTCGCGAGAATATTCTTCACCTGCTCGATTACGGCAGCACGGGCACTTACACCCTGTTCTATGAGCCGGTGCCGGCGCCCGAATCCGTGCCGCCGTCCAGCCAGGTCAGTTCGCTGCCGGCCGCAAGTTACAGCGAGATTCCGATCAGCTGGTCGGGCAGCGACAATCCAGGGGGGAGTGGCTTGGCCTTTTACGACATCTACGTTTCGGTGGATGGCGGGCCATTTGCGTCCTGGCTGCAACACTCGGACCAGACCGGATCCGTTTACAGCGGGCAATTGGGGCATAAGTACGCCTTTTACAGCGTGGCGACCGACAACGCCGGCAATCGAGAGGACGCACCGTTGACTGCGGATGCGCAAACGACCGTTTCGCTTCAGAACCATCCGCCGACACTCGATCCGATTGCCGATCGCCGGCTGAACGAAGGAGATTTGCTGGTGATCAGTCCAACGGCCGTCGACCCGGATGGCGACCGCCTCACCTGGAGCCTGGTTGGCGCTGCGCCGACGGGCGTGCAGATCAATCCAGATTCCGGCCTTCTGACCTGGCAAACCGGGGCTGGCCTCGGTCCGAGCACCAATCGGATTACGGTGCAGGTGCTGGACAGCGGCATTCCACGCCTCGGCGCTTTGCGCGCGTTCACGGTCATCCTGGACGAGAAAAACTTCCCGCCAGAATTTGATCCCGTGGCGGCGCAAACGATCCATGAAGGCCAGCTCTTGCAACTGAGCAACGTGGTGAACGACCCCGACTGGCCGCGGCAAACCATCACCTTTGCCCTTCCCAATCCTCCGGAGGGCGCGTCGATCGATCCGGCCACGGGCGTTCTCTCCTGGCGGCCGAACGACATTCAAGGGGGAACCACCTACTCGTTGCGAGTCGTGGCCACCGACTCCGGCGTTCCAAGTTTGAGTGCCACCCAGGCCGTGCAGATCACCGTGCTCGATACTCAGAGCGATTTCGTCCTCAGCCTCGGGTCGACCAATGTCACCGGGGGCGCCAGCGGATTCCTCCCGCTCTACCTGCAATCCGCCGCGCAGATTACCAATGTCTCGTTTGATGTGGTCTATCCCAACGGCCGCCTGGCGAATCTCACCTTGCAGCCGTCCGGCGCGGGGGTGGCTTCCGCCACTTTGGAGAATGTCGGGACCAACCGTGGAACTGTGCGCATCGCCGCCAATCCAGGCGCGTTCTTGCCGTCTGGGGGAGAACTCGCCCGCCTGGTCTTTACCGCCGCCACCAACGAATCCGAAGTCCTCCCTTTCATTCTGGAGAACGGCAGCGCTGGGCGTGCCAATGGAGCCGTGCTCGCCAACGGCGAAATGCGGGGCGCTCCGCTCTATGTGATCAATGGACGCGCCTTGCTCGGCATCTCCCTGGTGAATCGGCAGCCGGCTGCCAGCCTCTACAGTCCGCCCCTCCAGTTGTTCGAGTTGGAATACACTACCAACCTCACCGGCGGGTCCTGGCAGAGCCTTGGCGCCGTCCTCGCAACGAACCAATTCACCCCGCTCGCTGCCCCGGCCCTCGCCAGCCCCGTCTTTCTGCGCGCCCGGGCGGTTGATCCCAACAGCTCCCGCCTGTTCCTCGCACCCCGCTTGGATTCCGGCTGGGACCTCTTTCTGAGCGGTCGCGCCGGCGGCAAATACACCATTCAATCCCGGGGGCTCGGAGACGCCATTTGGCGCGACGCCTACACAGTCATTGCGACCAACGGAACAGCCCGCCTGCCCGAATTCCTAAAACAAGATTCCGGACGACTCTATCGCGGCGTTCTGCACCCCGCCCAGTAGCACGTTCCAAGTGCTCGCTGGTCTCTGTGCTTCGGCAGGGGCTTGGTGCTGGCTGCGCGAGAAAGGCAGGCTGAGGAAGAGCTTCTCGTTATCGCCCCGTTGGGCTCGTCCATGGTGAGGCTGTCGGGAGGAGGCTGTTCAGGACGGCCCGATAGAATTTGGGAGTGACGGGAGTGGTTGGATCGGTGAAGAAGGCTCCTTGTTGGAGGATGCCCGGGCCGGTGAGTTGGCTCCAGTGAATCAAGTCTGAGGAGATTTGAATGGTGGCGTCGCGCGACTCGCAGGCGGCGGAGGGTGCGAGGATCGTAGCGCCTGATTTCGGCGGAGTGAGTGGAATGCCCTCGGGGGCTGGAGGCAGTTCGAGCAGTCCCTGGTGCATGGAAAACGTCCCGACTGTCGTAGAAAACGGATTTGGGACGGCGGCGGCGAGGTTCCCGTAGAGGTGGTCAGCCAAGGGGGGATCGAAAGTGCTGCCTGCGGGTTGTCGGGACGGCAGGCGCCCGGCGAGGAGGTTGGTCTGGACAACCGTGAGAGCATCCGGATCACGAAAGGTCTGAGTCGGAATGTAGCCAAGGATCGAGAGAAAGCCGTCGGACCCTTGAACGGTAAACCGGCCATCTAGGTTTACTTTGAGGGTGGAAAGTTCGTGCGGCGAAAGGCGCAGGTCGACGGCACTGGGATCGCTGGCGATGAGGACGGCCTGGAGCCGGAGACCATGGGCGAGGGTCAAATATCCTTCGGCCGAGGGAACGAAAGCTCCGGAGCGAGTGGCGAAGCGTTCTCCGGTGGCTGGGTCGCGGACGAGAAAAAAGCCCTCGCCGATGAGCGCAAGGTCGGTTGTCTGCCCTGTAACATAGATAGGCCCTTGAACGAATTCCCGCCGTTTTGAACGCAAAGCGAGAGTTTCGGGGGCGAGCAGGTCCAGATCAAGGGCGCCTTGTTGCACGCGGACGGCAGGCGGTTGAGCGGTTGGTGGATATTGAGGGCCCGCAGCCGTTAGATTTCCGAAAAGGTTCCACGGCGCGAGGGTGAGCTTGTCCGGATTCTGAAAGTCCTGGAGTTGGAGGCGGCCTGCCGCCTGGAAAGTCCCGTCCGCGAGCATCCGACGGATGCGGCCGAGTCGGTCGATTTGGATGGAAGTGACGGCCAGATCTGAGATGGCGCCAGGCGTTTTGCGGCTCGCGAATTGGACGTCGAACGGCTGGCTTGAATCTGAGATTCCCTGAACCCGGAAGTTGTTCTGGGTGACGAGGAAGCCATCCGGGTCGAGATAGAAGGCCCCGGCGCGCGTCGCCCAAACTCGATCTGCGATCGGATCACGGACGAGGAAGAAGCCGCGCCCGCGGAGGGCGAAGTCGGTGGACCGGCCGGTTGGGGTGATCAGGGAATGACCTGCAATTCCGAAGGGATCGACGGGGTGGCGGGGTGGAATGATGCGCAGTTGAAAATCGTCAGAGAATTCAGCCGCACCCATGACGAGCGAACCCAATCCGCCGGTGCCAGGAGGGGCAGGCCGGGGCAAGGGCCCCGAGTCGTCCGTTAGGGATAAGACGCCGGGAATCTCCTCGATCAGGGCGGAGGGATTGGCAAATTGCTGGAGCAAAACCTGCCCTTGAAAATTGGTGGCGCCGTCTGGCTGGAGGTTGAAGAGTCGGCCATCGGGCCCAAACCAGAAGGATGGTCCAGTAATGAGGAGATCGGCATTTGTTATTGCGGTAATGGTTGTGCTCGTAACTGCTGCGACGACAGGGGCAAGCAGACTGCGAACCATGGGAGGTGAGCGGGAAACAGCGGCTGGCGACCAAACTCGCAAGTCGCCGACGGTGGTCAATGCCGTGTTGTTGTAACCCTGGAGCCGGTAGCCAGACGCGTTTACCACGAAGCCATCGGAATCCTGGACGAACCCGCCCCGGCGGGTGGCGAAGGGGTCCCCGGTCACAGGGTCGCGAACGATGAAAAAACCGGGGCCGTCGATCGCCACCGAGTAACCATTGTAGTTCGTGACGAGGATTCCCTGGAGAGGCAGAGAAGCGATGGCAGAGCCGAGGAGGGCAAGAAATGCCCGGAGAAATGGGCCGAAAGGGCTGCGAAGTCTGAAAGATGCGGCAATAAGAGCCATGGAAGACATTGTTGAGCAGGGCTGATGCCAGAAGCCGGTGTTTCAAGGCGGAGCCCCATGCCGCAAGTCCCCGTCCGCCCCTGCCGGAGAGGGCAATGTCCTGAAGGCGTGACTTCGTTCGTTGTAAGGGGTAAGAATCGAATTACTAAAGAGATATGGCTACCAATACAGTGAAGTTGCATCGCGTGCTCCGGGCGAAGCCGGAGCGAGTTTATCGGGCCTTTCTGGACCCGGACGCCATGGCGAAATGGCTGCCGCCGAACGGGTTTACGGGAAAGGTGCATCAGATGGATGCGCGGGTGGGCGGGAGTTACCGGATGTCGTTCACGAATTTTTCGACAGGGAGCAGCCATTCCTTTGGCGGCGCCTACCTGGAGTTAACGCCGCACGAACGGATTCGCTATACGAATAAGTTCGAGACGCCAAATTTGCCCGGAGAAATGGTCACGACGGTCAGCCTGCGTCCGGTATTCTGCGGAACAGAATTGAATGTCACGCAGGAGGGGATTCCCGCGATGATTCCCGTGGAGGCTTGCTACATGGGGTGGCAGGAATCTTTGACGCTGCTGGCGTTGCTGGCCGAAGTGGAGATTCCGGACCAGATGTAGCCAGGAGCCGAGTGACGGGCGCCAATGGGCGGTCGACTTGAGGACCCAAGCGTTCACAAGCCGCCGCCTGTTCTCCTTTTAGAGGTTATTTCCCGGGCTGGTAGTGGAGGAGTTTGTTGGCCCACTCGATGAAGTGTTTCATGTTGGAACGATCTTCATGGCCGCCGTCATGCTGCCGCCAGGCGAGTTCGCCATCGAGCAGGCCGGTATTGACGGCGGGCATCTGGGCGGTGTGGTAATCTTCTTTCTCTCCGATAGCGCGGGCGCCCAGAAGGCGGTAAACCGGCCCGGCGGCGACGGTCGCCATGTAGCTGCCTTGTTGATCGAGCCAGAGGGCGTCGCCCCGGTCGGGAATGCCGTAACTGATAAAGACCGGGCGGGGAGCGCAAAGAGCGATGAGTTCGTGAGCGTCGACCGGAAGATCGTTGGGGGTTTTGCTGCCAAAGGTGGATTCGGCGGTTCCATATTTCAGGAAGTTGCCGGCCATCCAGTGGTACTCGCCGGAGCCGGTGAGGTTCTCAACGGCTTCCCCAAAGTTGCGCCGATGAAGCTTGGCGCCGCCCTCGCCGGATGAACCGATGAGAGCAACGGCGAAACGCGGGTCGAACGCCATGGTGATGAGAGCGGCTTTGCCGTAGCGCGAGACGCCTTCGATCCCGGCGCGCTTGGCGTCGACGGATGGATCGGTCTGGAGGTAATCGAGCGCGCGGGACGCTCCCCAAGCCCAGGCGCGGAGGGAGCCCCATTGGTCAGGCTGGCGGGGGCGCCCTTTATTCGCGAGGCCAATGATGCCCTTGGTGAGGCCCGCGCCGTTATCGGGCTGGATGCTGCCCGGGATCAGGCTGGCGTAACCCCAGCCGTGAGCGAGGAGTTGTTCGGTGGAGGGGGGATCTTTGTAGGGGCCGCCAAATTCAGGCACGCGGTTGGTGGGCGCCGGAGTGCCAGCCGCGCGGGGCAGGCCCCCGCCGAAGAAATTAAACATGATCAGCACGGGGACAGGCCCGTGGGCGTCAGCCGGCGTGACCAGGGTCAGGCGGAGGTCGACGTTCAAAGCGGGGAAGGCGGAGTTGTCGACATGGCCGATCAGCTGTTTCCCATGGGCGGGGATGTCGCCAACGAGGCCGTTCACGACATTGGAGACGACCGTCCAGGCCACTGCTGGAACATTCGATGGGATCCGCCCGACGACTTCGCGCTCAAAATCTTCAGCAATTTCCGGACGGCGTTCCTTCCACCATTGATCGGCAGAGGTCACTTTGCGGCCGTTTTTGTGGACGAGCGGATCGGGCAGGTCGGGATACGGATTGGCCTTGGCGGGGTCGTAATTGGCGGAGTTGGTGGCTCCGGCGCGCCCGCTCGGGCCGGGCCGAAGAGCGCGTATGCCGAGCTGCCTGAGCATGTCCTGGTGATCTTGTTCGGTGGTCCAGTTGAGCAAAGCGGGGTTGTTGGTGGTCGAAGAGGCTGGCGGCGAGGCCGGGGCTTGGGCGGAGGAGCCGCGAGCCAGGACGAGCGCGAGGCCGAGGCAAATAATGGGCGGGAAGCGCAAGATGGTTTGCATAACGGGAAGCACGGGTTGGGTTATAGCGGGAGCGAGGAGAGGAAACAACGGAGAACAGGAGCGGCTGCGACGCCTCCGGTTAACGGTTGGCAATTGGTACTATGAAATTAGTTGACAGGGTGGACGGCGAAGGATATTCGATTTCAACTAATTCTTTAATAGCACAGGAGTCACAATCCAAATGGCGCGCAAGAAATCATCCACCCTCACCGATGCGGAGCATCGCATCATGGAAGTCGTCTGGCAGCGGGGCAGTGTGACCGTGGCGGATGTGGCGTCCGCCCTGGCCGGGGAGAACGGAGCGGCCTACACCACCATCCTGACCTTGATGCGGATTCTGCGGGTCAAAGGCTATCTGAGCTGCCGCAAATCGGGCCGGGCGCACGTTTACATGGCGAGAGTGGATCGAAACGCCGCGGCGCGAAAGGCGGTGCGCCAATTGTTGGCCAAGTTTTTTGCGGGGTCTCCGGGAGAACTGGTGCTGAGCTTCCTGCGTGAGGAGGAGATCAGCCCGGCGGAACTGGATCAGTTAAAACGAAAAATACGGGAGGCAGGTGATGAGAGCTGAACCGGGAGCGGTGTATGACGGAATGGTCAGCGCTGCGATTAACGGCATGGGCCAGGGGTTGCTGGCGATATTATTGCTCGCGGCATGCTTTAAAATTTTCCGCCGAACGAACGCGGCGACGCGGCACGCGCTGGAATTCTGGACGCTGCTCCTGCTGGCGGCCCTCGTTGGGGTGCAGGCCTGGGTGGGAGGTGCGGGCGGAGGGCGGCAGAGCGGAATGGCAGGGGCCTCGGCCGGCCTGGGAGGGATCGAATCTCCGATGGAGAGCGTGACCCCGGGCTGGACGGCTGAAGAGCCGGAGCGGACCGAATCGGCTGCAGAGGCGGTGACGGAGGAAGCCGCGGCCAGGCCGGTGCCGAAGGCAGCTTTGGAGGAACGGCTCCCGGGGGGCGCGGCTGCGGAGGAGCCCGGGGAGGCGGGCCCAAGGACGCTGGCACTGCCGGCGAATGTGACCTGGGGCCTCGCGGCGCTGTGGTGCGTGGTGTCGGGGGTGCGGTTGATCTCTCTGGCGGTGCAGCTTCTGCGCGTGCGCCGCTGGAAGAACGAAGGAGAAAACGCGCCGGAGGCGGCGCGCGAACTTTTTTCGCGGCTGTGCGTAGAACTGAATGTGAGCCGAGCCCCGCAGTTGAGAATGGTCCGGGAAATCGCGGGGCCAATGGTGGTGGGGTTCCGATCCCCGGCGGTTCTGGCACCGGCAAGCCTGTGCGAGAACGCGGGGCCGGAAAAGCTGGAGCAGATCTTCCGGCATGAGCTGGCGCACGTGCTGCGTTGGGATGATTGGGTGAACCTGGTTCAGCGGACGGTGGAGGCGCTGCTGTTTTTTCACCCGGGGATCGCGTGGTTGTCACGGCGCATGACGGTGGATCGGGAAATTGCTTGTGACGACTACGTGCTGAGCGGATCCCGCGACCGCAAAGCCTACGCCCTCTCGCTCGCAGAATTTGCCAGCCGCAGCCCGACCGGGGATCTGATCGCCGCGCCGGGGGCCTGGAGCAAACAGAGTCAGTTAAAACAAAGGATAGATATGATCTTGGATACCAAACGGAATACATCGCCGCGCCTGGCGCGGGGGAGGACGGGAATTTTCGCGGTGGCGGCGTTGCTGGCCGCGCTGCTGGGCTTCCAGGCTGCGCCGCGGCTGGCTCTGGCACAGGCGACGCCAGACGCCCCCCCGGCTGAACCGGCGGAAACAGCTCCAGCTGCTCCTGCGGCTCCTTCGGCCGCTCCGGCCCCGGCGGCGTTGCCGGCTCCGGAGGCGTTGCCGGCTCCGGAGGCGTTGCCGGCTCCGGAGGCGCACGCGGATGTTCGTGTTCAGGTCCATCCGCGGTTTGCGCCGGAAGGCGGCCCGAGAATTAAAGCGCGGAGGGCCTCCGACGGTTCGGAGGCAACCATTGCCTTTGCACCGGCGGGCGGAGGGGCGGGCGGGCAGACCGGGACGCTCTCCATCGTGACGAGTGATTCGGCCGATTCCGCGCCGCAGGGAGAAGGCGAGGCCCCGCGGGTGAAGAAGTCCCGGGCGCGAACCGTGGATGATTCGTTGGAGCGGCGGCTGGACCGGCTGGAAAAATTGGTGCAGACGCTGGTGCGCCGCGACGTGGAGGAGAAAAAGTTCCAGTTCGATTTCCACAACAAATTCGATGGGAACTTCAACGCGGACGATTTGAAGAAGATGCACGAGGACGCCGCCCGGCAGATGGAGAAAGCGACGCGGCAGGCGGAAAAGGCGATGAAGGACATGCAAAACCGCGGGGACTTCGGCCCGGCGATGAAGCCAGGGAAGGAAATCGCGGAAAATTGGAATCTGCAGCGCAAGGTGCTCGAGGAGCAGAAGCAGGCGCTGGAGCGCCAGGTGCACGCGCTGGAACGGCAAATCGAAAAGATGGAGCACGAAAAGGAGCAGATTGTGGCGAAGCGCGAGCGGGATGAGGAAAAACGCAGCCGCGACGAGGAAAAGCGGAGCCGGGATGAGAAGCGCCGGGAACGGGAAGACCGCGACACGGGCGTCGAGAAGGAAAAGCCCTAAACGCTGCTAAAGACTCAGGAAAAGGCGCGCGGCCGGGAAGCTGAAATGAAAGCGAAACGAGAGGAGCCAGGACCGGAGGCGCGCCTGGGCGCGGGGATCAGCCCGGCGGTGCATCTGGAGTTCATCCAGAGCCAGGCCGGGCTGACCGGGGAGGAAAGCGTGGAAGAGGTGCAATCCTACCACCGCGCCCTGTTCCTCCATCATCACGCTGGCGACCTGGAGAAATACGAGCAACAGGCCCGCTTGCACCAGGATCGACTGGATCATCTGGAACAACGGTTGAAAACGACGAACGCGCGGCTGGAGCAGGTGGACGCGCTCGTGCCGGTGACGACCGAAGGGGGCATCGACGTAAAGCCGAGCGTGCCGTGGAATCTCTGGGATCGGTGCATGTTCGGGGCCGCCCTCGGCGGCATTCTCAGCCTGTTGATCTTCGGCGTCTTGAACATCTCCTTTAACCTGCTGGAATCCGGCCTGGTGACCTTTGTGGAAAGCCCGATCCGGTCATACTTCTGGGCGGCGCTGCTCCCCGTGGGAGCGTTGGCGGTGAAAGTGGGTTGGGACTTTCTGCGAAGCGAGCGCTGGCGCGGATTGTACTTGTGGCTTTGTTTGGCCGCCGGGCTGGCGGGCGTGCTGGTGTGGGTGGCGGCCTACGCGACGGTTTATCCCACGCTTTCGAAATCAATCAGCGAGCATATCGAATCCCTGAGCGTGTTCGACCAGGCTTCGGCGAAAGCGGCGGTGACTGGGGCGGGAGCAAAATGGGTGGACGCCGTCACGGTCGCTTCGCAGGCGGTGGCGGAGATTTTCCTCTCCGCGGTGCTCGGGATTTATATGACGATGCTTTACAACCGGCACCGCCCCGTGCGATTGGCGGGGAACCCGCTCTTTTCACAGGTGGACCAGGAGAGGCGGCTGTTGGAAGAAGAAGTGGCGGGAGAACGGCTGGCCCTGGCCGAAGCGCGCGGCAATCGGACCCGGCTGGAAAACCAGCTGTCCGCCTTGCTCGTTTACGCCAAGTCAATCTTCCAAAAGGAGGTGGCCCAGCGCCGCGATCGGGAAGGGCAGAGGAAGGACCTGCTGGACCAGCTGTCACAACATATGCGAACGCAGTTGGAGAGCCTTGCACCGGCCGGATCGCGCAATCAGCTCTCGAATCCGGCGCTGAACGGCGGAAAGGAGTAGGCATGCGCACTTTCTGGATCTCCGTTTTGCTGGCCTGGCTTGGCTGCTTCGCGACTGAGAACGGCCTGGCGGCGGACGCAGCGGGCGCGGCCGGGGAGCCGGTGCGCTACGTGATTGGCCTGTCCCCCTTTCTGACCACGGCGGTGAAGGATGCGGTTTACCGGAAGATCGTCGGCCTGATCTTGGAGGAGGCTCCGTTGAATTCTTCCGTCGCGATTTACGACGCGTTCAACGTCCGGACCATCACGCAGATCGAGCTGCCGAATGTGGCGGCGTTTCGGAGCGCAAAGACACGCGCCAATCAGTTCAAGGAGCCGATCCGGAAGATCCGGGAATTTCTCGCCGCGACGAACACGCCACCGGCAGCCGCGCGGGGAGTCGATGCGGCCCGGCTGAACTTCGAGAATGCAGTGCGGCTGCCGCAATGGCTGGACTTCATCTGCGAGAACACAACGCACGGCCCAAACCCCTTGCGTTTAATCCTGCTGGGCAGCCCGCTCTACCTGGACCCGCAAGAGCCCGGGTTCTCCATGGTGGACGGCTATTTTCCGTCGGACGGGCACCTGACGGCCAGCCGGGAGCAGTCCATTTACGGGCTGAAAGAGAGGCAGGGGAGATTCGCGAACGTGACGCTGCATCTTGGCTATTTTGGAGACCCGTGGGTGAGTGACGCGCATCGGGAAAGAATCACGAGATTCTGGACGCTTTATCTCAAGCAGGGGGGCGGGCGGTTGGCTACCATGACGGGAGACTTGCCGACCGTGTTTAGCGCCGCCGCCGCCAATGCCGGACCAGAGCGAAATTACGCCCTCGCGGGGAATCAGACGAAAATCGAGATGTTGCGGGTAACCCGGGATGTCGCGGTGGCCGACTGGATCACGCGCGATGTGCTGCCTTCGGGGCAGGCCGCGCCACCGACAAAAACGGTGGGGCCGATGAAAATTGGCATCCGGTGGCGGGGCGATATCGATCTGGACCTCTATGCGTCGGCGAGCGCCCAAAGCGAAACGCTGTTTTTCGAGCACACGCGTTGTCCGGAGGGATACTACTTCAAGGATCATCGCTCTTCACCCGAGCGGGAATACGAATTCATCGAATTCGAAACGCCGGTCGACGTGTGGCAGGCGGACGCATCAATCAATTTTTACGAGGGACACGCCCCGGGAGGCCCGGCCGGAGAAGTGCGGATTGAATTCGACGGCAGAATCTATAGCGGACGGTTTGCGCTGCCGGCGGATCACGGGAACAAAGGACGCACCGGCGTCCGTCAGAGGGATTTTTGGGTGCGGATTAATATTCCGGAGATTCTCGGTTTGCGGCGTGAGAACGCTTCTCTGCGTTGACGGAGGCGTTGTTAGGACGTCCGCTCAGGAGTTCGCGGTGGAGAAAGCGGAGCTGGAGCTGCGTGAGGTACGGGTCGACTTTGGACAGAAGGAAATAGGCCCAGCGTTCCTGCAGCTTGGTCAAAAAACTGCGCGAGAAACGCCAGGCGCGCCGGTCAATGCGGTTGCATTGTTCGAGTGTTTTCTCGAAGAAGGCGCGCCCCTCGCGGGCGAGATCGGGATGGCGGACGCGCACCAGGAACTCGTAGTTCACCAGCAGGCTGCGTTTGTCCATATTCGCTGACCCCGCATAGACGACATCGTCGAACAGGAAGAACTTCGTGTGGAGGACCTGCGGCTGGAACTCGTAAATCTCGACGCCGGCCCGGAGGAGGCTGCGGTAGAGGTGGCGGGAGGCGAGTTGGGAAAGGCGGACATCGGTTTTGGCCGCGAGAATCAGCCGGACGCGCCGGCGCTGCCGGGCGGCCCGGATCAGGGCGCGGCGCAATTGGCGCGGGGGCAGGAAATAGGCCGAAATGACATCAATTTCCCGGGCGGCATCGAGATCCCGGACCAAGGCCCGTTTCATCGGGTGGGGGCCGCGGCCGGGCGCGTTGGTGAGGAGATCGCCCTCGGCGGTTGGGAAGACGCGGGCGACATCGGAACGGCGATAGCGGGCGAGGCGGCGGTGCTTGTAGTCCGCGAGGGCAAACATCGTATCGAACGAAGCGGCGAGAGGGCGGGCCAGCGCTTCCGGGACTTTCAGGCCGAGATCGTGCCACCCGCGAGTCACGCCGTCGCCTTGATATTCCGGCGCCACGTTGAAACCGCCGATGAGCGCCAGCTTGCCGTCGACAACGAGCGACTTGCGGTGATTGCGGAAGCCGAGGCGTTTTAATCGCAGGGGATTGAACCAGCGGAACTGGCCGCCCGCCCGGACCAGGGCATCCCAGAATTTCTCGGGCAAGGAAATCGAGCCGAGCGCGTCGAGCAGCACCTGGACGCGCACGCCGCGCAGGCTGGCGCGCACCAGGGCATCACGCACCTTCTCGCCGATCGGAGACGCGCGGTAAATGTAAACTTCGAAACGGATGGATTCGCTGGCCGCTTCGATTGCTGCCAGCATCGCCGCAAAGGCTTCGTCCACGGTTTCATGCCAGCGGAAAGAGTCGCTGGCGGCCAGGGACGATGATTCCGATATCAGATCCGGACCCAAGTGAATGTTCTGTCGCTTTGGAAAAGCCTAATTTTAGGCGGGCAAAAAGCAATAGCCGGAGCTATGGAGCCGTTGCGGCTCCCGCGGGCGCCTCGCCGGCGGGATCAGGGCCGAGCAGCGCTCGGAAGCTTGCAGGCAGGAGGCGGGACAGAATTCGGTGGATGTGGGCAGGCTCGACGAAAGTCACGTAGGTGAAAATCATGATGAAGGCAAACAATGGGATGTTCATGGAATAGTCGATGCCGGCATGTAGCAGAACCCCGGAGAGGAGCACCGGATAGCGGAGTTCCTTGATCCAGACGATTGAGCCCAGGGCGAGTTCAATGACCAGCGTCGCCCAGGTCCAAATCTTGATCGTCCACATATGCTCGAAAACGTAGGGGACCGGGAACCGCTGAAACTCAACGAGGCGGGCGGTATAAAAAACCGCGGTGCCATTCATCCACATGTTGCCCGTGACTTTCCAAACGAACGCGTAAAGATAAAGGAACGTCAGTTGGACCTGGATCATGCGCATGGCCCAGGGCGGGAACAGGCCAATCTCCGCGGAGGCCCGGCCCCGCTTGAGAGCGAGCCAGCGATCGAGCGATACGGCCTTTCCGCCAGCGGAGAAGATCGTGAAGAAGGTGGCGATGCGCAGGAAGGTATCGCCGCCATTGAGAATGAGCGGATTGCGATGGTTCAGGGTGACGATGAGCAGGAACACCATGGCGGCGCTGAAGCGGGTGAAAAGTCCGGCCGCGAGCAAGGCGGCGAACAAGCAAGAGCTGAGGTAAATCAGCCAGATCACCGCGGAATTATGCGGCAGCCAGGAGAAAAGGCTGAAACCCGATCCGCCCGAAACCGTCAGGCCTGTCGCGAACGTCAGCGTGCCGCGCGGGCCGAACCAGGTGTTCACGTCCGGCAGGAGCAGCAGTTGATTGGCGAGGATGAGCAAGCCCAGGAGAATTCGGTAGGCCGCCATCGGCAACGGCGAAACCGGCTCGAAAAAGAAACGGTTCCAGGCGCGGGAAATGTCACGGAGGCTGATCACAGGTCTCCTCGTTGCACGTCGTAGATTTTGAAGTGGTATTTGAAGGGATAGGCCAACGGGCGGATCATCGGTTGATAATCCTGGACCACCTTGGTGTGCGGGACGGTCACCGGAGGCGGGATCGGCTCCCAGCGGCGGATCAAAGCGACCTGCACCGGATGGTTGGTGGGCGTGTCGTTCAGCCGGGCGATGTAGCGGGCGGTGTCATCCCACACGCCCGAGTAAATATCCATGCGCACCCGTTCGCGCCATTTGCGGTAGCGCTCCTTTTGGAAGCGTTGCGCGTAGCTGAGCTTGCCCATCTGCGGGAAGACCCAGGTCCGGGCCATGCCATTTTGGTAGGTAATCTGGGCTTCAATATCAAAATTCATGGACAACGGGTCGGGAGAAAACATGTCCCAGCTGTGCCAGAGGCCGGACCAAATCACGTAAGCGTTCACAGGGCGGGTGAGTTGGAAGCGGAAATTCGAGCCCGGCAGCCCCCACACCGCCATAATGTAGAGATGAAAAAGGATGAACACGTTGAGAAACGCGCGCTGCAACCGCTCTTTCCTGTCCTTAACCATTTCGGATGCCGGCTAGTGTAAGTGGAAGGCGGGCGGAGACGCAAACTTTGGAAAGTGGGCGGCCCAGAGGCGCCTGGGCATCTCAGGGGAAGTAGGCTTTGGCCACGTATTGCTGGATCATGCGCTGGGTGTTGAAGAACGAGCCGTTCAGAGAAATGCAGTGGCGCATCACCCGGAGGTAACCGGGGAAATCGTGGTAGAACAGAGGGAGAATAACTTCCCCGAGTTTCGCGTAGAGGGAGGCCGCTTCGCAAGCGTCGCGAGCCTGAGGATCAGTGTCGTGACACTCCGGGCCAATCGCCCAGCCGGTTTCACCTTCGATCCAGCCTTCGAGCCACCAGCCGTCCAGCGTGCTCAGGCTGGGAACTCCGTTCAGGGCCGCTTTCATTCCGCTCGTGCCGGAGGCTTCCAATGGCTCCAGCGGAGTGTTCAACCACAGGTCCACCCCCGCGACGATCGACCGCGCCAGTTGGATGTCGTAATTCTGCAAGTAGACCAGGACGACCTCGGGGAGCAGGGCTCCGCGGGCGCGCCAGACCCTTTGGATCGCTTCCTTGCCGCCGATGTCGTTGGGGTGCGCTTTCCCGCCGAAGATCAGCTGGATGCGGCCCTTCTCGCGCGCCAGTCCCTTTAGCCGCTCGAGATCGTGGAAGAGCAGGTCGAGGCGCTTGTAGGCCGTGGCCCGCCGCGCGAAGCCAATCGTGAAGACGGCCGGGTCGAGCGCGAGGCCGGCCTGCTGGCGGACCACGGAAACGAGGTCCGCCTTGGCGCGCGCATGCGCTGCGCTGATCTCCGCGGCGGGCAGGTCGTGCGCAAAACGGAGGCTGAAATTGTCCTGGCGCCAGCCGGGAATGTGGCGGTCGAACATTTCCTGAACCGGCGGCGAGGTCCAGGACGCGGCATGCACGCCGTTGGTGATTTCATCAATGTCGTAGCCCGCGAACATCAGGCGCGAGACCTCCTGATGCTTTTTCGCCACGCCATTGACGTAGTGGCTCAGGTTCAAGGCCAGATAGGTGAGGTTTAACGTGGAAGCGCTTTGGGCGATCGCGTGCATGGTGGCGAACGCTTCATTCTTTCCCAGCACATGTTTGACCAGATCGACGCAGAATAGATCTTTCAGGTCGATGAATTCGCCGCGGCTCGCCAGGACCCGGCTCGCCAGTTCCATCGGGAACTGGTCGTGGCCGGCCGGCACCGGAGTGTGCGTCGTGAAAATGCACATCGCGCGCACGGCCTCGATATCTTCCCGGTTCGCGCTGGAGCGGCCGTTGGCTCGGGCCTGTTCTTCGAGCAGTTGGAGCGTCAGGAGGCTGGCGTGCCCCTCATTCATGTGAAAGCGGCGCAAATGGTGATAACCCAGGGCGCGCAGGATCTTCACTCCGCCGATGCCGAGCACTACCTCCTGGCACAAGCGATAATAGCTGTCGCCGCCGTACAGATAGTGGGTGATGGTGCGATCCAGGGCCTCGTTCTCCGGCAAGTCGGTATCGAGCAGGAAGACGGGGATGGAGAAGCCGCCAATGCCTTGCACCTCAAATTTCCAGGCCCGAATCCGCACCGCGCGTGATTCGATGGCCACTTCCACGCGCTCGGGCATCTCGGTGAGCAGGCTGGCCACATCCCAATCGGCCGGGACTTCGCGCTGCCAGCCGGCGGCATCGATCTCCTGCACCAGATAGCCCTTTCGATGCAGGAGGGTCACCGCGACCATCGGAACCTTCATGTCCGCCGCGGCCCGAATCGTGTCTCCCGCCAGCACGCCCAGTCCGCCCGCATAGGTCGGCATGCCCGGGTCGAGCGCTGCTTCCATCGAAAAATAGGCGATGGTCCGGTCGTTCATGACGTGGCCTGAAATTGCGGCCGGGCCTGCAAAAATCCCGAACCGTCTAACGATCCACTAACCAGCAAACGCCCGAGTCCCGTGGCGCGCAAGGCAATTTCTTAACGCCCGGCTGGAGCGAAGGCCTCGGCTTGCGAGAGGAGCCGCTTGCTGAGCCCGGCGCACACTAGTTCGCAGATTTTGAAAATCGCCGGATCGGCAATGGCGTAAAACACGGCGAGGCCCTCCTTGCGGCGCGCAAGCAGGCCAGCCTCGACGAGTGTTTGCAGATGGCGGGAGAGGTTGGTCTGGGTCAGTCCGGTTTCCTGCGCGAGGGTGGTGACGTTTTTCTCGGCCGGCTGCAGGGCGATGATGATTCGGAGGCGGTTCACTTCGCTCAGCGCTTTGAAGCGGGCGGCGATCAACTCGAGAGCAGCGGGGGAGAGGAGGTGTGGTGAACCATTTTTCATTTGCAAAGCTGCGAGATATATATGATCATATGCTCATAAAGTAAAGGACAAGTTTTATGACGCTGGAAAATGCCATCCGAGTTCTCGCTGGGTCCATGGTCCTGGCCAGCCTGTTGCTGGGCCACTTCTTCAGTCCGCACTGGCTGTGGCTGGCGGCGTTCGTGGGAGTGAATCTCATCCAGAGCGCGTTCACCCATTTTTGTCCGGCCGAAAACATCATGCGCGCGCTGGGCGTGGGCAAGGGGGGCCCCGGCTGTTGCGGCAAGTAAGCCAACGGGCGCGTCGGTCAAATGGATCAAGCCTTTATGAAACGAATCGCCGTCTGGCTGGCCTGTGGCCTCTGCGCCGTCGCGGGGCGGGCGGAGACGTGGACCGTGAGTGATACCTTGCGCTACGCGCGGACGAATGCGCCGGACGCCCGGATCGCGCGCCAGCGCATGAGCGCGGCCTCCGCGGTTCTGGAGCAGGCGAATTCGGCCTTTTGGCCGGCGGTGCGATTGCACTCCTCCTACACGCGAACGGACAATCCGGTTTCGGTCTTTGGGATGGCGCTAAACCAGCGCTCTTATTCGCCCTCGCTGGATTTCAATCGGGTGCCGGACGCGGATGATTGGAATGTGCGCGGCGTGGTGAGCGTGCCGCTGTATGCCGGGGGCCGGAACAAGGCCGGGCGCGCGGCGGCGCAGGCCGGCGTGCAAGCGGCCGCTGCGGAGGCGGAGGCGACGCGCAATGCGCTGGAATTTGAGGTCGCCCGGACCTGCGCCACGGTGGCGAAGACCCGCCGCTTTCTGGAAGCGGCCGAAGCCGGAGTGCGGTCGTATGAAACGAACCGGTGGCTGGCCCAGACGCGCTTGGACGGGGGAAGCATCCTGCGCTCGGAGGTCCTGGAGTTGGAAGTGCGGCTGGCCGGCGCCCGGGAAGACTGGGTGCGGGCGCGGAATGGCGCGAATCTGGCGGTGCTGGGGCTGAAGCGGCTGCTTGGGCTCGATCGGCCGATCGACCTGGCCGAGGGCTTGCCGTCGCTGGCGGGTCCCGGGGAGGGGAAAGTCGCCTCCCGGCCGGAGTTGCACGCGCTGGCGGCGCGGGTGGAGGCAGCGGAGGCGGAAGTGCGCCGCGCCGAGGCGGGGCATCGCCCGAAAGTGGAGGCGTTCGGGCAGGTGGAGCACGATCTGGGCTGGGAGTTCGACGGCAATGGGCAGAGTTACGCCGCCGGGGTCGTCGCCCAATGGGATTTGTGGGACGGCCACCGGACGAGGGGAAAAGTCCGCGAAGCCCAAGCCAGCCTGGAGGCGGCGCGGGAAGAGTATGAGAAACTCCGGCTGGGGCTGGATGTGGAATTGGAGCAGTCCCGGTTGCAATTGCAGGAGGCGGACGAGCGGCTGCAGGTTACACGCGATGCCGTGGCTCAGGCGGAGGAGGCGGCCCGGCTGGAGCGGGCGCGCTTCGAGCAGGGGCTCGCGCTCGCGACGCAATTGATCGACGCCGAAACCGCGGTGATCACGGCGCGGGTGCGGGTGGCGGAGGCTGAGGCGGACCGGTTCACAGCCGCGGCGGCCGTGCGCCGATGCCATGGCTTGTCCCAATTGGAAGGGGTTAAAGAATGAAAAGACCAGCGATGCTTTTGATGGTTTTGTTTCTCGCGGCCGCGTGCCGCCAGCCGGAAGGGGGCAAGGGGGCGGCCGTCGAGGAAACAACGGCCCGCGTCAAGTCGGTCGAACTGGCGCCCCGGCCTCTGGCGGACAGCCACGAGATACCCGGCACTTTTGAGACGAAGCGGCGCAGCGCGCTCGAAGCGAAAGTCTCCGGGCGGATTGAGTCCCTCCCGGTTCAGCTGGGGCAGGCGGTGAAAGCCGGCGAATTGCTCGGCACGCTCGATGCCCGGGATTTTCAGGCCCGGCTGGACCAGGCTCGCGCCGCGCGAGACCAGGCGCAGAACGATCTGCGGCGGGTCACCGGGCTTTCCGCCCAAAGGGCCGCGACGCCTGCCGAACTGGAGGCGGCCCAAACGCGGGAGCGGGGCGCCGCCGCCGCGGCGCGGGAAGCGGAAACAATGCTGGATTATGCCGAGCTGCGGGCGCCTTTCGCTGGAGTGGTCGCGCGCAAAACGGCGGAGGTGGGGGACCTCGCCGGGCCGGGCCGGCCCGTGTTGGAACTGGAAGATCCGGCAACTCTGCGCTTTGTCGCGCTGGTCCCGAACGCTTTGCTCGGCCGCTTGCGGCCCGGCCTGCCCGTGACGGTCCGGTTGGCGGATGGCGCGCGCAGCCTCTCCGGCAGCGTCGGCCCGGTCGCGCCCTCGGCCGATCCGCTGGCGCGCACGGCGCGCGTGGAAGTGGAGGTGGCGGGGCCGGACCTGCGGGCGGGCGTTTTCGGGCGTTTGCTGATCCCTGGAGAGGAGCGGCCCGCTTTGATTTTGCCGGCGGGCGCGCTGGTGCATCGCGGGCAGATGGATATCGCGTTTGTCGCGAAGGATGGGCGGGCGGAATTGAGGCTGGTGAAGCTGGGGCGCGCGGCGGAGGGGGGCTTTGAAGTGTTGTCGGGCCTGGAGGCGCGCGACCGCGTGATCACCGAAGGCGCCGAGAACTTGCGCGATGGACAACCTTTGCTCCTGGAATGAAAACGCCGGCCGAAAAGGAAAACCACGGACCCGCCGGCAGAGTGGCCGGCCTCTTCATCAACTCGAAGCTCACGCCCCTCGTCATTGTCGCTTCGATTCTGCTCGGGCTGGCCGCGGTGCTGCTCCTGCCGCGCGAAGAAGAGCCGCAGATCAAGGTGCCGATGGTCGACGTGATGGTTTCCTTTCCCGGCGCCACCGCCCGGGAAGTGGAACAGCAGGCGACCACGCCCATGGAGAAACTGCTCTGGGAGATTCCAGGCGTGGATTACATCTATTCCACCTCGCGGCCGGGCGAGGCGCTCGTGATCGTCCGCTTCAAAGTCGGGGAGGAAATCGAGCGGAGCCTGGTCAAGCTCAACCAGAAACTGCAGAGCAACTTTGATCGCATTCCGCCGGGAGTCTCCATTCCGTTGATCAAGCCGCGGTCGATCGACGATGTCCCCATCATGGCGCTGACCTTCCACAGCGCCCGGCACGATCATCTGGCGCTCCGGCGGATCGCCCTGGAAGTGGAAACGGCGGTCAAGCAGGTCCCCCAAGTGGCGGAAACGACGCTCATCGGCGGCGCGCGGCGGCAGCTCCGGGTGACGCTCGATCCGGCGCGGCTGGCCTCCCGCGCGCTTGCCATCCTCGATGTGGAACGGGCTTTGGCGGGAGCGAACGTCAAGCTGCCCGCGGGCGCGCTGACGCGCGGCAATGGCGAGGTCCGCCTCGAAGCGGGAGGACTGTTGGAGAGCGTGGAGCAGGTGAAAGCCCTGGTGATCGGAGTGCAAGATCGGGCCCCGATCTATCTGCGGGATGTGGCGGAAGTTTCGGACTCGGCGGAAGAGTTGACGCAGTATGTGCTTTTTGGCCTCGGGGCCGCGGGGGGCGGCCGCCCGGGCGAAGAGGCCGCGGTCACGCTCGCCCTTGCCAAGCGGCCCGGCGCCAATGCCATCCGCGTGGCGCAAGCCGTCGAGCAGAAACTGGAGGCGCTCCGCTCCACCCTCCTGCCCCGGGACGTGACCGTGACGGTGACCCGCAACTACGGGGAGACCGCCGCCGAGAAGTCGGACGAATTGCTCTGGCATATGGCGATCGCCGTGGCCAGCGTCTCTCTGCTGATCCTCTTCATCCTCGGCTGGCGGGAATCGGTGATCGTGGCGGTGGCCATCCCATCGACCCTCGCCCTCACGCTGCTGGTTTTCTACATCTATGGCTTCACTCTCAACCGGATCACGCTCTTCGCTCTCATCTTCTCCATCGGGATCCTGGTCGATGACGCCATCGTGGTGGTCGAGAATATCGTGCGCCATTTCAATTTGCCGGAAAACAGTTCGAGAACCTGGGCGCAAATTGCCACGCGGGCGGTCAATGAGGTGGGCAATCCGACCATTCTCGCAACCTTCGCGGTGATCTTCGCGGTCCTGCCGATGGGTTTCGTGGGCGGGTTGATGGAGCCCTACATGCGGCCGATCCCGATCGGCGCGAGCGCGGCGATGTTCTTTTCCCTGCTAATCGCCTTTGTCGTCACGCCCTGGGCGGCGGTTCGGGTGTTGCGTTGGGCGAATGGGGAAGCGCGCCTGAAAGCCCATCATGGCGCCGGAGCGGGCGCGGCGGAGGAAGATTTTTTGACGCGGCTTTACCGGCGCGTCATGGGCGCTTTCATCCGGCGGCCCGTGGCCCGCTGGAGCTTTCTCCTCGGGATTGTGGCACTGCTGCTCGGCGCGATGCTGTTGGTGGGGATCGGCTGGGTGAAGGTGAAGATGCTTCCGTTCGACAACAAGAGCGAATTCCAGGTGATTCTGAACATGCCGGAAGGCTCTTCGTTGGAACAGACCGCCCGGGCCGCCCGTGAAATCGCGGCCGCGGTCCGGACCGAGCCGGAGGTGCTGGATTACGAGATTTACGCCGGAGTGGCCGCGCCGTTCAATTTCAACGGGCTGGTGCGGCACTATTTTTTGCGCGGTGGAGCGGCCAGCGCGGACATCCAGGTGAATCTCGTGAACAAGAGCCGGCGCAAGGCCCAGAGCCATGACATTGCCAAACGGGTGCGGCCCGGAGTCGCCGCGATCGCCGCCCGTTACGGCGCGCGCGTGGCGGTGGCCGAGGTGCCTCCGGGGCCGCCCGTCCTGCAAACTCTGGTGGCCGAGATTTACGGGCCGACCGAGGAAGCGCGCATCCAGCTCTTTCAGGAGGCGCGAAAGATCTTCCAGGAAACCAAAGGGGTGGTGGATGTGGATTGGTACCTGGAGGCGGATCAACCGCGCGTGGAGTTTGTGGTGGACCAGGAGCGGGCCGCGCTGCACGGAATTTCCGCGGCGAGCATCGCCCTGGCCTTGAAGGCCGCCGTGGCCGGTGAGGCGGGCCAATTGCTCCATCTGCCGCGGGAGCGCGAGCCGGTGAGCATCCTGCTCCGCTTCGATCGGCCGGCGCGGAGTTCCGTGGAGGATCTGCTGAACATCTACCTGCCCGGCGCCAGTCCTGCCGGGGCCGCCGAAAAGACGCTGACCCCTTTAAGGGAACTGGTCTCGGTGAAACACTCCGTGGTCGACAAGGCGATCTATCACAAAAACCTCATGCCCGTGACCTATCTGCTCGGGGATGTGGCCGGCGAGGTGGAAAGCCCCGCCTACGCGATCTTTCGGATGAACGAAAAACTGCGAAAGCTCGATCTGCGGAAACAGACGGGAGGAAGCGAAGCTCACTTGCAGATCTATAACGCGGCCCAGCCGTTCGCCGATTTGCAGCCAGCCCTGAAATGGGACGGAGAATGGCACATCACCCTCGAAGTTTTCCGGGATATGGGGCTCGCCTTTGCGGCGGTGCTGGTGTTGATCTACATCCTGATGGTCGGCTGGTTCGGGTCGTTCCTGACTCCGCTTGTGGTTATGGTGGCGATCCCGTTTTCGCTGGTGGGGATTCTCCCGGCCCACGGGGCGTTGGGCGCCTTTTTCACCGCGACTTCCATGATCGGGTTCATGGCGGGAGCGGGCATCGTGGTGCGCAACTCGATCATCCTCGTGGATTTCATCGAGCAGCGGGTGGCGGAGGGAATGGCGCTGGACGAGGCGATCATCGACGCGGGCGCGGTGCGCTTCCGGCCGATGGTCCTGACCGCGCTGGCCGTGGTGGCCGGGGCGGCCATCATCCTGTTTGATCCGATCTTCCAGGGGCTCGCCATCTCGCTCATGGCGGGAGAGGTTGCCTCCCTGCTCATCAGCCGCATGGCGGTGCCCATCCTCTACTGGCTCGCCAAGACAAGCCCCGCCGGCTCCGCCGGCCCGTCGCCCGCGGCCCAATAAAATTAAGGCCTCTTCCAGGCCAATCGACACCCTGTCTTGGACAGCGATTCGTCCAACCCGGCTTTATCCGTAGCGCCGACTGGCAGTCGGCCGGGTTAAGAATGCAGCAGGAAGCTGTGCTGCGAGAGCCACCGCTCCGCGGTTTGATAACCGGGGCAGACCGTGGCCACGTGAGCCCAAAAGCGGGAGGAATGATTCATTTCGCGCAGGTGCATCAACTCGTGGAGGATCAGGTAATCCCGCACGAACAGGGGAGCTTGCAGGATGCGCCAGTTCAACGAAATCGCCCCGTGCCGCGAGCAGGAGCCCCAGCGGGATCGTTGACTGCGGATCTGGACGCGCCGGACCGTCACGCTGTGCTGGCGGGCGTACTCCAGCACGATGGGTGGCAGTTCGCGGGCGGCCAGTCGGCGCAGATGATGCTCGATCGCGGGTCGAAGGTCGGCCGCCGGGTCTGCCACCGGGATGATCTCGGCCGCGAGCAAAATCCGGTTTTCTCCCGGCAGCGCCTGCACGGTCACGCGGTCCCCGCGCCAGTGAATCTCGGCGCCCACGCGCCATTCCCGCGGCAGGGTGGGGCGCGCCGCGAGGCGGGCGGCCGCCCGTTCGAGCCAGGGAATGTTCCGTTCCAGGAATGCCTGCCCGTGCGCGAGTGAGCCGCCCCGGGGGATCGTCAGGCGGACCGTTCGGTCCGGATTCAGGCGGAGCAGGTAGCGGCGGGCCCGCGGGCTGCGCACCACCGCGAGCGGCAAGGCCCCGGTCGAAAGCGCCACGAACTCCCTGGACGGTGCGGGGGTCATTTCGGGACTGCGGGTGAAAGCAGCGAGCCGGCGCCTGCGCGGCGCCGCGAGGCCAGATCCATCAGGACAGTCTGGGGAAGGGTGATGATGACCACTCCGGCCAGGATCACCAGAGCGCCCCAGAGCATCTGCGGCGTGACCGCTTCGTGCAAAACCGCCCACCCCAGAAAAACCGCAATCACCGGATTGACGTAGGCGTAGGTGGAGATTTTCCCGGGAGTGGTGGCCTTCAGCAGCCAGACGTAGGCGCTGAAGCCGACCCACGAGCCGAAAATCACGAGATAAATCAAGGCGAGAACCGAGCGCCGATCCACCTGCGCCCAGTGCCAGCGGGCCGGCTCTCCCAGCAAAGCCGAGAGCGCCAGCAGCGCTGCGCCCCCGCACAGCATCTGGCTGGCCGCGTTCATCCAGGGGGAGGCGCTATTGTGGCTGTACCGATTGTAAAGAGAGCCCGAGGCCCAGGAGATCCCCGCGGCAATGACGGCCAGCACGCCCGGCCACGTCGTCTCCACGGTTGCAGCCTGCCCCCGGCCTTGCACCAGCAGGAGCACTCCACAGAAACCGACCAGAATGCCCAAGACCGTTTTCGGCTCCGGCCGCTTGCCGCCCGGCCGCAGCCATTCCAGCGTGGCGAACCAGACCGGGGCCAGCGCCACGATCAAAGCCGCGCGCCCGGAGGAGACGCTCTGTTCCGCCCAGACCACCAGCCCATTTCCACCCATCAAGAGCAGCACCCCGGTGATCGCCGAGTGCCTCCATTGCGCCCGCGTCGGCCACGGCACGCCGCGCAGCCAGAGAAACCCGAAGAGAAGAGCCCCGGCTGCGACAAAGCGCCCGCCCGCCGAGAGAAACGGTGGAATCGTTTCCACCACCATGCGGATGGCGAGATAGGTCGAGCCCCAAAAGATGTAGATGGCCGCAAACGCCAGTCCGACCAGCAGGCGGGAAGGGGGAGAGGTTGTTCCAGAGGTATTCATAGTTGCCCCGGACGGCTGGAACGGAGGAGAAAAGCCCCGCCGTTGGCCGGCGGGATTCTCGAGTCATTCGCTATTCTCGAAACCACCGCCGCGGGCCGGCGCGCTTGGCAACCATAATGCGGCGCCGGGACGCTGCTTTCGGCGCGCCTTGGACTGCGATGATTGCTGGTTTCCCAAAGTTCACGCGCGAAGAGTCGAGTACCGCGCCCGCTCTGTCAAATGGGTCAAACGGGGGAGGGAGCAACGGTGCGATGGTTGCCCCGTCCCCTCAAGCCCGACCCGCCGGTTTCTGGATCACGGGCGTTGTAGCGCCGACTGGCAGTCGGCAAGATCGTCTGACTGCGCCCGTGAGCGAAAAATTTTGCAAACGCCGGACCTGTAGGCCCGGTGGCCCCACCGGGCTCGCTCCTATACTGTACGAAAATCGACGATCCAGCGTGCCTCCTCCTTGCCGGGCAACGCTCGGCCCGCGGCGCATGCCAAAGGAAATGTAGCCGCAATCCTTTAGGTTGCGGCGGCGGTGGCTCCTGTTTCAATTCCATGTGCGGTCGAATTGGTCCGTTGTAGCGCCGACTGGCAGTCGGCAAGGCGCCCGCCTGCGCCCGTGAGCGAAAATTCTGCAGATTCCGGTCTTGTAGGCCCGATGCCATCGGCGGGATCGCCTCTACACGGTAAGAGTATCGGCAATCCAGCGTGCCTCCTCCTCGCCGGGCAACGCTCGGCCCGCGGCGCATGCCAAAGGAAATGTAGCCGCAATCCTTTAGGTTGCGGTCGTGGTGGCTCCTGTTTCAATTCCGTCTGCGGTCGAATTGGTCCCTTGTAGCGCCGACTGGCAGTCGGCCATACCGCCGATTGGTAATCGGCAAGGCCCGACTGCGCCCGTGAGCGAAAAATTTTGCAAACTCCGGTCTTGTAGGCCCGGTGCCCCCACCGGGCTCGCCTCTATACGGTAAGAAAATCGACGATCCAGCGTGCCTACCCCCTCCTCTGGGAACGGTCGGCATACGTCGCAAGCCGGAGGAAATGTAGCCGCAATCCTTTAGGTTGCGGTTGCGGTGGCTCTTGTTTCCATTCCATCTGCGGTCGAATTGGTCCGTTGTCGCGCCGACTGGCAGTCGGCTGTGCCGCCGATTGGTAAGCGGCAAGGCGCCCGACTGCGCCGGTGAGCGAAAAATTTTGCAAACTCCGGTCTTGTAGGCCCGGTGCCCTCACCGGGCTCGCCTGTAAGAGTTTTGAATCAAACCACCAAATCAACCTCGGAGAGGTTGTGGCCCGGCGCTGCGAATCTGTCTTGGCGGAACCCGAATTGGGGCGAGGTCCGATCCTTGTCACACCAGCTTCTCCCCGACCCTCGAAGAGGTTCATGGCCACAGCCCACCATTGCGCCTGAGCCGCCCGCAGCCCCGGGCGCTACGGTGGGTTTGGGCGCCCCTTCAGGATCAACCTCGTGAGAGGTTGCGGCCCGACGCCATGGCTAACCGACTAACTGGAGAGCCGCATTTCCCCCTTTTTTTCCGATCGTTCCAGGGTGCAACGAGACCTTGCACTGTCTCGATTTTCCTCCTTAATGGACCGGAGGAAACTCCCCGACTCCTTGGGAGGAAACGAATGAGAGGAGATCGATTGCGGGTTGCGGTAATAAGTGGGGCGGGCGAGAGGGATGAGGGAAAGTGTGGACGAGACCTGGTTTCCAAATGAAGGGCCTGAAACCAACTGAAAGGATTGTGAAAGAACCAAGGCCAGCCGCGGCCCCGGGGTTCGGAGACCGAACGGCGAGCTTCGAGTCTTCGAGCTGGGGCCGAAAAAGGGTGCAGGGAACTCAAGGCGACAATTTCGCTCAGCACAGGTCCGACTGCCCTGGCAGGGGTTAAATGGTATGATTCAACATATTTGGAAATGTCTATGGACATTTGTCTTGTGCGGATGTTGTGCAAAGCTAAATCACCCTGACAGAGCATTATTGGAAAACCGAGCGCCGTTGGCTCAGTTCATCCCGCAAGCGCCGAGGGTGGGTGAGGGCGGTCTGTTATTGTGGGATGGTGCTTTAGTGACGAATACCTTTGTTTCAAATGGAGTTTGGTGTGCCACGATCATCGAAGGACCGGTAGAAATTGGTAAGGGAGAGTTCTCCATTAGAAGAATCAATTGGCAAGAATTCGTGGTAAAAATTCCCGGCCGTGCGTGCTGTAGACTGCAAGGCGACTACTTGACAGTGATGGAAGGCCGAGTGCATTTGAGTAGTGATGGGTTCGAGGGGGATGTCGAAGCTGGAGAACTGTTTGACCGCAGGACCAGGAGTATCGATCCGTGGAGATCGATCGTGGAGTAAGTGCTAAAGAAAAATGCCTTTGAAATTGTGCTTTCAACCTGGCGTAAGCGATCAATGAGATTTCTGTGCAAATCATTCCGTGATTCTTTTGTCTTAGCTCTGGCTCTCGGGTCGTTGTTTCTGGACGCCGGCTGCCAACATGGGGTGCGGAATGAATTGGAGGGAGGAATGCCAAAAGAGTCCTCCCGGCTCTTGCCCGACAGGGAATTTATCGAGGCTATTCGGCAGCGCAATTATCTCTTGGTGAGGGAAATGTTAGGGACCGAGGGCGAATCCTTTGCTAACAACAAGTTCGGAAACCCGCCGTTAAATCGGGCTGTGCATCTGTTTGATACAAATATGGTCGAGATCCTGCTTACGCACGGAAGCGATCCTTCAATCTGTGATTGGGCCGGGTTTAACGCGCTTACCTTTGCTGCCCTTGGCGGAAATGCCCCAGCCGTAGCACAACTTTTGGCAACTGGAATGAATCCGGATTCGCTTACGATTACAAGCCCAAAGGTAACTGCGCTATATATCGCAGCGCAGTGCTCTGCAGAGGAGTTTGCGTATTATGCTGCTTATGGAAAGCATCGCCCAACGTTTGAAAGTGAAGTGGTGCCGTATTTGGAGTGTATGCGCCTCTTGATAGGAGCTGGCGCAGATATTAACTTCCATACCGCCTCGGGAGATTCGGTGATTGCTGTCGCGGAGCGAGCTGGTAACGAGGAAGCTGTGGCTCTTTTGAGAAAAGCGAAGGGCTCCCTGGGTGCTCCGCTGCAATGAAGACAGGAGGGCGCTGTGATGAGTGCATTATTTGGGGTGCCCAAAGCCCGGGTCGCCGATACTGGGCCGAAGCCTGGGCAGCGCGGGAGCGTGCGCAATCGGCTGCGAGAGCATGAACGCCAACTCGGAGATGTGCGCAGTCGGAGGACCGGGGCGCAGTCGGTCAACGGGCTTATTTTTGAGTGCTCGTATGAGTTCTGGCCGACAATGCCGTTTTACCGATCCGTAACGGACCGATTAGCGGCGACGCATCGGCTGGTTCCGGGAGGCCATTGGCCTGCAACCCGAACCTGTAGCCCGCCATTGGAATTGCCTATTCCAACGGCAATATGCTGAGCGACGGAACGAGGAACGGGGAGAAACTCTCGACACGCTGCTGATTCCGCCTCAAATAAAACAATTAGCCCACGAGCGGCCGAAAGAAAGAAAACCTTCAATTTAATCGTCTGGTTTGACCGTCGCACCAACGGGGGATGGCTTATTGGAAACAGATTACAGCGCTTAGCGTGGCCGCGTTTTTCAGATCAAAAGTCAAAACGCGTTTTCTATTATTCTGAATCCAAAACTCTAAAATGGCTTATTATGATATGGATGTCATTGCTTTAAATAAAGGGTCAAAGGGGTTCTAACCATGCGGATTCCGCTCTAACATCAAGGTTTCTTTTCTTCAGGAATTTTGGAATTAGCCAATTTACTTTCGCGCCCAATGGCCAATCATAAAGCCGAGTACGAAACGTGTATCGAGCGAGCATGCAAACGTAGCGCCGCCGACCCTGCGGAAGGACTGGATAGGTCACTTCGATCGTTTGCGTTTCGCCCGGAAGAATAAGGTAAATTTGTCTCATTACGTGTTGTTGACTCGTGTGCCGACTCCCGTCGCTAACGGAATGCGCGGAGAAGAATCGGCCCATCTTTGCCAGCCTCTCTGCGCCTGGCGTAAAAAGTGCGGTTCCATATTGTTTGCGTTTTTCGGTTGATATACCACTGAGATGTTTTGTTGCTTCGGTGATAAGGCGGTGCTCCGCTGCAATGAAAACAGGAGGGCGCTTTGATGAGTGCATTATTTGGGGTGCCCGAAGCCGGGTCGGCGCGGGAGCCTGCGCAATTGGCTGCGAGAGCATGAACGCCAACTCGGAGATCTGCGCCGTCGGAGGACCGGGGCGCAGTCGATCAACCGGGTTATTTCCGAGTGCTCGTATGAGTTCGGGCCGACAATGCCGTCTTACCGATCCGTGACGGACCGATGAGCGGCGACGCCTCGGCTGGTTCCGGGAGAGCCATTGACCTGCAACCGGAACCTGTAGCCCGCCGTCGGAATTTTCGATGCCAACGGCAATATGCTGAGTGACGGCAACCTCGGATGCGATTATGATGACGATAACCAGCGGATCCGCGTGCGTGTGAGGAACTGCATGCCGGAATTCGTCTACGACGGCAAAAACCGCCGCCGTATTTCGATAAATTGTCGGCGATGGGCAGTGGAAGTAGATTTCACCCCAGCTTTTGGATATCAATGGGCTAATTGAATGAAGAGCGTGTTCGCCTCGTTGCTGATTGCCGCCCTGACCGGCGGTATTTGGGCGCTATCGATGTTGCGGCCATGGGTGCGACCAGGAACATCATCTCTCTTGCTTCGAACGAATATTGGATCCGACAAGATTCAGGTGTGGCAAAGGAAAACCCCGTACCTGCTGGAGCCATTCGAAACGGATTTCTTCGTGAAACGCTCAGGGAAAGATTGGTCTCTCTACGTGATAGACCATCAGGATATTTGTAGCCCAAATTTATCCCTCCAACGAACGAGCAACCGTGTTGCGATCATTGAGAATGCGAAGTGCATCGCGTACTTTGATTTGCCCACCGGTTCGTTCTACAAGCCAGGTCACGCTGAGGCCTTCGTCCCGGGGGGGATCGACGGCGATCCTCCGGGACAACGCTGATCATCAGCGGAAAACTCCAAATCGATTGGATTGAGTTAACACCATTAAGGCATGTCCAGGTGGCATGTCCGACAATGTAGGTGATCGGCGCGATTTTCGGCGCGGCGTTTGCGTCGCCCGAATGCAACCAGTTCTTGCGGACGGGACGGATCGGGCGCATCGCGCCCTCGCACCGTGGTTGGCAATCTCCTCCGTTGACGAATCGGGCGGCGACACGTAGAATGCATACAGAGAATACAAAAAATACTAAACAGAGACAAAAGAGTGTCACAATGACTCAGAGGCCCGTCGAAGTTCGTTAGGGAGGCACAGATGCATGAGGATCGGATTTGCTCGTCTAGAAGCGCCAGACTCCGGAGGTTCGAGATTTCTGCCCTATCCGGTGCCAGCGGTCGTCACGCACCCCGACAAACCTTCCCACCCGCGGTGGCCGACCTTGGCACGTCCGACTCCTACCGTTCGGCCGAGGATCATTCCAAAGTCGGCCTTTCAACCAATTTGGGCGCTGGCATCGTTCCTCGGCCGATCAGCAAAATCGCCCGTAATTCCACATATCCCACTAAATTCCACTTCCTCAGACTACCGGGAATCCCGCGCGGTTCCTGGGCCGCAGTCTCCGGCTCCGTGCTGCTTTCGCCACCGGGAACCCGGTGGGGTCTTTTGGACCGATGCCCCGGTATAGGGCGTCGGCGTGATTTCGCCGGTTAACCGGCGCCGTTCTTTGACAGTTTGCAGGTTATGGGCCGCTGCGTCTCGGCGGGCCGCTCCGATTAGCGGCCCGCCGAGACAGCAAGGTCGTAGCCGTTTACCCTCCGTTGCGCTCGAAAAGTTACTTAGAAGTCTACATTGAGTGTGTAACCTGTTGATTTAACATATTTAACCCGCGCCCAATCGAACGTATCGGGCTTCTTCCCTTTATCCCCCGGGCATTGGATGATAACGGAACCTACGTCCCGCATAAGGAAGCCAAAGCAACAGCAGAAGTAAAAATGTTGGTGTACCTCGAGTTTCGCAAAAATCCTGGGCCAGTTTCCCGGAACGTTTCGAACTAAAACTCGACTGTGTAGGGGCGTCCTTTAAATGTAAACCGCACAAAAAGAGAACCTTACGACTCGGTAGGTTGCGAAGCCCACCCGCCTCCACACGCGAGAGCCTCGGAGGACCGTCCCGCCGCTGTCCCACTTTTGGGCTGAACCCTCCAAGCTCCGTGCTCCGGTGCTCCTTCGCAGCCAGCTATATCTCGTTTGGGGCGGCAGCTTCTGGGGGCCTGCCTTCGAGCAACCCCCGCACCTGTTCTTCCAGATCGCGCAGCCGTCGAATCATTTCCGGCAATTGTTGCTGGGCCACCCATTGCCGTTTGGTTTGTTTATGTGGAAGAGCCGGTATTCCGAGGACGGTTTCGCCCTCGCCCACATCGCGCATCACGCCGGACTTCGCCCCCACGGTTCCCTGGCGGCCCAGCTTCAAATGTCCTGCCACTCCCGATTGAGAGGCGATCACGCAATAGTCTCCAAGTTCCGTGCTCCCGGCGAACCCGCACTGCCCCATGATCAGGCAATGCTTTCCCATCACGACGTTATGCGCGATATGCACCAGGTTATCGATCTTCGTTCCAGCCCCGATGCGGGTCGAACCGAACGCTCCGCGATCGATCGCGGCGTTCGCTCCAATTTCGACGTCATCTTCGACGACCACGTTCCCCAACTGTAACAGCTTCGCGTGCCGTCCTTGATCGAAGACATACCCATAACCGTCGGAGCCCAGCACCGTGCCCGCGTGGACCGTCACTCGATGACCGAGGTGGGTGCCGGCGTAGAGAACCACGTTCGGATGAAGGCGCGCATCTTCTCCCACCACAGAATCAGGACCGATATGATTCCCGCCGTCCAGGACGCTCCTGGCTCCGATCCGCGTCCGCGCGCCGATCACACAATGGGGCCCGATCGACGCGTCTTCGGCCACCAGAGCGGTCGAGTCGATGATCGCGCTTGGATGAATCCCGGGCGCCGGACGTTCCGGGGGAAAGAGAATCGGCAAGACCTGGGCGATGGCCAGGCGCACGTTCGCGACGCGAATCAGAGGCTTGGTCGTTCCCGGGATGGCGTCGGAGACCAGAATCGCCGCCGCCCGGCTTCGGTCCGCGATGGCAAAGTACTTGGCATTTTCCGCAAAGGTCAGATCGCCTTCCCGGGCATTGGCCGCGGAATTGGCGCCCGTGATCCGGGTCTCGCCGTTGCCGATCACCTCGCCGCGAATCGCTCCGGCAATTTCCGCTAATGTTCGTGTCATGCGAAATCTGGTTTTACTGTTCAGTTTTTCCTGCGGGCCGCGGGAATTCCCGGGCGGCATTGGCTCGGGCGGGCTGCAAATTCCGTCGTTTCTGGAGCGCTTTTGAGATTTCCCGCATGCCCACCATTCTCTGGCCCTCGACGTCCCAGACCTTCAACCGCAGACAGCGGTAGATATCCGCGAGGTGCAAGGTCGTTATTTTGGGACTGCTCAATTCCGGGATCGCGTTTTGAGCCTCCGGCAAACGATAGAAAGGGATGCGGGCGTTTAAATGATGAACGTGGTGATAGCCAATGTTCGCGGTGAACCAGGCCATCAGCCGCCCGGCTTTCAAGTAACTGGAGGACTCCAGCGCGGCCTTCTCGTAGGTCCACCCGGCCTTGTCGCCAAACGACACGTCCGGGAAATTGTGCTGCGCATAAAACAAATACGTTCCGATCGCATAGGCAATGAAGTGGGGAATTGTCTGTGCGAGGATCACTGCCTGCCACCCTCCTGCAACGCAGAGCCCGATGCCAATGCCGATGTGGAGCAAGAATGCCGCGAGGCAGTCCCAATGTTTCCGCGGATCCTTCAGAAAGGGATTGAGGCACATGCCGTAAATGAACATGAAAAAATATCCAAACAGAATCGTCAGCGGGTGGCGCACGAAAAGGTAAAGCCAGCGCCTCCTGCGCGGCGCCTTTAGAAACTGGGCCTGGGTCATGATCGGAAAGGAACCGATGTGCGAGCCTCTGAGTTTGGAGTTGTGGTTGTGGTGATGATTGTGCGAGCTGCGCCAAACGCTGCTCGCGCTCAGGGCGTAGATGCCGAAGCCGCGCATCAACACCTCTGCCAGCCGAGATTTTGCGAGAATGGCGTGGTGCTGCTGGTCGTGGTAAATGACAAACAAACGCAAAAACACCAGGCCAGCCGCGATGCTGCACGCCAATTGAATGACCGGATGGTCTCTCCAAAACGTTCCCGCCAGAAATCCGAGAAGCAGGGCGCCCGTGGAAAGGAGGCACCACCAGCTTTTAACCGAAGAATCGTGGGCGAAGCTTTTTGTCGCCGCGATTAACTCGGGTCCGCGCCGCGGCGAGGGGAGGGCCCGTGGGGGGCGCGTTTCTTCCAGGATTTGAATCACAAAAACGAAAAGGAAATGCGGCTCCGGCATCACTGCCGTGGTCAGACCGCTTTAAAATTCTACTTCGAACGGATGGCCTGGTGCTCTGGGGTGTACACCCCAGAAGGCAAAATTGAACAGAGCCGCGTCGGAGCGAGAGAGCAGTCGGGATGGGCGAGCCCCGGCGCTTGGAAATGGAGCGTCCTCATCTGGCTTTCGGGAGGGTGAGGCTCCGGCCGAACCCTGACATCTCTGAAGCACGCTCAAGCCCCTTGCTCCCATTTTTCTTCTGGCACACCCCACCGTCTAAACCGCGCGCCAGCGCAAACGGAAATCCCGGGATGATGCGAATGTAGCCCCGGGCGCCGCCGGAAACAGCGAAGCGCGTCTACCCGCGGCCCCCAGATATTCTGCCCCTCCCGGCCGGCAGGCTGGGAGGGGGCGGGGTGGGCGTGGTTTCACCGAAATGATGCATAGGCGTCTAACGCTCCCAAGCTGCCTGACCGCCGTAGCTGCCAAGCCCCCCATACCTTTTTCAGCACTTCAGTTCCTTCCGCATCGAAACAAAAGGGATGGAGAGGCCGCCGGGCAAAGGGTGATCGATGGTCGCGAGGCGCTGGTACCCGCAGGAGGCGTAGAGGCGTTCGCCTGGCAGCGTGGCGGAAGCAGGCGTAGGAGCGGGTGAGAACCTGGCCGGCATCGAGGTATTCAAAAAGCGGGCGATCCCAGATGCGATTTTTTTGAACGAGGATCGGGAAGGGTTGGTGCAATCCGGTGGTGCCAAATTCGAGCCCGCGCGCGGCGGGCTTGCCGGCGCGGACGTCCCGTCAGACGCTCACCCAGGGGTAATCCGCAGTGCGCCAGAGGTAGCCAATCAGGAGGTTCTGCTGAGGATTGGCGGCGGTGATCCAGCCGAGTTGATCCTCGATTTTGAAGGAGACCACGTTCGGATCAGGATCATTCGTGAGGAAGCGCAGGTTGACCGTCTCGCCATTCTTCTTTTTCGCTTCGGGCCAGGGAGAGGAGGGCGTTTCGGGGTCGGGGGGCGTCTCGCCCTGGGCGAATCCGGGGCCGCCATTGCAATTGACCAGGGTGTTCTCGGTGAGGAAGGGCGGGGCGAGGTTCGTTCCTTGCACCGCCGTTTGGGGGCTGGCAACCTATTTAGAGGACGTGGGATTAGCCGATACGTATGCTCGAAGGGCTCATATCAGTTACTGGCACTGGAGAGTTTGAGGATTGTGGACAGCTTGAAATACGATCGATCCAACCGAGGCGAGATCGGCTGCATTTGGAGCTGGGTGTCACGGACCGCACGGGAGGCGGCGAAAAAGTCTGGAGCGTTGAATGTTCGGGAGTAAGGGAGTTCTTGTTTCGTGAGAGTTTTGCGGATTTTCTGCGGTGGGAATCGGAGCATCCGGTGCTCCTCCCGTTTGTTGAGCGGTCGGCAAGCCTCTACTTTTATTCTGCATCCTCAGATTCTGAAGCTGTGACCGGCGCGCTGATGGAGTCTCACCGCAACCTGGTCGGCGATTGGATTCCGCTTGAGCGATTTGTGAACTCACTGCCGGGCGGGCTGAGCGCACTTCTCGCTTCGTCGTGTGGGCTGCTCGCTGTCGGCCCGCGGTCATTGATTGACGTCTACTCCGCTGTGTTGGCTCGCCGGAACATCCGGTGGTCCGTCTTGCCTGGTCTGAAGCCGGAAGCGAGTGGATCCCTGCGCGCGCTGATACTGGAGAGTTCTTATGTTGTGGCAGAGGGTTTCAGCGAGGAGAGAGTAACCTAAACGCGGGGGATGTAATTTGGGCGCGTGGCGAAGAGAAGCACTGACGAGATTGCCAGAGTGTCGGCGCGATATTTTGGCGTCGAAGAATCCGATGTCGCTTTGGATCGAGCTGTTCTCGACTTGCCAGCAAGCTTGTCAAGTTCGCGATCAAGACCTCGCGGAGCGAATTTTGGGTTACGCGTGGTGGTGCTGGCACTCGAGGAATGATGCTGTAGTTACGGCCGTTGCGTGTGGGTTTTACGAGCATTTACCGACAGTTCCTTCGATACGGTGCGAATTCGGGCGTCATTTTGGCCCGGCCGCATTTGAAGAACTAAAGCCTGTTTTTGGCTATTTTTTATCGGCGGACGAGCTGGCCCAATTGGAGCGCGAAGTCGCCAACTGGCACCAAGACTTGGCAGGGCGCTTCGGTCCCCGCGAGATCAAGCGGCGCTCTATATCTGGACCTTCCGCATCGAAACAAAGGTGATGGGGATGCCGCCGGGCAAACGGTGGTCGAGGGCCGCGAGGCGCTGGTAGCCGCAAGTGGCGTAGAGCCGTTCGCCGGGCAGCGTGGCGACCAGCTCGGCAGAGTGGAATCCGGCGGCGCGGGCTTCGGCTTCGCAGCGGGCCAGGAGCAGCCGGCCGAGGCCGCGGCGCGCCCAGGCTGGGTGGACAAAGAAGGCGCGGATGCGGGCGGCTTCGCGGCCGGGATCGAGCAGGCGCGGTTCGGCCCGCGTCAAGGCGTCGGCCCCAAAAAGGGCGGCGCGTCGGCTCCAACCGCCGCCAGCGACGAGGGACGCTCCCTCGAGCGCCACGAAATATGTTTGATCAAGGATTAGCTGGCGATCGACACCCCAAGCCGAGCCGAGCGCGGCCTCGATCTGTTCGGCGGAGTAGTCCGAGGAGGCCAGCGAACGGGCCGAGAGTGCGATCAGGCGTTCGAGCTCGGGAACGTCTTCCAAAGTGGCAAGGCGCCAGATCAGGTCGGTCATGGCGTGGCGGTGGACAGGAATGGAATGTCTGCGAGCGGCAGTTTCCACTCCCGTTTTCCCCGGCCTTTTTCCTGAATGACCAGGTCGCGCCCGGCCGTGGAGATCCGGTCAACCCCGGAAAAATCGGCGGGAACCTGCAACAGGAAGCAGGCGTAGGAGCGGGTGAGAACCTGGCCGGCATCGAGGTATTCAAAAAGCGGGCGATCCCAGATGCGATTTTTTTGAACGAGGATCGGGAAGGGTTGGTGCAATCCGGTGGTGCCAAATTCGAGCCCGCGCGCGGCGGGCTTGCCGGCGCGGACGTCCCGTCAGACGCTCACCCAGGGGTAATCCGCAGTGCGCCAGAGGTAGCCAATCAGGAGGTTCTGCTGAGGATTGGCGGCGGTGATCCAGCCGAGTTGATCCTCGATTTTGAAGGAGACCACGTTCGGATCAGGATCATTCGTGAGGAAGCGCAGGTTGACCGTCTCGCCATTCTTCTTTTTCGCTTCGGGCCAGGGAGCGGAGGGCGTTTCGGGGTTGGGGAGCGTCCCGCCCTGGGCGAATCCGGGGCCGCCATTGCAATCGACCAGGGTGCTCTCGGCGAGGAAGGGCGGGGCGATGGTCGGGTGCTGCACCATGTTCAGAATGCGGCCGAGGCCGTTCTCGTTGGTGACTTCTTCGCGCACGGAGAACACCGCGGTGTTGGCGGAGATCTGGACCGTGCGGCGAATCGAGAGGCCGGCTTTCGGCAGGCGGGCCGTCATTACGGCTTCATGGGCATTGCGACCCGCTTCAGCGGCCCACGGCACGTTGGACGCTTCACCATGGTAAGGCATCCCTTGTTTCCCCTCGGCGTCGGAGGGAGGCCCCCAGCGGTCGAGGCAGAGGAAATGCCCGAATCCGTGGACGGCTTTGTCACCGGGCTGCGGCGCGGCCCAGTTGAGCGGGTTCAGATCGCTGTTCTTGAGTCGAAATTCACCGATCGCGCCGCCGGAGAGATCGACGACTACGCGGGCGCTCTCTGATTCAAGAAGGATGGAGGGGCGTCCGTTAACGAGTTGTTCGCCCGCCGCTGCCGTGAAGCAAGCGGCGGCCAAACCGGCCAGGAAAGCAAAGCGCATCCCGGGATGTTGCAAGCCGGGCGAAAGGGCGCAACTGGAATAAGCGGAATCCCCGTTCGCATGGACACGAAGTCGGGAACAGTCCGAGGCGCCCTTGCCAGACTCCTGGACACCGGGAAAGCTATGCCACCCTTGAGTTCTGAACTGACGGTAACGAGACGGATCCGGCTTTGGCCGGCGCTGCTGGTGATCGCGATGGCGGCGATGATCGTCGCCTTCTTCTGGTCTCAACCTGAATTGCAGCACCAGAAGCGAAACATCAAGACCGCCGTCGTCTTGTTGTCGGCTGGGGTGCTTTTGGTGGTTTGGTTCCTTTTCCTCTCCCGCTTGCGCTGGCGGGTGCGCCTGGCCGGTTTCGGTCTTCTGATTTTAGGAATGGGGATGATCCCGCTTTGTTTCAGGATCCGCGGGGTGAGCGGGGATCTCCTGCCCATCCTTGAGCCGCGCTGGGCCGTGCGGGCGGACTTGCCGACCGTCTCGGCGGCTCCCCAGGCCACCAACGCCGTTCGGAGAAGCACGGTGGCGGGTGAATTTCCGCAGTTTTACGGCCCGGGGCGTGATGCGGTGGTTCCTGGGGCTCCGGTGGAAGCCGATTGGGCGGTCCACCCTCCGAAACTGCTCTGGAAGGCGCCCGTGGGCGGGGCGTGGTCTGGATTTGCGGTGAAAGACGGACTGGCGGTGACGATGGAGCAGCGGGGCGAAAGTGAATGCGTGGTGTGCTACGATTTGTTGACAGGGCAGGCGGTTTGGACGCATGCGGATACGGCCAAATACTCCACCACGATCGCGGGCGAAGGTCCGCGGACCACGCCGTCCATCGCAGGGGATCGTGTTTACACTTTTGGAGCGACCGGGATTCTAAACTGCCTCGGTTTGGAGGATGGCAAGGTGATATGGACCCGCAATCTCGCGGCGGAAATGGGTGCGCGCCTGCCGGATTGGGGGTTTGCCGGTTCGCCGTTGCTGGTCGACGGGAAGGTGGTGGTGAGCATTGGCGGTTCGGAAAGGCGGTCCCTGGTGGCCTGCTCGCAGGCGGATGGGCAGCTGGCTTGGGGCGCGGGAGAGGGGGGAGCGGATTACAGTTCACCGATGGAGTTCACGATTCAGGGGATGCGGCAGATCATTGTGTTCGGAGGCCGGCTGACAGCTTGGGATTTGGCGGGCAAGGAGTTGTGGAGCTATCCGTGGCCCGGAGGGCATCCTCATGTGACTCCGCCACTGCTGGTGGGCTCCAATCGGCTCTGGGTGGCAAGCGGGTACGGCACCGGATCCGAGTTATTGCAGGTGGAGAGAAAAGCAGATGAGAAATGGGAGGTGGCTCGCGTGTGGAAGAGCATGGCGCCGAAATCAAAATTTGGCCCCCTGTTTCACGTGGACGGTTATTTGTACGGCTTGGATGATGGAATCTTTTGTTGCGTGGATTTGAACACCGGGGCGCGGAAATGGAAAGATGGCCGGTATGGGCATGGGCAGGGATTGCAAGTCGGAGGGCAAATTCTGCTAACGAGTGAAGCAGGGGAGATTGTGTTAATTCAGCCCGATCCGGAGAAGTTGGTGGAGTTGGGGCGGTTCAAGGTATTTGGCGACAAGACGTGGAATCCGCCGGCGCTGGCCGGGGAGTACTGGCTGATGAGGAACGACAAGGAAGCGGCCTGCGTGCGGCTGGAGAGGAAGAAAGGCCTGGAAAAAAAGCGAGTTGTTTCATTTGCAAAAAGGAATTCGCGCCGTTAACTTTCGGTTTATGCTTGGCACAACCCAAGTTCCACGAAAAACAAGCTTAAACTCTCTCCGTGAAAACAGTTTTCGACCTTTTTCGTTGGCTTTCTTAGAGACAGGGGAATTTCAGGGGTTATCGTTGGAAGAATAACAGCAAGTCAAGCATGGGCCCCTCCCAACCTCAAGCCAGCTCCCTGCTTTACTCGCCGTTGACGCGCGATATATTCGCCGGCTTTTTTGCTCAGAAAATCCAGACCAGAACGCGACTATGGTTAAACCCTCAGCAAAGAACAGCGCCCGTTCGGGCGGTTCAAAAGTAAACCGAAAATCCAAACCAGTTAAACCTATAAAACCGACTGCCACCCGCGCTGAGAAGCGCGCGCCGAACGCCAAACCCCATCTCAACGGAAAAGCAAGCACCTCTCACGCCAGTTCCCACGATTCCGCGAAGAATTCCGAAGCCACGATGCAAGTGGTGGCGCGAATCACCACCACCGAAATCGAGATCAGTGGCCAGACCACAACTCCGGCGCCCGGCCCGAACGGCAAGGTTGAAGGGGCCTTCGACATTAACGAAAAGGTCAAGGAGCTGGTCCGTCTTTCCAAGGAACAGGGATACCTCACCTACAACGACATCAACGACGCCCTCCCGGATAACATTGTCAATCCGGACGACCTCGACGAGATCTACACCCAGCTGCACAACCTGGATGTGGAAATCGTCGACCAGGCGGAAGTCGACGTCGTCAAGCAGCCGGAGCAGGAAGAGGACGAGAATAAGGAAGACGCGAAGATGCGTCTGGATATTCTGGACGACCCGGTCCGGATGTATCTCAAGCAGATGGGCCAGGTGCCCCTGCTGACCCGCGAGCAGGAGGTTGAGATCTGCAAACGAATCGAGGAGGCGGAGAACCAGGTCAAGGCAATCATCTACAGCTTTGGTTTCACCGGCAAGGAGCACATCGCGCTGGCCGAAAAACTGATTTCCGAACCCCCGAAAGAACGCTTCGATCGGGTGATCGTCGACAAGAAGGTCGATAACCGGGACACGCATCTGAAAGAACTGCGCCGGCTGGTCAAGCATGTGCGCGGGCTGGATGCCGAGGTCGACGAGAAGTATGCCGCCTGGCGGCTCGCGTCGAGCAACGCCGATCGAACCAAAAAGTTCACCGAATTTCAGAAGGCCGATCAAAAGCTGCAGCGCACGTTCGGGAAGTTTTTCTACAAGCAAAAGGTGCTCGAGGAAATGGCCCTGGTGGCGGACAACATCCACGACAAGATCCAGGCCAGCCTCAAGATCATCCATGAGTTCGAAAAAGAGCGGCCGTCCGCGCACCGGCAGCTGTTGATCCAGGGCGAACAGAAGAAAATCGGGCCGCTGGAAGAGTTTGTACGCATGCCGGCGGACAAGTTCCTCGAAGCCTACAAGCAGTTGAAGCATTTTGCCGACAAGGCGCACAAGGCGAAAACCGAAATGGTGGAAGCCAATCTCCGCCTCGTCATTTCGATCGCCAAGAAATACACCAACCGCGGCCTCTCATTCCTCGACCTGATCCAGGAAGGGAACATGGGGTTGATGAAGGGGGTTGAGAAGTTTGAGTACCGCCGCGGGTTCAAGTTCTCCACCTACGCTACCTGGTGGATCCGCCAGGCGATCACCCGATCGGTGGCCGACCAGGCGCGGACGATCCGCATCCCGGTGCACATGATCGAAGTGATCAACAAGCTGATGCGCGTGCAGAAGCAGTTGGTCCAGGATTATGGGCGCGAGCCAACACCGGAAGAAATCGCGGACGAGATGGAGATGCCGGTGGACCGCGTGCGCGCGATCCTGAAGATGGCGCAGCAGCCCATCTCCCTGCAATCTCCGGTGGGCGATAGCGACGAAGCGAATTTCGGCGATTTTATCGAGGACAAAAAGGCGGAAAACCCGATGGACATGACCAGCTACAGCCTGCTCAAAGGCAAGTTGCAGGATGTCCTCGGCAGCCTGACGGAGCGGGAACGCAAGATTCTCGAACTGCGCTTCGGCTTGGTCGACGGTTACGCCCGGACGCTGGAGGAAATCGGGAAGCAGTTCAAAGTGACCCGCGAACGCATTCGGCAGATCGAAGCGAAAGGCCTGCGCAAGCTGCGCCATCCGACCCGCATTCGCCATCTCCAGGGCTTCCTGGAATCGGACGAAAACGCTTAAGCAAACGGCAAGGTGTTTTACGCTGGCCGGCGGGATCACTTCTCGCCGGCCTTTTTCTTATCGGTGATGAGCGGGGGAAGTCAGCGTCGGCCGTTGTACCACAAGCTGCATTCATCGCGGCTCGCCAGGACGCGTCGCGGGAAGAAGATCGCCTTCAAAAAGAATCGCAGGTGCTCGAGCCGGCTGTAGAGATGCATTTTCCGGGCGGAGGTGACGAGGCGCTCGTCCGTAATGATGCGGAGTTTTCGGTCCTCCCGCGCGGCTCTCTTTTTCAGGCGCTGGCAAAAGTCGAGTTCCTCACTGGCATAAAGCCGGTCGCTGAACCCGCCCACTTCGCGAAACAGGCGCGCGTCACAGAAAATAAAGGAGCCGGCCGCCCAGCCCATCGTGCGGCTGGTCAGATTCCAGAGGCCGACCACGAAGGTCGCAGAAGGGTGATTCTCATCCAACTGGACGAGGCATCCCCCGCCGGCGCAGCGGGCTTGCTGCATTTCGGCCAGAGCCCGCCGGAATAAGCGATCGCTCGGGAACGAGTCCGCATCGACGAAGACGAACCAGTCGCCCGTGGCGATGGAGGCGCCGCGGTTGCGGGCCCGAGCAATTTGATTCACCGGCTCAAAAACGACTTGTGCTCCGGCCTGGCGGGCGATTTCGGAGGTGCGGTCGCTCGAATTATTGTCGCAGACGATCAGTTCCCAGGTCGCGCGGGGCGCGAAAGCCCGGGCGGCCTGGTTGATCGCCTCAAGCGAATCGGGCAGCAACTTCTCTTCGTTGAACGCCGGAACGATGATCGAAATCTTCATCAGCCAAGGGATAGACAGGGTGAAATGCCAAAGTTCACGGATGAGCGGGCGCCGGCTCGCTTGCGCGGGCGAAGATCTTCCGGATGATCTCTTCGATCGGGACCTCCTGGATGTCAATGTCCTGAACTGGGAAGCGGGCGAGCAGTTGCTGGCAGACCGTAATCACGCGGTCGCGCTTGACCTTGAATTTCAGGCTCAACTCGGATTTCTCCACCACCTCCCCGTACTGATCGAGGGGAGGGCCGCCGTCCTCGCCGGATTTGGCCAGTTGAATCGTGATCACTTTGAAGTCAGCAAACTGGTCGAGAACCTGGCTGAGCGCCCCGTCAAAAAAAATGGTCCCTTTGTCGATGATGATCACCCGCTGGCAAAGCTCCTGGATATCGGTCATGTAATGGCTTGTCAGGAGGATGGTGGTTTTCCGGCGGCTGTTATGCTCCCGGAGAAACTCGCGGACGGTTTTCTGGGAAACGACATCCAGGCCGATGGTCGGCTCGTCGAGAAAAAGCACTCTGGGTTCGTGTAAAAGGGCGGCGATCAGCTCCATCTTCATTCGTTCGCCGAGCGAGAGCTCACGGACCATGATGTTGAGCTTGTCCCGCACGGCGAGCAGCGCGGTCAGTTCATCGACCGTTTTTTCAAATTTCTCCCGCGGGATGCCGTAAATCCGGGCATTCAGCTCCAGGGATTCGCGGGCGGGAAGATCCCACCAGAGCTGGTTTTTCTGGCCCAGCAGCAGGGCGAACTGGCGGCGATAGCCGTCCTGGCGCTGCCAGGGAACGTAGCCGAGAACCTGGGCATTGCCGGAAGTCGGGAAAAGAAGTCCGGCCAGCATTTTCAGAGTGGTGGTTTTGCCGGCCCCGTTTGGGCCGAGAAATCCGACCAGCTCTCCCTCGCGGACCTGGAAAGAGACATTTTGGGCGGCGTGCACGTTCTCATATTCGCGGTGAAAAAGGCCGCGAATCGCACCCGCAAAGCCTGGCTGCTTCTTGTAGCTGCGATAGGTTTTGGTCAAACGCTCGACCTGGATTACGGGCGCTGTCATCCGGGCGAGACCTTAGGCCAGAACCGCGAGTTGGGCTAGTCTCGGCATTTTACAGGCCTGCGAGGTGTCCGTATCCTGAGTGGGCGATGTCGGACGCGCTGGTCGTAAATGAGATTTATCTGAGCCTGCAGGGTGAAAGCACTTTTGCGGGGTTGCCATGTGTTTTTGTGCGGCTGACTGCGTGCAATCTGCGGTGCTCCTATTGCGACACGGCTTACGCCTTCACGGAGGGGAAAAAGACGGAGCTTGCCGAAATCCTCGCCCGCATCGAGGAATTGGGCGCCCGCTACGGGAGAGTCCGGAGCGCGCAACGGCTGCCGCTGGTGGAACTGACGGGGGGAGAGCCACTGCTGCAGCCCAATTCCCTGCGCTTGATGCGGGAATTATGCGACCGCGGTTATACCGTGCTGGTGGAAACCAGCGGAGCGCTCGACATCGCGCCGGTCGATCCCCGGGTGCGGCGTATTATGGATTTGAAGTGTCCGAGCAGCGGCGAGTCCGCCCGCAACCGCTTGGAAAACATCCGCCATTTGAAAAGCACGGACGAAGTGAAATTCGTCATCGGCACCGCGGAGGATTATGCCTGGGCGAAGCAGCAGTTGACCGAGCACCGATTGACGGAGACCTGTCCGGTTCTTTTCTCCTGGGTCTCGCCCTTGAAGCCGGAGCAGCAGGACAAGTCTCTCAAGCCGGTTCCTCCTGGGCAGCATCCCATTTCGCGTTTGGAATTAGTGGAACGAATCGTCGATGACGCCTTGCCCGTTCGCTTCCAATTGCAGATGCATAAGTTCATTTGGGCGCCGGAACAGCGAGGGGTGTGAAGCAGAACGACAAGACCATCGAACGACTGCGGCGCTACGAGTCGCAAAACGTCACCTATATCGACCCGGATGGATCGTGGCCGATCGTCTGGCAGCGGGCGCGAGGCGTCCACGTATGGGACGGGCAGGGGCGGAAGTATCTCGATCTGACGGCGGCATTTGGAGTGGCGGCCGCGGGCCACGCCAACCCGCGCGTGGTCCGGGCGGGCCAAAAGCAGATGGCCGAATTGCTGCACGCGATGGGAGATGTTCACCCGCACTCGCGCAAGGCCGAATTGGCGCAGAAGCTGAGCGAACTGACCTTCGAGCGTTGGGGAAGAGGGCGAGCCAAAACCATTTTCGCCAATTCCGGCTTCGAAGCCGTTGAGGCGGCGTTGAAGACGGCGCTGCTGGCAACGGGACGGTCCGGCGTGGTGGCGTTTGCGGGCGGGTATCACGGGCTCGGTTACGGCGCGCTCAACACCACGCATCGGGAACATTTTCGAGGCCCTTTCCGGCCGCAGCTGAGTGAGTTTGCGACGTTCGTCGATTTTCCCCGCGCCGAGGCAGACCTGGCCGCCGTGGAGCGCGCGCTCGTTCGCCGTCTGCAGCGGAGGCGCGTGGGGGCGGTGCTGGTGGAGCCGATCCAGGCCCGCGGCGGGATCCAAATTCCTCCGGCGAGTTTTCTGCCCCTGCTGCGGACCCTGTGCGATCGGTATGGAGCCGTGCTCATTGCGGATGAGATTTACACCGGGTTCGGGCGGACCGGCCGATGGTTTGCCAGTGAACTGAGCGGGACGGCGCCGGACCTGGTCTGCCTGGGAAAAGCCCTTACCGGAGGTTTTCCTCTGTCGGCGTGCGTTGGCCGGTCTGAACTGATGGATCGAGCCTGGCCGGCTTCGACCGGTGAAGCGATCCATACCAGCACGTTCCTGGGCCACCCGGTCGGTTGTGCGATGGCTCTGGCAAACATCGCGGAGATTGATCGGCTGGGACTGGTCGATGCAGCCAAAGCGAAAGGCGCGGATCTCCTGAATGATCTGCGTGCTCTGCGGTCCCGCTCGCTGACTCTGGCGGCCCGCGGTGTTGGTTTGATGGCGGGGCTGGAATTAACCGATGCGCGAGGCAAGCCGGCTGCGGTCGCGAGCTTGCGCATCATCAAGGAACTGCTCCTGAGCGGGTTCGTTTTTCTGCCCGAAGGCGAGCACGCGAACGTCATTGCGTTCACGCCGCCTTTGACGATCAGCCGGGCGCAACTGCGCGCGGCGGCGGAGGCTCTCAATCAACTCCTGAATTCACGATGAAGCTATCGGACATGCGCCAGATTCTGGCGAGCCGCGGACTGCAGCTGACGAAGTCGCTCGGCCAGAATTTTCTGCACGATGAAAACCAGTTGGCGCGGATTGTCGCGCGCGGCGACATCAAGGCCGGCGACCACGTGCTGGAGATTGGGCCCGGGCTTGGCCCTTTGACGGATTGTTTGTTGAAGGCCGGCGCCGAGGTTTTCGCGATCGAGAAGGACCGGCGGCTGTGCGAGGTGCTGCGGGAGAGATTTGCCAGCCAGCCGCGATTCCGGTTGATCGAGGACGACGCCCTGGCTTATCTGAAGAACAGCAGCAAGGATTGGCGGCAGTGGAAGCTGGTGGCGAACCTTCCCTATTCCGTGGCTTCGCCGATTCTCGTGGAATTGGCCCTCTCGCGCCTGCCCCCGGAACGGTTGGTGGCGACTCTGCAGTTGGAAGTGGTGCAGCGGATCATCTCCCGGGCCGGGGAAGAGCATTACGGGCAGCTCTCCCTGTTCCTGCAATTGCGCTACGAACCCAAAGAGTGGTTCAAAATTCCCAGCACCTGTTTTTTCCCGGAGCCGGACGTGGACTCCGCGTGTGTGCAACTCGTGCGCCGGGCGGATCCCATTTTGCCGGAGGAAAGCGTGGCGGCATTTCACCGGTTGGTGAAACTGGCGTTCAGCGCCCGCCGGAAAATGATGGCCAAGCTGCTCAAGCAACGGTGGCCGGGTCCGGAAATTGCGGCCGCATTTCAGGCGGCCGGGATTGAGCCGCAGGCGCGAGCCGAGACCGTCTCCCTGGAGCAATTCGCGCAATTGACCCGGCTGCTGGCGGCGAAAACTGGCGAAGAACCGGAAGCGATCTCGGTCGTGGATTGACGGCCTAAGTTGCGATCCTTTACTTTTTGCGGGTGCGCAGTCCGAATCCCGGTCTAAATGCACGCTTATGTCCTCCCCATTAGCCAGACATTGGTCGCGCTGGACGCTGTTCTTCGCGTTCTGGACGTTGGTGGGGCTTTCTTTTGCGATTCATTTCTTTCTGAACAGCGCCAAAACCGGCCGAAGTGTTTCCTGGGGGGAGGCGGTGACATTTTCCCTGGCGGACTGGTATGTTTTCGCGTTGCTGTCGATTCCTGCGGCGCGGCTTGCCCGGCGTTTTCCCTTTGAACGCAAGACCTGGGGGCGGCTGGCGGTCCTGCATCTGATTTACAGCGTTCTGTTCTCCTTTGCCTTCATGGTGTTGCGGGCGGGGATTGGCGAAACCCAAGACTGGATTCGGCCAGGCGCCGGATTGCCGTTCACGCGCGGGTTTTCGCTGCTCACGAAGACGTTTCAATACAACATTTGGGTTTACTGGGTGATTCTCTCGGTGTGCCACGCTTTTGATTATTACCAGAAATTTCACGAACGAGAGTTGCGCGCCTCCGAGCTGGAGAAGCGGCTGGCTCAAGCGCGCTTGCAGGCGTTGCAGAGCCAGATGAATCCGCATTTCCTTTTCAACACGCTCCACACCATCTCAGCCCTGATGCACAAAGATGTCGAGGCTGCGGACCGGATGGTGATGAAATTGAGCGATCTGCTGCGGCTGGCTTTGGACAATACGGACACGCACGAGGTGCCGCTGTCGCAGGAACTCGATTTTTTGAAGCGATACCTCGAGATCGAGCAGACCCGCTTCCGTGACCGGCTGAAGGTGGAGATGGAGATTGCCCCGGACACCTTGCGAGCCCAGGTGCCGAACCTGGTGCTGCAGCCGCTGGTGGAGAACGCCATCCGGCATGGCATCGAGCGGCACGCCCGGCCCGGCAAGATCGTGTTGCGAGCGCAGCGGCGGAATGGCGTGCTGGAGTTGCAGGTCCAGGATAATGGCGATGGGCTGCCGCCTGGCGGCGCCAAGCGAGAGGGCATTGGAATCTCCAATACGCGCAGCCGCCTTCAGCAGCTTTATGGGGCTGACCAGAAGTTCGAATTGCAAAATGTGCCGGCGGGCGGTTTGCTTGCGCGTGTCGTGATCCCTTTTCATGAAAACTAGCGAGAAGATTCGTACGGTCATCGTGGACGATGAGGAACTCGCCCGCGAACGCTTGCGTGGATTGCTCGAGAAAGAGCCGGCCGTGGAGATCATCGGCGAGGCCGGAGACGGCCGGAGCGCGGTTGAACTGGTGGAAAAGCTCAGGCCGGATCTACTGTTCCTGGATGTGCAGATGCCCGAATTGAACGGGTTCGAAGTGCTGGCTGCTTTGGATGAGCCGCCCAACGTCGTCTTCGTCACGGCGCACGACAAATTTGCGTTGAAGGCCTTCGACGTTCATGCGGTGGACTATCTCCTCAAGCCGTTTGACCGGGAGCGCTTCCAGAAAGCGCTGCACCGCGCAATCGAGAAGGTGAAGGGGGATCAGCCCGGCGAAGGACGGGGAGAACTAAAAGCGGTGCTCGAAGAAGTGAAGCCCGCGGCCAAACCGCTGGAGCGGCTGCTCGTCAAGAACTCAGGCCGGGTGTTGCTGGTGAAGGTTGGGGATATTGATTGGGTGGAAGCCGCGGACAACTACGTCACTTTGCACATGGGCAAAGACGCGCAGATGATGCGGGAGACAATGACCTCCCTTGAAGCCCGCCTGCCCGCCGACAAGTTTATGAGAATCAGCCGCTCGACGATCGTCAATGTGGAGCGGATTCAAGAACTGCAGCCGATGTTCCACGGCGAGTACATCGTGGTGCTCAAGAACGGGGCCAAGCTGACCCTGAGCCGGAGCTACCGTGACAAGCTCAATCAATTGCTGGGACGCGAGTAGGACTCTCGGCCCCTGGGCATCAACTCAGGCGATCGAGGTGGATATCCGTCTCGGTGACTTTCCCATCATCGGCGGTTACGGTGATCTTTCCGATGTCCGGGGCATCCTTGCCGTTCAATTTTTCGGCCCAGAGCTTGATGCGCCAGATCGGTCCGGCCGGGCTCTTTTCCAATTTGGCTTCGACCGACTTGACCTTGATATCCTTAAGGATCGGCTCAGCAAGAGCTTTGGAAATGGCGGCGTCCGAATCGACCTTCAGCTTGTCTTTATCCATCTCTTTGGATCCATCGCCGATCATTTCGATCATGCGCAAGGGGCGCTTGACATCGATCATCTTGCCGGCCGCGAACTTTACCTCGACCGACTTGAAGGTGGCGGTGGGGTCGAAATAGGTGATGTGCCAGACCTTGGGCGTGAGGCTGCCGATGGACCGTTCCGACCGAATTTGGACGATCTTGTCCTTGGCCTGTTCCCCGACGTAGCGATTCCCCTCTTTCACCAACTCAAAGGCGGTAGGTTCCTTGTCCGCCGCGAGCAGGGGGAGGACCGAGATGAGCAGTGCAAAAATGAGTTTCATAGATTTCAAACGAATACTCTATCCTTTGGGCGCGTTTCCACAAATCCCCACTTAATGGCCAGTCGGGGTGTCAGGTCAGGTCCTCTTCGGGCCGTGCGAGGTGGAAGACTTCGGGCAAGTCCTTCGAAACCGGACGGTTGTCACTGTGCGCCGGCATCACGTCGGCCATGTAACGCCACCAGCGCTGACAGACTTCCGTTTGCGCGATTGCGTCCCATTGCGCCTCATCAGCGAACTCGACATAGCCGAAGAGTTGGCGAGTGTGCGGATCGAGGAAGATGGAATAGGTCCGGACGCCATGATCCAGGAGAGTCTCTTCGAGTTCGGGCCAAATGGGCCGGTGGCGGCGCTCATATTCCTTTTCTGCGCCAGCATTAACGGACATGACAAAGGCTTTGCGAATCACGCGGGTTAGTTTGCCTGGCTGCGCGGAGAAGACAAATGGGATGGCAGAGAAGCGCGAGTGAGTGTCTGTGGCCGGGCCGATTTTGGTATCGAATTCACCGGACGGAGACCGCAAGATGACGCAGATGACCCCAAAAACAGGGAGCGGGCTGTGGACACGGCGACAGTTCGTGGAACGAGCGGCAATGGGCGCGGCGGCTGCCGCTTTGCTCTCTCGCAATGGCTTCGCGGCGTCCACGGGGCCGCTCGGCCTGCCGATTGGCAGCCAGGTCTGGCCTCTTCGGGGGATGTTGAAGGATTTCCCCGGGTTCGCGAAAAAGATTGCGGCTATCGGCGTGACGCGTCTCGAGCTCTGTTCGCCGATTGGCTATGGCAGCGAGTTTTCATCGCTGGCCGACGGAAAGCAGGCCGCTCGGATCATGGCGGATCACGGTTTGAAGGCTGAAAGCTCCCACTTTACGATGGACGAGTTGCGCAAGAGCCAGCAGAAGTGCATCGATTGGGCGAGGGAGATTGGCATTACGCAAATGATTACCGCCACGCTGGGCGACGGGAACGGCGGCAGCCATCCCACGCTCGATCAGGTGAAGCGCGCCGCTGAAGAGTACAACAAGATTGCCGCAGTGGCTGCCGCTGCCGGGATGCAGCAGGGCCTGCATAATGAAGGCTTCGAAGTCTCCATGGTCGAGGGCCGGAGGACGTACGACCGGCTGTTCGATTTGCTCGACCCGCAGCTGGTAAAATTCCAGTTCCAGATGTCGACACTCCTTTGGGGATTTGTAGCCGCGGATTATTTCGTCAAGTACCCGGGGCGTTTCTATTCGATGCATTTGCAGGACATCGATCTGAAGGGAGTGGATTTGAAAGCGCCGGCGTCGGACGATGACGAAAAGCAACCGCAGGCCGCCCTGGGCCAGGGCAGCATCGATTGGGTCAAAACCTTCCGGGCGGCGAAAATCGGCGGGGTAAAGAATTACTTTGTCGAGCAGACCTGGGAATTGACTGAGCGAAGCGTGGCTTACCTCAAAGTGCTGAAAGTTTGACCGAACGCGGCCTTCTTTTAGAATCGGATTGAAACATGCCGACCCTCAATGAATCGGCCCAGGCGGGCGAAAATGGCAATAGCGGCAACAACCGTCCAGCGGGGCCCCTCGCGGACTATCATCTGCTGGAGGGGCCGCACTCCCGCACGAGCGAGTTGGTCGCTCTGTTGCAGATCTTCTGGGATTACCTCAGCGGAATGCGGGTGCTGCATTTTGTTGGGCCTTGTGTCACCGTCTTTGGCTCGGCTCGAACGCCGGAAGCCAGCCCGCACTACCAAACGGCGCGGGCCATGGGCGCCGGGATTGCCGAGATGGGCTTCACGGTCCTTACCGGGGGCGGGCCGGGCATCATGGAGGCGGCAAACCGGGGTGCGCGCGAGGCGGGCGGGCGATCAATTGGCTGCAATATTCGGCTGCCGGTGGAGCAGCAGCCGAATCCGTACCTGGATCGATGGGTGGACATTCGGTTCTTTTCCGTCCGAAAGACTCTGTTAATCAAGTATTCGTATGCGTTTGTCGTCTGCCCGGGCGGGTTCGGGACGGTCGACGAACTGTTTGAAGCGCTGACGTTGATTCAAACCGGGAAACTGAAGAACTTTCCGCTGGTTTTGATGGACACCGAGTATTGGGCTGATCTTCTGCGGATGATGGAGAGAATGGTGGCCGCCAAGACGGTCGGCGCGCCAGATTTGAATCTGATCTACGCGACGAACTCGGTCGAGGACGCGTTGCGGCACATTCGCGAAAAGACGATCGCTCCGTTTGGCCTCGTCCCGGTGGTGCGTCGCCATTTCCCGTGGCTGTTGGAACGCGGCATCTACAGAGCCCGCCGGATCGCATCCGAGCGGCTTGGCTCGGTGAAGGCAGCGATCGGGAAGAATCCTGAGATTTAGAGGGCGCCTGGCGGGCGCGCGTTGGGAGCAACGCCACGCGCGTTTTGGATGCCAGGGTTGATCCAAGGCCCAGGACGCGTTCGCTTGACGCGAAGGGAGTGCTCCCGGCACTCTGCCCGGATGACCACGAAACTGCTTCGCTTGAACGCGTCTCTTGTCATCGCCCAGTTGTTTGCGGCGACGGCGGTCACAGCCGCGCCGCGGGTCCTGCCCGAGGGGAAGCTGCCGGAGGATCGTCGTCTGGAACCGCTCAAAGATCTCGATGGATATTTTCCGTTTAAGCCGCCGGCCTCGCGTGAGGCCTGGGCGCAAAGGGCGGAGCGGGTGCGGCGCCAGATCTTGATTTCGCAAGGCCTTTGGCCGATGCCCACGCGCACTCCGTTAAATCCGGTCATTCACGGGAAGGTTGATCGCGGGGATTACACCGTGGAAAAGGTCTATTTCGAGAGCGCCCCGGGCTTTTTTGTCACGGGCAATCTCTACCGGCCAAAGAATGTGCAAGGCAAAGCTCCGGCGGTGTTGTTTGCGCATGGCCATTGGACTGACGCGCGCCTGCAGGAATCGACCGAGCCGGAATTGCGCAAGGAAATTGCGGAGGGCGAGGAGCGGTTCGAGCAGGGCGGGCGCAGCCGGTTTCAGTCGATGTGCGTGCAACTGGCGCGGATGGGGTGCGTGGTCTGGCAGTGGGACATGCTGGGGAATTCTGATTCGCAGCAGCTTTCGATGGCTCTGGTGCATGGGTTCGCCAAGCAACGGCCGGAAATGAATACTACAGAGAACTGGGGGTTGTTCAGCCCGCAAGCCGAGGCGCATCTGCAGAGCGCGATGGGTTTGCAGACCTGGAATTCGATCCGTTCCCTGGATTTCGTCCTGACGCTGCCCGAGGTCGATCCGGATCGGGTGGCGATGACCGGCGCAAGCGGCGGGGGAACGCAGACGATGCTGCTGGCGGGAATCGACTCCCGCCTGGCGCTCTCCTTTCCAGCGGTCATGGTCAGCACGGCGATGCAGGGAGGCTGCACCTGTGAGAATGCCAGCCTGTTGCGGGTGGACACCGGCAACGTCGAATTCGCCGCGCTCTTTGCGCCGAAACCGCAAGGGATGACCTGTGCGAACGATTGGACGAAGGAGATGGCGGTGAAGGGATTCCCGGAGTTGAAACAGCTCTATGCGCTGCTCGGCGCGCCCGACAATGTGATGCTCAAACGGGGGGAACATTTTCCGCATAACTACAACGCAGTTTCGCGCTCGGCATTTTACGGCTGGCTGAATAAGCACTTTAAGCTGGGCCAGAAGGAGCCGGTGATCGAGAAGGACTACGAACCTCTGCCGCGGGAACAATTGACGGTGTGGGATGATCAACATCCGGCTCCAGCGTCCGCTGATCCGGAGTTTGAACGGCAGCTTTTGCGCAACTGGCACAAGGACGCCCAAAAGCAGCTGACGGCGGAGCAGGCCTCCCCGGAGCGCTTCCGCAAGGCCTACGGGGGGGCTTTCGATGTGATCCTCGACGGCAATTTGGAGAACGCGGGCGAACTCGCCTGGGTGGAGACGGGGAAGGTGGAGCATGATTCATGGATCGAGAGGACGGGCCTGCTGCGCAATAAGACGTATCACGAGGAATTGCCGGCGGTGCTTTGCGTGCCGAAAGCGCCGAACGGGCGTTCGGCAGCGTGGTTCAGCCAGAAGGGAAAAGCCGCGCTTTACGAAGGGGACGGCCTGCAACCGATGGCAGCCAAGCTGGTGAGTGATGGGGTGACGGTGATGAGCGCCGATCTGTTGTACCAGGGGGAATTCCTCGCGGAAGGCGCGCCTCTGACGCGCACGCCTCGCGTGAAGAATCCACGAGAGGCGGCCGCCTTCACGCTGGGTTACAACCATTCCGTTTTCGTTCAACGGGTGCAGGATGTGTTGTCCGTGGTGAAGTACCTGAAACAAGGCGGCGGCAATCTGAGTTTGATCGGCGTGGATGGCATGGGGCCGGTGGTGGCTGCCGCACGGGCACAGTGCGGCGAGGCCGTTGACCAGGCGGTGATCGACACCGGCGGATTTCGGTTCGGCCAGTTGCTCGATCTGCAGGATCCCAATTTTCTGCCGGGCGGAGCGAAGTATGGCGACGTGCCGGCGCTGCTGGCGTTGGGCGCTCCTGGGCGCACCTACGTAGCCGGAGAGAACGCTGAGGGGCTTTCACTGGCCTTAAAGCACTACCGGGCGTTGCACGCGGCGGATCGTTTGTCCCAATATTCCGGGGACCCGCAACAGATGCTTCCGGCGGCGCTCGAATGGCTGAGGGCTGGCGCGACGAAGAACAGCCGCTAGCATTCCATCCGTCCGGGATTTTAGAGGAGACGCGCGGAGATGACCATGAATCGGCGGGATTTCTGCAAGACGACGGCGCTGGGCCTCGCGGGGCTGGCTGCTGGCTGCGCCACGGGTTATCAGCAGGGAAGGGCGGGCGAGCGGCTATTCTTCACCTCGGATGGGAAGACCTGCCTGATCAACGCCGACGGAAGCGGTTTCGAGATTCTGCAGTTCGACGTCCCGGGCCAGGCCACGTGGCAGCCGGGACCGTTTCTTTCGGACGGCAGGCGGGTGATCTTCTTAAGCATGGAGCCTCGGCGGGATGGCCCAGGGCGGCCTTTCGATCAATTCTATACGCTCACGCCGACCCACCTTTGGCTCTACGATCTGGATCGGAAAACGCTGACCGAGATCGCCACGCGCGAGCGGGAGGAGGTTTTCTACACGCCGCAGGCGCTGATCAACGATGACCGCATTTTGGTCCAGGCACCGCGCAGCAAGCTGGGACAGGTCCTGAGCATGAACCTGGACGGCAGTGACAAACGCGCCTTTACGGGGCCGGGCGAGGGCCTCCCTTACGGTTTCAGCGTCAGCCCGGATCATCAGCGAATCGCGTTTCACCTGGCCAGCCCCCAGGGTTATCAGATTTGGACGAGCGATGTCCTGGGGGGAAACCGCCAGCTCGTGATCAGCGACCCGGATCATCTCTACTTTGGTCCGGCCTGGTCTCCGGATGGCGAGTGGCTGCTTTTCCAGGACTGCAGGTTCAAGAACGATCCCGGGCACGACGCCTCCGACCTGTGCGTGGCCCGGCCGGACGGCCGGGATTTTCGGGTTTTGACCCAGGGACAATCGCATTGGTTTGGCGCCACGTATGGGAACCCGCAACGCCGAGGCGGCGGGTCCAACGTCCCGGTCTGGACCCAAGAGGGCGAGGTGCTCTATGCGCGGCTTCTGCCCGGAGCACGTGTGGCCTGGGAATACCAAACGGGCCGGCCGGACACGGACCACTTCAATCGCGACTGGAAACCCGAGCGGGCCCGAGGGGGAACGGAGATTTGCCGGTTGAATCCCAGGAATGGCGAAACAACGGTGCTGACGCAGCATGTTCCTCCCTTGTGGGATTTGCGCCCGAATGTTTCAAAGCGGGGGGGCTTAATCGCGTTCTGCCGCTGCGGGGTGGGGGAGAGTCCCGCTCTGTGGGTGATGAAGAAGAACGGCGAAGAGGAAAAGCTCCTCACCCAGGGGATCAACCAAGCCGGGGCGGATCACCCGCGCTGGCTGCCTTAGCCCCAGGCGGCCGCGATGGGTTTGGGTCGAGAGCGACGGCCGAATGATCGAGCCGTTCACGAATGACGCGCGCCAGTTGGTGAGGGTCAAACGGTTTGGAGAGCAGATTATCCGCTTCCTTGATCGAAGCATTTTTGCTGAAGTCATCGGTGCTGTAGCCGCTGACATAGATGACCTTGAGTTTTGAGTTGCGGAGCAGAAGCTGGTCGGCCAGCTCCTTGCCGCTCAGCCCGCCCGGCATGATCAAATCTGTGAGCAAAAGGCTGATTTGATCGCGGTGCTGTTCCCAGACCTGTAGCGCTTCCACCCCGTTGGCTGCTTCCAGCACGCAATATCCCAGTTGTGCCAGGGTGACGCGCGTCGCATCGCGCAACGAAGCTTCATCTTCGACCAGTAAAATCGTTTCGTGACCGCCTCGAAGGGCGTCAAAGCTGGATGGGCCGACGCGTTTTTGAGGGATGTGCTTCAACCGGGGCAGGTAAACGCGAAAGGTTGTCCCGCGTCCCACCTCGCTGGTGACGGAAATCCAGCCTTTATGCTGCTGGACAATGCCAAAAACGGTGGCGAGGCCAAGGCCGGTGCCCTTGCCCACTTCTTTTGTGGTGAAGAATGGCTCGAAAATGCGGGGCAGAATTTCTTGCGGAATCCCACAGCCGGTGTCGGTGACACTCAAGCAGACGAACGAACCGGCTTGCGCGCCCGGGAGCTGTGAAGCCTCGGTCTCCTCGAAATCCGCCGCGGAAGTTTCGATGGCCAGCCGCCCCCCTTTGGGCATCGCATCGCGCGAGTTGACCGCGAGGTTCAGAATGATCTGGTCCATCATGCCGGCGTCGGCATGGACAAACAGCGGCTCTTTGGGGAATTTGAACTGCATCTGAATGTGCTCGCCCAAGGTTCGCTGCATCATCTTGGCCATGTTATCCACTACCTCTTTGATATCGAGATCATGGGGCTGCATCGCTTTTTGTCGGCTGAAGAGGAGCAGTTGGCGGGTCAGGTTTGCCGCCCTTTGGGCTGCTTTCTCAATTTCGTCGGCCACTTCGAGCTGCTGAAGCGAAAGATTTTGATCGAACTTCAGGAGGGTGGCCTGCAGCTGGATCACCGCCAGGATATTGTTAAAGTCGTGCGCCACCCCTCCCGCCAGCTGGCCGAACGCCTCCATCTTTTGCGACTCGCGCAGGTGGGTTTCCAAACGGCGTTGGTCGGTAACGTCACGGAAAATCCAAATTCGCCCGTAGTGCTTGCCCGCCTTGTCTCGGACCGGCGAGGAGAAGCGATCAAGAATGGTTCCGTTGAGCAAATGAATTTCGTCTCGGCTGATCTCATCGGGATGGGCGTTGAGATACGAGATGCGAGCGGTAAACTGGGCGGGATTTCGAGTCTGGCTGGCTACGAACGCGATCTGCCGCGCGTCCTCTTTGTCCTCGGCGATTTCGGCCGGAATCCTCCACAAATCGACGAGCCGCTGGTTTTGGAGGATCTTTCGCTCTTGATTGTCCACGACGAGAATGCCGTCAGGCGCGGTTTCGACGATGGCTTGGAGAAAGGTGGTTTTGGTGCGCAACTCCTCCTCGGCCTTTTTGCGGCGGGTGATGTCGCGCTGGATCGCGACGTAATGGGTCACCGTGCCGGCGGCATCACGCAGCGGGGCCACCTGCCATTGTTGCACATACTCTGCGCCGTCCTTGCGGTACTGAATCGCCTCGCCATCAAAGAGCTCGCCGCGCTTCAGGTTCTCGCGGAGCCGCCGCAGGACGTTGCGGTCGGTGCGCGGCCCTTGGAGAATGCGGGGAGTCTTCCCCAGCACTTCCTCCGCGGCATAGCCGGTCATCTGGGTAAAGGCAGGATTGACGAAGATGATTCTCGGGCCAGGGAGGTCCAGTTGCGCGTCGGTAATCAGAATGGATTCCTTGGCCTGGAGAACGGCTGAATTGAGCAGTCGGAGCGTTTCTTCGGCCTTTTTGCGTTCGGCAATGTCCTGTTGCAGCGCGTGGTTGCTTTCCTCGAGTTGAAGGGTTTTTTCCTCCAGCTTGCGGATGAGTGCTTCGCTATAGACTTTTAGGACTTCCTTTTCATCGTTCGCGACAAACCGAGGGGTCGAGGGCGTGGCGCCGGCGGTGACCTGCCGCAGGCGCAGGAGGAAAACCTCCGGCTCAGTCGGCTTGAGAATGAAGGCGTCCGCTCCCAGGCTCAGGGCCAGGCGTTCGTCGGCGGGCTCGGTATAGGTGGCGGTATAAACGATGAACGGAATCTGTTTCAGGCGGGGGTCGGACTTCCACATCCGCAGGAGAGTGAAACCATCCATCACCGGCATGAGCAGATCGGAGACGACGACGCCGGGGGGGGACTGGCGCGCTTTCACCAAAGCTTCGGCGCCATGACGCGCCCAATCGACCGCATAACCGTGGCCGGTGAGCAGCGCCTCGAGGTAGTAGGCGTTTTCCTCCTTGTCATCAACAACCAGAATGCGAGTCATGGCTTCCCCTCCCTTATTGGATCACGGCCGCAAAAAGGCCTCGATCTCGGCGACGAAGGTCTCCGGATTGATCGGCTTTTCCACGTAGCCGTTACAGCCAACGGCCAGGCACTTTTCCCGGTCCCCCACCATCGCGTAAGAAGTGACGGCTACAATCGGGATGTCGCGCGAGGCGGGTGATTCCCGCAAGGCGCGAGCGACCGCATAACCATCCAGGATGGGCAGTTGGATATCGAGAAGAATCAGGTCTGGCTTCAGCGTTTGGGCGGTTTGAATTCCCAGCTGACCGTTCGACGCGGACACGACTCGGTAGCCATGCTGCTCGAGCAGGAAGGTGGCGAGATAGCGATTCTGCTCATTGTCTTCAATCAACAGAATAGTTCTTTGCTTCATGGCGTCCTCTGAAAGTTGACGGGCAGTGTGAGGGTGAACTGGCTTCCTTTGGCCCATTCGCTACGCACCGAGATTTCGCCGCCCAGCAAAGCCACGAGCCGGCGGCAGATCGCCAGGCCAAGCCCGGTCCCTTCATGCTGGCGGGTCAGGCCCGTTTCGACCTGGCGGAAGGGCTGGAACAAATGACGCAAATCTTCAGCCTTGATCCCGATGCCGGTGTCCGCGACTTCGATGCGCACTGCGGGGCAGGGCGGGTGGTCTGGCGATGGTCGAAACTCCGGAACGCTCCCGGCCGTCACGGCGACGCTGCCTTGCTCGGTGAACTTGATGGCGTTGTTCAGCAGGTTGACGACGATCTGTTCGAACCGGCGCCGATCGCTCACCAGTCCGGGGAGGCCGGGCGGCGCGGAGAGCGCGAGTTTCAATTTTTTCTTTTCGGCCAGCGGGGCGATCAGGCCGATGACCCGGTCCAGCGATTCCGGCAGATCGAACGGTTCGGCGTGGATCTCGAGCTGGCCCGCTTCGATCTTGGAGAGGTCGAGGACATCGTTGATGAGCTCGAGCAGGTGGCGGGAACTGTTCCGGACCATGCCCAGTTGCTTCTTTTGCTCGGCATTGAGCGGGCCCGCGAGGCCCTGGAGCAGGATGCCAGTGAAGCCGATGATTGAGTTGAGCGGTGTGCGCAACTCGTGAGACATCGTGGCCAGGAATGCGGATTTGAGCCGGTCCGCCGCTTCCGCCCGCACGAGCGCTTTTTCGAGGTCAGCTGTGCGCTCCTCCACCCGCCGCTCCAGGTTCGCATTCAGGTCGCGAATGACCTGGTCGGCCTGCCTGCGTTCAGTGACGTCGCGGGAGACGACAACGACCTGGGTGACGCGTCCGCCGGAATCCCGAATAACGCTGCCTTGCGATTCGATATAGCGCGCGCGGCCCTGCACGTCGACCAGGCGGTACTCGAGCCGGTGTCCGACGCCGGTCCGAACGGTGTCTTCAAACGTCTCGCGAACGCGCGCCACGTCCTCGGGATGAATCTGCTCGAAGGAGCACGAGCCGAGCAGGGCTTCCGGATGCCCCAGGATGTGGTGGTAGGAGGGGCTGCTATAGAGGCGGTTCCCTTTGAGGTCCAGGACGGCGACGAGGTCCGCCAGGTTTTCCATGATCAGGCGGAATTGTTCTTCGCTCCGGCGCAGCGCCTGGTGGGCTCGCGTCTGTTCGGTGATGTCGGTGCCAATGCTGAGGATCTCCAGGACGGCTCCCTGGGAATCCTGAACGATGTTGTTGGTCCAGGAAATCCAGACGCGCTGGCCGTTGCGCCGGATGTTTTCGTTGATGTTTTGCTCGAAGGATTTTGGGTTGGCGCAAATTTGCTCCATGAGCTTCTGCAGGTCGCGGCCGCTGCTATCGGCAACCGGGACAATGGTTCCGAGGACGTTGCGGCCGATGATCTCTTCGGCGGAGTAGCCGAAGAAACGCCGGCCAAACTCGTTCAGGAAGAGGATCCGGCCGGACGAGTCCCACCGTAAAATGATGCTTTTGGCGTGCTGGACGAGTTCGCGATACTTGCGCTCGCTTTCGGCCAGCCGCTGTTCCGCGTCCAAACGCTGCGATATATCGACCCCAACGCCCACCAGGCAGGGCCGGCCATCGAACTGGACGCGGCGTCCGGTAAAGAAATAGGGCGTGGTGGTCCCGTCCTTGGAAACGAATTGAGCGGTGATGGACGATTCGCCCTGGGTGAATACGTCGTTGATCCGCTGGAGCAAAGGGCCTTTTTCGGGTGCGGAGAAGAAGTCCAGAGGATGCATCTTCTGGATCTCGTCGTGGCTGTAGCCCGAGACGATTTCGAAGTTGCGATTCCAACGCAGAAAGCGCCCTTCTTCATCATAGAAATAGAGGATGCCGGGCAGGCTTTCGATCATGGTCGCGGAAAAGAGGCGTTCGTTGGCGGCGGCTTGCTCGACTTGCTGGCGGGCCGCCTTCTCAGCGAGGCTGTCCAGCGCGAAGGAGATGCCCCCGGCAATTTCGGCGAGGAGGGTGATTTCCTTGTCCTGGAAGTAGCAGGGCTCATCCGCGTAAACGGTGAGGACGCCGAAGTTTTGGCCTTGGAGGCGGATGGGAAAGCCAGCGGAGGCCTGGAGGCTGTGCTGGAGGAGTTGTTCCCGCCAAGGGAGGGTGACGGGATTATGATGCATGTCGTTGCAGACATAGGGCTGGCCGCTGCGATAGGCCTGGCCGGTGGGGCCCCGGCCTTCGGGCCGGTCGTCCCCGTAGATGGCGACGGAATCGAGGTAGGCGGCGTCCTGGCCAAAGACGGCGACGGGTGTTATCCGGCGGGTCTGGGGATCGCACAACCCGATCCAGGCGAGGTGAAAGCCGCCCTGTTCGACCAGGATGCGGCAGACTCGGGGAAAGAGGTCTGCGCGGCTGCTGGCCCGGAGAATGGTTTGGTTCACCTGGCTGAGGGCGCTGTGGAGCCGGGTGAGGCGGGCGAGTTCGCGCTCGGTGTTCTGCTGGCGGGAGAGGTCCCGGCTGATGTGGGAGAAGCCGATGTGTTGCCCAGCGGGATCGCGAAGGGGGGAGATGGTGAGGGTGACGGGGATGGGCTTTTGGTCCCGGGCTTTTGGGTCCCAGGCCAGGCGAACGGATGGGAAAGGGCCGACCTCTTCGCCCTGCCGGATTCTCTCGCAAACGAGTTGTTCGTGGTTTTGGCAGTGCTCGGGGATGTAACGAGTGAGGGGGGCGCCGAGGATTTGGGCGGGGGGATGGCCGAGGAACCGGGCGGCGGCGGGGTTGGCATAGGTGATGTGGCCGCGGAGGTCGGTGGCGATGATGGGGTCGTGGGCGGTTTGGAGGATGGCGGCGAGGGTGGCGTGGTCCGGCGCAAGGGGGGAGGGTTCGGGTGAGTGTGGGGTGGGCAAGTGGGTTGAGTGGTGATGGTTTTGGTGGCGCTCCTTTTGCTCCTTTGATCGCGGTGGCTTTTCTATTCGGCCAAGGGGCTGAAGGCAAATGTATTCGGGCGGGGGTGGGGGGGCTGGAGGGCAGGATTGGGTGATGGATTGGCAATGATTGGGTAGCGGCGCCAGGGGGATGACGGCTAGGTTGTATCTGGTATGAAAGGGATTCCTCTTCTTGGCTCCCCCGGCTCGGTGATATAGATGGCTCCTCCTGCCTGCAGCAACCGCAACGGCGAGAAGAGATAGAGTTGGCGGGAAAAGGGAGCCTTTGCGATGTAGGTGAGGGCTTGAATCGGGCCGGTGCGGAGGAAACGGAGGAGGGCTCCAAAAACTTCAACTTCGAGTGAATCCTATGAGCGTCCGGAATTGCCTTCTCTTGGGATGGTTTCTATTTCAGCTGGCGCTGGCCTCCCCGGCGCGGGGCCAAGGGTGGCAGTGGTCGGGAGATCTTACGAACGGAACGGTGGTTCCTGCAAAGACTTTGATTTTTATGACCGCGAACACCCGCATTCCGCCGGGTGCGGTGGTGACGCTCGGGGCGGGCACGATCGTGAAGTCCAGCGGCACGGCGAGCTTGAAGGTGGAAGGGGCTTTGCTCGCCCACGGAACGAGCGCGGATCCGGTGATTTTTACGGACTCAGCGGATGACTCGGCGGGTGGGGACACGGACAAGAATGGTCCAACCACCGGCTACCCAGGTCGCTGGGGCCAGGTGCAGTTTGCGGCCACCAGCGGCGGAAGCTTGCTGCAATATGCGGAGTTTCGGTTTGGAGGGGCCGGGGCGGCAGCGGAGGTAACGGTGGAGGGCGCGCCTGTCGTCTTTGAGGAATGCACGGTGCGGCATTCCCGGGTGGATGGCCTGCGGATAGTCGGGGCTAATCCGGTGATCACCGGCGGCAATTTCTTCGGGAACTGGGGTTCGGCCCTGAGCATGGATCTCGCGTCCAATCCATCGATCAGGGGAGCCCGGGCGGCCACCAACGCGATCAACGGGCTCAGTGTAGATGCTGGCGCTCTGGCCATCGACGGAGTTTGGAACTCGGACCTGATGTATTTCCTGCGGGGGACGGTAACGGTTCCGGCGGGCCGGCGGTTGGTGCTGGGAGCGGGTCAGGTGATTAAGGCGTGGGGAAGCCAGAATCTGTCCGTGGCCGGCACTCTGCAGGCGAACGGCGTCGACGGACGGCCGGTGATTTTCACCTCACTGCGCGACGACTCGGCGGGCGGTGACGGCAACAGCGACGGCCCGAGTGACGGATACAATGGAGAGTGGGGGCGGGTCGAGTTTCTGAACACGAGCAGCAGCAATCAGCTGAGCTTTGTTGAATTCCGATTTGGCGGCGCGGGATCCGTCTCGGCCGTCCTGATTGACGGCGCGCAAACCCGCTTTTCCAACTGCCTCGTTCGAAACTCCCGCGTGGACGGCCTCCGGTTGCTGAACAGCGACCCGGTGATTGAGAGCTCGGGTTTCTATGCGAACTGGGCATCCGCGCTCAGCATGGATCTCGCATCCAATCCGGCAATTCGAGGGATTCGGTTGGGGACGAACGCAATCAACGGATTGAGCGTGGATGCAGGCGCGCTCAGCAAGGATGGGTTTTGGGATGATTCTGATGTGGCCTATTACTTGAAGGGCAATGTCACCGTTCCCGCGGGGCGAAAGCTGACGATCGGAGCCGGGCAGGTCATAAAAATGTGGGGAAGCCCGGTGGTCTCCATTATGGGAACCCTCTCCGCCACGGGCGCTTCCGGCCAGCCGATCGTTTTCACGTCACTGGCAGATGATTCGGCCGGAGGCGACACCAATAACGACAAGCAATCCCAAGGGTACAACGGACAATGGGGACGGGTCGAGTTCGCCAGCACCAGCACGCAAAACGAGCTGGCCTGGGTTGAATTTCGTTACGGTGGAGCGGGATCATCCGCCCAGGTGGTTCTGGCTGGAGCGCCGGCCCGTTTCGAGAACTGCGTGTTTCGTGACTCGCGGGTCGATGGTCTGCGAATCCAAGGGTGCAATCCGACGATCGTGCACGGGAGCTTCAGCGGCAATTGGCAATCAGCCCTGAGCATGGATCTTTCTTCCATCCCGGCCATCCAGGGGGTTCAGATGAGAGGCAACGCCTACAACGCCTTGAGCCTGGATGCTGGCGCTCTCGCGGTGGATGGCGTCTGGGCTAACCCGGAAGTGGTATATCACCTGCGCGGGGCGGTGACAGTTCCGGCTCACCGGAAGCTGACGATTGGGGCCGGCCAGATTGTGAAGACGGCGGGGCCGGGCGGTTTGTTGGTCGTGGGAAGTTTGCGGGCGTCGGGCTCCGCGTCGCAGCCGATCGTTATTACCTCCCTGCGGGATGATTCCGTGGGGGGCGACACCGGCAATGACGGCCCTTCCAGCGGCTATAACGGCGAGTGGAGCCGGGTTGAGTTCACGGGCGTCGATCAGAAAAGCCAGTTGGCTCATGTGGAGTTCCGTTATGGCGGCGCCAATTCCTCCACGGAGGTCAGCGTGGCTGCTCCGGGGGTGGAATTCATCCGTTGCGCCTTTCGCAGTTCGCGCGCCGACGGATTGCGCGTTGCAGGCAGCAGCCCGCTGATAACCGACGGTGTTTTTAGCGATAATTGGGGCTCCGCGCTGAGCATGGATTTGGGGGCGAATCCAGGAATTATCGGAGGCAGCTTCGAGAACAATGCCGTCAACGGCCTCAGCGTCGATGGTGGCGTGCTGCCGCGGGACAACGCTTGGGATGATCCGGACGTGGTCTATTATTTGCGAGATACGGTGACGGTGCCGGCCGGCCGGATCCTCACTATTGCGCCGGGCCAGGTGATCAAGGCTTCGGGGCAAACGATGGTTTCGGTGGCCGGAACGGTGCACGCGATCGGTTCCTCCTCCGCGCCCATCGTTTTCACCTGTTTACGGGATGATTCGGTGGGAGGGGATACCGGCAATGACCATGCTTCACAGGGATACAATGGTTCCTGGGGGCGAGTGGAGTTCAGTCCAACAAGCGCGGGCAATGAGCTGGTCGACGTGGAGTTTCGTTATGGCGGTGCGGGCGCGGCGGCTCAGGTGGTCGTGAACGGCGCGCCGGTTCGGTTTGAGCGGTGCGTCTTCCGCCACTCGCGCTCGGACGGGCTCCGCATCCTGGGCAGCCAGCCTGTAGTCGCCTTCTGTTACTTCCATGATAATTGGGCTTCTGCCGTGAGCATGGATCTTTCCTCCGATCCGGTGATCACCCAGCCCGAGATTGCCGGGAATTTGATCAATGGCTTGGCCGTTGACGGGGGCACTTTATCCGCCGACGCAAATTGGGATGACCCGGATATCGTCTACTATATCGTCGATTCGGTGAGTATTCCCAGTGGCCGGAGACTGGCCATTGCGCCGGGCCAGATCATCAAGTTGTCGGGAAAGATGATCACCGTGGCGGGGACGCTCCAAGCGGTTGGCACGCCGGACCTCCCGATTGTGTTTACGTCGTTGCGCGATGATTCCGCGGGCGGTGACACGAATAAGGACGGCCCGACCGGCGGTTTCAATGGAGATTGGGGGCGCGTCGAGTTCACCGCCGCCAGCGCGAGCAATGAGCTGGGCCATGTGGAGTTTCGCTACGGCGGAGGCAGCAACTCGGCGGGCACGTTGGTCTTTTCGGGTCTTCAGGCGAATTTGAACGCCTGTCTGATCCGCCAATCCGCTTCCCACGCCGTGGCTGCCCGGAATGGAGCGCAGTTGGTGCTATCGAATTCCATCCTGGCGCAGAATTGGGGATCGGGAGTGCGGGCGGAATCAGGGGCTCTCGTCACCGCGGTCAACAATACCTTGGATGCCAATGACCGAGGCGTTTGGGCGGATGCGTCTTTTGTGACTCTGATGAACAGCTTCGTTACTTCGAACCGAACGACCGGCCTCACTCTCTCGGGAAATGCCACCCTGGCCGCGCGTTACGATGACTTTCATAACGCCCGGAATTTTGATGGCCTGCCGTCGCTGACGGGCAAGGACGGGAATTTCGAGGCGGATCCGCTGTTTGTCCACGCGAGTTCGTTCGACTACGGCCTAAAACCGAGTTCCCCCGGAGTTGACGCGGGCCTCGGCGACGGTGCGCCTCCTTCAGATTTTTTCGGGCAAATGCGGGTGGATGATCCCGGGCATCCCAACAACGGGGCAGGAAACCCGCCCTATGTCGACATTGGCGCGATCGAACTGGATCGGTGGGTGAGTGAGATGGAGTCGCCCCGGCGTGGCGGTGAGATAGTGGCGGGCGACACGCTGCGATTTAGCGGAGTCGGGCAGGCAGAGGCCGGCACGTCGGGATTTAGTTGGGATTTTGGCAACGGCCAAACCTCCGGGCTGGAAAACCCGGGATTGGTTACGTTCCGTTCCGCGGGCACTCGGACGATTACATTTGCCGCAATGGGAGCGGATGGAACGGCCGATCCGAATCCCGCGAAAATGGAGCTGACCGTTGTCGCCGCTCAGGGCCCGCTGCCCGATTTGGAAGTGGTCCGAATCGAGCCGCCCGCCCAGGTTGCAGTCGGCCAGCCGGTCGAGGTGGTTTACGTGGTGCGAAACCGCGGGCCGGCTGACTTGGCCGGGAATTCGTGGGTCGACGCGCTCTACCTTTCATCGGATGAATATTTGGATGCGGCGGATGTGCGGCTGGACAGCCAGGCCGTCAGCCTTCGCATCCCAGCGGGAGGCAGCTACACCAATACGTTTCGTGCCGTCATTACTCCCAGCCAGTTGCTATCGGGAGTGCTCTATCTGCTTGTTTCTGCAGATGACGGATGGGCGGTGCTTGAGGAGCGGCAGTTGAACAACGAATTGGCTTTGCCGATCGACGCGGCAATTCCAGAACTGCGCTCCGGGGTGCCGCACACCGGCAGATTCACGCGGGCGGGGGCGGGACAGTTTTACCGATTTGAAGTGAGCCCCGGGGAAAACTTGCGCGTGCGGATGGATGATCTGAACGATGGTGGGGTGAATGAGGTCTACTTGCGGCGCGGACAGCTCCCGTCCCGCGAAATCGCGGACTTTCGATCGGAAGGTGCGGCCCGCGCCGACCAGGACTTGATCATTTCCGCGCCGACTCCTGGGATCTGGTACTTGCTGGCCTATGGATCGAGCGTGCCCGATCAGGGGGGCTACACGATTGAGGTGGATGAATCGACTTTGACTCTGGGCGAGATCTTTCCCGGCAGGAGCGGACAGTTGGACGGGGCTGTCTTCCGGGTGCGTGGCGCGGGCTTTGTTCCAGGAATTCAGGCAGCATTGGTAGCGGTCAACGGCACGAGTTATCCGGCCTCGAACGTGGCGGTGAATTCATTCTCGCTGCTGGAGTTGAAGCTGAATCTTTCCGGGGTCCCACCGGGGGCCTATGGGCTGCGGGTAACCGCGGGCGGCGTAACGGCGACCTTGGATCAGGCGATTACCGTTTTTGCCGGAGGCCAGGCCCATCTGGAAACACAACTAATCGTTCCAGACGTAGTCGGTTACCACCAACTGGCCACGCTTTACGTGGAGTATCGAAATTCCGGGACCGCGGCTATGCCAGCGCCGCTCATCTCCGTGTCCGGCATCCAAAAGGGGCGGGAGCTGGCGCTGCTCACTCTGGACGCCGCGAGGATCACGACGGGGCTTTGGGTGTCCGGGCTGCCGGAGGGCTTCAGTCATACGGTGCATTTTCTGGCAAGCGGACAGATGGCCGGATGGCTCCAGGCGGGCGAGTCGGCCAAGGTTCCGATCTACTATGCCGGCTGGCAGCAGCCGTGGGATCTGACCTATCCACCGATCGAGTTCAATCTGCTGGCGACGACCACTGAAAGCATCATGCCGATCGATTGGGCGAGTCTGGCCGCTTCGTTGAAGCCGGGCGTGATCAGTCCCGAAGCCTGGACGGTGGTGGCCGCCAACTTGCAGGCGGAGATCGGGCCGACCTGGGGATCGTTGATGAGCGTGTTGAGCCAGGATGGAGCGTATTTCGGCCAGTTCGGTCAATCGCGCGTGGGGGATGTGGAAACGTTGTTTGGGTTTGAGCTCGCCCAGGCGGACAATAATTTGCCGTTTAACCTGTTGGAAGATGAGACAGACGCGACGGCGCTAAGTTCGGGCCTGCCGCTGGTGTTTGAGCGGACCTTTCCAGCGTTGATCTCCGCGCGCTACGATTTGGGACCGCTGGGCCGGGGCTGGAAGCATTGCTGGGAGACGGGGTTGACGGTCTCGACGAATGGTTCGGTGGTGGTGCGCACTCGCGGAGGCGGGATTACGATCTTTCAACCGGATCTCCGAGGGGGATTCGTGTCTCCAGGAGGAGGCAATTATGGCAAGCTTTCGAGAATGACGGACGGGCGATTTCGGTTGAGTGATCCCGACGGCATCACCGCCCTTTATCGTTCGGATGGCCTTTTAGAGTCTTTGACTGACCGCAATGGCCGGAGCCTCAGCCTGGCTTACTCGGGAGCTCTGCTGTCTCGATTGCGTCACTCGGATGGAAGTGAATTTCAATTGGGTTACAGCCCGGCTGGGCGGTTGATAGGGTTGACGGACGATCGCGGTCGCGTGGTCCGGTTTGCCTACGATGCAGCGGAAGAACATTTGATGGCAGTGCAGTATCCGGAAGGAAGGGCGGTAACCTATCGGTATGGCGTGGCCGGGGCTGAAGCGCACGCTTTGCTGCAGAGGAACGCCAGCGCGGGGGGCAGCCACTTCTACCGATACGATGAGCGCGGCCGGGTGGCGGGGATGCGGTTGGCCGCCAATGGCCCGGAGCTGACGATGGACTACCGGGCGGGCGGTGAGGTGGGGTTGAGCTTGGGCGCGGCCGCCGGGGCTTTCTACTTTGACAGCGAAGGCCGGATGGTGAAGACGCGCGACGGCGGTGGATTCGTTCAACAGATGGAATACGACTCGCAAGGGCGCATGACGGATCTGATCGATTCCCGGGGCCGGCGCACTTCGGCCCGGTACGATAGTAAGGGGCGGTTGATATCAGTGACAGACGTGCTGGGGCAAACCGCGAGCTTCGGGTATGACTCCAGCGGCCAGCTCGCTGCCATCACCGATCCGAAAGGGCAGAGAATCAACTACGAGCAGGATAGTGCGGGAAATCTGCTCCAGGTGATTCAGCCGGACGGGGCCCGGGAAAGCTTCACCCACAACTCGATCGGTCGGCTGACGGAGTGGACCAGGCCGGGCGGAGCCAGCATCCAGTTCGCCTACGACGCCGGCGGCCGGGTGGCTGGGGTGCAGGCGAGTGACGGAGCCGAGTATAGCTATGCCTATGATAGCCGGGGCAAGGTGGCGGAAATGAGGGATGGCAATGGAACGACCCGTTATAGTTACGACACGAACGGTTTTACCGCCCGGGTTGATCTGCCGGGGGGCCGCTGGCTGAGTTTTACCTATGACAGTGTCGGTCGTCGCAGTGGGCTGGCTGACCAGACCGGATTTAAGGTTCAGTATCGCTATAACGAATCGGGCGGTCTGCAGCGGTTGGAAGACGACCAGGGCAGGATGCTCGCCGAGTATGAATATGATGGCCTGGGGCGTCCAAGCCGGATCAAGAAGGGCAATGGAACTTTCACGACTTACGCGTACGCACCGAGCGGCCGGTTGGTGGGAATCACGAACGCCGGACCCGCCGGAGAGATGCTCTCGCGCTTCAGTTGGACGCTGGATGCGGACGGCCGAATCGGCACTCTCGATTCCCTGCAGGGGCAGTGGAGCTATGATTACGACGGGCTCGGACAGTTGGCGAGAGCTCGGTTCATCTCGGGTTCGGCGATGGTGGCAGATCAGGACGTTTCCTTCGAGTATGACGCAGCCGGGAATCGCTCGCGCATGGTGTCTCAGGGCCAAGGCCTGGCCTACACCGCCAACGTGCTGAATCAGTACGTGCAAGCGGGCGAGGCTCGGCTTGCTTATGACGCCCAGGGCAGTCTCACGAACCGGACAGAGGGAGATCAGGCCTGGAACTATTTTTACGACTCAGCCGGACGGTTGATGCGCGTGGAGACGCCAGCGGGAATCTGGAGCTACGAGTATGATGCCTCGGGAAATCGGGTGGCGGTCGTCCACGCGGGGCAACGTCGTGAGTTCGTTTACGATCCGTTTTCGCCCGGCGCGATGCTGGTGGAATACGGGAGTGCGGGGTTGCTGGCTCACTATGTGCAGGGGGCAGGTTTGGTGGGGCGAGTGGATGCGGCTGGTTCTGTGCAGTTTTACGATTTTGATCAGACGGGTTCGACGGTGGGGATGACGGATGCCGCCGGCGCTTACTTGAATCAGTATCTCTACTCGCCTTTTGGCGAGCTGTTGGACGCGCGGGAGTTGGTTCCCAATCCGTTCCAATATGTCGGACAGTTCGGCGTGGTGGCGGACGGGAGCGGGCTATATCACATGCAAGCGCGGGATTATCTGCCCGGGCTGGGCCGCTTCGTGAGCCGGGATCCAGTCGGGCAGGGAGCGGGGCTAAACCTTTATACGTACGCGGATAATGACCCGGTGGAGATCATCGACCCCCGGGGCACGGACGATGAGTTTCCGGGATATGGCGTGTTCTTCGATCGCACCGGCCAAAGTCAGACTCTGTATCTGTTCCGCAACAGCTATGATTATGGATGGGGGAGGTATTTCCAGGCGATGCGGGAGCACGGGTTTATGACGGATGAAGAGCAAGGGTATCTGGATCGTGGCTGGCAGTCCTTTAACGGCGTGCTTGAGCTGCAGAATGTGCAGGGCTGGCTCCGGAATACGAAAGGAAAGCTGCTGGCTTGGGGGCGCAACACTTCAGCCCAACTGGCGGCGAATTATGCTTCTTCTGAAGAATCGTTCACTCGTTGGCTGGGCAGCACGTGGAGCGGAATCAGAAGCAGTGTCTCGGATTGGTACAATCAGGAGGCGCCGCGCCGAATCAATCTGGTGACGCAGTGGTTGTCCGATATGCTGCCGCAGGTGCGCAGCCGGGTGGATGACGCGCTGCGCTGGGTGGGCAATGCCTGGAACAGCGTGGTGGCTTGGGCGTTGGATCCGAACGAAAAGACGGCTCCCGCGGGCGGCGGAACCAACCATTATGTGGTGGCGGACGGCGTTTTGAGCTACCGGATCGAGTTCGAGAACGATCCGCAAGCCACGGCGCCCGCGCAATATGTCTCGATCACGGATGATCTGGATGGGGATTTGGATTGGACGTCTCTGGAGTGGAGTGAATTGGCGTTTGGCGATGTGTTCATTCCGGTTCCGCCTGGCTATCGAGACTTTTCAATCGACCAGCCGATTCAATATGAGGGCCGCGACTTGATGGTGCAGGTGCGGGCGGGGTTGGATCTGGAGAGCGGCCGGCTGCAGGTGGTGTTCAGCACGATGGATCCGGTGACGGGTTTGCCGCCTGGGGTGCTGCTCGGGTTCTTGCCGCCCGAGGACGGAACGGGTCGCGGGCAGGGTTATGTGAGTTATAAGGTCCGGCCCAAGGCCGGGCTGCCATCGGGAACGGTGATCACGAACGTGGCGCAAATCAATTTTGATTTTACGCAAACGATCGAGACGGATCAGTTGGACGAGCATGATCCTGGCAAAGGGGTGGATCCCTCAAAACAAGCGCGGAACACGCTGGACGCAGCCTCCCCGGTGAGTGAAGTGAGGGCGCTGCCGGTGGTGAGTCCGCTGCCTAATTTCACGGTGGCGTGGGAGGCGAGGGATGAGGTGAACGGTTCGGGCGTGGCGGGAGTGGATCTGTTCGTTTCGACGAATGGGGGAGCCTGGACGCTTTGGCTTTCGATGGCGTCGGGGACGGAGGCGGCTTTTTCTGGCTCGCCCGGGGTGCGCTATTCTTTTTATAGCGTGGCACATGATCGAGCAGGGCACGTGGAGGCGGCTCCGGAGGGAGCGGATGCGACGACGACGGTGGCGGCCGGGGTGGTTCTGCGCGTGGCTGACTCTGGCGGGGGGAGGGTGACGCTGGTTTGGCCAAGCGCTGCGGATCTTCGCTACACCGTGCTGGAAGCGGCGACGGTGAATGGTCCGTGGGCTCCGTTGACGGGCCAGGTGGATCGATTGGGAACGGGTGCGGAGATGGCCTGCGAGGCGGGGACGACGGCCGGGATGAGGTTCTACCGGTTAGGTGTGCGGGAGTGAGGGTGAGTGTGAATGGGGCCAGAGGGTGGCGGAGGTGGATTCGAGCTGGCCCGGGGCGGCGAGGGGCCAGGGGATGAGGGAGTACATTTCCCCGGCGTGGGTTTGGCGGAAGAGTTCCTGGCAAAGGGTGTGGGTGAGGCGGGGGCTGAGGGAGCCGCAGCGGAAGGATGGGGCGCCCTGGCGATGGAGGGCGGCGGCGATCCAGGCACCGCTGGCGGCAAAGCCGCGCAGGGAGGTGCGGTTATAGAGCCAGAACCCGAGGCAGGCAACGGCGGTGTGAAGGGCGCAGTAGTGTTCGGCGCAGGCGATGCGGGCGGCGGTGTTCCGCTGGCGGGGTGGGACGGGTTGTTTTCTGACGAGGGTTCGCAGTTTCTCTAGTGCGCGGGCGAGGCGCTGGGTGCGGGCTTGGAGGTGTTTCAGCATGCGGGCGTCACAGGCGTGGTCTGGGGGCAGGGTGCGGAGGCGATGTACGAGGATGGGCAGGCTTTCAAGGACTGGGTCGTGAAGGCCGCCGAGGACGCGGAAGCGGTGAAAGGCGAGGGGCTGGAGGGGGTGTTGGAGATCGAAGAGGGCGGCGGTGGCTTGCTCGCTCGGTGGGTGGGCGGGGGGGCGGCAGAGCCTGGGGAGGAGGGTGGCGAGTTGATCGAGGCAGAGGATGTTGCTGCCGTCGAAGATGGAGACGATGGCGCCGTCCCGGAGGAATTTTTGGAAGATGCCTTCGGCGTAGGTATCCCGCAGGTAGGAACGAGCGCCGAGGATGGCGGCCAATTGGTGGGTGGCGTGATCGGAGAGCTGGGCGACTTGCACTTTGGCGATGGAGGACCAGTGGGCGAATTGGGCGGGGTGGAGATGGAGGCCGCGAGCGGCGGTGATGGCGGCGCTCTCGGCGATGAGGAGGGAGAGGTAGGCGTTGGCCAGGGTGTCCCGCGCATGGGGGAGGTGGCTGACGGGGAGGCCGTAAAGCTGGCGGTGGAGGGCGAAATGGGCGGCGAGGCGCAGGGTGCTGTCGCCCACGCCAAGGGAAAGGGCGGTGCAGAAGGTGCGGGTGATTTGGAATCCTTTCAGGGCGAGGCTCAAGCCGTCTCCCTCGCGGCCGAGGAGTGACTGGGCGGGCAAGCGGCAGTGGTGAAAGCGGAGGGCGCTGATGTCGCAGGCGCGGAGGCCGTGGGTTTTGGGGCCGGGGAGGTGTTGGTGTTCGTCCGGGTGCAAGGCGGCTTTCGGGAGGAGGAAGAGGGTGTGGTTGCGGGAGTGGGAGGCAGACGCGGTGCGGGCGAGGAGGAGGATCCATTGGGAAAGGCGGGCGCGGTTGATGGGCCACTTTTCTCCGGTGGCTCGGTAGAAGCCTGCGGCGTCCCGGCTGGCGGTGGTTTCGTTGGCGAGGAGATCGGCTCCGTGGGAGGCCTCGGAATAGGCGAGGCAGGGGAATTCGCGCTTTTCCAGAATGGCCCGGGCGAGCTGGCGTTGCTGGGCGGGATCGCCGGCGATCCAGGCGAGGACGGACCAGAGCATGGTGCTGTGGCTGACGGCGACGGACAGGTCGCGGCGGGCCAGGGTGCGGCCCAGGGCGATAAAGGTCTCAGCGGAATCGAGCCGGCCGCCGAGCGCGGGCGGGACGTAGGTGTGGTGGAGAAGGAGTTCGTTCAGGCGGGTGATGGCGGATTCGGGAAAGGCTTCCTGCTCGTCCCACTGGATGGAGTGGCGAAAGGAGAGGAGGTTCGAGGGGGTGGCTGGGTCACCCAGGAGTTGTTCGAGGCGGAGGGCGGGGTGGTATTGAGTTGGTGCTGAGGCTGGGGCTGGCACGGGTGTGGGGTGGGTTTGCTGGTGCGTGCGGAGAGGTTAGAGGATCGGCGGGCGGGGTGGAAGTGGGAACGGAAAATGGGATTGGCGGCTCGGCTCGGCTCGACGGGAGTCTCGCCCCACCGGGGGCTGACCGCTTGCTGACGCGCGCGGCTCTGTTGGCGCAGTCTCGCCCCACGGTTACGGGGCGGTGCGGAGGCGGTAGTAGCGGGCGGTGTTGTCTGGGCTGATGGGGGTGGTGTTGGAGGTTCCGGCTTGGGTGATGGGGAGGGTGGACGGGGTCCAAATGGGGTGGGTGAGGGCGGGGGCGGATTCGAGGTGGAGTGGGATGGGTGAGGCGGGCCAGGTGAGGAGGAGGGTGCCGCTTGTGACGGTGAGGGTGAGTTGCGGGCCGCCGGTAAAGAGGTCGCACTGAGGGGTATCGAGCCGGGCGTATTTCAGGGCGCTGTTCCCGGTATCGCGATAGCTGATGCGGGGGGCATCGGCCGGGGTGAGGGCGAGGGAGGTGTAGGCTCCGACAGCGCCGGTGGCATCGGCAACTTCAATGGCCCAAAAGGCTCCGTTCCAGGCGGCGAATTTGAGGGTGTTATTGCCAAGGTCGCGGTAGCTGATGCGGGGCCGGTCCTGGCTGTCGAGCGCGAGGGAGGCATCGAACCCGACGGCGCGGGTGGTATCGACGGTTTCGGTGGTCCAGGCAGCGCCGCTGCGGCGGGCGAACTTGAGGTCGGTATGGGTGGTGTCGCGATAGGCGATGCGGGGCTCGCCATCGCGGCCGATGCGGAGGGAGCTGTTGTTGCCGACGAGACCGTCGGAGTCGACGGTGACGATGGCCCAGGCGGCTCCGGTCCATTCGGCGAATTTGAGGTCGCCCAGGGTGGCGTTGCGGTAGCTGATCATGGGCTGGTCCTGAGGGGTGAGGGCGAGGGAAAGGTCGGAGCCGGTTTTGTCCGCGGAGTCGACGGTTTCGACGTGCCAGGAGCCCTCGACCCACTGGGCGTAGAGAAGGTCACCGTTGGTTTCGTCCATGAAGGCGATGCGAGGTGCGCCGTCCCGGGTGAGTTTGAGGGAGCTGTAGCTGCCGGCGTTGACGGTGGTGGGGACGGTTTGGATCTGCCAGGCGGCGCCATCCCAAGCGGCGTATTTGAGGCGTTGCTGGGCTTCGTCGCGGTAGCTGATGCGGGGGCGGCCGGAGGAATCGAGGGCGAGGGAGGTGTAGGTGCCGACGTTGCCGGCGTGGTCGACGGTCTCGATCTGCCAGCCGGCATCAGTTTCACGGGCGTATTTCAAAGCGCCATTGCCGGCGTCGTAGTAGCTGATGCGGGCTTGCCCCAGGGAATCGAGGGCGAGAGAGGTGTAGTAACCGACAAGCCGGGTGTTATCGACGGTGTCCAGGGACCAGACGGCGGGTGGCGGCCCGACTTTTTGACGGAGGGTGTTGGTCCGGAGAACTCCGCCCGAGTCGGTAATGAGGTCGAAGAGGAGGGTGGATTGGCACGGGACTTCGGGCGCGATGCGGAAGCTGGCGGCGATTTGTCCGGACGAGCCCGGGGAAAGGGACAGGGTGGAGGAGGCGGCGAGCAGTTCCACACCGGGGGTGCGGGACCGGACTTGAGCGGTGCCGCTGAGAAGGGCAGTGCTGGTGTTATGCAAGAGAAACTGGCAGGAGATGATTTCTCCCGGCTCGATCGCGCCATTGCCATTCCCGAAAGGGGCATCGGAAAACTGAAGGGAATCGAGGACAATCGGGTTCGGCGGGCCGGTCGGGGTGCCGTAGAGGTTGAGTTCCAGGGATTGAATGGCGCCGGTATCGCCCGCCTGCAGATCGGCGACGCGCACCTGCCAGTTTCCTTGGGATGTTTCTCCCCAATGCCGGACGGACATGAAGGTCCACTGGACGTAGTTGGAGCCGGGGTCGTTGTGGAGTTCGGCCAGGCGGCTTTGCATTCCCGAGGGGGAGGTGAGGGTGATGGCGAGGTTGCCTCGGAAGGAGTGCGCGATGGAGGCGGTGAGGGTGACTTGTTCGACGCGCAGGCTGGTTTGCGAGAGGTCGAAGTTCACGGTCACGCCGTTCGGGTCGTTGTCCGGGATGGCGAGGTTGAGATTGGTCTGGAGCACAGTGAGGTTGGTCTGGGGGGCGAGGTTCTGCCATCCCCGCGCCAGGGCCACGGAATTGTCGATGTTCATGAGGCCCGCGCCGTATTTGTGGTTTACGTGGATGCCGGCGGCATTCACATCCCAGTCTGAATCGTGTTCGTCGACCACGGTGGAGGAGCGCAGGAGGATCTCCTGCATGTCGCGCCAGCCGAGGTTGGGATTGGCATTGAGAATGAGCGCGATGCCGCCGGCGGCGATGGCGGTGGAGGCGGAGGTGCCGACGAAGGTGCTGGTGTAATCCAGGTCGGCGTAATCATCCGGCAGGCCAGTCTTGTTCACGCCGATGGCTCCTTGCAGGTCGGTGGTGGTGATGGACGGGCGTCCGAAGCTGCCACTGGGCGTCACTAGGACCACGCAGGCCCCGGGTTCGCTGAAATCGGTTTGCTGGCCTTGATCGCTGATGGATCCGACGGCGATGGTGTAGATGGAGTTGGCATATCCGTCGTAGTTCGCGTTGTCGTGGACGTCCAGTCCGTTCCCGGCGGCCCAGACAAAGATGGTCCCTTTGCCGCCGCGCCCCGAGCGGACGCTTTCCGCCAGGGCCGCCGTGGCAAGAGGCCCGGGGCCCTCGAGCGTCTGGCCGTCATCATCGGGGCCCCAACTGTTGCTCTTGATGTCGATTTGCTGATTTTTGAAAAGGATGGCTTCGGATTCGGTGATGTCTGTGGACGCCAGACTGATGAGCCTCAACGCGGCGAGGGTGGCTTCGAACGCCACGCCGGTCACGCCAGCGCCGTTGTTCCCGATCGCGGCCGCGCAACCCGCGCACTCCGTCCCGTGAAAGTCCCCGAGGGTGGGGTGTGGGCTGGGGTTGTTGTCCCGATCGTTCCAATCGTAGCCAAGGGACGGATCGATGTGGGCCGCCAAGTCGGGATGGGCAAGGTCAACGCCGTCATCCACGATTCCAATGACGATCCCTTGGCCGCGATAGGTATCCCAGGTGTTGGTCAGATGGAGATCAATCCCCGCGAGAGCGCCATTCCCGCCGCGATTCACCAGGTGCCATTGATTTGTAAAGAGAGGGTCGGATGGAATGAATTTTCGCACGCGCTGGCGAGCGAGCACCGGTTCCGCGCCTAAAACGTTTGGAATCTGTCGCAGCTTTTCCACCAGTTTGAGAGTGGATGCCGCATCAGCCGCTTGAAATAGGTAATGATCCTTCCGCAAGCGGGTCACTCGGTAAGCAGTGGCTCCGGATTCAGCCGCTGTGGCTGCGGCGTCGGCGTTCGAGGCGAGATGAACCAGCACGTCCGGAGTGAGATGGCGTAGGCGCAGCTTGCCGCGCCTGTCCTCGCGCAGCAGGGTCTGATCCTGGGGGGCGGCCGCTTTGTCCGGCACTTGGTAGGTCCTCGGCTGTCCGCTGTCCCACACTTGAATTGTCTGCGCGCCGCGGATCGAATCCATCCGGACCAGCACGAGCGCGAGGACGCAAAAACGAAGGAAAAATCGGGTCAACGGTTCATGCTTACATCCAAACGAGCGGGTCGGCAAGTGAGGCGGATGTTGGCAAACTTACTCAACACTTTCCGCTGAATTGTGATGGGTTTCGCCCGGGCGCGTGTGCGAGACGCTGCGGGCGTGAAAGTCACGCGCTGGGCCCGTGCGAAAGGCTGGGATGTGATGCCCGCTTTTTGGAATCAGGATCGCTTCGCTGAAGGCACGGAATTTGCTAAAGTTCAATGGAAGCTCCGGACCGCAGGATATGATTTCGTCGCGCGTTCTTGGGTTCGCGGGCAGACGGAAGTCTGCGCGCCGGGGCTCCGAAGTGACCGAAACCTCGAGTCCATACGGCGGTGACGAAAACACTTCCCGAACCTTGACCCGGGGCGGCGGCCTCCTGCCTAGATCGATGGCGAAACGGGGCGTTCCATGGTAGGATTAACGAGAATCAAGAGAGAAAGTCGTCCGCCTGGCTCGCTCGAAAGGAGTATTCAATGCAGACTGTTAGCCTCCGGCCGTATTCTGATAAGCGCACTGGCCTGACCGCGTTGCACCTGGCTCTGCTGGCCGTTCTGGCCATGGCTTGGCTCCCTGTGCGTTTGGACGCCCAGGTGAAGATCGTCCTGTCCGACCTCTTCACCCAGCCCGGTCTCTATTACCGGGCTTATGCGAATAATTATGATCCATCGGATACCACGGGCGGGACGGCTTACAGCGTTCCCTCGGGGTTGATCGGTGGTGTGGGAGCGAATCAATTCTGGGACTTCTCAAGCGGGCCTACGAACGAAGTGCTCCGCTTTGACTATGTGCTGCCGGCTGGCATGGCGGAGGCGCAGGATTTTCCAGATGCGAAGTTGGTGGAGCAGGAAACGGTCGAGGGGGCGGCCAATGCCAGCCCGGTTTACCTGTTCTTCGAGCCTGTCGCGGGAACCGGCCGGAAGGTCTACGGTTTCTACGCCGATCTGTCGAACAACCCGCTCTTCGGATCTTTGGGTTTCACTCTTTCACCCTCCAGCGTGTTTGTTCCGCCCATTGTCGATTTTCCGGACCCAATCACCTACGGCTTGGAGTGGAGTACGAGCATGACTTACCAGAATGACTTCACCAGCGGGGACACGGGGGACGGGGCAGTTAGCGCCGCGCAGCAGATCAGCCAGGCGAGTAACTTCAAGGCGGATGCCTACGGAACGATCGTTCTGCCGGACGCCCTTGGAGGTGCGTTCGGGCAAGGATTGCGGATCACGGAGGATGTGACCATTGACGTCTCCTTTGACCTGGGCGATGGCTTTCAACACTTCGATACCGAATACACCCGCAACTATTACTGGATGATGCCGGGTTATGGGCTGGTGGCTCAGCTGAACTCGACGCAGAGCACGACTCCTCTAAGCACCAACATTACGCGGGCCGTGGCCTTTGTGCGGATGTTCGATACGAACAAGAAGATTTCGAATCCGTCCGACGGCGGTGGAACCTGCTCGGCGCCGGCGCCCGTGACGGATCTTCGCATCCGCGTCAGCAAAGGGGTGATTTTGCTGACCTGGACCAAGGTCGATTGCGCGAGCCAGTACAAGGTTCAATACACCGAAACACCCGCCGTCAGCAGTTCCTGGACGGATCTCGGGGCGCCGACCGCCAATGCGGTGTGGCAGGGGGAAAACACGGCGAACGGGAAGGTGCGATTCTATCGGGTGGTCTCCATGAAATGATCGGCCGCGCCACCCATCCTGCGAGCGGAACCGCCACCAAAGAGGCGAAGGGAGGATGCGTGTTGCTGCCGGACGGTTCTCCGCGGAAGGTCAGGGCCTTCACTTTGATCGAACTGCTGGTGGTGGTGGCCATCATCGCCATTCTTGCCTCTCTGTTGCTTCCCGCTTTGAGTGGGGCCAGTTCCCGCGCCCGGCAGATCGATTGCGCGAATAACCTCCGGCAATTGGGCCTGGCGCTGAATCTGCATGTGCTCGACCAGGGCTACTATCCGGTCTATAACGCCGATCCGAGCATGAGCCTGAGCAATCTCTTTTGGCACGAAGCGATCCGGCCTTATACCAGCTCGGGCTGGACGAACAAATTGTACCGCTGCGCCGATTATCGGGGGCTGACCATGGACGGAACCGCCAATAGCGTTCCCCTTGGGAGCTACGGTTACAACGCCAACGGCACGAAATACACCCCAAGCGAGCTCGGGCTCGGGGGCGCCCTGGCCAAGGTGTATGTGGATCCCACTTTTGCCGGGCTCGATGGAAGCATGCTCCGGCTCAAAGAGGATCGGGTGAAATCTCCCTCGGATATGATTGCCGTCGGCGACGCGACTCTCTCTTGGACCGCCGCAGCTCTCCTGCGCAAGTACTACAACCTCCAGCGGACCGACGACGGTTATGACGGCTGGGGCTTGCTCGATATCAATACTCGCAATCTGGAAGTTCGTCCGGGCTATGCGGGCAGCAAAGGGGTGATCCAAGCGACGCTAAATCGCCACCATAATCGTTACAACATCGCCTTCTGTGATGGTCATGTGGAAGCGATTCCAAACGACAAGCTCTTTGCTGAGACCGATGCGACATTGCGGCGATGGAACAACGATAACGAGCCGCATCAGAATCTCTTGATCCCTCATTAACAGCCGGGTTCTTTCCGGCTGCTCCTGCATTCATAAATTCAATGGAAGGATGCGTTTTTTCGATTAACGCTCCCGGCCGCGTGTGGCGCAGATTCTCCTCGTGAATCTGAGTGTTCCACATCTGAATCTAACTTTCGCTTGGGTTTGGATTCTCGCCGGCTTTGCCAGTGGGTTGGTCCTTGGCCTGCGATTTCATCAGGAAAACTGGCTGGGCGGCTACGCGAGTTTCCCGAGACGGTTGTATCGCCTGGCGCATATCTCCTTCTTTGGGTTGGGGGTGGTCAATTTCGTCTATTATCTCACGGTGCGGGCCGTTGGCTGCTCCGGCCTTTCCGTGGAGGTGGCTTCGGCGTGCTTCATTCTGGGTGGCATCGCCATGCCAGTGTGCTGCTGGGGCGTGGCCCATAATGCGCGCGCCCGGCTTGTCTTTGGGATCCCGATCCTCAGTCTGCTGAGTGGAGGCATTCTGATTCTGAAGGAGGTATTGCCATGAGAATTGGACTGATCGCCATGAGCGGTGTGCGCGCTCATAATCCGGAACTGACCCAGCTGGGGCTCACGCTGCCCGGCTTCGTCAACCGGAACAAAATCATCGCATCCATGCCGAGCCTCGGCTTGCTCACCCTCGCGGGACTCACTCCCCGAGAGCATGAAGTCGAATATATCGAAATCGCGGACCTCAAAGCTGCCGGCGAGGTCCGCGATGACTTTGATCTGGTCGCCATCAGCTCGTTCAGCGCTCAAATCAACGAAGCCTATGCCCTGGCCGCGCTTTATCGGGCGAAAAATATTCCAGTCGTGCTCGGCGGGCTGCATGTCACCTCCATGCCTGGGGAAGCCGGGGAACAAGGCGCCAGCGTGGTCATCGGGGAGGCTGAGGCGGTTTGGCCCGAAGTTCTGCGGGATGCCGAGCGGGGCTCCTTGCGGCCGTTTTACGCTGCCGAGCCACGCGGAGCTTTCGATCTTCGGAACGCGCCGATGCCTCGTTTCGATCTGCTCGATCCAGGCCGCTACAATCGGATTACCGTCCAGACCAGCCGGGGCTGTCCGCACCGGTGTGGCTTCTGTGCCAGCTCCATCCTTTTGACCTCGCGCTACAAGGTCAAACCGGTTGCGAAGGTCGTCGCCGAAATTCAGGAGATTAAGAAAATCTGGCCCAAGCCCTTCATCGAATTCGCGGACGATAACAGTTTTGTGCAGCGTGAGCATTACAAGGGGCTCCTGCGGGAGCTTCAGAGGGAAGATCTGCGCTGGTTTACCGAGGCCGACTTGAGCGTGGCGCAGGATGACGAACTGCTCGGGCTCATGCGCGACTCCGGCTGCCAGCAAGTGTTGATTGGACTGGAAAGCCCGGGCCGGCCCAGTCTTCACGGGGTGGAACTGAAATCAGACTGGAAGGCCCGCCAGATGAACCGTTACTTTGAGGCTGTTGCCAAGATCCAGTCGTACGGCATCACCGTGAACGGCTGCTTCATATTGGGTCTCGACGGAGATTCTCCGGACGTCTTTGCCGATGTCCTGCAGTTTGTGCGCGAGTCCGGCCTTTATGAGGTGCAGATCACCTTTTTGACTGCCTTCCCGAACACCCCTTTGTACCAGCGGTTGAAGGGGGAGGGGCGGATCATCCGGGATCGAGCCTGGGAACTCTGCACCCTCTTCGACATCAATTTCGAGCCGCGCGGCATGACCCGCGCCGAGCTTCAAAGCGGTTTTATTGAACTCGCGAGAGTGCTTTATTCCGAGGAGGAAACCCGGGCTCGGCGCCACGGCTTTAAAAGCCGTTTGCGGCGCTCCCCGAATTTTCGACCGCAACGCCGCCTCGTTTCGACGGGCATCCGTGAAACTCGCCCCTCGGAAAAACCGGAAGGCGTCCTCTCGGCGGCCCGATAAGCCAGCGCGGTGTCGGGCCGCTCAACTCGCAAAAATCTTGTCCACGCGCTCGGCCAGCTCCTTCAGGGTGGCTGCGTCCTTCGATTGATCCCCGGGCTGTTCGGTGATGCCCCAGCCGGTGTAGCCGCACTTGTCCAGTTCGGCCATGATGGCTGGCCAGTGATTGTCACCCTCCAGCAGCTTCACGCCGAAACCGGGCGCTTTCCCGTCCGGCCCCGCTTTCGTGGCGTATTCCTTGATGTGTAATTTGAGAATCCGCTTGCCGAGAACCTTCACCCATTCTTCCGAAGGGCCGAATTTGATGTGATTTCCAATGTCGAAATGCCATCCGACCCACGGGCTGTTGATCTGGTCAAGGTAGTCCTTCGCCTGTTCGGGCTTCATGATGAAGTTGTTCCAAACGTTTTCGATGGCGATCTTCACTCCGGTGTCCTCGCAGAGGGGGAGAGCCTGTCGGATTCCGTCGATCGAGCGTTCCCGGCATTGTTCGAAGGTCACCTCTTTGTTCACCACCCCGGGCACGAGAAGGATGGAACTGGCCCCGTAGCGCTTCGCGTCACGGATCGTTTGCTTGAGCGCGTCCAATCCCTCGGCGCGCACCTGAGCGTCTGGATGAGAGAGCGGCTTGCCCCAATGCCGGCTGCCGCAAACGCTGGCGGCCTTTAAACCGGTTTCTTCCAGAGCCCGGACCACTTCGTCCTGGTTCATGTGGCTGTCCGGTTCAACTCCGTCGAACCCGGCCGCCTTCAAGGCCCGGAACTTCTCCAGCACCGTTCCTTTGTAGGCCAGGCTTCCGTACATCATCGCCTTCTTGATCTGCCTTTTCGGCTGCTCAGCCGCCGAGCTGAATCGGGGCGCAAGCGCGGCCAGCGTGGCGGCGGTGGTGGTCTCAATCAGGAATCGGCGGCGCGATAGTGCTTTCATGGTTCCGTTGTCGCTTTTGTTTGCCTTGGGAGATAAACCACTCTCGCTCGTTAAGCGAGCAAAGAAATCGGCGAATCACCGAACGGGCCGCGCCAGCTGCGGAGGGCTCGCAGCCGGGCTCGCCTCCCTGCGCTTCAGGGCCTGCCCGGATGGGTGGGGGAAGGCGGAATGATCTTTGAGATGGGTTGCGTGCGTCGCAGAGGCAACCCATCCAAAGCCACGTCATTTTTTAAAGGTGCGGATGTGCGCGACCAGGGCTTTGATCTCGTCGTCGGTGAGATCCTTCGCGGGTTTCATCTTCTCCTGCGTTCCGGCCTTCAACCCTTCTTTCACGGATTTGAAGGCCTTCTCCGCGTCGAACGCGGTCTGGTATGCAGCCTCGGTCATGTCTTTCACCCCGGCTTTCTTGCCCATTTTGGTTTCGCCTTTGCCGTCGGGACCGTGGCATTTGGCGCAGTGTTTCTGCCAGTTCTCCGCGGTGTCGGCCCGCAGGGAGAACGAGAGCGCGACGAACATGGCAACAATCGGAATGAGTGCTTTTTTCATGATTTCACTTTTGTCAGGGTTCATATCCCGGAATGGGATGGCATTTTTGCGGTTAATAGAAAGAGACGCCGGGAGCTGGCGCAATGCTGCACGGGATTTGCTCAGAGCTAACCGTTCCTTGGCGAGAGTAAGGCGGCTAACAGCTATTCCCGCAAAATAGGTTCAGGAATGGGCAAACAACGAGTTGCGGAGAGGGAGCGAAAAGGTGTCAAAGGAGGTGTAGCCTTTCTAGTGCTCGTACTGGCAGAATCTGTCAGGCGCTGGAAGAATCAGGCCTTCAGAGCCGGGTCTAGGAATCCGGCTTTGAGACCGCAGGAGAAGATTATATGCAAGACTCTCCGTTGTTGGTCGTCCTTCTCGCCTTCTACTCCGTTGTGTTGATCGTCGCCCTGGCTGTGGTCGTCTGGGCGGTGGGGCATCTCAAGCGTCTCCGTTTGATCAGCGCCACCCGGGAACTCCAGGTGATCCTTGCTGATGCCGCCGCGGCGATCAAAGAGCGCTCCGCCGAAAAGTTGGAAGCGGTCAATCAGGCGATCGAGCAATGGGACAGGCGCTACTCCAAGGAATGCAAAACCCACGTGGATAAAGTGAGCTGGAGCTAACTCCGAACCTCGCACTCGTCGATTATGAGAGAACTGGCGGCAATGCTAACGGCGATGGCCCTGGCGGGCCTGGCCTTCTCCGCGGACACGCGCGTGCCCTTCCAACGGGCGAAAACGGCGGCCGAAGCCGGCAAGCACCTGGAGACAGCCAAGCCTCCTCCGGAGAAGCTGATCGCGGTCGCGCCGCCGCCATTTTCCAAGGATGTCTTCCCCTGTTCGGAATGCCATCGGCCCGAGGATCATATCGACACCACGCCGCACGCGGTGCCGGATCACGAGACGGTGGTGCTGGAACACGACAAGGAGAACCGCTGGTGCTTGGATTGCCACGCCACCCGGGAACGGGACAAACTGCATCTGGCGGACGGCCGGCTGATTGATTTCACGGAATCGTTCAAGCTTTGCGGCCAATGCCACGGGCCGGAATTGCGCGATTGGAAGCTTGGGATTCATGGGAAGCGCACCGGCCGCTGGAACGGCCAGAAGGAATATTTGCTCTGCGCGCATTGCCATAATCCGCATTCCCCAACCATCAAGCCGGTGGAACCAATGCCGCCACCCGTCCGACAGGAGAACATTAAATGAGCGCCGCCGAAACCAACGAGAACATCGAATCTACCCGGATCAGCCGCCGCACCGTCATTGCCGACCTCTTTGCGCTGGCGGCGGTGTGGGCCACCTCCGGGTGCAAGGTCTCTGAAGAGAACCTTCGGGCATTCTTCCATAAGCACTTTCGCGAGATGGACAAGGCCGAGCTGAGCGCGGTGCTCGGCGACTGGGAAAAGAAGTATTCCGAACAATACAAGAAGAAGGTGGAGGTCCGGGCGACGGCCCCGATGGGCGGCGTCCTCTTCGGATACGCGCTGGATATCTCCCGCTGCATCGGTTGCCGCCGTTGCGTTTATGCCTGTGTCGAGGAGAACAACATCTCGCGCGAACCGCAAATGCACTGGATCACGGTCCTGGAGATGGACAAGCAGGCGGGCATTGATTTGCGGCACGCGAACGCCTTCTACAATCACGACAAGGTCCCGCAGCCCGATAAGTTCTATTTTCCGGTGGCCTGCCAGCATTGTGAGAACCCGCCGTGCGTCAAGGTCTGCCCGGTCGAGGCCACCTGGAAGGAGCCCGATGGCATCGTGGTGGTCGACTACGATTGGTGCATCGGGTGCCGTTGCTGCATCACGGCCTGTCCTTACGGCGCCCGCCATTTCAATTGGGCGCGATCCACGGTGCCTCCGGAGAAACTGAACACAACCTGCGAGTATCTGGGCAACCGGCCGCGTCCGAAAGGTGTGGTGGAGAAGTGCACCTGGTGCGTTCAAAGAACCAGGGAAGGGCGGTATCCGGCCTGTGTGGAAATCTGCCCGGTCGGCGCGCGCAAATTTGGCAATCTGCTTGATCCGGAAAGCGAGATTCGCCAGATCCTGAAGCACAAACGGGTGTTTATCCTGAAGGAGGAGCTCAACACTCAACCCAAGTTCTTCTATTATTTTTCCGTCTAACCAACCTGGAGGATCCGCCAAATGAGAGAGCTTTTTCGAATTCTGCTCCGAGGCAATCGCGGTTACTGGTGCTGGATGGCCTTTCTTCTGCTTTGCGTGCTGCAGGGTGTCCATGCCTATTCCATCCAATGGCGGGGCGGCCTGATCATGACCCACATGCGCGACTCGGTGTCGTGGGGATTTTACGTCGGGAATTTCACCTTTCTCGTCGGAGTGGCCGCTTCGGCGGTGATGCTCGTGATCCCGGCCTACATCTATGATTGGAAGCCGATCAAGGAGGTCGTGATTTTTGGGGAGTTGCTCGCCGTGGCCGCCATCACCATGTGCCTCCTCTTTGTGGCGGTCGATATGGGCCATCCGGAACGCTTCTGGCACCTCATCCCGTTGATCGGCCGCATGAACTTTCCCTCTTCGCTCATGGCTTGGGACGCCATGGTCCTGAATGGTTATCTGGCCATTAATTCGGTGGTCGCCGGTTATCTGCTCTGGTGCGCCTTTCATCACCGGCCGTACAATCACCACTTCGTCGTTCCGCTGGTGATCGCGTCCGTTCCGGTGGCGGTCGGCATTCATACGGTCACTGCCTTTCTCTACAACGGCATGGCCAGCCGCCCTTACTGGAATTCCGCGATTCTGGCGCCCCGTTTCCTGGCGTCAGCCTTCTGCTCCGGGCCGGCGGTCCTGCTCATTGTCTTTCAGGTGCTTCGCAAGGTCACCCCGTTTGAAATCAAAGACAGCGCGATTCAGAAGGTGGCGGAACTGATGGCCTACGCCATGGGATTCAATCTCTTCCTCACCGGCGCGGAGATTTTTAAGGAGTTTTATTCCAATACGGAACACCTGATCCACTACCAGTATTTGTTTTGGGGGTTGGATGGCCATTCCTCTCCCATCGCGCCGTTTGCCTGGGTTTCGATGTTTTTCGCCATCGTCGCCTTTTTGATCTTCGTCTTCCCTTCGACCCGGAGAAACCTGTTCACCATGAACGTGGGATGCCTGCTGATTTATTTCTCGGTTTACATCGAGAAGGGCATTGCGCTCATTGTGCCCGGATACACCCCGGATACGTTGGGCCAGATCTATGCCTACGTCCCGAACAGCATCGAAGTGCGGGTGGCGGTCGGCATTTTCGGCATCGGCTTTCTCTTCTTTACCTTGCTGGTGAAGCTGGCGACGGAACTCCTTTTCGTCCGAGGCGCGCAATTTGGGGCTCACGCGGGCGACAACGTGGCATCCAACGTCGTGGAACCTCTGCCGGGCGCTGCAGCCGCGGCCGGCGCGAGTTAACCTCGACGGCGGGGCGAAATCGCTGATGGAGATTTCGCCCTCTGGCAACAGAAAGGCTGGGCCGGTCTAGGAGCTGGCGGCTTTGACCACGGCTTGCATTTTGGCCAGGCCCGTTTTTACCACGTCCAGGGCGTTTTGCTCCCACAACTTCCGGTTGAACACCTCGAGCGAGAGTACCTTTCGTCCGTTGCTCGCCTGGAGATCGCGCAGAATCTGAGTGAGCGGGGCAGTGCCATCCCCCGGTAGCACGCGGTAACTGTCGTCGATCTTGGCGCGGGGCGGATCCGCCGGATAATCATTCAGGTGCATGACCTGGATCGCCTGGCCGCTCAAGAGGCGCAGCGCGCGGAAATCCGACCCGCCTTTGTAAAGATGGAAGACGTCGGTGAGCACGCAGGCCTTCGGATGCGCCGCTTCCAGCGCCACGTAGGCGCACTGGGAAATCCGGTTCAGATTCTTGGAGAAGCCCCAGAGCTCCAATTGTGGCACGACCCCAATCGCATCTCCGGCTTCCAGCAACGTCCGATAACGTTCCGCTGCCTTGGCCAGATCGAGTCCGGGAGCGTCGGTGGCGCCGGCCGGCGGGGCGGCGAACCGTTTGCCCCCGAGTTGCGCCACCAGCTCCATCTCATAACGCGCTCGGTCCATGCCCTTGGCGCTGCGCGCGTCGTCCTCCACAATCCATTCCGGGAAGCCGATGGCGCTCTCCACGGTCAACCCGGAATCAGCGATTCGGTTCTTGAGGTCTTTGAGCGAGCCGCCGCCTTTTTTGTATTCCTCGATCGCTCCGATCCACGGTTCGATGGCCTGAAATCCGGCCTGGGCCGCGACTTCGATCTCCCGGACGATGCCGAGCTTCTGGCCCATGATGGTGGAGGTGTTCAGGCAGAAGATGAAAGGGCTGCCGCTCGCGGAGGGCATGCTCGCTGCGTCCGCAGCCGCGAGATGAGGCCCCGCGAGTGCTGCCGAAACGAGCAGGCCGGCGCGTCCGACCGCCTGCCGGCGGGAAACAGGTTTCGTATTAATCACGGTGAAAGGTTGGCGGAAGCACGCGGGCTGGCAAGCTCGCAATGCGGGGGAAGGATGGGCCTGGTGGGGCGTTTGCTGGAGATCTTGAACCCCGTCGCTGGGACGGAGGGCTATTCCTTCACCCCGCCATGGCAGATCGGGCAAGCCGAGACCAGGGCGCGCCGGTCGAGGTGATCTTCCGTCAGAGCCAGAGGAGCGGCCTCTCGGTGGCAACGGGCGCAGTCGTAGTTTCGTGCCAGGACGGTCGTGTGGACCTTTTGGAAATGGAGATATCCCGGCCGGGTTTGGCCCGCGAGTTGAGCGAGGACCTCGCGCCAACTTCGGAGTGTTTCCGGAGGAGTGGGCGGGGGAGCGGGCGCTGGATTGTTCTCGTCGGCCGGGAGGCGGGATGGCGCCAGCGGACGCTGGATCTGAGCGGTGATGTTCGATGCGGCCACGCGGCCCATAAAAATGGACGGTCCCAGCATCGTCCCTTCGAGCGCCGCTTGGCCGTTGATCCCGCCCACTCCGGTCAATTCACCCACGGCGTAGAGGCCGGGTATCGGCTGGTTCTGCTGATCGAGCACGCGGCAGGACGGATCGACAGCCACGCCTCCCAGGCTTTTGCGGGCCAGCGGATAGAATTGGACCGCATAGAAGGGCGGCGTGGCAATCTTCTGCGGCGGCTCCTGGCCGGGGCGGCCGAAGCGTTGAAAGTCGCTGTCGACGCCCTGTGCCACCAGGTCATTCCAACGCTTGACGGTGCGATCAAGCGCGGGCGCGGGCAGTCCAGCGGCCTTCGCCAGGGCTTCGATGCTCTCGGCGCGCTTCACCTGGTTGGTCAGTTTTGGGTTATCGAAGATCTCGCGCTGCACCACGTTCGTATCGTTAAAATCGGAACCGGAGACGAAGAAGCGGGGCCGTGAGGCGGCGTCGAAAATAGCCCAATAGGTGGGGGGCGATTGGCGGAGGACCGCCGGCATCTGGTCCTTCGGGTCCGGTTCGCCATCGCGCACGAATCGCTGGCCTTGGGCATTCACCCAGATGGCTGCGGTATTGAACGCGTGCAGGCCTCGGCGGCCGGAGGGGTCGCGCGGATCCACCAACCCGGTTGAATAGAACAGTTGATGGTCGAGGCGCGAGAGGGCCGCCCCGGCGCCGCCCGCCAGTTCCAGGCCGCTGCCGAGGGAATTGAGTCCCGAGCCGGCCAGGACTCGAGCGTCCGTGGTGAGGGAGGGGAAGTAGCTCGGCCAGTAAGTCCGGACGAGTTCGAGGTTGCTCTCGAAACCTCCGGTCGCCAGGACTACGGCCGGCGCGCGAAACTCCTCTTTTTCTCCAGTGCGCAGGTGAGTGCCCCTGACTCCGGCCACGCGTCCGTTCTCGACGATGAGCGAGGTGATCCGGGTGTTCCAAACGAAAACCAGGTTTGTGTACTGCAGGCAGGCTTTGTAAATGGGGCTGACCAGCCCAACGCCGCGCCCCTTCGCCACATGTTGCCGCCGCACGCTATTCCCCGCGATCAGCAGCGGGAAAAGATCCCAATCCCGCACGCCTAGATCCCGGAGCCAGTCATAAACGCCGGCCCGTGAGCTATGGGCATAGGCCCAAGCCCAGCCGGGATTGGCATCCCGCCCGAAGCGAAGAAAGTCCTGGCCGGCCAGTTCGGGCGAGTCCGCAATCCCGCCCGCTTGCTGTTCGGGCGTGCCCACCATGCAGACCATGCCGCTCGACATCACCGCGTGGCCTCCGAAGACCGATGCCATGTCGATGACCAACGCGCTGCCGCCTCGCTGCGCGCCTTCCAGCGCCGCGCACAGACCGGAGATCCCGGACCCAACCACAATCATGTCCGGGCCCGGCGCGGTTGGGTTCGCGGCCCCGTGGGATGCAAAAATCGCGAAGATCAGGAATGCGCCGCGGATGAGCGATTGGCAGAGGCGAGCAGGAAGAGTCATGAGCGAGGTTCCGTTCTTAGTTGAGGGACAGGTTTACTCGCGCTTCCCCTCGATATCCCTCCTTCATTGGCTTGGGCGCCACCAGCAAGACGCGGTCTTCGCCAATTCCGGCTTCGAGGAACGCGCGTCTCGCAGCGTCGATGCGCGCCTGCATGAGTTCCAGGAAGCGAGCGGTTGGAACGTCCGCGCGGCTCGCCAGCAGGCTCTCCATGGTTTCAGCGCTCAGGCCGCCCAGCGTTGGGTTCTCTTTGAGTAATTCGGCGTCCGCCTTGGCCTGCCGGCGGATGACTGCTTCCGGGCTGTCTTTCTTTTCAAACGGCACTTTCAGATATTCGTACCATTTCATTTTCGGCCTGGGGCTCTCGGCAGTGGTGGCGGCGAGCGCATTTGTCCTTGCTGTCGCCATCGCTTGCAGGGCTGGCGCGAGATTCGTTCCAAATTGTTCGATGACCGCCGCCCGGAGCAATCGCTGCTTTGCCGCGGGCTCGATCTCAAAAGTCTCCGGCGCCACCGGCGTTTTGCCGATGGCCGCGAGTTCCCGCAGCCGCACCGACTTCAGCTCCGCGCGGACTTCATCGAGCGCCAGCGCGGCGCGATCGCGTTGCGGGTCCACCGCCGGCTCGATCTCCAGATTAAGGCTCCGTTCCGCAAGTGCTTTGGCGAGCTTGGCGATCTTGTTGGTTTCGCCCTCCCCAAACTCGGCCGAACCTGGGGAGAATTCGAGAAAGCTCAGCTCTTCCCCGCCGCCCACAGCCGCCCCGAGCAGCTTGAACGGCGACGCCACCGCCTTGGCCATCAGATTGGCGATCACCTTGAGAATGATCGGCCCGACGCGAAACTGCGGGTCATCCAGCCGGCCTTTGACCGGCACATCGAGCAGGATCTTTCCGGCGCTGTCCTTGAGCAGGGCGACCGCGAGCTTCACCGGCAGCTTTGTGGCATCCGGACTGTCGTTCCGCGGGCCAAGCGTGAGTTGATCGATCTGGACATGGTTCTCCGCGCTCAGATCTTTTGCCGCAATCTCATAGTGCAAGGCCAGCGAGAGGCGCCCTTTGTTCAAGGGATGCCCGGCATATTTCTCCATGTACGGAGTCAATGGCGCCAGCTGCATGTTCCGGTTGGAGAGCGTAATGTTTAAATGCGGCTCGGCCGCCAGCGGATTGATCTGTCCGGAAACAACGAATGGGGATTGGCCTCCCGCCAGCCCTCCGACCTTCACTTCCGCCGTCGCCTTGGAATCCGAGGATAGACCGGTGATGGCGCCGCCGATTTCCGTAAACTCCAGTTCCGCGGCCGGCTGGATCGATTCGTCGACGAAATGGACCGAAGAATTTGTCAGCGCGAAAACGCCTAAAGCCACCGGGAAGGGAATCGGGCTTCCGGGAGATTTGGCGGGCGGAGGGGCGTTCGTGGTTTTGTTCGCAGCGGCGTTTGCGGAGGTCACAAGAAGCGTTTTGACGTTCAACTCCTTGTTCGACCTCACGAGAAGGCGGGAGTCGAGGCCGTCCCAGAAGATTGAATCAGCCTGCAAACTCTGGGGCAGAGTTGTCAGCTTCAAGCCTTCCACGGTGAGATTGGTCCATCGCAGGACTTCCCGTGATGCCACGGAGTCGGAGAGCGAGAAATCATGGATCGAAAACCCGCCTTCGAACTCGAGTCGGCCGGTGTTCGTTGGGGCGCCTTCCCACTTGGCTTTGCTGGCCAGGTTGAAAAGGCCGTTGTTCAGATCAACGCGGGCGAAAGGCGCCAGGTAAGGCTGAATGAAGCGCAGATCCAGGTTGGTCACCGAGAGTTGCCCGTTGGCGGAGAGCGGCGCCGGGATCAGGCGCCCGTCCGCCGTAACGCGCGCGCTCCCGTTGATTCGCAATCCGAGACGAGCGCCGATGTTTGCCGGGCTGGTGGTGCTGGCGCCGGTAACGCTCAGCGCAATTTGGTCCAACTCTACGATCGCCGGCGTGGCGGGCGCCTTGTCCGTAAAATGAATCGCATAATTCTCAAACGAAATTTCATCGATGGACGCCGACCAGGAGGGCTTCGTTTCGGCTTTTGCGGGCTCTGCGGGAGCGTTGGTGGCGTCGGCAGCCTTCACCGGCCCCGGCAGGAGAGAGAGAAGATTAATTGCGCCATTGGTCTCCCTTCGGGCAACCAAAGCGCCTTCGCCGGATTTAATGCGCGCGACCCTCGCTGTTTGTTCCCGGAGGCTGGCTTGCACCCCTTCCACCACCAGGTCCGGAATGTTCAGGACGGTTTCGTTGTTCGCCCGCGTCTTGATCTGTAAATTTCCCAGGTGCGCAACGCCGTTCGACGCCGCGGCCGCCAGGCCATTCGTCGTCAGTGCCCCTTGGAGGGACACGCGGACATCGATCTTTCCCGATGCAATTTCACCGCCGAACAGACTCTCGAGATAAGGCCAGTATTTCTTTAGTTCGATCCCGGTCACGTCCAGCGACGCTTTGCCCCTGGGCGGGTTCATCGAAGCGGTCCCGTTCCCCGCGACCTTCTCCGAGGCTTCGGTCGTAATCGCAAAGGCGAATCCGGCGTCGGTGTTCGCCCGCGTGGCCAGGTTCGTGCAGGCGATTTCGATCGGTTCGAGGCGCGTCTGAAACGGGATCTTCCGGCTTTCATCCGCAAAGGCGAGAGACCCTTTGGTGAGTTGAAAATCTCGCAGAGCCAGATTCCACGGAGGTGTTGGCGGGGCGGTTGGCTTCGCCGGACTGTTCGTGGCCGGCGGAACCAGCAGGCGCGCGAGATTGATCGAGCCGTCCGGATTCAGGCGTGCGCGCAGGTCAAGGCTGGTGATTTTCAATGTCTCCGCGGCGGTCTCGCGTTTGCGCAGGTCAAAGCGCAGCCCTTGCAGGTCGAGGTTCGGCAGGGAAAGGACGATTTCCTTGGCGTCGGGATCAAAGACCTTGAGTTGGGTCAGTTGGGCGACGCCATTGCTCAGGACGAGATCCACTCCGTCCGCTCCCGCGGAGAAGCTGTAATCGCATTTCAGCCCGGCTCGTCCATCGGTAATCTGCGCTCGAATGAAATCATCGAGGTACGGCTGATACTTCCGCGGCTCCGCGTTTCGCACCTCGATCGTGCCGTGGGAGGCGGCCGGTTGGAGCGAAAGGTCGCCTGTCCAGGACAGGCTTTTTCCCGTGTCGTTCTCCGCGCGAAATGTGTACGGCGTTCCAGTCCCGGGACGGGTGGTGAAATCTTTCAGGGTTAAATTGATGGGGCGATACTCCGTGCGAAACGGGCTGTGCCGGGTTTGATCCTCAATGCTGACGAACCCATTCGTCAGGTTCAGGAGGAAAACGTTAATTCGGGGTAATTCGGCATTTCGGCTCGGCGCGTTTGTGCTGGGAGCCGAACCGGCGTCGAAGAGGTCGGCGAAGTTCAGCCTTCCGTCCCGTTGAAGAATGACGGCGCCGCGCGGATCGATCAGGTGAATTTCGGCAAAAGTCCAGGCGCCGCGGAACAGGGAGGAGAGTTGGAAGTTGGCGTAGAACTCTTCGAACGAGGCGAACGGGTCTCCGTTGGCTTCGGTCAAACTCAATCCCCGGATGGTTAATGACAGGACCCACGGATTTATCCGGACTTGTCGGACGGATGCGGTGCGGTGGGTGATTCGGGGAAGTTGTTTGCGCAGCTGCCATTTGAGGAGCGCGGGCGCGACCAGGAATCCCACGACGGAATAGACCGCCAAAACGAGCAGCAAACGTAAGAGCCAACGGCGCTGCTGGGCCGCGAGCGCGTTCAAAATGCGCACTGGGGTCATTCCCGCGCCCACGGGAGCGCTGGAATGCTTATTGCCGGAACCGTGGGACTCGTCAATCTGAATGCGGCTCGCCCGCTTGTTCCTGATCGGTTTTAGGTCTCATGGAAGCCCGAGGTTCAGGTTGCTGCCACTTAAAGGGGATGATACGATCCGCGTTAATCCCTTGAAACGATGTTAAAGATCACCGGAAGAGGTTCAATCACGACTTGCGACGGCCTGACCCGGCGCGACTTCCTGCAGATCGGCACGCTTGGAGCAATTGGACTCACCCTTTCGCAATACGCCGCGCTCCGCTCGCTCGGCGCGGTGGGGAAGGGGAACGACGAGAAGTCGGTCATCATGATCTTCAACCTCGGCGCTCCCAGCCAGTTGGATACCTGGGATATGAAGCCCGACGCCCCCCGGGAGATTCGCGGTCCGTTTCAGCCGATCCGGACCAACAACCCGGACATTCAGATTTCGGAAATTTTTCCGCAGCACGCCCGGCTGGCGGACAAATTCTCGCTGGTGCGGAGTTGCTACCACACCGCCGCCGCGGTTCACGACACGGGCCACCAGATGATGCAGACCGGCCGCTTGTTCAGCGGGGGCATCAATACCCCTCATGCTGGCTGTGCCCTTGAGTATCTCCGGGGGCGGCGGAATGACCTGCCCGCCAATGTCATCCTCCCGCAGCCGATGGGGCCGACCGGTGGCAATCTCCCGCACGGGCAGGATGCCGGATTTCTCGGCAAAGCTTATGATCCATTCGTCCTCAATGCCGATCCCTCGAAAGCGGACTTCAAGGTTCCGGACTTGCTGCCGCCGCCGGAAATCGGCGAAGCGCGATTGAAACGGCGGCAAAGCCTGCGCGACACGGTGGAAGGCGCGGTCAAGAGCTTCGAAACGAGTCCGAGCGCGGAGTTGATGGATGCGAATTTTGCCTCCGCCTACCGCTTGATGACGAGCCAGAAATCCCGCGAGGCGTTCGATCTCGGGCGCGAACCGCAGCAACTGCGGGAGCGCTACGGCCTCACTCGCTTTGGCCAATGTTGCTTGCTCGCGCGGCGGCTGGTGGAAGCGGGCGTGCGCTTCGTCACGATTAATACCTTCATTACGGTGTTTGACGAAATCACCTGGGATATTCATGGCTCGAAGCCTTTTACTTCCATCACGGGCATGAAGGAGATGGTTGCCCCGATGTACGACCAGGGCTACAGCGCTTTGATCGAGGATCTCTCCGGGCGCGGCCTGCTCGACCAAACGCTGGTCTGCAATCTGGCCGAATTTGGCCGCACCCCGAAGATCAATCCCGCTGGCGGCCGCGATCACTGGCCGAATTGCTGGACCAGTTATTTCGCGGGCGGCGGCGTTCAGGGCGGCCGGGTGGTCGGCAAGAGTGACGATATCGGCGCTTACCCCGCCGAGCGCCCGGTCGGTCCGGCGGAAGTGGTCGCGACGATCTACCACAGCCTCGGCTTGGACATTACCGCCCATTTGCCGGGCCCGAATGGCCGTCCGTTTCCTTTGGTGGATTATGGCGCCCAGCCCATCCGCGAGTTGTTCTGATATGCGCCGCTCGTTTGCCCGGCTTTCTGCTCTGCTCGCGTTTGCGTCCGCCACGTTGACCGGCTTCGGCGCCGAGCCTGTCGTCAGCTTCCGTAATAACGTCCAGCCCGTCCTCGCCAAGGCCGGCTGCAATGCCGGGGCCTGCCACGGCGCCGCGGCCGGCCAGAACGGGTTCCGGCTGTCGCTGCGTGGTTATGACGATGAGGGCGATTTTGTCGCGCTCACGCGGCAGGCGCTCGGGCGCCGGGTGAATCTATCCGATCCCGGCCGCAGCTTGATCTTGCTCAAGGCGACCGGCGCGGTTCCGCACAAGGGCGGAAAGCGCTTCGAAGTGGACTCCGAGGAGTACCGGATCCTGTCGGATTGGATCGCCTCGGGCACGCCCGGCCCCGGCGCCACGGATTCACGCATCCAGCGGATCGAGCTCTCGCCGCCCCAGATGGTTCTCGCGAATGGCGCGACTCAGCAATTATCCGTGCGCGCGTTCTTCAACGATGGCCATAGCGAGGACGTGACCCGGTGGGTGAAATATACCGCCGCGAACGCGTCGGCCGCGGTGGTGGACGACCGCGGTTTGGTGACCGTCACCGGGTTCGGCGAAGGGGCCGTCACCGGCTGGTACCTGAGCCGGATCGCGATCTCCACGGTCTCCATTCCTTACACCAATTCCCTCTTTCCCGAAATTTTTGCCCGGGAAGAACGGCGGAATTTCATCGATGATCTGGTTCTGCAGAAGCTCCAAAGCCTGAACATCCCTCCGAGCCCCAGGGCCGATGATTCGGAGTTCGTCCGGCGGGCCTATCTCGATGCGCTCGGCCTGCTGCCGAGCGTCGGCGAGGTCAGGCGGTTTCTGGCGTCTCCGGAAGCGGATAAGCGGGACCGGCTGATCGAGGAGTTGCTGCGCAAGCCGGAGTTCGTCGATTACTGGGCCTATAAATGGAGCGATCTGCTCCTGGTCAGCAGCAAGACTCTGCCCTCGGCTTCGATGTGGGCGTTCTACAATTGGATTCATGACAATGTCGCGGCGAACACTCCCTGGGACGTGCTGGTCCGCCGGATTGTCACCGCGCAGGGGAGCACCCTGGACAATGGCGCCGCCAACTTCTTCGTGCTCCACGACAATCCCGCGGACCTTTCGGAGAATGCGTCGCAGGCCTTTCTCGGAATGTCGATCAACTGCGCCCGCTGCCACAACCATCCGATGGAAAAGTGGACCAACGACCAGTACTACCAGATGGCGAACCTCTTCGCGCGCGTGCGCACCAAGAGCGGCGTCCGGGGTGACGAGCGGGTGGTCTTCGCCGCGGCTTCGGGCGATTTGGTCCAGCCATTGCGCGGCCGGCCGCAACGGCCCGCGCCCCTCGACGGCGAAGCGCTCGATCTGGCGGATCCCGCTGATCGCCGGGAGCGCCTGGCGGATTGGCTGGTCTCTCCGTCCAATCCCTACTTCGCCCGAGCCATCGTCAATCGGATCTGGGCGAATTTCTTCGGCGTTGGCCTGGTGGAAAATGTCGATGACCTGCGCATGACCAACCCGGCCAGCAACGAAGAGTTGCTTTCCGCTTCGGCGAATTTCCTGACCGGGCATGGCTGCGATCTGAAAGCGTTCATGCGCGCGATTTTGCAATCTGCGGCCTACCAGAGAACGAGCCGAACCCTGCCCGGGAATCAGAGCGAAACGCGCTTTTATTCGCATTACTATCCGAAGCGGCTGATGGCGGAAGTTCTTCTGGATGCCTTTTCTCAAGTCGCAGTTTCTCCCACGGAGTTCAAGAACTACCCGGTCGGATTTCGCGCCCTGCAACTCCCCGACTCCAAGGTGGAGTCTTACTTCCTCGCCTCGTTTGGCCGTCCGGAGCGGGACAAGACCTGCGTCTGCGAGCGGAGCACCGAACCCAGCGTGTCGCAGGTCCTGCATTTGTTCAATGGCGATACGCTCAACCGGAAGCTGGCCGCCAAAGGCAATGTCATCGATCAGTGGCTCGCCCAAAAAGCTTCGCCCGAAAAAGTGGTCGAAGAAGCCTATCTGGCGGCGCTGGCCCGGCTCCCGAGCGCTTCAGAGAAGGAGAAGTTCGTGGCGACTCTCCGCGCGGCCGATGAAAAAGAGTTCCGCGCGGCGGTGGAGGACGTCTATTGGGCGCTGCTCAGCAGCCGGGAATTCTTGTTCAATCATTAGTTCGATCGCTCAATCGTTCGCCAGACGGATGCGGGCGTAGCTGATGGTATTCCGGGAGTTGATCTTCTGGCCGAGCATTTCAAGAACGTTGGACGGCGGCGAGCCGGCCCGGACAGTTGCTGTCATGAAATCAGTCATGGCGTGCGCGAGCGGGAGGCGCACGGCCAGATTGAATTGCCCATCCGGAAAAAGCTCCAGCACCCGATTCTCCGCCAGATTCGTTCCTTTGGCATCGTGGCCGCTGACGTAAAAGACCACAAACAGGCGGTTCTGGGGAGTAACCTGGAAACGGGCGCGGCCCGGGATCTGCCACGGCCCGCCCTCGGCCGCCTCCACCAGGTTCTGGCGCAGGACAATCTTCCCGTCGCGCAAGACCGCGTGCACCAGCGCGTAGGCTTGCTTTTCAGTGGGAAAGAATTTTGCGCGGAGCCGTTCGTCCAGCTTGCGTTCGGTCCAGACGAGATGCACCTGCCCATCCGGCGCCAGCCAGAGATCGCCGAGCGTGATGCTGCCCGCCGTCGCTTCGAAATTGGCCAGTTCCACCCAATCCTGAAACCGGTTTGTCGTGATGTCGCTGGTCCAGGTGTAGAAAAGCCGCCGGAAGACGTAGTCCCATTCCTGGCCGGTCAGCTGCTTCTTGAACGCGCGCCATTCCTCGTTCGGTTCCACAATGTCATTCACTCCGCAGAAGTGCGCAACGCGATTCCGGAGCGCGACGTTCGGGTAGCATACCCGGATCGGCTTCCCATTCTCGACCGGCCAGTTGATCCGGCCGTGCGCCGACCACTGGCCGTCATGGTCCAGCAGCGTCCATTCGGCCCGATCGTAGTCGGCATTCTGGAAGAGGATCAGTTCGTGGCCCGGTCCGTCGGCGGAAAAAGTGCGATAGGAGTGTTCGTTGAACCGCGGATGCCCATCCCAGACCGGATCAACCTTTTGGAAAACTGTCGGATCTGTCGCCCGAAACTGCAGCACTTCCGGATGCGCGGGCCCGCTGTAGGCCTCGCGATTGGTCAGCAGGGTGGGGTTGGCGGAAAGGAAGAACCGGCCGTCATCAAATGCCGCCATGGGGCACGGTTCCCGGGTGCGTCCGCCATCCGCCACCGGCGCCAGTTGCCACCCATTGGTCGCTCTCGTGAAGAGAGTCCATTTGCAATTGTTGAGCGGTTGTGCGTCGCGCAGCGTCTCCAGGCCGCTGGCAAAAACTTGATCGCCCGCCCGCACCAGGCAGGTCGAGCCATTGCACCAGAGCGGCCCGGCGCCGTTCGTGGCCTGCCGGTAGGAATAAATATCCTCTTCCGCTTCCACGTGAGGCAGGGGCGAGGCCGCCCAGATCGGGAGCAGACTCCAGCACGCTGCCGCCAGCGTGGCCAGCCAGCGGCGGGCGCGAAAACGAATCAGGTCACGGATTGGCTTTCGAAGGGTAGCGCTCCGCCAGCCAGTGCACGTCGTGCGGGGCCACCTTGTCGTTCGGAGAACTGCTGAACTTATTCTGGTCCATGCTGCTGCCATACTTAATCATAACAGCATCGAGCCATTTTTTCGATTCGGCATGGCCGTCCGCGAAGTTGAACGTGCTCGCGTTGCCGTGGAAATTTGCCGTCGAATCCACCAGTTGCGCCCCGGCAAAGCCGTTCGCGACGCTGCCCTGGCTCATCAGCCAGGACCCCACATTTTCCCCCCGCGGATCGTTCTCTTCAATCCAGAGAAATCGGCTGGTCGGATTCACAATCTGCGTTTGCTTGTAAAGCTCCGGGGCTTCCCCGTTCAGCGTGCCGACGCCTGAAAGGCTGACATACGTGTAACCCTTGCCCGCCTTGAGCTTGATCCGCACGTCTCCCGGGCAATGGATGATATTTGGCGTCGACGCGTAGTTGAACATGGCCCCCTGCCGGTAACCCTCCTCGATCGTGAGTTCGATGCGCTTTTCCGCGGACGTCCCCGCCGGGATCAGGTTCGCCGGCGGCTTGGGCGGAACGGCATACCGCCACGGAATGTCGCCTGTTCCGTTCTTGTCCTGGAGAAAGTTGACCACCCGCTCCCTGTTGTCCGTGCAATACATGATCCACGAGAGTGCCAGCTGCTTTTGGTTGTTGATGCAATACACCCCCGTGGCTTTCAGCTTCGCCCGGCTCAATGCGGGCAGAAGCAGTGACGCCAGGATCGCGATGATGGCGATGACGACGAGGAGTTCGATCAGGGTAAACCCTCGGCGATGAAAGCCGAAAGGTCTGGACAGTTGGCGGTTGGACGCGCTCATAGGTGTTTGGTTGTTGGGCAAAGATTATCGCGCTCCGAACCGTTCCGAAGCAAGCAAGGTTTTGCTCCATGGCGGCCTGCGAACGGCCTGCGCGGCCTGCGAATCGAATCAAAACATCATCCTCGCGGCCGTGTTCCAACCTCACGCGTCAGCGCAAACCGAAGTCCTGACCACAGTCCGCCAAGGGAACGTCCCCGACGGGGAAACTGAATCGTGGCGGAAGACGGTTGCTGAGGCGTGCCTGAAGGCGGATTTTCTCATTCATGCCTGCTGCCTTATGTCGAATCACTTCCACCTGGTGCTCGAAACGCCCAATGCTAATCTCGTGGCTGGAATGCGTTGGTTGCTCAGCAGTTACACCCGGCGCCTGAATCATCGGCGGAAGCTGACAGGGCACGTGTTCAGCGGTCGTTACAAAGCGATCGTGGTGGACGGAAGTGGCAACGGTTACTTGAAGACGGTCTGCGACTACGTCCATTTGAATCCAGCCCGGGCCAACTTGCTGAGCCGCGAGGATCGGCTCCTGGGCTATCCGTGGAGCAGCCTCCATTGGTATCTGGCGGCACGCGAACATCGCCCCGGCTGGATCCGGACCGAACGCGTCCTGGGAGCTCATGGCATCCAAGAGGACACTGCGCTGCGCAAGCAATTCGAAGAGCGAATGGAACGGCGGCGACAGAGCGAGGCCGAAGATGCGGAATGGGAACCGCTGAAGCGCGGGTGGCGCATCGGCAGTGAGGATTTCAAAAAGCAGTTGTTGGAAAAGATGGAGGAAGGCCTGGGGGAGAATCACTCGGGTGAATTGAGGCGGGAGAGCGCAGATGCAAAGGCAGAGCGGATCATCGGCGAAGAATTGCAGGGCCTGGGTTGGACGCCCGGCGAACTCGCCCTGCGCCGCAAAGGGGATCCGGCAAAGTTGGCGCTTGCCAACCGCCTGCGACGAGAAACGGTGCTGTCCATGACCGAGATCACCGCAAAGCTGCACCTGGGCAGCCCCAAAAGCGCCAGAGCCGATTGCGCGAACTCAAGGGGAAGAACCTTGAAGAAACGAGCGGAACTCTCAACTTTAACAATTCCAAAACTGATTTCGACAGTGTTGTGGCAATGCTCTGACCCCTTTTTAGGGGCAGGTCATGTTGGAGAGTAGAGCAAGTATGCTCAAGGTTCGACTTGATTTCAAAAAGCGTGAGCGCGAAAGCCATCTGAAAAGAGCGGAATGGATCGCCCATTTTTATGAACTCTCCGGGTGTCAGCTGAGCGAGGAATCCTTTATGCCTTTGCTTGAAACGCAGGAGCTCAAGGATCGTTTCTACGCTAAAATTCGGGAATCTATTAACCGGCAACAGATTTCGCTTGAGTCGCTATCGCACTTGCACAGAGCGATTGCCGGATTGGGTCAGAGCCTTTCGGGAGTTGATCTGCTTCTATTTGGCCGTGAAGATGAGTGGACTGGCGCTGTGAAATTGCCCGCTGGCCTTCTTTTCGAAAAAATAGAGTCCTTGTGGACGCTCTTCGGAGGGGAATTTCCAGTTGTGACTTGCGCCCTCACGGATGGATTGTGTGTGGAGTGGGTTAACTATCGGAGCGATGGTAGTTTTGTGAAAGAAGGCCTGTATGAGATTGTAAGCTGGGGACGGCTTACTTTCCGGCTGAATTGTCTCTGACCACTTCGAGGATGTGTTTGACCCTCCGACGAACATAATTTACACACGGGGCCGTTGGGGCGAATGTTGTGACGGTTTCGGGTGGCTTGTTCGAGGAGTCGTCCGTTGGAAAATCCCGATAAGCAACCAATTGCGAGCCGGTCTGCCTCCCCAAAGGAATACTCGCGACTGGAATTTTTAACGCCCACCGGGAAAAGGGGGCAGAGCATTCCCATAGCGCCCTGCCGACATGGAGAGTGCCCAATAGTGGATCCCCAAAAATGGCGGCCGTCCTTCCCCGCTGCTTGGGAGGTCAGTTGCAAACGGGGGCATGGCGTGAACTTGGGCGAAAGGGTTGTGTAAAGTCTACAAAAAGAATGTTTCATAATGTAGAAAGCACTGGACAAACAGCCTGAATTTCGTTTAAGTCTGTGACCAATGCCGGTTCGTAACGCCACTTTGAGCTTGTCCGAGACCGCATCTTCGCTTCGCGGAACAGCTGCGTTCATACAAACCGGACCTCGACCCCAGTTCGGCGATGCCCGTCCGGCCAGTTTCCCAGGTTCCATGAGATTCCACCATAAAAAGCCCGTAATTCCACATATCCCACCAAATTCCACTTCAGAACTTTTCGCGCTTTGCGTTGGTATTTGGCATTTGGGTTTTGGGGTTTTTCTCTTTGGCTCTCTGCTCCCAGCTCCAAGCTTCTGCCGTAACCACCTGTCTACATCCCAATCGGTTGACACGGAAAGCACTCTTTAAGTATTATTTCTGCCGTGATCAGGAATGGTCAATTCCGGTCACTGGGAACGACCCCTCAGAGCAGCGCCGCTCCTTCGGCTCTGCCCTCAGCAGTCGCCACCAGTTACTCGTCAGCCGCGCCCCAAACCCCGGGCAGCTTTGCCTTCCTGTGGCTTTCCAGCAGTCCCTCGCTTCGATTTGGCATTTGGTATTTGGGTTTTTGCCCCCGCTTGGCCTCTCCTGTCTCTTTCCGGCCCGTTTCGTCTTTCGTCTTTCGCACTTCGTATTTCCCTGTACCTCCAGTTTCGCAAAAATTCTGGGACACTTTCCTGGAAGTTGTCGGACCGGAATGTCGGGGTTTTGGTCGTCTTTGTGGCGATGGAACGCGTTGTAAAAGAAAAGCTTGCGCCATCAAAAAATGCCGGACCTACGCGGGTCTCGCCCCTAAAAACTTCCGTGGACCGGCCCGCCACTGTCCCACTTTGGCCCTCTCGCCGCTCCAAGCTCCGTGCTCCAGGCCCTCTTCGCCCTTTGCCCTTCGTCTACCCGTTTACAAGTTCCACAGATTCGGGCATCCTCGGTTTTGTCAGCACACAGTTTTCGGCGCTTTGGCGCGCCTTTATATGATTTGTGCTAAACCAGTGGCTTGGGCGTTTGTTCTGGTCGGCGGCATTTTGTCCTCCGTTTCCGGACGGGACTTTACTGCGGCTGAGCGCAATCACTGGGCCTTCCGGCCGATCTCCGCGCCCGCCGCTCCCCCCATCGACCAGGGCCGCACTCCGATTGACTCGTTTATTGGAGGGCGGCTGAGTGAGAAAGGTTTGCGGATTTCGCCGCCTGCGGACCGCGTTACCTTGATCCGCCGTGCGACTCTGGATCTGACCGGTCTGCCTCCCACGCCGGACGAGGTCGATCAATTCCTGCGAGATGCCTCGCCGGATGCTTTTGAACGGGTGATCGACCGGCTCCTGCTCTCACCTCACTATGGCGAGCGGTGGGCGCGGCACTGGCTTGATCTGGCCCGCTTCGCGGAAAGTGAGGGGTTCAAGTCCGACGAGACCCGGCCCAACGTCTGGCGGTATCGAGATTATGTCATTCGTTCGCTGAACGCGGACAAGCCTTACGATCGCTTCGTGATGGAGCAGATCGCCGGTGACGAACTCTGGCCGAATGATCCCGAGGCGCTCGTGGCGACCGGGTTCAATCGCCATTATCCGGACGAGAGCAACGCTCGCAATCTTCGGCAGCGCCGCCAGGAGATCTTGAATGACATTACCGATACGGTGGGCGCGGTTTTCACCGGGTTGACCTTCGGGTGCGCCCGCTGCCACGACCACAAATTCGATCCGATCCTGCAGAAGGATTACTATCGGTTGCAGGCTTTTTTCGCCAATTCCGCCGCGGCAGACGATATCCCTCTGGCCCCCGCGGCGAAGCTGGCGGATCACCAGCGCCAGCTGGCGGAGTGGGAGCGGGCGACGGCCGACATTCGCGCGAAGCTGGAAGTGATCGAGGCCCCCGAGCGCCAGGCGATCATCAAGGAATATGTCGATAAATATCCGGAGGAGATCCAGGCGGCGCTCGTGAAGAAACCGGAGGAGCGCTCGCCCTTTGAATGCCAGATGGTCGCGAAGGCCGAGTTGTATCTCAAGCCGGGTTCGCACCAATACATTGCTGGCGCCGGAGCGGTCGGCGGGCGTTTGAAGGGGGACAAGAAAAAGGAATGGGATAGCTTGAGGGCGGCGCTGCAAAAGTTCGATCGTTTGCGCCCGGCCGCCCTGCCGATCGGCGCCGGCATCATGGATCTGAGCGCGGAAGCCCCAAAGACCTACACGCTGAAAGGGGGCGCCTGGGAAAGCCCCATGGACGAGGTGGAGCCCGGTTTCCTCTCCCTTCTCGATCCGGCCGCCACTCCGGTCATTCCGCCGCCGGACGGAAGCAGCACCGGGCTCCGAACCGCGCTTGCCCGCCTGCTGACCGATCCGGCGAATCCATTGGTCGCCCGGGTGATCGTGAACCGGGTCTGGCAGCACCATTTCGGCCGGGGGATTGCGGCCAGCCCGAGCGATTTCGGATTCAAAGGCGAGCCACCCACGCACCCTGAGCTGATCGATTGGCTGGCCGCGACATTTGTGAAGGAGGACTGGAGCCTGAAGAAACTCCACAAAACCATCATGCTCTCCGCCGCCTACCAGCAAACCTCTCAATTTCGGTCGGACGGTGCTGCCGTCGATCCCGAGAACCAGCTGCTCTGGCGTTACCCGCGCCAACGACTGGAGGGGGAAGTGATCCGGGACGCTTCGCTGGCCGTGGCCGGCCTGCTCAATCCGGTGATGGGCGGTCCTGGCACTTATCCTGACCTGCCGGCCGGCATGGAGAACACCGGCGGCTGGAAAACTAGCCGGGCCGCCGACGAACGGAACCGCCGCAGCATCTACATCTTCGTCAAACGCAATCTGCGCTATCCCCTGTTTGAGACGTTCGACATGCCCGACACGCACGAGAGCTGCGCCCGGCGGAACTGCACCACCAGTCCGCTCCAGGCGCTCACCATGCTGAATGACAAGCTGACTCTCGAATGGGCTCGCGCCTTCGCGCAACGCGTCCTCGCCCAGGCCGGCTCCGATCCGGAGAAGCAGGTGGAGAAGGCATACGCTCTCGCGTTTGGCCGCACGCCTCGGCCGCCGGAGCGGGAGGCTGCGCACCGCTTTTTCCGCGAGCAGTCTGGGATCATCGACGCGCGCTTGCAGGGGGGTGAGGTGGTGGCTTTGCCGCGAGAGATGCCCGCGTCGCTCACGTTGAGCCAGGCCGGGAGTCTGATCGATTTCTGCCACATGCTGCTGAATTCAAACGAATTTGTTTATCTCAACTGATGCCCGGCCTTCGCTCTCATCCTCACATTGTGCCCGCTCTCACCCGGCGCGATTTTCTCACGCGCGCCGGCTTCGGCTTCGGAGGCCTGGCCGCCAGCTGCATGCTGGGCCTGGATGGAATGCGCAGCCGGGCCGCGACGGCGCCGCTTGATCCGCTGGCCTCCCGGCTGCCCCACCACGCTCCCAAAGCCCAGTCGGTCATCTTCCTTTTCATGGAGGGAGGGCCCAGCCACCTTGATCTGTTCGATCCGAAACCCGAGCTGGATCGGCTTGCGGGCCAGCCCATGCCCGAGTCTTACGGGCGGCCGATCACCGCCATGGGCACTGCTTCCAACACGATCCTGCCGTCCAAGCGGACCTTTCGTCAGCACGGCGAAAGCGGGATCTGGGTTTCGGATTGGCTCCCTTACCTGGCCGAACACGTCGACGAAATGACCGTCCTCCGCTCCTGCTGGGCCAACGGCTTGAACCATGTCGGCTCGGTCTGCCAGATGAACACCGGCGATATTCTCGCGGGCCGTCCCTCGCTCGGCGCCTGGACCACCTACGGCCTGGGTTCGGCGAACCAAAACCTGCCGACTTTTGTCGTCATGGCCGATGGGGCGGACCCGCTGGGCGGGCCGAAGAATTGGAGTTCCGGTTTTTTGCCCGCGAGTTTTCAGGGAACCGCTCTGCGCAGCGGCGATACGCCTATCTTCGATCTGACGAGGCCCCCCTCGGTGGGGGAGCAGCAGCAGCGTAACAAGCTTAATTTCTTGGCGGAACTGAACCGGCAGTTCGGCGCTGATAAAGAAGAGGACTCAGAGCTGGCCGCCCGGTTGAATTCCTACGAGCTGGCCTATCGCATGCAGGCGGCAGCGCCCGAGGCAGTGGATTTAACCAGGGAAACTGCGGCCACGCGCCGCCTCTACGGAATCGACGAGAAAGAGACGGAAAAGTTCGGCACCCTCTGCCTGATGGCCCGCCGGATGGTCGAGCGCGGAGTCCGGTTCGTGGAGATTTATTGCGGCAGCGGCAGCGCTTGGGACGCCCATGTGGATATCGAGGAAAACCACTCCAAGCGGTGTAAGGCTTCGGACAAGCCGGTGGCCGGGCTGCTGGCGGACTTGAAGAGCCGGGGCATGCTCGATAACACCCTGGTGATCTGGGGCGGAGAATTTGGGCGCACCCCGTTCAACGAAAAGGGCAAAGGCCGTGACCACAATCCCTGGGGTTTCTCCATGTGGTTTGCCGGCGGCGGCGTGAAGCGCGGCCAGGTGGTCGGCAGCACCGACCCGATCGGGTTGCGCGCGGTGGAAGACAAGGCGCACGTCCTCGATATCCACGCGACCATTCTGCATCTCCTCGGTTTGAACGGAGAGCGGCTCTCCTACCTCCATAACGGGCGTGAAGAGCGGCCCGTCATCAATGACGGCCAGGTGATCAAGAAGCTCCTCGCCTGATGCCGGGCTTTCGAGGGTGCGCGAGGCGGCTGAATTGATTTTTTCAATCAAGCGCCCTCTTTTTATCAATTACCCCGGGGATGCCCCATCCGTTCAGGATAGCAGCGGAAAGACTGTTGTCTTATGGAACTAGCCTTATCGATTTTGGTGCTCGCGGTTTTTGGCGTCCCCGCCGCGTTGTTCATTCTGTTTCATCGCGTCTCCGCGTTGAATCAACGGGCTGCCGATCTGGAAGCCGCCGTGACTCGACTGAGAGTGCAGATGCTCGAAAAGGATCGAGAGAGGCGGGCTCCGGAGCCCGCGCCTGCGCAGCCCGCCTTCGCTCCTATTGTGCCGGTGACGTCCAGTTCGGCCGTGCCGCCGCTGGTCACAGAACCCTCGCGGATTGGTCGCCCTCGATTCGAGACCGAGCCGGCGATTGCCGCCGCGCCTGTCGTTCCTCCGCCGCTGACCCCGCCTCAGCCTCTGCTGCCGCCAACTCTTCCCGCTCCCGCTGCGGCCGGGAAAAGCCGCAACTGGGAACAGTTCCTCGGAGCCAAGCTTTTTGCCTGGGTCGGCGGATTGGCCCTCTTCATGGGAGTCGCCTTCTTCATCAAGTATTCCTTCGAACACAACCTGGTGCCCCCGTGGCTCCGGATTGCCAGTGGCTTTGCCATTGGCGTGGGGCTTCTTTTCTCTGGGATCTTTCTGCGTCGGCGCGAGTACCGCACGCTGTCGCAGACGTTGGTGGCGACGGGCGTTGTCATTCTCTACGCAGTGAGCTTCGCGGCGCGCGCCGCTTATGGGTTGATTGGCGGTCCCGCCCTTTTCGGGCTCCTTCTGGCGATTACCATTGTGGCGTTCACTCTCGCGATTCGTCTCGAGGCGCGCGTGGTCGCGGTGCTGGGTGTGCTTGGCGGCTTCCTCTCCCCGTTCCTCATGGGAGGCCGGAGTGACAGTCCGGTCGCGCTCTTCAGTTACATCTTCTTCCTTAACGCCGGCCTGCTCGCCATCGCGCATTTTCGGAATTGGCGATTTCTCATTGTTCTCGGAAGCGCCGCCAGCGTGTTGACCGCCCAGGCTTGGGGTCTCTCCTCGCTCCGCGCCGACAATGCCGCGAGCACCCTGTTATTGACGGTGCTGCTTTGCGCTCAATATCTGGCCAGTTTCTATTGCACGCGGGATGAGGATGAGCAAGTCGGGCCCAGCCACTGGGGAGCGGTGACGCAGGGGCTTTCCCTTTTCCTGCTCTCGCTGCAGTTCCTGCGCGTGAATGTTCTCGGCATCGAGGTCGCTCTGGCGATCTTTGTGGGCGACGTCGCGATCCTGGCTTTGCTCTGGGGCAGTCGGGCGAAATGGCTTTCGCCCGCCGCTCTCGTCGGCACGGCGATTCTGCTCGCGGCTTGGCTTAACGCTGCCGGCGCTCAGGGAAATGTTTACCTGGAACTTGGCTCTGTGGTGGCGATGTGCCTGCTCAACGGGGTGCTGCCGCTCTGGCTGGCCCGGGCCCGCGCACGAGAGGCTGTTTGGCCGGGCGCTTCGAGCCTCGCGGCGATGCTGGTCTTGTTTCTCTGCCTGAACGTGACTCGCGCGGGGGATTGGCTCTTTTGGCCGGTGGTGCTCGTGGTCGATCTGGTTCTGCTCGGCACAGCGTTTGCTCGGAAGAATCGCTGGCTGGCGCTCGTGGGAACGGTCCTGACCGTTCTTTTGTCGGCGAATTGGATTGCGGAGCTGGATGCCGCCCGGAGCGCGGCCGGCCCGGTGGTGGTTTTGGGCGGTTTCGGCCTGATGTTCTACGCTGCGGCGGCCTTGGCCTGGCGCCAGTGGAATGGAGCGGGGGAGGACGCTGCCGGCCTCTCTGTTTTGTTGCCTGCGGTTCTGCCGTATTTCCTTGCTGCCTTCGTTCTGGTGCGGCTCCCTGCGGCGACCACGATCCAGATTTTTGGCTTCGTAGCGTCGATGGGATTGATTCTGCTCGGAAGCGCGGGCTGGCTGCGCAAACCGGAGATTACGATTGCCGCGCTGTCTGGCACGCTCGTGGTTGAATATGGTTGGTGGGTGCTGCATGGGAGGTCGGGCGGCGGCGTGGCCGCTCTGGCTTGTTACACGGTCTTCTCGTTGCTGTTTACTGCCTATCCTTTCCTGGCGCGGCGCGCGAACGCCGACAGCCTGATCGGCTGGAGGGTCTCCGCTGCGGCGGGGCCGCTCCACTTTCCTCTGGTTTATCAGACGGTTCGGCTGCTTTGGCCGGATTTCACTTGGAACGGGTTGATACCTTTTCTGCTCTGCGGGCCTGCGGCCTGGGCTCTGATCGCTGCTCGCCAGCAGGCCGGCGCCTCGCCAGAGCGGCGGCAGGGCTTGATCGCGAGTTACGGGGCCAGCTTGCTTCTTTTCGTCACCTTGATCTTCCCGGTGCAATTCTCGCGGGAGTGGTTGACCCTGGGATGGGCTTTGGAAGGAGCCGGCCTATTCTGGCTGTATCGCCGCGCGCCGGTGCGCTGGCTGGTCTACGCTGGCTTCTGCTTGCTTTGCCTCTCTTTTGGACGTCTCGCTTGCAATCCGTTGGTGCTCGAATATCACCCTCGGAGCGGCGGCCCAATTTTGAACTGGTTCCTTTACGCTTACGGAACCGTGGCGGTGTCTCTGCTGGTCGCGGCTCGCTGGGCGGGGCCGGACCAGTCGATCCTGCAGGCCAAAATCCGTCCGGTTCTGTCCGCGCTCGGAACAGTGATCCTGTTCCTGCTCTTGAATCTCGAAATTGCCGACTACTTCGCCACCGGCTCCTTCGTGGCGTTCGAATTCTCCGGCAATTTCGGCCGCGACATGACCTATTCGCTGGCTTGGAGCCTGTTTGCGCTCGGATTGCTCTGGATCGGCGTGGCTCGTTTGCTCAAGCCGGTGCGTTATGCCGGCATTGGCCTGATGCTGGTTACGATCGTGAAGCTTTTCTTCCACGATTTGAGCCAATTGGACCCACGTTATCGCATCGGGGCATTCATCGGCGTGGCGGTGATTTTGATGGCCGCATCGTTCCTTTATCAGCGATTCCTGGCCGACAGCGCCAGGGAACAGGCCGGCTCGTGAGCGGCGCCGCGCCCTTTCTTGCCAAAACCGGGCGCTTTCCTAAATTTGAGCCATGCCGATTTACGAATTTGCCTGTCCGAAATGCCGAAAGATCTACAGCTTCCTCTCGAAGCGGGTAAATCCTACGCATTCGCCGACCTGCCCGAAATGCGGCAATAAAAAGCTCAGCAAGCAAATGAGCCGCTTTGCCATGACCAAAGGCCTGGCGGAGCCGGCCGCGACGGCCGAGGGAGCTGAGGGGGAGCCGCCCGTGCCGGATTTTGATGATCCCAAAATCGCCCGCGCGATGAACGAGCTGGAGCGGGACATGGATCACCTGGACGAGAACAACCCCAAGCACATGGCCTACATGATGAAGAAAATGAAGGACGTGATGCCGCCAGGAACGATGCCCAAAGAGATGGACATCGCCATCAAGCGCCTCGAGCAGGGAGAGGATCCCGAAAAGATCGAGGAAGATATGGGGGATTTGCTCGGAATGATGGGCGAGGACGAGGAGGGCGGGATGGGCGGCGGAGCTGGGGGCTACTCCCGGGACGGCGGGCTCTACGACTATTAAGCCCGTGCCTGTTAAACCATCGCAACGCCAGCAAGCTCGGCCCGCCCGCAATCCGGTTCTGCCGCCATTCTGGCGGAGCGAATTGGATCGCATTCTGATCTCGGAGACGCGTATCCGGCGGCGGGTTCGACAGCTCGCAACTCAAATTCAAGACGATTACCGCGATCGCGACCTGGTCGTCGTCTCCCTCCTAAACGGGACGGTGCTGTTTCTGGCAGATCTGATTCGCAGTCTTGAGCTGCCGTTGCGCTTGGACTTTATCGGGGTCTCAAGCTATGGAGCCGGAACCAAGGCCGGCCAGTTGGTCTTCACCAAGGAGCTTCGCATTGACGTCCGTCAGCGGCATGTTCTGCTGGTGGACGACATTTTGGATACCGGCCAGACCCTGGCGAGAGTTTCGGAGAAACTGCTGCCGTTGCGCCCGGCCAGCTTGCAGCGTTGCGTGCTGCTGGAGAAAAAGTCGCGCCGGGCCGAGGCGGTGGGCGCGGAGTATGTCGGATTCCAGATACCGAATGAGTTTGTCGTAGGCTACGGGCTTGATTTTGCCGAGCGCTATCGCAATCTGCCTTTCATTGCGGTTCTGCAGGAGCACGTTTATCGCCATGAACATTAAGGTCATTTTCTACTCCTATTTTCGCGAGTTGACGGGTTGCTGCGAGACCGTGCGAAGCCTGCCGGGCGGGGCGTCCCTCGGCCACCTGCTGGAGGATCTGCGCCAGGCCTATCCGCGCCTCCGGGAAATGGAGCGGTCGACCTTGGTCGCGGTTGGGGTGGAATACCAGGGGCCTGACCATTTGTTAACGGACGGAGACGAGGTATCGCTCTTTCCTCCGGTGAAAGGAGGGTGATTTGAAAAAGTGGGTAAAAATCCAGGCTGAGCCGATCGACGAATCCGGACTGGCTTCGGTGCGCCAGGTGTCCCCGGGCGTGGGCGCGGTCATCTGTTTTTTCGGCATCGTCCGGGCGCAGGAAGGCGCGGCGAGCATTGCGGCGATCGATTACGAAGCCTTTGAGAAAATGGCCCTGCACCAGTTCGAGAAAATCTTCGCCGAAGTCGAGCGCCGATGGCCCGTGGAAAGCATCCGGCTCGTCCACCGCATCGGCGTGGTGCCGGTGAACGAACCGTCCCTCTGGGTCGAGTTGGCCTCGCCCCATCGCGGGGAAGCTTTCGCCGCTTGCCAGTTCCTGATCGACGAAATGAAACGGGTGGTGCCGATCTGGAAAAAGCCGGTGCCGCGCTAGGGTTGGCGACCAGGCGAGTTGAGAAGAACGGCCGTAATCACGCGGCTTCTGGAATTAAGAACGCTACGGTTTTCGCAGTCGGAAGAAGGCGGCTTTGTCGGAAGTGGGGATGTCGACCGTGACTGTTCCATCGGCGGTGTTCGTGGCCGCCACGTAGTTGAACGTGGAAAAGAGGCCGCCGAGAAAATCGATCCGTTCGAGGAGAAAGTTGTCGCTGGCGGGCCAGGTGAGGCGCAGATGGGCGGTGGAAAGGCGCGCGCTGATTGCCGGCAGGGCCGGGGTGCCCAGTTTGGCGAGGAAGGCCCCAGCGGAATAGCTGCCAGCCCGGGCGACGAGCGGTCCGAAAACAACGTTGGTGCCAAAGAAATTTCCCGCGAGCAGGGCATCGCCGTTGCGGGCCATGGCCACGCGCGTCGGCGAGTCGAATTCGAAGCCTTTCAACCCGCTGACGGAGCGCGCGAGTTGCGGGGTTAGATCGGAGTTCAGTTCGATCATTCCAGCGATGTTTTGGCCGTTGGGGCGGGGGAGGGTGAAGCCGCCGAAGTTGTCTCCGCCCAGTTCGGCGGCCAGAAGGACGCTGCCACTCGCGTTGATGGCGGCATCTTTGAGGGTGGCCGGGGTGGCGAAAGCGGCCTGGGGGGCGCCGGTGGCATCGAGGCGGATGGCAAGGCTGCCGTTCTCATTGGGCGTGGTCACAGGCGGATAGTTGAACGAGCCGTAACTGCCGATGACCAGGATGGCTCCTCCGGCCGGGTGCGAGGCAATGCGCTGCACGGCCGGGATTTGATCTGAGGTTTGGAATATCCGGCTCCAGCGCGGCGACCCGTCATTTGGGTTGATCCGCGCGACGAATGCGGAGAAGCGTTGGGCTGGGTTCGGGGCTGGGTAAGCCGAGCTGAACAGGTTGGTGCCGTACTCGAGGGAGCCGCTGAAACTGCCGGCGAACCAGAGGTCTCCGGACGGATCAAGCGCGAGGGTGTTTCCGGTCGCCCCGGTGGTTTTAATTCCCGTGGTGCTGACCCAGACAAAGTTCCCGGAGGGATCCGCCCGGGCGATGAACGGGCGGGTGGTGGCGCTGGTGATGTTGGTGACGCCGAATCCGGCAGTGCTGGCGGAGATCAAACTGCCCGCCAGGAAAGTGTTTCCCGCGGCGTCGGCCACCAGGTCACTGGCGACGGCGCCGGTCACTCGCTTGACCCAGAGCAGCGCGCCGGTTGGCCCATATTTGGCGAGGAACAGATTTCGGCCGCCGGTTGACGTGAGAGTGGTGCCGACGGCGTTTAACGGGCCGAAAGTGATCGTGCCGGAGAAGCTCCCCGCGACGAAAACATTGCCTGCGCCATCCGCCTGGAGATTTCCCACACTGGTTTGCAGCAGCGAGGTTCCCCAAGCCTGGCTCCGCCAGAGGCCATGTCCGCTCGAGTCCAGCTTTGCGACGGCGAAGCCCGTGCCGCAGGCGGTGTCGTTCGCCAGACCGGGGATGGGCATGTTCGGCTGATTGGCGGCGAGGCAGATGTTGCCGCTGCCATCCTCAGAAAGAGCGGTCACAGCGCCGCCGCAACCGTTCGGCATGAGAAAGCTCCAGGTAAAGGGCGCTCCGGAGAGAATGGGATGAATCAAGGACAGGTTCGCCGGAGAACTGGTAATGGATCCGGCGGAGTTGCTGACACTGACGGTGTAAGCGCCGCCATCCGCGTCCTGTACGTTGTTCAGCGTGAGCGTTCCCGAGCTCGCGTTTGGGATCACAACCCCATTGTGCAGCCAACGAAAAGTGAACGGGGAGCTGCCGCTGACCGCCACGGAAAAACTGACGCTTGCTCCTTCGGGCGCGGATGCGTCGACCGGTGGGGCGGTGATTACTGGCGGAAGAACGCGGATGGTCAGGGTCGCGACCACGCTGGTGGTGTAGCCCCCCGAATTGCCCACAATCACGGTGTAGGGGCCGGCGTCCGTGGTGCGGACGCCGTGCAACGCCAGCAGAGGGGTGGTTTGCCCGGGCAGATTTGTGCCCCGGAGCTGCCAGCGATAGACGAGGGGCGCCTGGCCGGTCGCGGTTACGGTGAATTGGGCGTCAGCGCCCAGATCCACAGTTTGGGAGATCGGTTGCTGTGTGATGGTTGGCGGCGGAAGGTTGACCGTCAGTTGGGCGCTGGCGCTGGTCGTAAATCCGCCTGCATTCCCGACCACCACGTAGTAAATCCCGCCCGCGAGTTGCTGGACGTTGGTGAGGGACAGGGTGGCGTTTGTCCGCCCAGCCATCGGCAAAGCGCCAAAGTACCATTGATAGGTGAATGGACCGGCGCCGGAGGCGGTCACTGAGAAAGTTGCCGATCCTCCGGTGACAACGGTTTGAGGAACGGGTTGAGCGGTGATGGTTGGGGGCAGCGTGAGGTTTATGTTGAGGCGCGCGATCAGGGCGTCGTCGCTCCCGGCCGAAGTGAGGGTGATGGCGTCCAGATTGGCCGCACCAACCGGGATCGAGCCGCTGATGAAAAGATTGGTGGAGTTCAGCACCGTCACCCCGGTGAGAGCTTTGATGCCAAAAGTCGGACCGGCCGCGCGGGTCCAGACGATATGGCCGGCGAGATCCATTTTGACCAGGCGGGGACCGCTCGCGAGGAACAAGTTGCCCGCGGCATCCGTGACAAAGCCGCGACTGCCCGAAACGTCGACAAAATCGATGCCGAGCGGGGTGCCCCAAGAGAAATCTCCGGCCGGGCTGAAGCGTGTGGCAAAGAGCTGCCCGCCGATAGCGGGGGCGATGCGGTTGGTGCCGAAAGCGGTGCCTTCCGAGAAGCTGCCGAGGAGCGTCAGGTTGTTCGATGCGTCGCGAGTCAGTCGAAAGGCGCTGTCATCGCCCGTATCGCCGAGGCGCTTCGCCCAAAGTGGCGTGAGGTTGGCGTCCAGCTTGAACAGTGCAACGTCCGCGGCGCCGGCAGAGGTCAGGGAGGTTGCCCCGAGATTAATCGTGCCGCCGAAAGTCGCCGCGATGTAGACATTTCCCAGAGTGTCGAGGACCAGGCCGCTGCCTTGATCAGGAACGGGCCCGGCCTGGCCGAATTGCTTTACCGCCAGCGTGGCTCCAGCCGTGGAGAGTTTCAGAACGAAAATGTCGCCGTGGCCTGAATCGGTCAGCGTGGTTCCGCCGAAGTTGACCTGGTTTCCAAACCCGCCCGTGAGGTAGATGTTGTTGGCCGCGTCGATGCCCATGCCGCCGGCAATGATGGAGGCGAGCAAGCCCGGTTTGAATTTTCGCGTCCAGACGGGCGCCCCGGCGGAGTTAAACCGGGCGACCAAAAGCTGGTTTAAACCGTCTCCCACGACATCACCGGGAATGCTCGCAGCTAAAACCGGACTCCCGCTGGAATCGATCTGCAGATAGAAGGGATAAATCCCTGGGACGAGATTTTCGATATCCTTTGCCCAGAGCCAGACGCCGTTGGTGCTCAGTTTTGCCAGAAACAGATCAGATCCAGCGGGCGCGGTCAGCGTGGTCGAACCGAACGCGACCGTTCCGCTAAAGATTCCCGCGACGTAAAGATTCCCCGCTGAGTCCGCGGCGATGGCTTTGGCAGAATCCGGAAGAGGCCCTCCGGCGCGATTAGCCCAGATAACGGACGGCGGGAGTTCGGCGCGCGCCGAGAGTGGCAACGCGATAAATCCGGCCCAAAGTGCCAGTGAGATGCACAGGCAGCGCCAAACGTTCGTCCGAACGAATTTCAGCATGATAACGATTTTGTTGAGGGCGGAACCTTTGCGATCTTCAAAACGGCGCCCGGATTATTTCTGCGGAAGTCCCTGCTGGCGTCAAGCCTGCGCGTGGCGTTCACGCACAGATAACACCTGGCCTTGGTTCTTGCTGGATATCCGAGGCGGCGGAAGTAATCTTGCGCCTCGGAGGAGGGATTTGGAAACGCAGGAGTTAACGCCGCCGGTATCGGATGCAGACCATAGCCGGGGTCCGTCGTCGGCTGTGCTGACGCTGGTGCAGTACGGGGACTACGAGTGCCCTTTCACCAGCGCTTTCCTCTGGCAGGCGGACTTGTTGTTAAAGGATTTTCCAGAGGACTTCCGTTTTGTCTTTCGGCATTTTCCCCTGGCGAGCAAGCATCTGTTTGCGATGCGGGCGGCGGAAGCGGCGGAGGCAGCGGGCGCCCAGGGAAGGTTTTGGGAAATGCATGGTTTGCTTTTACGGAGGGAATACACGCTCGCGTGGAGCGGGCTGCGGGATGCGGCGCGGGCGCTGAGAATCGATCTTGTGAGATTTGAGGAGGATATGGCGAGCCACGTGTTTCGCGCGAAGGTTGAGGCGGACCTTCAAAGCGGGGAGCGGAGCGGCGTTTCGTCAACGCCCGCGTATTTCATCAACGGCTTTTTCTACGATTGGGAAGACAATTATGACGACATTGCCCGGCAGATTCGTGAACGGAAGGAAGCCTGACCATGGTTAAGCCGATCATCTGGACGATTGACGACGATCCCGCGGTGCTGCGGGCGATTGAACGGGATTTGCGTCGGCAGTACGCGAATCGGTATCGCGTGATGGCCGCTGACTCTCCCCAGGCCGCCCTGGCCGCTCTGGCCGAACTGAAACTGCGCAACGATCCGGTGGCCCTTTTTCTGGTGGACCAGCGCATGCCCGATCTGAGCGGGGTCCAGTTTCTCGAGCAGGCCCTCCGGGTTTATCCCGATGCCAAGCGGGCGTTGCTGACGGCGTATGCCGACACGGATGCCGCCATCAAGGCGATCAACGCCGTGCAGGTGGATTACTACTTCCTGAAGCCATGGGATCCGCCCGAGGAACGGCTCTATGGGGTCTTGGACGATTTGCTCGACGATTGGCAGGAGGAGTACCGGCCGGCGTTTGACGGCGTGCGAGTGGTCGGGCATCGCTGGTCGCCGCTCTCTAATGAAGTCCGGGATTTTCTGGGCAGGCATTTCGTGCCGTACCAGTGGCTGGACTTGGAGCGGAATCAGGAGGCGCAGGAACTCCTGGCGGCGAACGCGGTCGACGCGGCCTGTCTGCCCTTGGTGCTGCTGCCCGGCGGCCGGCGGCTGGTGAAGCCCTCCACGCACGAAATTGCGCGGAGCCTCAGCCTGAAGGTGAAGCCGGAATCGCCTCTTTACGACCTGGTTGTGGTGGGCGGCGGGCCCGCGGGCCTGGCGGCGTCGGTCTACGGGGCGGCTGATGGGTTGAAGACACTGCTGATCGAGCGGTCGGCGGCTGGCGGGCAGGCGGGGCTGAGCTCTCGCATCGAGAATTATCTGGGCTTTCCCTCGGGTTTGAGCGGCGGAGATCTGGCTCGGCGAGCCGTGGCTCAGGCCCGGCGGTTCGGAGCGGAGATCCTGGCGCCGCAAGAGGTGATGGGAATGCGCATGGAGGGCCCCTCGAAAGTAGTGAAACTGGCCGATGGCTCTGAAGTGACCGCGCGCGCCGTTTTGGTCGCCACGGGCATTGCCTATCGGAAGCTCGATGTGCCGGGCATTGAAAGGCTGAACGGCGCCGGCGTGCATTATTACGCGCAAATGACCGAGGCAATGAGCCATGACGATGCGGATCTCTACATCGTCGGCGGAGCGAATTCGGCGGGGCAGGCGGCCGTCTTCTTCTCCGGACACGCGCGCTCCGTCACGATGCTGGTGCGGAGCAGCTCGCTTTCCTCGGGGATGTCCCAGTATCTCGAAGACCGCATCAAGCAGACGCCAAACATTTCGGTGCGTCTGAACTCCTCGGTCGTGGCGGTGGAAGGGCAGGAGCGTTGCGAGACGATCACCGTTCGGAATTCGCAGACCGGGACCGAGGAAAAGATTCCCGCGAGCGCCTTGCTCATCTATGCAGGTGCGATGCCCTATACGGACTGGCTCCCCGCCGCGGTCGAGCGTGACGCGCAAGGTTACGTCGTGACGGGGCAGCATCTGGCCCGCGAAGGCCGGAAGCCGCGAGGCTGGAGTCTGGAGCGTGAGCCGTTTTTCCTAGAATCAAGCGTTCCTGGCATCTTTGTCGCTGGGGACGTGCGGCATCGATCGAGCAAAGGGGTCACGTCCGGAGTCGGGGAGGGAGCCATGGCTGTAAAATTGATCCACGAGTACCTGGCCGAAGTTTGATGGTATGGATGCTGAATCGTTGAAGATCGTTCGGAGCGTTCCGCTCTTTGCCGGTTTGACCGATCAAGAGGCGGAAGCTCTGGCTGACGGGGAAATTCGGGAATATCAAGAAGGGGATATCCTTGCCACAGCGGGCGCCCCCGGATCTTATTTTTACGTAAACATTGAAGGGGAGATTTCCATTTTCCGCACTTACGATAACCAGGAGGTCCTGATGGGGGTGAACCGCCCGGGCGGATTTGTCGGGGAGATTTTTATCCTGCTGGATATGCCTTGGATTTCGACGGCGCGGGTTTCCACCCGGGCGCGGCTTTTCCAACTGGGTGTGGATGGTTTTTGGCGGATGTTGAGCCAGTGCCATTCCGTGGCGCGCGAGGTTTTGCGGGCGGCGGCCACGCGTTTGCGGAACATGGAAGGTTATTCGCATCAACGGGAGAAGCTGATTTCGCTCGGGACCATGGCCGCCGGGCTGGCCCATGAACTGAACAACCCGGCTGCGGCGGCGCGGCGAGCCTCGGCTCACCTTCGCGAGACTGTGGAGCAGGTGCAGCACTTCACCTGCAGCCTGAGCCGACAATTCCAGCCGGAGCATTGGCGGGACCTGCTGAATTTCGAAGGTGCCTCCGCGGAACGCCCTGATCCGACCTCGGGCCTTTCCTTCGTTGAGCGCAGCGACCGCGAAGAAGCGGTTAGCGCCTGGCTGGAGTCTCATCAAGTGCCGGAACCATGGAAATTTGCCCCGACCTTTGTGGGCGCGGGGGTGGGCCTGGATGAACTCGAACAATTGACTGGGCGCCTGCCGCAGGAGACCTGGCCGGACGCGCTGCTTTGGCTCGAGTCACAGTTCACGCTGCGGTCGCTGCTGCAGGAAATGGAGGAGAGCACCGGCCGGGTGAGCGATTTGGTGAAGTCCATGAAATCCTACACCTACATGGACCGCGGTCCGCTCCAGGATGTCGACGTTCACGAGGGACTCAACAGCACACTGATGATGCTCAAGCACAAACTGAAGGGAACGCGGGTGGAGACGGAGTTTGCGCCGAATTTGCCCCGCATCCAGGCGTACGGGAGCGAGTTGAACCAGGTTTGGACCAACCTGATTGATAATGCGATTTATGCGGCGAAGGACGCCGGGGTGATCTCCATTCGCACGCGGTTCGAGCAAAGCCATGCCGTCGTGGAAATCATGGATAACGGCGGCGGCATTCCGGCCGATATTCAAAACCGCATTTTCGAGCCGTTCTTCACCACGAAGGGTGTCGGGTCCGGCACGGGCCTGGGACTGGTGATCAGCCATCGCATCGTCGCGGATCGGCACGGGGGAGAGATCGAGTTTGAGTCCAGGCCGGGCCGCACCGTTTTTATCGTCCGACTGCCCGTTCGGCCCCGGCCGGCAGGCGAGTGAGCCGGAGCGAAGCCCGGGCCAGTGTGGCAATATGACGTGAGGCGCTGCGCCAGGTCCGGAGACAAATTCTTGCTCCGGCCGCGATTTCCTTTTAACTCAACTCTCAATGAGTCCGGCGGCGGAGTATTTAAAGAAGTCGAGGGAGTTGATCGATTGCGTTGAAAGCCAGCGCCCGCAGATCGAACAGGCGGCGGCCTGGTTTGCGGAGACGATTCTCGCGGGGCGCATGGTTCACCTTTTCGGGAGCGGCCACAGCCGGATCCTGGTGGAAGAAATGTGGCCGCGCTACGGATCGTTTCCCGGGTTCAACCCGATCGTGGAGCTGTCGTTGACGTTCCATAATCTGGTGGTGGGAGCGAACGGCCAGCGGCAGGCCATGTTCCTGGAAAATGTCGCAGGTCTGGCCGCGCGGATCCTGCGCAATTATGAACTTTCACCCCTGGATTCGGCGTTGGTCGCCTCCTCGAGCGGTTGCAACCTCGTGCCGATCGAGATGGCGGAGGGATTTCGCAAGGCCGGAGTGAAAGTGGTGGCGATCATCAGCCGCCAGCATTCCGAAGCCAGCCGCAGTCAGCACCCTGAAGGAAAGAAACTGCAGGATTTCGCCGACCTGGTCCTGGACACCGGGGCGCCGGTGGGGGACGCGATGGTGCGGGTGGAAGGATTGGACACTCCGGTGGCCCCGGGATCGACCATCGGCGGTTGCTTGCTGGTGAATTCGATCAAGGCGGAGGTGGCAGCGCGATTGGTCAAAGCCGGAGCGCCGCCCAAAGTGCTGACCGCCTCGGCAGTGGTGGGGAAGGAACGAGCCACGGCGCTCTTTGAGAGCGCGTATGACGAGCACGCGCGGCGCGTGGCGAAGCTTTACGAGAAAATCGGACTATGAAAGAACAACCTCTTCGGACCACGGTCATCGGCAGCTATCCGTTTCCCGGCTGGCTGGAGTTTTGTGTTTCCCATCTGGATCAGTTCGGCTCCGCAGACCGCGCCGAGATGATTGATGACGCCGTGGCGGTCGCGGTCCAGGATCAGATCGGAGCCGGCCTGGACGTGATCACGGACGGCGAGCAAACCCGTCTGGATTTCAACCTTTCGTTCTACGGCTTTTTGGAAGGGATCGAGTTGGAGTCCGCCTCGCCCCGGCGGTTCGGTCCGCCGGCGCATGATCAGCGCGGCAAGCATCAGGTCACCGGCGCCATCACCGCTCCGCGGGGCCTTGGGGCGGTGGATGATTTTCGGCGCCTGCAACGGATCGCGCCGAAAGGGGTGACTCTGAAGGCCAGCGTGCCCGGCCCGTACACGCTCAGCGGGCGGTTGATCCCGAACAAGCAGTATCCGGATCGTTACGCGTTGACAGACGCGCTGCTGCCGCTGGTGCGCGCCGAACTGGAGGCTTTGGGAGCCGCCGGATGCAGGGAGATCACCGTCGACGAGCCGTCGATGAGCTGCTATGCGCACCGGGAAGATCCGCGGCGATTTGTGGACATTTTCAACCGGACCGTGGAAGGAGTGGCCGGTCGTTGCCATCTTTCGACCCACCTTTGCTTCGGGAACTACAAAGCCCGGGCGATTGGCCCTCGTCATTACGCGCCGATGTTCCCCGCGTTCCTGCAGATGCATGTGGACGAAATCCATCTGGAAATGGCCAGCCGCGAGTTTGCCGAGATCGACCTGATCGCTCAAATCGCGAAATCCCGCGACGTGGCTGTGGGAATCATCGACGTGAAGAGCTATTATGTGGAGACGCCGGAAGATGTGGCGGATCGGGTGCGGCTTTGCCTGCGCCACGCTCCCGCGGACCGCCTCTCGTTTGCGCCCGATTGCGGCTTGAGCCAGACGGCGCGCTGGGCGGCCCGGCAGAAGCTGCGGAACATGGTCGAAGGCGTCCGCCGCGTGCGCGCGGAAGCGGGAGCAAAATCGTGATCCGACCGGTGCTCCAGGATGACGCCTTTCTGGCGGACGTGCAGGAAGCCCAGCGGGAGCGAGACATGTTTCACCTTTGGTGGCTGGGGCAAAGCGGCTTTCTCCTGCAATGGAACGACCGGCATTTGCTTTTCGATCCCTATCTCTCGGATTCGCTCACCCGGAAATACGCGGCCACAGACAAGCCGCATGTTCGCATGACCGAGCGGGTGATCGCTCCGGAGCGCTTGAACTTTATTGACGTGGTCACCTCGACTCATAATCACACCGATCACCTGGACGCGGAGACGCTCGTTCCGTTGATGCGAGCGAATCCGGAGTTGGAAATCGTGATTCCGGAGGCCAACCGGGCTTTTGTCGCGGATCGCCTCAACACCGTGATCGAGCTGCCTTTGGGGTTGGATGCGGGGCGGCATCGCGTGGTGAAGGGATTCGACCTGCACGGAGTCCCGGCGGCTCACGAGACAGTGGAGCGCGACGCCGAGGGGCGCTGCAAGTTTCTCGGGTATGTAGTCCAGTTCGGTGGCTGGACTGTTTACCACAGCGGTGACACGGTGCGCTATCCGGAGATGGCTGCGATCCTGCAACAGTTTCCGGTGGATGTGGCGCTCTTGCCGATCAACGGGACCAAACCGGAAAGGCGCGTGGCGGGCAATCTGAACGGACGGGAGGCCGCGGAGTTGGGCCGGGATATCCGGGCGCGCTGCGTCATTCCCTGCCACTACGAAATGTTTGAGTTTAACACCGCCAGTCCGGCGGAATTTGTGGCGCCCGCGCGGGAGCTGAATGTTCCTTTTCGGGTATTGCGGGCCGGAGAGCGTTGGAGTTCCCGTGAATTAGCTCCATGATTGAGGTCATCCCGATCGAAAACTTCGACCGGCCTGAGCTGGCCCCGTATCGCACGATGCAGTGGCAATACGAGCACCGCAAAGAGGGGATCTTTGTCGCGGAGGGCGAGAAAGTGGTGCGCCGGCTGCTCGAGAGCCAGATGGAAGTTGTGTCGTTGGTGCTTCCGCCAGCCTGGCTGGAGACATATAGGGATTTGCTCGCGAAACGGCCGGAGCCGTTGATCCGCGCCTTCACCGCGGAAAAGAAAGCGCTGGAAGATCTGACCGGCTTCACCATGTATCAGGGGGTGCTGGGCGTCGGGCGGGTGCCTCACCGCTTGAGTCTCGATGAAATTGTCGCCCGCGCGCCGGCGCCGGCCTTGTTCGTCGCGGTGGAGGCGGTGTCCAATGCGCAGAATCTCGGCGGTCTGGTGCGGAACTGCGCGGCTTTTGGCGCGCAGGCCATCATTACGGGAGAGACCTGTTGCAGCCCGTATCTGCGCCGGGCGGTGCGCGGCTCCATGGGGACGATTTTTAAAGTGGATGCCTACGAAGCTCCGGATTTGGTCGAGACACTCGGAATTTTGAAGCAACGCGGCTTTCAGGTCGTCGCCGCGCATCCGCATACCGACCAGCGGCGGCTGTCGCAGGCCGATTTTTCGGGCAACGCCGTGATTCTACTGGGGAGCGAGGGCAATGGGCTTTCGCCACAGGTCCTGGCGGCCTGCGACGATATCGTGGCCATTCCGATGCAGAACGAAGTCGATTCACTGAATGTCGGCACGGCTGGGGCGATTTTCCTGTACGAAGCGGCGCGCCAGCGCGGCGTCGTCTAGGGGCTTCTCGGACGCCGTGAACTCGCCTGTTCTTTCGGGCGTTTGAAAATAAAGAGTGGCTGGATTTCTTTGCTGCAAACCCAACTTTGCGGGCACCGAAGGGCGGTTATGACTATCGGAGGCTATGAGAAAGATCGGCCGTTCGTCAACCCACGAGGAAGATTCTTGTTGAAGACGCTCGGAGGATAGGAAAAGGACTGGACGGGTTTGGTGTCACCACCCTTGAAGTGTGGCCTGCACCCAGCCGGTTCGCCCCTGGTCCGCGCGATCCAGTGGCTGGGCGGACGAGGGCTTCTTCTGTGGTGCGGTCGTGATCCTGAAAAATCTCAAAACGGACCAGGTTGCGTCGAGGCCCGATTATTCAGCTACCAGGGAGTGGTCAAGTGGTGATCGGCAGGAATTGCCGCTGCGTTTGTTATTTGGCGTTCTTATTCAGCTCGCAAGGAAACAATTCCGTCCTTTTTAGGCTTGGCAGACTTGTTGCTGATCAGGGGGCAAGCATATGAGACGAGCGGTTTTTATCGAGAGGGATGGCGTATTGAACCTGCCCAAGGTCGAGGGCCAATATCAAATCGCGCCGCGGAGCGTGTCGGACTTGGTGATCAACCGGGATGCGATTGAACCGCTGAGGCAGTTGAAGGCGGCGGGATTCGTCCTCGTGGCGACGACCAACCAGCCGGGCATCTCCCGCGGGTATATCAGCCGCCGGGAAATTGACCTAATGCATGCCCTTCTGATGAAAGCCTTTCCGCTGGATGACATTCTGATGTGCCCGCACGACGACGCGGATCGCTGCCCCTGCCGCAAACCGAAACCAGGACTGTTCCGCGAAGCCGCTTTCAAGTGGCAGATCCTCCTGGACCACTCATTTGTCATGAGCGACAAGTGGCAGGACGCGAAAGCCGCGCAAAACGCAGGCTGCACCTCCTTGCTGATCCAATCGCCATGGAACGGCAGCGGCCATCATGATTTCGTAGTGCAGAACTGCGAAATTGCAGCATCGAGAATTCTTCAACTTCAACACGCGAACAACTTCACGTTCGCCAGTTAAGGAGGCCGCGGGCTAGAACGTGACCCCGATCGTCGACCGGATCTGGAGATCGTTCGGAGTCACATCGTGGGCCGGTTGCGAATCGTAAAGGTCGATCAGGTCGAGGTTCAGCGACAGGTGTTCCGAAACGGGATATCGAAAGTTGTTTTCAAACCTGAACCGGTATTGGCCGAGATCTCCGAGATTCGGATAGAATTCTAATTTTACGTCAGCTGTCAGCTTCTCCCAAACTCTCCAGGCGAAGATTTCCGCGATCCGAATCGAGTAAGATGTCTGTTGCGTGTCGTCTGATCGATATTGCTGTTGAAAGTTAAATCCGGCTTCGCCCTTCCAGACGAAGTTCGTCCGCTTCAGGAGTTCCATGCCAAACCCGGGGCCAATTTCGCCTTGGGCATCAATATGTCGGATCTGGTCGAACCCGCCCCCCACGAGATTGAAAAGGTAGGTTTTTCGGGTCAGTTGATATTCCGTCTTTTCCGATCCAGTCACGCTGTTGGCGGAAACGACTCCTTCGATCGTGCCATACTTGAGATTGGCGTCGAAGATATGCCGGAACGGCGGTTTGCCGTAAGTGGATTTGGCCAGGATGAGGATCTCCTGGGAATCCATTGTTGCGTAGCGCGTGTTCAACCCGAACCTGATGTCATGCTTCCAAAGTTTCGGCGTGGAGGCGATCGAAGTGGCTTCCGGATTCGCCGCCTTCAGAGGCGGCTGGGTCATCGACGGCTTGAGCGCCGGGTTCGTGGCCGCGGCGACGGCAGTGTTCGTGCCGATCGTCGCGGGCGGGGCATTGGTGCCGGCAGTGCTCACGGCCGGGGGGGTGTTGGTTTTGATTTCCAACTCGGGGAGCGGCTCGCGTTTGCTGATTTCCGCCAGCGGCACTTGGACGTTTCCCAAAAACGGAGTGGCCAGCGTGATGGAATTCGTCGATTCGGAGACAATCCGTCCGGTCAGGCGATCGCCGTTTTTCAGTTGCAGGATAATGCCGGCGGCGGAGCTGCCGAAGATCGACGCGAGAAGAAGCAGGCAAGAGATGGCGGCGGGCCGCCAGGCATCATTTCTTAGTCGGCTTCGCATCAGGCTTTTTTTCGACCGGCGGCGCCGGGGCTGGCGCGGGATCGGAAGTGTCGGTGGAAAGATCCGGCGGCGGCAGATCGTTAATCGTGATTCGGCGAATGCCGCCGGAAACAATAATTCTTCCTTCGGAATTAATTTTGAGGGCTGGCCGGGAGTCGTTGGCAATTTCCCAGATTTCCCGCGTGAGCAGCATGCCGTCCGGCGTGATCATATTGTAGCGGAAAGTGCGGGCGTTATCCTGGTAGAGCACATGAAGGTTGCTCCAGCGGTCGACCTGCGGTTCCGGCTGACTGAACCCATGCAGGGGGCCAAGGGGGAAAAGGGTGAAGGTTTCAGCTTCCGACTCGCCGGTGACGCGCACGTAGAGGCTGAGCTGTTTGAGATGATTGGCTGAAAGCAGTTGATACTTGCGCATTTCCGGGCGCCGACCGGCCTGTTCTTCGGTCGGCAGGCCGAAAGTCGTTTCCCACAGCTTGACTCCAGTGGCGATGCCAACGGGAATTGGTTTGCTGGCGTAGTTCGCTTGCCACTCAGGCATGTCCACTACTGCGCGGACGACGTAGCGGCCGAACTTGGAAAGATCGTAAGCTTCGGCCAGATTGACCAGCTTCCGCGCGTATTTAGAAGAGGGCAGAGTGAACTTGCCTTTGACATCAGCCGGCTTCTTCTGCTTGACGATGCTGCCATCGACATTCTCCACGGTGAAGGAAAGCCAGGTGTTGTCGTCCCCGAGTTCGAGGGTGCGGCCGCTGTTATTGTAGATCAGCACGGTGGCGTAGAGCGGTTCGCGCGGGAGATAAGTTTCCTGGTCGAACTCGAGTTCCACCCGCATTTGGGCGAGGGCGTTGCCTGCCGAAAAAAGGCAGAGCAAGGCCAATAGACAGCGATAAATCATGCGGCACACTCTAGGCGACACGAAAGTCGGCGCAAGCGGCAAACCCGCCCTGTTTTCGGGCGCGGAATGCGAGTTCCGATCTGCCAGATGGACGCCGTCCGGTTTGGGCATATTCATATCCTTTCAGACCGTCCAGTCCGCGAATCTGCTCAGATTTCGATTTAGCCGAATGGCCACGGGCAGGACTATGGGTCGCCAGCAGTCAGCTGATCCCACCGCTGAAGGCCGATGATGGGGAGAGCGAAAGCGAAGGCGGCATCACGATCGGGGCCATCCGCCATCTGGAAAACGCGGTAGATTTTTTTGGGGGCGAGGGGTTCGGCCGGATTGGCCGAAGCCTTGTTGCGCGTCCAGAGGCCGAGGTTCAGGCCGCCTTCCTGCCCGTGATCCACGTGGCGATGAAGAATGAAGGAGTCGATGCCGTCGAGTGGCGCGATTTTGGCGTAGGCGTAGCAAAAAGCGGCTGCCTGGAGCGTTTCTCCTTCGGGACCGGCGGGCGAGTGGAAGCCTTGTTCGGACAGAATCACCCGGCGAGGCCGGCCCTGAAAAAGCAATTCCGAGCGCTGTAGATACCGAGGCAACACCTGGATGTTCTTGAACGTAATCCGTGGGCTGTCCGGACCATCCTGAGCGGTTTTATCGTTCCAGGTGCGGCAATCAAAGAGGTTTTCCGGATAGGGATGGAAGGCGATGTGCCATTCGAAATCACCTGTTTCCCGGGCGCGTTTGGCGAAGTAATCGACGAACGGACGGGCCGGGAAGGCTTGTCGTTCGTCGCCTCCGGGATAGTGAATCGTCCAGTGATGTTCGAGGGAGAGGTAAACGCGGGCGTGAGCGGACCAACGGCGGACAGCGTCGTGGCAAAGCCGCACCGCCCGCAGATAATCATCGGCGAATTCTTCCATCGAGACTCTTCCCATGTTGGCCCAGAACCAGTGGGAATTGACTTCGTTCCCGACAATGTAATTCCAGACGCGTCCGTGAGGCTCGCCGCGCGCGCTGTACCGTTGAGCCAGAAACTCGATGCAGGCGTTCAGCGCGTTTGCGCTGGCGGGATTTGAGGTGTTGAAGGCAGACAAGTGATTGGGGGCGGAGGGATCGTACTTCGGGTGGAGCAGGAGCTGATCGAGGGCGGGGCTTCCGCTGCGATAGTAGAGAAGGATCAGGCTGACAATGACGCCATGGCTGGATAGCGGCTGAATCTGCTGATCGAGGTTTTCAACGAAGGCCCGGTTGAATTGATAGGTCCGGCCTTGGAAAACCTCGGAGAGATCATTGGTGTTCGCTGTGAGGTCCAGCAGTTGTCCGAGATTGACGTTGAGCGCGGCGTGCTTGATGCCCAAGGCCAGCGCGTCGTCCACCATCTGGACCTGTAGTCCCTTCTTCGAGGCCACGGTTGGGAATGGCGTTTCGTCCCGGTCAGCGGCAGTAGATTTTAGCAAGACACCGATGGTCAGGCTGACGAGGAGGACGCGCGTAAAACGCGTTCCAAGGGCGCACAACAGAGAAAAGGACATGAGCAATCCGGAGTGAAGGCAATAATCGGCCTTTCTATACCATTCAGGCCGACGGTTTTCCAAGAGCGAATGGAGAAAAAACTTTGAGTTTCTGATGAAAAGATTTCGTCTCATGAAAGCAGACCCGATAAACTACGAGCTTATCTTTCCAGTGAAACGGTGTGGAAATAAACTGGCGTTGACCGCCTTGTGCGCAACCCTCTTGGCCGGATGCGGCCAAAAAGGGGCTGGCACCACGGAGGCGCGGCTATTGCCAAAACGAGTGCAGGTGGTCCCGGCTCGTCAGTTGAATGTCGAGGAGACGGTCTATGGCACCGGCGCGCTGGCGCCGCAGGACCGGGCGGTTCTGAGCGCCAAAGTGATGGGCCGCGTGGAATCAATGCTGGTCGACCTCGGGACGCCGGTGCGCCAGGGCGATCTTTTGGTGCAGATGCAGAAGCGCGATTTCGAATTGCGCCGGCAGCAGGCTGAGGCCGCTCTTTGGCAGGCGCGCGCCCGGCTGGGCTTGGCGCTGAACGGAGAAGAGGATAAAGCCGAACCAGAAAAGACCAGCCTCGCGAAAGAGGCGAAAGCCGTCCTTGGCGAGGCGACCAAGAGCCGGGAGCGCCTGATGAAACTCCGGGAGATGGGGATTGTGCCTGATGCCGATGTCGAAGCCGCGGAAGCCCAATATCAGGTGGCGGTCAACCGCTATGAAGAGGCGATGCACGAGGCCAAGAACCGGATCGCCACGCTTCGTCAGCGCAAGGCTGAATATGACCTGGCGGAGCAGGAGTTGAAGGACACGGAGGTTCGGGCCCCTTTCGATGGCGTCGTCGAGCAGCGGCAAACCAGCGCCGGGGAGTTTCTCAATCTCGCCACGCCCATTATTTCGGTGGTTCGCATTGATCCTATTCGCGTTCGCCTCGAAATCTCGGAAAAGGACGCTCCGCGCATTCGGCTGGAAGACAAAGTCTACGTTCGGGTCGAAGGTCTCGAACAGAGGCTGGAAGGGCGTGTCACCCGGCTCAGTCCAGTGATCTCCGCGGGCAACCGGATGCTGGTGGCTGAGGCGGATTTGCCGAACCCGAGCGGAATTCTGCGGCCCGGCTCCTTTGCGAAGGCGGACATTGTCGTTAACGAACGGGCGACCGGGGTGTTTGTGCCCAAGAATGCGATCGTGACCTTCGCCGGGATTCAGAAGATTTTCGTCGTTGAGAAGGGCAAATTGGTGGAGAAGGAAGTTTCGCTTCGGCGGCGCCGGGGTGAGCAGGTGGAGGTAGACCGCGGCGTGAACGACGGCGACCTGGTGGTGATTGAGCCGGGAGGATTAAGAGCGGGACAGCCGGTCGAGGTTCGGGCGAGCGATACCTGATGCAGAAACTGGCAGAAATCTGCATCCGCCGGCCCGTATTCGCCTCCATGCTGATCCTCGCCATGGTTGTGGTCGGAGCGGCTGCCTACGCCAAGCTGGGCGTGGATCGTTTTCCGTCGATCGACCTGCCCACGGTGCGGATTTCCACGCGGCTGGCCGGAGCTTCTCCCACCGAGGTGGAGACCGAGGTCTCCCAGATGATCGAGGAGACGGTCAACACCGTGCAGGGCATTCGGGAATTGCGTTCCATTTCGGGGGTCGGCAATTCGTTTACCATGGTCACGTTCAACCTGGATCGCGACATTGACGAAGCGGCCCAGGATGTCCGGGACCGGGTGGCGTCGGTGGCGCGCAACTTGCCCCGCGAGGCCGATCCGCCGGTAATTACGAAATTCGACAACGATCTGTCGCCAGTGCTGATCTTGTCTTTGGCTGGCGACCGCGGGTTGCGTGAGTTGACCGAACTGGCAAGCAAGGTGATCAAACCGCAATTGGAGCGATCGCCTGGAGTTGGCCAGGTCGACGTTTGGGGCGGGCTCGAGCGGGCGATTTGCATTCGGGTGAACGCCGATCGGCTGGCGGCTTATGGCATCCCGGTGACCCAGGTTCGCGACGCGCTCAACCGCCAGAATTCGAACATTCCCGGCGGAAATCTGACCTCGCGGAATCAGGAGCGAACCTTGCGCACGGTTGGACGGGTGCGCGATCCCGAACAGTTCAACGACCTGGTCGTCGCGACCGTGAACGGCTCGCCGGTCCGCATTCGGGATATTGGAGTGGCGGAAGATTCGACCAAGGAACAACGTTCGATTTCCCGGCTGAACGGGGTTCCAACGGTGACCATCGTCATCCGGCGCCAGTCCGGCGAGAATACCGTGGCCGTGATCGAGGGCGTGAAGAAGCGGATGGAGAACGTCATTCAGCAACTGCCTCCTGACCTGAAGCTGCAGGTGCTGCAGGACCAATCGACTTACATTTACAACGCTTTGCACGAGATCACCGTCCACCTGATTCTCGGCAGCGTTCTGGCAAGCCTCGTGGTGTTGTTGTTCATGCGGAATTGGCGCGCCACCGTCATTGCGGCGGTGGCGATTCCTTGCTCGGTGATTTCCACTTTTGCGGTGATGAAAGCGCTGCATTTCACGCTGAACAGCGTGACCATGCTGGCGTTGGTGCTGATGGTGGGCGTGGTGATCGACGATGCGATCGTTGTTCTGGAGAATATTTTCCGCTGGATTGAGGAGAAAAAGCTGAACCCTTTCGCAGCGGCGCGGGAAGCGACGCGAGAGATCGGCCTGGCGGTGATGGCGACCACGTTGAGCCTGGTGGTGATCTTCGTCCCGGTGTCGTTCATGTCCAGCATTTCCGGCCGTTTCCTTTACCAATTTGGCATCACGGCGGCGGTGGCGGTTCTGGTCAGCCTTCTGGTTTCGTTTACCCTCACGCCCATGATGAGCGCGCGGCTTTTCCGCGGGTTCAGCGGTGCGACCGCTCACTCGCGCGGCGGTTTTTACCTGCGCCTCGAGCGGCGGTATATGAGCGCGCTCCTTTTCGCTTTGCGGCATCGGGGGCTGACCGTGGCCATCGCCTTGCTGATCATCGCCTCCTCGATTCCATTGTATCGGATCGTGCGCCAGGAGTACACGCCGGGGAATGTGGATGAGGGCGAGTTTGAAGTCCGCCTGACGGCGCCCGAAGGAACGGCGCTCACCGCGATGAACGAGGCCACCCAGGCGATCGAGAAGGAAGTGCGCTCCCTCCCGGGCGTCCGTTCGGTGCTCGCCACCGGCGGCGGGGGATTTCTCGGCGCGGTGAACAACGGTTATTTGTTCGTGCAAATGATTCCGCACGACGAGCGGCTTTTTACTTTGACGCGCTTTTTTCGCGAACTGCGCCAGGGACGGCCCTGGGCGATTTTCAAGACGATCCATCAGAGGGACCTGATGGAGCAGATCCGCGGGCTTTTGCGGGAATACCCGGCGCTTCGGACCGGCGTGAGCAACACGGGCGGCTTCAGCCTGGGCGGTGGAGGCTGGGATATCGATTTTGTCCTGCTCGGCCCGGAACTGGAAAAGCTTGCCTCCTACGCCGACCAGTTGCGCAAACGGGGGCCGGAAATCGGCCTGATCGATCTCGACGTCACCCTCAAGCTGGACAAGCCGGAGTTGCGGGTGGAGATCGACCGGGATCGTGCCGCGGCTCTCGGGGTGGAGACGGAAGATATCGCGGCGGCTCTGCGGTTGCTGGTCGGAGGCGAGGATCGGGCGACCCGGTTTTACGACCCGCTGGTGAACGATAGTTACGATGTGCAGATTCGTTTGCAGGAGGATCAGCGGCAGGAGGCGGGCGAGGTGGCCCGATTGTTTGTGCCGAAACGCGATGGCGGTTTGGTGCGGGTGGATAACCTGGTGAAATTAGTGCCGGGCACAACCGCTTCACGGATTGACCGTCTGGATCGGCAGCGCCAGGTGAGCTTGCGGGGCGGCATCGCTCCCGGTTTTGCGCTGGCGGACCGCCTGGAGGCTCTCAAGAAGCTGGTGCAGGAGCTGAACATGCCGCTGGGCTATTCGACCCGCATTGCCGGCAAGGGAAGGGAGTTGGCGGAGACCTTTCGCGAGTTCCTTTGGGCGTTCGCCCTGTCCGTTATCTTCATGTACATGATTCTGGCTTCGCAGTTTGAAAGCGTGATTCATCCGTTCACCATTCTCCTGTCCCTCCCGCTCTGCGTGCCTTTTGCCCTGCTGTCGCTTTGGGTGACCGGCGCCACTTTGAACCTCTATTCCGCGCTCGGGCTGCTGGTTCTTTTTGGCGTGGTGAAAAAGAATGCGATTCTGCAAATTGATCACATGATCAAGCTCGCCAACTCGGGGATGGAAACTCACCAGGCCATCCTGCAGGCGAACCGGGACCGTTTGCGTCCGATTCTGATGACGACGCTCACGCTGGTGGCCGGCATGCTGCCGCTCGCTCTGGGGAACGGCCCGGGCGCCGAGGAACGGCGTTCGATCGCGGTGCTGGTGATCGGCGGCCAATCGCTGGCTCTGTTTCTCACCCTGATCGTGACCCCGGTTGTCTACAGCGCTTTCGAGGAGTTCCGGAACGTCCGCCAGCGGAGCCGGTCCGGTGGAGCCACGGAATCGAGGGAACCCGGTTTCGTTACGGCGGGGTGAGGTTATGGAGCATGGCATCATTTCGGACGACTTAGCGCCGCGCATGCCATCGCCTCTGGCCCGGCGATATCTGAACTGGATCGGCCGCATCATTCTGCGGATTGTGCACACCGTTCATGGGCTTGGCGCCTTCGCGTTGATCACGCTGGCCGTGACGGTGACCAAATTTTGGAAAGCGGCGCCGGTTGTTCATCCGATGATCTTTGCGCAAATCGGCCGGGCCGGTTTGCGTCTGTTGCCGATGGTTAGTTTTTTGGCGTGCGCGCTCGGCCTGGTGGTCATCGGCCAGACCGTTTCGCTCTTGAACCGGCTTGGCGCGCAGAACTACGCGGGCATCGTGATGGTCACGGTGATCGTGCGCGAACTGGGGCCATTGGTCACCGCTTTGCTGGTTCTGGCGCGAGTAGGCACGGCGATTGTCATTGAGCTGAGCACCAATCGCGCGACCGGTGAGGTCGAGGCTCTCGAAGCGCTGGGCATCGACCCGATTCATTACCTGGTCATGCCGCGAGTGCTCGGGCTCGCCATCTCCATCTTTTCCCTGACGGTTTACATGATCATCGTGGCGCTCCTGAGCGGCTACCTGTTCGCCTTTGTGCAGGACGTGCCTCTGCGGCCCGGGGAATACTTCAGCCAGCTGGGGAACTCGCTGCGCTGGGAGGATTTTGCGTTGCTGGCGCTGAAGACGGTGAGCTTCGGCCTGGTGATCGCCATTGTCACCTGTTACCAGGGACTGGCGCGGCCCCTGAGCATTGAAGAAGTGCGTGATGTGACCACCAATGCGGTGGTGGAGAGCGTCGTGGCGTGCGTCGTGCTCGATGCGCTGTTCATTATCGTCTACCTGCTTATCTGATATGCCGGGCGCGGAGGAATCAGTCATCGAGTTGATCGGGGCCGATGTGCCGCGTTCTGACGCAAGCGGAGGCGCGCCGCTGGTGCGCGATGTGAATTGGGCGGTAGGCCGAGGGAGCTTCTGGGCGGTGGGCGCCTTCGCGGGCGCCGGGAAGACCGATTTGCTGTTGACTGCGGCGGGTTTGCAGCGGCCGACGCGAGGCGAGCTCAGGCTGTTTGGCAAACGCGTGACCGAGATGAGGGAAGAGGAGTTCGTCGCCGCGCGCCTGAAGGTGGCGATGGTCTTTGGCAGCGGCCGCCTTTTTTCGCATCTCACCATCGCGGAGAATATTGCGCTGCCGCTCGAGTACCATCGCACTTCCAATCGGGAGAGTTCCAACGAACGGGTGAAGGCGGTGCTGGATCTGGCCGGAATCTCTCCGCTGGCCGGCCGCTTCCCCCGGCAGGTTCCGCGATCTCTGCATCAGCGCGTTGCGCTGGCCCGGGCGCTCGCTCTCCAGCCGGAAGTTTTGCTGCTCGATAATCCGCTGGTGGGGGTGGATCAGCGAAGCGCCCGGTGGTGGCTCGATTTCCTTTGCGCGGCGCACGCGGGCGACGCCCGGATTGGGCAGCCGCTGACTTTGGTGATCGCCACGGACGATCTGCGGCCCTGGATCGAGCAGGCCGGGCAGTTTGGAGTATTGCGGGATCATTCGTTTGAAACGATTGGCGGGCGCGACGAAGTGAAGAGCACTTCTGCGGAGATTGTCCGGGAGTTGTTGTTGGGCGCTTTTGAGGGCTCTTAGTTTGCGGGAAGAATCGGAACTTCTCAGGTGATCGAGATTTCTTATCGGTGGCCTTGCGTTGGAGGTTTGGGATTGATAATGAAGGTACGTTCCAAAACGAAGCTTGCCCTCCTGGCCGAGCACCACGTTTGAATATGTACTGAAGGAGTTCATCTATGTTCGATCCAGCTTTAAAGGCCCGATCTGTCCGCCGGAACGCGGCGGGCTTCACTTTGATCGAGTTGCTCGTCGTGATCGCGATCATTGCGATTCTTGCCGGAATGCTTTTGCCGGCGCTCGCGAAGGCCAAGGCCAAGGCCACCGCGATCCACTGCATGGGCAACCTCAAGCAGATGCAGTTGACCTGGAACATGTACGGGAACGATAACAACGATTACGCGGCGGCCAACAACTGGCAGGATGAGGCGAATCGCGTTCCCAACAAGGGGAACTGGGTCAGTGGATGGTTGGATCCGCGGCAGGCGAACAATACCGACAACACCAATTCGGTCCTGCTGCTCGATCCGCGCTACGGAGTGCTCGGGCCGTACTCCAACTCGAAGGACGTCTACAAATGCATCGCCAGCAAGATCTACGTGCAGGAAGGGGCGAAAACCTATCCGTTGATTCGCACAATTTCGATGAGCGTCTGGATGGGGTTAAACAGCCTGCCGTGGAATGATGGCTATCTCTCCTTCCATAAACTGAGCGAGATCGGCGGGAACGGCTTTGGGCCGAGCTCCGCCATCGTCTTTGCCGATGAACGGGATGACAGCATTGATGACGGAGAGTTCGCCATCGATATGGGGTCCAACCAGATCCCGAATGTGCCGGCGAGCTACCATGGCGGGTCCGGTGGCGTCACCTTTGCCGATGGCCATGCGGAGATTCATCGTTGGAAAACGGCGGAGGTCCTCCGATCGCAGCAGGTCGGAAAACAGGCCAAGAAGTGGGAGTTCATGCCGGTGGCGGCGACGAACGCCGACCTGCTCTGGCTCCGGGCGCACGGCACGGTGCACAAATAGTCCGTTACCAGCTTTCCCAGGGATCCCGCCGAACGTTGGGGTTCCTTCCAAAAATGCCGGAGCCTGGCGGCAGTATCTGATCCAACGTTCGTTTCAGACTGGATCTTTCTTGGGGAGGGCTGGCTCGCAGCAAGGGCGCGCCGTTCATCGCCTCATGCCGTTGAGAAAGGAGCTCTATCGAGGTGGATTTCGCTTCCGTCTGGATCGCAAAGTCTGTCGGTGAGTTTGCCAGTGTCGACTGGCCAATTCGCGAGGGCGCGTTTGTTCGAATGGGGCGTAACGAAGGCTGGGGCAGGGCGTAAAGGTGAAGGGGCGGCGCGTCGGCCCCGAGGCACGGATAACATTGGCAAAGGATGGCCGCCAAATAAACGGTCTGGGCTCCCGGCCCGGTCAAAACCAATCCCATGTAGAAAATCGGACACCAAACAGAGCCGTCTGTTCGATCCCGGGCAGCGCAAGTTTAGGGAGTGAACTGAGCGACTGGCTTGGTGGTGTCGATCTTCCAAACTCTGAGAACGCCTTCCTGCCCGCCCGCGAGAATGAGCGTGCCGTCCGCGGAGGCGAGGCTCCCCTGAATGAAATCGGATATGCCTTCGAGAGTGCGGACCTTTTCGCCGTTGTCTTTGAAAATGCGCAGGCTGGCGTCACCGGAGCTGGCCACGAGTTGATCGCTTTCTCCGATGTAATGGACCGCGGTGACCTCCTTGCCAAATGCTTCCGGCCCTTTCTTCTTTTCTCCCGAGAACGCGTCCCAGACTTTCACGAGATTATCGGCCGAACCGGTGATGAGGGTATGGCCATCCGCCTTCCAGCTGACGGCGAGGACGTGGTGCGTGTGGCCTTCGAGCGTGCGGAGAACCTTGCCGGTGGCGAGATCGGTGATTTTGGCGAAACGGTCGGCGCCGCCCGAGGCGAGATGGCGGCCATCCGGGGAGTAGGCGAGGGCGAATACGGAATCGCTGTGGATATTTTTCAGGTCCTGCTGGAGTTGGCCATCGCGCACGCGCCAAATCCGGATTTCGCCGCTGCGGCTCGGTTCGCCGCTGCCGGTGGCCAGAGATTGGCCGTCCGGCGAGAAGCGAACAGCGTTCACGCGGTCCGAGAAGGCAGGCTGGCCGTTGGCTGACGTGATTGCCCGTTCCAGTTTCCAGGCGGGGGGCGTTTCCCAGGCACTGAGCTTTTCCGGCGCCCAAGACAGCAGCGCGCCGTCCGGCCGGAACGCGAGGCCAGCGGGGCTGCAGGCCAGATTGATGTTGTCCAGGACCGCCCCCGATTCGGCGTTCCAAAGAGTAGCGATGCCCTTCTCGCTGGCGGCAGCAAGCAAAGTTCCGTCCGCGGAGAATGCGAGCTGCCGGACAGTGATGAAATTGGTGGCAGACGCTTTGGCCGTTTCGAACTGGGCCTCGAGTTGCTTTCGATCGGCTTCAGCCGTTTGCAGATGGCTTTGGGCGAGGGTTAAATTGTCAGCGGCGGCTTGGGCCGCGGCGATGGCAAAATGCAACTCGTTTTCCGAGGCGGCGTTGGTGATCTGGCCCCGCTTCACGAGAGCCTCCGTGTCGGCGATTTTCTTTTGCGCGGCTTTGATTTTTTCCTGAACGGCTTTCTCGTTTTTCTCATGCTCAGGTTTGAGCTGAGCGAGGTTGTTGCTGGCCAGGGCGGCGGAAGCCGCGCGCACCGCCAGTTCGGTCAGCTTGGCCTCGAGGGCATCCTGTGGGGCGGCCTTGGCTGCGTCCTTGCTTTTCGCCAGCTCAGCCTGGGCTTTTTCCGATATTTCCTGAGCTTCTTTCAATCGGGCTTGGAGGCCGCTCAGGTCCTTTTGCACTCCGCTTTCCTCGGTTCGGGCGCTGGCCAGCTGCGCTTGCTGATCGGCCAGAGCCTTCTGTGCCGCGCCTGCCTGGTCGCTCGCCTTTCGGACCCGTTCGACTTGCGCGGTCCGTTCCTTCTCCGCGTTCTCAAGCATGCTCTTGCGGTAGGCGTAGTGGCTGCTGGACCGAGCGATCGCGCGTTGCAACTGAGCCTGGCGGTACGCAGATCGGTAATCGGATTTGAGTTCGGTTTGGCCCGACGTTTCGAGGTTGAACCATTTCACGGGTTGGTCCGCGCTCGCCACCGCCAGTTTGCCACCGTCCGGGGAGAGAGCGAGAGCGGTGACGGAGCCAGGATTGAAATTGGTGAGGACCCGCGTTTCCTCGTTGGTTAAATTCCAACTCTGCGCTTTGGTTGGGGTTACTGTAACGAGCCGATGACCAGCCCCGGCGAAGAAGGAAATGGGCTGCGCTGTCGCGATCGGTTGATTGGTGGCGATATCGGGACTCCAGATCAGAACGTTCGTGCCGGCGGCGGTCAGCAGTTTAGTCCCGTCGGAAAACCAGGCGAGGGCGCGCGGAGCGATGTCGAGCGGGCGCTCTTGCTCGACCTTGCTGTGAGCGACATCCCAAATTTGGAGGAGGTTATCCGGGGATAGGGTGGCCAGGCGGGAGGAATTCGGCGACAGGCAGGCGAGAGCGGCCGATTTGAGGATGCGGCTGACGGCATCCGGCAAATCGAGGGCAGCTGGGATATTGTGCTCGCGCCGCCACAGCTTTACTTCGCGATAACTGCCTGAGGCGAGCAGCTCTCCGTCCGGACTGAAATCAAGAGACTCGATCAGGTCGAGGTGCGCGGGCGCGTTGGTTGAAGCGGATTTTCGCAATTCCGGATCGGCCAGCGGGCCAATGGCGCGGCGGGTGGGGAGGGAATAGAGAACGAGCTCATTGCCCCGGCTGCACGCCGCGAGCTGGGAGTCGTCGGTCAAGGCGAGCGACAGGATGGGACGGACGCGGGCGGGGAGGGGCCTCCAGGCAACGGATTTGTCGCCGCGGATTTCACCGGAAGCGCCTTGTTCGATCCAGAGCTTTAGCAGGCCGAGTTGTTCGGACGAGAGGTTCGGGGCGTTCGCTTTGTTGTCAGCCGGAGGCATGATCGGCTTCTGGAAATGCGCGGCGACCTGAAGGATGAGGCTTTCGCCGGGCTTGCCCGGGACGACGCCGGGTCCGGACTCGCCACCTTTAAGGATGCTTGGCGGCGTTTCGAGAATCAGATCGGCCTTGGCCTTGGTCTGGTTGTGGCAGGCGAGACAGCTCTGCTTGAAGAAAGGGAGAATCTCCGTTTCAAAATCAACCGGCTTGGAGCGGGCGAGGGAGGCGATCGGCAAAGGCTCGGCCGCAGCCGAAGGCCGGAGGGCAGAGAGGATCAGTAAAATCAGGAGCAGGAGTGGCATCGTTCTTATTTCGCGGCGGTTGGGGCCGGGTTGATGAAGATTTTTACAACGGGCGAGCTGAACGTCCCGCTGACGTCACGCCATTGGAGCCTCTCCTCGATCCGCTTGCGCTGGCTTTCGTCCTGTTTGGCCGCGGCTTCCAAAGCCGGGACTTCGTCCGCGCGGACGCGCCGGATTTTTCCGCCGGTCTGGGAGAGGAAGTAGAGCAGGTGCGGGCCGGTGGACAATTTGGCCTGTTTGAGATCGAGATCAAAGTTCGTGTCGGCCGCGGCGGCGTCGACCTGCCACTCTTTGACCGGGTCATTTTGCAGATCCACGTAGGCGCGAATCTTGACCGCCTGTTTGAACTCCGCCGAGCGAGCCAGGTGCAACGGAATGGCCTGGGTGGACAATTGAGGGATCTGCCAGCTCGCCTGTTTCAGCTCGATGGCGAAAGGCGCGGTGTCCGTGCTGGCCGCCAGCGTAGAATCGAGCTGCAGCCGGGAACGAACCGACTCGTTGTTGTAGTCCGGAATATCCCAGACGATCGAGGCCGAGCGGGCGGCCTGCTCGACCGTGTTCGTGCCCGATTTGCCCTTGCCGACGATGCGGATGGGGCCGGTCCAGTCCGAAGCCTTGGCGTCCGCCGTGATGGAAAGCCAGCCAGCGTTCTGACCTTCGGCGATCGAAGAATCGCTGGCTTGGAGGCCGGCGGGCAGGCCTTCGACGCGGAGATTGATTTCGCCGTTGAAGCCATCGCGCCGCAGGGCGAGCACTTTCAGCAGAGTGGTTTCCCCGCGCCGGACGAACGTGGACCAGATCTGGGCCTGGCGATTGTCCTTGTTGAAATCGGGATGGGGCAGGACGAGAGCAACCAGATCAAAGCCCGGATCTTCCCTGCGCACGATCAATTGATAGCTGCGGCGCGCGTCGGGATGCGTGTTAAAAAGATCGCGAACCTGGAGCCGGTAAAGTCCATCCTCCTTCACTTCGAGCCGGCCGACGGGATCGCGGGTGGCGGTGTTGAAAAACTGGCCCCCAAGGTTGCTGTCGGAACCGTAAAGCTCGGCCACATCGCTCACGCTCTCCTCACCCTTTTCTTTGTGCGTGACCTTCTGGACCAGGACGAATGGGGCGGTGGATTCCCCCAACCGTTCGGATCGGACATCGATCCAAAAGCTTTCGCCCTTCTTCGCTTCGAACTCAAAACGATCCACGTCGCGTTCCGGATAGAACCGGCCCTGCACTTCGCACGGGGGTGAAATTCGCTGAGCGAGGCGATCGTTCGATTCCTGTTCGCTGATCTTTTCGAGCCCGGATTCGAAGTGCACTGGCAGGCGGGTCAGGCGAGGCGGCGCGTCCATGGCAGCATGCGTCGAGATGGTGAGCCGATAGGGGAACTGTTTACCACCGCGAAACTGCAGGTCATGCACTTTCACGAGATAGCTCTGGCCCGGCTCGGGAGTGAAATCGAGGCGGCCGCTGTGCCGGTTCCGGAGAAGTTCAGCGCCCTGGCTGTTGAAGAGCAGGAGCACCGGAGTCATGCGGGAATCGAACGGATCTGCCTGGCAGATCAAAGCGATCGGTTCGCGCGTTTTGGCGTCGAACTTGTAGAAATCAGCGGCGGCGGCTGTGGCCAGGGCGTTGACCGTGGTTTCGAGCCCGAGGGGCATGGCTTTTTCCGCCGAGTGATGATCCGCCGCGGCTGCCACTTCCGCGCAAGTCCCGACCGTGAAGAAGCGGGGATTGCTCAAGCCAAAACGGCCGGCGACGCGAGCCTCGTAAACGCCGGGTGGCGTGTTGCTGGAGATTGAAACGGTGAAAACGCCGGGACCATTGGTGGCGTTGGCGACCGTGGAAAGGCCGGGGATATTGAACCGGAGCGACGACGGATCATCCAAGTCTGCGCCCTCGGCGGTCACCTGCAGAGATGTGCCCTGCTGTCCGCCCGGGGGGAAGAGCGAGTGCAGTCGGGCGACCGGCAATTCCGCGCGGACGGCCACGGCCCAGACCAACAGACAGGCGATGCGTAACGGAGACATACGGAAAACGCCTGCTAATGATTGAAGAGAAACTCTTTGGAGTTCAGGAGCGCCCAGAGGATGTCCTCATAAGCCGCGCGTTTGGCTTTCGGATCACCGGATTTGGCAGACAAATGCTTGAGGGCGATCTCCAGTTCTTCGGCCGACGCTTCGCGCCCATAAGCGAGGTGATAAAGGTCGTTCACCTTGGCCTGATCGGTGCGAGTGGCGTCCGCCGCCAGGCTGGCGGCGCGGCCCTTGTCATTCGCCAGTTTCTCCTGGATTCCCTTGGCGTTCAGAAGATGGAGGCTCTGGGCCAGACTGGCATCCTGGGAGCGTTCGCACTCGCAGGCGCTGGAGGATTCCGGCCGGCCGAAAACGGTGAAGAAGTAAGTGCTCGCGTTGTAGCTGTTGTCCGGCAGCTGGACGGCCCGGGTGCCAGCGGGCAGGCCCGCAAAGTCCGAAGCGGTGGAGGTGAGGGAATCCACGGAATCATAAAGAACCTCCGCGGTGAGGCGTTTCGGATAATAGTGCGAGAAGTTCTGCTTGTCGGCGCGGTTGTAGGCGTTGGGCAGGGCGGTCAGCTGATAGGTGCTGGAGGTGGTGATGGCGCGGACCAGCGCCTTGAGGTCGAAACCGCTCTTCACGAAGGAATCGGCCAAAGCGTCCAGCAACTCCGGATTGGCCGGAGGATTGGTTTCGCGCATGTCGTCTTCGGGTTCGACCAGCCCGCGGTTAAGGAAGTGCTTCCAATAACGGTTGACCAACGCTTTGGCGAAGTACGGGTTTTTGGGCGAGGTCATCCAATCCGCAAGGACCGCGCGAGGATCGTCGTCGGGCGAAAGCTCAGTGACTGGAGCGCCCAGGCCGGCGGGCCGTTCCTGGAGTTTGGTTTTCTTGTTCGTGGCTTCCGCCTTGCCGCGCTTATGAAAGATCACTTCCTCGCCGGATTCGCGGCCGGGCTTGCGCCCCACGCGGGAGAAGAAAGCGGCAAATCTGTAGTAATCCTGCTGGCTCCACTTTTCGTAGGGGTGATGATGGCATTGAGCGCACTGGAGGCGCATGCCGAGAAAGAGTTGCGCCGTGTCTTCGAGTTCGGCAGTGGTCTCGCGCACCTGGCGGTACCAGGCGACTGGGGGATTTTCAGAAACGTCTCCAGCGGCGGTCAGCAAGTCGCGCACAAACGAATTGAAAGGTTTGTTCTCCATGAGGCTGTCGCGGACCCAATCATAGAACGCGAAGTTGCCATTGGCGTATTTGGCATCCTTGCGTTTGTTGCGGAGGAGGGCCGACCATTTGTTGGCGAAATAGTCCGCGTAGTCGGTGGTGGCGAGCAGCCGGTCGATGGCGCGGTCGCGTTTGTCGGCGGATTTGTCCGCGGTGAAATCCTCAAGTTCCTTGGCGGTGGGCAGGCGGCCGGCGACGTCGACCGAGACCCGGCGGAGGAACGTGTTGTCGTCGCAAATCTCGGACGGTGGCATGCCGAGGATGCGCAGTTTCTTGAAAACCAGGTCGTCGACGAAATTGCGGGCCGGAGGCATCTGGGCGATCGGCGCGCCCAGAGGCATGACGGCCCGGAAGACTGCGACTTTCGACTGGTAGCGAATCATGACGGTGACGTCTCCCGGCTGGTTCAGCAGTTGCACGAAACCGTTGCCATCCACTTTGGCCATCTCCTTGTCGTTCGATTCAAAGAGCGCGCCGCGCGTGACATCGTCGATATGGCCATCCGTATACTTGGCGAGCACGACCAGTTGCTGGGCGCCGCCGAGCGCCATCGTGCGCAGGCTGGGGAAGACCGAAATGCTTTCAACCGTTGGAGCCTTCGGATTCGCTGGAGGCATTCCCTGTTCAATCCAGCGCACCAGGAGGCGATAATCGTCAGAATCGATATCGAGGCGCTTTCCACCGCCGTGCGGGAGTTCAGCCGCTCCTTTCAGGAGCAGCAGGCTGCGCTCCGGCGAGGCCGGAAAGAGACGGCGCCCGCGGCTTTCGTTGACGAGATGGTCGTAATCCTCCAGCGGCTCAAATCCCAGGAGGGAGAGGCGAAAGCCGTTCTGGCCGGCGGCTTTGCCGTGGCAGCCGCCGCCGTTGCAGCCCGCTTTCGTGAAAACCGGAACAACCTGGTTGGCGAAATCGACCGTCCGAGTCGCGCTAAAATCCTCCACGCTCACCGGGATGCGCGCCTCCGCGCCATTCGCAGCGCGCGCGCTCAGCTGAGTCGCGCCGTTGGCCAGCGGAATGACCATGCCGTTCTCGACCCGAATAATGCCTGGTTGATCGGTGGAGTAGGTGACGCCGTGGGTGGCGTCCCTCTTTTCGCCGGAATCGCTGACCTCCGTGACGAGGATCTGCCGACGGGCATCAGAGCCGGAAATCACCAGGCCGGGAGTCGGATTGGCGGAGGTCGGCGGAACTTCGATGATGAGGGCAGCCTGGGGCGCGCGGGCGCACAGGATGAGAGTGGAGAGGATGAGCCAGGTTCTGATCATTCGGTTAGCCAATTAACTCTTTCATCGGTTGCGTGCCGTTATCGACCAGGAACTGGGGGCGTCCCGACAAATCCGGGATGGTGACCTTGTTCACGTCGATCCCGAGGGTGTGGTAAAGCGTGGCAAAAACTTCGGAAAAGGCGACCGGTCGTTCGGAGGCTTCACCGCCGAGCCGGTCCGTGGCCCCGATGACCTGGCCGTGGCGCATGCCGCCGCCTGCGAGCATGGCGCACGACACGCGCGGCCAGTGGTCGCGCCCGCCATCCTTGTTAATGGTCGGGGTGCGTCCGAATTCCCCCCACATCACCACCGAGACATCTTTGTCGAGGCCGCGGTCATGCAGGTCGCGGATCAAAGCGCTCACCCCCTGGTCCAGCAGAGGAAGATCCTGGCGCAGCGCGCCGAAATTATCGCCGTGATGGTCCCAGCGGCTGAAAGCGACCGTGACGCAGCGCGCTCCGGCTTCCACCAGACGGCGGGCGATCAGGAATTGCTCCATTAATTTGGGTCCGCCATCGTCACGGTTCCGCTCATCCCCCTTGCCGTAGGCTGCCACGACCTTCGGATCTTCATTCTTCAGATCGAGCGCTTCCATCAGTTTGCTCGAGGTGAGAATGCCAAAGGCCTGCTGGTTGTAAGCGTCGAGCCCTTCCATCATCCCGCTCGCATCGACCTCCCGGCGGAAGCGATCGAGGGAGGAGAGCAACGCGCGCCGGTCCGCGAGGCGATCGAGAGTGATGCCATTGAGCACCATGTCCTCTTTCCCGCCCCCTTTGTTCGGTTGGAATGTGGCATAGGCCGGGCCAAGAAAGCCGGGGTCGCCGCTGCGCGCCCACTCCATGTGCCCCATCTTGGGAGCGAGGCCAATGTTCGGGGGAATTGTCTGGTTCACCGGCCCCTCCAGCTTCGCCAGCACCGAGCCGAGGCAAGGCCAGCCGCCCGGCGGTTGATTCCGGCTGGTCCGGCCGGTCAGGCATTGAAAAGCGTCGTGGTCGTCCAGTGCGCCCACCATTGACCGGATGATGGTCGTCCTGTCGGTGAGCGTGGCGAGCTGCGGCAGGTGTTCGCAAATCCGAATGCCGGGAACGGCGGTCGGGATGGTTTTGAACTCGCCCCGAATCTCCGCTGGCGCGTCTGCCTTCAGGTCAAAGATATCCTGATGCGACGGGCCACCCGGGAGAAAAATCATGATGACCGACTTGTGGGAAGGCCCGATCCTGGCAGCCGCCTCCGCTCGAAGTAATTGGGCGAGGCTCAACCCGCCCAGGCCTAAAGCGCCGATGCGCAGGAAGTTGCGGCGGGATACCCCGTCACAAAACCGCGAACTGCTGCCACGAATTGTCAACATGTTCTATCCTTTAAAAAGCACAAACCCCGGCTCAGAAGGAATCTGGGCTCAGAATCCGGCAGTTACTTTCAGGGCTTTAACTCTTTATGACAAAAATCAGACGCTTTGGCAACGCTCCTTATTTGGATTTTTTTCCTCTGCGGCAAGGACCGGCGAGAAGTGCGAGCTTCGAAATGAGAAGTGCGAAATCAAGGCAAGGCAGGGGTGGAGAGAAAGGAGGCTGAGAGCCGAGGGTTTAAAGCGCAAATGAGGAGAAAGTGGGACAGTGGCGAGCCGGTCCACCCGGCTTTTTGATAGGGCGAGGAGGATGGTGTTCCTTTCAGGTGGTTCGCAAGAGGCAGTTGGAGAACAGGTTGCAAAGCAATCTAGATGATTTTAGCTAAGGTGTTGGCGGCCGGAGTGACCGGAGGTTGGCCCAGAACTTTTGCGAAACTCGAGGTACACCAGCATTGTAACTTCTCAAGTAGATTAGGAGGGTGGTGAAAGCATCGGTCGAATCGAAGCCCGAATAAGTTCAAAAAAGCCCGAATCATGCGGGTGGGATGAGCGGAGCGGGTGGAGATTGGAGCGCGGGGCAGGCACGGAAGGGGTATCTGGCATCGGCGGTTGATTGCGATTCAGCGGGGGCGGGCGTGTCACTGCCGCTTCGTGCCGCTCTTCTCATTCTCTTTCTCACGCCACTCGCGGGCCGCGTGAGAAGAGTTTCTCACCCAGGGCGCGCGCAGTGAGAATGAGAAATGAGAAAACCTTCCTTCAAACCCACGGCTTCCCGACCTCAGGGCTCAGTGAATTGGACCCTGCCTTGCTTCACAAAAATGGAGGCTGAGAACGACTGACGGAGGGGTTTGTCTTTGGCGTGGGTTTTGGCAGGATGCGGGAGTGTCCCCGGCGCATGCTTTGCTCGTCGCGCGATCGATCCGTGGGGAGGTCGCGAGCCCGCCTTATCTGGCGAGTCCGGTGATTGAGGGGATCGTCCGGGCTCCCGAAGCAGAAATCATCCGCCTGGCGAAAGGGAGTGACAATTGGCCGACGGCCGGTTCGCAGCGGTCAAACTCTGGTTCCGGGGGAGTACGATGTGGCGCGGAACCGGCAGTTTTTTGAACCGTTGATGGAGGCGATCCGCACGGATCGGTAGAGTTGTAATGTCATGAAGATCACCCAGACAGTTGCTTTCGCCATTTTGCTGTTTCTCGGGCCGGCGGTTTTGGGCGCGGCGGACGCATTGTCGGGCACCGAGCCGGTCGACTGGCCGGAAGCGGATCTTTCAGGCCGGATGATGGACGGGGCCCATCGGTTTGTGGAGCAGCGGATTGCCGCGGCCGGGGCTGAGCGCGCGAAATTCTGGCCGCACGACGGCGGGGCAGCCGAGGAGCGGGCGCTGGCGGAGAATCGCCAGCAGTTGACCGAGATCCTCGGCGCGGTCGACGCCCGGAGCGGGCCGCGAATGGAACGGTTCGGCGATGATCGTTCGCCGGCCGTCGTCGCCGAGACGGCTCGGTATAAAGTCTATCAGGTTCGCTGGGCGGTGCTCGATGGTCTCGAGGCGGAAGGCTTGCTGGTGGAACCAAGTGAACCGCCGCTGACTCGCCTGGTGTTCCTGACGGATGCGAATCAGACGCCGGAGCAATTCCTCGGCTTGAGTCCAGGTCTCGCGCCGGAGCGGCAGACGGCTCGCTGGCTGGCGGAGAATCGCTGCGAAATGCTCCTGCCGGTCCTGGTGGAGCGGCGGCCTCTCCCCACGGACGATCCAGCAATTCGGAAGAGTGATCAGACCTCGCGCGAATGGCTTTATCGCCAGGCGTATCACATGGGCCGGCATCTCATCGGGTATGAGGTGCAGAAGATTGCAGCGGCGGTGGATTGGTATCGCGCGCAGGGGGGCGTCCGGGCGCCGATCGGCGTGCTGGGCTATGGGGAGGGCGGCTTGCTGGCATTTTACGCCGCGGCGATCGACCCGCGGATCGATGCCGCGCTGGTGAGCGGCTATTTTGGACCGCGCGAACGGGTGTGGGAAGAACCGATCGATCGAAACGTCTGGGGGCTGCTGAAGCGTTTCGGGGATGCGGAGATCGCGTCGCTCATTCTGCCGCGGCATCTGCTGGTCGAGCACGCGGCCGTCGAGGCTTTCGCCAGTTCGAAAGGGAGTCTGCAAACGCCCGCCGGGAAGACTGTCCGGAGCGAATTTGGCCGCGTCCGCGGTCCCGCAACTTCTGCCAAGCCCGCCCTTTTCATTGCGGAGGACGACTCACCGGTGGGCCCATTCTCTCCGGGGGCGGTCCGCGAATTTGCGAGCCGTCTGGGCATCTCGCAGCTCGCGCCGGTGTCTGCCACCGCGCCGCCGGATCGAAGGAGCGGATTCGACGGCAATGAGCGGCAGCAGCGCACGGTGCGTGGGATTGAGCAGCATGTGCAGGGCCTGCTTCTGGCCGCTGACCGCAAACGCGACGACCGGTTTCTCTACAAGATCCTGCCGGAGCTGGCCCAAATTCCGTGGAACACAGATCAGAAACGTCCGGTCCTCCCCACGGAGCGTTTTGTCGAGGGCGCCAAAGCGTTTCGGGCAGAATTCCGGACTAATGCCATGGGCCAGTTTGAACTCCCATACCTGCCGCTGCATCCCCGCACCCGGAAGATTCTCGAAACCCCCGCCTGGACGGCCTGGGATGTGGTGCTGGATGTCTGGCCCGATGTTTTTGCCTGGGGCGTCCTGGTTTTGCCCAAGGACCTGAAGGCGGGGGAGCGTCGCCCGGTGGTGGTGTGCCAGCACGGGCGAAACGGAGTTCCCCGGGACACGATCGATCAACATTCGGCCGCGTATAATGACTTCGCGGCGAAGCTGGCTGAGCAAGGCTTTATCACGTTTGCCCCGCACAATCTTTACCGCGGGGAGGACCGCTACCGCTGGCTCTGTCGGAAGGCCAACAACGTTCGTGGCACTCTGTTCTCCTTCATCATTGGCCAGCACGAGCAGATTCTCGCCTGGCTCAGCGCGTTGCCGTTCGTGGATGACACGCGCATCGCGTTTTATGGCCTGAGTTATGGTGGAGAAACGGCCATGCGCGTGCCCTCGGTGCTGGAGAAATATTGCCTGTCCATTTGCTCGGGCGACTTTAATCAATGGACCCGCAAGGTTGCCTCCACCTCGGAACCGTTCAGCTTCATGCGGACGATCGAGTGGGAAATGCCGTATTGGAATCTCGGCCAAACTTTCGATTACGCGGAAATGGCTTACTTGATGGTTCCGCGTCCCTTCATGGTGGAGCGGGGCCACCACGACATGGTGGGACGCGACCCGTGGGTGGCCCACGAGTACGGCAAAGTGCAGTTCCTGTATGCCCAACTGGGCTTGGAGGACCGCACCGCAATCGAATATTTCCAGGGCGGCCATAGCATTAACGGGTCCGGCACTTTCGAGTTCCTGCACAAACAATTGCGGTGGCCTTGAAGTCCCGCCGGTTTCGGAATGGCCCGGTGCTCAGCGTCCGAGAGGGATGATCTTGCCCGGCGCGGCCAGACGTGGGTTGGCGGGCTGAGCGGGCGGTTCGGCGGGAGAGCCAATGACGATGACCGCAGAGGGGGGATCGAGGATCGGCCGGAATTGCCAGACGAGCAGGCCGCTCGTGCCGGGAATCCAGGAACCGGAACGAGAGGGGTGCGACGGGGGAACGGCATTTCGAGCTTTAAAGATGCGATGGTTGTTGTTCATTTGCCGCTGACGATAGGGCAGGGGGTATGACATCCGCGGGGGCAGGCCGACGCGAGCCGATGAAATCAAAAACGCCGAAGATTGTGAATAACCGGTGAGCAAATCCGCACAAGTGGCGGTTGCTGAGTGGGGCGGCCTGACGAAACATCCGGCGGATGGCCAGCAAAAAGACGAAAGCGCCGCCGGCGTTCCCTCCGGCGAACGATTGGCGGACGACCGACCAGCACGAAGTGGAGCGCCGCCGGCAGCGGGCGCGGGAGGAGGCTTTCGCGGTGGCGAACCAGGACGCGAGGCACCCGATCTTCTCGAACTTTCGAGTGAAGGGGGGCAGTGGGCTGAGTTATCAAGTGGAGGTGCGTTCGGTGCGGGATCGGCAGTTTTCCTGCGAGTGCGTGGACTTCCGGATCAACGGGCTGGGAACTTGCAAGCATGTGGAGGCGGTTCTGCTCCAGTTGCAGCGGCGGTTCGGCCAGAAGTTCCGCGAGGCGGCGCAAATGGAGGTGGGGCGCGTCGAGGTGCTGCCGGATTTCCAGCGGGATACGCTGCGGGTGGCGGTGAGAGACGGGCGGTTGCGGCGGTCGCTGGCGGAATGGTTCGACGAGGACGGGGTGCTGCGCAATTGCAGTCCAGAAGAGGCCTTACAGGGGCTGGAGGGATTGCAGCAGGGAAGGCTGCCGGATCTGCGCATTTCCCAGGATGTGCGCCCCTGGCTGGAGGAGCGCCGGCGGGCGGCTGAGCGCGGGGAATTGCGGCGCGAGTATGAGTTGAAGGCGCAAAGCGGCGAGTGGCCGTCCCAGGAAACCAAGGCGACGCTCTTTCCATATCAGCGGGAGGGGATGCTGCACCTGGCGTTCACGGAGCGTGCTCTCCTGGCGGATGAAATGGGCCTGGGCAAGACGATCCAGGCGATCGCCGCGTGCGCGCTGCTGCACCGGCTGGGGAAGGCGCGGCGCGTGCTGGTGGTGACACCCGCCTCGCTGAAGACGGAATGGGAGGAGCAGATCCAGCGTTTCACGGATTTGCCCTGCCAGCTGGTCTTTGGGAACCGGCCGAAACGGATGGCGGCTTATGAAAGCGCCCCGTTCTTCACGCTGGTGAATTACGAGCAGATCGTGCCGGACGTTCTGGAGGTGAACGCGCGCCTGCGGCCGGACGTGGTGGTGCTGGACGAAGCGCAGCGGATCAAGAATTGGAACACGAAAACGGCCCAGGCGGTGAAGCGGCTGCGCAGCCGCTATGCGTTCGTGCTCACAGGGACGCCGATCGAAAATCGCATCGACGAACTGCATTCGCTGATGGATTTCCTCAATCCAGCCGTGCTCGGCCCACTCTTCCGGTTCAATCGCGATTTCTACCAGTTCGACGAGCGCGGCCGGCCGTCCGGGTATCGCAACCTTGATCAGCTGCACGCGCGCATCAAGCCGTTCATGCTCCGGCGGCGCAAAGCGGAGGTGGAGACGCAATTGCCCGAGCGGACCGACCGGCAGCATTTCGTGCCGATGAGCGACGCGCAACGCCAGACCTACGCCTCGCACGAGCAGCAGGTGATGAAGCTGGTCATGGCGGCGGAGCGGCGTCCGCTGACCCAGCAGGAGCAGGACAAGCTCCAGCGGGAGCTGGCGATGATGCGGATGATTTGCGACACGAATTACATCCTCGACGAGGAGGATCGGGAATGCCCGAAGCTGGCGGAACTGGAGAAATTGCTGGAGGAATGCCGGGACAATGACGCCAAGGTCATTGTCTTTTCGGAATGGGAAAGGATGCTGCTGCTGGTTCGCGAGCTTTGCGGGAAACTCGGCCTGGGCTGCGCCTGGCATACCGGATCGGTGCCGCAACAGCGGCGGCGCGGCGAGATCAACCTGTTCAAAAACGATTCGCAGTGCCGCGTGTTTCTGAGCACGGATTCGGGGGCGACCGGGTTGAATCTGCAGGTCGCGAGCGTGGTCATTAATTGCGACCTGCCCTGGAATCCGGCGAAGCTCGAACAGCGGATCGCCCGAGCGTGGCGCAAGCACCAGACGAAGCCGGTGACGGTCATCAACCTCGTTTCCGAAGGCACGATCGAGCATCGCATGCTGGAGACGCTCGCCACCAAGCAGGCCGTGGCGGAAAGCGTGCTGGACCTGAAAGGCGAAAAGGAAATCTCGATTCGCGGAGGACGCCAGGCTTTTGCGCAGCGGCTGAAATTTCTGGTGAGCACCGCGCCCGCGAGGCTGGAGGTTCCGCCGCCCAAGCCCTCCATTCCGGCCGATCGGGCCGGCTATTTTGCGCAACAGGCGCAGCAACTCTTGAAAGGCGCTCTCGTGAACTGCGAGGAACGCTACCCGGCGGAAGCCCCGCACTCCGTGGTGGTGCTGGTGGTGGAGCGGGATGCCGCGGCGTGGCGGGACAAGCTCGCGCCCCTCCATAACGAACTATTCGGGCCTGGCCAGGCCGATCCGCTCGCGCCAACGCGCTTCGAAGTGATCGATCGCGCGACGGACGAAGCGATCCAGCGCCTGATCGAGGCGGGCTTGCTCACGCGCAATAGCCGAGCCGCCCGGCCGCTCCTCGCGTCGGATGCGCCCGGGCCGGTTTCGCTCTCCGCGGAGGAAAAGGCTCGCGCCGAGGCCCACCGCGCTCAGGCGGCGCGCAAGCTGAAGACTGCGCGCGTTCTGGCCACGAGCGATCTGGCCGAGGAGGCCCGCGCTCCGATGCGGGAGGGGATTCTGGCGGCGGCTCGCGCCCTGGCCGTGGAGAATCGGCTGCCGGAGCCGAGTTCGGCCGAAGACAGCTTGCGTGCGCCGTATGCTTTCCTCTGGAAAAGCCGGGCAGAGGAGATCCGGGCCTTTCTCACGGACGCGCACGCCGGTCTGCCGGTGGCTGCTGTCGAAGCGTCGTTGGTCCAGTGACGCACGCCGAACTGACCCAGGCCCGCGGCTGAGAGCCACGGCCCTTGCCTGCAAGGGAAGGGGTTCGTGGCCATGGCGGACGTGTTGATGGCCTTGGCAAGCTCGCGTCCGTTGACCATGAGGGCTAACAAAGCGCCTTCAGCCGGTTTCCGACAGACCAGAAGGCTGCTCAAACCTTTGGCATGCCGTAGCCGATCGAATTGAGCCCGTCGCGAAAAGCTTTCTCGTCCGTTTCGCGCACCACGAGATCGCGATCACCGGTTCGGCGGCAGAGTTTGCTCATGCGGGGGTTGCAGGCAATGAGGTCCGCGACCTCCGGAGAGCTGCACTCCAGCAGCAAGGCCCGGCTCTTGAACACGCACGCTCTGCCCTGGCGTTCCACCTTTTCGAGGAAGCTTTCGACGAACTCTGGCAACGGCTGTGAATCCCCGGCGCGGAGGAATTCGCGCAATTGCGCGACGGACGCTCCCTGTTCGATGGCCTTCAGCGCCCGGGCTTCGTCCAAGCGCCAATGCGCCGCGCCGTCCGATTCCGCAAAGCTTTCGAGCAGCAACTTTTGATCGGGGGAGAGCTCGCCCCCCTCCACCTGAATGCGCCCGTTGGGCAGAACCGAGAGCGACACCCGGGTGGTCAGGTTCGGCGGCTCGTAAGCCTCGGTCAGGCCCAGGATAAAGGCTCCGAGGGGAGTTAGACGAATGTACTTTAGCCCGTCGTACCGGCTGAGGAATGCCAGCTCGCTTGCGCCCCAAAGTTCTGCGTGGTCTGTCCTGGCTCCGTCTGGGTGCTCGTAAGCGATATCAATGATGCCGAGCGGCGCGGCGTACTCGAAAAGGAGACAAAAGAGATAGCGTTCTTCGAGAATATTCCAGCCGTTGCAGCCGTCGTAACCGAGGCTGCCGTATTGCGCATCGCAAATGTAGAGGCTCCAACTATCCGTGGTCACCGTGAATTCGAAACCAGCCGCGAGCAGATACCGGGAAAACTCAACAGCCTCAGCCCATTGGCCGACCGGGCAGCGCGCCAGCGCGCCATGGACCGCGCGCCGCCGGCTGGACGGTTCGCTGAAACTGCGCGCGCCCTTGCCGGTCTGGCCCTTGATGTGATCGATGCGGCTGAATTCATCGAAAATGTCCGTCTCGATCCAACTCCGCCAGATTGCCCGGAGCGTATCGGCCGGGCGGGTCGCGAGCGCCTTCCGTCCGGCGGGCGTGAGGGCCAGTTTGCCCGTGCCAGCCTTCGCAAGCCCCGCGGCCTGGAGCAGGAGCGGCCAGGAGAATGACTTGATCGGGCCAATCTCCGCCCTGGAGCCGTCCCTTTCGTCGAGGGGAAAGTAATCATGGCCGTGCAGCAGGTCGTTGAGCGCTGCGATCGCCGCGCCGCCGGGCCGGCACGTTTTGGCGCTGACCACCAGCTTCTCCTGCTCTGCGAGGCGCAGCATCGTGCGCAGGTCCTGCAGGGCGGCGGTCTCGCTGGAGCGCTCGATCAGGGGCCTTGGCGCGGGCTCGTGGGCGAATCCGTCTTTCCACTGTTGCCCCGTCGATCGCGGGCGCGTCGGCTTTTCCGGGAGGTGCGCGAGAGTGCGGAGCCGGGCTTCGGCGGGTTTGGGAACAAAACGAGCGAGCCTCTCCCGCAAATCCTTGGGCACGCCCCAAGACCGATCCTGAGGCGATGGCTGAAAGAACCAGCGCAAGATTTTTGGCGTACGCTGCCAGCCATGCTTGTCTTTCACTTCAATGGGCGCCGGTTGGCCGTACTTCGCCTGGAAAGCCAGTTGATGCAGCGTGCCGTCGCCATGCACCGCCTCGGACACTGCGGCCTGTTCAAGCTCGCTGAGGCCATTCCAAAGCTCCTGTGCGCCCTCCCCGAGCATATGCCGGGCGATGGCGTCGATCATATCTCCTTTGCGGCCTGAAGCGGCTGGCACACGGCGCCGCAAGTGGAGCACATCCTTCAAATCCTTGGCGCTTTGTGAATCGAGCGCCTGGCGCAGCAAAATATCGGCGGACCCTTCAACGAACATTCGCGACGATTGGAGCAGAACTGACGCGCCGACTCAACCACGCAGATCATGCAAGCGGCCGCCGTAGAGAAGGACGGAACAGCCGCGGTAGAATTTGCCCGCCCTTCTTATTAACTCATCTGCAATACGATGAGAAGAGTGCCCAGTCCGGGAGAGCGCAACGCCGCTGAGCGCATTGAATGAAAAAGCGGACCCGAAGGCCCGCTTTGCGACATTTGATTGTGACGTAAGCGAGGCTTACTTGTTCGCTTCGTCGGCCTGGTCGAAGGCGTGTTGCAGGGCCACGAGGTCTTCGCCGGGCTTGAGGCTGTCGAGGACGGCCTGTTCGGCTTTGAGCTGCTCGGGCGAGTAGTTCGCGGCTTTGATGCTCAGACCGATCCGGCGTTCGCCCTTGTCGATCTTGATGACGCGAGCGGTCACGTCCTGGTCGACTTTGAGGACGTTCTTGATCTTGTCGACGCGGTCTTCGCTCACCTGGGAGATGTGAACCAGGCCGTCGATGTCGTGCTGCAGGCCTACGAACGCGCCGAAGCTGGCGAGCTTGGTGACCTTGCCGCTGACGAGGTCGCCGACCTTGTAGTACTTGTCGATGTTCGCCCAAGGATCTTCGGCGAGCTGCTTGAGGCCGAGCGAAATGCGCTGGTTGGCCTTGTCGATTTCGAGCACCACCGCTTCGACATCGTCGCCCTTCTTCAGGACTTCGGAAGGATGGTTGATCTTGCGCGTCCAGGAGATGTCCGAGACGTGGATCATGCCGTCCAAGCCATCTTCCAGTTCGACGAAAGCGCCGTAGCTGGTGAGGTTGCGGATCTTGCCCTTGACCTTGCTGCCGGGAGGATATTTCTCGCTGGCACGGTCCCAAGGATTGACCTCGAGCTGGCGGACGCCGAGGGAGATTTTCTGCTCTTCGCGGTTGATGCCGAGCACGACGGCTTCGATTTCCTGTTCCGGCTTGAGGACGTCGGAAGGCTTGGCGATGCGCTTGGTCCAGGAGAGTTCGGTGACGTGCACGAGGCCTTCGACGCCGGGTTCCAGTTCCACAAACGCGCCGTAAGGCACGAGGTTGACAACCTTTCCTTTGACCTTGGCCCCGATCGGATACTTGTTCTCGATCTGATCCCAGGGATTGGCGAGCTTCTGCTTGAGGCCGAGGCTGACGCGTTCCTTCTCGCGATTGACGTCGAGGACGACCACGTCGATGTCCTGGCCGACCTTGAGAATCTCGGAGGGATGCCCGATGCGGCCCCAGCTCATGTCGGTGATGTGGAGCAAACCATCGAGGCCATTGAGGTCGATGAACGCGCCGAAATCGGTGATGTTCTTGACGGTGCCCTTGCGGATGTCGCCCGGCATCATTTCGGTGAGGAGCTTGCTGCGCTTCTCATTGCGCTCCTGCTCGATCAGTTCGCGGCGCGAGAGAACGATGTTCTGGCGCTCCTGGTTGATCTTAACGACTTTGAATTCGTAGCTGTTCCCAACGTAAACGTTGAGGTTCTTCGGAGGGGTGATATCGATCTGCGAAGCAGGGAGGAACGCTTCGACGCCGATGTTGACGAGCAAGCCGCCTTTCACGACCGCTTTGACTTTGCCCATGATCGTGCCGCCTTCGTTGCAGATCGTCAGAATCTTGTCCCAATTCTTCTTGAACTCGGCTTTTTCTTTCGAGAGGACGACCATGCCGTCCTTATTTTCGAGCTTCTCGATGAGGACGTCGATTTCGTCGCCGACGCGCGAGGTGCTGATGTCATCGAACTCATTTCCGGGGACAGCGCCTTCGCTCTTGTAACCGATGTCCACCAGCACTTCTTTGGGGCGGACTTCAATGATGATGCCTTTTACAATTTGGCCTGCGGAAAAGCTACGATCGCTTTGCCGCATGGCTTCTTCCATCGTCAACATAGATATATTTGGGGCAGATAACGGGGGCTTGGTCAGGATTCCGTGTTGAACCCAACGAAGCTCCAATTGCCTAACGTGACCAGACGTTGCGGGGCAACGGAGGTTAAGGGTTAGGTTACCTGGTTAACTTCTCTTTCTCAGCCTATACGAACATCCGCACACGCGGCGTTCAGGCAAGATGCAGCATAATGCACGCCCGCAGGCTTGCAAGGCGGAAACCCGCCATGCCCAAAGGCGGGCCACTGAAAGTGTTTCCCGGGCTCAGTCCGCGATCTTCAAAACCACGCGGAACCGGGCTTGGCCGCTTTCCATGCGAGAGTAAGCCTCGGCCACCTTTTCCAGGGGATAAACCTCGTTCATGGACCGGACGCCGCTCAAGGCGCTGAAGGAGAGGGTGTGCTCGGAATCGATCGCGGTGCCGGAATACCATCCTTTGATGGAGCGTTTTCCTGTAATTAACAGCAGGGGAGACACTTGCATCGATTGTGCTGCGCCGATCACGATCATCGTGCCGTTCACCCCCAGTCCGCCCGCGATGGCACTCATCGATCCTCCGTCGGTGACCGTAGCCAGAATGACGCGAGCACCACCGAGGCGTTGGAGCGCGGCGGCCGGGTCTTCGGCCTGGCTGTCGATATACCGCCACGCCCCGAGTTGGGAGGCGAGGGGAGCTTTGTCCGGACCGCGCGCGACCGCCACGGCTTTAAACCCCATCCGGGCGGCGTACTGGACGCCGAGATGGCCCAAACCGCCGAGCCCATGAATCGCCACCAGGTCACCCGGCCGGGCGTCGCTATTGCGCAAGGCATTGTAGGTCGTAATTCCGGCGCACATGAGCGGCGCCGCCTCGATCGGCTGCAATTCTGCCGGCATCCGAGCCACCGCAATGGCCGGGGCGAGCATGTATTCCGCATAGCCTCCATCAAATGAAATGCCGGTGATTTGCAGGGCGATGGAGCAGCCAAAGAAATCGCCACTCCGGCAAGCGTCACAATACCCGCAATGGCCGCCGTGCCAGCCCACCCCCACGGGTTGCCCGGGCTTCCATTGAGTTTCCGGAACGCCCGGTCCCACGCTGTCGATGACGCCCGCCACTTCGTGCCCGGGGACGCGTGGGTAATGCAAGCCGGGCCAATGCCCCTCTTTTACCAGGGAATCGCTGTGGCAAATCCCGCAGGCCTGGACTTTGATTCGGACCTGGCCGGGTCCGGGCACTGGGAGCGGACGTTGGACCAGTTCAAAAGGGCCGCCTGGCCGGGAAATCTGAGCTGCGCGCATCATTTGCATAAAACCTCCGTGAAGAACTACGAAGTGGATGATAGCGGGGAGTGGAGCCGATTGCACGCCTGCATTTCAAAGGGAGTGTTTATAACTTTATTATTCTATAAAGCGCTGGTCATCAATGATATGAGCGATTTAATGGGGCAGATTGTGAAAAATTTCACAAAATGGTGTTGACGAATCGATAGTTTTCGATTTTACTGATTGCGGTTCACGAGATCAGAATTTCCGGGCGAACGGGTTACGGTCTCAAATTGCTCTTTAAAATATATTCGCCCAACACAGATTTCGGTCCGGGTAATAAGTACTACTCGTTCCGATTGTCCTCGTAAACCTACGATGTACTGATTCTGAAAATTCCCCGGGCTCCTGCGGTCATCCCCTGACCGAGGAGCCCGGTTTTTTTATTTCCCGAGGCCTCGTTAAAGGACGAACCGCGCAAGCAGCTCCACGCCAACTATCCGCCGCCAACGACCGTTGGGCGGCGCAACGAGGGAAGACCGTTGGCGTCGACCGCAGAATCGATCAGAGGAAGATCGGCTTGATATGCCGGGTGAAGAGATTGTCCGTCACATTCCTCGCCACCTGTGGCTCGAATCGGCGCAACGCTTCCAGATAACGAGGTCCCATTTTGGCGGCCACCTTGTAACCGACGTGCAAGAGTTGGCGCAGGCTCGCGTTGAAATCCTTGTTGGAGGGGATGTGGCGCAACGCCGAGGTAAACTGCTCTGAGGTCCAGCCCCGGACCGCCGGGGCGCTGGGCAGGCGGGATCGATCGATATCAATCACGGTCGCGTAGGGAGCGCAAAGTTCATCCACGTGATCGAGCGCCTCACTGTAAATATCCTTGGCCAGCTGCAATCCGTCGCCGCCTCCTTCCGCCAGTCCGATCACTTCTTCGAGCCACGTGGTTCCGGCTGTCTTCACGTGCAGCCCCGCTCCGGTTCGCTCCAGAGCGCGGCGAATCGGGGCGTAGATCGAGAATTTGTCGCTGCCGGAGTGGACGCTGAGCTTGAGGCTGCGCGGCAGGCCGTAGCGCTGGATGGCAAAAGCGATGACCGCGAGATCGTCGTTGAACTCCTTCTCAAATTGGGCGGCGTGGCCCACGTAGTCGACGCCTTTGTTGAACCGCCCGGTGAATTTTGGAGCGATGGTCTGAATCGGGATCTTCGCGTCGGAGATCGCGGCGAGGATCACCAGCAGTTCCGGCGGAGTTTGTGGATGATCCGTCTCATCCATGGAAACTTCGGTGATAAAATTATCTGCGCCTTTGCGCGCGGCGATGTGAGAATAAATCGCCTGCGCCTCCTGCACGGCCAGCAGATATTTCGCGGCGATCCTGCGGACGTCTTCCCGCCCGATGCGGATGGGAGCGCTCAGCCCGGGCACGGGAATTTCCCCGACCAACTCAGGATGGCTGTCGGCAAATTTATCCAGCGCTTCGGCTGTGGTGGGCTTCCCGATGTAGGCGGCAACGTCGATCGTGAAGAAATCGCTGGGCGCGATAAAGCGGTCGACCGTCGTCAAGTTGATGTGATCCGCATCGACGTGGTAGGCGCCGCGCCAGCCCAGAGCTTTGACGGCGGCATCGGCGGCGGCCCGGACGCTCGGCGGCTCTGATCCGATGGTGGCGTGTTCACGGTTGGACTTGTTCCAGACCGGGACGATGCTCACGCCCGCTTCCCGGGCGAGGATGCACGCGCGCAGTTGGGCTTCCGCCTGATGGGCGAAACGATCTCCCATCCCAAAAGAGTATTTACCGAGTTCCAGCATTTATGGTTGGAGACGATAAAAGCGGATTGCGTTTGCGCCCAATACTTTTTCGCGGTCGGCGGAGGAGAACTGTTGCAGGTAGTTTTGGACGATCCCCATGGTCGGAGCGTAATCACCGCTGAGAAGGCAGACCGGCCAGTCGGACCCGATCATCAGGCGGTCGGGGCCGAAAGCGGCCCACACCGTGTCCAGATACGGCTGAAAGTCCTTCTCGCTCCACGCGCGCCAGGCCGCTTCGGTTGCCATGCCGGATAGTTTGCAGAAAACGTTGGGCAGGCGGGCCAGGTCTTGGATCTGCTTCGCCCATGGTTCGAGCATGCGATCCTTGATGAGGGGCTTGGCGATATGGTCGAGCACGAAGCGCTGGTCCGGATAGCGCCGCGCCAATTCGATCGCGGCCGGCAGTTGTTTGGGGAAAATCAGAATGTCGTACGCCAGGTCGAATTCCCGAAGACTCGCTATTCCTCGAAGGAAATCCGGGCCGAGCATGAAGTTGTCATCCGGTTCGTCCTGCACCACATGGCGGACGGCCACCAACTTTTTGTTCCCGGCAAATTTCGCCAGTTGCGTCCGCACTCCGGCCGCCCGGAGATCGACCCACCCCACCACTCCGGCAATGATCAAGTGGCGCGCGGCTAGTTCCAGCAGCCAGGCGGTTTCCTCCAGGGTTTGGCGGGCCTGCACCGCGACGCATCCATCAAAGCCCGAGGCCCGCAGGAGCGGCTCCAAATCGGTGGGCAGGAAGGTGCGGCGGATCGGCCAGTCCGGCCGGATCCAAGGATATTCCGCTGGATCGTAATTCCAGAAGTGCTGGTGAGAATCAATCGTGCGCATGGACGTGCCGTTACTTTCCGGTGAACGCCTCGGTCAGCGGCTTGCCGATCCAGGCTGGGTGCGGTTTGACGCCGAGGATGTACGCGATCGTGACCGCGGTGTCGTAGGTGTTCACCGGCGTCTTCAACTCATGTCCGCGTTTCACGCCCGGTCCGAAAAGGATCCAGGGGATCTCCAGTTCCGCCATCGTCGAGTTGCCATGCTTGGTTCCAACCCCGCCGTGGTCGGCCGTGACCAGGAGAACGGTGTTGTGTTCAATGCCAGCGTCCTTGATCGCGGCGAGCACCATGCCGATCAGCTTATCGGCCACATCCACGGAAGCATAATAGGCCGGGGTTCCGTGGCCGTCCTGATGTCCGGCGTGGTCGACGTGATCCAGATGAATGAAGGTGAACGTTGGCTTCTCCTGCTTGAGGTATTCGATGGCGTGCACCACGGCGTTGGTCGGTCCGTCGCTGTCTTCGATCCTGTTGGCAGCCTGCCGCTCGAACAAGCGGCCGAACCCGTCCCAATCGTGGAAGCAGGCGATCTTCGCGTCGGCTCGCTGCTGCCGCAATTCGCCGAAGATGGTCGGAAACATCGGCCCCAGGCCGCGCGCGATTGGTTCGATCTCGAACTTGTTCGTCTCCCAATCGTTGGAAGTGACGCCGTGCTGTTCCGGCCCGGCTCCCATGATCATCGAGGCCCAGTTGGGGCTGCTGGAGGTGGGCATGACGCCGCGGGCGTGCAGGGTGTAAGCGCCCTCGCGCATGAGTCGTTTCATTACCGGCGAATCCGCCTTGCGCACGCCATCCGGGCTCATGCCGTCACAGCCCACCACCACCACATGCTCGATGCCCGGAACCTGCGCGGAAACGGGCCGGGCAGAGGGCCAGACGGCCATGGTGGAAACCAGGAGAGCGACGAAACCAAACTTTTTTCTCAACATATAAAACCGCCCAAGAGTGGTCGCGCCTGGCTGCGTGGGAAAGCAACAAGAGTGCAAACTTTCTTCAAGGCCGGGCCTGACAGATAAAAATTTACCGGGCCGGGCTCAAGCCCTAAGTTCCGCCCATGCGGAATGAACTGGCCCAAAGCCTGGAACTGGCGCTGGCGGCGGAACTGCCAACGCGCGGGGCCGTGGAAGCGCTGTGCGCCCAGGCGAAGCTGGAAAACTGTCGAAGCATCGCGCTGCCGAGCAGCGCGGTCCTGCTCGCCCAGCATTTTCTCGAGGAATCGAGCGTGAAGATCTCCTGCCGGATCGGTTTTCCCGACGGCGCGGCGGACCCCGATGTGAAGCGCTACGAAACGGAATTGGCGATCGACGCCGGCGCGCACGAAATCGAATTGATCCCGTCGCTCGCCCGGATCAGTGATGGGGATTATCGCGGATTGCTGCGCGAGATTCGAGACGCGGTGGAAGCCGCGGACGAGCGTCCCGTGAAAGTGGCGGCCGACCTCTCTCGCTGGCCGGCCGAAGTGCTGCGCGAGGTGGTGCAGGTGGTGTTGGATTCCGGGGCGCAATACATCTGCGCGGACGAGCCTGGGCAGGTGGCGCTCCTGCGAGAGTGGTGCGGGGCGGATTTCGGGATTCTCGCCATGGCCGAGCGGCGCGAGGAGGCGGATGTTTTGCTCGAGCTCGGGGCGAACCTGGTGAGCATTTTGGGTTAGCCCGGCCGGGCTAAATCGCTAAATCCCCTCGGCGATGCTCGGCGGCGGGGTGTAAGTGGTGAGGAATTCCGGTCCGAGAGCCGCGTCGTCGTGGGCCAGAAGACGGAACTGGCGGATCTGGAATGAGACCTCCTGGCCTTCCTGCAGGCCCAGGCGGCTGTAATCCTCCTTCGTAATGCGGGCGCGGACGGTTAGCCCGGACGCCAATTCCAGTTCCACCCGCAGCATCACGCCGAGGAAGAAGGTGTGGCGCAAAACCGCGCGGAAAGCGTACTGGGTGAGGTCCGGGGAGATGAGCACCGCGTAGGGGCGGAAGCCGATCCGGGCCTGGCCGTCGCTGACATTCGGGAGATTGAAGAACAGTTCGCCGGTGCGCCCGACACCGTGGCGCACTTCCAGTTCGAGGACGTTCATCACGCCGATAAACCGGGCCACAAACTCATTCGCAGGCTCTTCGTAAACCTGGCGGGGCGTGCCGATTTGCTCCATGCGCCCGCGAGCAATGATGACAATGCGGTTGGAGACCTCCATCGCCTCTTCCTGGTCATGCGTGACGAAGAGCGTGGTGACGTTGAGATCGTGATGAAGCCGCACCAGCCACTCGCGCAGTTCCTGGCGAATCTTGGCGTCGACCGCTCCGAATGGCTCATCCAGCAACAGCACGGAAGGCTTGGGCGCGAGCGCTCGCGCGATGGCCACGCGCTGGCGCTGGCCGCCTGAAAGCTGATGCGGATAGCGTTTCTCGAGGCCGGTAAGCTCCAGCAATTCGAGCAGTTCCGTCACGCGAGCTTCCCGGTCGGCCTGCTTCCATTTTTTGATTTTCAGGCCGAAAGCGATGTTCTTGAAGACCGTCATGTTCTTGAACAAGGCGTAATTCTGAAAGACGAAACCGATGTTCCGCTCCTGGACCGAGAGAGTGTTGACGGTTTTGCCGTTGATGATGATCTCCCCGGAGGTGGGCATTTCCAGGCCGGCAATCATTCGCAGCACCGTGGTCTTGCCGCCGCCGCTCGGGCCGAGCAGAGCCACCAACTCGCCTTCTCGAATGGAGAAGGACACATTGTTAACGGCAGAGACGTTGCCGAATTGCTTCGTGATTTTTTGGACGACAATGCTCACTGGGCGCTCTTGGCGAGGAGGATGGTGTCAGATTCAGTGGGTTGGACCGACGCGTTCTGCTGAGCTCGCGCGTACTCGCGTTCGGTCCGCCATTCGAGGAACGATTTGATGATCAGGGTAAAGAGCGCGAGGAGCGCCAGCAGGCTGGCCATGGCGAAAGCGGCCACGCCGGAGGCGGCCGATGCGCCCTGGTAAAGCTTTTCCACGCGCAGCGGAATGGTGTCGGTGACGCCGGTGATATGGCCTGAAACAACCGAAACCGCCCCGAATTCGCCCATGGCCCGCGCATTGCACAGGATGATGCCGTAGAGCAGGCCCCACTTCACCGACGGCAGCGTGACATGCCAGAAAGTCTGCCAGCCGGTCGCGCCGAGCGTGAGCGCTGCCTGTTCCTGCTCGCTGCCGGTGGCTTGCATCACCGGCACCAGCTCGCGCGCCACAAATGGGAAAGTGACAAACACCGTTGCCAGCACGATTCCGGGAACGGCGAAAATGATTTTGATGTTGTGATCGTCCAGCCAGTTCCCGAGGTAACCCTGCCGGCCGAACAAAACGACAAACATCAATCCGGCCACGACGGGTGAGACCGCAAAGGGAAGGTCGATCAAAGTGATCAGGAGCGGTTTCCCGGTAAACTCGAATTTGGCGATGGCCCAGGAGGCTGCCAGGCCAAAGACCACGTTCAGCGGCACGGAGATGCAAGCCACGAGGATGGTCAGCCGAATCGCGGACTGGCTGTCTTCATCCCGCAGCGAATCGCGATAGAACGCCAGCCCCTTGGTGAGAGCCTGATAAAAAACGTTGACCAGCGGCAGCAGCAGGAACACCCCCACAAACAGCAGGGCAATGGAAATCAGCACCCACTTGGCGAGGGGTGACTCTTCGCTCCCCCGGTCCGATTTGGCCGTGTTGCCGTGTGATTTTTTGGAAGCGTATCCCGCCATATATTATGCCTGGTAACGCCGCGCCCACTTTTCCAGGAGGTTGATCACGGCCAGCATGCTGAACGAAATGACCAGCAACACGACCGCAATGCTAATCGCGGCCCCGTATTCGTATTCCTCCAGGAGCGTAATGATCACGAGCGGGGAGATTTCCGTGTCGTACGGCTTGTTGCTCGAAATGAAAATCACGCTGCCGTATTCGCCCACCGCGCGCGCGAACGAGAGCGCGAACCCGGTGATAACGGTTGGCAACAGAACGGGCGCGATCACGCTGAAAAACGTCCGCAGGCGTCCCGCGCCCAGGGTGGCAGCGGCTTCTTCCACCTCGCGTTCCAGGGTTTCAATCACCGGTTGGAGCGTCCGGACCACAAAGGGCATGCTGACAAATGTGAGGGCGAGCGTGACGCCCACGCGGTTGTAGGCCGCCTGAATTCCCAGCGAGGCGAGCCAGCTGCCGATCCACCCCTTTGGCCCGAAAAGATTGGCGAGCGTCAAACCGGCCACGGCGGTGGGCAGAGCAAACGGGATGTCCACGAGCGCATCCAGGAAACGCTTGGCTGGAAAATGATACCGGACCAGAACCCAGGCGAGAATAGTTCCAAAGACAGCGTTGATGGAAGCGGCGATGAAGGACGCCCCAAACGTCAGCTTGTAGGCGGCAACCGCCCGCGCCGCCGTCGCTGCCTTCCAGAATTCCGGCCAGCCAATTCCCGTCACCCGCAGAATCAGTCCGGCAATGGGAATAAGAACAATCGCGCTGAGATAAAACAGCGAGAAACCCATCGTCAGGCCGAAGCCTGGCAGCGCATTGAAATGTTTTCGCATCGTGACTACAGGTCCGCGGCGAAGGAAATGAATTTCCGATATTCGGCCAGAATCGAAAGAATGGCCACGACAAAAGCGTCGCGTTGCTTTTCTTCCGGACTGTGATGCGGGGTCTCGAAAATGATTTCGAAAGGGGAGTTCTCCAGTTTGGGCGGGGAGGTTAGAATCCCCGGGTAACAATCGGTAATAATGCCATTCTCTGCCGGGAATCCGTCGATCACCGGATTTTGATTGCGTGGCAGGAATTGCGATGCCGCGGCGAGAGCGGGCGCAAGCAGCGATCGCGCAAGAACCGCGCCGCGGACGAAACCGTACAACCCCTCGCTGGTGTCATCCGAGTGCAGCGAAATCAAGCCGTGGAAACGATGCTGCAAAATCTCCTGCTCCAGCCAGCGCACTTCCGGTTCGGTTGAATCCTGCCAGAATTCCCGGTTGAGATCTTTGCCGGATGCAGAGGAGCGGGTCCGCTGATCGAAGCCTGTCGGATTGCAAACCGGGTAGAGATGGAGCTGATAACCCTCTGCCAGATTCGGGTTGGTCACGAGGCGATCCGCCAACTGCAGAACGGCTTCCGCGCCCGCGGGTTCGTCTCCGTGAATCCCCGCGAAAACGCCAATCCGAATCGGATCGCCACCCCCGGACGGACCTTCAAAGAGAAAATACGGAAGGGCTTCCGCGGTCCTCGGCAGCCGGGCGGAAAAGAAATCGGACCGAGTCGCGATGGCAGTCAAATCCCAGACCAAGCGCGTGCTGGGTTGCGAAAGATTCGTATGGCTCTTCGGATCAGGCATTTAGGCTTGATTTCGGGCGTGTTGACCTTTGGAGTGTCAAAGATGGCCTCGCTCAGGTCTCATGTGTTATTCGATAACTTATAATCTCTATGTATTTACTGTAGAATAGATGTGAAGTGCGAATTGTCAATGATCATTTTTGCGCCTTTTCCAGTCCCGAAGCGAAGCAATCAACCGGAGTTTGCCCGAGCGAATGGCGTTGGAATTCGCTGCCAAGCCATTGGTTGTCGCTTTCGGCCGCAGTCTGGAGTCGACACTCGGCAAAGCGAGCCAACTTGAGCCGGCAGAGTTCAGTTTTGCACGGGGAAGAGTAGGGCTACGCGGCTCTGGCATTTTGTAAACATATTTTACGAAACCTTCAAACCGAAGACTCTAAAAGTTATTCTATTTTCCAAGACGCTCCTTTTTTGCTTGCATGTGAACGAGTTAGGTTTACTGTCATTTCTAGATCTGCGGGATGCTATGTTGGCATCTGTCTTGCTTTAAAGGTTTGTATGAAGTTGACTGTTTTGCCTGTTCTTGCGATCGGTGCCCTCGCCCTGGGAGAGCCAAGCTCTTTCGCTCTCAATTACATCAATGGGTCCCTTTTGCTGGTGGGCAGCGGCGGTGCCAGCGTAGCCGCTGGCGTGACGACAGTGGTACCGGCGAGCCCAATGAGTGTTGCGGTCGGTTTGGGTGATTATGCCGTCATTCCCAACGGTTCGCTCGTTGCGGTGAGCCAGTTTTCCTACACCGGAACTGGTGTTGGTGCCGTTCTTCAGGCACCGGTGACTCCTGAGTGGACAATTACCATTGGACCGGTGACGTACTCGTTTGACCTGACTGCACTCAACTCCGCTGTGCTCACTTCTGGCACCGCAGCGGCCATTGCGGTTTCTGGTTCAGGCACCGCTCATATTACTGGATTTCTTGACACGCCAGCGAGTTGGAGTTTTTCCGGGACGGGGACTGGGTTCAACTTCGCCATCGGCTCCCAGTCGACTTCGGCCGTCCCTCTGCCTGATGGTGGGTCAACATTGTTGTTGTTCGGCTTGGCAGTGGGTGGAATTGCCGCGATTCGCCGTCGGCAGGAATAAGCGATTCAAAGCTCCTCCTCTTAATTATCCCTATTTGGTTCCGCCGGTTGGAAATTTAACGTCCAACCGGTTTTTCCTTTGTTGGGGTCGGTAGGACGGGGCTTGGAGGGAACATTGACCAATCCCCTCGAAATGCGTCCGAGATTCGAGCTGCGCAAGGGGTATCTCTGCTCTTGGCGCTGCGGGCTCACTCTCTGGTTCTGTTTTCTCTGGCTTGGGGAAATTGCGGCGGGAGAGAAGCGGGACCTTCGACCCAACATTCTGTTCGTGATCGCGGATCAATGGCGGGCTCAGGCTTTCGGTTACGCGGGCGACCTGAACGTCAGGACGCCGAACCTTGATCGGTTCGAACGGCAGTCGGTGAATTTCACGCAGGCCGTGGCGGGCACCCCGGTCTGTTCGCCAACTCGCGCTTCCCTGCTGACGGGACTGCGTCCCCAGACCCATGGAGTGTTTTTGAATGACGTGCCGCTCAACTCGAATGCGGCGACGTTGCCAAAACTGCTCAAGGCGGCGGGCTACGACACCGGATGCATTGGAAAGTGGCACGTAGATGGGCGCGGGAGCCGATCCGCATTCATTCCACGGGAGCGCCGACAGGGCTTTGATTACTGGAAAGTGCTCGAATGCACGCACTCCTACAACGACTCGCACTACTTCGCCGATAGCCCGGAAAAGCTCACGTGGCACGGGTACGATGCCATCGCGCAGACGCGGGATGCGCAGCGGTATCTACGCGAGCACGCGCAATCCAATCGGCCCTTCCTGCTGTGGCTGGCCTGGGGCCCTCCGCACAATCCCTACGAGACCGCTCCAGCGCGATACCGCGCCCAGCACCTTGCGGCGGGAATTCAACCGCCGCCGAATGTGCCGGAATCGGCGCGTGCCAAGGCGCAGGAAGATTTGGCGGGATATTATGCGCACTGCGCCGCGTTGGATGATTGTTTCGGCGATCTGATCCGCACGCTCGATGAAACCGGGCTCGGCGCGAACACGATCGTGGTTTTTACCTCGGATCATGGGGACATGCTTTGGTCGCATGGCCTGGAGCGAAAACAAAAGCCCTGGGAAGAGTCTGCGCGCGTGCCCTTGCTCTTCAGATTGCCTGCTTCCTATGGCGTTGAGCCGCGCCGGTTGGCCGCGACGATCAATTCCGAAGATCTGATGCCGACGTTGCTGAGTCTCTGCGGCGTGGCCATTCCGGCGGCTGTTGAGGGCTTTGATTTCGCAGCCTGCATCCGCGGCGGGCCGGATCCATCCGGAGGCGCTACGATCCTTCGATGCCTGGCTCCATTTGGCGAGTATTCGCGCCAGCGCGGCGGACGGGAGTATCGCGCGGTGCGCACCCGGCAATACACCTTTGCCCGCGATTTGAACGGTCCATGGCTATTGTACGACAACCAATCCGATCCTTGGCAGCGCACCAATCTGGTCAACCGGGCAGATCAATCAGCCCTTCAATCCCGGCTGGACGAACTCCTCCGGCGTAAGCTGGAAGAACAGCACGATCAATTCCGGCCCGGGCCGGACTATATCCGGGACTGGGGTTACACAGTGGACAAGGACGAGACAGCGCCGTACCTGCCGTGAGAATCTGACAGGTCCGCGTCCAATCATTGGAACGCGCGTGGGTGCTGGCTGCGAGTCTCGGCTCGTGGCTTTTGCCGGCTCCATCTTTAGCTTGTTGACTCGAATCCATCTGATAGCGTCCGAAGAAATGGGCATTCGGCAATCCACTGTATTTGCCAGTAAGATCTGGAACGCTGTCGTGTTGGTCATTTTGTCGTCGTTCTTCACCGTTAGGGGCGTTCCGTTGGTTTCCTTTAGCGCGAGCGAGTACGTGGCCAACGAAATCGGGGGAACAGCGACATTATACGTGACGCGAACGGGCGGGGAAACGAGCGGTTTTTCGGTCGACTATTTGGTCCAGTCAACAAACGGGATAGCGCCGCAGTCCGGCACGCTCCAGTTTGGGAATGGCGAGACTGCCAAAGCGATCTTGGTTCCGATTGTAGACGACTCACTGCCTCAAGGTGACAGGCGCGTTATCGCGCAGCTGTTGAACCCGGCAAATGCCGAGATTGCCGAGCCAAGTTCTGCGGGTCTTTTGATTATCGAGAACGACGTGGCGGGAGGCGTGGAGCCTGGTTTCATGGCTGATTTCAATGAATTTGCGAGGACGCCGACGGCGCTCGTTAGGCAATCCAACGGGCGCATCGTGGTCAAGCCCGACAACGGTTCAAAAGTCGATCGCACTCGGTTGGTTCAGTTGACTCGGCTTAATGAAGATGGAACCCGTGATCTCTCATTTAATTCGCCGCGATTCTTCTACACCGAGCAAATGGGTGTAGACAGCCTTGATCGGATTGTTTTCGTCTCCCGGGAAAATGGCCTTTCGACGACGGCTACGTTGGGGCGGTTACGGCCGGATGGGGCTTTGGACGGTGATTTTCAGACCAACATTCTTGGTAGTTCGCCGGTGCTAGCTGTCCAGGTTCTCGCGGACGATTCCGTCCTGGCAGGCAGCTATATGAGCGACCTTCAAACAGTGCCCGTGGATTCGTGCTTGAAGCGTTTTGATGCGAAAGGCGGACCTTTGTCATTTGGGGCCGGTAGAATTCGATTTGGGCATTCCAATGACTTCCTTGGACTTGGAGGGATCACAGCGCTTGCCCAGCAAAGCGACGGAAAGATTCTGATCGGGGGGACCTTCGTTGAATGGAATGGCGTATCAGTTCCAGGATTCGTTCGCTTGGACGACGCAGGGCAACTGGACACGACCTTTGCGCCAGCGCTCCTGGGACCGCCACAGATGGATGTTCGTGCCATTTGCGTTCAGAAAGATGGGAAAATTGTTCTGGGCGGCGCTTTCCGGCTGCCAGGCGTTAAAAACACCGTTCATGTTGTCCGGCTGGACTCGAGTGGAAATCTGGACCCCGGTTTTGCACCTGTCACAGTCTCGCAGACGACCACCGTCTCTTTTGTCGATCCCGCCGTGTGGCAAGTGAGTGAAGGGAGCGGCGGCGAACTGTTCATTCGCGGGCCCTTTAATGCGGTGGCGGGCAAGACCCACATGTCCATCGCTCGGTTGGCTTCGGATGGAGCGGTGGATTCCGCTTTTGATACTGCCCGTTACATGCCCGGAAGGACTCTCTTTACCCAAGTAGCGTCCATGGTGCTGGACGAGCCGCGGGGATTGGTCGTTTGCGGGAACTTTGTTCATTTCGATTTTGCGCCCCGGACGAATCTGGTTCGGCTTTTTACGCACTCTCGTATTCCGGGCCCGCGCCAGGAACAGACTATTCGATTTGACCCGATTCCGGACCGCGTTTTTGGCCTGGAATCCTTTTCAGTTTCTGCAACGGCGTCCTCGGGCCTGCCGGTCCAGTTCCGAGTGGTTTCGGGACCGGCCGTGATGGACCTGGATCGCCTCGTGATGCTATCCTCGGGCCATGTGGTGGTGGAGGCTTTGCAGAGCGGCGACGACACCTATCAACCCGCCGCGCCAGTGAGACAGGCCTTCAGCATCGCAAAGGCCGCGCAAACAATTAGTTTTGATACTGTTGCAGACAGAACTGTCCTGGACCCTCCGGTGCTGTTGAAAGCTGCTGCAATTTCCAAGTTGCCTGTATCGTTCGAAATAGTTTCTGGGCCGGCGGTTATCAGTTTTATTCCTGCGGACACATTGAGACCGACAGGTGTCGGCAGGGTGACTGTTCGAGCGGTGCAGAGCGGGGATCTCCGTTACGAGGCGGCCGTCGCAGAGCAATCTTTCACCGTTTACAAGGGCACTCAGATGCTGACTTTTGCGCCTCCTCCCGAACTTCGGCTGGACTGGCAAAGGTTCCAACTTGATGGCTACAGTTCCCTCCCGTATCCAGGCGCCTACCCAATCACCTATGAAGTTTTGTCAGGACCGGCGAGTGTCGACGGTTCGATGCTCCAACTGTTAGGCGAAGGGCTGGTCATAATTCGGGCAAGCCAGGCAGGCGATGACCGCGTGGAAGCGGCGGTTCCTATTGAGCGTACAGTCAGAATTTCTTCTCGCCCCAGTCTCAACTTGCGGGTTGAAGGCGACCACTTGATTCTGAGTTGGTCGCCCATTTTTTCGTGTTCGGTTGAAGAAAGCGGCCGATTCGGATCAGAGTGGACGGGCTCGGATGCGCACCCGCAGCTTCTCAACGGAATGATGTTTGTTGAGATAACATTGACCGAGGTTGTCCGCTTTTATCGATTACGCTTTTTGGACGCTCCGTGATCGGCCTCGTTGGATTTTGCTTTTCTGCCGGTTATTTCGGCTCTTGAACCCTTGGCATCCTGTCGCTCTATTTGAGCCCGTCTTTTATCTGCTGCAGCGAAATTCCCAAGGTCGCTTGAGCGACTTTATCCAAGGCAGTTTCCGGGCCGGTCAGATGAAAAGTGCGGTGGGTGTGGGTCAGGCTCTTTTTCGGCGCGAGGGCGGCGCCGGGAGAAGACGATTCCAGTTCGTAGAAAGGGCCGAGCGGCTTGGCGCCCGGGGAAGCCGGGCCGTCGTTATAGCTGTTGGCGGCATCACCGGCGTAGGGGTGGTCCTGGAGTTTCCAGAGGGAGTTCACGTAATCGGTGGCCCCGGCGGGTTGCGTGAAGCGCACGATGGTCAGGATATGGTTGGCGGCGTCGTAACTGCCGAGGATCGCTTTGCTGCGCTTCGGATTGAGGCCGATTTTACTGCGGTATTTGCCGTCGGCGCGAAAAAAAACCACGTCGTCCTTGATCTTGAGGCGGTCGGCCGGGACTTCGCCGAAATAGTCCGAAGTGAGCTTGGGACCTCGCTCCGCTTCGGAGCCGGATTTGATGGGGACGATGATGGTGGCGTTCTCGGAAGGATTGTACATGCCGAGAATCCAGATGGAGAGGAGGCCGGTGGATTTCTCCCAAGGCTGATCTCCTTCGTTGGTGAGGCGGTTCACGCTTTGATAGGCGACGACATTCAGTTCCCCGCCCGGATTGACGCCCAGGGCTGAGGTGATTTCGCGAGGGGAGAGAACGTTGACCGTGCGATCAATTTTCACGGAGAAGCGCGTCCCGGAGTAGTTGGTGAGCCCGAATTGCGCCTCGAAGGTGGCGGCTGACGATGACTGTTTAACGACGGTCCAAGGGAGGGTGTCTATCGGCGGCGGGGTGAACCAATTCGCCAGTTCGAACTTGGCGTCGTGGGCGAAGAAGATGGAGAACTGTCCGCCTTCAGGTCCGAGCCACAGGCGGTCTTCGCCACCGAACACATTGATGTGGGGCTGAAGCGTGCGAGCCGCGATCAGCTCGCGATTGATCCAGCCGAAGCTCTGACTGGCATCGCCGTTGGCCGTGCTCGTCAGCACTCGTCCTTGCCACGCGGGGGCGACCGCGACTTTGGCTTTTCCGTCGTGGCTGGACAGGACGATCACGTCTGTATAAGGGCGAAGGAACGAAAGGTCTTCGCCAAAGGTCGCTCCATGCGCGGCGGGGGGGACGCCCGCGGCTGCGGCCAGGAGAGGAAGGGCAAGGGGTAGTTTTCTCATAATAGTTTCGAAATCAGGCGAGCAAACAGTCGATGTGCAGTGGAGTTCCAGCGGAAAGATCGGTCGCGGAATCGAGGATAACCTCCGCGCGGGCTCCGGTTTGGACGACGAGAGCCGGAAGCGCCTTTCCGCCGCGGTGGACGGTGACGGAGTGAACCCGGGCTCCCGAAGCGATTTCGCAGGCGAAGGTCTTGAGCCGAATCCGGCCGTGTTTCACTTCGAGAGTGTGGTTCTGGGCTGCCGCGGACCTTTGTTGGGCGTAGGTGCCCCAACCGCCGGCGGCGGTGAAGGGCGCACGGAAATTCTCAGGAGTGACTCTGGGAGCGAAACCGATCTGGCCCTTCGGGCCATGGCTTTCGAAACCGCAGATGCTAATGAAGCTTCCGTAGCTGGCCATGGCCCGCGCGTAATGGTCACTGCATTCGATTTCGTTGTAGGGATTCCGGCGGGCGGGGTGATAGCGGTCGTGAATCGCGCGGGTCACGGCGAGCCCCTCCAGGACAAGGCCTTCAGCGATCATGTGGGAGGCCGCTTGATGTTCGAAGCCGCTCATGCACTCGTTGAAATAGCCAATCTGCCAGCTGGGGAGGCCGAAAACATTCGGGATGAGTTTAGGGTTCGATGTCATGACCAGCCCCGCCTCGCCCGCCAGGGTATAGGGACGGCCCGCCGTGAACTTCTTCCGGAAAGGCCCGACGTCAGGCGCAAAGTTGTATTTCCACAAGGCCCGCAGGGCGCTGACGGTTTTATCCCGGTCGAGGATGCGGCCGAGGTTGACCTGCCACGCCCAGCTTTGGCCGTGCAGCTGGTCGATATGGCAGGCTTCGTAAGTGCCCAGGCTTTTTGGGCGGTTAGGATCGGCGATTTGGATGAAGTACTCGCCGTTAAAGAGCTTTTTCTCGACGGAAGCGCGAGCTTTGGCGTGTTGCGCCTGACAGCGTTCGGCAAAGGCCAGATCGTTTTGTTCGCGCGCCATCTCTTCGGCCGCGCGCAACGCGGCGATGGCCAGAGAGGTGATCCACGAGATCTGGCCGTACCACGCGGCGTCGAGGGTGTTTTCCTGTGCGCCATCAAGAATGCCGTCCCCATCGACGTCGTGGCGCAGGACATACTCCACCGCCTGCTTCACCTTGGGCCAGATCCGATCAAGGAAAGCGCGATCCGTGCTCATCTGGTGCTCGCGCCAGACTCCGAGAATCCGGCCGCACTGCCCATCGATTGCCGGGCCGGTCCCTTCCGCACGGTGCCGAATCATGCCCTGGCTGACATCAAAGCCGGCACCGAAATCGACGCGCTCTCGCAGGTCTCTTTCAATCTTAGGAAACAGGCGGCCGACCGCCTGGGCGTAATGCCAGACATGGGTGCAAGTGCCTTCGCAGCAGCCGATCCCTTCCCAGCCCCAAAAACGCCCTGTGCCCAGCCGATGAGAGGTCGTGGTGGCCAGTGTCGAGGCCGTGGCGAGGGTTCGGTCGAGGAACCAATGGGGCAGGGTGGAATCGTACCAGGTGTCCCGCCAAAGGCGGGTGAGGCCTTCCAGGCGGGCAAGATCGCGCGCGAGATAGGTGGCTGCGGCGAGCGCGTCCGGGAAGCGGCGGGCGTAGTAATTCCCACTCCGGGCGTCCGGCACTGGAATGTTCGTGTTCGGGAAATGCCAGGTGATGACGAAGTAGAGGCTGGCGGACTGGCCAGGGCCCAGTTCGAATTCACGACCGACGCAGGCGATGGGCGCTGGGCCCGTGGCCTGCCGGATTCGGGACCGGGTGAACGCGGATTCGGGGAGGGCCTGCCGGGCAATATCCGGATGCGCGAACGGGCGGCCAAAGCCGCCGAGCGATGCCAAGACCATGGTGCCGAAATCCGGCCGGTGATCGATGGGCTCCTCCGTTTTGGGGTGGTCGGTCTGGACGATGTGGTCCACCCCGACGTTGGCCCAGCCCCCTTGGGCGTTATCAAAGATCTCAATGACAGCCTCTTGGCCTTCGAATTCAGAAAGATCCAAACTGGCGCGTTGCATATGGTTGCTGTCGCGGCCGTGGGCGGTGCGGACTGTCTTGCTCTCAATCAGGAGGCGCAATCCGACGTCTTCGCGCCGCCCCCCACCGATGTAGAAGCTGAGAAATTTTCGCTCAACCTTGAAAGGAGCACTGACCAAGCGGCCGGTTTGGGCATCTTTCTCCCCCACGGTTCTTCCGGGCGCGCTGGCATGGGAATTGGCCACATGGCTGCCTTCGCCGCCAAGGTCACCCTGGTACGATGGCACGGCCGACCGCTCGATCGGTTCCGACCCAAAAGCCGATCCCTCGACTTTCCAGCGGCCGTAGCCATGTTCGAAATCTTCCAGCAAGAGGTCCGGCCGCGCGTTCCCGACCGTTGGGTTTTCCGGGGCGAATGAGAACTGCGCGAAGGTGCCGAGTCTTCCCGGACGAATGTTGTTTAGGCGGCGGCCTGTGCCTGTTTTGGCGCTGTAAAAGGAGGTCGCGTTCTGGAGCCAGCCCGCCAAGGCGATGCTCGCCTTTTCCCGGCCTTGGTTCGTGACCGTGAAATGAAAGACGGTCCCCGGTATGCTCGAGTCGTCCACTTGATGAGGCGCAAACGGGGAGAAGGCTTCGAGCCTCACTTTCACCGGCGAGGCCGGATCGGCGTAATCGATCGTTCCGATCGGATATTGTCCGGTGAAACTGATCTCCTCCCACGCTGAGGCGTCCAGCCGGCGAGTCTCGGTTTTGTCTCCGACCGAGATGCGGATGGCGAAGCCCTGGGCAATATCCTGGGAATCTGCTGGAACCGCCGGCTTGACGTAGGTCGCGCCGTCCCGCGGGCGAATGAAGGGATCGCCCGTTTGGAAATCCATCCCGATGTCGGTCCAGCGCAGCTGTCGGGGCAGAATCCCTTCAGTCTTCTGATTGAAGATGTCCCAGTTCCAGAGACGGCCGTCACCGCTCAGGTAAAGCGTTCCGCAGCAGAGGCCGCCTACCGGCATGCCAATGTGCCGAAGTTCGTCCCGACGCTTGGTGTAGACGGCCGGGGTGCCGCGTGCGAACAGAGACGCGACCCAATCGGGATGCAGTTTTTTCTCTGCCGGGATGTAATGGTCCCAACTGTCCGAGTCGAAAGGGCCGGCCATGATCGGCCTTGGCGAGAGGCTGAGGCCGGCAGCCGTGGACGCGGCGAGCTTAAGAAAGTCGCGGCGCCTGAGCGCAGCTGCGAGAGAGATTTGACCCAGAGCCGGCGGGGCAGTTTGTCGTTTCATTGCGTCCAAACAGGCGTGTTGAACCGGGAAATATTAACCACATCCCGATCTGTCCGCCGTGATGAGCACATCTCATAGCGGGTGGTCCGGGGCGGGGGCAATCCGGAAATGAGCCGAAGTTGACTGCCAGGCAGGTGGAAGTGGCCGGGGATGAGGAGGTTCCATTGTGGTTGGGATGTTACGAAACTGTAACGATGCAGGTCTTGCGGTGTGACAATTGTTACAGCTAGCTTGGCCGCATGTTTTCGCTGCAACGCATGCTGGGCAAGGAGGATCGCTTTTTTGACCTTCTCGAAGCGAGCGCCCAGGAATCCCGAACCAGTGTCCAGGCGCTGATCCGTTTTCTGCGCAACCCGGATGAGCTGAAGAGCCTCGACGAATTCATCCTGAGCCGCCGCAAGGAGAAGAAGATCAATGACGACATCAGCGAAGCGCTCTGCAAGACCTTTGTAACCGCGCTGGAGCGTGAGGATATCGAAGCTTTGTCGGTGGCGCTCTACAAAATCCCGAAGACGGTGGAGAAGATCGGCGAGCGGATCCTCCTCGCGCCGCATTTGCTGAAGGGGTTCGATCTAACGAAACAGATCGTGATGCTCGAAAAGGCCTCCGACACCGTGGTGAAGATGATCCAGGAGTTGCGGCGAGGGGTGAACATCGAAGCGATCAAGAATTTTAACGATCAACTGCAAGTGGTGGAAGGAGAGGGGGACAAACTGATCCTGGATTTGCTGCGCTCCCTGTACACGGGCCAGCACGACGGGATCAAAGTGGTGTTCATGAAGGACATTTTCGAACTGATGGAGAAGGTCCTGGATCGCTGCCGTGACGCTGGGAACGTGATCAATCACATCGTTTTGAAGAATTCATAGCATGACGCTGATCCTTGCTGTCGTTCTGGTGGCGCTCATCTTTGAGTATATCAACGGCTTCCACGATACGGCGAACTCCATCGCCACGGTGGTTTCGACCAAGGTGCTGAGCCCTCGTCAGGCGGTGCTGCTGGCCGCCGGAACCAATCTGGTGGGCGCGATGATGGGAACAGCGGTGGCCAAGACCATCGCGTCCGGCCTGGTGGAGACGAGCATCGTTACGTCGGATGTTTTGTTGTGCGCGCTGATCGGGGCGATCATCTGGAATTTGATCACCTGGTGGTTCGGAATCCCGTCCAGTTCCAGTCACGCGCTGGTGGGGGGATTGTGCGGAGCAGCGCTCGCAGCCTCCAAAATGCGGTGGTCAGTGATCATCTGGTCGAAGCCGTCTCCGGACCATTGGTGGGAGGGAAAGGGCCTGTTGTGGAAAGTCGTGGTGCCTATGGTCACGTCCCCCATGTGTGGCTTTGCCATCGGCTTTATCTTAATGGCAATTCTTTACCTCAGCCTGCAAAAGGCCCGCCCCACCACGATAAACCATCTGTTCGGAAAACTGCAGATGGTCAGCGCTGCCGGCATGGGGTTCATGCATGGCACAAACGATGCGCAGAAGACCATGGGGATCATCGCGCTGGCCTTGGTGGCCGGCACCAGCAGTGGAGCGTTCGATCATCTGCCGGGATGGCTGAGCTTTCTGCACACCCCGGAACCGGCCAAAGGGAAAGCTGTGGAAATTGCGCTCTGGATTAAGGTCTTGTGCGCCTTGACCATGGCGGCCGGGACCGCGGCGGGCGGGTGGAGAATCATAAAGACTCTCGGTCATAAGATGGTGAAGCTGCAGCCGATCAACGGCTTTGCCGCCGAAGCGAGTTCGGCTCTGGTCATTTACGGGGCCACGCATTTCGGCATCCCGGTTTCCACCACCCATAATATCTCTGCGGCGATCATGGGCGTTGGGTGCGCCAAGCGATTCAACGCGATCAAATGGGGCGTGGTGGAACGGATGGTATGGGCCTGGATTCTCACGCTGCCGGTCAGCGCGGCTCTCGCGTTCTTCGCCTACGAAGCCATGGCGATGTTTCGAGGGTCCTGAGCTCGAACAAAACTCTCGCAGTGGATAGCCGAACGTTTATTCCGGGGAGTCTGCTCTATAGTCCCGCCGGCGTTCGCGGCAATCCTCGCAAAAGGTCTTTGAACGATAGTTGTTCGAGAAGGTAAGGCCGCTTTCCGGTATCCTCGTTCTGGAGATACATGGTTTCGTTGGAAAACCAGGCGCTATTGTTCGGGTAACTGCCGCCCCGAACGATCATTGGGATTTCCGGCATCTCCCCGCGCGCTCGGCGCACTATCGCCCGGAAAGAGCCTTCTTTGGAGTTGGCCGACCTGAGCGCCGACCCGAGCCAGAATCCGTACTCGTTCTCATTGGAGAGGATAAGGTCCGCCACGCCGTCACCATCGACATCGACAAAACGCAGGCCGTTGTCCCGCCCTTCCTCGTTGACGAGGCTGGCGTTCCGCGGGAGGGCGAACGGGAGGCGTTTCCAGCTGTTCCGGGCGGGGTTCCATTTAAAGACGGCATTTTGCTCCGGGTTGGAGACGATCAGTTCGCAGATCCCGTCGCCATCGAGATCCCGCAAGCGGACGCCGAGGTCGATCCCGCGACGGATCGCAGTCACCTTGGTCAAGCCGATGCGCAGTCCGGCGGCGCCGGACTCGGCCTTGATCCAGTGCGCGCCATCAAAATGCCAAAGGCCGCGCGTGGAGCCATCGAGAGCCAGGACGCTGGGAAATCCGTTGCTCTGCAGAATTCCGAAGCGCGCACCGGCGACCATCACTGGAAAATCGCTGACCGCCCATTGCCGCGTTTGTGGATTCCAGATGCGCGTCTGGCGGAGCTTCTCGTTGCCAATGACTACGTCGAGGTAGCCATCTCCATTGAGGTCGATCAGACGAACTCCATTGTCCGAACCATCGGGGCGGCGCAGTGGCTGGCCCGCCAGGAGGTTCCGATCAATCCGCTCCTGGACTTCGCGGAAATTCAGGAATTTGGCGCGCTTGCCGTGCTTGGAAGCCGTGTGATCGATCAGGTCGACGACCTGGTGGTTGGTGATCCAGTTGTATGGATGAAATGTCATGACCCACAACCCCATCTTGGCGGCGACAGCGTCGATGGAGGCTTTCATGTCGTCGACGGTCTTGGGTGATCGGTCACCGTTCGGGAGAGAGCCCTGATAATCGTCCGGAATGCAAAAGCCCGCTTCCCAAAAGCTATTTCCGATCGCCCAGGGGTAAGGGTAGTCGCGAATGTAATTCACCCAGCCGCGGGGAGCGTATTTTTGAAAGCGCGGCGCGCCGGCGGAGTCGGTGACGAGGTCTTTCGGAAGTTCGGGATCCTCCGGCGTCAGGAGCACGCCGATGGAACTGCTGATGGTCAGGAATCGGCCGCTGGGCGTGGTCCTTTCCAGAATTTCATTGTACAGGCGCGGGCTGGCCGAATTGATGCCGTCCATGCAGGGGGTGCGGAACGCGACCGGATGGTTGCCGGGAACGGAAGCGAGGAGGTCAATACAGCGGTCATAGGTGCTTTTCGCCGAGTCGAAGTTGCTTTTATCGAGAATGGGGCAGGGATGATCGATCGTGTGGACCTCCAGGCTGACCCCCTCCTTTAGCCAGGTTTGGAGCTGGGGGTCTTTGGGATCGACCTTGCACGTCATGATGCTCGCCGGCGCCCGGCCGTCGATTTGTTTGAGTCGCTCCAGAATGGGGCGGAGATAAACTTCATATTTCGCCGTATCGCGCATGTCGTCGATCGCCAGGACCAGGGCGGTGTCGACCTCCGGTTCGCCGATCCATTGCGGAGTGGTCAGTTTCGGGAAAGCGCGGTTCGGGTAGTAGATGTCCGAGAACTCATCAAGGTAGGTGAGCCGGTTGCCTGAGGGAACCGTCGGTGCGGCGGAGACCCCGGGCGCGGCGGTCGCAAGGCAAAGAATGGCGAGCAAGGATTTCATTGGGACTCGCCCCATCCTATAGTCGCAAAGTCCCCGGGGGCGAGACCGGAGTTGAGCGCGTGCGACGTCTCAGTACGGATTCGACGGCATCATTTCCCAGGCTTGGACTTTCGCCGCGGTGGCGGGTCCGCCGACGGAGTAGAGGGCCACACCGAGGCTGTCCGGGCGCGCCGGATAAATGCGGCGCATGACGGCTTGGCGTCCGTCGTTCGCAAAGACCTCGACAACGGATTTGTCAACGAAGACGCGGAGCTTGAGTGGTTCGTCCGGGGCGAGGACGAGCGGGCCGCCCTCGATCGTTTTAGGGCTCTCGCCGGTGCTGGAGTGGGTGGTGTCAATTTTGAGCTTCTTTTCGGTGGCGTCGTAGTAAACGAGCGTTTGTTCTTCGCCGTGAGGAGAGACGCAAACCTTCACGCCATATTGGGTGGCGCGGTCGCCGTTCAGTTCCACCTGGAGTTCAAGGCTGTTGCCACGGATCTCGTCGAGAGCGATTTCGGAATTGGGATCGACGCGGAGCGCCGATCGAGCGCGTCCGTTGTAACGAAGAGAGGCAATTTCGGCGGGCGGGTTCATGCGGAGCATGCCATCTCCGCCGAGGGAGAGAACCCGGGGCAGGCTCATGGTGCCCGACCAGCCCGATTCGGTGCGCATTTTGAAGCCCGGGCCATCGAAAATCCAGGCCCACATGATCCGGCGGCCCCGGTCATCGAGCAGGCTTTCCGGTGCGAAGAACGAGTTGTCGACCCAGCTCATCATTTCGTGGAAGTCGGGGTGAAACTGTTCGTCCTTCCATTGGCCCAGGTAATAGCGGCAGCCCAGCCGGTGGCTGATGCAAAGGAGCATGCGTTTGTCTCCAAGGCGGAAAAAATCGGCGCAGGAGATATCTTCGTTGATGGAGACGCCTGGAACGGAGTTGGCCAGGAAATCGCCGACGTACTTCCACTCTCCGCTGAGCGTCGGGGATTTGACCAGGCCGGGATGTTCACCGCCAAAGATGGCGTAGTAGCAGTCTCCTTCCATCCAGCCGTAAGGGTCCCAGGAACGATACTTGTCGTGGAAGGGATCGCCGGGCTTTGTCTTGGGCGTGATCGGATTTGTCTCCAGCTTTTGCCACTCGTTCAAATCGTCATCGATGGCCACGGCCATGGCATTGCCCTGTCCGACCTGGTGGTAGCAGATGGTCGGGCGGCCGTCCTTGTTGATGAAACAATTGCCGCTGAACATGCCCGACACCAGGCCGGTCGGATGATGGCGCCAGTGGAAAAGGTCGGTGCTGGAGATGTGGCCCCAGTTGTGCCCGCGTTTATCCTGAAAGATATAGAAGAGATGGTAGCGGCCTTTCCAGAAAATGGCCCCGTTGGGATCGAAAGGCATGCAGGTCCCTTCCGGCGTGGCGAAGTGATAGCCGGGGCGGTAGGGATCGGCGAGCAATTTCTCCCTGAGGGCGCGGGCGGACGCGTTCGCGTCGTTGGCTTCGGAGGGGAGAGTGTTTTTGGAGGCGATGAGCACGGCCCCCTCTTTTTCCAGACGCAGTTTGCCGTCGCGAATCCGGGCATCGCCCATCAAGGTGGTGGCCGGGAACGCCTGCATGCGATCGCTCGCTTGTCCGTCCTCGAAATCCCACCAGGCAAACGGCATCGGGTCCGAGGGCTGATTCGGCTTGAGGGCGGAAAGTTGAGCGGGCGAGAGGGCCACATTGTAGATGCGGGCATCGTCAATCGAGCCGGTGAAGAAGCGGTTCTGGGGGGCTGCGGTGGTGTGGCGCAGCCCGAGCAGCACCTGGCTTTCGGGCGGGAATTGCTCCTGGCCGGAGGCGGTGTAACGGGTGATCTCTGCGCCGTTGCGATACAGGGAGATCTGCCTGCCCTGATAGACCAGCGCGATCTGGACAAAGGTGTCCGGCGCGGCGGTTTCCGCGGGGAAGGAATCCTGGTCCCGGCGGGTGCGGTTGAAGCCGTCGCTGCCGGGCATCCACTTTCCCGGACTCAGCTCGCCGAAGACGATGGCATCGAAAGCGCCGCCCGGCTTTTCGATGGTGAGAACGCTTCCACCGCGTTGCGCCAGATTGGCGGGAGCGGCCCAAACAACGAGGGTCTTATCTTTGATGGGGAGTTGAGCCGCAGCCGCCGGGCGAAGCAGCACGGCGCCAACGATCCAGAGGATCAGCGATTTTCGTTTCATGATAAGTTCACTGGGTGTGAGGTGGCGTAGGTTCGGAATTGGAAGTTCGGCGGCGGCGAAGCCAGACGGACCCTCGTTGCTTGAGAATGTCGAGCATGACAGCGCCCAGGATCACCAAGCCGAGCACTACTTTTTGCGTGTAGCTTTCCACGCCGGTCAGGTTCATCCCGTTTTGGATCACCGCAATGATGAAAGCCCCAATCAGCGTGCCAAGGACTTTCCCTTCGCCGCCGGACAAAGAGGTGCCGCCAACCACCACCGCCGCGATCACGTAGAGCTCGTACATTTGACCGTAAGTAGGGGCGCCGCTTTTGAGCTGCGAGGCCATGACAATGCCACCGAGGCCAGCCAGCGCGCCGGAGGCGGCGTAAGCAAACAACAGGATCCTTTTGACGGGCACGCCCGAAAGGCGCGCTGCTTCGGCGTTGCCTCCGACTGCGTAAATGTAGCGGCCGAGAACGGTGCGCTTCATCATGAAATGGGCGGCGAGATAAAGCGCCAGCATGAGCAGGACGGCATTGGGCAGCCCGAGGGTGCTCCCCCGGCCAAGCCAGACGAACGAGTCGGGCACTTGATAGATCGATTGCCCGCGCGCGAGGATAAAGGCGGCGCCGCTGGCGACGAGCATCATAGCGAGGGTGGCAATAAATGGCGGAATGGCCATGAGCGTGACCGTGGCGCCCGAGAGCAAGCCGGTAACCGAGCAGATGGCGATGGCCCCGAGGCTGCTCAGGGTCATCCCGGCCGCAGACGCGCGTTCGGCTCCGGCCCAATCCCGAATCAGCAGGGTGCAAACCACCGCGGAGAGAGCGATCAAGCTACCCACCGAAAGATCGATTCCGGCGGTAATGATCACCAGGGTGGCGCCAATCGCGACGATGGCGATGACGGCGATCTGGTTGGCAATGTTCAAAAGGTTGTCCGCTTTGAGAAAGTTCGGCCAGCGGTAGCTGCGGGGCGCCTGGAGTTTCACCGGGCCGAGCGCCGGGAAGGACGCAGCTGCATTCTGAAGCACCGTCCAGGTAGCGGTGCTCTCGCTCGCCGCAATCACCTGGAGTTTGCTGCCTGAGTCCGATATCCGCTGAAGAGCTTCGCGGGCGTCGGCAGGCTGTCCTTGAACCGTCTGGACCACCACGAAGCCAGCCGCCTGCAGCTGCGCGCCCAGCTCGCGGGCGAAATCCGCCTCTTCCCGTGTATCTCGCACCGCCACCAGAATGCGCGAGCCTGCCGCGAAAGCGGTTTGGATCTCCCGGGCGAGCTGGCGCGCTCCCGGAACGCCGTTGGGATGCTGTTCCTGCACGGTGATCACGCTGAAGAACGCGGCCAGCAACACCAGCACGATCAACATGCCGTAGTGAGAGAAAAAGCGGGCCATGGAATCCTTAGGCGACGGCATAGAGTTACCCAACGGCGAAATGCATGATGTCTTCCTGCTTCGCCCTGGCGGCATCAGGAATCTCACCGGCGATCCGCCCGGCGCGCATCACCAGGATCCGATGACTCATGCCGAGAACTTCCGGAAGGTCAGAACTGATCATGAGGATGGCTTTGCCGTCGGCCGCCAGTTGGTTCATGAGTTGATAAACCTCATATTTGGCGCCTACGTCGATGCCGCGGGTCGGTTCATCGAAGATGATGACTTCGCATTGGCGGTGGAGCCATTTCGCCAGCACCACCTTTTGCTGATTGCCGCCCGAGAGGTGCCGCGCGAGCTGTTCGGTGTGCGGCACCCGGATGCGCAAGCTTTCGATATAGCTCCGCAAGGCGTTGCGTTCCGCGTTCTCTTGCACCAGGCCGAAGCGCGAGAGCCTGGCCAGGTTTGGCAGGCCGAAATTCTCGCGAACGGAATGGCCGAGCACGAGCCCCTGATTTTTTCGATCTTCCGTGAGCAGCGCGATCCGGGCTTGAATGGCCGCCCGCGGGTCGCCCAGTTTCAGAGGCTTGCCATCAAGCGATGCGCTTCCTGAATCGGGTCGATCGGCGCCAAAGAGGCAGCGCGCCAGCTCGGTCCGTCCGGCGCCGACCAGCCCGGTGAGCCCCAGAATTTCACCGGTCCGGATGGTGAAGGAAACGTTGCGCACTTTCTCGCCGCGGCAGAGGTTCCGCACGACCAGCCGATCGGGTCCGGTCCGGACGGAGCGCGGCGGGAATTCCTGATCCAGCGTGCGGCCGACCATCAGCTCGATCAGTTCGCGCCGGCTGACCTCGTGGATTTCTCGGGCGCCGACCGACTGGCCATCGCGCAGGACCAACACCCGGTCCGCGATGGAGAAAATCTCGTCGAGACGGTGGCTGATATAGATAAGGCCGAGCCCGCGAGTGCGCAGATCCCGGAGAATGCCGAAGAGATTTTCCACTTCGGGCGGGGTGAGAGTGGCGCTGGGTTCGTCGAGCACGAGGATGCGGGCATCGAGCGAGAGGGCTTTGGCAATCTCGACTAATTGCTGCTGGGCAATGGACAACTGGCGGCAGGGAGTCTCCGGATCAATTCCGGCCCCGAGCCGTTGGAACAGGTCACGCGCCTGCTGGCCTTCCTGCTGGGCTTTAAGCAAGCCCGCTCGAGTCTTTTCGCGCCCGAGGAAGATGTTCTCGCGGGCCGAAAGGCCGGGCACGAGATTGAACTCCTGGTAGATGATCGAAATGCCGGCGCGCTGGCTGGCGGCGGGGTTGTCGAGCCGGCGGACCATTCCGTCAACGCGGATCGATCCGGAGTCCGGTTGGTGGGCGCCGCCCAGCATCTTGATGAGCGTGCTTTTCCCGGCCCCATTTTCCCCGAGAACCGCCAGGATCTCGCCGGCGCCAAGGTCCAGATCGACGCCACGGAGAGCCTGAACCCCGGGAAACGCCTTGCTGATCCCGCGCATCTGCAGGAGAGGAGGCTGGTCCTTTCGGGGCGGAGCCTCAGGCGCCTGCGCCGGTGAGAGAGAGGGCGGAGTCATCCTCTACTTGACCGCCGGATCTTTGTCGGCGTCGGCCTTGCGGTAGAGCGCGGTCGCAATCAGGGTTTGGGGCGGGAGTGGGTCGCCGTTGAAATGCCGGGTGATGGCGCGGACCGTTTCGATGCCGATTTTATCCGGGAATTGCACCGGGCTGGCGTAAAGCTTGCCTGCTTTGACGGCGGCTTTGCCTTCCGGCGATCCGTCGAAACCGACCAGAACGATCTGGTCCGCTCGTCCGGCCTTCTCCATTGCAGCTCGCGCGCCGAGGGCCGACGGATCATTGATGGCGAAAATGCCCGCCAGGTCGCTGTGCGCCTGGAGCATGTCTTCCGCCGCGCGAAATCCTCCATCTTTGGCCCCGCCTCCCGGGAGCTCGGCGACAATGTCGATCTTCGCCGCGCCTGCGGCGGCGTTATGCTGCTCGATCATCTCTTTAAATCCCTTCACTCGCAGGATGCAGGACTCGATCAGCTTGTGGTCGATGATGGCGATTTTCCCGCCGTTCTTTCCGAGGGCGTCAATCATTCCCTGGCCCGCCACCTTGCCCCCGCCGTAGTTATCGGTGGCCACATGGGTGACGATCTTGACTCCCGGCGCCAGGCAGGCGATGTCTGCGGTGAAGACCGGAATGCCGGCGTCGTTCGCTTCCTTGATCGCGGGTCCAATGGCCACCGAATCGCACGGGGTCAGCACGATGGCGGCCACTTTCTTGACGATAAAATCCTTCACCTGGTTCTGCTGCCGGGCGACGTCGAACTCGCCGCTGACCACGAGGACGTCATAACCCTGCTGCCGGGCTTCCTCGGTCATGCTATCGCCGATTTGTTTGAAGAAAGGGTTGGTGAGGGTCAGCACGGAGAGGGCGATGGTCCCCTTCTTCTTGGGGGCGGCATCGGCGCCTTGAGGCGCTGTCGCGGTTCCGGATGTTGAATCTTTGCTCCCGCAGGCGGCGGCGAAAAGGAGAGAAAGGGTGCAGAGGATGGACGTGAGGCGCGGCCTCAGCGTCCCGTTCAAGGAAGAGATTTTATTCATCGAAAACAGTTAATCCGTGCGCTGGGTTTGTCCGAACAGAGTCCGAAGAAATCCGGCAAAAGGCAATTCCGCAAAACGTCCGCGAAAGGCCCGGTTGCGCGGCCGTCCTCTGCCGGTCCCGGGCGTGAAATCGAATGGCCGGGTTTTCCGCTGATTGACTGAGTGATTTTTAGTGTGGCAACCTGCGCGCACATTTGAAGATTAACAAAGCAGTCATCACGGCGGCTGGGCGGGATCAGCACCGGCTGCCCTTGCAGATGCTGGTGGACTCCGACGGCGTCCAGAAGGCGGCGATTCGCATCATTATCGAGGAGACGCTGAGCGCTGGCATCGAGGAGGTGGGCCTCGTGATCACGCCGGGCGACCGCGATTTCTACCGGGCGGCTTTGCAGGATTCGGCGGCGCGCATTGTTTTTATCGAGCAACCTCACCCCGGCGGCTACGGCCATGCGCTTTTGTGCGCGCGAGATTTTGTCGGCAAAGCCGGGTTTCTCCACCTGGTCAGCGACCACGTTTACCTGAGCGGAACGCAAAAGCGCTGCGCCCAGCAACTAGTGGAGACGGCCAGTGCCGAGGCGTGTTCAGTCTCGGCAGTCCAGCCGACGCGCGAAGGAGTGCTGCAGCATTACGGCGCGGTGGGAGGCAAAGGCGTTCCGCATAAGCCCCGGCTCTACCAAATCGAGAAGGTTTTGGAAAAGCCCACGCCGACGCTCGCCGAGCAGGAGCTGATCGTGCCAGGCCTGCGGGCAGGTTATTATCTCTGTTTCTTTGGCATGCATGTCCTGACGGCGGGCATCATGCAGGTGTTGGAAGAGCGGCAGCGGGCTCTCAGCCCGGGCGCTTCCCTGGCTCTTTCCCCGGCCCTGGCGGAATTGGGACAGCGCGAAAAATATCTGGCCTACGAGGTGCAGGGACGCCGCTACAACCTGGGGGTGCGTTTCGGCCTGTTGACGTCGCAACTCGCCCTCGGCCTGGCCGGACGAGACCGGGAGGAAGTCCTGGCGCAGCTGGTTGAAGTGTTGGCAACCCGTCCGCAAGGGAACAGCTGATGCCGGGCAAGCTCGTTCAGATCATCACGTCTCCCGATTCGGCGGTCCGGGACCAATCGCTCGACGGGGTTTGCGGACGGCTCGCGCTGCCGGAGTTGCTGGCCGAGGCGGCCGAGTTGGAGAAATTCCGGGTCGGTTGTGACAATCTTTACGCGCGGGTGCGGGCTCTGTTCTTCCTCCACTCGATTCATCGATTCCATCTCCCGAAGCGCGCGGGCGTCGCCGCCAAGGGGACTATTCCCTTCATCGGCTACGAGGATTTTCTGCAACGCCGCTTCCCGGAGGCGATCGCGGCCTTTTTGAAAGCGCAACAGGAGGAAGGGCCGAACGACTCGGTTTCCAGCGCGCTGGCCGCGGCCTATCATGGCATGGCTTTTCAGACGCTGGCGGATCAGGTTCGCAAAAGCGTGCGTTCGGTGCGGGGCAACCAATGGATGTTCCGGACCGGGCACACCTCGGACCATCCGCTCCACATCCGGCCGGAGTTGCTGCGGCGGGAATCGGCCGAGGCGCCCTTTCCCATTCTGCGGGAGCGAACCGCGGTGCGCATGGACCTGACTCACAGCGGATGGAGCGACATTTTCTTCCTCGGGATGGATTTTCCGGAAGGCGCCCGCGTGCTCAATGTCTCGATTGATCTGGGAGTGCGCGGACGCGATGCAGCGCCGAAACCGCCGGTGGAAGCCTATTTGCGGGTGATCGATGAACCGGTGTTGCGGCTGGCCAGCGTCGATTTGGGAGTGAGCACCGACATCAGCGAGCTGAACGATGTCTTTGATTTTGCGAAGGATTACCTTGGGTTGCTGAAGGCGGCGATCATCGCCTCGGGCATCGTCCCGCCCGGGATTGAAGGTTCCGGACAGTCGATGGGGGAGTTGTTGCGGCGCCTGGTGGGTCCAGGGCTTGGCCTGGAGTTGGTCAGCAATGTGAACGATATTCCGAAAGGATCGCGCCTGGCTGTCTCCACCAATCTCCTGGGTGCATTAATTTCTGTATGCATGCGTGCGACCGGCCAGGCGGCGGCGCTGGCGGGGCCCCTCAGCGAAGCGGAGCGTCGAGTGGTGGCCGCCCGGGCCATCCTGGGAGAATGGCTGGGCGGATCGGGCGGCGGGTGGCAGGACTCCGGCGGCATCTGGCCAGGGATAAAGTTGATTGAAGGGGTCCTCGCGGCCGAAGGCGATCCGGAGTTTCAGGTGAGCCGGGGCCGATTGCTGCCCCGTCATCATATTCTGACCTCCGAGGAAGCTCCGGCTCGCGTGCGCGACGCCCTCCAGCAAAGCCTCGTGCTCGTGCATGGCGGGATGGCGCAGAACGTCGGGCCCATCCTGGAGATGGTCACCGAGAAGTACCTTCTTCGGTCCGAAGCGGAGTGGAAGGCGCGGCAGAGCGCGCTGGGGATTCTCGAATCGGTGCTGGGAGCACTCCGCACGAACGATGTCCGGGCAATCGGGGAAGCGACCACGCGCAATTTTTTCGGGCCGATCCAGACGATCATTCCGTGGGCCAGCACTTATTACACGGAAACTCTGATCCAAAAGGTGCGGAGCGAATTCCAATCCGATTTTTGGGGGTTCTGGATGTTGGGCGGGATGTCTGGCGGCGGCATGGGCTTCATTTTTGCCCCGGAGGCGAAGGAGCGGGGGCAGGAGCGCCTGCAAGCCATCATGTCCGGCACGAAACACGAGCTGCAATCCGCGCTGCCGTTCGCCATGGAACCGGTGGTTTACGATTTCGCCATTAATGATTCCGGGACGGTGTCCGACCTGATGGAGGAGGATGAAGCGCTGCTCCCGCCCGGTTATTATTCCATGGTGGTGCCGACTCTGTTGCGGGCCAACAAGCGGGAATTGTCGCCGCTGAAACGGGGCGAACTCGATCGATTTGGCGCCGCCTGCCGGCGCCGGCCGGAGTTGTCCGGAATGGTGCAGACCTTATTCGACCGGCTGTTTCCGCCGGTCCGAAGTTCAAAGGAACAGGCCAGCTCCCTGCACGGATTGCTGACCCGGAACGGTTTTGACCCGGCTCAGCATGAGTTGATCCGCTCCGATCTTAAGGCCGGCCGCATCGGCCTGGCGCAAAACCGCCTCCCTTCCAGCAGCCGGATTACCGATGTGCGGGAGGAGGACGTGGTGCCCGTCGACCAGGCGGTCACGGCGGCCGATCAGCAGCGCGGCTTGGAGGCTCTGGCCGAGGGGGCGGCGGCTGTGGTGACTCTGGCCGCGGGGGTTGGCAGCCGCTGGACGCAAGGGGCGGGCGTGGTGAAGGCGTTGCACCCCTTCTGCAAACTGGGCGGCGCGCACCGGACATTTGTCGAGGTTCATCTGGCGAAGAGCCGGCGCGTCAGCGCTCTCGCCGGGACGGTTGTTCCGCACGTCATTACCACAAGCTACTTAACGCATGCGCCGATCGAAGAGTATTTGGCGCGGGTGGGGAACTACGGCTATCCCGGGCCGGTGCTGCTTTCGCAAGGGCGCAGCGTGGGGCTGCGCCTGGTCCCGATGGTGCGGGATCTGCGCTTTGCCTGGGAGGAGATGCCCCAGCAGATGCTCGACGAGCAGAAGCAAAAAGTGCGGACCAGCCTGCATCAGGCTCTCATCAATTGGGCCCGGGCCCAGGGGGAGGCGGCTGATTACACCGATAATCTGCCGCTGCAATGCATGCACCCGGTCGGGCATTGGTTCGAAGTGCCGAACCTGTTGCGAAACGGAGTGCTGCTGCGTCTGCTCCAGGAAAGACCCCGGCTGAAATACCTCCTGCTGCATAACATCGACACGTTGGGAGCCGATCTCGATCCGGGTGTTCTCGGTTTGCACATGCGCCTCGGCGCCGGCTTCAGCTTCGAGGTGATTACGCGCCGGATCGATGACCGGGGGGGCGGGCTGGCTCGGGTGGATGACAAAGTGCGCCTGGTGGAGGGCCTGGCCATGCCGCGCGAAGAGGATGAGTTCGCGCTCAGCTACTACAATTCCATGACCACCTGGATCGATATCGACCATTTGCTCGGGTTGTTGGGCCTGTCACGGTCCGATTTGGAAAACTCTGAACGGGTGTTGGAGAGCATTCGCGCCCTCAGCCAGCGCATGCCGACCTACGTGACCCTGAAAGAAGTGAAGAAGCGCTGGGGGCATGGACAGGAAGATGTTTATCCGGTGACCCAGTTCGAAAAGCTCTGGGGTGACATGACCTCTTTGCCGGAGAGCAAGTGCCGCTTTCTGGTGGTGCCGCGCGTTCGCGGCCAGCAGCTCAAAGAACAAGCCCAGCTTGATGGCTGGGTGCGGGATGGTTCGGCGGCGTTTGTCGAGGGGCTCTGCCGATTTGCCTGAGAACGGACGGGCTTAAAAGTTCGCCTGACAACCGGGTCACTGCCTGTTAACAGTTAAGCCAATTAACGGTAGGATCTTGTGACGTTTCGTGATTTCTTAAAAAACCCGGAAAAGCCGGTCATTTCGTTCGAACTGTTTCCGCCAAAAACGGACGCAGCCATGGATAACCTCCGGCAGATCATGCCGGAATTGACCCGTTTGCGTCCGGATTTCATGACGGTGACCTATGGCGCGCTCGGATCGACCCAGGAACGCACCTTGGAAATCGCCACGACCATCCAGAACCAATATCAGCTGCCGACCGCGTGCCACCTGACCTGCGTGGGATCCTCGCGCGCGGACCTCGACCATATTCTCGATCAAATCCATCGCGCGGGCATCCGGAATATCGTGGCGTTGCGGGGCGATCCGCCCAAAGGCGAAACTCAGTTCGTGGCGCCCAAGGACGGGCTGAGCCATGCCAATGAATTGGTCAGCCACATTCGCGCCCGGGAGAAAACGGGGAAGATCGGGCCCTTGGGCATCGCGGTGGCGGGCTATCCGGAGAAGCACGTGGAAGCGGCGGACCTGAAAGCGGACCTGGCCAACCTGAAGCGGAAAGTCGACGCCGGAGCGGACTGCGTGGTCACGCAGTTGTTCTATGACAACCGGTTTTACTTCAGCTTTGTCAAAGCCGCGCGCGAGCTCGGGATTACCGTTCCCATCATCCCCGGCCTGCTGCCGATCGTCTCGGCGAAACAGGTGATGCGCATTACCGCGCTCTGCGGTTCAAACCTTCCCGCAGACCTGCAGCGCGAATTGGAACTGGCCGGGGAGGATGCGGCAAAGTCTGAGGAGATCGGAGTGAAGCGCTGCATCGCCCAGGCGACCGAATTGCTCGAGAAAGGGGCGCCCGGAATCCACTTCTACGTGTTGAACAAGAGCTCCCACATGAGCCGGATCATGGATAAAATCCCCCGCTGACCTCCCCGTTCAGCGCCGAATCACTTGCAGATGGAAGCGCGCCGCCTCGCGGCCCGCTGGATCCAGATCCACGAGGTAGAATCCTCCCCGCCGGTTTAATTCGAGGCCCGAGAGCGATGGGCAGAGGATCATTCTGAAATGTTTCCAATCCTTCGCCCTCGAAAGAGCCGAGGAGATCCGGGCCGTCGTCGCGCCCCAGCCGGTAATGGTCGGCATCCAGGATAGGAAACGACTTTGTTTCAGGATCAATTCGCTGTGGAGATGGCCGATGATCGTTCGCTCGATTTGCTGAATATGGCGGCGCACAGCGTCGAGGCTCCAGAGAAAGGGCAGGGCGGTGGGGTCGTGGCAAAAGAGCAGCACCTTGTCTTCCGCCTTTAATTCACGAAAAAGCCCTTCGATCGCCTGCGCATGTTCCCGAGCCGCCTCCCGCCACTGGCCGCGTTCGCCTTCCAGTGTTTCCTTTTCATAGACCGGCATGGCGACGAGCGAGGAGGTGATTCCGATCAGAAGATACCGTCCGATCCGTTCCGTCCAGAACGGCTGGAGGCCGAGTTGAGTTTGGGCTTCCTGGAGGCTTTGCAGGCGGAGACCGCCCTGGCCGCCGCAGAGGCTCTTCTTCCCCAGTTCGTGATCCCCGAAAACCGCCCGGAATCGGCTCCCAAATCTTTGGCGCAACTTGCCCAGGCATTCGCGCGCGCTTTGCTGGGCGGCGGGATCGCACACGCCAATAAAGGCGGAGTCACAGGAATAGTCGCCGTTGGCAATCGCCAGATCGGGCTCGGCTGGCGGATTGAGCACGTGATCCAGGAGGGCGTTGTGCGCGAACGGATCGCGGAGCCAGAAGTAGTGGCGGTAAAAGCGCACCAAGAGCCTCTGGATTGGATGGCTGATCGCGGTGAGTTCGTAATTGATGCGCTGGCGTTCCGCGGCCGACGCGTAGTGAATATCACTGCAGATCAGCAAGCGGGTGGATCGCTCGGCGCCGGCCGGAGCTGGAGATGTGTGGGTCGCTGGCAACTTTTGGTGCGCTCAGCGTAGGGCTAAAATAAGGCGCGTCAATCGGCCGGATATCAGCCATTACCGTCAATCTCCGGAACAAAACGCCGGACACCGCCGGGGCGTCCTGTTACTTTGCCCGGATGCCACCGGACGATTTATTCGCGTCCCGAGAAAAGCCGAAAGAGCCGGAGAAACCCGAGCGGCAATCGATGCCGCCTCTTGCGGCCCGCATGCGTCCCCGCACCCTGAACGATTATGTCGGGCAGCAGCATATTCTCGCCCGCGGCCAGCTCTTGCGGCGGGCGATCGAAGCGGACCGGATTCAATCGTTGATCTTCTACGGCCCCCCCGGGACTGGGAAAACCTCGCTGGCCCAGATCATCGCGAACCAGACGAAATGCCGGTTCGAGCGGTTGAGCGGCGTCGAATCCAATGTGGCCGACATGCGTCGCGTGCTCTCGGCGGCCCAGAACCGGTTGGAGAATACCGGCCAGTCCACCATTCTCTTCATTGACGAGATCCACCGGTTTAACAAGGCGCAGCAGGATGTTTTGCTGCCGGATGTCGAGAGCGGCGTGGTGCGGCTGATCGGTGCGACCACCCATAATCCGTTCTTCTTCGTCAACTCCCCGCTGGTCTCTCGCTCGCAGATTTTCGAACTGCGATCAATTTCGAGTGAAGATCTCTTCGGCCTGCTCAAACGGGCCTTGGAGGATTCTGAGCGAGGCTTGGGCCATATGAAGCTCCGCGCGGATGATGCCGCCCTTCGGCACATTGCCACAATCGCGGACGGAGATGCGCGCAAGGCTCTCAACTCGCTGGAGATTGCGGCGCTGACAACCTCGCCAGGAGCCGATGGGACCATCGTTATTGATCTCGCGGCCGCGGAGCAGAGCATCCAGAAGAAAGCGGTGGTCTACGATGGAGACGGTGACGCGCACTACGACACCATCTCGGCGTTTATAAAATCGATGCGCGGGAGCGACCCGGACGCCGCCTTGTACTGGCTGGCCAAGATGATTCACGCCGGCGAGGACCCGCGCTTTATCTCCCGGCGGATTATGATCTGTGCGGCCGAGGATGTCGGCTTGGCGGATCCCATGGCTCTCGTGCTGGCTACTGCCGCGCATCAAACCGCGGAGTTCGTCGGTTGGCCCGAGGCGCGCATACCTCTGGCCGAAGCGACCGTCTACATCGCAGCGGCGCCGAAGAGCAATTCCGCCTACAAAGCCATCGACGCTGCGCTCGACGACGTTCGGTCCGGTCGAACGCTCGCCGTGCCGGAACATTTGCGCGATGGCAGCTACAAAAGCGCCGAGCGCCTCGGGCATGGCGTCGGCTACGAGTATGCCCACGGGCATCCCGGCCATTTTGTCGCCCAGGATTACCTCGGCGCCGGACGCCGTTTCTACGAGCCCACCGATCAAGGCTCCGAAAAGAAGATCAAGGAACGCGTCGAGAAATGGCGCGCCGAGTTCGACCGCATGAGAGCCAATAAGCCGGAGTAGGGAGCGCTTCGGGATTGGCAAGGCGCGACCAGTGCCCAAGCACTGTAGCGGCGCCTCGTCAGAGCGCCGCTTTTCTCCAACGTGGCCGAAGCCAGATTGAGGAAGAGGGGGCAAGAACTCGCCCAACACTCTTTCTGAGGCATGAATGACAGCGGTTCCCCAATTTGTCGGACTTCGCACCCACTCAAGCACTCGAAGCACCTGGCTACGCTCTCGCTCTCGCCACCACCCGAGAACCTCCGAGAGTCTCCGAGCCACAGCCCACCGGTGCGCCCGAAAAGCGCGCAGTGCCGGGCGCTATCGTGGGTTTGGGCCCCCAGGCAGTTGCCCGGATCGTCACGATTCGGCATATTTACGGGCGTGGCGGCAGCGACTTCAATTGGTTGGCGTGTCAGTTTGTTTCTCTTTGTCGGGGCGGTGTTGTGTTCCACGTTCGGACAGGCGATTTATGAACCTTACGGCTTTACGACCGTGGCCGGAGCGGCGCTGTCGAAGGCGCGGGATGGAGTGGGAAACGAGGCGAGGTTTGATACGTTCAAGTCCTTGGCTTCGGGGAAAAGTGGAACTGTTTATGCCATCGACAATTCCGGGTTGCGGAAGGTGACTGCGCAAGGGGCCGTCACAACTTTGGCGCGGGGAGTTTTCGCCGATGCGGCGGTGAATTCGTCGGGAGAAATCTATGTAGCGGACTCAAAGGGAAATCTTTTCACGGTGAGCGAAATCGGGACTTTGCGCCCGCGCACGGAGCTCCCCCAAGGCACTCGGCTCTCGTTCGATCGTTCCGACAATCTGTATGTTTTGACTTCAAACGCAGTGGTTAAAATCCCACCCCGGGGCGCCGCGACCATGGTGGCGACTACGAATGGAATCCGATCCCTGAACGACTCTTATGACGTGGTCATCACCGATATCGTTGTGGACGCGCGGGGAGATGTTCTGGCCGCAAATCTTTTTGGGCCCGCCATTTTTAAGTCAACACCTGGGGGCACTTTTGGACTGTTCGTCGGTTCCCTGCAGGAGGCGGGGTTTCAGGATGGGGCCTCGCAGGACGCTCGATTGAGCCAACCGACCGCTCTGGCTGCGGACGCGGCGGGGAACGTCTATTTCCTGGATGGCGGGTATCATCGCGTCCGCAAGATTTCCCCCACGGGAATGGTGAGTACTCTGGCAGCTTGGGCGGGCGTTTTGGGATTGCCTTATGTCCCGACCTGCACCCAGTGCGGGTTTACGGGGCCGATGGCGTTGACGGTCAACGACTTTGGTGATATTGTGGTCGGAGCCCTCAACACAACCTTGCTGGCTGCCGCGCCCTCGTCCTCGGTGCACCTGATTGCTGGGATGCCGGGGGGGCCGGGGAGCAGTGATGGTTTGGGCGAGTCCGCTCGATTTGGAGGTTACCCCTTTGCGGGCCTTAATGTTCCGCATCCTGCTGGGCTTGACGGCGTAACAGTAGCTGTGTCGGGCGAAGTCTATGTTTCTGATCCAATGAACGGCGCGATTCGCAAAGTGACGCCAGATGGAGCGGTAACGACAATCACCAGGGCATACGGGAATACAGGGCGAGACCCTTTGCCCCTTGTGGCCGACAACCAAGGGAACATTTTCGTTGGGTATATAAGCGCGGTGACGAGGATTGATGCCCTCGGCAAGATTACGACGATCGCTGGGAGTGCGACAGAGCTTGGGAACGTCGATGGGCCCGGCTCAGTCGCACGTTTCGGCGCTCGCGACAATTTTTTCACACCGGGTGGCGGCCTGAGTGCGATCGCGAGGGACCCTGCGGGCAGTCTTTACGTCTATGACACCGCGTATCGCTTGTTGAAAAAGATCGAGGCGCGCGACACCAATTGGTTTGTCGTCACCCTGACCAACTTCGTCGATCTGGACGGTACTCCCGTAAAACTGGGGCCGCTCTCCGCCCTCGTGGGAGATGCGGAAGGAAATGTCATCGTGATGGAAGGGGCCGCTGTGCGAAAGCTCACGCCGGACCAGGGGCGGTGGAAGGTCGCCACGATTGCCGGTTCGTTGACGCAAGGGGGATTCAAAGATGGGGTTGGACCGGCGGCCCGCTTTGGAGGTTATGATTACGCCTCCCCTTTAGGTTTGGCGGTTGACCCGGTTGGGAATATTTTTGTCTCGGACAGCGCGAATCAGTGTATTCGGAAAGTGTCCCGATCCGGATCGGTCACCACCCTCGCCGGCGGCACTTCGGTGCAATCCGACGACGGAATTGGCGCTTCCGCTGGCTTCTCTTATCCGCACGGTATTGCGGCGGATGCGTATGGGAACGTCTATGTCGCCGACTTTGGCAACTTTACTCTTCGCAAAGGGTTCCCAAGCTCCCGGATCTCCAGCAATGGATCGAATTTCGGACTGACCGACGGAATCTTCCGTTTCGACCTGCAGGTCCCGGTGGGCAATGTAACCGTGATCGAGGCTTCCCAGAACCTCGTAAGCTGGGAGCCGCTGTCGACCAATTATGCGGGTGGGACGGTTGATGTTAGTGCAACAGAAGCGGCGTCTAGGTCTCTGCGCTTTTTCCGGGCGAAATCTCCCTGAGACCACGATGCCCCCACGACGCGGAGCGGCTAGATGAGAGCAGCGGCGATCAACCCGGCGTCTGCCGATTTTCAGCGCAGGTCCGGCTGGCGGGCCCATTTTTCGACCGAAGGCAGAATCAGCCCCTTGAGATAGGCCCGGTAACGAATGCCGTCCGCAGCTTCTTCCGCTTTCGCCATCGCGTCCGGAGCCAGATTCGCGCGGACAAAATCCAGATACTCGACCGCGTGAGCTTCATCGGTAAACCCGCCGACCGTGGAACTCGCGTACATGTTCTCAAACGGCCCTCCCACCAGGGCGAGGAGCTCGCGGTAATGCGCTTTCATAAAATCCCAGGCCGCCTGGGCGTGGAGGCCTGTGCCGCTGACGCTCGCGACCAGCGACGCGGACTGGATCGGCGTGAAGGCTTTGGCGAGGGAGAGATCCAGCGTGCGCCGGGCCAATTCCGGGTCGCGGGCCTGGCTGGCCGCGGAGAGCAGGAGGCGCTGATCTTCCTCCAGCGGCGCGGCTTTGGCGAGATTCACAATCCTCTCGTACTCGGATGTCGCAGCGTTTTGGCCGACGATATCCAGCGCCACAGCGCGGAGATCGCCCGTCAGGAGAGTGGCATCACGTAAAAACAATTCAAAGCGCTGGCGTGCCCAGGCGATGACCTCCGGATCGCCAAAGCTCCCGAGCAGCCCGAGCAGGCGGGCGCGGAGGACCCCTTCCGTGGCCGGTTCGCCCGAGCGTGGCGCATAACCAAGGCGGGAGGCTATGGGATGGAGCAGCGAAATCGTGCGCCGTTGAAAATCCGTTTGCAGGGCGGCCTGGCCCATGAGGAGCAGGTGGATTTGGCCGAGTGTGCCGGTCAATTGCTCCCAGACCGCCAGGCTTTTTTCCTGGGCCAGCGTGGGGAGGATATCGAGATACTCCTCGGCCGTCAGCCGGCCGGATTCCACCATGGCCCAGGCATCCCCGAGAAAGTTTACCCGGTCGGTCTCGGAAAGGCCGTTCCAATGGCTGCGCAGCCGCTCAAACATCGGGCGGGAATAGGCGATGTGATAGTAGCCCCGGCCTCCGAAGTTGAGTTTGACCGGTGCTTCACACGACCCGAGCGCGAACGTGACCGGCGTGTTGCCCACTTCGAGTTGGGAAATTTGCCCGCTCGCGATATCCGAGGCTTTCACCGGTATCCGCCAGCGCAACGGCATCGCTCCAGGATCGAGCAGCGTAAATCGCTCCTGCTGCAGGACGACCTCCTGTTTCCCGCCCGAACAGCGGGATTGGGCCAGCACGATCGGCAACCCGGGTTGCTCCGTCCAGCCGGCCGCGAAATCGGCGATTGGCTTGTGCGAAGACGCGGCGAGGGCCGCCCAAAGGTCTGCGGTGGTGGTATTGCTGAATGCATGGCGTTTCATATAGCGGCGCAGGCCCTCGCGGAACGCCTGGTCGCCGGTGTAATCCTCCAGCATCCGAATGAAAAGCATTCCTTTGCCGTAGGTGATGTCGTCAAAGGCATCACCGATCTGGGCTTCGCTCATAACGGGGCGCTGGATCGGGTGAGTGCTCTTCCTCGCATCGCGAGCCATGAGCCCCAGTTTTTGGCCTTCCGCCCGCGCCCAGACTTTCCAATCCGGGTTGAGCAGGTCGGCGGCCTTGTTCTCCATCCAGGAAGCAAACCCTTCGTTCAGCCAGAGATTGTCCCACCAGGCCATCGTGACGAGGTTGCCGAACCATTGATGAGCCATTTCGTGGGCTTGCACGGAAAAAGATCTCTCTTTTTGGTCGTGCGAGCTTTTCCGCGGATCGTAAAGAATTGCGCTTTCGTTGTAGGTGATGGCTCCCCAATGCTCCATCGCTCCGCCAAATCCGCCCGGCATCGCGATGTGGTCCAGTTTGGGCAGGGGAAAGCGGATGCCAAAGTAGCTATTGTAAAACTTGAGGATGCGCTGGGAGTTCTCCAAGGCATACCGGGCCAGCGGCTGCTTTCCCTCGGTAAACCAGACGCGGGTCTCGGTCTGGCCCGCGCGAGCGTGAATTTCTTCCAGTTCGCCCGCCACCAGGACCAGCAGGTAGGTCGGCATCGCCGGCGTGCTTTGGAATTGGACGCGCCGCCAGCCGTTCGTCGCTTCCCCGCTTCGGGCCACTGGCATGTTCGATACGGCTTTGAAACGGGCCGGAATCTCGGCGGTTAATCCGAATGTCGCCCGGAACGCCGGTTCATCAAAGCAGGGAAACACTCGCCGTGCGTCGGTGGCTTCAAACTGCGTCGCCACCATCCGCTTTTTTCCGGACGGCGCGCTGTAATCAATAAAAAACATTCCCGCAGCGGCCTCGGTGATCTGTCCGCGGAAGGAAAGGTCCAGCTGGTACCGTCCCGGGGCGATGGCGCCAGGCGCGGCGAGCGTGAGCAGTTGGTTGGTCGACACGGGCTGGACCTGCAAGGTTGAGCCGCCCAGGATCCGCGCGGAGGAGACTTCCAGGTTCAGAGCGTTCAGCACGATCTGGCCGGTCGTCTTCGTAATCTCGATATCGATCGTTTCGTGGCCGGAAACGGTCAGGCTGTCCAGGTCCGGTTTCAACTGCAGCTCGTAGTGCTGTGGGCGGATATGCTTCGGGAGCTTGCCCGGCGTCTTCTCGAACTGGAACGGTTCTTCGCCTCGAACCAGGCCGGCCGTGGCCAACCCGAAGAACAGAAAAAGTCGCAGAAGGCTTCTCATGATTGGCGTGATTGGAACGTTTAATTCATCCAGAAGCAATCGCGATTGCGCCCGGTAGGAGTTGCATGGAGATGAGTCCGAGGGTCGAAGGCCGAAAGTCGGGGGCAGGAGCAACCGCTTGAGGCGAAGAGCAATGAGCCCGGAGCGGAGGAGGGAAGGAACCTGAGGCGGGAACGATCACTTGGCATAATCCGGCTGCCGGAAGCGAACGAAACGGCTGAGGATGGAACGGGCGTAAATCAATTGGAGCGATGGAGTAGAGAGGGTAAAGGTTTTTCCTAGGCGCATAGAGCCGTCTTTCCCAAATGCGCCCGTTCGCGCCAACCGGCATTGTCAAAGCAATGCAAGACAGCGCATCCGTTAATTCCTTGGCGCAAGATGGAAAGGCGCAAGAGTCCCACGTCGAATTGCGGCCCCAGGCCCCTCCTGCGGGAAGCGCCGCGGGCTCAGGGCGGGGTTGGGAACAACTCGCGGCCGAGGCCGCCTACCGGCCCGCACGGCTGGCAAAGTTGTGCAACGTCTCACCGCGCACGCTGCAGCGGCATTTTCAGAAGCAATACGAGATGGGGGTCGCAGCCTGGCTTTCTCAGCTTCGCATGGCCAAGGCTTATCAGCATCTCCTTGCGGGCGAAACGGTGAAAGCGGTCGCTTATGGACTCGGCTTCAAGCAGCTCTCTCATTTCTCGCGCGCATTCAAGCTCGCCTATGGCGTCGCTCCGCGCCTGATTGCCGGGGCGGCACCCAATTCCTCTCGCTGTCGGCTTTCGGGGGATTGGCCTGCTGCACCTTTGAAAAGCCCGGACGCGCCCCCGAGCAGTCATTGCAACGGCTGGAATTGACCTGAAGGGACCTAAAGGATCTTCGTATGCAAAAAGCGCCCAGGTTCCAATTACGCTACGCGAGAAGGCACGATAATCTTGGATCATTTCGAAGTGTGTTGCGAAGCGGGCGCTCCCGCCGGGGCGATGGCCGCGATGGAAAAAAGCACCCCGGATCTGCTCATTACGGATATCACCATGCCCGGCCGGGGCGGCTTGGAATTCATCAAAGACATTCTGGCGATTCATCCGAACCTGAGAATCCTGGTGCTTTCGATGCACGACGAATCGATTTATGCCGAGCGGGCGCTCAGAGCGGGGGCCAAGGGGTACATCATGAAAGAAGTGGGCGGTGAAGGGCTTCTCGAGGCGGTGCGTCGGGTTCTGGAGGGCAAGACATACGTAAGTCCCGTGGTTTCCGGCAAAATTCTGGATCAACTTTCTAACCGGTCCGCCCGCGGTCCGCGCGCGCCGATTGCCGAACTAACCGACCGCGAATTTGAAGTTTTCCAGCTCATTGGCTTGGGGAAGGGGACGCGGGAGATTGCCGGCCAGCTTCATCTCAGCCCAAAAACCATCGATGTGCATCGGTCGCGGATTAAGGAGAAGCTTGCCTTGCGCGACCCCACGGCGCTCATCCGTTACGCCGTGCGCTGGATGGAAACCTCCGCCCAGCGGCCAACGCCGGATGCCCTGTGAAGAAGCGACCCACGCCCGCTCGCACTGCGGCGAAACATGGGAAGGCCTTGCGACGTGAGGACCGAAGGGCGCGAGCGTTGCCCGCCCAGCGGGTTGGACGGCAGCGCCAGAGCGAGGAGGCTTTATCCTGGGGCCATTTCCCCATGTCGGAGGCCGCGGCCCTGAGCCGTCTGAGCGAAGCCAGCGCGCGCTTGTGGCAAACGCACGATCTGCGGAAGGGCCTGGAGGAGATGATTGCGGCGACCATCGAGCTGCTCGGCGCCGACTTTGGCTGCGTCCAGATCTATGACCCGAAGGACCGGGTATTGCGGATCGCCGCACACCAGGGATTCACCCGCAAGTTCCTTGATCGCTTCCGGGAAGTTTCCGTGCGGGAAGAAACGGCTTGCGGCCGCGTGCTGCGGACTGGCCGGCGAATCATCATCGTGGACGTGGAGAAGGACGAACCCGTGGCGCAGCGTCGGGCCATCGCCCGCACCGCTGGCTATCGGGCGGTGCAATCCACGCCGCTGATCGCCCGTGATGGGAGGGCTTTGGGCATTATCTCGACGCATTTCCGTTCGCCGCACCGTCCGGGCGAACTCGCCCTCCAGACTCTCGATTTGTTCGTGCGCCAGGCAGCGGATTTCATCGAGCGCTGTGGCATCGAGCAGGCGCTCCGGGACCAGGAGGGAAAGCTGCGGCTCGCTCTGGACGCGGCGTCAGCGGGAACCTGGACCTGGAACGCGAAGACGAACGAGACGGACTGGGATGATAATTTCCACGCGCTTTATGGTTTCACCCGCAAAGACCGGCGCACCTTCAGGACATGGGTGTCTCGTCTGCACAAGGACGACAAAGCGCGGCTGCTGGCTGCAATCGAAGAGATGCGGGGCCAGCCCGCGGACGGCAAATGGGATGTCGAGTTCCGGGCGGTGGGCTCCAATGGCTCGGTCGCGTGGCATCACGCCCTCGGTCGCGCCGTGCGGGATCAGAGGGGAGAACTCGCGCGTGTTGATGGCATTCTCACGGACATCACCCCCCGCCGCCGGATGGAACTCGCCCTGCGGGAGCGCGAGACGTGGCTGGAGGGGCAGCGCGAGGCGCTGGAGGCCGCTGTGAACGGCGCCAAGCCGCGCACCTCGCTGGGCGCGCTCGTCCGCACCGCGACGGACGCGCTGGGGCCTGGCACGCGGGCCGCGTTCTACCTCTCCGCTGACGGAGGCGGATCGGTGCATGTGGTCGGGATGTCCGCTGCCTATGCCAGAGCGGTGAATGGCTTCAAGATTGGCGGGCAATCGCGCGCCTGCGGCCCGGCCGCCAATGCCGGCCGGCCCGTCCTCACCGCCGACGTGATGGAGGACGCTCGGTGGAAACCGTGGCGTTGGCTGGCGAAACGATTCGACTACCGGGGCTGCTGGACTTTTCCGATTTGCAGTTCATCGGGCAGAGTTGTCGGCACGCTGGCCATCTATTCACGGCAACCGCGCGCCGCCACCGAGCGCGAGCTGCGGCTCGCCTCCCTGCTGACGCACACCGCGGCCATCATTATCGCCCAGCACATGGAATCGGAGGCGCGCGCGCGCGCGGAGCGGGCGGTGCTTGCGAGCGAGGACCGCTTCCGCGCACTGGTGCGGGCGAGTTCGGACGTGGTCTATCGCATGAGCGCAGACTGGAAGGAAATGCGCCAGCTCGCAGGCCGGGATTTCATAGCCGACACGGACAAGCCGACCCGCGCCTGGCCGCTGAAATACATCCACCCGGAAGACCGGCCTCATGTCATGGCAGTGATCGACAAAGCCGTCCGGACCAAGGGCATCTTCGAGTTGGAACACCGCGTCCTCCGCCCAAACGGCACGCTCGGCTGGATATTCTCGCGGGCGATTCCGATCCTTGATTCGAACGGCAAGGTCATCGAGTGGTTTGGCATGGCGAGCGACGTAACCGCGCGCAAGGAAGCCGAGGAGGCCCTGCGCCTAAGCGAGCATCGCCTCCGAGAAGCCCAGCGGATCGGCGGGGTTGGGACTTGGGAGTGGGATCTTCGCCGCGGGACGACCCGGTGGTCTCCGGAGATTTACGTCATGCACGGGCAGGAGCCGGACTCTCCGGCTTTCACACCCGAGGCGCTTCTGAAGTGTGTCCACCCGGAGGACCAGGACAGGGTCAAGGCCGCGATCGTCAAGGCGGTTTCCCAGGGCACGCTGGCCGACCTCGAGTATCGCACGGTTCGTCCGGATGGGTCGATCCGGGTGATCCACGCTCTGGGGGCGGTGGCGGAGTTTGATGCCAGGGGAAAGCCTGTGCTCATGATCGGCACCAGCCAGGACATTACGGCCCGCCGGGAGGCGGAAGCCGCGGTCCGCGAGCAGCGGGACGCTGCCCAGCGGTATTTCGACATCGCGGGCGTTATCTTGCTGGCGCTGGATGTGACCGGGAAAGTCACGCGGATCAACCGCAAGGGTTGCGAGGTGCTGGGATGCCGCGAAGGGGAGATTATCGGCCAATCCTGGTTTGACCGTTTTCTGCCGGCGCGCGAGCGAAGCGGCGCCTGGAAGGTTTTCAACGACCTTATCGGTCGAAAGGGCACGACAGGGGAGTCCCACGCCAACTGCGTCTTGACTCGCCATGGCGCGGAGCGGTTGGTGGCGTGGCAGAACCGGGCCGTGACCGATGAAAAGGGCCGGGTGCTCGGCACGCTCAGTTCCGGCGAAGACGTGACCGAGCGCCGGCAAGCTGAGGTGGCGTTGCACGAGAGCGAGGAACACTTCCGGCAGGTGGTCGAGTCGCTGCCTCAGCTGGTCTGGACTTGCACGGACGCCGGCTCGTGCGATTACCTCAGCCCGCAATGGATGCGCTACACAGGGATAGGCGAGGCGGAGCAACTGGGTTATGGGTGGCTCAACCAACTGCACCCCGACGACCGGGGGCGGGTCCGCACGCAATGGCAGGAGACCGCCAGCGGGCAGGAGAACTTTGACGGCGAGTTTCGCATCCGCCGGCGCGACGGAGTCTACCGCTGGTTTCGAACGCTGGCGGTCCCGCTCCGGGATGAGCGAGGGCGGATTGTCAAATGGTTCGGCGCGAACATGGATATCGACGCCATGAAGCAGGCGGAGGAACAGCGCGAGCGGGCTTTGGCAGAATTCGATGCCACCGTTTCGTGCATGACCGATGGCGTCATGGTATTTAAGAGGGATGGCTCCCTCTCCTTTATCAACCCCGCCATGGAACGCATGCTCCGTTGTCCGCCCCAGGCTCGCGGTTGGTCGCTGGCGGACTGGTGGAAGCGCCTGACCGTCACGCGGGAAGATGGAACGCCGCTGCTTTCCAAAGACAGCCTCACGCTGAAGGCGTTGGGCGGTGAGAGGGTCAAGCCTGCCTTGCTGTGCGTTCGCATCCCGGGCGGGCGGCCGGTGTGGGTCTTGTCGAGCGCTGCGGCCATGAAAACCGCAGGAGGGGAATGCATTGGAGCTGTGACGGTTTTCGCGAACGTGACCGAGCAGCGCCGCGCCGGCGAGGCGCTGCGGGAGCGCGAGGAAAGAATGCGCGCCATCCTCAATACCGTGGTCGATGCGGTCATCACCGTCGACTACCGTGGGATCATCGTCGGCACCAATCCCGCGGCGGAGCGGATGTTCGGCTACGCAGCGGCGGAGATGGCGGGGCGGAACGTCAAGATGCTCATGCCTTCCCCCCATCGCGAAGAGCACGACAGATATATCAAGAATTATCACCGCACCGGGGTGCGGAAGATCATCAACGGCGGGCGCGAACTGCAGGCGCAGCGCAAGGACGGTACGGTCTTTCCCGTTGAACTCAGCGTCACCGAAGTCGACCACATGCATCTCTTCACTGGGGTGATCCGTGACATCACCGCCCGCAAGGAATTAGAGCGCGCCGTGTCAGAGGCGGCCGAGCGGGAGCAAAATCGAATCGGCCAGGAATTGCACGATGGGATTTGCCAGGAATTGACCGGGATCGAACTTCATCTGTGCTCGTTGGCCCGCAAGCTCCAATCCAGGTCCAGCGAAGAGGCGGCCGCCGCGGCGGAAATCGCCGCCTCGGTCAGGCGGGCCATGAGCCGGACCCGCAAGCTTTCCCACGGGCTGTCGCCCCTGATTTCGAAATCCGAGGGGCTAATGGGCGCGCTCCGCGAGTTGGCCGACAACATTTCCGGGGCCTACTCGATCCAATGTTCGTTTCTATGTCCGTCGCCCGTTCTCCTCAAAGATACCCTGGCTAGTTCGCACCTCTGTCGCATCGCGCAGGAAGCCGTTTCGAACGCAGTCCGGCATGGGAAGGCAAAACGCGTGGAGATCGCCTTGCGAGAACATCAGGATAAAATCTTCCTGAGCGTCAAAGATAACGGGATCGGGCTGCCTGCGGCTCAGTTCCAGGGCGCCGGCATCGGCCTGCGCGTGATGAAATACCGGGCCGGCCTGATCAACGGCTCCTTGGAAATAAAAGGCCGCCCGGAAGGAGGAACTTCCGTAATTTGCACGCTCCCTTTGCCCTCGTCCTCGAAAGCCGGGCAAGTCCCAGGCAAACCGTAACCTCTTCCGCCAGACTCTCGATACCGCGATGAAGTCTTGAATCACGTGCGCCGCTCCGGTTCGCAGCTTCGCGCTTCCGGCGGCAAGAGCTGGAATCCGGCCGCGCGGGTGCTCAAGGCGTGTTTCAAAACTTCAGGCAATCCGCCACCCCGGCCGGTTTGAAGACATCCCCTAGCAATATTAAGTCGCAGGATTAGCCCCGATGGGTGGAAAACTCGCCTATCGAAAATCGTCAAAATCGATCATGGTTTGATGGTCCGCAGGGACGCTCTCCTTCGGATTCGTGCGAATGAAGATTTTCCGCCAGCGGGGAGAGATCAGGGTGACCTTCTGGCGGAGTTGTCCGCGGAACAGGACGCGCTGTTAAGAGATCGGCAAGGGTTTCCGCCGGATTCCAGGCGGAGAAAGGGGGCTTGAGGGGTGGAACGATCTCAGCTGTCTGATTGCGCGCTGTTCCGCGGACCCTCTGGGAGGGGGCCGCTCGGCCTCTCGTTGGGCGATTTTCACGCCGGTTCTCCAGCGCTTCCTCCGTATCGTCGCTTGCCAAGCCAGATTTCCCTTTGGGCCGCCGCTGGCTCTTTTTGCGACTGGATGGCGGTGGAGAAAAAGGGAGATACGGCCCCTCACCGATCGAGTCGGCCTAAAGAGGCCTAAAGACAATGCCGTTAAGAAATTAGCTGTATAAGACTTCTGTAAGTGACTGGTAGGCA
>CAZMKE010000008.1:0-281816 GCA_964566945.1 uncultured Verrucomicrobiota bacterium | reverse complement strand
TTTTCGCTAACCACCCTCAGCTCTTCGACCTATGAAACTCGAAAGGCGCGTCCTGATGCTTTCCGCCATTTCGTCTTGCTTCTGGTGCTTAGGCGCCGGATTTTTCCTTTCCGATTCAAATCTGAATCGAGGTCGGAACGCCCGTCGCCCCGCTAGCCCGGGGCCGGGGTGTGGAGTTGGAGCCCCTGTCTGCTTCTGCCGGATAAACCTTTCGGTTGTTGGAGGCCAGAGCTGCGTCGACGTGCCCTGGCGTCCCGATCAGTGAAACTGAAATAGACGAATTAGACTGAAAGTTTGTTGGATTGTTATGGATCGTTTCTGTTTGTTGAAGAACTTGGCCTTCATGCTCGCGATCGCCTCTCCGGCGGTCGTCCTGGCGCACGAGACCGGCACACCTCATGCCGATCACGGCTCGACGGTTGTTCCCCTCCAATTCATCACCGAGGCCAAGGGGCCGGTGAAAGCTCCCAAAGCGGAGAAGCTCCCTGCCGGCACGGCCGTCACGGGTGCCGGCTTTTGGCGCTTCGTCGCCGCGCGGGACAAAGTTCCGGTGCCGGCGGAGGCGCTGCCGAAAGTGACGGGCGCTCACGGCACGATCATTGTTGATCCGGGAACCGACACCGTTTATTGGGGCCTCCAGGATGTCGGTTGGATCGCTTTCACGGAAAAGCTGACGAAGTCGGCGGTCATTGCCCAGGACCCCGTCTTCAAGAAAGGGAATCTGCACGGGGCTGATATTCTTTTGCGCAAGGGCCAGGCGCCGCTGGTCGCGGCGGCGGACAATGTGGAGGGGGAAGTCTACCTCTCGGACACGTCGTTCCAGCACCCGAGAATCCTCAAGACCCCCAACCTCGAGCCTTACGCGGATGGGAAAGGTTACGCGCCAACCGATGTGGCCTTTGAGGGCAGCGATCGAGTTTGGATTACGGACGGCTACGGCAAGGCCTGGTTCATGCCGGCCAGCGTGGAGAAGTTCCAGTTTGAAGGCCACGCCTTCGGCGGAAAGAGCTTTTCCGGCACGCCCCACGGCATCACCTACGATCCGGAGACCCATTCTCTGCTCGTCTCGGCCCGCCCGGAAGGGTTGATCAAGACTTTTGATTCGAAGAAGCACACCGTAACGGCCATTGATGGCCTGCCGGCGGGAAGCACCGTCTGTGATGTCGACGTTTGGGGGGATTACCTGCTGGCCCCTTGTCTCGATGGCGCGGATAAAACGCCCGGCCCCATCTACATCGTGAACATGAAAAAGAAGGCTGTCGTGGCTACCTTGCGCCCCAAGGCTGACCTGGGCTTCGCGGACGCGCAGCACATCCATGACGCCTGTTGGTATGTCACCGGCAAAGGCAAGAATCGCGAAGTCTACGTTCTCTACACTAACTGGAACCCCGGTGGCGTCGGCGCGCTGAAGCTGGTCAACGTCCTGGACTGACCCTCCCGCCCATCCCCAATCCCGATTACGCGAGCAGGCCGCCTAGCCAGTAGGTGGCCTTTTCTCTTTTCTGAGCTTAAGGCTCCCATTTCTCATTTCGAACTTCGCACCTCGCATTTGGTGTCGCCCTTCGTATTTGCCCTCCCCTCCCTCCGCTCAAAGCCCCTCTACGTGTCTACCGCAAGGCGGTAACTGATCAACAAAGCTGCACTAATTATCTTGAAGCCTATATTTCAAGGCAGGGCTAAGGCGCCGAGCTGCGAATGCGATAGAATTCGGTTGTGTTCAGCGGAGCGGCGGACCAACTGGTGCTGGCCACGGTTTCGACCGCGCTCCAGGCGCCCGACCCGAGAGCGGAGGTCTTCTCGATCACAAACGATCCGGCGGTTCCGTTCGTGTTCCAATCGAGGCGCAAGGAGGCTCCTTCGCGCCGGATGCTGACGGAGGGGCGTGGGGATCGCGGACCTTCGTTGGGCCCGGTGGTCTGGATCACTTCGAAATTGGTGATGGAAAGGCTCGAGATGTGGGCGAAGGCGTCGGCAGGATAGCGGTCGTCCGGCGTCACGGAGATGGAAAAGAAATTACCGTTGTCGGCGACGAGCGCGCCGTACTTCTTCAGGCCGAGCAGCACGGCTTTCTCTTGTTTGGTCCACGTTGCAGGAATCGCGAAGCCCGCCTTCAGCCGCAAGCGTTGGCCCATGGCTGGAATGTTCGGGTTGGTGAGGCTGCCGACGGACGCGCTGTGATTGGCCGGGTAAATCGGGCCGAGGCGCGTGCGCTTCACTACGAGGCGCATCGCGTGCTCCACCATGCCCCGCTGGCATTCGTCATACCGCACGAGGGCGGGGAACATTGGCAGGCCGGCGGCGTCGGCCGAGGTCCAGCCTTTGGGCCGGAGGGCATTGGATTTTAAGTCGAACTTGGCGCCGTTGGAGGCTTCCCAGCCGCTGGCTGTCAATCGCGTCAGCCAGGTCTCCCAGATGAATCCGGCGCCGGGCATGACGATGATGGCGTGCCGATCCCCGCCGGTTCCGTTGATGTCGCGTTGCCAGTCGCCCAAGCTCAAGCCGCCGGTCTCGCTGGGCCAGGTTTCGACCGGCAGATTCGTTGGAACGGGATACGGGCTGGGGTCGGACTCGTCCGGATAGTTAAAGAAACTGATCGGGATGGCGGGCTGATTATCCGGAACCAGTACGAAATTCATCTCGTGGGATAATCGCAAAGTGCGCCGATCGGAACGGAGGTCGGTCATGATCTGAGTGATCATGGCGTCTGAATTGAGCAACACCGGGCGCGCGGAGATATCCTCATTCCAGGGGCTGTCCTTGGGCATGATCTGCATGGCCGACAACACGGTGTCGCCCGCCGGGGTGTTGAAGAGAAGCGGCTCGGTCACGGCGGGGAGCACCCCGAGATCGCGCCCTTCCTGGTTTACCCGCTCGGCGCCAAGGACCTGCAGCGCCGCCAAGCTGGCGCCCAGAAGACATTTGCAAATCTGCACAGAGGTTGCGGAGCAAATCCGGGACCAGTTCGACCGACCGTTCATGCGTGCTTCTGTCACGCTGCCATATCCCGCTCATTCTTTCGCTTACTTTCGGCGAGAGGCGCTCTAAAATGGCTGGCAAATGAATGTTCGCTCCCGGCTTGCTTCGCCTTTCCATCCGAAATTCGCCCCGACGTTTCGAGCTGTGGCGCTTTCTGCCGCCGTTCTTTTTTCCGCGGTGGCGCGCGCGGCCGATCCCGACTGGATTCCCTTCGCCCCGCCGGCCGATGATCTCGCGCCGTCCGCGATTGACCTGCGGTTTCTGAACGAAGCGGTTGCCGGCGAACACGGCTTCATTACTGCGCGCGACGGCCACTTTGTTCGGTCCGGGGATCAGCGTTCTGTCCGCTTTTGGGCGGTGAATGGCCCGCCGAACGAGCTGAACGATCCGCAGGCGTTGCGCCGGGTCGCGCGTCTACTCGCCAAGCGTGGCGTGAACCTTGTGCGCATCCACGGTGCAGTCTTCAATGAAAATGGCGAAGCGGACCCGGCTCGGGTGCAACATGTCATTGAGGTCGTGGAGGCGATGAAGTCCGAGGGGATCTATTCGCACGCGTCGATCTATTTTCCGTTGTGGTTCCGGCCTAAAGCGGACCTGGCCTGGTTGCCCGGGTATGATGGCCGGAAGAACCCTTTTGCCGCTTTGATGTTCAATCCTGAGTTCCAGGCCAGGTATCGCTCCTGGTGGGACGCGCTTTTACGCACGCCGGGCAAGAGGTCCGGCCGGAAGCTGATCGATGAGCCCGCGCTGATGGGCGTGGAAATGCAGAATGAAGATTCGTTCTTTTTCTGGACCTTCAGCGAGCAGAACATTCCGGACGCGCAACTGCGCCTGCTCGAAGCGCAATTCGGCCAGTGGCTCGCCCGGAAGCATGGGTCGCTCGACAAGGCTCTGGCCGCCTGGAATGCCCCCGCCCTGAAGCGCGATGCTCCGGATCAGGGGCGCATGGCCTTTCGTCCGCTTTGGAATATCGCCCACGAGAAGACCCGGCGCGATCAGGACACGGCCGAGTTCCTCCTGGAAACGCAAACCGGGTTTTACGCGGGCGTGCGCCAATATCTCCGAGACCTTGGTTTCAAAGGGCTGGTCTGTGCCAGCAATTGGAGCACCGCCAGCCCGGAAGTTCTCGGGCCGCTCGAGAAGCTCAGTTATCTGACGGGCGATTTCGTGGATCGCCACGGCTATTTCGAGTGTTTCCATAAAGGAGACAACGCCGAGTGGTCGATTCGCGACGGCCACACCTACGATCACCGGAGCGCGCTGCGGTTTGACAACGTCGAGCCGGGCAAACCGCGCGCGTTCGTGCATCCGGCGATGGACCCGAAGTATGGCGGCAAGCCATCGATGATCTCCGAAACGACCTGGCCCCGGCCGAACCGGTATCGGTCGGAGGCCCCGCTCTATTTCGCCGCGTATGGGGCCCTGCAGGATTCGGACGCCATTGTGCATTTCGCGTTCGACGGCGCCGGCTGGAATGTGAAACCGAATTTCTGGATGCAGCAGTGGACCCTCATGACGCCGGCCATGATGGGCCAGTTCCCGGCCGCCGCTCTGATCTATCGGCTCGGCCTGGTTGAGCCAGGCGCCGTTGTCGCGAACGTTCAGCTGAACCGTGGCGATCTGCGGGCGCTCAAAGGGACCCCTCTGCCCCAGGATGCGTCTCTCGACGAGCTGCGCCTGAAGGATCTGCCGAGCGGCGGCGCGGATTTGAAGCCTGGCCAGCGCCTGGACCCGCTGTTGCATTATGTCGGACGAACTGAAGTGAATTTCACCGATTCCCCAGCCTCGGTGACGGTGACCGCACCGGCCAAGGCGATTCAGCATGAGGAGAAGCTGGTCGGGAGCAGCCACGGGCAACTGCGCCTTGATTACGACAGAGGGACGCTGTCCATCGACGCGCCTCGGGCCCAGGGGTTGAGCGGCAATCTCGCGGCGCTCGGTCGCGCCCAATTGACCGACCTATCGATTGAGAGCGATTTGGATCTGGCTCATATCGTGGCCGTCTCTCTCGACGATCAATCGATCCGGTCGTCGCAGCGGATCCTGCTGCAAGCGATGAGTGAAGAACAGAATTCCGGCTGGAAAAGCGAGAAAACCCCGGAGGGCCGCCAGCGCATTCTCAGCATTGGCGGTGATCCCTGGACGATCAAGCCGATCCGCGGCGTGGTTCGATTCCGCCGTCCTGACGCGGCTAACCTCCAGGTGACAGCGCTGGACGGGAACGGCCAGCCGGCGGCCGTGCTCGGCAGCGCGAGGGAGATCAAACTGCGACCTGGAATCCTCTACTACCTCATCGAAGCAAAGCAGTGAATCTGCCGCGCCGAAGCGAAGACAGAAATCGGGGGAGCATTTCCCAGGGGCCGCCGTCTAACCTTGCATGAAATGGAATGCTCTTTTCTTCGCGTGCGTCTTGCTGCTGACGGCGTCTGTTCGGGCATTGATCACGCAGCATGGCGGAGAACCGCTATCGGGGGGAGGTTGGGCTCCGGGCCTGGAGAAGGTGATCAACCATCCGGCGCGCCGGAGCGGGACGATCGGCCCGCTGGCCCCGAGCGCGCACTTTCGTTACGAAGGGAATGCCAGGGTCCTGAATGAAGTCATGGCGCTCTATGCGAAGTCCCAGCAACCGGAGCACACCCTTTACCTGACCGCCACGTCGAGCGATTGCGATTTTGAACTCAGCGTGAATCAGGATGGCTCGGGCTTTCTCCACTTTTACGCCGGTGGCAAGGTGGAGCTTCGCGCCTTGAAAATCCCTGCCTCCATGCAGGTAGAGGAAATGCGGGATTCGGGCCAACCGATTAATTCCGACGCGGAACGCGAACGACGGAACGTCGAGAAGAGCATTCGCGATTTTGTGAGCGAGCGGAGCCGGCGAAAGCTGTCGGGCTGAACAAGAAAGTTCCAATGTCCCGATCCCATCAATGGCGGAGACGGCGCGTTAGTTGTTTCGCTTGCCGTTCGACGGCTCCGGGATCGCGGTGCTGAGAGGCAGGGGCTGTCCGAAGTTTGGCGTCCCGTCCGGGTTCCAGGAAAACTTCTGAGCCCGCGTGGTCCGCCCGGCGTAGGTGTAGTTCGAGGAGGTCTTGGCGTGGTAAACGATCCAATCCTCCGTTCCGTCAGGCGAGCGGAAAAAGCCGTGATGGCCAGGGCCAAAAACTCCGGCGGCATCACTTCGTTCGAACACCGGCGTCGGATATTGCTTCCAGGAGGACGGCTGAAGGACGTCCGCGTGGTCTTCGGCGATCAACATCCCAATTTTATAATCGGGCTTGCCGGTGTCGCACGCCGAGTAGGTGAGGAACAGCTTTCCGTTCCTCCGCAGCACCACGGGCCCTTCACGCACTTCTTCGCAGCCGAACCCAGACGCTTCGAGTTGCACGCTGCGTCCGTCCAGCGTCCAGGGATTGGCCAGGCGGGCGATGCGGATGCGATGTCCCGGGTGCGCGGCCCAGATGAAGTGCCAACGCTGATCCGCAGGATGCTGGAAAACCGATCCGTCGATGGCGTAACGGTCATTCTCAGGGTCGAATAATCGGGCTTTGTAGTGATAGGGCCCGAGCGGGCTGGCGCCCTCGCTTTCGAGCACGTGCATGCGATGCGTGGTGTCCACCCGCGTGGCGGCCATGGCGGTGTAGTAGAGATACCAGCGATCCCCGATGCGATGGAATTCGGGCGCCCAGATTCCGAGGGAACGGCTCGGATCGTCCCCGCGCCAGACCACGACGGGATTCGCCGTTTTCAGTCCGCCCAGCGTGGGGGCTTGCCACATGCGGATGCAGTCGCCCTGGGTGGTGGTCAGGTAATAATTCCCCTCGAAATGCTCCAGCCAGGGGTCTGGCCCGGGATTAATGGGATTGGTGAAGGTCTTGGGGACCGCTTCGGCCGCGGGTCCGACTCCGAGGCTGGGCGTCTCGGCAGCAACCATCAAAAAGCCGCTCGTCCACGCGAGAAAGGTGCGCAAAAATCCGGCGAAGACACGGTGGCGTTTCATGGTCGGGAGTCTCCGCCAGATCCGGGCGTTCGTCATCCACGAGGTTTCACTTTAATCACGACAATGCTCGTCGGGGGCAGTGTGTGATTAAAGACCGGTTGGAGATTCCTGAGGCTGGCAGTGACTGGAACGACGGTTTTTGGGTGTTCCATCGAATTGGTCTCGTCCGGTCCAGCCGCCAAAGTGGTCACCGTGGCTCGCGCCAGTGGCAATGAAATGCCTTTGAGGTCCAGCTGGACCGATACGGCTTTTGACTCCGGGTTGACGAGTTTGATGAAAAGGTCGCCTGTCCTGCTGTCCCGCGTGGCAGAACCCTGCACGGTTGTTTCTGCGGATGAGGTTGGCAGGATCTGGTCGCCCAGATTGCGGCTGAACATCAGGATCGCGTAGTAGCTGGGCGAGCCATAGGACGAAAGCGCATCGTAGCCGATCAGGTTGGGCCGCCATTGCCGAGCGCCGGGGTTCACGTTGACGAATAGCGGCGCGTAGCATTGCATGAGGATCAGGTCCGAATTGCGCTCCATCGCGGCCATGAAGACGGCGTCGCCCAACGCGGCCTTCATGGAGGGCGTGGGCGGTTGCTGTCGGGCGCCAGGCGACCACGGCTTGATATTTGCGTCTTCATGCGCGGCCCATTCCCCGACAAAAATCTCCGGGCCGGACCGATCATAATTCCGGGCGTAGTTCGGCGACATGGCCAGGAATTCATCCGTGGACTTGTAGTAATGCTCGTCAATCATATCCGGCTTGCGGCTGTGGACGCGGAGTTTTTCGGGCTGTTCGTTGGCGATCGTTGAAATCGTTTTCAACTGGGGATATCTGGCTTTGATGGCGTCGTGGAACTGCGCGAATCGCGCGTCATAGCTGAGGGACTTGTCGAACCAATCTTCATTTCCGATCTCGACATACTTCAGTGGAAAGGGCTTCGGATGCCCATCGCGAGCCCGTTGGGCGCCCCAGGGGGTGGTGACGTCGCCGATGACATATTCGATCTCCTCCAGCGCTTCCTGGACGTACGGTTCGAGCTCGGGTCCAGGGTTGACGTGCATTCCCCGGAGCGAGTAGCCCGCGTAGACGCCCAGCAGCGGCTCGGCGTTCATATCCTCGCACCACTCGAGAAATTCGAGCAGACCCATCCCGTCCGTCGATCGGTAACCCCAGGGACACGGATGGCCGTGGCGCTCCTCAATCGGTCCGAGCGTTCTCTTCCAATCGAAGCGGGTTTCGACCGTATTCCCTTCGAGGTAATTGCCGCCCGGGAAGCGGAGGAACTTCGGTTTCAGATCGACCAGCATTTGCATCAGATCCTTGCGCAGGCCGTTCGGGCGATCTTGCCAGGTTGGCGGAAACAAAGAGGCCAGCCCTAGCCAGACCGTGCCGGGCTTGTCCAGAGTCAGACGGAACTTCGCTTTGGTGGTGGGAAGCACGCGCCCTGTTTTGAGGGATGCCTCAAAACGCTTCCACTGAGGACTCAACCCGGAAATTTTCGACTGGGCGTAGATCACTTTCTCATCCTCGCTGACAATGGAAATCGTGAGCGGGCCGGAAAATCCCGGTGCGGAACGGGCCAGGATCGCCGCCCGGTAGCGGGTGTTGGCCTGCACCGGAATCCCCCAGTAGCCGCTGTTCGCCGCGCCCGCTGGGTGTTCCCGGCTCGCTTTCTCTACGGTCAGCCGCAAACTGGCTGTCAACTGGCCGTTGTACGGATTCTCCGCATCGAGCGCGATGGCGGCGCTGGATCCTTCCGCCTGCACCGCCGCCCAGTGGACCGGCGCTTTTGGGTCATCCAGGAACGCGCGATTGCGAATCAATTCCGCGTACAAGCCGCCATCGTAGCAATGATTGATCTCCTCGGTCATCAGGCCGTAGAGGCGGGGACTGACCGGGCCGGCTGGATGGCCGGCGTCGACTGTAAAGCTCGGGCCGGCGTTGAGTGCGGCCAGCGACCACGCGCCGGCCAGGAGGATGCTGAGTTTTCTCACGATTGGGTTGGGGTGAAGGTCGAAGCAGCCCGGCAAGTGCCTCCCCGAGAAAAAGAGAAGGGCTCTCAAGCGCGTTTCGCATGAGTTTGCGGGCATGTCTCAAGTTGTACCATTACTTCCGACAAACCGCGAGTTTTGGACATTGCATTGCTAGACCACAGTCTGACATCGACTGTTACGGGCAAAAGTGTCTCCAGACCAGGCATTGCTTTCCGGAGCCCTGTTAGAGTTCCGGCCAAAGGAGATTGAACCCCTCCACCAGCGTCGGGTGCGCCAGGATGGCGTCGCGCAGCTGGGTGTAAGGCAGGCCAGCCAGCATAGTCATTTGCACGGCGCCCAGCATCTCGCCAGCGTTTGGGGCCAGGATGGCGCAGCCGAGGATCTGCCTGGTCCTGGCATCCGTCACAACTTTGATGAGTCCGCGAGTCTCTCCCATGGTTTTGGCGCGCGGCACCACGCTCATGGGCAGGGTCGCCACGCGCACATCATGTCCCGAGGCGCGCGCCTCTTTCTCGGTGAGCCCGACGCGTCCAAGCTCCGGCTCGGTAAACAGGGTGAAGGGGATCAGGCGACCGGAAGCGGATCGTTCTCCGCCACCAAAGACGTTGGTTCTGACGATGCGGTAATCGTCGAACGAAGCATGGGTGAATTGCGGCCCGCCATTCACATCGCCGAGCGCCCAGATTCCAGGGGCGCTGGTCTCCAGTCTCGTGTTGACTTTGATGAATCCGTGCTGGTCGCTTTCGACGCCCGCTGCGGACAGGTTTAGAGTCTCGGTGTTTGGCGTGCGACCTGTGGCTACGAGAACGTGGGACCCGGCAATGCGGATCGTCTCGCCGCCTGCGGACGCATGGACAACGGCTCCGTCGCCGGCGGGTTCGATCCGATCGATTGGGGAGTTGAGACGAATGTCGATGCCATCCTCACGCAGAATCGTTTCCAAGGCTCGGGCGATATCTTCGTCCTCCTTTTGGAGAAGTTGTCCGCCGCGCTCCAGGAGGGTGACCTGGCTGCCGAACTCGCGAAACATCTGAGCGAATTCCAGGCCGACGTAGCTCCCGCCGATGACCACGAGATGGCGAGGAAGCTCAGGCGCCCGCTGGATCGTTTCGCTGGTGCAAACGGCGCCGTTGCGGATGCCCGGAATGGCGGGTTCGGCCGGCCGGGTTCCCGTGTTGATGAAGATCTTGTCCGCTTCGAAGATCCGGATGTTGCCGGCCCGGTCTCGTGCTTCCACGGTTTTCGGCCCGATGAAACGGCCGGCAGCAATGACGAATTCAAGGGCGGGGGGAGTCTGAAGGTTCTTCAGGTTCATTGCCCGCATCGCGGCCACCACCCTTTGCACGCGGCCCTGGGCCTCGCTCCAGTTCACCGCCACTTCGCCGGGGTGGATGCCATAATCCGGCGCGCGCCGGACGGTGCGCGCCACTCGGGCGCTCGCGACGAAAGTCTTGGTTGGGATGCAGGCTACGTTGATGCAACTCCCGCCGATCATCTCGGCGCTCCGTTCCAGGAGCACCGTCTTGATTCCATGTTTTCCCAGATCGACCGCGAGGCTTTTGCCTGCTTTGCCGCCCCCGAGCACTAATGCGTCACATCGAGTCGTTTTCATTTCGTTCGTGTCCCGCGACAGTTCAAGCGCGTTGTTTCTTTGCCAGCCAGGCGCGCGCGGAGTCGGCCATCGTCACCAGCGCGGCGCCGAGCATGATCGCGTCCTTGACCACGAGGCGGCCGCGCCCGCTCAGGTCGGGAAACCCATGCTCGGAGTCGCCGAGCGGCGGCACCCAGCACTCGGGCGTGGTGATGAGGAAGGAAAGGGTGACCAGGGACATGACGAAGACCAGAAAGCTTCCGGCTGCCGCGAGGTCGGGCCTCCACGGATGGAGGCAAAGCAAGAGTCCGTAGACGACGATGACTGCTCCGAGGCCGTAGGAGAAGGCGTAGGTGCCGTTCGCTTCATGCCACTGGCGATTGGCGGGCACAAGCTGTCCTTCCGGGTTCACATGCCGCTTGTACTCGGGCGCTTGCTTCTTGTAGAAGAAGCTCATGAGCGGGCTGTTGGCCACGAAGGGCACGATGCCGTCCGCTTCATACTTGAAGGCTTTAAGCCCTCCGATCCAGAGGAGCACAACGATCAAACCGAGGCGGGTGAGCGTCATTCCCAGTCGATCCGCGCGCGCGGCGATTGCCATTAACTGTTGCATAGTTCGCCCTCCACTCTGGCGCGGATTCGCCACGGGGGGAATGGATGGAGCGCGCAACTACATGGACAAATTGCGCCCTCCGCGAATGGCGGTCTCAAAGTCTCGAAAGTCTGTCGGGGCCATGCCTGTCGCTCGTTTGAACAGGCGGCTGAAGTAGAATTCATCCGCAAACCCTGCTTCGGCGGCCACCTCTTTCACGGGCTTGCGCGTGTGCAGCAGGTGCCACTTGGCATGTTTGAGCACGCGCTCGCGGATGAGCAGAGTGAGATTCTTCCCGAGATGTTTTCTCGCCAGTTTGTTCAAGGCTTTCTCCGACTGTCCCAGAAGCCGGGCGTACTCGGAGGGACGATGCTCCTCGCGGTGATGGATTTCCACCAACTCGACCAGACGGCGCAGCACTTCGGGGCGGGGCGGCCCGGCCGGGCATCGCGCCCCCTCGGACTTCAACCGGGTGGCTTTGATCAGGAGGACTTTCAGGTAGGAAAGAAGGACTTCCGCATGAGCCAGGCCGGCGGCCTGCAGTTCTCCAGCCATCGACCGGAGCAAATCCTCAAATTCGGGGGCACGATCCGCGCCCACGGGCAAAACCGGCGCGCCGTAAATGTCATTGAACAGAACGCCGTTGCATCCCACCTCCTCATGATAGGTCTCGATGCAAAAGAAATTGGCGTGGAACAGCGCGCGTACGCCAGAGATCCGGTAGGCCGGGGCCAGAAACAACGTCTGGTAGGGATTGGCGAAGAGCAGGCACGGCCCTTCAAAGTCGTAGTGCTGCAAATCGGCATGGAACTGGCCCGTGCCTCGGCGAATCCAAAGCACGGTAAAATAGTTCGCGCGGCTCGGCGTGCGCAGCGCGCCCGCGCCCAGTTCCTCCAGCCGCAGCGCCGGATCGCCCCGCCGCGGGTCGAACAAAGCGAGGCCCCTGCTCTGGGGTGCGGGCGGTTCACTCTTTCTTCTGGTTGGAGCCACTCCGCGCAGTGTAAGCGACTGTGTGTTCTTTCCAATCGGATCTGCTACTTTCGTTCTTGTTTATTTTTACCCGGATAAAATGGACAAATATTTATACCCGGGTAAAATAGAGCCATGCAATCGGTCGAAGTATCCGGCACGGAAGATGGAGAGAAGGATCGTGAACCTCAGTGGATTGCCTTTCTTGGAGCCCGGCGCATCGCGTCCGGGCCAAGGGGAGCCGTCGCGTTAAAAGCCAAGGCTGCGTTTGACCGAGGCCCCGAGGAGCCCTTGCTGATCTTTGATTTGAACAGCAGCCGGACCGTGGAGATCGATTTTCGGGGCACGCCAGCGGATGTTGAGCGGCGATTGAGCCAGGACCAGGAGGCGGCACCGTCCGTCGAAAGGCGCGGGCCGGGACGGCCCAGGTTGGGCGTCGTGGGGCGCGAAGTGACTCTTCTGCCGCGCCATTGGGATTGGCTGGACGAGCAGCCCGGAGGCGCTTCGGTGGCGCTGAGGAAGCTGGTGGAAACGGCCCGGCGGGATCTCCGGGAAAAGGATCAGGCCCGCGCTTCCCAGGATTCGGCGTATCGCTTTATGAGTGTGATGGCGGGGAATTGTCCCGGTTTTGAGGAGGCGGCAAGGGCGTTGTTCGCCGGGCAGGCTGAGCAGTTGGTCCAGGAGACGAAACGCTGGCCCAAAGATATTCGTGAACATGCGCGCAAGCTGGCCGCGGCGGCCTTCCACGACCGCGAACAGGCCGAGTCAGCGCGTTTGCGCTCGTTGCTGTAATTCAAGCAATCCGGGGATTTTCAGCGCCGCGACCTGAGGCTCGTTTTGCAACCAGGCAGCGGCAGCATCCGGCTTTTCCAGAACCCAGCGCTTAAAGGCCCCCGACACGGTCTGATTCCGCAACGCTGGTTCCTCGATCGCCATCGCCCAGCGAGTCGCCAAGCCAGCGTCCATGCCATCCACCACGGACACGTAGGCTTCAATCGCGGAATCGCGGGCGTGGCCCGTGGGCAAGGTATTGATCCAACCGCCGGCCGAGTCTGGATTGTCAAAGGCCCAGCCGCGAACGACGGAATGGAAAGCTTCCGGTTGCGCTTCGGGAGGCAGCCTGGCCGCAAATTGCGCCGCGGCGGCGCCGTCGCCCTTGGCCATCTCCTGCACGACTTCCGCCGCGGCATGATTCCGCATTCCGGGGTTGTCGATCAGGTCGAGCCAGGCCAGGGAACGTTGCGGATCGAATTCCTTGATCGACCGCAACGCGTCCGCAGCCACCGCGCTTCTTTCTTCTCCCGGAGGGCGGTCTTTAATCCAGGCCAGCGCCGCGCTCGAATCCACCAGGCTCCAGATTCCGACCGTTCGGCGGAGCAAGTCGGCGCGGCCTTGTCCTTCCGTTTCAGCTGCGGCATAGGCCACGGCGGCGGCTGGATCGTTCGGCGCCCAGCGATCCATGAGCGAGAGCAAGGCCTGCTGACGCGCCGCCCCGGGTGGCAGTTGTTCGGTCCATTTCAGCGCTTGAGGCAGATCCTTTTCGGCCAGTTGGGAGGAAACGCTCAGGGCGAGGGTAGCTTGGGCTCGCTCCGATGCCACCGACTGGATCAATTCGAGGGCACGGCCCGAACCGAAATCGTCGACGTTAATCCGGAACCGGGACCAGGCCTGATCCTGGGCTCGGGGCTCGCGCAGAGCTTCAATCCAGTTCCGGGTCGCTTCCGGATCGCGCAGGCTCCAGGCGGCGCTCAACGCCGCTGCCAAATCCTGCTCGCCAAGGGAGGTCTTCCTCTCCCGGAATGCCGCGGCCGCTCCCGCTGGATCGCTTTCCGCCCAGGCGCTCCAGGCATAACGTTCCGCTTCCTTTCGGAGTTTGCGGTTTTGCAGGGATCCGGCCCACTCAACCGCCGCCAAGGGCGCTACACCGGCATAGGCGCGGGCCACTCCACGATAAATGTCCTCGTATCGCGAATAGTGCGGATTGGCCGATAGGAACTGGGTCGCCCGATCAGGATCGACTTTCGCCAGTTCTCCCAGGATCGCGTGCGCGGTCAAGACTTGGAACAGCGGGTTGCTGAAGCCCTTGAGGAATTCCAGCGCGCCGGGCGGGTCGCGTTGAACCAGTTTGGGCGCCAGATCGTCCAGTAACATCCGGCCGAAATCGAGATTGCGCGCCTTTTTCATAAACTGCGACGCCTCGTCGAGATCGACTTCCGCCCAGCGTTTGCTCAAGGCTCGCAGCAATACGTCTCGATCCCGCCCTTTCCATTGTTCGAGCGTGCGCAAGGCTGGCTCAAACTCCCCCGTCTCCAGTTCTTCGATCGTCGCCAGAGCCGCCCGTAAATTGCCTCCACCGGCGGCCAGCCGGTCCAAACGGGGCCGAGGAGCCTCCCCCGCGAGGCGGAACGGAGGGGCCGCCGTCGGAACACGCGGTCTCGCCAGAACGGTTTCTGGCGCGGTTTCCGCCATCCGCGGCTGTTGCCGTCCGGCGCGGGCCCGCTCCAGGGCCGTTCCAATCAGCAGGCCCGCGGCAATGCCCGGCAAAAACCACCAAAGTGCCGCGTGCGCATTCTTTTCTCTCCTGGGTGTCGTGGGCAACGCCATGCTTCCAATCGTGACAATCTGTTGATTGCTCCGCCAGCTTTCGACAACCGCCGGGGTTCTTCTGTTCGCTCGGAAGTGGCTCAGCTTTGATGCTGAGCCAGGACAAGCATGAGGTTTTGGCGATAAAGCCGGGTCGCCCGCAGCTGCGCGCCGTTGGTCATTAGGACCAGATAGTCGCCATGGGTTTGGGAGCGAATCTCCTTGATCCGATTGAGGTTGACCATGGTAGAACGGCTGATGCGCGTGAAAAGATCCGGCGGGAGGCGGCGCTCCAGGTCGTTCAGGGTGGCTCGCAGGAAGTGGGCCTCGCCGCCCACGCGCACCTCCGCGTAATTATCCGAGGCGACAATGCAATCGATCGTTTCGATCGGAACGAACGAAATGCGGCGGCCCTCTTTGATCGCCAGGCGGCTGAGGAACGGGTCGGCGGATTCCGGGGCCTCTTCGTCTGCTGGCGGGGGATTGCTGCTTTTGCTGGATTTCCTTGCGCGCGCACGCGCTCGCTCGAGCGCGGCATGCAGGCGGGACCGGTCAAACGGTTTGAGCAGGTAATCGGCAGCATCAATTTCAAATGCCTCCAGCGCGGACCGTTCGCACGCGGTAACAAAGATCACCACCGGCCGTTCCGTGGGCGGGATCTCGCGCATAAGGCGAAGGCCGTCCAGTTCCGGCATGCGGATGTCCAGCAAAACGACTTCCGGCCGCAAGCGGCGAATCGACTCCAGAGCCTCCCGTCCGTTCGCACATTCCGCCACGACCTCGAGGTCACGCTCTTCCTCGAGCATCAGGCGCAGATGTTCGCGACAAAAGGCCTCGTCGTCGGCAACAAGAACCCTCAACTCCATTCCCACGTGGATATCACCGCTAGAATGGGATCTGGATGGCCGTTAACGCCTGTTCATCCCATTGGCCAGCGATGCTCAGTTCTACGGCCTGAACGTTGGGGAAACCGTGAGCTAGGGAAAGAGCGGTGGCGGTCGGAAGGCAGAACAGTTTTTTGGACAATCCGAGGCGCGATGGGGCTATGCGTTGTTTGGGGCTCATCGCGCAAATTCTGCAAAGGCGTTTCGGAAAGCCAAAGCTCCGGGGGCGAATTGCCTCCAACTTGGGACGGCAAGGACGAATGCGGGGCGGGGACGGGTGGCGAGATTCTCCCGGAAGGGAGGTAACGGACCGGCGAGGTCCCCGCCGCATAGGCTAAAAAATGCTTGCTGCGGTATGGTGATCCTGTAATTTCTGTTTAGACAGAAATAAAGAAATGAATCAACTGAGCCCAATTCAGCAGAAGTTCATCCTCCACTGGGGCGAAATGGGCACTCGCTGGGGCATCAATCGCACCGTGGCCCAGATCCACGCGCTGCTTTTCATTTCGCAAAAGCCGTTGAATGCCGAGGAAATCGTCCAGATTCTGGGCGTAGCCCGCTCGAACGTCAGCAATAGCCTCAAGGAGCTTCAGGGCTGGGGCATCGTCCGCCGCGTCCACGTCATGGGCGATTCCCGCGACCACTTCGAGAGCATGAGGGATGTCTGGGAGATGTTCCGGGTCGTCATGGATGAACGGAAGAAACGGGAATTTGATCCCACCGAACGCCTGCTCCGGGAGTGCATCGCCGAGGCGGAAAAAGACAAAGCTACGGATGGCTACACCCAGCAAAAACTCGGCGAGCTTGCCGAGTTTTTTGAATTAACTGGCGCCTGGTATGGGCAGGTCCGTCAATGGCCGACCAGCGCCGTCGCCAAGTTTATCAAGGCGGGAGACAAGGTCCGCAAGCTCTTGGGGCTCGGCTGAACTCTTTTTTTGAAGTAAATTTCTATGAATACAGAAATTACGGATACGACGGTCTCGGTCGGCGGCACGTTGCGCTTGCGTGGCGTAACGGCGCTTGGCGGTTTGGCCCTTTACTGGGCGCGGCGTATCTGGAACGTCCTAACGAACCGCCGGTTGCTGGCCCGTAATTCTGAGGCGCGGCGTCCGAAAAGAGCTGTGGGGCAGGCGAGCACGCCTGTTCCCACGCGTCGGAGGCATGCAGCATTTTTGGAGCTGCCATGAGCGCGAAGGTTGTTCTACCGGGCGGGCGTGGGTTTCTCGGCGGGGTTCTTGCAGACTTCTTCAGCGCTCGGGGCATGGAAGTGCTCATTCTTACTCGCAATCCACAGGCTCGCTTTGAGGGAATTCGCGAGATGCGCTGGGATGGGGAGACTCTCGGCGATTGGAGTCGGGAGCTGGAGGGCGTCCGGGCGGTGATCAATCTCGCCGGGGTGTCAGTGAACTGTCGGTACCATGCGGGGAATCGCCAACGCATTATCGATTCGCGCGTGAATTCGACCCGTGTCCTCGCGGAGGCGATCGTCCGCTGCGTCCGTCCGCCCGCGGTCTGGCTCAACTCCAGCACCGCCACGATTTACCGGCACACCTTCGGACCGGCCTGGGACGAATCTGGCGAGATCGGAGGCTCTCCCGAAGCCAAGGATCTTTTCTCGGTGCACGTGGCCAAAGAATGGGAGCGGGTGTTGAATGAACCCGGGGCGTCCGGCACGCGCCGGGTGGCTCTCAGGTCCGCCATGGTGCTGGGCCACGGGCGAAATAGCGTGCTCCCGACTCTCCTGCGGTTGGCCCGCCTGGGGCTGGGCGGCAACCTGGCGGGCGGGAGGCAATTTGTTTCCTGGATTCATCAAGAGGATTTTTGCCGGGCTGTGGAATGGGTGATTGAGCATGTGGCTCTGGCCGGGGCGATTAACCTCGCGGCGCCAAACCCTCTGACAAATCGGGAGTTCATGGCGGCGATCCGTGCGGCCTGCGGTGCTTCGTTTGGCCTGCCGGCGTCGCGCTGGATGCTCGAGCTCGGCGCTTTCTTTCTTCGCACCGAGACGGAGTTAATCTTGAAAAGCCGGCGGGTTGTCCCTGGCAAATTGCTCGTCAGCGGTTTTCGCTTTCAATATTCCGATTTGCCGAAGGCCCTGGAAAACCTGGTCGGCTGAGAAGGGGGGCTCTTACCTGTTTGCGCGGGCTCTCCATTGGCGATAAAACGAGGGCATGATTCGCACGCCCGTTTGTGATCTGCTGAAGATCCGGCATCCCATCCTGCTCGGCGGCATGGCAGGCGGGCACACGTCAGTGGCCCTGGCCGCGGCGGTCAGCAACGCTGGCGGTCTCGGCACGCTCGGCTTGGGGCGCACCCCGGCCGGCCAAATCCCGGCGGAAATTCGCCAGTTGCGCGCCGCCACCGCGCATCCGGTTGGCGTCAATTTTCTCCTGTTCAATGCCGATGAGGCCGCCATTGCCGCCGCGCTGGCGGAGCGTCCACCCGTGTTTGCGGCGGCCTGGGCGCGACCGGAGCAGGGTCTGGCGGCGTTGTTTCGCCGCGCGCGTGAAGCTGGCTCCATTGTCCTGTACCAGGCGGGAACCGTCCCGGAGGCCCGGCGGGCGCAAGCGGCGGGAGCGGACATCATTGTGGCGCAGGGAACGGAAGGGGGCGGGCATGTGGGCTGGATGGCAAGCATGGCTCTGGTTCCAATGATCGTCGATGCGGTGGGATCCACCCCGGTGCTGGCGGCGGGCGGCATTGCCGATGGGCGCGGTCTGGCCGCCGCGCTCGCTTTGGGCGCGCAAGGCATTCTCCTGGGCACACGCTTCCTAGCTACGCGGGAATCGCCTCTGCATCCAAACTTCAAACAAGCCATTCTCGACAGTGATGGCCACGACACTCTGCTGACGGAGATTCCCGACTTGGCCCGCGGGAATGTCTGGCCGGGCGCCATGGCCCGGGTTCGGCGCAATGCCTTTATTGAACGATGGGCTGGCCGCGAGTGGGAACTCCGGGCCCGGCAGGCCGAAGCGCTGGCTGATTTGCAAAAGGCGTCCGCGGCGGGCGATGCCGAGAACGCCACTTTGTTGCTGGGTCAGGATGCCGGCCTGATCCACGATCTGCCCGGGGCCGGGGAATTGGTCGAACGCATCGCGGCGGAAGCGGAAGCGCTGCTCAAAACGCGCCTGCCCGGGCTGGTTTCCGCGCCCGCGCCCCCGGTATGATGGCTGGGTTGCCAGCACTCACCCGGCGTGAGTTTCTCCGGACGGCGGGAACAGCGGTCGCGGCCTGCTGCGGGCCTTCACTTTCCGGCGCCGAGCCGGCTGGTTTCAGTTTGGATCAGCGCGGCTTTTACCTTTGCTTCATGCGCATGCCTTCCTTCGGCCTGAAGGTTTGGAAGGAGATTCTCGATGACCTCTCTGCGCACGGCGTCAATACGATCGTTCTTTGGATGGGCGGAGCTTTTCGGTCGAAGAAATATCCCATCACCTGGCATTGGGCGCAGGACCACGAAAATGTAAAGCAGGATTTTGCGGGGAGGCTCATCGATCACGCCCACGGGAAAGGGGTGAAGGTGCTGCTCGGGTTCACCCCGTTCGGTTACGACGGAGTGAACCAACTTCCGCTGGAACGCCCCGACCTGAAGGCTACCGGGCCGGACGGCCGGCCCGTGGCCAAATTTGGGATCGGCTGCTGGGGCTGGAATCTTTGCCCGGCCCGGGAGGAGTCCCAGACGTTCATGCGGGAGTATGTTCGCGAAATGGCTTTCGAGTTTTATCCGTTGGCGGACGGCCTGTTCATCGAGTCCAGCGACTATGCGATCTGCCATTGCCCGCGGTGCGGCCCCAAATTTTTCGAGCACGAGTTTTCTTTTGTTCGCGATATTTCTGAAGAATTCTGGAAACGCAACCCGGGCGGTTCCGTCGTTGTTTACCCGCACTATTTCTCGGGCGCGAAACTGCGGTTCTCCTTCAGCGAAGCCACGGCGGCCCGCCTCCCTTTTGATGCCCGGTGGACGCTCTTTTTCACTCCACACAGCGCGGCCATCGAGCCGGGCCTGATTGCGCGCGCGAAGGGCGCGTGGTGGTGGAATGAAGCGCCCTCCCGGTTCGATCTGGCGGGCGTCCGCGCGGGCGTTCGCCGGGCCCGGGATTCGCGCTGCACCGGATATCTGCCCTCGTTGGAGTGTTACAGCTACGTCGTGACCCATACCGAGTTTGGCGAGCCATGGTTCCTGGGCCGCCGCCAGGTTCCTTTCGGCTTTGGCTGGCTGGGCGATGGCGAAAATCCCTATCGCGAACTCCCGGTCCGCGCCGTGCTGGCAGCCTGGAGGGAGCTCTGCAAAAACCCGGACCTGTCGGAGCCGGACCTGCAATCGCTCCTTGGCCGGGAACTCTTTGGCCGGGATTGGCAGCCCCAATACCTCGACGATCTCCATTTGCTTTTGCGGGTGCTCAACACAGATCGTGACTGGTCCGTGCCCGGCGCACTGACCATGCCCGGGCTGGTTCGGGACCGGGCCGAGCGCGGCCGCCTGGACGCGCCCAAGCGCGCCCTGCTCCGGGAACAACTGGCGGGTCTCCGTGCCATGCTTCCTCGATACGGCGCCTCCGCAAATCCGGGGCTGCGGCAGCTCTGCAAAATCGCGCGCTGGTTTGATGGGGAGTGGACTGCCCACAACGAGAAATTGCTCGCCGGATAGCTCCGAAGCATCTCGGCTTCACACCGAGTTGTTTCAGGCGCTTCACGGCCGGCCCGCCGGCAATGTGGAAAGCCGGTTTCTCTAGAGGAGAGAGGGAAGACAACTCGCCAATTCTCGTTGCTCAAGGTCGTGAGCCCGGATCCTTTGGGACGCCGCACTCCTCGATTCTGCGGGCGATGAAGTCACGTTCGACCGGCAGCAGGGCAAGTTTCTCGGCCTGGCGAAAGTGCGTGGCAGCGGCGGCGGTCTGGCCGAGTTCGGCGGCAAACGTCCCGCGCATCGCGTGGTAGAGGTGATTGCCTTCCAGCACGGAGCGTTGGCGGATTTCGTCGAGCGCGTTTAGCCCGGCTTGCGGGCCGTGCACGCGGGCCACGGCCACGGCGCGGTTCATTGCCGTGACCGGGGATCCCGTAAGGGCGAACAGTTGATCGTAAAGATGGAGGATGCGCGTCCAGTTGGTCGACGCCGTTTCGGCTGCCAGGCAATGGGTGGCCGCGATGCTCGCCTCCAGATGGTACACGCTCAACCCGCCTGCTTGCGAGGCATGGTGGAGGCACGCGATGCCGCGCTGGATCATGCTCTGATTCCAGGTGGAGCGATCCTGCTCATGGAGGCGCAGGAGATTGCCTGCGTCGTCAGTGCGGGCCGCCAGGCGGGCGGCATTAAGGAGCATGAGTGCCAGCAATGCGTGGGCGCGCGGCTCCATCGTGGCGGGATGCTGCGCAACGAGAGTGGCGAGCCGGACGGCTTCATGGCAAAGGTCCTCGCGCACCAGGCGATCACCGACGGACGCTTTGTACCCTTCATTGAACAGCAGGTAGAGCGTCTGCAGCACGCCATCGAGTCGGGCTGAGAGTTCGGCGGCGTCCGGCACGGCAAACGGCAGCGCAAGCTCGCGAATGCGCTGCCGCGCACGCACCAGCCGCTTGGCGATGGCTGCCTCGCTCGTGAGAAACGCCGCGGCGATTTCCGCCGGGCTGAACCCGCACAGGGTGCGGAGCGCGAGCGCGATCTGCGCCTCGGTGGCCAGCTCCGGATGGAAGCAGACGAACATCAGGCGCAGCGTGTCGTCGGCAAAAGTCTCCTGCGTCATGTCGTCGAGGGGCGCGGCCAGCCATCGCGCGTGTTCGGCGGCGATGCCGTCCTCTTTTTCGTTCCACCGGTGCTCGCGCCGCAGCACGTTCAGCGCGAGATTCTTTGCCACCTGGGTCAGCCAGGCGCCGGGATTGTCCGGCACGCCGCGATAGGACCAGGTTTGCAGCGCGCGCAGGAGCGCTTCCTGCACCACATCCTCGGCCAGTTGCAGCCGGTGCGCGCCGAGGTGCGCGGTGAGCGTGGCCACGACTTTCGCCCCTTCATGGCGGAAGAGATGGCCGGCGGCTTCGCCTGCGCTGTCACCGGGCTCGCCCATGCTGCCTCAGTCGCACTGCAAGTTCGCGATCTGCCGCACTTCCAACTGCCCGCCGTGGTTGAACATCGGACAGGTGCGGGCAATGTTCACGGCTTCCTCCATCGAGGCGGCGTTCACTATGAAAAAGCCGCCGACCGCTTCCTTCGATTCCGCGGCGATGCCGTCGGAGACGATGCTGCCGTTTTTGCCGGAAACAATTTTGCGCTCCGGCGTTAAAGGTTGCGCCGCAGTCATGACGTCTTTGCGCGTCAGGCTGTCAATCCAGTTGTAAACTTCCTGCATCTGGGCCTGCATTTGTTCGGGCGAGAGGCCGCCATGATTGCAGGAAGCTCCCATGGCAAGGAACATGTATTGATTCGTGAGGGATTTTTTCATCAGTGCGTCTCCGTGGGCTGAAGGTTGAATGTTCGTTGGTTGCGGAAGCTTACCACGCGCCGGGTCGCGCACAATGCCAGCGTGCCGAGGCAGAGCGCGGTGACCGTGCGCATCAAAAGCTGGGCGGACCAGCCCGATATCGTGACTCCAGCGCACAGCGCTACGTAGGTCGCGAGGCACAGCGGGCACTTCGGCATTAGGGCGAGCAGCGCGGAGGGGACGAGCCAGGCGGCGATTCCTTGGAGGCTTCGTCCGGTCTTTTGATCGCGCGCTTTCGAGTGGCAGCAAGGGATCGAGTTCAAGCGTTAACCTCCTTTGATTGACACCCGCATTTCGTCATCCCGCTCCCGTAGCTGTCGTGATGCCGCACCCAGGCCATCGTTCTTTCGAGATGATCTTCGTCCCGGCCCTTCGGCGTCAGGTCAAGAATGCGATACGTGCCCATCATCAGTTCGACGCCCCGGCCGTAGACGGAGTAGGTGTGATAAACCGAGTCGTCACCCACCTTGTGGAACACGCTGATTCCGGGCGCTTCGGTGCTGCCAAACGGCTGCCTCGTGTAGTTATAGTTCACCTTGCCTTGGGAAATCTCTTCGTCCGTAAAACCCACCTGGAAATCGTGATTGAAGCTGGTCCCGTGCGCGGAGACCCACTCGAACTGCCAGCCCATGCGCTTCTTGAAAGCTTCGATCTCCGGCAAGGGCGCGCGCGAAATCGCGAGCATCGTTACGTCCCGCGCCGCCAAGTGCGGGAGCATGGCGTCGGTATGGTCCGCCATGTAGGAGCAGCTGGGGCACCCTTCACCCCATCCCTCCCCGAGCATGAAATGCTGGATGACCAGCTGGCTGTGCCCGGCGAAAAGGTCTGCCAGGGATACCCGCCCCTTCCGGCTGTCGAATCGATAATCCTTTTCCACCTTCACCCACGGCAGTGCGCGACGTTTCGCGCTGACCGCGTCCATCTGCCGGGTCAGGCTTTTCTCTTCCGCGAGCAGTTCCTTCCGGGCGGCGAGCCACTCGGCCGGGCTGGCAATTGAATGGTCTATTTTCGTGTTCATGATCCTTCTGCTTTCCTTTTGTTTTTCTTTCTGAATGCGGGCTGCAGCGGCAGCCCGTTCAATGACACGACAAATGAACCTTTCGGCTGAGGACAGGGCGGAGCCGATTTATTTGAAATAGTTTTCGCCGGTTAGTGAGCCGGTTGATGTTAGAAACTGATCCCGCAGGGTGTGTGGCGTGTAAAGCATTGCGGTTCAATCGTTTGAATTGAATTTGCTTCAGCGTGGTGGGTGTTGCTCCTGACCCGCTCTGCGGAGGTTGGTGAGACCGCACTTCGACGGGCTCCGGCCGCGAGCCGCCTCCGGTGATCCGGTCGCTCTCGACCTTCTTTGAAGCCGGCCCGGTCTCTCGGAGGCTCTCGATGGGTGACTGCGCTTTATTTCAGTAGCGCGAAGACGCTGCGTGTTCCTTTAAACGGGTCCACTTAATCTTTCGAGCATCGGTTCCGATAGGAAATTGTAATCTAGTGACACAAAGAAATCAGTTTGTTGTTGCTTTTTGAAGGGAGTTTTTGTAACAATCACCGAATGAAGAACTTTACTTTGCCTGTGTTTTGTTCTCCGGCTGTTGTCTGCAGTGTTGCGGTGCTTCCGCTTTCGCTGTCAGTTTTCGCTCAGGTTGTCGCCCCGGGCGCGTTCACCAGCACCGAAGGAAATACGTTTGCGACCCAAAGCGGGCATAGCTATCCCTTTGAGGCGTCTACACTTCAGTTGGTAGTTGATTCCAGCCAGTTGACCGGCCTTACTGTTGGCTCTCAGATTACCGGAATTTCGTTCCGCCAGAATGGCGGCGGCTCTATTTCGCCGACGGCCGATTCTACTTTTACTCAGTTTGACATATCCATGGGGGCTGCTGCAACCAGCGCGGAGTTCATGTCCAGCACGTTCGCCAACAATTTCTCGGGTTCTCCGACCTCGGTGCGATCCGGGGCGCTGACAATCCCTGCAAATTCCGTCAGTGGCGGCGCCACCCCGAACAGTTTTGGTCCTGAGATTTCCTTTAGCACTCCTTTCACCTACGCCGGAGGCAATTTGACGATCCAAATCCGCAGCAGCGGAGGATCAAATTTCATTCAAGAGCCAGACGCGGATTCCAACCCTGGCAGCGGCTACACTCATACTTATACTGCTGTTTACAATATCGATCCGAACGCCACCAGCGGGGCCTATGTCAATTTCCCGATCGTGCAACTGACCGTGGTTCCTGAGCCCTCGACTTGGGCCCTGGTTACCGGCTTGTCTCTGGGCGCATTCGCCTTTATCCGCCGCAGCAAGAAGAGCTGAGTCCCCCGTTCATCTGTCGCGGGAGTCAGGCGCGAAAAAACTTGTTCTCCATTGCACGCTCTTGGTGGGCGTGCTTTTTCTTTTTTACACGCCTTTGCTGTTCGTGGCCTAAGCCTCTCCGAGAATTTGGAGTTTTTTCTCTTCGATCTACTCTGACATTTCTGAGGTGCTGATAGCGCTTCGCTTCAGCTCGCCGCAGCCCATGGGCGCAGCCTCCCGTGCTCAAGACGGGCCTTTACGGGGCGCTGCTGGGCTCTCCGGACCTGAGTAGAGGTCACTAAATCGGGAAAGCCCATCGGTTCACCGCTGCTTGAGCCGGTAAAAGGCTCGGTTGGTGCTCGGCGGCAACGCCAGTTCATAGCGCAGGTTTGTGAGATTGAGCGTTGGTGCCGTCGTCACTTCGTTCCAGGCGAAGGCGTTCAAATCACTGTTTTGTTGCAGAACAAACCAAGACGAAGGGATGAGCCAGGAGCATTGAACGCCGGATCCGGTTAAACGCGTCTCCAATTTCGGCGGTTGCGCTGGAGAGGGCGGAAGAGTCGTGGGATTGAAATTGAGTCTGGCGATGGACTGGAATCGATCCGCAGTCAGGAGCGTCTGGCCATCTGCGGAAGCTCCAACCCATTCCCGAAGTTGAAACGGTGTGCTCGCCCAGTTTGTCCCCCAATCTTTCGATACATACACTGGCCCGAATGAACCCTGGTAATCCGCGAGCGCGAGAAGAGTGGCGCCGTCGGCTGATCCCGCGAATTGTGCGAAGCTCAGATCACTAATCTGAAACCAGGTTCTGCCTGTGTCCGTCGAGCTGTACACTCCCCGGTCGCCTCCCCCGAGGCCGCAGGCGATCGCTCGTGACCCGTCGGCTGAGCAGAAAAGGGCGGACCAGGTGTAATTTGTGGGGGCATCGCTCAACACCCAAGTTGCGCCCGAGTCTTGCGAGGAGTAAATCGAGTCGGAAAGGGCGATCAATTTCGAGCCGTCCGCCGAAGAAGCCAGCGTATTCCAGGATTTATTTGCCGGAGCACTGGTTCGCATCCAGTTTGTGCCTGCATCTTGCGATGTGAATAGTGCTCCACCGATCGAAGCGTCGGACACTTGGGAGGCTAGCAGTTTCATGCCGTTGGCGGACGTCGCAATCTGTGTCCAGGCGTTAGAGCTTGTGTAGGGGGAGCCGGTCTTTCGCCAGTTGACACCTGCGTCTTCAGACACGTAGATGCCTTCGCCGTATGTGCCGGCGAACCATCTGGCCCCGTCGGCGGAAATGGTCAGAGCCGTCCGCCTGCTCGGGAAGGTCATTGGCTCCCAAGCTCCGCCGAGGTTTCGGGACTTGAAAGGTTGTCCACCCCCCCAGGCGAGAAGCGTGTTGCCGTCGGGAGACAAGGCCCAGGAGGATTCAAAAGGGGGGGATAAATCGAGAAGATCCCATTGACCGTGATGGGGCCAAAGGACAACCGAGCAGTCCGCATTACTGGAAGTGTTCTCGTCTGTAACGGCCAGCAAGCGGTTTCCATCTGCCGAAACGGCAACGTCTATCGACCCCTCTCCTGCCAGAGGAGAGTTTGCCGCGAGGTCTTTCCAGGTCTCGCCATCGTCTTCCGAAAAGAGGATTCCGCTCGCAGTCGTTCCCGCAAATACGTTCCCGTCGGCCGAACAGCTGACCTTGCCGCAACAATCGGCGGGTGCGGCGGTCGTGTTCCAGGTCAATCCCGAGTCTGCAGAGACGAACCGGCCGCCCGCTACAACCCGGCGTCCGTCAGCCGAACAAGCCAGGCTCCAGCCGCTTTCGGGGACTTTCGCTCGGAGCCAGTTTGCCCCAGAATCGATCGAGATATAGATGCCGTTCTCGTTGGTCTTCGGGCCTATGTCGATCGATGCGGCGGCGAACATGCGATTGCCGTCGGCGGACATGGCTACTGAAGTCCAAAACGCGGTCGGTAGTCCAGTTGCCCTCCAGCTTGCCCCACGGTCGGACGACTGAAAGACTCGTCCGGTTTGATCGTTGTAGCTAGTGGATGCCGCTATCATCTTGACTCCGTCCGCGGAGCATGCGACCGCCGTCCAATCGGCGAGTGGCACGCTGGCCTGGGTCCAATTTGTGCCCGAATCAATCGAAAAATAAAGCGACGGCTCTTCGTGAAGAGAGTGCGCCCCTGCGATCACAGTCGAACCGTTTGCGGATATGGCTAGGGCGGACCAATCACTCTTGGGGGCGCTGGTCTGCGCCCAACTCACGCCTGAATTGTGAGAAATGTAGATCCCGTGGCCGTTTGGCACATCGCCGCAGCAGCCTTCGAATACTTCGTCCGCTCCGCCCGCTGCCGCCTGTGTCGTGAAATCGGCCGACGCGGCGACAGTCACGCGGCGGAAGAATGGCAGAGATGTTGCCCCCCAAACCGATGACCCCTCCGCAGCGTGCACGATAGCGGTGGCGCGCAGGAATCCGAGCACGGCTAACATCCCAAGAAATCTCCGGACTATCACACCCTGACCACGAAACGTGCGGGCACTGTTTAACAGAAATTCTGGCCAGATGTTTGGGGTGCGTTCACACTGGATTGCGTCGGGGGAGCTCTCCAGCGACAATAGCATCGTAGAATTTCGCCTTGGATACGACCGGACATTCTGTGACGGACACGCCGCAATCGCGCACTTCTTCAGGGGAACTGCGCGGGAGAGAGATTCCATCGATTCCGGATCACCGGCTCATTGATCTCATCGCCTCTGGCGCATATGGGGAAGTATGGCTGGCGCGGAATGCCGTCGGCACGCTTCGCGCCGTCAAGATCGTCCGGCGTGACTGGCACACCTCCGTTGAATCCTTTGAGCGAGAGTTCAAAGGATTGCAACAATTCGAGCCGATATCCCGGTCGCATGCTGGGTTGGTTGACATATTGACTCTTGGGCATCTTTCCGAAGAAACCGGCTTTTATTATGTTATGGAGCTGGCCGATGCCCTGGAATGTCCGTCCGAGCCAAAGGGCGAGTTCGAAAACAGCGCCGAAGACGCCGGCGGCTACCGTCCGCGGACACTGAGGGCGGAATTGAAGCGCCGGGGCGCGTTTCCGGCCGGGGAGGTGGTGGCAATCGGGCTCAAACTCGCTGCGGCCCTGGACCACCTGCATCAGAACGGTCTCGTCCATCGCGACGTAAAACCATCCAACATTTTGTTCATCGACGGTGAACCGAAACTGGCGGATGCCGGCCTTGTCGCGCCGATGGATGACGCGCGATCGTTAGTCGGCACCGCGGGCTACATCGCTCCGGAAGGACCAGGCACGCCGCGGGCGGACGTCTTTGCGTTGGGAAAAGTTCTTTACGAACTGGCTTTCGGGAAGGATCGGCTCGAGTTTCCGGCTTTGCCGCCGGATCTGGCTGGTCGCGCGGATCACTTGGACTTGATCGAGATTAACGAGATCATCGCCAAAGCCTGCGCGCATGATCCGCGCGAGCGCTATGAGACCGCAGCAGCGATGCGGGCCGAGTTGGAAGCTTTGCGAGGCGGCGGATCGGTGCGACGAAGGCGTGCCTCGGCCAGAGGTTGGAAGCTCGCATTTCGGCTCGCCGTCGTCACCGCAGTTATCTCGTCGATCTGGGGCGGTTTCGTGCTGATGCGGCGCCAGGTTCGGGGATCAACGAAAGCGCCGATCTCCTTGGATTCTAAAGCCGTCGTCCTCTATAAACAGGCCAAAGGGATGATCAACCAGTGGAGGCCGGATGTGGCGCTGCTCGCGTATGAATACCTGGCGAAAGCGGTGCAACTGGAGCCGGAATTTCTGGATGCATACTACATGATGTTCGAAGGGTATTTTTCGCCGATTGAGCTTCCGCCTTACACAAATCGGATGGCGAACTTCAAATGGGTTGCGGAGCAGATGCGAAAATTGAACCCCAATTCTGCGCAATACCATACCGCGGTGGCTTTTATCAAAGGCGAGGAATGGAAGTGGGACGAAGAAATCGAGCATCTGAAGCTTGCGTTAAAGGCCGATGACCAGTTTGTGCGTGCGCACGGCCTCTATGGCGGAGTATTGCTGCGGGCGCGCGCCGATCCGGAGGGAGCCCTCCGGGAGTTCCGCGCGGCCGAGGGTGGCGAGGCGTTTGATTCCATCATCCAAAAGCACCTCGGGACGCCGTACTACGCCATGGGCGACTACACGAATGCAATCGATCAGTTTAAAAAGGCCATCAAACTTGGGCTGCAGTCAGGTGCGCAAGAGTTTCTGGCCCTCGCCTACGAAGCGAACGGACAGTATCTGGAAGCTCTCGAAGCTGACGAAAACGCCCAGAAAGAGCAGCCTGACGCCGATCAGGCTGGGATCAGGTCCGAGTTTGAGGAATACAAAACGATACTCCTCGGCCAGGGAGTGGAGGCGATGTGGAAAGCTCGCCTGCGAAATCTCGAGCGTTACTCTACCGACTTTTATGCCATCGCCGGCCTGTATGCGCGTCTCGGGAAGAAAAGCCAGGCCCTGGACTATCTGGACAAAGCCTTTGACGACCATAGCGGAGCGATGCCTGAACTTCTCGTCGATCACTTCTGGCGGCCGTTATACGGGGACAAGCGTTTTCAGGAGATGGTCACGAGAATGGGATTCACGATGCCACGGAGTCGACTTATTTGGAGAGCGCCCTAATACTGGCCATCGGATGACGCGTCGATCCGGCCGCCTTTGGGGGATTCCATGACCACCACGAAATCTGACCCGTCTTAGAACAATTGCGACGGGCTCCAGGGCGCGATCCGCCGCGAGTTGAACCACCGTGTTGATTTTTCCGTTGATTTGCGAGATGCGGTTGAGGTGGGCTTGCACCAATTCCACCGACGATATTTGCCTCCGCCGGAGCGCTTCGGCTAGACGAGAGGCAGGCCACAGCAGCAGGTCGCTTGTGGGCATCTCCGGTTGGGCGTGAACGACCGCCGTTCCGTTCCGTAAGCCGAATGCCAAGCTGGGCGAGACCAGGATTGCTTTTCCGATGGAACGCAGAAATGTGCGTCGTGACGCAACCTGGTGTCCGTCTGCGGCATGCGAGTATTTGATTTTGTTCACGTCTTGACCACCAAACGAGATCAGACGCTTTAACAACGCTTTTGCGGTGGCTCCGAAGAGCCCTTTGGCTTGCGAAGCGGGACCGTCCCGGCAGACCGTCTTGCGGTCCCGAGGTGCTTCCGTTGAGGCTTACCGGGTGGGTGGCTTGTACCAGACGAAGTTTTTGCCGGGCTCTAACATCCGGGCGGTGTTTTCTTTGAAGGTTCCGGTAAAATCACATTGGGACGCATTTCCGTCCGCGAAAAGAATTGGAGCCACCAGCTTATCCCGATCGCTCTTCAGTTCGATTGTTTTGAAGATTTTCCCCGGATTCGCCGAGAAGTGCCACTGCACGACGCTTGAATCGCCGTTCCATGGATAAGTGGAGACTTCATGCATCATAATAAAGCTCGATGGAGTTGGTGCCCAACTCTCCTTTTTTCCCGCCAGATTGTAAGCTGGATCGTCGGCAAGCCCTGTCCAGTATGCCGGCGGCTCCAATCGCCAGTTGAAGCGGTAGCTTGCCCCAACGGTCTCGTAAGAGGTAGGCTTGATCGTCGAGCCCCAACCTCGATCTGCCGGACAATGCCAAGCCTCCGGCGTCGAAACATATCCCGCCAGGAGCCGGTTTGTCGCCATGGGGTACTTTGCCCGAAAATCGGCTCGTGGATCGGTCCCACCCAGCGCATCTCCGAGAGGGAAATTCGGGGTGCTGGTGGGCGCAGCGGGGTTTAGCTGCAAAGAATCACCGGCTGGATAGGTATCGCGATTCTCGTTCACGTACATTTGCAGTCCAAGCCCGACCTGCTTCAGGTTGTTCAAACACTTTGTCATGCCCGCCATCTGTTTGGCTCGGGTCAAAGCGGGCAAGAGCAAGCTCGCCAGGATCGCGATAATCGCGATTACGACGAGCAGCTCGATTAAAGTGAATCCAGCTCGGACGCGGACTTGCCGGCTCGGACTCCTGGTGGTGAAAGGAGTTTTCAAATTTACCGGCCATTCCTCCCGTTTCGTTCCGTTGTGCACGAGTTTACCACGAAATTAAGTCTCGCGATTTAACCGAAAATGTCTCTGGCTTTGGAACCTACCTTATCCGATGTCGATTTCCTGTTAAAACAGAGCTCGCCAATGCGTGGTCAGCCTATGCAGATTCTCGATTTGTTGCCGCCGATGCAGCGGATCGCGATGAGATCGAACCTGGAAGATTCCATTCCTACCCGGCAAAGCCTCCTGCTGCGCCTCAAGCACTCGGAAGATACCCCGGGCTGGCGCGAATTCTTCGATACCTACTGGGAACTGCTCTACAACTTCGCCCGCAAAGCCGGCTTAACCGATGCCGAGGCGCAAGATGCTGTTCAGGAAACCGTCGTGCAAGTGGCCTGCAAGATACGCGGGTTCAATACCGATCCAGCCCGTGGCTCGTTCAAATCGTGGCTTCTGGGGCAGGCCCGGTGGCGCATCGGAGATCAATTTCGCGCGCGTAAGCGGAACGCACGGATTTCGGCCCCGGCGGAAGCATTCGGCCTAAATGGCAACGGATCGAGTGATGAAACCACGAGAACCGATCCCGTGAATGGCTTCGTTGATCCCGCAAGTGATCCGCTCGAGACCATGTGGAATGAGGAGTGGGAGGAGCATGTCCTCCGAAAAGCGCTGGAACGGGTGAGGGGAAAGGTCAGCGTGAAGCAGTTTCAGATTTTCGAGTTGCACGTTACGCAGGGGCTCTCGGTCAAGGATACGGCGAAAGCCATGGCCACCACGACCGCAGCTGTCTACATGGCCACAAGCAGGGTAGGGCGAGTCCTGAAGAGAGAAGTGAAGGCGATCGCTTCGAGCGGGGAGACGGCCCGGTTTCAGGCGAAGTAACTGGGCTTCACCTCTTCTCTGAGGCTCGCACGGAGGGGGTGCTTCGCGCCACGCCCGCAGTCCAAAAATCCGTGAAACAGAACTGAGGGTTTTCTTGGGCTCCTTTTCGAAACCCTTGATCGTCCGGTGGTTTCGACGCTCATTTGCAGTTGCGCCGGAAACGTCTATGGTGACGCGGCAAAGCGACGGTTCCTCGCTTGATGCGCAAGGAAAAATCTGCGCAACTGTTTGAAAGCCGAGATTGCAAATCGCTGATGCCGCTCGACCAGGTCATCTTTCTTTACGTGGCAAGTCTGCTTGCGGGGCTTTCGTGCGTGGTGATATACTACGAGCTTCGGCGCAAGCGGTTCGAGCCGGTTCCGAGCGAAGATCATATTTTCCGTTGCGAAGGGTGCGCCTTCGTCTATACGGATGACGCCGATGTCGACCGGTCGCGCTGTCCGCAGTGCGGAAGAATGAACAACGTATTTAACTTTTAACCGAAAAAAGAAGAGATCATTTGACCTATGGGAATGTGGATTGGCCGCAACCGAAAAGCTCGTGTGACCTACGGTTTTGACGAGATCGCCCTCGTCCCCGGAGAAGTGACGATCAACCCGCTGGAGGTGGACACCACTTTTCAAATCCCGCGCAAGGATGGCAGCGCCATCCGCCTGAAGATTCCCATCATGGCCAGCGCCATGGACGGCGTGACGGACGTTCCGTTCTGCATCGAAATGGGTCGGTTGGGCGGCATGGGGGTGATCAACCTGGAAGGGATTCAGACTCGCTATCACAATCCCGGTGAAGCGCTGAAAAAGATCCTGACGGCCAGCAAGGAAGAGGTCACCACGATCATCCAGCAGGTTTACACCGAACCGATCAAGGAGGAATTGATCGCCCGCCGGGTGCAGGAAGTGAAGCAAGCCGGAGTGCTCGCCGCGGTCAGCTCAATTCCGCAGAAGGCCGAACGGTTCGCCGCGATCGCTCAGGAGGCAGGGGCGGACCTTTTCGTGGTGCAATCGACAGTCTCCACCGTGCGCCACATCTCGACTCAGTACAAGTCGTTGGAACTCGAAGCGTTCTGCAAGGAGTTGAAAATTCCCGTGATCATCGGCAACGCCGTGACCTACAGCGTGACGTTGGAACTGATGAAGTGCGGAGTGGCGGGCGTGTTGATCGGCGTCGGTCCGGGGGCGGCCTGCACCAGCCGCGGCGTGCTCGGCCTCGGCGTGCCGCAGGTGACGGCCACGGTCGATTGCGCGGCGGCGCGTGATTATTACCACAAGCTTTCCGGCCGGTACGTGCCCATCATTACCGATGGCGGCATGAGCAAGGGTGGCGACGTGTGCAAAGCTCTGGCTTGCGGGGCGGACGCGGTGATGGTGGGGAGCGCATTTGCCCGCGCTGAGGAATCGCCGGGCCAGGGCTTCCACTGGGGCATGGCTACGCCTCACGCCAATCTGCCTCGGGGCACCCGCATTCGCGTTGGGATGAGCGGTTCTCTGAATCAGATCCTATTTGGGCCGGCTACGGTCGACGATGGCTCGCAGAACCTGGTGGGCGCGATCACTACGTGCATGGGCAACGTGGGCGCGAGCAGCATCCGTGAGTTTCAGGAGACCGAGATCATTATCGCCCCGAGTATCAAGACGGAGGGCAAGCTGTTCCAGACCGTGCAGAGCGTCGGGATGGGCACTCGGTAATCCTTTCGTTGGTCTTTTCATCCGGCAGTAGGAGCGGACCGGTATTGTCCCGCTCTCGTTTGATCGCGCTCCGGGCTGAGCCCGGTGGATGGCCGGCGTGAAGCCGCGTGTTTGAAAGCCTCCTCGTTCTATCGCAGTGAGCTTTGGCGGGCCGGGCTTTGTGCCGCCCGCCTTCTTCCGCCAGCGCTTCTCAATTCGATCGCGGTTTCCCTGGCCCTCGGGTATCGCGTCACGCAGCGCGCCCGCGCTGAAGTGGTCGTGCAAAACCTGCTCCCGGCCCTGGATTTCAATCGTGCGGAGGCGGAAGCCGGGTCCCGGCGCCTTTTCCGCCAGTTCGGCCTTAAGCTGGCGGATCTCTGGCGGTACGAGGCAGGCCGCCCGGTCGGGGAGCCTGAAGTGGCCGCCGGGGCTTGGGACCGCTTTGAAGCTGCGCGTTCTCGTGGCAAAGGCGTCCTTTTGATAACCCCACACGTTGGGAATTGGGAGTTTGGCGCGCCCTTCCTCCGCCGCCGGGGCATTTCCTTGCAAGTGATCACCCAGGCCGAGCCGCAGGATTCACTGACCGATCTTCGCAAGGCGTCCCGCGCTCGTTGGGGCATCGAAACGCTGGTGATCGGGGAGAATCCGTTTGCGTTCGTCGAGGTGATCCGGCGCCTGGAGCAAGGGGTGACGGTGGCTCTGCTGGTGGATCGCCCGCCAGCGGCGAGCGCGGTCACGGTGCAATTGTTCGGGCGTGATTTCGCGGCTTCGATCGCAGCAGCCGAGTTAGCCCGCGCCTCGGGTTGCGCTCTGATGCCGGTGTGCCTGCCGCGGACCGTGTCGGGTCATGCGGTGGAGATGCTCCCGGAAGTGGCTTACGACCGCGCCGGGTTGGGAAATCGGGCGGCGCGCACCCGGCTGACCCAGCAAATGCTTTGGCAATTCGAGCCGGTGATTAAGCGGCATCTGGATCAATGGTTCCATTTCGTGCCGTTGTGGAAGGCCCCGGGGAGCGCCGTTGCGAGCTGACTGCGCTTTTCGGCCCGCCTTGGTGGCCATCGGCGGTCCCTGGGCGGTCAAACGAGGGATGGCGCACCGTGGGAAAAGGCGTAGACTCCTTTTCGGAAAACGGGGTCTATGACGCGAACTGCTGTAATCAGCTGCGTGCTGCTTCTCGCTGTGGCGTTAAGCTGGACTTACGCGCGCCGCCGCCATTCTGTTGCTGGCGACCAGGCCCCGCCGGCGACCACGGAATCCACCGAGAACGGAGTGATCCTCCCGGCAGTTTCAGCCGGATGGTCCAATCTTACCAACCGCGCCCAAGCTTCCGCGGCTTTTTTCCCCGGAAGCAGCTCGTTGACCGACACGCAACAGGTGGCTGCTGCCGAAGAAGTGGTGCAGGCTGAGGCGGATCCCAACCTGTCCACCATGGGAGCTCGGGCCAAGGAATTGATGGCCCAAGTAGCGCTCGCCTCGGTGGGAGTTGATCCAGACGCGGACCAGTACTGGGTCGCCGCCGTCAATGATCCCAATGTCTCCGCGGCGGAGCGCCGGGCTCTCATTCTGGAATTGAACCAGGCTGGGTTTCCTGACCCACGCCGGCCCTCCACCGATGATTTGCCTTTGATCGCCAGCCGGATTGCTCTGCTCGAGCAGATTGGCGCCGCACCCATCGATAGTGCGAACGCGTCGGCGTTTGATGAAGTTTATCGCGATCTGCTGGGCATGTTCGCCAGCGTCGCCGCTCCGGCGGATGCGAGCATAAACTCACCCGATGCCACGGCCGGCGGCGCCCAGTAAGATTGATGCCAGCACCCCCTGACATTTGCCCGGTTTGCGGCACGGAAGTTCCGGAGCGAGCCCGCGCCTGCCCTGAGTGCGGCGCGGATGAAGAGACCGGTTGGTCCGAGCGGGCTCGCTATGAACAACTCGGCATTCCCGACGATTCGTTTGATTACGAGGATTTTGTCGAGCGCGAGTTTCGCGGCAAGAGGCCTCGCCGAAAGTGGGGTTGGCTGTGGGCTGCGGCCGCCGTTCTGCTTTTGCTGACGTTCGCTTTTGCCTGGTTCCGCCACTGACTGGAAGGTGATCCTGCTTTCTGCATTGCGCCACAATGAGTTAAGCGCCTGTTTCTCGCGATTGCGATCCAGCCGGGACGGGCCCGAAAATCGCTTTGTTCAAAGGCACGAATGCAAACCTGCGGAAGTTGTTGTTTCTGGCGGCTCGGAGCAAAAAACGGTGAACTGTTGGCAACCGGCGTGGGTTCTTGCCTCTTGCAACTCAGTCTCAATTAGCCTACTGTCACTCCCATGAACAACGGTGCCATTCTGGTCGAAGCGAATGCGGATTGTCCGCAACCCTTTGTCTGCCCGTTGAGCGACGTGCGCGCCGGCACTTCCGTCCGCATCAAGCAGCTTTCCGCTCCTCCCGAGGTCAAGCATCGGTTGCGTGAAATGGGCTTTTGCGAAGAGCAGAAGATTCGCCTCCTGGCACAGCATACCAATATCATTTGCCAGGTTTGCAATGTCCGCCTAGGCATCAGCACTCAACTGGCGGAGAAAATTCTGGTCGAGCCAATCCAGGTTCGGCGGGTGGCTTAAATGGCTGCCAGCCTGCCACTTAGCTCGCTGACTCCCGGTTCCGCAGGCAAAGTCACCGAGATCAAAGTTCCCGCCTCCAGCCGCCCGCGTTTGATGGAAATGGGCTTGCTGGTCGGCACTCCGGTCGAACTCGTCCGCTTCGCTCCTTTGGGGGATCCGGTTGAAATTAAAGTTCGCGGATATCATCTCACTCTTCGGAAACACGAGGCTGACCAGATCTTCGTCAGCGCGCTAGCCCCCTAAATCCATCCGCAGAGATGCTCAGCGCGAGCGACAAAGAGTCTTCGTCCGCGTCGATCCAGAATTCGACGAATTACGTCATTCTGACGGGCAATCCGAACTGCGGAAAAACCACTCTTTTCAATGCCTTGACTGGCCTGCGGGCCAAAGTCGGCAACTACGCCGGGGTCACGGTCGAGCGGAAGGAAGGACGCCTGCTCGGGACCAATCCGCCCAACGCGGTCATGGTCCTGGACCTGCCCGGGACCTACAGTCTCAGCCCCCAATCGCTCGATGAACAGATCTCACGCGATGTCCTGTTCAATCGCATTCCCGAAGTGCCGCCGCCCGGGCTGGTGGTGATCGTTCTGGATGCTTCCAACCTCCAAAGAAACCTCTATTACGCCACCCAGGTCATTGAACTGGGCTATCCCGTTCTGCTTGCCCTGAACATGATCGACGTGGCGGAAGCGAACGGCTTGGAAATCGACGATGCCGCTCTCAGCCGGGAATTGGGAGTGCCGGTCTATCCGTTGATCGCGAGCAGCGGACAGGGAATCGCGACGTTGCGCGAAGGCATCCTGGCGCAACTGGTCCAGCGCCGCGCTTCCACGGGCTCGAGCCTCTCTTCGTTGCGCGAGGCGAAGCGGTTTTATTCCATTCCAGAAAAGTTCCAGGACAAAGTCGAAGACCTGGCGGAGCGGCTTGCCCGCCGGCAGCCCCGTTCCAGCGTATCGCCGGAGGCGGAAGCTCTCCTTCTGCTCAGCGACGAGCGCGTTTCCGAAACGCCCCTGGTCGCGCCGGAGTTAAAGGCGGTGATCGCCGCCTCCCGGCAGGAACTGGAGGCGGCGGGCTGCGACTGGCGCACCGCCGTGATTGAAGGCCGCTACGGCCGCATCGCGGAAATCCAGCAAACCGTGGCGACCGAGCTTCTCGTTGCCCAGGAGACTTTCAGTGACAAGCTCGACCGGGTGCTTACCCACAAGCTTTGGGGGATGCTCATCTTTGTCGGGATCATGGCGCTGATGTTCCAGAGCATCTTCAGCCTGGCGGAGTATCCGATGCGCGCGATTCAAAGCGCGGTCGAAGCCCTCGGCCAAAGTATTGGGCGCTCGATTCCGCCGGGCGATTTGCACAGTCTGATTGTGGACGGGGCGATTTCCGGCGTCGGCGCGGTCATTGTTTTCCTGCCGCAGATTTGCCTTCTCTTCCTGTTCATCGGCTTGCTGGAAGATACCGGATACATGGCTCGAGCCGCTTTTCTGATGGACCGGCTGATGAGCAAGGTGGGGCTTCATGGGAAAAGCTTCATTCCGATGCTCAGCTCCTTTGCCTGCGCCATTCCTGGCATCATGGCCACGCGGACGATTGAGACGCCGAAAGACCGGTTGGTGACCATCCTGGTCGCGCCGCTCATGAGCTGCTCGGCGCGCCTGCCGGTTTACACGCTGCTGATCGCGGCGTGCATTCCGAAAAAGAAGCTGTTCGGCTTTTGGGGCATGCAGGGCTTGACCATGCTTTCGATGTATCTGCTCGGGATTGTCATGGCGCTGCTCATGGCCTGGCTGTTCAAGAAGACGATTCTCAAGGGGGAAACTCCTATGCTGATCATGGAACTGCCGCCTTACAAGAAGCCGGTGTTTAAAATTGTCCTGCGCCATATGTGGGATCGCTCCAAGATTTTCCTGCGCCGGGCCGGGACGGTGATCCTTGGCATCAGCATCCTGCTTTGGTTTCTGGCGACCTATCCGCGCAGCCAGAGCATTGGTCAGGATTTTGCCGCGAAGCGCCAAACAGTCCAGGCGGACGCCTCGCTCGGCGCGCCCGAGAAAGAGCAGCGCCTGGCCGTTCTGGAAAAGGAAGAGGCTGGCGCGGTGTTGCGGAACAGTTTTGCCGGGCGGTTGGGACGGGTGCTTGAGCCGGTGATCCGCCCGTTGGGCTTCGACTGGCAGATCGGGATCGGATTGATCGCTTCGTTCGCCGCGCGCGAAGTGTTCGTCAGCACCATGAGCACGGTCTATAACGTCGGAGGTGGCAGAGAGCAGGAAGCGGAGAACCTCGCGCAGGTGCTCCGGCAGCAAACCCGCCCGGACGGTTCGTTGATCTACACGCCGTTGACCGGCGTAACGCTGATGGTCTTCTACGTTCTGGCCCTGCAATGCATGAGCACCATCGCGGTGGTCCGCCGGGAAACCAATTCCTGGAAATGGCCCGCCTTCCAATGGGCTTACATGGCTCTGCTCGCCTGGACGCTGGCCTTCGTCACTTACCAGGGGGGGCGGTTGCTCGGCTTCATATAACCGCTTAACTGCTCGTCTCGGGCGCCGCTTCGGCCGTTTTATTCTGGTAACTGGCGACCACCCACTCGCTCAGCACTTTGTCTGGATTCTCAACCGTCGCCGGGGCGATCACGAACTCCTGCTGCCCGGTATTCTGGGTGATTAATTTGAGGCCAAACTGAAAATCCTTGAACCGGCTCGCGCAAAGTTCGCGCACTGGAACTTTTTCGCGCTCCGCGATCTGGGCCAGCAAATCGGCGGCTTCCTCCGTGAAGTTCAAACGAAGTTTGTGGCTGTCGAAGAAACGCTCCGCAAATTCGGACACGAGTTGCCGCGAGAAGCTTCGTTCCTCGCGCTGGCTGGCGGCCAGCAGCTTTTCGAGGGTTTTTCCCGGTTCTTCCACCAATTCGCGCGTGATCTCGAAGCGTTTGAGATGCGTGGAGGGGAGCTCGTATTTGAAGTGGCGCAGCACCCGCTCGCAAACCGTCATTAAGCCGCGGGCCCCGGTTTGTTCCGAGCCGGCCAGCTCCGCGATTTTCCGCAACCCATCGTCCCGGAACAGAACCTCGATGCCGTAGGCGGCAAAGGTTTGTTCATACTGCCGCACGATGCTGCCTTCGGAATTTTTCAGGATATTGAACAGGTCGTCCGTTTCCAGCGGATGGCAAACGACCCGTACGGGCAGCCGTCCGATAAATTCCGGCTCGAACCCAAAGTCGAGAAAGTCGCGCGTTTGCACCTGGTCCAACGCCGCCTGAGCTTCAATCTCTTTGCCCTTGGCGGCGAAGCCGATCGTCGATTCCCGCATCCGGCGGCGAATAATTTTCTCCAGGCCATCGAACGCTCCGCTCACGATGAAGAGGATGTGCTTGGTGTTGACCGTGGCCGGGCCTTTCCGCCCGCGAACCTGCGCTTCGAGCATCGCCTGCACCTGGCCGGCGAGGTCGTTCTGGGAGCGGACCGGGACCTCTGTTTCTTCCATCAGCTTGAGGAGGTTGGTTTGCACTCCCCGGCCGCTCACGTCGCGCGTCACATTTCCCGCAGCCGTGGCGATCTTGTCGATTTCATCGATGTACACAATGCCGTACTGCGCCTTCTGGACGTCGCCATCCGCCCGGCGCACCAGCTCGCGCACAAGATCTTCCACATCACCGCCGACGTAACCGGTTTCCGAGAATTTCGTCGCGTCGCCTTTGACAAAAGGAACCCCGATGAGATCGGCAATGCTTCGGATCAGATAGGTTTTGCCGACGCCGGTCGGCCCCACGAGGATGATGTTTTGCTTGGTGTAATTCGGCTGCTCTTTGCCCTCCAGGGCCAGCCGCACGTGCTGATAGTGATCGCACAGGGCGACGCTCAACACCTTCTTCGCTTCGTCCTGTTTGATGACATAGCGATCCAGGTAGGCTTTGACGTCGCGGGGCTTTTTATCAAATTCAAATCCGGGCGCTGAACGCGGATTCTCCGCGCCGGACTCGGTCGATCCGCCACTGCCGGTTTGCGGGCGGAAGTACGAGAGATTCGGGAGATGCTGCCGCATGAAATCCGCCATTTGCTTCTGGAATTCTTCCGGCGAAGGGGGGCCGCTGACCAACGGACGTCTCATTTTTTCAGAATACACGAAGCTTTTAACAGGCGCGCTACAATTTAGTTCAATTTTTACAACCCGCTGGGCGTGTTCTTCGCGGAACCGGCCGCGAGCGCGCGCACCACCTCTGCGGCGGCCGCGAATCCGAAGGTGCCCGTCACGTAGGTGGCGCTGCCGTATCCGCCGTTGCAATTCAGGCGCGCCTCTGTGCCCTTGGCTTTCTGGTGGCAAACCGTTCCATCCGGCTGGGGAAAAACGGGCAGCTCCTTGGAGTAGATGCTCGGAATGCCGAAGGGGGTGCTCTCGGTCCGGGGAAATCCATAGTCGGCCCGGAGGACTCGGCGCGCCGAACTGAGCAGGCGGTCGTGCGTCGAGAAGGCGAGATCGGCCACTCGGATGGCGGTGGGATCCTGTCGGCCGCCCGCGCTCCCGATCGTTAAGACCGGGACGCCTTTCTGCCGGCAAAGCGCGATGAGAAGGCACTTGTTCTCCAGCGCATCAATGGCGTCGACCAGATAGTCGTAGGTTTCTGCCAGCAGCCGCTCGGCGCTGGCGGAGGTGAAGAACTCCTCCACCGCGTTCGCCTCGCAGGCCGGGTTGATTTCCCGAACGCGTTCTTTGAGTACTTGCACCTTCGATCGGCCGATCTCCCGCGTGAGCGCCGGCAGCTGGCGGTTCACGTTGCTGACGCAAATCTCGTCCAGGTCGACCATGGTCAGGCGTCCGATGCCGCTCCGGGCCAGCGCCTCAACCGTCCAGGAGCCGACGCCGCCGACCCCGACCACGCAGACATGGGCCTGGCGAAGCCGGTCGAGCCCGGAGCGGCCCACCAGCCGGCCCATGCCGCTGAAGCGCGCCTCGTAATCAGAAAGTTCTCCCATGCGAGCAGTTCACCAGAGCGGATTGAGAACCGAGTGCGAGCCGCAGCGGTAGCTGGCGGCGATGGCTCGGGTGACAAAGGATTTCGCGGCGATCGCCGCGTCGGGCAGATTGCGGCCGATCGCGCACCAGGCTGCAACGGCGGCGGACAACGTGCAGCCCGTGCCGTGCGTGGAGATGCCGGAGATTTTCGGCGATTCGAGGAGGAGCTCCGTTTTGGAGTCGAAATAAAAATCGAGGGCAGTGGGGCCGGGCAGATGTCCGCCCTTGGCCAGGACCGCGCAACCGTAGAGCGCGTGCAGATCGCGCGCCGCGCCACGCAGCTGTTCCGGAGTCCGAATCCGCCGGTCGAGGAGAAACTCCAGCTCCGAGAGATTCGGAGTCACGAGGGAGGCCAGAGGCAGGAGCTTTTCTTTCAAGACGGTCACCGCATTTGGTTTGAGCAGGAGCGCCCCGCTCGTGGCTACCATCACCGGATCCACGATGAGAGGCACTTTCGCCCAGCTAAGGGCGCTTGCCACCACGCGGATCAGCGGTGCGGAGTAGAGCATCCCAGTTTTCACCGCGGCGGGCGGCAGTTCGGACCAAACCGCTTCGATTTGCGCTTCGAGGATCTCCGGCTTAACAGGTTGGACAGCAATGACTTTTCTTGGGTTCTGGGCCGTGATGCAAGTGATCGCTGAAGTCCCGTGAACGTGCAAGGAGCCGAAGACTTTGAGATCGGCTTGAATTCCCGCGCCACCACCACTGTCAGAACCTGCTATGGTTAAGGCAGATGGGTGGCGCGTTCTGGCAATAGTCCTTTTTCGGTCCGGCATTTTTAGTGCTGTGTTATGTTCCGTAATTCCGTGGGAAAATACGTGATCGGATCGGTCTGAGCACTAAAAATGCTGTTAACTCATCTGTCAGCTCGTCGGTAAACAGAAACATGTCGTTTTTGCGTTCAAAATGGCGGTTGCGTTCGTGCGGAGTTTTTCTGCTCAGCTTCCTGGTTATCAAGTCGCCAGCGGCGGAGAAAAGGATTCTCCTGCGGAACGAGACCATTGTCACCTCCGGCTTGGAGCGGCAGTCCGTGCGCGCGCAGTCTGCCCAGCCTGCCGGGCGCGCGCTTTACCTGCTGCAACTGAAGAACGAACAGCCGGCGGACTGGCGGGCGCAACTGGAGGCTTTGCGGGTCGATTTGCTCCGCCCGGTTCCCGAAGACGCCTTTGTCGTGGAACTCGAAGGCGCCAACTTTGCCCAGGTCGAATCGCTCCCTTTTGTGCAGTGGCTCGGGCCGTTTCGCCCGGAGTACAAGGTTCATTCGCTGGTCGAGCAAATGATCGCTCGCGCGCCGCGGGTGCGGATCGCCGCGGTGCTTTCTCCCAAGGCGTCATCTCTTGAGACGGCTCTTTTGCAGCGGCAGTTTCAGCTGCTGCGCCGTTACCACAAGAATCGCTTCGGCCGCGTGCTCGAAGGAGATGTTACTCTGGCAGGCCTGAGCCAGCTCAAGCAATCCAAAGCGGTGCTTTGGATCGAGCCGGCCGCGCAGCCGAAATTGCACGACGCGGTTGCGGATCAAATCATCGGCGGCGAGGGGCTGACCAACGGGGTGGCGGTGCATCAGTTGGGGTTTGATGGCAAAGGCGTGGCCGTGGCCGTGGCCGACAGCGGGCTGAATCTGGGTGAGGGGCAACCCATGCATCCGGACCTGGATGGTCGAGTCGATGCATTCTTCTTTTACGGCAGCTTGCTGGATGCCTCGGACGAACATGGCCACGGCACCCATGTCTCCGGCATCATCGCGGGCAATGGCGCGAGCGGGGAAACGGATGACAGCGGCTTTTTGTACGGCCTCGGCGTGGCGCCCAAGGCCCACATCATCGCCCAACGCATTTTCGACGGCGTGGGCGGTTATGAACCGCCGGACTCGATGGCGCAGTTGACCACCGATGCGATTCGAGCGGGTGCGGTGATCGGTTCCAACAGTTGGGGCGACGACACCCAGGGCCGCTACGACAGCAACGCGATGGAGTTCGATGCCCTGGTGCGCGACGCTGATCCCAACACGCCCGGAGACCAGCCTTACATTTTGGAATTCTCGGCCGGCAATGCCGGTCCGGGCGAACGGACGATCGGCAGCCCGGCCGTGGCCAAGAACGTCATCGCCACCGGCGCTTCCCAGAACAATCGCTTCGACTTCATCATTTACGCGGATGGCCAGGATAGCATGGCCGATTTCTCCAGCCGCGGCCCCTGTGAAGATGGGCGCATCAAGCCCGACCTGGTGGCCCCAGGCACCTGGATTTCCTCCCTCCAGTCGCAGGGCGCCAGCGACGAGAACGCCTGGGCGGCTATTTCCAGTCTGTATCAGTACGAGGGCGGCACCAGCCAGGCCGGCCCGCATGCGTCCGGCAGCGCCGCGGTGTTCGTGCAGTACTATCGTGAGACGCACGGTGGTCAGACGCCCTCGCCCGCGCTCGTCAAAGCGGCTCTGATCAATTCAGCCGCGGACATGGATAATTCGGTCAGCCCGGCGGCGGGAGGGACGACTTATGTCCCGAACAACGATGAAGGCTGGGGCCGGATTGACCTGACCCAGTTGATTGGGTCAGATCGCAAGTACGGATTTATCGATCAGACCACCGTGCTGACTAACGGCCAGGTTTTCGAACAGCAGGTGGTGGTGGCAACCAGCGGTCAGCCGTTGAAAATCACGCTGACCTACACCGATGTGCCCGGGTTTCCGGCGGCCATCCCGGCCTTGGTCAATGATCTCGACCTGGAAGTGATCTCGCCCAGCGGGACTGTGTTTCGCGGAAACCAGTTTCTGAACGGCGAATCCGTTCCTGATGCGGGTTCGTCCGATTCCATCAATAACGTCGAAGCGGTGCATATCGCCGAGCCCGAGCCGGGCGAGTACATCGTGCGCGTGCTCGGCCGCAAGATTGTGGAGGACGCGCGGAAGGATACCGTGGCCGTGGATCAGGATTTCGCCCTCGTTTACTCCGGGGATCTCCCTTTGCCAGGGCAGGGGGTTGTTGCCATGGATCGCAAGGCCTATCGAATTCCGGCGGCAATTCAACTCAAGCTCGTCGATTTTGACCTGGCTCATCAATCCTCGGCGACGATTCTCTTGCGCAGCGGCAGCCAGACCAATGGGCTCCCGGTAGTTCTTCTCCCCCACGGAAGTTCCGGCGTTTTCACGGGAGTGGTGCAAACCGCCGCTCTGCCGGTCGCGGCAGACGGCCGCTTGCACGTGCAGCACGGGGATGTGATTGAAGGGGTCTACGAAGATGCCTCCCCGGCGGCGGAAGTGAAGGCGGTCGCATTGGCCGATCTTGTCCCTCCGGTCATCACCAACGTCGGCGCCACCAACCGTTTTGGAAAAGAGCAGATTTCCTGGACGACGGACGAGCCGGCTCGGACGATCGTCTTTTACCGTACGAATGGCGGGGGCGCGTTCCTGTCCACGACGAACACCTCCCTGGTGACCGACCACGAACTTGCCCTGGATCGGCTGACCGATGGCCAGGTGTATCAGTATTATGTCGTTTCCACGGATGAAGCGGACAACCGTGGCACCAATGATGCCTCCGGAGCTCTTTACAAATTTACCGCTCACGCGGCTTCTCCCGTTTTGCTGGTCAACGCCTACACTTATACCGCCAGTGAGGATCGGGATGATATCGAGATCCCGGTCACCTCCTACACGGATGCGCTCGACCGCACTGGAATTGCCTACGAGGTTTGGGATGTGCAAAAAGAGGGTTCGCCCACGCTCGACGATCTGAAGCCGTTTCGAGTGGTCATCTGGCGGATCAATGACAGTTTTTATGAAGGCAGCAACACGATCACCGACCCGCAGCAGGGAGTGATCACCAAGTATCTCGATGGCGGCGGTGCGTTCATGCTGGCGTCCATGGATATTCTCACTCGCCTGGGGCCGGTCGCTTTTCGCACTAACGTTTTGCAGGTGGCGACTTTTGTGACCGGGACGCCCGATGCGCTCGGTTTCGTCGATTGCCCAACCTGCGATGAAGACCACGGAGTGCCCTCAATCAATGGCGCCGATGGAGAATCGCTGACCTACGGCATGGCCCTGACTCTCGATTATTCCTTCTATCCGAAATGGGACGGGTTTGGCGTGGTGCCGGACATCGGGCCGGATCTTGGCGATGTTTTTGGGCCCTCGACCAACGCGGTCCCGATCTTTTTTGTGCCCGACGGCAAGGTGGCAGGCATTCGGTCGCCTCGCGCAGGCCGTGACAGCAGCAGGCGGGTGGTTTTCCTCTCGTTTCCACTGGATGCGCTTCCGTTGGATGATCCGGCGCCCAACAACCGGGCGAACGTGTTTCGGAGCGCCCTCAGCTTTTTGGCCCCGGGCGTCAATGGATTCGGCAGCATCTCCCTCGACAGCCCCACCTACTCCGCCCCTTCTCTGGTCACGGTGGAGGTGGCGGATTCGGACCTGATCGGCAAAACCACCGCGCAGGCGTCCTGCCGGAATTACCGGACCGGCGAGCAGATCAGCATCGATTTGAAGCCGACCGTTTCGCCCGGGCTCTTCCGGGGGAACTTCACCCTGGTCGCGACCAATCAGCCGGCGGCGAACGGCCGATTGCGAGTGGCTGACGGCGATGTCGTAACCGCGGAGTATCTCGATGCTTCGGCGAACAGCCTCGCGCGGGCTTCGGCGGATGTCGATACCGGGGCCCCCGTCATCAGCGGGACTGCCGCGACGCCTGAATACGAAAGCGCGCAGGTGGCGTGGAATACGGACGAAGCCACCGACGCCTTGATCCAGTACGGCGAGTCCGCTTTCCTCGGCAAAACGGTTTATGATCCGGTGCTCTCGGATTCGCACACGCTGCAGATTGACAGCCTCGTCCCGGACAAGACGTATTACTACCAGGTGGTCAGCCGGGATTCAGCCGGCAATACCACGGTGGATGATAACAATGGCAAGCTCTACAGCTTCCGGACCCTGAAACCGTTGCTGCCGCCCTGGTCCGATTCGCTCGAAAAGGGGAATGACGGCTGGAGCGTGCAGGATGGGGATCAGACGGATGGCTCCTGGCAATTGGGCAAGCCGAACAACGATCTCGACCACGCGGCGCATTCCGGGGACAACGCCTGGGGCACTAATTTGAACGGGGAGTCGCGCGGCCTCGTTCAGACTTATCTGGTCAGCCCGGCGGTGGAATTGAAAGGCGGCAATGTGGCGACGTTGACCTTCTGGCACGACTACGACTTCGCAACCGGTGAATCGATCTCCGAGAGCGGCACGCTCCTGCTGTTCACCAACACGCTCACTCAGCCGATCACCCTCTCCACCTACGGTGATTCCTCCGGCGGTTGGGTGCAGGAGGAGTTTGATCTCACGCCTTACCTGGGCGGCGTTGTCCACCTCGTTTGGGAGTATGACCTGATTGATTTCGAGCAGAACACCCATCCCGGCTGGCTGCTGGATGATGTGGAGGTGACGGTCAGCATGCTCCTGCGCGGCGCCATCCAGATCACCAACAATCTGGCCGCCGCGAGCTTCAGCGTGGATGGACCGACTTCATTCACCGGGACTGGACGGTCCCTGACCCGCTCCAACGTGGTGACTGGCCAATACGTGATTACCTACTCGCCGGTGCCGTATTACATCACGCCCCAGCCGCAAACCAACACGGTGCCGGCTAACGGTTCGATCACGTTCCATGCCACTTACAGTTTTCCGGATGCCAACCAAAACGGCATATCCGATCTCTGGGAACAGGAACATTTCCAGCAGATCTCTCCGGCGCGCACGCCCCAGACCGACAGCGATGGCGATGGCATGACTGATCTCGCCGAGTTTATCGCCGGCACCGATCCGCTCGACGCCAAGTCGAGCCTCGTGCTGGCCCAAACGGAAGTGTTATCCGGAAACCGCGTGAAGCTGACCTGGCCTTCCGTGGCCGGCAAAACCTACACCGTGAGCGCGACGGAGGACGGCAAATCCTGGCATCCCTTCAGCTCCCAGTTGCGCGCCAGTTCCGCCGAGATGAGCTTCACCTTCGTTCCGGCCGCGAAGAGCCGTTGCTACCTTTTCCGGGTTGAGGTCAATCCCTGAAGTAAGCTACGCGGCGCTCGGTTTATTCCGTTCCCGCAGGATTTCGATTGCTGCCGGGAGGATCGAGATGACGATGATCAGGAGGATGACGATCGAGAAGTTCTTTTTCACGATCTCCAGGTTCCCGAAGAAATAGCCGGCGGAGGTGACCAAAATTACCCAGAGGAGCGCCCCGAAAACGCTGAACGAGAGGAAACGCGCGTAGGTCATGCGGCCCAGGCCGGCCACGAACGGCGTGAACGTCCGCACGATCGGCACGAATCGGGCAATGATGATCGTTTTCCCGCCATAGCGCTCGTAGAAGGCGTGGGTCTTATCCAGGTGCTTGCGGTTGAGCAACCGGCTCTGCCCGTGAAAAAGTTTCGGCCCGATGAAATACCCAATCCAGTAGTTTGTGTTGTCCCCGCACAGAGCCGCCGCGATCAGCGTAGCCTGGATGCCCGGCAGGCTCAGGCTCCCCGCGCCCGCCAGCGCGCCGATCGCGAAAAGCAGCGAATCTCCCGGCAAAAAGGGCGTCACCACCAGGCCGGTCTCGCAAAATACGATCAGGAACAGGAGGGCGTAAATCCAGATGCCATACTCCGGGACCAGGTCCTTGAGGTAGCGATCCAGATGCAGGACGATGTCGATCAGTTTGCGGAGAGCTTCCATTGGCGCGGCTGTAAATAGCAATCCGGCCGGGATTGAGCCAGAGCGAAATGCGGTCGGATTGCCGTCCTGAAAACCGGCCCCGCGCCTCCGTCAGCGGCCTGCCTCGGGCTTTACCCGCGGGTTACGGACGGGCGGAAATCTCCAGCATCCGATCGATGGGCAGACGCGCCCGCGCGATGATTTCCGGGCTCAATTCGATTCGCGGCTGCAGGTCCAGCATGCAGTTATGCAGCTTCTCCAGCGTGTTCATTTTCATGAACCGGCACTCGTTGCATTTGCAGTTGTCGGTCGGCGCCGGGACGAATTCCTTGCCCGGGCACTCCTTCTGCAGGCGGTGCAGCATGCCCGCTTCCGTGGCGATGAGAAACACCTTTGATGGATGATTCTTGCAATAGGCCACCATTTTCTCCGTGGAGCAGACCTCATCCGCCAGCAGGCGCACCGCCTTGGTGCATTCGGGGTGCGCCACCAGCGGCGCTCCGGGGTGCTTTTGCCGGAACTGCAGCAAGGTCCTGTGCGTCCACTCGACATGCACGTAACAAAACCCGCGCCACAGCGTCATCGGCCGGCCGGTTTGTTCCGCCACCCACGAGCCGAGGTTTTCGTCAGGCACAAACAGCAGGTCCCTGTCCTTCGGGGCGGCATTGACGATCTTGACCGCGTTTCCGCTCGTGCAAATCACGTCGCTCAGCGCTTTCACCTCCGCGCTGCAGTTGATGTAGGCGATCGTGTAAAAATTCGGGTTGGTCGCTTGCAGGGCGCGCAGGCGGTCCGGCGGGCAACTGGCTTCGAGCGAGCATCCGGCGTCCTTGTCCGGGAGGATCACCACCTTGTTCGGGTTCAGGATCTTTGCCGTTTCCGCCATGAAATGGACGCCGCAGAAAACGATGACATCCGCGTTGGTCTTTGCCGCCTGCTGGGAAAGCCCCAGGGAATCGCCCACGTAATCCGCCAGGTCCTGGATTTCCGCCACTTGATAATTGTGGGCCAGAATCATGGCGTTCAGCTTCTTCTTCAGTGCGAGAATTTCGCGCGAAAGTGTGTCGAGCCGTTCCGGCGCGGTCCTGGCCTGGGTCGGAAACCGATCCACGGCTGTTGGCGCCTCAGCAGGTTCAATCATGGACAAAACCTAGGATGCGCCGTGCGCACCGTCAATCATGCGAGCCGTCCGCCATTGCGCTCCCGCCCGGTCGGTGCTCTATTTCCCGCATGGCGCAACCTTATCCCACGATTATTCCGGGGCTTCGCAGCCCGTCCGAACAGGTGCAGGGGCTGGTTTATTTCGGCCGGATGCTCGACAAAATCCGCCTGGCCGCCGCCGGGAAACTTCCGGCCGGCTGGCAGCCCGCCCGCGGAACGGCCATGAAGGGAAGTTTTGATTCCCGTTGCTGCAACTTTCTCCAGATCGATTACGCCGCGCTCGAACGGGAAACTCTCCTCGGGCGCACCGATGACGAGATGCTGGCCTGGGCTTACGCCCATGGACGCCGTCCCACCGACGAAGAGATCGAAATCTGGAACGCTTTCATGCTGAAGCGCGGCTGGCGCGATGCGGGCGCCCAGCGGCTCAACGAGCGCCTCGCCGAAATCGGCCTTCCACCCGGCACAGTCCAGACCATGTTCGAATTCATCGATCTGGACGAAGGACGGTTGAAAATTTAGCTGCCCTGGCTTCCCCCGAACCTCGGAGAGGTTCCCAGCCACAGCCCGCCATGGCGCCCGAAACGCGCGGAGCGCCGGGCGCTAGGGTGGGTTTCGCATCATCCCGGCGCTCAACCTCGCGAGAGGTTGTGGCCCGAGGCCGGCCACGGAGCGACCATAGGGGTTCGTCACCAATAAAAGGCTCCACTCCAACGAACTCCTAAAACTGGCGCAACCGAAAGAACTTCCGCGGCCAATCCAGCGGCAGTGTCGTTCCGTTGGTCCCGACTGCCGGCGACCAAGGGGCTCCGGCCACATTGGTCGTCATTTCCAGGCCGAACCCTGTTGTCGGGGGCAGCCAGGAGAGCGTCACGCCACTGCCGGTCGACTGAATTCGCAATTGTGGCGCGGTTGACTGCAAGAGCACCGGGACTCGATGCCCGAGATAGTTTGAGTTGGTCGGATGGCTCGAATAATAAAGCCACCCTTGACCGCCCGTCGCTTGTTGCGTGGGGTAATCAGTGACCGGCGATACGAAGGTAGGGAATCCTGTTTCCAGGTCGTTGGGATCAAAAGGAAATAGGGATACGGCAGGATTCCATTGCACGCCGTCGTCGGAGGTAGCCAGTTGGAAATCCGTGTGGGTTTTGAAGAACATGACCCAGCAATTCAGTGCGGTGTTGAAGCTCACGCTGCCATGCTCCGCTTCGAGGCGGTTGGCCGGTGCCGAGACGACCGCTGCCGCCGGGAACTGGGCGCCAACGGCGCCCCATCCTGCGCCGGTCCATTTCTGCCATTGCCCCGGCTGGCCGTTGCTGGCCAAGAGTGACCTAGCCAGGTAAATGGCATAGGCATTGGTAACGGCAAAGTTGGTCCGATCCGAGTAATAGAGGTAAATATAGGTCTGGCCACCTTCATCGCGAAGGACGGCAGTGGGCGAATTGGCCCCGTCGTCGACGATGTTCTTCGGCGAATGGGTCGCGAGATAAACCTGGTTGCTTGCCACCGCCTCCTTCCCCATCATGGCCCAGTCGAGCCCCTGAATCACCTGGCCCTGCCTTGACCAGGTCACGCCGCCATCGGTCGAAATCGCCAAACCGATCGACGACAATAGCGGTTGCCCCACTCGATTGGTGGGAGTGGATAGCGGATGAAACTCCGCGTCATAGAATCCCAATAAAGTGCCGGGAGACTGGCCCGGTACAACCGCGTCCAAAGCTGCGTAATCCCGATCGAAGGCATCCCCTACGCCCGGGTTTGTCGGGCCCAGGCAGAAGCTCGCCTGCGCCCGGGCCAGATTCGTGGGGTTCCAATCCGCCACGGACAGCAGGAACCCGCCTTCCTGGTTCGTCTTGCCGGCTTTGAGTCGGCCGGCCACCCAGATCTTAAAGCCGCCGCTGTTGGTCTCGTAGGAGAGATGGCCGTTGGGTGCGTTGATCAGGTCTCCGAATTGCACATCTTCCCGCGGCGAAACCGAAAAAGTGAAGAGTTTCGAGGATTGTGCGTGCGCGCTTGATCCCGCGACGAGGATGACCGCCAGCAGCCCGACGTGGATTGGAGTTTTCATTCCCGCTCGGAACCCGAACATCAGCATATAAGCAGATCGGCTGATGAAAGCAATCTCATCCCCCCGGCTGCGAGATGATCCAGACGGTTGCTAACCATCGGCGCGAGTGATTGTTCCCCGCCGGGGAATCACCGTGGGAAAATCCTATCGTCCACCGTTGAAATCCTCGGGAGATTTTCCTCGGGAAATTGTCGTGACGAAGGCTGCGCGGCCTGATACCCAACCTTAAAGGGGTGGAAGATTTGCCCTATCCTCCGGGATGAAACAGGTGACGCTATGGTTGATGGCGGCCGGATTGCCCAGCATGATTCTGGCGCAGTCGCTCCCGAATCCGTCGGTCAATCTCAACCCCAACGGCAAGATCCATGTCACTTGGACCGTGCCGGCGGTAAATTACGTCTTGCAAGAGGCCGCTGCGTTGAAGGGCTCGCAGGCGTGGCAGCCGAGTGCGGCCAGCATTGCCACGAACGGGTGCAACTGCAACGCCATCATCTCCCCCTCCAGTTCGGCGAAATTTTACCGGCTCGCCTCCACCAATCGGCTGCCTGTCGGCATTTATCTCGGCGCCCCCACACCGCTGCTCGCGCCGCGTGAACTCGGCCTGACGGACATGCCCGACATGCACACGGCGATCCTGCAGCGCGGCTCGACCAATTTTCTCTGGATCGCCGGTCGTTTCGAGAATGACACAATTGAAGGTTCAACCGGGCTCCTGCTCACGACGGATTTCGTGAATTTCCGTTCCGGTTACAGCCCGGGGACGACCAACGCCGCCCCCGTGTTCGTTCCGAGTTATCGCGGCTTCACCGCCAACCCGGCGTCCCCGGGCGGCTACACGAATTTTGACGCCGGCTACGCGGGCGCGGATCTGGTCTGGACGGCGGCGAACGGCACGGATTTGCTGATGCTCTACCACGCCCAAACCTCTTTCGGCACGAACCCGCCCAGTGATTATACGCCCGGCTGGGCGTCCGTGGGGCTCGCGCGCTCCCGCGACGGTGGGATCACCTGGACAAATCGGCAGCAGATCATTTCCGGCAGCGACGCGAAGCCGGCCACGAACCCGCCCGTGGCGCAGATTTTCGGCGCGGTCGAGCCGGGCGCGATCATTGCGACCAATTTCATTTACGCCTACTACGCCTATTTTCCCACGACGCCCGCCGCCAATCCCGGTGGGCCGGTCATCCAGGTCGCCCGCAGCGCGCTCACCAACGATGGCGCGCCCGGCACCTGGCTCAAGTTCCACACCAACGCATTCGCCTCGCCCGGGCTGCTCGGGCAAGGCTCGCAGATAGTTCCGGATGCCTGCGGATGCACGCGGCCCGCGCAGCCCTGGCCGGTTTTCAGCACCTACCTCAACGCCTACGTCCTCGTCTTCCTGTGTGAAGAAGGATGGTTCTTTTCCACATCGACCGATCTGGTGAGCTGGAGTGCGCCGGTGCAATTCTTCACCGCGCTGAACAATGAATTTACCGACGGCCTGCCCGTGGATGAAAACGTGATTCTTGTCACGCCGGGCAATCCGGTGCAGGTCATCGGGCAGACAGGCCTCGTGCTCTATGCGCATTCGCCGTCCTGGAAGCATGCTTCGCACGAGCTCTACTCGCGGCCATTCACCTTCCAGAAAAGCCCGTGACATGCCCCAATCCCTTTTGACGGCCTTTGTTTCGAAGTGGGTAGTGAAGCCATCGCGCCTGTTTTCTGGACGAGCGCGTGTCGACCTGATGAGTCGAGTTCTGATCTTCATCCTCATCCGGATCTCCAGTTTGGTTTTGCCGGCGCAGACTTTGCCGCGTTTGGATCTGGGCGTTGCGAGCAACCAACAGGTCGTCATCACTCTCCTTACACGAATGCCGGGTTCATCTTTCAGGAGGCCCGGTCGCTTTCACCGGCCACCAATTGGCAGGCCGGCGCCTTCGCGCCGAGGTTTGATTCCAACCTGGTTCAGTTCTCCGTTTCCGCGCCGCCGACGAATGCCGCGCAGTTCTTCCGCCTCGCCCAGCCGGCCGATTTGCGCGGCCTTTACGTCTACAGCAGCGACGTTTCCAGCATTTCTCCGAGCTACGCGCAAACGCTCGCGAACGCGCTCACCGTGCCCGGCGTCGACGGCCTGGTGCTCGTTGTCGCGTGGGCCGCTCTGGAACCGGCCAACCGCGTGTTCCACTGGACCAATCTCGATTTATGGATGAATCGAGCGGCGCTGGTGGGCAAGAAAGTCGATCTGGCCATTCTCGCCGGCCAGGACACGCCCGCGTGGCTGTTTGAGCCCGTCAACTCCGGCGGCGCTGGGGTGACGCCGCTCCATTTCACCGTTTCGCCGCACTCCGGCCGGACGGGCAACTGCATTTCCGAAACCAATGCCGCGCCTTGGGACGCGAACTTTCTCGCGTCGTGGGACTGGATGTTGAACCGGCTTTCCAACCATCTCAAGACAACCGGTGGTTACAGCAACGTGACGCTCCTTCGGCTCACCGGCATCAATCGCACCACCGATGAATTGCGTTTGCCGGCGGAGACGGCCACGAGCACCGGGCTCGACTGCGTGAGCAATGCTCCCGCGATCTGGCAGGCCGCGGGCTACACGCCCGCCAATTTGTTGGCCGGGTGGAGCAACATCCTCAATTCCTTCACCGCCTACTTTCCCGATAAAACCTTCAGCGTGGCCATCATTCCGAACAACGCCTTCCCGCCGATTAACGACAACGGCCAGGTCATCACCAAGGATCCGCCTGACGCAAATCAACCGCTCCTCTCACTCGCCGCCCAGAAGCTGCCCGGCCGTTTCGTGGTGCAATACAACTTCCTCATGACAACCAACCCTGCGAATCCCGCCGTGGTGGCTGCAGCTCAGAAATATGGGACGCTCGTGGCGTATCAATCGAACAATTACTTTGGCTCGTCAGGCGGCGGCGCGGCCTGTGGCGGCGAGGTCACCAACCCGGTGGCCTGTCTGGACGCCACCTACCTCGACGAACTGCGGACGGGCATCTACCCGCTCACCGCCGCCAACGGGTTGCGTTCGCAATACATCGAAGTGTTCCCGGCCAACGTGCTCGCGTTGACGAATGCCATCTGGCAGGCGCACACCGAATTGCTGGGAGGGCCTTGAGGATGCGGGATGTGCGGGCTGGCGAGACGCTCCATCGTGGTCCGACGTCTGGGTAGGTTGGAAGTTGTCATGTGACTTCCCTGTCTTCCGAGCGAGGCCGGAGGGTGAGGGCAGGGGAGAGGCGGCCGAACCTCGCGCCAGCGCCCACTGACGTCCTGAAAGGACGGCGCGATCGGGAGGGTGAGGCTCCTCCGCCGAACCCTGGATTGGGACCGCACTTTAGCGCGTGGCGTCTGATCCGAAGCCCGATCCCGAATCACCGGAAAGAACCTTTTACATTCTAAGCGCCGCACGCCCAGCAACATTCAATCCATGACCAAAATGTCATCCTGGCCTAAAGACGGGCCCGAGATCGCTCGTCACGATCTACTCCGGGCAATGAAGGCTGGAATAGTCCCACGCATCTCAAAGGAGCGCCTGTATTTGGTAGGTGGGCGCCGTGCCAGGGTTAGTCCGCCGACCACTTGTAATCATATTCGTCTGGTGGGTTGAATGCGAACGGGAATTGCAACCGGCCGGACGGGTTGTTGGAGCCGCAATACATCTTCACGCAGCTCACATGGCCATCGGCGAAGCTGAGGGTATTGGGTGCGTCGTTGTAGTGTTTCTCTCCGCCGCGCGGGGGAACATGCCAGGAGTAGCCATCCAGCCCGGCAAACTCGCTCAGCAGGCCGGTTTTCGCTGGGAGGCCAATTCCACTCAGCTTGCTCCCGGTGACCCCTGGGAACATGCTTGGGAACTGCCGCTCGGCAAAGACGGCATTACCGGCGTTGAACGCGTAGCTTGAGAACTTGGTCTCTGGCTGAAGATGGAGCCCAGGACCCATATTGGATCCGTCTGGTCGCCAGAAGTCGAAGGTGTCCGCAGGGCAGGCGAAAAGTTTATCGCGAGACGAGGGCGGATTCTTCAAGCCAACGTAATCTCTTATCAGGGGGTTGTAGGTGGTCCATTCTTGAACGGCAATCCCGGTCGTGCGACGCCCCGGGCGATTGGGAGGAAGCGGAAACAAGATTTGATCGAAATCGTCGGCATACATTGCGACCCCTTTGCCGAGTTGGGAAAGGTTGTTCAGGCAGACGACCCGCTTCATGTTGCTTTTGGAGCGGCTGAGAGCCGGCATAAGCAGGCTGGCGAGGACAGCAAAAATCGCCACCACCACCAAGAGTTCCACGACGGTGAAGCCCTGAATCCTGTTGGTGTTTGCTCGCATATCGTTCAGACAACCGGGGATTCCAGAAATCACGCGGCGCGATGCAGGTTGACATGAAAAGTGATTGGCGATTACACTGGATGTGTGATCAGGAGTCTCCAATTCCGGTCACTGGGAACGACCCCTCAGAGCAGTGCCGCTCTTTCGGCTCTGCCCTCAGCCGTCACCAACAGTGACTCTCTGGCCGCAGCGGTCCCAACTTGGGGCTGGTGGCCTTTCTTTTGTCCAATCCCACGGTCCAAGGATGACAACCGCATTTCATGGCGATCTATCCTAATCTGCTTCAGAAGTAATGGTGCTGGTGTACCTCGAGTTTCTCAAAAATTCTGGGCCACTTTTCTCGCCCTAACCCGTGCGATACTTTCCGGTCAAGGCGCTTTGTTTCACTCCGTAACTCATTGTGAAAACCGACGGTTACGCTCTGGAAGGAAATCAAAATTTCGCCTGCCTCGCCGCTCGAAATGCCCCTGGACCGGCCCGCTCCTGTCCCACTTTGACCTTCATTGGGGTCCCCGCAAAGCACTCCTGAACGGCGGCCGGCTTCGGCGCGGCAACTTCACCCCAAGACCCATGAAAGCGAAGGTCGGTCGTCGATCTTTTTTCCAAAGGGATCCGCAACGAACGATTTGCGCCTCTGCGTCCTCGGCGTGCTCTGCGCGAACCATGTGTTTTTATTTGCCCTTCGCCCTTCGCGATACCGGTTGCCCCGGCCCGGCATTTCTGCGATAAGTAAGGGAGCCAAGAGCCCATGTTAACCATTCACGGACAACGTTCCCGGTACTGCGATGGCGTCAGCCGCCGCGGTTTCTTAAAGATTGGCGGCTTGGGGCTGGGCGCGCTCGCATTGTCCGACCTTCTCCGGGCCGAGGCGGCTGCCAGCAGCCCATCGCGGGACAAGGCCGTAATCATGGTGTATTTGCCCGGCGGGCCGCCGCACCAGGATACTTTTGATCTGAAGCTGGATGCTCCGGCGGAGATCCGCGGCGAGTTCAAACCCATTTCTACCAACGTCGCCGGCCTTCAGATTTGTGAGTATCTCCCGAAACTGGCGGGCATGATGGATAAGTTCGCGGTCATCCGATCGATCTCGGATGCCGTGGATGATCATTCGGATTTCATGTGCATGACCGGCCGCCGCAAGAACAATCAGCCGGCCGGAGGCTGGCCCACGTTCGGAGCGACCGTTTCGAAAGTTCTCGGGCCTGCGGAACCGGCCATCCCCGCGTTCATCGGCCTGGAGCCGAAAATGCAGCACATGCCCTACAATGCGTCGAACGCGGGTTATGCTGGCGTCGGGCACAGCTCGTTTCGTCCCAGCGGCGAAGGGAAGCTCGACATGGTTTTGAACGGCGTGACGCTGGACCGCCTGGCGGAACGCCGGAATTTGTTGACTCAGTTTGATCGGCTGCGCCGGGAACTCGACGCGAACGGCTTGATGGAAGGGATGGATGCCTTCAACCAGCAGGCGTTCGGCGTTCTCACCTCAAGCAAACTGGTGGAGGCTCTCGACTTCCAACGGGAGAAGCCTTCGGTGATCGAGCGCTATGGCAAGGGAGATCCCAAGGTGCATGGCGATGCCGCGCCGATGCTCAACGAGCAGTTCCTGGTGGCGCGCCGGTTGGTGGAGGCGGGCGCCCGGGTGGTGACCCTCGCCTACGGTTTTTGGGATTATCACGGAAACAACTTCGGCAACGCCCGCAATGATCTGCCTTTGCTCGACCAAGGGCTGAGCGCCCTGGTTCAGGACCTGCACGAGCGCGGCCTCGACAAAGACGTATCCGTTGTCTGCTGGGGTGAGTTTGGCCGCTCTCCCACCATCAATAAGGATGCGGGCCGCGACCATTGGCCGCGCGTTTCCAGCGCTCTGCTCGCGGGTGGTGGAATGAAAACCGGGCAGGTGATTGGCGCCACGGACCGCTTGGGCGGCGAACCTTCCGAGCGGCCCGTCGCGTTCGGCGAAGTGTTCGCCACGCTTTACCACAACCTGGGGTTGGACGTGAACAAGGTGACGCTGCCGGATCTTTCGGGCCGTCCCCAGTACTTGGTCGATGGCGGGGCGCAGCCGATGCCTGAGCTGGTTTAGCGGGTTCGCTTCCTTAGCGAAGTTCGTCCGCGATGCGGGCTCCGAGCTGGGCCGCCTCCGAGGGCGCGCCGGTCAGTTCCCCGCGTTTGACGTTTTCATTGCGGAACGAAACCGCGCGAATTCGGAGTTGGCCGCCGATCAATTCGGCATGGGCCGCGACCGGGCTGAGGCACCCTCCGCCCATTCCTTGCAGGAAGGCGCGCTCGGCAGTCACGCACTGGTAGGTGGGCGGGTCATTTAGCGCCGCGCAAACCTCATCAATTTCCGCATCACCCGTCCGGCTTTCAAAGCCCAGCGCGGCCTGGCCGACGCACGGGAGCATTTGCTCCAGAGGCAGGATGGAGGCCAGCAAGCCGGGGGGCAGATCCCGGCCTTCGATCCTCCCGGCGGGCGTGATCGAATATCCCAGCCGTTTCATCCCGGCAAACGCCAGGATGGTCGCGTCCAATTCCGGCTTATCCAGCAGCTTTTGCATGCGAGTGCCGACATTTCCCCGAATGGGGATCGTTTTGAGGCCAGGGTGGATTGCGAGGATCTGAGCCTGTCGGCGGGTGCTGCTGCTGGCGATGGTCGCACCGGCGGGGAAATCTTTGAGGGTGGCGCCCGCGGAATAGCCGCGCTTGCCCGCGGCTGACCCTTCGGAGGACCGATAAATCAAGACATCGCGCACATCTTCGCGGACGCTGACCGCGGAAAGGTAGAGGCCCTCCGGCAATTCCGTGGGCAGATCCTTGAGGCTGTGAACGGCGAAGTCGGCCTCATGATTCAACATCGCGACTTCCAGTTCCTTCGTGAACAGGCCTTTGCTCGCGGTTTGGGTTGCGTTCGCCAAGCTGACGCTCTGCAGCTTGTCCCCCGTGGTCTTGATGATCTTCAGCTCGAACTGACGGCCGGGAAAGTTCTTCCGGCATTGAGCGAGCACCATGTTGGACTGGGCCAGGGCCAGGGCGCTCCCGCGCGTGGCGATGTAGAGGGTGCGGCTCACGCTTGAGTCCCGCACGCGAGATTGGGTTGGAGTGAGAACGGATGGGCCGCCGCCTCCAGCAGCGCGGCCGCTTTCTCACGGATGAAGCTTTCGCACTTGGAAATCTCCTGCTGGCGCTGCTTGAGATAATTGTCCGCCAGCGTTTGCAGATCGTCGATATTGTAGAGATACACGTATTCGAGAACGTTCACATCCGGGTCGATATCGCGCGGCACCGCAATGTCGATCAGCAGCAGCGGACGGTTGCGGCGCAGCTTCATCGCCGCTTCAACTTTGGACCGGTCGAGAACGTAGTGGGGAGCGGAGGTGCTGCTGATGACGATGTCCACGTGTTCGAACTCGCGGAACCAGAGGTCGAACGACACCGCGCGCCCCCCCAAGTCCGCTGCGAGGGCTTCGGCACGATCCAGAGACCGGTTGGCCACCACGATGCTCTTGGCGCCGCGGCTGAGCAGCGCGCGCGCGGTTTTTTCGCTGGTGTCGCCTGCGCCGATGACCATCACGTGGCGATCATCCAGCGTGTTGAAAATCTTCTCCGCCAGTTCCACCGCCGCCGAGCCGACTGAAACGCTTCCCCGTTGAATGTTGGTGCACGTGCGGATGTGTTTGGCCACGTTGAACGCTCGTTGAAAAGCCTTGTTCAGGCGGCCGCCGGTAAACTTGTTTTGGAACGCCAGGTCGTAGGCTTTCTTGAGCTGGCCGAGGATTTCCGTTTCACCGAGGACCATCGAATCGAGTCCACAAGCCACTTTGAACAGATGTTCCAGGCTGCTGGGTTCGGCGTGATGATAAAAATGATCGTGGAACCCGTGGTCGCAGTTGCGAAGCTGGCTCAGATGGGCGCGCAGGTCGGCCAGAGCGCAGGGATCTCCGGAGTTGGTGACCGCGTAGAGCTCCACCCGATTGCACGTGGAGAGAATCACCCCTTCGCTGATCACGCCGCGCGAACGCAGTTCACCCAGCACCGCGGGGATTTCCCCTTCCTTGAAAGCGAACTTCTCCCGGACATCGACCGGAGCGCTCCGATGGCTCAAACCTATGGCGACGATGGGCATGGTTAGGGTTGGTGGGCTTTGGAAAGCAGGTTTACTCCCCAAAAAGTTAGCAGGACGAAGGAAAAGCTGCCGACAGCGCCCCAGGCGAATTTCCGCCCCCCCTGGGAGAAATACCAGCGCATCGCGAGCAGCCCGGCATAGAGCAACCACACAAAGGCGGACCAAAGAGTCTTTGCGTCCTCCTGGAAAAACACCCCGAACCGGTGCTTCATCAGGAAGGGCGCCATGGAAAGGCCGACCGTCAGGAAAACGAACCCGATCAGCAGCATCCGGGAGGCGATCAGCTCCAGGCGTTGAATCGACGGGAGCAGCGAGAGGATCGTCCAGGATCGGCGCATTTTCAGCCCGCGTTCTTCGGTCAGATACATCACCGACGCGACCGAACTCAGGCCAAACGCCCCGTAGGCCAGTAGGATGAACGCGGCATGCACGCTCGCGAGTTTTGGAATCTTCGGATCAGGCGCGCTGTCCAGGCCAGGCATCAGGGCGAACACCCCCATGGCCAGCAAGGCCGGGGCGGCGAAAGCCCCGAGGAAGCGCAGGCGAGGGAACAGCCCAAGGACCACGCAGGGCGCCACCAGCGTCCACATGACGAACATCATCGCCTCGAAAAGGTTGTTCACCGGGCAGCGTGAGAGGCTGAACCCCCGGAGCATCATGGCCACGGTGTGCAGACCGAAAGAAAGGGCCACGACCCCGTAGCAGATATGGTCATCCCGCCGGAAGCCTTTGCGCCAGAGGAAAACGGAATAGATCGCGCCGAGGCCGTAACCGACCACCGCGAGCAGAAAAAACTGTCTATCCGTCAATCCCATCACGGGGCTTAAGCTAGAGGAGGGAAATTGGGGCGGCAAACCGCCTTTTGCCTGACATCTCGCAATTTTTGCTCTGCCTGCTTTGCCGTCGGGTGCCCTCGAAATATTGTTTCCCTACTTTCCGATGCAATAAAGATACTCCTGCCGGCCATTCCCATGCGCGGCCACTCGGAGGTAAACCTGATTCCCGCAGACGACGGGAGACGCATACGCTTCATTCCCCAATTGATTTTGCGCCAGCAGTCTGAATTTCTCCGGAGTGGCTTCGAACACGAACGTCTTCCCGGAGACATTCGAGGCGTACACCCGATCTCCGACCATGACCGGCGACGCGAAGAAATCCCCGCCCAGCCGTTCCTTCCACAATTCCTCGCCGCTGTCTGATTTCCAGCAAACCGCCATGCCTGCATCCGTCACGGCGTAGACATGGCCGGCCTTCACGATCATTGACGGGACATAAACGCGGGTGTTGTTTTCCCAGGCGATCTTTCCGGAACCATCCGCCAGGATCGCCGCAGTATGGTTGCGCGGGTAGCCTCCGCTGATAAAGACTCGTTCGCCGTCGGTTACGCAAGTGGTGACGCATTCCTCGGTTGAACCCTTGATTTCCCAGAGCTTCTCGCCGGTGAGCGGGTTGAAGCTTGAGACCAGGTTGCATCCGGCCAGAACCATCTGAATTCGTTGCGCTGCTTGCATCACGGCCGGGGTGGTGTAGTTCGCGATTTTTGGCCGGGGCTGGCTCCAGACAATCCGGCCGGTGGCTCGGTCGAGTCCGGCGACGGCCCCGCCCGCCCGGCTGTCCGCGGAGACCAGCACGAGCCCCTCGTGGACGACTGGCGAGGCTGCGAAGCCTTGGTGCACCTGATAGTCGGCCACCTTTTTTTGCCAGAGGATTTTGCCGTCCGGGTCGAGAGCGGTGGTGTAGACCGCGCCTTGATTCAGGAAGCTGATAAACAAGCGCTCACCGTCCCACGCGACGCTGGAGGACGCGGCGGAGGAATTGGCGTGTTTGCCCGCATCCGCATGATCGGGATGCACCACTTTCTCCCAGATCAGCTTGCCGTTTTGCCGGTCCAGGCAGAGCACTGATTGCGATCCTTTGCCGGGATCGGCGGTCGGCAGATAAATACGGCTTCCAACAATCGTGGGAGATCCATGACCCCGGCCGGGCAGTGCGACTTTCCATGCGACCCCTTCGCTTTCGGTCCATTGGATCGGGGGATTCTGCCCTGGATTGGCCAAGCCATTCCGGGTGGGTCCGCGCCACGCCGGCCAATCGGCGTCGAATCCGGAGGCGGTGCCCTGATGCGGAATGAGCATCCAGGCCGCCAGCAGCAAAGTGAGTTTGAGATTCATGGGGTTACGGAGCGAAAGATTCGCCAAGCGGCCTCCTTTATGCAAGTCCCTCTGGCTCGATCCCCTTTGCGGAGCGGTTCAGCCTCAGTTCGGAGCCTGCCGCAGGCGAAAGAAGCGTGCTGCATCGGCCGAGGGCAGGTCCACCGTCTGGCTGCTCCCGGTCAGCGGGATGGTTTGTCCCGCTGTCCAGGTCGAACTCCCGAAGCCGGGCCGGCTGTCCAGAATGTAGGAGCGTCCGGCGTCGCCGAAGATCTTCAACTGAATTCCCTGGCCGGTTCGGACGATTTCGAGGCGGGGGCTGTTCGAGGCCGGTGGAGGCTCGACCAGGTCGAGCGTGCCGTCACCGTCCTGGTCGGAGCTGTGAACGACCAAGAACCAGAGGGGATAATCGGTGTCAGCGGTTCGGGGGTTGCCGTCGGCGAATTGAATGAAGGCGATGTAGTTGGTGTCCGCCTGGTCGAGCGAGTCCACCGGACTGAAAGCATATTGATCGCCCGTCAGGTTCGTCCAGGTCCCCGGCCCGTAGCCCAGTTGCGCCGCGTTGGTGATCGTCAGGACCAGCGGCCCGGAGATTTGATCCGAGGCCTCGTTGATGTTCGTGAGCAGGACCAATCCAGGCAGGCCAGGCGGGGTGAACGAGTAATTAAAAACGCCCTCGTAGGCCGGAATCGAGAATGGCGTGGAGAATTTGAGTCCGAAATACGGCAGATCGATCACCACGGTGCCGCTCATCTGTCCGGCCGGGCGGGTCCATCGGGCGGTGAAGTCGGTTCCCTTTCCGTCCAGGGTCGGATGCCGCCCGGTGGTTTGAAGATTTTGGATGGCGATCGATGCGTCAAAAAAATCGGACAAGCCGTTCCCGTTGGAATCCCCTGCATCCGGCGCGTCGACTGCCATCGGCAGGACGATCGGTTCCTCTGTTGTGGGATCGACAAGTATGAAGTTGCTTTGATGGGAATATGGAACGCCGGCTTCGGCCGGCCCCAATTCACCATTGGGGTTTTGGGTGCTTCCGCTGCTCGAGAAACTGAGATTCCACAGGAGGCCCGTTAACGGGTCTTTCGCTGTGGACGGTTGCATCGCAACAGAAAAGGAAACCAGGCTGAGGCCGGCTGATTGCGCAAAGCCTGCCCACGATGCCATCGCCCAGACCAGCAAAAGGAGTGCGGTCTTCATGACCCGTTACTAGCTGAAGTGCTGCGGAGATGCAACCACGCCATCAAGCCGTTTCCCCACGCGTCCCCCTGTTCTGGCGCGGTTCCCGGCGTCTCCTGTCGCCGTTAGGTAATTCCTAATGTTTGACATATTTTGGCCTTTCGATAGCCTCCTAATCTCGTCAGCCAAGGTCCCTGCCTGGGGAAGCTGTAAGGATGTTGACCGCCTCGGTGATTGGAACTATCTGAACTGAAAGTATTTATGAGAAAAAAACACCTGTTGGTTTCTCTTGCAAGTTTGATCCTGGTGGGCCTTTCCGCAGGCCGCGTCTATTCCGATCCGCCCTTGGAAGTGGAGCACGGCGCTCCTGAAATTATTTCCCACCGGGTTTATGCACACAGCGGTGGAGCCCCAACGGTCGGCTCGACCAACGCCACTTCATCCATTCTTTACAACGGCGGCCCGGTTTTGGGCACGCCTGTGGTTTACATCATCTGGTACGGGAACTGGAATCAAAACAATGGGTCGGACACCCCGGCGGGCCAGCAGATTGTGCGCGATTTTCTGAACAGTATCGGAGGTTCGCCCTACTTCAACATCAACAAGAGCTATTCGACCACCGCGACGCCCGTGACAGGTGCGGTCACGTTTGGCGGTGAAACGTCGGATACCGGTTCTCAGGGATCCAAACTGACCGATTCTCGAGTCCAAGCCGTCGTGCAGCGCGCCATCACGAACAATAAGCTGCCTAAAGACTCCAATGGCGTTTACTTTGTTCTGACCTCTTCGGATGTGAACGAGTCGTCCGGCTTCTGCACCCGTTATTGCGGCTGGCATACGGCGGCCGCCATTTCCGGCGCGGATATCAAGTTCTCTTTCGTTGGCAATGCGAATCGATGCCTGCGCTCGTGCGCGGCGCAAAGCGTCAGCCCCAACAGCAACCCCGGCGTGGATGGCATGGTCTCCGTGATCGCCCATGAGTTGGAAGAAGCCACGAGCGATCCCGACCTGAACGCCTGGTATGACGCCCAAGGCGCGGAAAACGCGGACAAATGCGCCTGGACCTTTGGCAAACAGTACCAACTCAGCAATGGCTCCTGGGCCAATATGCAAATCGGATCGCGCAACTACCTGATTCAACGGAATCTCTTGCACACCGCCCTAGGTGATGTTTGCGCCGTCTCTGTGGACGGGAGCGGCAACTACGTCCAATAAAAGCTTTCGTTACGCTTCGCGGGCCGTTTCCCGAGTGAAACGGCCTTTTTATTTTTCCGCGGCTGTACTTTCGGGCTTCAGCAGATCGCTCAAAATTCCGTCGAACTTGGCGAAGGTCTCGACTCCGGTAACCATCTCCTTGATCCGGATCACGTCGCCCTGGTCGCTCAAGGTTCCGATGAAGCAGGTGGGGGTCCCCCGAATCCCAATGCGCGACGCCCCGAGCGCGCTCCTTTGGATCATGGCCGCAGACTGCTCATTTTTCAGGCACTGTTTGAGCTCTTCGGTGGTCACTCCGGCGATTTGGGCTTCGTTCGAGAGATCGGCGCCGAGCAGTCTGGGTTTTGCGGTGAACAAGTAATCGTGCATCTCCCAGAATCGCCCGTGCTCGCCCGCGCAACGCGCGGCCCGGGCCTTGAGCAGGGACTCGGTGCTGCCCGGCTCCGGCAGGTCCCGAAAGAAGAACTTCACCAGTCCGGTGGCGATGTACTTCTGGTCGATTTGCGGAAAGATCTCCGCGGCGAATTGAGCGCAGTGGCTGCAGTCAAAATCGGAATACTCAACAATCGCCAGTTTCGCGCCCTGGGCGCCTTTGAAAGGTTCGCCATGAACGTTGAGGACGACTGGTGGGGCGGGGCGGGCGGTGGTCTCTCCGCGCGCGCTGGCCGGCCTTTGTTCCAGGGCGGCCCGCAGAGCCTGCAGTTCGCGGAGGATCTGTTCCTGCCCGCGCTTGAGCTCGTCCAATTGAGCCTGGACCGAAGGCCCTTTCTGATCGTCCGCAGCTGGCTTGCGCTCGGACGCTGCGAGGGCAAGGATGAGTCCTGAAACCAAGGCGGCCCGTGTCATGAGCCGATTTTGATCGGCTTCATTCCCAGGGTCAAGGCTTCCCCGATTTGCCCGCCGGTTCCGGGGCCTGTGCCACCCGCACCGCCATGCCCGAAACCATCGAGTCGGACGGATTCATGATCACGGCATCCTGGGCGGTTGCTCCGTTCAAGACTTCCACGGTTGCCCCGAAATCGCGGCCAAGCGTGACGTTGCGCAGTTCCACCTGATTGTTGGCCACGATCGCGAGTTGCGTGCCTTCCGCTCGGAAAATCATGGCATTGCTCGGAACGGTCAAAGATCCCTCTCCGACGACATTCGGGAAGCGGACCTGGGCGAAACTGCCCGCAAGAATCCGGCCTTCGGCATTCGGCAATTCCAATTCCGTCAGCAGCGTGCGTGAGTCGGCGGTGACAGCCCCGGAAGTGCGCACGACTTTGGCGTGGAAGATCTCTTTCGGCAGCTCGGGGATGGAGATGTCCGCGATCTGTCCCACGGCAATGCCTCTGGCAATCGACTGGGGCACGCGCGCGTAGACCCGCAGCGTTCGGGTCTGCGCGAGATGAAAAAGTTCTTTGGCCGCGTCCGTTTTGATCAGTTCGCCCACGTCGGTGTGACGGGCGGTGATCGTTCCCGAAAAAGGAGCGAGCACGCGCGTGAACGAGCGCAGGTCCTCCAAACGGCGGAAATTGGCCCGGGCTGCTTCCAGGTTGGCTTCTTTCAGCGCGAGATCCGCCTGCTTTTCGTTCGCTTCCTGCTCGCTCACCACCGCGTTTTTCAGCAGCTCATTCCAGCGGCTGGCCGTCGTTTTGGCCAGGCCCAGCGCGGCTTCCGCTTGAGCGATCTGGGCCTTCGCTTGGGCGAGTTCCTGGTCTAGTTCCGGCACATCAATCTCCGCGAGCAGATCTCCTTCCTTCACCTCGGCGCCAAGATCGACGAGCCAGCGCTTCAGGTAGCCATTCGCCCGCGAGTAGATCGGCGCGTCGATAAACGGCCGGACTTCTCCGGGCACCGCGATCGTGGCGTCCGGCTTGGCCTGGACCGGGTGGGTTACGCTCACGGTCGGAATGGCGAGCTCCTTCGTCTCGAGAACCAGGCTGGCCCGCTGGCGGGACCGCGGCAGATAGCCGGCAATCAGGCCCAGGGCTACGAGAATCGCCGCTACCAGCGCGATTCGCCCCAGCCGGGTGGGCCGGCTTTTCGCTCCGTCGGTTAGATGTCCAGGTTCCATCGCTTTCGGCGAGGAACAGTCTAACATTAATGCGTTCTTTTCGATCGAATTCATGCGGGCAAAGGTTCGGTGGAGGCGGCTAGGTCCGCCTCGGGCAGCTCGGCCGGGCGGGACTGCCGGTGCAGAAGGGCGAAAACGGCCGGAACAAAAAACAAGGTGGCAAACGTGGCGAGCACCAGGCCGCCGATCACCGCCCGGCCGAGCGGCGCGTTCTGTTCCCCGCCTTCGCCGGTGCCGAGAGCCATCGGCAGCATGCCAATGATCATGGCCAGCGCGGTCATCAGCACCGGGCGGAGACGGCTGGTCCCCGCTTCCCACGCAGCGGGAAGCGGAGCCAGCCCGTTCCTGAGGTTGGTTCGGGCAAAGCTGACGACGATCACCGAGTTTGCGGTCGCGACACCGAGACTCATGATCGCCCCCATCAGGGCCGGGACGCTCAGGGTGGTGAAAGTGAGATAAAGCGCCCAGGCCACGCCGGCCAAAGCGCCGGGCAGGGCGGTGATGATGATGAACGGGTCCAGCCAGCTCTGGAAGTTGACCACCAACAGAAGATAGATCAGCGCGATGGCCATGAGCAGCCCGACGCCCAGCCCGATAAAGCTGTTGCGCATCGTTTCGGCCTGGCCGCGAAATACGATGTAGCTCCCGCGAGGCAATTCCTTTTCCGCCTGTTTCACGAGCGGCTCCACGTCATGCAGCACCCCGCCCAGGTCCCGGCCGCTCACGCCGCCGAAAACGTCGATCACTGGCTGGACGTTGTAGTGGGAGATTACCTGCGGGCCGGTCCCGCGCTCGACGCTGGCCACGTTCGCCAGCAACTGGCCGTTCCCTTGCCCGGGGTTGTTGGCGCTGACCGGAATGGCGTTGAGCGCCGGGAGCGAATCCATTTGATGCTCCGGAACCCGCACATTGACCAGGTACTGAATCCCGTTTTTCGGGTTCAGCCAATAGCCCGGCTGCACCTGGCCGCTGCCGCTCAGGCTGAGCAGCACCGAGTTGGCCACGTCTCTTTCGGTCAGTCCGACATCCGAGGCCTTGGTTCGGTCAACCGCCACAGTGAACTTGGGCCGGTCATTGGGCTGCTGCACGCGCACGTCCACCGCGCCCGGCACCTGCCGGATTTGATCGGCCAGCCGGGCGGCGATCTGTCGATTGCGGGCCACGTCGCGGCCGACGATTTGCACATCGAAGGGCGCCGGCAGCCCGAAGTTGAGCGTCTGGCTCACAATGTCCGCTGGCAGAAAATAAAAGGTGGTTCCGGGAAAGTCCCGGTTCAGCTTCGTCCGCAAGGTCCGGATGTAGTCCGCCGTTGGCTTGTGATGGCGCTTGAGGCCGACCAGGATGTCTGCGTCGCCCGAGCCGATTAACCCGCTATTGCTGTAGCTCAAGCTGATTCCGGAATTGGGAATCCCGATATTGTCGAGGATGCCAGCCAGCTCGTCCGGCGGCACTTCCTGCCGGATCAGGTTCTCGACCGAATCCGCGAGTCGGGCCGTCTCCTCGATGCGCGTGCCGCTGCGCGCCCGCAAATGCAGTCGGAACTGTCCTGCATCGACGCTGGGGAAGAAGTCCTGCCCCAGAAACACGGTCAAAAAGGCGCTGCCCCCGCAAAACAGCAGGAAAATCAAGGCGAACGACTTCCGATGATGCAGGGTCACTCCGAGCAGGTTCCGATAGCCCGATCGGAACCGGGCGAACCCGCGCTCAAACGATTCGTGAATGGTCGCGAACGGCTTTCTCCAGCCGCGCGCCGGAGGTTCCACATGCCCGTGGCCCGCGTGATGCACGTTCTGATAGAACCACATCACCAGCGTCGGGATGAGCGTGCGGGAGAGCGCGTAACTGGCCAGCATCGCGAACACCACCGCTTCGGCCAGCGGCACGAAGAGATAACGGGCCACGCCGGAGAGGAAAAACATCGGCACGAAAACGATGCAGATGCAAAGGGTGGAGACGAACGCGGGCAGGGCGATTTCCTGCGCGCCGTCCAGGATTGCCTGCTTGAGCGGCTTGCCCGTTGCCATTTGCCGGTGGACATTCTCAATTTCCACGGTGGCGTCATCCACCAGAATCCCGACCGCCAGTGCAAGCCCGCCCAGCGTCATCAGGTTGATTGTCTGCCCGATTGCGCTCAGCACCGCCACGGAACAGAGGACGGAAAGTGGGATGGAAACGGCAATAATCACCGTGCTGCGCCAGGAGCCGATGAATAGCAGGATCATCAGCGCGGTCAGTGCGGCGGCAATGACTGCTTCGCGGCCCACGTCGTCCACGGCCGCCCGCACGAACAGCGATTGATCGGCGAATTCCTTCACTTCCAGTTCCGGCGGCAGGCTGCTGAGGATCCGCGGCAGGGCGGCTTTGATGCGAGCGACCACGTCCAGCGTGGAGGCCGCCCCGCTTTTCAGCACGGTGAGCAGCGCACCGCGGACCCCGTCCTGCCGCACGATATTCTGCTGGGGCGAATAGCCGTCGCGCACTTGCGCCACATCCTTCACGTAAATCGTGGCGCCATTCACCACCTTGACCGGGATGTTGTTCAACTCCGAGAGCAGGCGCGGGCTGCTGTTCACCTCAATGTCATACTCCAGAGATCCGATCTTGGCGGTGCCAGCCGGAAGGATGAGGTTTTGCGCGTTCATTGCGTCGACCACGTCTTCGGCCTTCAAATTCTTGGCCTTGAGCGCCGCCAGGTCTATGTCCACGGACACGACCCGCGCTTTCCCCCCGTACGGCCAGGGAATCGCCGCTCCTTGCACCGTCGAGAGCGCGACGCGTGTCTGGTTCTGGGCCAGGTCGTACAGCTCCTGTTCGGACAGTTTGGTGCTGGAAAGCGCGAACTGGAGAATCGGCACGGTCGACGCGTTATACCGCAAAATCAGAGGCGGAGTCTGCCCAGGCGGCATTTGCCGCATGATCGTTTGGGCGATGGCGGTCACCTGGGCGATGCCCCCTTCCACTGACGCGCCAGGCTGCAGGAAGACCTTGATCACGCCCACGCCGTTGTAGGCGTTGGATTCGATGTGTTCGATGTCGTTGACCGTCGCGCTCAGCGACCGTTCGTGCAGGTAAAGCAGGCGCTGCTCAACCTCTTGCGCGCTCAGGCCAGTGTACTGCCACACCACGCTGATGACTGGAATGTCGATGGCCGGGAAGATATCTGTCGGCGTGCGCAACAGGATGAACGGCGTTAACAGGATGAGCACCAGGGCTCCCACAACGAATGTATAGGGCCGGCGTAGCGCTAATCGGACAATCCACATTTGTTCTCCTCAGCGTCTGCTGACGCGAATTAAAGGTCACTTTTTTGTAGGCTCTTTGTCGGCGGCTGCCCAATACAAGTTTGCCTGCTGATTGATAACAATTTACTATCAATCCATGGAACTGCGCCATCTCCGGTACTTCGCGGCCGTTGCCGAAACGCTCAATTTCCGGGCCGCTTCCGATCGGGTGCACGTGGCCCAGCCCGCCCTCAGCGCGCAAATCAAAACCCTGGAGGAAGAGCTGGGTGTGGCTCTTTTCCAGCGGACCACCCGCAAGGTGGAACTCACCCCGGCCGGCCGCGTTTTTCTCGAGGAGACCCGCCGAGTCCTTTCCGCCGCCCGCCAGGCGGAAGAGCGCGCGCGGCAGGCTGGCGCGGGGTTGGTGGGGACAATCCGCTTGGGTATTATCGCGCCGACCGCCAACGCCTGGCTGGCGTCGATCCTCCGCCGTTTTCGCCAGCAACACCCGGGAGTGCAGTTCTCTTTGTTCGATCTGACCAGCACGGAACAGCTCAGTTTGCTGCGCAGCCACGAATTGGATGCGGGCTTGCTCCGGCCTCCGGTGGGCTTTCCCGATCTCAGTTCCCGCCTGGTCGAGGAGTCGCATCAGATTCTGGCTGTGCCCGAGGGGCATCGACTGGCCTTGAAGCGTGATTTGCAATGGAAGGACTTCGACAAGGAATCCCTCGTGTTGATGCATCCCACGGTGCAGCATGGGTATTACGACGCGTTCCTGGCGGCCTGTGCTCGCGCCGGAGCCGAACCGCGCGTTGGCCAGTACGCGAACGACATTCAAACGAAGATGTGGCTGATCTCCGCCGGTTTCGGCGTGGCCCCCACCACCGCCACCCTGCGCCAGGTCAAGCGTCCGGGACTGACCTTCCGATCATTGCCTCCGGGCCTTCCGCCGGTGCATACCGTTCTGGCGTGGCGGCGCAACGAGGATTCGCCCCTGGTTGAGAATTTTCAGAAGTTCTTCCCGAGACTCGAAGGCCCGAGCCGGGAGCCGCTCAGTGCGCCCGCAGCTTGAGGAAGTTCTTGAGAATCTGCCGGCCGTTTTCCGTCAGGATGCTTTCCGGATGGAATTGCACGCCCCAGATTGGCAGGGTCTTGTGGCGCACCCCCATGATCTCGCCCTCATCCGTTTCCGCGGTGATTTCCAGGCAGTCCGGGAGCGTGTCCCGCTTGATCACCAGGGAGTGATAGCGCGTGGCCGGGAACGGGTTTGGCATCCCTTCGAACAAATCCTTGCCGTTGTGCCGGATCAGCGAGGTTTTGCCGTGCATCATGCGATAGTTGACCACCACGTCCGCCCCGAAAGTATGGCCGATGCACTGGTGGCCGAGGCAAACCCCAAAGACGGGGATCTCCTGGCTGAACGTCCGGATGATTTCGTTCGACAAGCCGGATTCCTTGGGTGAGCACGGGCCCGGGGAGACGAGAATCCGGTCTGGCTTCAACGCGCGGGCCTGCTCGATCGTGATTTCGTCATTGCGCCGCACCTCCAGCGGGACGTTCAACTCGCCCAGGTACTGCACGAGGTTATACGTGAACGAATCATAGTTATCGATCACCAGGATCATGGGCGCAACTTAGGGGCTGTGACCTCGGTTCGCCATCGAAAACTGGCGGCCTGGGCGTGGCTCGAGGCCCTCGGGATCGGGCTTGCGGGGCGAGGATCAGGTAGAGATAAGTCGCGGCGGAAATGACCATCCCGGCCGCTCCCAGGCTGACGGTGAAGGCGGTCTTGGGCACGAGATTCAGGTCGAGCAGGAGATGGCTGCCGAGCGCCAGGCCGCCCAACGCTCCGAGGAGAGTGCGCCACCGCGAGCGCCACGCGCCCAGCGCGAGGATGAGCAGAACCGAGAGCGCGTAAAAAGCGGCGTCAAGAGCGACCGCCGGACTTTGGCTCTGCTGCCGGGCGCTGGCGTAGAGCACTCCGAGAATGTGCAGGAGCCCGATTGGCTCGATCAGCCGGCTGGCGCGCCGCAGGTCGAGGCTTCGCGCCCGTTCCATCCCCAGCGCCAGGGCGAGAAAGAGATAACCGTTCAACGCCAGGGACAGCGCTTCCTGTCGATCGAGGTTGAAAAACGGAAACCTGGGGGCCGCCAGCCCGAGCATGCTCAACGTGGTGCCTTTCCAGGCGATCACGTCGAGCGCCACGATCAGGGTGCACCCGGCGACGGCGTAAAAGGGCGCCGCCCAGCCCACGCGGCCCGTTCTTTCAAAGTGCAAGCCGGGGAGGATGAAGGCAGCCAGCGGCAGACTCCAGGCGGCCTGCGTGGCCGCCGGTTTGCCCAGCCAGTTCGCGCACACCAGCAGGCCGAACCAGCTCGCGGCCCCTAAAATGGCACTGGTCCAGGCGAACCCGGTCATCCGCAACCTGCGCCAGGCAAGCAACGAGACTGCGAACGCTCCGGCGGTTGAGACCAGCAGTTGCTCATTCGTGAAACGGCCCGCCAGCAACTGCTCAATTCCCGGCCTGGGAGTCGCCCAGACCTGCACCTCGCGCAGCACGGAAAGCAGAGCGGGCGGTGTAGCCAGCACTGCGGCGGCCAGAAACGCCGCCGTGGCCAGCGGCTCGCGCTGGCGCGAGCTCGCGAGGCCCGCGCCGCCCAGCCAGGCGGCGCCCAGGAGCGGTCCCGCCCAGCGCAGGAACCCAGCCGTTTCGTTGCTCGCCAGCCAGACGAACAGCCCGGCCGCGACCACTACCACCCAGGCCCCGGTGTAGAGCGCCGTCTGGGTCACAGAAATTTTTCGCGGGTCAATAATCCAATGATCTTCGTCTGCCAGGATGCGGCGGTGCACGGTCATCACGCGGTCCTTCTCATCCCTTGAGATCATTCCCTGATTTTCCCAGTGGGCGAGCTGGTTGGAATACTCGCTGATCCGCTGCCGCAACAGGTCGCCGTAGAGCGCGGGCCGCAGCCGGACCGGTTCGCCAGCCAGGTAGCGGCCCAGGTCCAGAGCCACGTCGTTCGCCGCGGGCCGGTCCTCCGGCTTGGCCGCGAGGCAGGCGAGACAGATCGCTTGCAGTTCTTCCGGGGCTCCGACCGCCACATCCCGCAAGAAAGGCGGGTGCGAACGCGCGATGGCCTGCAGCACTTCGGCCGTAGTCTCGCCGTCGAACGCGTAGCGGCCGGTCAGCACTTTGAACATCAGGCTGCCAAAAGCGAAAATGTCTGAGGCCGCACTCAGCGGCGCGCCCGCGATCTGCTCCGGGGATGCGAACCGGGGCGTTCCGGCAAATCTCGATCCACCCGCGTGGCCGCTCCCTTCGTTGATCGCCAGCCCAAAATCGAGAATCTTTGGGTGAAGGTCCGGCGTGAGCAAAATATTCGCCGGCTTCAGGTCGCGATGAATGACCCCTTGCCGGTGCGCCACGTCCAGGGCTCGGGCGATTTCCTGAAGGATGCGGGCCTTTTGTTGAAAGGTCAGGCTGGCGCTGCCTTTGTCGACCGGAAACCCCTCCACCGGCTCCATGATGATGACCGGTTCGGCCCCTTCCTCCACGGCATAGATCGTGACAATGCTGGGATCGCGCAACGAAGCGGCGGCTCGGGCCTCCTGCAGAACTCGTGCTTGCGTGGTCGTTCCTGCGGTTTGTCTCAAGCGTTTGATCGCCACCGGCCGGCGCAGCTTCTGATCGAATCCCAGATAAACAGTGCCCAATCCGCCCCGGCCAATTTCCCGATCGATCCTATATCCTTCGAGCACGGGAAAGCCCGCGGCCAGGGTTTCGGCTTCGGCGGAGAGGGAGGCCCCTGGTTCCGGGGCATCCAGAAAAGCGGGTGCATTTTGGTGAGCGGCGAGAAGGTCCGCGATTTCCTGGCGCAATTCCAAATCGCCCTGGCAGGCCCGGATTAGGAAGCGCTCGCGCTGGTTAAGATCTTCCAATGCAAGCGCTTCCAGGAAGATCGACTCAATCCGATGGAGGCCGTCTGATGACATGAAACGCGCTTTTGAAAAACTTTTTGATCCTCTCGGCCCAAAATTTACGCAGTGACCAATGAAAGCATTTAAGGAAAGAGTTTATTATGACAAACAAAATCAAAATTGGAGTCCTGCTCGCCAGTCTGGCCCTGGTAGCCACCGGTTGTTGGCAGAAGGCGATCTATCCGTTCTACAAGGAAGCCGATTTAATTGCCGATGCCCGCTTGCTTGGGGTTTGGAAGGATCCGAAGAATGAAAACGACAAGACGACTTGGACCTTCACTCAGGATGGCGACAAGGCTTATCGCCTGACCATCGTGGAGGAGACCGACCGCCATGAGTTCGACGCCCGCCGGTTCAAGCTGGGCGATACCGAACTGCTGGACCTTTATTCGCGCAAGCGCGCGGTCAGCGAGTTGCCGGCTCATAACCTCATGAAAGTCGAGTTTGACGAGGGTTCGTTGAAGCTCAGTTCCATGAGCATCGGATGGGTGCGGGGCTGGCTGGCAGCGCATAAGACCGAGATTGCCCACATACAGGTCAACGACCCGGTTGAACCGGCAAATCAGGACAAGATGGAGTGCGTGCTCACGGCGCCCACGGAGGAATTGCAGAAGTTTGTCCGCGCCCACAAGGATGTCGCCGGTTTCTTTGATGATCCGGCGGTGTTCCAACGCCAGCACTGATTCTCTCATGCCGGAGGACAACGACATGCAGGCTTCGCAGGAGCGGGATATCGCCGAGGTCTTCCCGCTCCTTTACGAGGAGCTGCGCAAACTCGCCCGGTCCCGGCTGGCGGGTGAGTATCGGAACCAAACTCTCCAGCCCACCGCCCTGGTGCATGAGGTCTATCTGCGCCTTGCAACCGGCGGCAGTTCGCGTTGGAAGAGCCGGTCCTATTTTTTTGGCGCGGCCGCCGAGGCCATGCGGCGCATTCTGATCGAGCGCATTCGAGCCAAGCAAGCGGTCCGCCGCGGCGCGGGCGCGCTGGCGGTCGACCTGGACGAGATTGATCTCGCCTCACCGGTGCCGGACGAGAATCTGCTCGCGCTCGATGGAATCATCGAGAAGCTGGCGGCGGTTGATCCGCGGAAGGCGGAACTGGTGAAGTTGAAATTTTTCGCGGGCCTGACCAACGAAGAGTTAGCCGCAATTCTGGGCGTCTCCGAGGCTACCCTCAAGCGGACCTGGGCCTTCACTCGCGCGTGGCTTGCCCGCGAATTGCTCAGATCTCGGAACGAGGCGGCCTGAGCGGCTGGACCGCGTTTTCTTTCTGTCCGAACGCAATTGCCGAGCCTGCGGCCTTTGTTTACTTTCGCACCCATGATCGATTGCGCGCCGAAATGGCGCCTCTTTCTTCTGCTCCTGCTGAGCTTTGGCTTTGCGGGATGCGGCCAATTGCGGCGTGCCAGCATGGATGAGGAAAAAGAGCCTCAATTCCTGGAAGGCAAGAAGCGCGTCAATCGGCTGGACTACGACGGCGCCATTCAGTCTTTCGAGCGCGCTCTGCAGGCGAATCCGAACAATGCTTCCGCCCATCTCGAACTGGGTGTGCTTTACGACACTAAAAAGAGCGATTACGCCGCCGCCATTTATCACTATCAGCGTCATTTGCTGCTCCGAACCAATTCGCCCATGGCGGATGTCTTGAAACAGAATATCACCGCTTGCACCCGGGAACTGGCGAAGAGCGTGCAATACGCCGTGGTGACCCGCGAGGTGCAGCGGGAGTTGGAGCGGTTAACGCAGACCAACTCGGCCTTGAAAGGCCGCATGGAGTTTCTCGAGGCGGAAATTGCCCGACGCCCGCAATATATCACCAACTACATCACTAACTTTGTGGGGGTGCCGCAGGTCGACCAGCGCCTCTCCTCTTCCCGCCTGACCCAGCCAGCTCAGCCGATTTTGATGGGCGTTCGTGCGGACAAAGCGGAGGCTCCGGCCAACGTCGAGCCTCCGAAGAATTCCCGCAAGAGCCCTCCTGAAAAGCCTGCCCGCCTGGCGGCTCATCCGGTTCCGACGGTGACCGACAAACATCCTGCAGAAGCGGTGGCGCCCCAGACCGGCATTCGCTCCGTGCACACGGTCCGGCCGGGCGAGACGCTCGCTTCGCTGGCCAGCCGCTACGGCGTGAGCATTCAAGCGCTGAAAGCGGCGAACCCCGGGGCGGCCGGGGGAGTGCGCAGCGGGCAGAAGATCAGCATCCCGAAGTGATCCAGCCAAGCAACCAGCGAGCAGGCTGCGGACAGCTATGGCGCGCCGATGTGCCCGTTCCAAAGCTGCGTGAAGATGCTCAGGTAATCCCGCCAAGTCGCTTGCAGGCCTGAGGGAAGGAACATGTAGATGATCGCGGCCAGGGCGATGTACGGGCCGTAGGGAATCCGGCTCGACCACTCCACCCGCCGCAGCGCGATTGCGCCCAGGCTGACCAGAGTGCCGATAACGGCGCTGAACATGAGCGAGAAGATCGTCGCCTGCCAGCCCAGGAAAGCGCCAATGGCCGCCATGAACTTCACGTCGCCGAACCCCATCGCCTCGCGTGGCAGGATCAGTTCGCTGGTCACTACCTCCATATGCGGGACCTGCTCCGGGTTGAAAATCTCTTCTCCGATCTTCAGTTCGGCTGGCGTGAGGGTCAGCGTGGTCCCCCAATAGCAGCGATCCTCCAGTTCGACCGTTTTCGCGTGAAGCTGAATGTAATCGGTTTTTCGGTAGAAGATCTCTTCGTAAGGCAGTTCCTTGTCTGGAAGTTTCAAGGCGGTTTCCGTAAATATGATTCGGCTTTCCGGCGCGAGTTCGAGCTTCTCTTTCCCGAACGCGAGCTTGCCGCCCCGAAGGATCAGGTAGATCAATCCGCCGCCGACCGCGATGCCGAAAAAGCTGGCTTTCAGCGACAGGCCGCGATCGTCCGTGTGGTGCAGCGCGGGCACGAGCGCTGACAGAAGAAAGCCGGCCACCGTGCCGCCGATCGTGATTTCATCCGGAATGATGAAGTGTTCCAGATCGATAAACGTGGCCGCAATGAAACCGGCAAGCACCAGACAGTAGACGAGGGCCAGTCCCGCCGAGGCCTTGCCGAACACCACCCAGGTGATCAGGAAAGTCGCCCCGGTGAGCAGCTCCACCAGAAAATAGCGGATCGAGATCGGGCTTTGGCAGTTCGCGCATTTTCCCCGCAGGTAAAGCCAGGTGATCAAAGGCAGGTTGAGAAACCAGGGGATGGAGTATTTGCAGGTCGGACAGTGTGATCGCGGATGCACCACGCTCAAGCCGAGCGGCATCCGGTGAATGCAGACGTTCAGGAAGCTCCCCACCATCGAGCCCAGGACAAAAAAGACGACTGACCAAAAGTGGAATGGCACTCGAGCCCAAAGATCAGGCTCGAATACGTTTTTCAGGGTGTCGCTCATTGACCTTTTCCGTAAATGTTCTCCCGCAACGCTCTGCGCATAATTTCCACGGGCACGGGCGCTCCGGACCAAATCTCCAGCGCCCTCGCGCCTTGATACAGGAGCATGCCCAATCCATTCGCGATGCGTGCGCCCGCTCTCGCCGCTTCCGCCAGAAACCGCGTCTCCGCAGGACGATAGATCATATCGTAAGCCGCTGCCGCCTGGTTAAGGTTGAATTCTCCGGGAGAATAGGGCAAGGGATCCCCGGCTTGCAGTCCAAGCGAGGTCGCGTTCAGAGCCAGATCAATTCGCCCTTTGGGATAGCCTATTTCGGTCTCGACCTCCGGACAGCGCACGCGAATCTCCGTGGCGATCTCCTCCGCTTTCGCCCGGGTGCGATTGACCAGGTAAAGCTTCTTTACCCCTTCGGTGGCCAGTTTGAGCGCTGCCGTCCTGCCCGCTCCGCCCGCTCCCAGCACGAGCACGGTCGAGCCTCGCAGGGCCAGGTTCAGATCCTCCTGGATCGACCGGGTGATTCCGTAGGCGTCTGTGTTAAAGCCGCGCGAACGGGTCGCGGTCAACGTCGCCGGGTCACAAAGCCGGAGTGGCTTCCAATCTTCCCCCGCGCTCTTTCCTTCGAACAGCACCGTATTGACCGCGCCCCATTCCCGGGCGGAGTCGTCCAACTCCTGTACAATGTCAACGGCCAGCAATTTATGGGGCACCGTCAGGTTCAACCCCAAAAACTTCATTTGTTCGGCCCCTTGGATCGCATCCCTGAGCTTTTCCGGGTGGACATCGAACGCCAGGTAGCGCCAGTCCAGGCCCAGATGCGCCAGAGCTGCGTTGTGCATCGCAGGGGAAGCCGAATGCTTCACCGGATGGCCGTAGACCGCCAGATACCGGGTGGTGGCTGCTATCGGTTGATTCTGCGTGGGCATGGGCAAAGCTCGGGCAGGAGGAGCAGAGGGCTCCCGGGCGAAGCGACGCTATTCTGGCTCGCCGTTCGGCGAAGCGTGCAGACAGTAGCGCTCACCGATGCCATCCGTGTTGGGCGACGGTCAGGCGGCCGTCGAGCGAGGCCCGGCTTCGCGGATTGGCGTCAGCCGGCCGAGCATCCTCCAGCCCGGTCAGCGCATTCAGTATCGACCATTGAACTACGGTGTCCCCCAGGTTGCCGAGATGGCCGCCGTGAGGGAAAAGGGTCAGGCGCTCGCCAAAAGTATTCTCCAGCCACTGCACATCCTCTGCCGCGTTTAGAATATCGTTTTGGTTGCAGACGAGCCGGACGGATTTTTGCGCCCGGTAGGAGGCCTCAAATTTTCGCAAATCAACCGCGCCGTCGAGGACGGCGGGATCTTCTAGATCGACTCCGTGCTGCCGGTAGTACGGATCAATAAACTTCGCCAGATAATCGTTGAACGAGTAGTTCATGATTTCGCGGTAGGCCGGTTCGCGTTTCCAGCGGTCCACCGATTCCTTCAGGACTCCCTGGTTGCGCCGGAGTTGCGTGAAGAAAATCACATCCCGCAGGTTTAGCCGGAACGCGAGCCCGATCAGGAATTTTGATTCGGTGGCGCTCAATGGCAGGGCGCTTTCCCCTGTGATTTTTCCCCGGGTCAATGCCGCGACTTTCAGCAGCAACTGCTCGATCTTTTGCGTCCGTTCGGCGGCGGGCCAGTCGAGCGCCGCGCCGTAGAACGCGTCCAACTGCTCAATCCCGTGCACCAGTCGCACCGGCGTGTCGATCGCCACGTAGCGGTCAAATTGGAGCAGCGAGCTTCGTTCGGCTGCAGTTGCCGCCAGGAACAGGGTATGGAAGCCGCCCATCGAGTAGCCCATCACGGCGCGACGTCCGATCTTGCCGGGCGCGTAATTGTGCAATTGCTTGTCGATTTCGGTCAGCGCCAGGTGAATGTCCTTCACGTCCGAGATCGCGTAACCGGGCAGATCCGCGGTCAAAGCCCGGTCGATGAACTCGAAATTGAAAGCGCTTGAAATGACGGCCACAGAGTAGCCTTTTTCGTAAAGCAACTCCGCCAGCCCCAGCGCCCCCGCGTTCAGGCGGTGCGCGCCAATTCCCGGCAGCAGATACACGATCGGGGATGCGGTGTTCTGAAGCCAGACGCTGTAGGGCAGTTCCCGACCGGTCCCTGGAATCTTGACCTCGCGGGTTTTGCCTCGGTCTGGAAATTGAGGATCGTGCGGGCCGAAAAGCACCACTTTCAACGTTTCCAGGGAAGGGGCGTCCTGTGGTCCGTGCAATTCCCAGTCGATCGGCGCTTCCTTGCGCTGCAGCGCCGCGGCGTAGCGCAGCAGAGAGTAAGGGTCCATTTCCGAGTCTATCGCCCGTACGTAACCATCCACTGCGTCGCTCAGCTCATTGTACCGGGCGCCAGTCGGGATGTAGCTGTAAGGGGAAAAATAGGTGATCGGGTTGACCAGAGCATCGGCGGCTGTCCCGGCGGCGTCTCGATCGCTGCTTGGGCCCAGGATAGGCAGCATCAGGTAGAAATTCGGGTTCCAGCCCCATCGTCCGAAAGTCTGGCCGGAATCCGCGTCGGACCTGGGAATCTTCAGCTCGCTGGCCACATCGAGAAAGCCGCCCATGCCCAGCACGCTGTTGCAGAGAAACCGGTAGGACTCGTCTCGGGCGCCGGACCAGCGCTCTTGCAACAGGTTGTTAACGATCTTGCTGGGATACTGGAGGTTCCTGCCGACGTTCGAAACGCCGATGCGCAGGGGCGGGGGCACCAGCAGGCGATAAACCTTCGAGCTCGGCTGAATCACCCCTTTGACCGCGGTTTCGTTGATCGCCCACAATCGCCGGTTCATCCGTTCCAGCGGGTCGGGAATCGGCTCGGGCAAAACAATCGCGGTTCCCGGCGGCGGGTTTGTCGCGCTGGAGGCTGGCTTCTCCGCCCCGCGCGCGGCAGAACTGATCTTCGCGGCGACGAGCAGGGAGACGATAAAATTCCTGACCCTGACCTTACACACGGGCGTCAATAAAGCAGGCGGAAGCCCGCAAGGCAACAGATTCAGCCGGCACTAAAGCGCCAATTCGCGCCCGGATTCCCCTACTTTTTCTCCTCTTTCTTCGCTTCGGCCGGTTTTTCGTCCTTCTTTTCGTCCTTTTTCTGCTCGTCCGGCTTGGCTTCCTTCTTCTCTTCCGCCTTCTTTTTCTCGTCCTCGGCCTTCTTCTTCTCTTCCGCTTTCTTCTTTTCCTCCGCGGCTTTCTTTTCTTCGGCCATTTTCTCGTCGAGTTTGGCCAGCAGCTTTAATTCTTCACCGCGATTGATCAGGGCCTCGGGCAAGGCCTTCTTTAGGCTGGCCGCTCCGTCATCGCTCACTTTGGTCTGCCACAGGTAAAGGGCGGCAAGGTTGGTCAGCCCCTTGAGATTGTCGAGACCGGCGTCGCTCACCCGGGTGTTGTACAGGTTCAGATACTCCAGATTTACCAGGTCTTTGATATTCGAAAGCCCGGCGTCCGTGATCGGGTTGTTTTCCAGGTGCAGCCGCTGCAAGTTTTTCAGGCTGGCGATGTTTTTCAGGTCTTCGTCCTTCAGGTTCAGCTTGGAGATATTGAGATCAACCAGGCTCGGAATATCCTTCAGCAGCGCGACCGCTTCGCTGGTTTTGTTGGTGTCCTGCGGGCGGACCGTGGCTTCCTTCCATTGCAAGTTCTGCGCGATGGGCCGGACAGAAATGCCAAGAACCCCCAGCTTCTTGATCGCGCCTTCTTCAGCGGCTGCATCCGCGGTCGGGGTCAAATTCGCAAATTCCGGGGATTTTCGTTTGCCCGGTTTTCCGGCGCTGGCGCTCGCCTTGTCGTCCTTCTTCTCTTCGCCGCCGAGCACCAGGCCATCCGGCCAGGCTGCGCCCTCCGTGATCCATTTCTTGATCAGGTCGATCTGGTCTTTTGTGAGCGGATCGCCCTTCGGCGGCATGATGTCGTCGTTGCCCGCAGGCAGGGAGACGCGGCGAAACAGATCGCTGTCGTCCGGCTTGCCCGGCACCACGGCTTTCGCGTCTTTGCCGCCTTTCAGCGTCGCCTCCTTCGAGTCGAGGCGCAGGTCCCCCTTTTGCTTTTTCGTCCCATGGCATTCAATACAGCGTTTTTCCAGGAGGGGCTGGACGCTCTTGGCGAAATCCACCTTGTCGTCCGCAAAGGCGGTCGAAAAAATGGCCAACAAAACGGCAGGAATCAGTACGGCGTTTTTCATGGGCATATCTCTCAGAGTCCGATGAGAGATCAACATAAACGGAGCGCCCGCTCAATGGCAAGCCTCCCGCTCGGGTGCACGCGGAACTTTCGGGCGGGAGTGCGACCGTGACGGCCGGGACTCAGCCTGGCCGGACCGGGCTGAACGCTCTTGCTCTTGGGCGCTCCTCGGAGGTTTTAGGCGGGACGGGTCGGCGAAACCAGCCATCCCATAAATGGCAGAGGCTCAACCATGGATGTTCCCACATCATTCTCGGGCCGGCGAAGCGCATGACCGCCTTGATCTGCTCGCGGCGGTCCCGCTGGTAACAGTGCACCGGGCATTTCGCGCAGGTTGGTTTCTCGACGCCAAAACGGCAGCGATCGAGCCGGAGATTGACGTAGGCCTTCAAATCCTGGCAGTCCGCGCACAGGCATCCGCCATGCTGATCGCGGCAGTAGATGTCAATCATCGCGGAAACCGTTTTCCATTCGCGTTGCAGGCGGCGGTCTGGAAACGGTGCGAGGGAGGCCGGTTGTTTCGTTGTCGTTGCGTGCATGGCGCTCACTTCTTTTAGGCCGCCGGCTCCGCGCACAGCGCCTGCGCGCGCGGGAACAGCACGGAGTTCTCGAGGTGGATATGCCGATGGAGGTCCTCTTCCAGTTCTTCCAAGCCGCAGAACAAGGCGCGATAGGTGTTGCAAGCGTCGATGGGCGGTTGAAAACCGTGCGACAGGTCACGCAGCTGCTCCAGGGCGGCCCCGGCGTCGTCGTGTTCGTGCAGCATGCATGCGATGGGCCCATCGAAACAGGCGCTTTCGATTTCGCCTCGTTGCAGGGCGGCAATCGCCGGGAAGAGAATCTGTTCCTCCTTCGCCAGATGGCTCGTGAGTTCTGCCTCGAGCCCCTGGAAGATCCGATTCATTTCGACGAGCGAAGGCGTATGCCCTCCATGCACCTCGGCAACTCGGGTTGACATCGCGTGCAGCCGGGGCAGTTCGGTCCTCAGGTATTCGTGATGAGTTTCGACGATGTACTGGGCGAGATTGTCCAGCGGAAGGTCCGCCGGGTTTGGCCCGGAGGCGCTTTTGGTTTGCAGATCCGCCTCGAGTTGCTCCACCACCTTGAGGAGGTTCACACCTTTGCGTTCGCAGGCTTCCTGTAACGTGCGTCCGCCCTGGCAGCAAAAGTCGATCCGGTGCGCTTGGAAAATGCGCGACCGCTGAGGTCGTTCGGCGACCAGCTCGCCCACGGTGCGTTCGGCGAGCGGCGTTCCAACCGGCGAAAAAGCGGGTTCGTTATGTCTCATAAACAATTCAAGAAGGTTTATTCTTTATTTCTGGATTTACCTATCCGCCGTTTCCGCGTTCGGCGATACACCGAAATTGTCAGGAGCTGACCTTTTCTGCATGAGGCGATGGAAAAGGACCCGTTGCAGCAGAGCTCTCCAGGATGCAGAGGCGTTCCACAGAGCGTTCTTTGCGAGCGATTCGCCTGGATGCCGCCAATTAAGCGTTGGCAGCCGAGCGTTGGCGCAGGCTTTCGAGAAGTATGGCGGCGAAAATAACGGCGCTCGTCACCATCGGATAGACATACGGATTCGCGTTGGACAGTACGAGGCCGTTTTCGACCGTTTGGATGAGCAGGGAACCAATAAGAGCGCCGGGTAAAATATTTCCCCGGCCGCCGAAGAGGCTGGTGCCGCCGAGCACCGCGGCGGCAATGGCGGCAAATTCCTTCTGCTCGCCAAATTTAGGTGAAACGGCGCCGAGTTGCCCAAGCGTCACAAGGGCGGCAATAACCGCGCAAATCGAACTGACGAGGTAGACGATGAACAAGATGCGAGTTGTCTGAACTCCCGCCCTCCGTGCGGCTTCGGCGTTACTTCCAATGGCGAGGGCCTGGCGTCCAAAAGGTGTAAAGTTCAGGAGAACGTGGCCGAACGCCAAAACGAACGCGAAGATCCAGACGGGCAAGGGAAGGCCAGCGAAGTTCCCGGACCCGATTTGGAGGAATGCGTCAGGCATATTGATCGCGCGCGTTTGGGTGATGCGCAATCCGACTCCCCGCCCGATGAAGAGGGTCGCGAGAGTCACAATGAACGGAGCGATCCGAAGGCGGACAATGAAGAGAGCGTTGCAACCACCAAAGACCAACCCGCAGAGAAGCATGCCGACAAAACAAAGGGGGAGGCTGGCGTTGGCCTGTGAAAGTTTCCCGGCCATTGCGGCGGCGACGAACATCACCGCGCCAACCGACAAATCCACTCCGGCCGTGAGCAAGACGAAGGTCATGCCAACGGCGAGAATTCCGGTTGAAGACGCCTGGGAAGCAATGTTGAGAAGGTTCTGCGGTTCGAAGAACTTTCTGTTTTGCGCGCCAAAGATCATCAGGAGAGCGGCGAAGATGAACAGCGGCGCCGCTTTGATCGCGAATGGGCGCAGGTTTTTCATTTGGCGCCCGCCAGCGCGGCGGCCAAAATCTCTTCGCGATCAAAATCAGCCCGCGAGAATTCCGCGGCCACCTGTCCGCTGCGGATCACGAGGATGCGATCGCAAAGGCCGATGAGTTCTTCGATCTCTGAGGAAATGAGCAGAATCGCGGAGCCGTTGCGGGCAAGTTCTGCAATGAGCTGATAAATTTCACATTTTGCGCCGACGTCGATTCCCCGCGTGGGTTCGTCCAGAATCAGTATTTTGGGTTTTGTGAGCAGCCATTTGCCCAACACCACCTTTTGCTGATTTCCCCCGCTCAGGGTGCGCGTCGCCTGGGAATCGCCCGCCTTCGCATCAAGGCGAACGGCGGACCGAATCTCGGAAACCGCCTGCCGCAGCGCCTGAGTTCGCAGCGCGCCACTGATCGGGTGGGCGAACGTCGGGAACGTGGCGAGGGCCAAGTTATCAGCGACCGAGGAATCCAGGCAAAGGCCCTCGCGGCTGCGATTCTCCGTCAGGAATCCCAAGCCCAGGCGGATCGATTCTCCCGGCGCCTGCCGTCCCAGCGGTCTGCCTAGAACCACAACTTCTCCACTTTGAAGGCGATCCAGCCCAAAAATCGCCCGGGCAATTTCTGTGCGGCCCGCGCCCATCAAACCGGCAAGCCCGAGAATCTCGCCATTTTGCAATTGAAGGGTAATGCCATTCAATCTTGCCGGGGAGGTGAGATTCCGGGCTTCGAGAGCGATGGCAGAGCGATGCGGTCCGGCGCGTGCCGGAAACAGTTGCTTGAGCTCCCTCCCAACCATCAAGGAGACGAGGCGGTCAAAGCTAAAGGATGGAGCCGGCCCCTGCGCGACGATCTCTCCATCGCGCAGGGTGACAATCTGGTCGCACAAACGAAAAACATCCGCCAGAGCGTGAGAGATGTAGATAATCGCTATTCCTCGCGAACGCAGTCCGGAGATCAGCGTGAACAGATGTTCGGCTTCCCGCGCGGTGAGCGAGGTAGTTGGCTCGTCGAAGATGATCAAGCGTGAGTCAACGCTCAGGGCTTTGGCGATTTCGACGAGTTGTTGTTCGCTGGGCGAAAGTGTCTCGACCCGTTGGGAGGGCGCGACTTCCAGGCCGACTGCGGACAGGAGCGCGGACGTTCGCTCGCGGAGCTTCTGGCGATTGATGAAGAGGCCTCGGGAAAGGCGGGTGAGAAATATGTTTTCTGCGACGGAGAGGTTCGGGAAAAGATTCAGCTCCTGATGAATGAACGCGATTCCGCGGTCTGCGGCATCGCGCGGCGAGGCCGGACAATAGGGTTCGCCCGCGAAACGCATTGACCCGGCGTCGGCAGCGACGTTGCCGCCGAGGATGTTCATGAGCGTCGATTTGCCCGCGCCATTTTCGCCGACGAGCCCGACGGTCGCGCCCGCCGGAACCTCAAAGGAGACGCGCCGCAACACGGGCGTCCCGGAGAACGCCTTTTCAATCGCGGAAAACTCGAGCAGCGGGGAGTTCGTCATTTGAAGCGCTGGCGGAAAGCGTCAACTGTCGCGGCCAGGAGAATGCCGGCGCCCTTGGCCATAGTGATCGAGAATTGCGAGAGGTTGAGGAGGTTCAGGGCGTTGTCCAGCGTCGCGAGGAATAACACCCCGAAAAGCGTCCACGTAATCTTGCCTCTGCCACCAAAAAGGCTGACCCCGCCGATAACGGTCGCGCCAATGATATCGAGGAGCATTTCGCGCCCGAGCACGGGCGATGCGGTCTCCAGCCGGCCGGTTAAAATGATGGACGCCAGGGCGGCGCAGAGGCCCGATGCCACATAGGCCGCCGTGGTTACGGCGTCCACGGGAACGCCCGAAATGTGCGCGGCCACCCGATTCTGGCCCAACGCGCAAAGCCATTTGCCGTAGCAGGTCCGCTGCAAGACGAAGTGTGCGGAAAGCGCAAGGCCGAGGGTGATTGAAAGCGTGATTGGAAGCACCTGGCCGATGGCTAAAAAGCCAGGCGGCAATTGATCGATGTTTTTGGATTGGGTGAGCCAGACCGCGAATCCGCCGATGAACATCATCGAAGCCAGCGTGACGATGAAAGCCGGCAGGCGCAGGCGCGTGATAATTATTCCGTTAACCGCTCCGATCACGGCGCCGAGGAGCAGCATTCCACAAATTCCCGCTGCCACCGGGAGTTTCGCGCCCGTCATCCAGGTGGCGCCGGTCACACTGGTCAGCGCGATGGTCGCAGTCAGCGACAGATCGATGCCTCCGGCAATCATTACAAAGGTCATTCCCGTCGCCGCGATAAACAACGGCAAAAGGTAAGCCAGCAGGTTCGCGAAATTCGCGGCGGATAAGAAGCCCGGGATTAGCGGCCCGAGGGCCGCCACGAGCAACACCGTTGAACCCAGCCCGAAATACTCGGAAAGAAAAATCTTCGCCGCCCAGGCGGTTCGATGATTTGGGGAGATCGCGTGGACTGGTGCAGGCACGCTACTTTTTGACGTTGGCGCCCCACATGCGCGGAGTCATTTCTTTCAGGTTGGCCTGCTGGATGACAAAACCCGGGTCGAGAATCGTTTCGGGGACCGGTTTGCCTTCGAGTTTATCGAGCAACGCCTGCACCGAAGCCTGCGCTTCGAAATAGACATCCTGCACTCCGGTCGCGTCGAGATATCCGTCCGAGAGCATCCGAAAGGCGGTGGCGTCGCCGTCGAACCCTCCGAGAATTACATGGCCTGGTTCGCCGATCCTCTTGTACCGGCCCGCCGCTTTTAGCGCGGAAATGATCGAAGGAAACAAGAAATCGGACGATGTAAAAATGAAATCGATTTCGGGGTTGCCATGCAGCGCGTTGGCGACGCCTGCTTGGGCCTTTTCTTGATTCCATTCACTTGGCACGCGCGCTACGACTTCGATGGTCGATTCATTTCCATTCACCGCTTCTTCGAAGCCATCGCGCCTGCCGATGGCGTTGATGTCCCCGAGATCGCCCAGAACGACCATCGCTTTGTGCTTGCCCGGCAATTTCTTCGCCTGTTCGATCATGTAAGCCACTGTTTCCCTGGCCAGCTTTTGGTTGTCCGCCACCACGGCCGTTGAAACCGCGTCGCTCTTGCCGGCGGGGCGGTTAAAGAGCACGATGGGAACCTTGGCTTCGTTCGCCGCTTTAATCATCGGGATGCAGGTCTTCGCGTCCTTGGGAACAAGCACAATGCCGTTGACGCCGCGCGAGAGGAAGGTCTTTACCTGCTGAAGCTGCCGATTGGCGTCGCTGTCAGAGACCGCTTCAAGCATTTCGATGTTTCGCTTTTTCAGCTCCGCCTTGATCGCATCGAATCCCGCGACCCAATACTCGGTTTGCAACGTTTCGAAAGCCACGCCGACCGTCAATTTCTTGCCGGGGGCGCTGGCTGAGGGCGCGGCCGTGTCGGAGGGTCTGCCGCAGCCGGCGAGAACGCACGCGGCCAGCGCGAAAATGCAGCGCAATACTTTATTCATGGCGAGATTGGAACAACGGTTTTAAGAATGTCAGGCTTTGCGCCGCCCAGCGAGCCTCCTTCGCGATCGTGGCTGCCACCGTCGGCTCGGGCGGCGTCCACAGTTCGAGAATCGCGGATTGGCAGCGGCCGAAACGCTGGACGGAATCGAGCAAGCGCCCGATTTCCAGCATGCCGGCCCCGGCGGGCCGGCCGGTCACGGTAAAACCCATCTGGCAGGGAATGCGTTCGACCGAGAAATCTTTGATATGGAGGTTGACGGTATGCCGGGCGAGAGTCTCCAGGACCTGTTCGACTCCTTCGCCCGCCCCCAGGGAATTCGCGGTGTCCAGGCAGATCCCGATGCGCTCCGAGGCGGCGGCTTCGATGATTTTGTCGAGGATGCGGGCCCCGAACCGATCGTGATTCTCGATGCCCAGGGTGATCTCGCCCAGTGTCGGCGCCATTTCGCGCAGAATTGAAACCACCGAGTCAGGTGAAGGTCGGTATTCCCCTTCATCGATCACCACCCGGAGCAGCTTCGCGCCGAGCTTTCGCGCGATCACCAGATAGCGGGCGAGGCGATCTGGATCCATCCGCCGCGTCCCGATTTCCAGTTGGATTCCGGCCTCACTCGCTTTGACCGCAAGGCCGGCCAGACGATTGGAGTCGATCTCATGCAGGGGCAGGTTGTCGCAGATTTGCACGACGTTGATTCCCTGGCGGCTTGCCCAGTCGAGCAAGCCGCATGCGTCCAACGGAGAGTCCGGCTCAGACCCTTTGACGCCCACCGCCCATCCGAAGGTGTAGCTGCCAATCCCCAACTTCATGGTTTGGTGATGTCCCGCACCTGCTCCCGAATATCAGCCATTTCAAAAATTCGCTGCCAGCCATCCTGGAAGAGAACTGGTTTGGCACGCTTGCTGATTTTGTAGGCTGCGTCGGAAAACGTGCCGTTGACTTCGCCAAACAGGACCGCGATTTGAATGCGCAAATGCCCGAGAACGAAATCGCGCGCAGCCTGCGCGGGAACGCCCTTGGCGACGACGCGATCATAGCCTTCCTTCACGATCTCCATGCAGGTCTGGGCCAGGGTTTCAACCAAAGCGGGCTCCAGAATGGCCATTTGCTCGACGGTCACGCGATGAATGCGCAACACCGGCTTGTAGATCAATTGAGTCACTTCGACGCCCAGTTCGTAGAATTTCTCTTCGCCGAACATGAGCGCGCAGACCGCCGCCTGCTTGGCGGAAACGCCGCCGTAGAAATCGCGAAAACCGTGCTCCGTGGATTCCCAGTTGAAAACCGAGGGATGACAGGGATGGGCAATGAAATAACCCGCGTCGTCGCGATGCGCGATTTTTCCGTCCAACGGCGCGGCCGGGTCGAGCAGCATGACGAGCGCGCCGGGCTTCAGGTGCGGAATCATCTCGCGTGTCACCCCTTCCATCGCCACGTCAGGGATCGCAAAAATGACAACGTCGGCCTCGCTCAGGGCGATGTGGGCGGGCGAGCAGCTCACGCCGCAATCGGCCAGCCGCTGGGTCCCGGCCGGCGCCGTCTCCACGTAATGCACGCGCCAGCCGCTGTTCTTGACGTTATTCGTAATGCGGCAGCCCATCTTCCCGCCTGCGCCAATCAAAGTCAGAGTTTTCATCAATAGTTTGAATCAAAAAGTCACTTTTTGGCCGCGTTCTGCCGAGTCGTAAGCGCCAAATACCAGTTCCACTGTTTTCAGATTGTCCGCCCCGCTGGTTTCCGGGGGGCGCCCAGATTGCAACGCGCGCAGCAGGTCGGCATTGCAGGCGACAATGCTCGAATGGACCAACGCATAACGCGAGTCTGCCCACTGGTAATGCGGTGGCGGAAATCGCCGCGCGCAAGTTTCTCTGTTTGCGGTGATGCGCAGCCAGTAATCGGCGCTCAATTCAATCGAGCCCCGCTCGCCTTCTATGAAAATAAAGGTCTCTGGGAATCGGTCGTGCTCGACCGGGCTGGCGTAACTCATGTTGCAGGTCACAGTTTGAGCCGCGCTCATTTGCATCATGACTGTCGCCACGTCTTCGCCTTGAATATCCCGATGCACTCGCGCCGTCTGGCAGTAGAGCGAACTCGCTTCACCGAACAAAAAGCGCGCCACGTCCAAAATATGGCTGCCGATGTCGGTCAGGATGAATTGTTTCAGTTCTTTCAAAAACGGCTGATTGTCAAACACCGGAAAACTATTCGCGTAGTCTATCCGGGCTCGATGAATCGGTCCCACAACGCCGCTCTCGACGGCGGCCTTGACCGCGCGAATGGGGGCCTGCCAGCGCCAGTTTTCGTGGATGGCCATCCAGACGTTGGCCGCACGGCAGGATTGAACCATCTGCCTTGCTGAGGCCAGATCTAGAGCCATTGGTTTCTGGCAAATGACGGGGATCTGGTAGTGCGCTGCCAATTCCACGAATCGCGGATGCGCCCCTGCATCGGTGATAATGTCCAGGAAATCGATTTTTTCGCGGCTTAAGAGCTTCTCGGCGTCGTCATAAATGCTCTGGATGCCAAACTCTCGGGCAAATCGTTCCGCCTTCGCGCGGGTGCGGTTGTAGACGGAGATGCATTCGACGCCCCCCAGTTCGCGCCAGCCGGCAAGTTGGTAGCGTGACCAGAAGCCTGTTCCAAAAATGGCGAAGCGCAGCGTTTTCACGAGGGGACGATAAAATCGGCGGCGAGCGTGTGCCGGCCCGCAAGCGAGAGCAATAATTGCTCGATCGGCGTTGCTTGGTTTTCGTGCAGGAAACCTCGTGGGCCGTGCGTGTGGAAATAGGTGGCGCTCTCGACGCACTTCGCGCTGGCGAGCCTCAAGAGGCTGCCTAGCAGCCATTGCGCGCCCAAAGCCCCGCGCAAACGCGAATCCACGGCGTTCGCGTCGCGCCCAAGTGAGATGGGCGCCACGGCCAAGGGCCGCCCGCCGCCAATCCGCCGCGCTGTGCGCGCCACCTGTTCATGCTGCGAGAGCGTTTCGAGGATCGAATCATCGTCGCTGGCGTGAACTTGCGCGTTGATGCCAAAGACCGTGCCCGTGTGAACGCCACTCACGGCGGGACGATTGCGGTTGAGCTCGGTGAAATGGTGAAGCGTGCCCGTGGCGATTTCCGAATGCCCGGCTAGATGCCAGGCCGAGATCGTTCCGGCGCTCGCGCAGTTCCCATCCGCATCAAAGAGATGGACGCGGCAGCGCGCGGGAAAGCTCGAACGGTCTGGGGCATTCGTTTTGGCGCCGCGGATGGCCACGATCAGCATGCAGTCTAAAAACTCCGCCTCCGCTCGCGCCCAATCGAGGGTCGCGGGGAGGTTTTCCGCCGTTGTTTCGACCCGCGCGTGCCCGGGCCGCAGCGCGCGCACTCGGTCGCGGAGTGAGGCTGGAATTTGTCCGGGCAAGGTGAATCCAACGCTCGGCAATTTCAGGGCAGGCCGGCTGGCGCTCTCAACGCCGGATTCCACTTCGGTCAAGCCCGGCTCTCCGCGCACTTCGACCGTGATCAGATGGTCGATTTCCTCGCCCGCTGAAAGATGATATGGGCGCGGCCATGCTAAAGGGCGGCTATAAGTTTTGAACGAGGCGTCGGTCCAGTTGCGCTGGTCCTCCGTCTCAAAAATCTCGCCTTTCATTCGCACGGCCACTTCCGCGCGGCCGACTACGTGCGTGAGGGACCGGACATCTCGAAAAGGCTGGTGGGGTGAGATTTCGTGTGGAAACCAGCTTGGTTCAGAACTCCCGTCGATATGCTCGATTACGCACGGCGCGTTGGCGGCTTCCGCCGCATGCAGAACGCAAAGCCCGGCTCGATTGGTAGTGCAGGCGCTGGCTGCTTTTGCCCGCCAGTGATAACTCAGTCGACCGCTGGCATCGGCCTGGATATCCGCCGTCCAGGCCAGGTTCATGTCCGGTCCCGTCACACGGGCCGACATCCGTAAATGCACCGAGTGCGGATTGCTCTGAACCGTCGGGGGTTCCGCCGTTGGCCGACAAGTGGCCCATTCGCGGTCGCGAACAGCAGGGTAAATGCCCCGCAGGATTTCATGCCCTTTGAAATGGATGTCGCGAAGGAATCCTGTATCGCCATCAAATCGGAAGGTGAGCGGGCCCGCTGCGAAAGCCTGTACTTTTGCACTCATGCGTCATCGAGCAGCACGGAGATATTTCCGTGCAACGGATAGTTTGCGGAAGCGACAACCGCCAGAATGCGCGTCAGTCCCGAATCGGCCGCCCGGCACACGTGTGGCACTGAAGCGTCGAAATAGACCGCGTCGCCAGCCGCCAGTTCGATCTTTTCCTTCCCGAAGTGAAAGGTGCACCGGCCTTCGAGGACGTAATTGAACTCCTGGCCTGGATGGGACTGGAGCGGCACAGCGGCGCGGGCCGAGGCGAGATCCACCAGAATCGGCTCCATCAGTTTGCCTTTTTTCCCGTCAGCCAGCAGTTCCGCCCGAAAACCTTTGCGCCCGCGAAACCGCGCGGTCTTGCCGGAGCCCGCCCGCGTCACCACCAACGGCGCTTGTTCGGCGTCCGCCTCGAAGAAGCTGGCCAGCGGCGCCCCGAAGACGGCGGCTACCTTTTCCAAATTGGCAATGTTTATCGGCGTTTTTTGCCTTTCAACCCGGTTGAGATACGCCCCGGAAAGCCCACTGCGGTCCGCAACATCCCGCAGGGTCAATCCGCTCTCCGCCCGCAAAGCCGCCAACCTCCTGGCGACGTTGATTTCCGCAGTTCCAGGCGGGCGAGCCATCGATTTCGAGAGAGGCATCTGGAGATGACATATAGAATAGATATTGTATATCCGTCAAGTCTTGGGCAGTATCAGAGCACCCAGTTATGTGCAATCGAATACCTGTGGCCGCCGCTTTTCTTTCGGCGTTGCTGAATCTGGCCGCCATCGGGGCGGGTCTGCCTCAACTCAAAGTTTCCGATAATCACCGCTTCCTCGTGACAGCTGAGGGCAGGCCGTTCTTCTGGCTGGGTGACACGACTTGGGAATTGTTTCACCGATTAAACCGCGAAGAAGCGATTCAGCTGTTCGAGAATCGGTCCGCTCGAAAGTTTAACTTGCTGCAGGCTGTGGCGATTGCGGAACTAGACGGGCACACGGACCCGAACGCTTACGGCCAGTTGCCGTTCATTGACCTCGACGTCACAAGGCCGGATGTCAAGGATGGGCCGCAGAACGACTATTGGGATCACGTCGATTTCATCATTCGCGAAGCAAACGCGCGTGGACTCTACATTGGTTTCCTGCCGACTTGGGGCCGTTACTGGCACGATATGCCGAAGGAAGGAAAGCGGCTCTTCAACGCGCCCAACGCGGAGAGCTATGGAGAGTGGCTGGGCAGGCGATACAAGGACGCTGGGTTGGTTTGGATTCTGGGCGGAGATCGCGGTGTCGACAGCGATGAACAAAAGGAAATTCTGCGCGCGATGGCGCGTGGACTGCGGCGGGGCGACGGCGGAACTCATTTGATCACCCTGCATCCTCCGGGAGGCAACGGTTCCTCCACCTGGTTTCATGACGACGATTGGCTGGACTTCAACATGCGCCAAAACGGCCATGGGCCTGAGTTTACGGGCCGCTATGACAAGACGCGTGCGGACTATGACCGCGCTCCCGTCAAGCCGGTGATTGATGGAGAACCCGTTTACGAAGATCATCCCATCTCGTTCAACGCGAAGAATCTCGGCCACAGTCTTGCGAGCGATGTGCGCCGGCCTTTGTATTGGGATTTGTTTGGCGGCGCGTTTGGTCACACCTACGGACATCACTCGGTTTGGCAGATGTTCGACCCCAGGCGTGGCAAGCCTATCAACAATCCCCTGCTGCCTTGGAACGACGCGATCAATCAACCGGGCGCGGAGCAGATGCAGCATGGCCGCGCCCTGATCGAGTCGCGCCCATTCCTTACGCGCATTCCTGATGATTCAGTCATCGTGACGGACATTGTGCCAACGAGCGTCCCGGGTGCGGGCCGCTATCATTTTGCCGCGACTCGCGATGAAACCGGCAGCTACGCGATGGTTTATGTCCCGGTCGGTCGGAAATTCTCGGTAAACATGGACAAACTTTCAGGAACGAAGGTCAACGCGTGGTGGTTCAACCCGAGGAACGGAAGCGCCCAGCCGATTGGCGCGTTCGAGAAAAAGGGCGTGCGGGAATTCATCCCGCCCGATCTCGGCGAAATGCTGGATTGGGTGCTTGTCCTTGATGACGCGGCGAAGAATTTTCCGCCGCCTGGAGAGACTCCGCGATGAACGCCCCCTCCGGATGCCGGCTCATTCTCAACGCCAGCCCGCCGATGATTTCCGGCTGGGTCCTTCGTGCCGAGAATCGGGCGCTGTTCCGCGGCCCGGCTGGGGCTGGCCCGGGCTGCTCCCCTGAAACCAACGTGCCGCTCCAATGGAGCGCAATGAGCAGCATCGCCTGGAAAGGGCCCCTTTCCGGCGAATCCTGGTCTTCGTCCATCGGAAAAATCCGCTGGGCGAGAAGAGTTTGTTCGGCATGGGCAGCGAGTCACGCGTCGCATCATTGGACCGTCAGCAACCGTCAGGTTGCGTTCATTTTGAAATCATGAAGCTTCCCGGCCGCGCTGTCTGTTTTGCCATCGCGCCAATGCTGGCGCAGGCCCAATCCGTCGACTGGACCGAGGTCATCTGGCGGGAACCGCAGGTTCGATATCTTCTCGCCGATCTGTGTTTGAACGGCGGCAAGGACGGTCTCTATCGCAAATACGCGGTCGAGGAACGAGACCCCGATTCGCGTGAGGCGATTCGCCTTTGGGATGCGGGTGTTCGAGTCGTAAACACGAACCAGTTCGAGCGCAAATGGATCCCGAGCCAATACGCCAAGGATGGGCGAGTGATGCGCATCGTTTATCGCGGATCGGAACGGACCATTCGAGGGGATGAAGTATTCCTGAGCAACGATCTCGCGGTTGAGGACTCAACCGTCCGTCTTGCGTTGTTGAACTTTAGTTTAAGTGCGCCACCCGAGGAACTCCAAAACGGCCAATCAGATGCGAACATGGCGGAAGCGATTCGCCGCTGGAAGGCAGGGGCGCGAGTGTTGAACACCAATTGGTTCGAACTGCGCGATGGCCCCAAAGGTTTGCGCCCGGTTTACAGGGAAACCGGCAAGCTCGTGGAAGCGCGTCATATTCGCCTGAATTACGAACTCCCCTATCCTGAGGTCAATGTGCGCTATTTTATGGCCGACATGGCGCTCGGCGGTTCCCGCGACTTTTACTGGCGAGCCGCTGAGACGGCGCACGAGGCCGGCTGTTTGGAGGCCGTTCTCCGACATGATGGAGGTGTGAAGATTACAAATCTCGATCGATTCGAGCGGAAGAACGTCGAAGGCAAAACTCTCGTCACTCGGAAGGGATCGAACGACCGCATCAGCGGTTCGTCAGTCAAACTCAGCACGGATATTCAACCATGAAACTCGTCTCTCTTATCGCTCTCTTATCGTTGATAGCGATGAACCAAGCCGCCGACCTCAGCGGCCAGAAACTCCTCGTCACCTCCGTTCGCACCGGGGATACGGAGGTCTTTATTGCCGACCCAACGACCGGGGATATGTTTAATGTCTCGCGTTCTCCGACTTCTGAAGATCGTTACCCGTGCTGGTCGCCGGATGGGAGGCAAATCTGCTTTATGAGCGACCGCGAGCATTCGACGAATCTCTGGCTTTGTGCGGCGGATGGTTCGAAAGTCCGGCGCCTCAATCGCACGCCGGATGTTTGTTATATGCCAAGCTGGCAAAAGACGCCGCGAGGCGAACGAATCGTTTTCGGAAAGCACGGAGACAAACCGCAAATGGCGAGCATCAAGCCAGACGGAACCGGCGAGGAAACTCTCGGTGAAGGCCATGACCCGACGCTTTCGCCGGACGGCAGGTTCATCTGCTACACCGGCCACGAGGGGGGCGGCGTGACCGTGTTCGTGATGAACCATGACGGTTCAAACAAGCGGCAGATCGTGAAGGAAATCAGCAAGGTCGGGGCGACCTTCCCCAATTGGTCGCCCGATTCAAAGGAGATCGTCTATTCGTTTCCGGTGGGTGACGCCCTGGAACTTTTCATCGTAAGTCTGGATGGGACCAACCAGCGGCAGCTCACCAAATTCGGTGGCTCGAGTGTCTCCACACCCAGCGCCTGGTCTCCCGACGGAAAGTGGATCTCTTTCCGCCGGACGGACGAGCGTTATTGGAGCAACAAGGAGCGCATGCTCAAGATCTATTCCGAGAAGCCAGCCGACAAACGTCCCGTCTGGGTCGTTCGTCCGGATGGGGGCGACGCCGCTCTTCTGGAGCCACTGCGTTTCCAAATGGCGATTGATGGCAGTCGGGCCAGTTGGAAACCGGCGCGATGAAAGCGGCCTGCGTCACTATGCGCCCTATCTTTCAACGAGTTTTTGTTCTTCTCTGCGTCGGTCTCGCGGTGAGAGCCCGAAGCGCCGAGTCGGGCGGGCCTCTCCGCGCCACGGTTTCCTGGTTGGGCAATTCGTTCTCCGGGGCCAGCAACAAGTGGGTGCAGAACTTTTTCATTCACACGCGGGTCCAGCCGGACGGCACGGTGAACACTTGGAGCCATTGGGATGAAGGTGGAAGAAGGTTCGGCGTCTACAAGGATGGCGATGTGATCGGCAACACCAATGTGAGCCCGAACAGCCTGGTTGCCACGGACAGAGCCGGGCGCAAATGGGAAATCCAATTCGATTATGTCGAACCGAAATTTCATGAGTATGACATCAACCCCAAAGGCATTCGGTGTGATGGGTCGCCGGTAAAGTTTCCCGATCTCTTCGAGCCGATGGCGCTGGCCCTCGCGAATGACGGACAATTAATGGTTGCCGATTCACAGACCAGCCCCCGTCAGCAGGTGCTGTTTTATGATGTGTCCGATCCCAGGCAGCCGAAACTCACTCGTGCTTTTGGAGATTATGGCGGGATTGGCAGCGGAACCCCAGGTGAAGTCATGCCGACCAAGCTCTGGGGCATTCGTGGCATCGGCATGGACGCGGAAGGAAATATCTATGTGGCCATGAGTGAAATGGGGTCGTGCCTGCGGAAGTTTACTCCCGCTGGGAAATTGCTTTGGGAATTGCGCGCCGATTTTTTCGTCGATTTGGTTTCCCCGGATCCCATCACCGACGCCCTCGATGTCTGGGGCGTGCAGGAGCATTACCGGATGGATTTCTCGCAACCGCCCGGTCGCGAGGCAAAACTGGCCGGCTATTCACTCTACCGCAGCCAGTATCCCAACGACCCGCGGGGTCTTACTTTTGTAAAACAAAATGGCGAGCACGGTCTCACGTCGCCGCAAGTTGTCTATATCAAGGGCAAACGATTCCTTTTCGTTGGGGGCATGTTCGCCAGCAACTTCATCAACCTTTTCCGCTACGACGGCGAAATCGCGATTCCTTCGGGTTTAATTCTGCAGTGGGGTCACGATCTTTATCGCACCGAGCAGAAATGGCCCCCCAACAAGCCACCCGGCCGGGCGTCCATCTGGCGCGACCTGAACGGCGATGGCGATTATCAGGCCATGGAGTTTTTCCCGAATACAGACCGCGTGAAGCCGGGTCCATTCTGGGTCGACCAGAGCGGGAATATCTGGATGGCTTACGGCTTTTTTCGTTACGATTGCCAGGGGCTCGATGCGAAGGGCAATCCGATCTATAGCGCGGACAATGTCACGGCCCTCGAAAAGCCTGAAGGCGTGGATCGGGTCGCGCGCGTGATTTACCTCGACGAGAGTGATACTCTCATAACAGCTGAAGAGGGCGGCGACATGCGGCACATCGGCCGGGTGTTTATTTGCCGGAATTATTTGAAGGGCAGCCGCCAGACGATTTCGTTCCTGCCGGGTTCAGGGAAGGAGGCTGGTTGTATGGCCGCCGCGGGTGATTATGTCTTTACCGGCGGCTGGAAAACGCGGGGACAAATTTGGGTGAACCGCCTGAGCGATGGCAAAGAAGTCGGCACGCTCGATCCCGGTGAGACGGTGGGCGGCGTGCAGAGCACAGGCTGGATCGATATCCTCACGGGAATCGCGTCCCATCGCCGTCGGGACGGCGAATATCTTGTTTTCGTGGAGGAAGATTATCGCGCGAAGGTTTTGGTGTATCGATGGAGGCCGTAACGAAAGGTGACTTTGGGTCCTTCCCGGCAAGGTCAACGCGGCCGCATCTCGAATTCTCCGTCGAGAACGGGGGGCGGAGCAGCAAGTTCCGGCCGCCTCCAGATCAACAGCCTCCCCACGAGGTTATTTGCGAATTTTGTTGGGCGGGCGTCACTCCCCCCGGGCCGGGCTGGCTTCTTGGATTTGATTGCGGCTGCTCGGGAGTTCGACGAGGCTCCGGTGAGTGATCTTCGGGGCCGCCAATCTGAAGAGGTTGATCCTTTATGGCGTGGTGGTTGATGGCGCGCTGATCGTGGTGAGCCTGATCCGCACGCCCACGGCGCTCAGTGCCTCCAAGGAAGGCGTTCGAGGCACGGCTGGCGCTTTTGCAATGTTGGGGGTTTACGCCTTGCTCGGCGTTTTCAGCCGAAGCGTCGAGAGGAAACAGGCACGGATTCTGACGGTCGCGGTTCGGTTCGGCGGCGCTCTGGCGCTGATTTTCGCGGGTGAAATTCTGGCTGAGTATTTGTTTCTACCGGGCAGCCGTGGGAACGAACGGTTCGCTTATGCCGAGTTCGGCGGAATGTTTTTGTGTTTGCTTTCGGCGGGTTGGGCGGGAGCGAAGGTGGCCGGGCGGATCTGGCACGGGGTGCTGGCCGCGGTTTGGAGCACGATCATTGGCTCGCTTGCGTGGGTGGGCTCGCTCCTCTCGACCTATTGCATCTTCCTGGGGACCGATCGACAGCAACGGGTGCTGGAGGCGGATCAGGTGCTGGAGGATTTTCAGCGGAGCGGGATGACCGATCTGCGAGCTTTCGTGCTACAGGATTATCTGGGTGGGGTGTTTTTTCATCTCCTGCTTGGGTTGATGCTCGCAGTTCTGCTGGGCGCGCTGGGCGGAGCCCCGCGAAGATTGGTGAGTTGGTTAAGAGTGGAGGACGCTCCGGTCGCGGACGACAGGACTCTCCCCTGAACCCTTCAGCGAGCGAATTCACATCAGAGGCGCGGCGCAATCGCGCCTCTGACAAGGATGTGGCCAGCGCCCGGCCAGCTTGCCCAGGTTCGCTTAAGGCCTCCGCTCGCGGATGGCGGCCAGAATATCGGCGATGACTTCCGCCTTGGGCCGGGCGCCCTGATTGCCTTTGCCATGAACGCGCACGCTCACCGCGCCGGCTTCCATATCCCGGAAACCCACCACGAGCATGGTGTGGACCTTGGCTTCTTCCGCCTTGAGAATCTTGCCGTTGATCTTGTCGGCGCTGAAGTCAGATTCCACGCGCACCATTTGAGATCGGAGTTCATGGACGATTTGGGAAGCGTACCCGACCAGCTTTTCATCATCGCCGATGGTGACGACGCGGACTTGTTCCGGCGCGAGCCAGAGCGGGAAGTTGCCAGCGTAATGTTCGATGAGGAAGCCGAGGAAACGCTCGTGCGTCCCCAGCGGAGCGCGGTGAATGCAGAGCGGAGTCTTTTCCGTATTGTCACGATCCTTGTAGACAAGGCCGAAGCGGGAGGGCACGGCGAAATCGACCTGGTTCGTGGCGATCGTGAATTCCCGCCCGGCCACGCTCCAGACTTGAACATCAATTTTGGGCCCGTAGAAAGCGGCCTCGTTCGGGACCTCGACGTAGTTGATCCCGGTTTCCTGCAGGACGCGGCGGACCATGTCTTCGGTCTGTTTCCACAGGACCGGGTCATCGACGAACTTCTCGCCGAGGCGGGCGGGATCGTGCGTGCTGAAGCGCATGAGGTACTTGCCGAGGCCGAAAATCTTGAAGTATTTGAGATACATCTCGTTCACCGCCTGGAACTCCTGGGCGAACTGCTCCGGAGTGCAGTAAATGTGCGCGTCGTTCATCTGCATGCAGCGGACGCGCATCAGGCCCATGAGTTCGCCGGATTGCTCGTAGCGGTAGCAAGTGCCATACTCCGCCAGGCGGAGAGGCAGGTCGCGATAGCTGCGCTGGACCGCCCCAAAGATCTTGTGATGATGCGGGCAGTTCATCGGCTTCAGGTAATACTTCACCTTGGGCTCGTTGGCCGCCGAGCTTTCCTCGTGCATTTCAATCGGAGGAAACATGCTCTCCGCGTAAAGGGGCAGGTGGCCGGAGGTCAGATACATGGATTCGCGCGCCAGGTGGGGAGTGCGCACCCGTTGGTAGCCGGCGGCGAATTCCGTCTCCTTGGCCAGCTTCTCCAGTTCTTCAATGAGCACCGTGCCTTTGGGCATCCAAAGCGGCAGGCCCGGCCCGACCATTTCGTCGAAAGTGAAGAGGTCCATTTCCTTGCCGATCTTCCGGTGATCGCGCTTGCGGGCCTCCTCCTGCTGCTTCAGCCATTCTTCCAGCTCGGTCTTGTTGGCGAAAGCGGTGCCGTAGATGCGCTGAAGTTGCGGGTTCTTCTCGTTCCCACGGTAATAGGCGGCGGCCACGCGGAGCAGTTTGAACGCTTTGACGTTGCCGGTGCGCATCACGTGCGGCCCGGCGCAGAGGTCGATAAATTCCCCGTTTTGGAAGAATGAGATTTCTTCGCCTTCGGGAATGTCCGAGAGGCGCTCGACCTTGAACTTTTGCCCGCGCTGTTCAAAAAACGCTTTGGCTTCCTCCCGGGATTTCAGGGATTTCTCGAAAACCTGGTTTTCCTTCACGACTTTCAGCATCTCCGCTTCGATCTTCGCGAAGTCATCCGGCGCGAAGCGGTGGGAGGGGAGGTCGAAATCGTAGTAGAATCCTTCCTCGGTCGGCGGGCCGATATCGAGCAGGGCGTCGGGCCAGAGCCGGAGGACGGCAGTCGCCATGATGTGGGCGCAGGAGTGGCGGAGCCGCTGGAGATCGGTCATCCGGTTCCGTTCATCGAGGGTTTTCCGTTCGACGGGTTGTTTTGCTGGTTCGGCCATAGGATCAATTTTTCAAGAGCAAAGCGGACAAACAAAAACGCCTCGAAGGTCGATCGAGGCGTTTGGCGTTCGCACTGGAGATGCGAACGCTAAAAAGTTGTCGTGACCGCGCGGATAAACATTTCGCGTAAGCTAATGAAAGTGCCATCGGAAGGCAATTTGGATTTCTTGAATCGATTTAAAACGATTTGGGGCGGCTTTCCGGGCGCACCGGGCGATTTCCTATTTGCACAACCACGGGTGCATAGTAGCCTACTTCGGAATTCCAGCGGGTGATGCGTGTGAATTCGAGCGGTAAGATTGAATGTCTGAACAGTTACATCCCGCGGTCCAGGTGGCGGACGAAAAGGTTGACGCCCGGCCGCTCACCGAACAGCTCGGCTCCGCTGACGAATTAACGACGCTCAGTCCCACGGCCTGCTCCCATCAATTAACCCGCATTCATTCGCTCCCGGCGTTGCGCGCCTTTTTGCGAGCATACACACATGAGGTTCTGGCTCCTCACGAATTCCGGCACATCCATGAAGCGTTCCATTTTGCGAGTCTGAACCAAGCTCGGGAATTGCTGGGCCTCGATTTAAAAATCTCGGAAGAGACGGCTTTGAAGGAATTCCAACTGGCCAGCCGGCACGTGGGGAAACGACAGTTAAACCGGCTGCGAGCTCTCAAGGATTTGCGTGTTTTGCAACGTTATCGCGACGCGGTGAACGACGGCAAGGCGTACGGCTGGCACACGCTGGTCTACGGCCTGGTCCTTTCCACCTACTCGCTGCCGCTCCGGCAAGGCCTGCTGCATTACGGCCGGCAAACGCTCCATGGCTTTATCCAGGCGGGCGCACGGAGCCTCGACCTGGCCCAGGCGGATTGTTCGGCCCTCCAGATCGAGTTGAACGCTGACCTCGTGCCGTCGATCGAAGCGGTGCTGGGCGCAAGCGGCCAGACCTTGAGAGTGGTGGTTTAATCCTCGGCTCGGCGCGAAGAGCGCCCCAGCAGCGCCAGCGCTCCGAGAACGCCCAGCGTGACCGTTCCGGGTTCGGGCAACACCAAGCCAAAAGACTGGAGCGTGGTGAGATTCGCCGGGGGCAGAATGCCCCCGCCCACCGTCACCGTAAACGGCGCGGAGTCCCCGAAGCTGCCTCCCTTGGCTTGGGCTTGCGCGTAGCTTCCATAGGCGGTCTGCCAGACGCGCACCACGAAAGTGGCCGTGGTCCCTGGATCAACGCCCGGAATGTCCACGGTCTGGGTGATCCAATAACGGTCGGCGATGGCGGCCGCGCCGACGCCGGCCTGGCGAAAGGTGGAGCTGGGGACGAGTGGGCTGAGCGACCCGTTTTGGCCCTGCAGGTAAAGCTGCGCAGTGAAGTTCGGTCCGAGTCCGTTTCCGGTCCTCCAGTCCATTACAGGCGCATCGACCAGCGTGCCGACCTTGTTGGCAAAGACAACCTGGCCTTGCCCGAAAGCCTGTCCCGCAGCGATCGCTCCGGCGAGGAGCGCAAGAAATCTCTTCATAAACTTTTCCCTCAGTAGCAATTGGAACAAATACGGTCGGAATGCTCAAGTTCAAAAGGCGGCTCCAGGCGCCTGGAGAAGAATCGGTAGTATGGCCACTGACTATAATGGGGAGCGTGTAACCGTCCGAGGAGCCAGCCCGTCTTACTGTTCGTGAGAATGAACAAAACAAGAGGCATGGGGATCGCAGCGGCTTTGGGGGTTTTGCTGCAACAGGCGGCGGCCGCTCCGCCAGATCGGTATCGCGAGCGGGAGCGGGAACGGCGCGGCCCGGAGTTCCACGAACGCGGACATGTGGTGCATGAGCTTCCGCCGGGCTGCCGACTGGTGGAGGTTCGCGGCGTGAAATATTACGAGCGCGGCGGGGTCTACTTTCAGCCAGCCGCGGGTGGCTATGTGATCGTCGACGCGCCGGAAGGCGGGATTGTGGTGACGCCGGCGGTCGGATCAGTGATCGCGACCCTGCCGATCGGCGCGGTGACAGTGACGATCGGTGGAAAGGTTTTTTATCGCCACGGGAATGTCTTCTACCGGCCGCAGGAGGGCCGCTATGTCGTGGTGGAGCGCCCGCCCACGGCCGTCGTGGTGGAGAGCCAGCCCGCCGTGCCGGTGGCGGTCAGCCTTGCGCCCGCCTCCGCAACGACCTACACCAGCGTGTGGGCCGGCTCGCAGGAGTATCTTTTTCGCGGTGGCGTTTTCTATCGCCAGTTTCCAGACGGATTGCGGGCGGTCGAAGCGCCAATCGGCGTGACGTTGAGCGCGCCCCCGCCCGGGAGCTTGGATATGTGGATTGGGGACAACGAGTATTTTTACTTTCAATCCACTTTTTATCAGAAACGGCCCGCCGGCTACGAAGTCGCGCCCCCGCCTCCCAACGCCTACATCCGCGCCTTGCCGAAATCTGCGAAAACGGTGTGGACGGCCGGTCGTCGGCTGTTTTATGTGGGAGGCAGCTACTACGAGCAACGGGATCAAGGATACCTCGTGACCGCCCCGCCGGTGGTGCTGACAGCCCCTTCCATTCCGTTGGGCATGCTGGTGCCCGCTCCGCCCGAGGGCAATATCGAGCTTTGGGTCAACGACGTGGAGTATCAATACCACGCGGGCAATTTCTATCGCAAGCAGCCGACCGGATTTCTCTTGGTCCCGAACCCGCTCAACTGAGCCGGCGCTCCTGTGATCGAATTCTCCGGGAGCTCCGGCGCGAAGCCGGCCTCCCGGTTCTTCTTTTTTGGCCCGGCGGCAAAGATGGCCAGATGGCCGGCTTTAAACGGTTGCTAGTGAAACTTTGCGCGGGCTGTGGCAGCATCTCGGTTTCGAACGGCAGTCCCGCCGGGCGCGGGTCGCATGATGCTGCAAACCTTGGGAATCTTGACGAGGAGGGTTGGGCCTGGGCTTTTGGCCTTGGTCTCGGCCGCCGCGCTTTTTGCGGCCGAGAGCGCGCCCACGCCGGTTCGCGGCGGAGAACACTGGCCTATCCTGACGGTCAGCCTGGCGATCTTCATGCTATTCTTCACCTGGTGGCAGCAAACGCGGCACCGCCGCCGGATGGAGGAAGCCAATGACGAGCTGAAACGGGCGTTTGAAGCTTTGAGGGACAGTGAGGCCAAGTTTCGGCTTTTGTTTGAAAGAAGCGCCGATCCGATTCTGCTGATGGATCCCAGCAAAGGACCGAAATTCATTGATTGCAACGAAGCTTCGGTCCGCCTGCTCGGCTTTCGCACAAAGGAGGAACTTGTTCGGCTTGATCTGACCGGGTTTTCCACGGAATGGCAGCCCGATGGCCAGCTTTCGGCGGCGAAGGCCGTGGAGTTGGTGAAACGGGCCGTTCGGGATGGCACCCACCGTTTCGAGTGGCGGGTGAAACGGGCGGATGGCGAGATCCTGATGACCGAAGTCTCGATGACCGCGGTGCAGGTCGCCCGGCAGCCGCTCATCGTGACCGTGGCGCGGGATGTTACGGAGCGGCATCGGGCGGAGGCGGCGTTGCGGGACAACCAGCAGTTGCTGGCGTCGGTGCTCGACAATATTTCCGAAGGGGTTTACCGCAGCAGCCCGGAGGCGGGGCTGATTTTTGCGAACAAGGCGTACCTGCGGATGTTCGGGTATGATTCCCTGGAGGATTTGCGGAGCGTGCCGCGCGAAAACCTTTACGCCCGGGTGGAAGATCGCCAGCGGCTGCTCTCGAGCCTTGAGCGCACTGGGGAGTTCCTCCGGGAAGAGATCGTCTACAAGCGCAAGAATGGAACCACGTTTTGGGGGTTGGCCAGCAGCATTGCGATTTTCCGGCCGGGTTCCCAGCAGATCGACTATTACGTGGGCGTCATCACGGATATTACCGAGCGGAAGCGCGCCCAGGATGAAGTGCGCCAGCTGAACCTGGATCTGGAGCGGCGGATTCAGGCGCGCACGGCGGAATTGCAGGCGAGCGAAGCGCGTCTCCGCACGCTCGTGGAGCATGCGCCGGAGGCGATCGTGGTGTTCGAGGCGGACAGCGGGCGCTTCGTCACTGTAAATGAAAATGCCACCCGCCTGTTTGGGCGCGATCGCGAGGCCCTGATCGGATTGACGCCAGTCGATGTGAGCCCCGAGCGGCAGGCGGACGGTCGCCCGACCGCGGACTGGGCGGCCGAGCGTTTTGCCCAGGTGCGGCGCGGCGAAATGCCTGTGTTCGATTGGATTCACAGCCGGCCGGATGGAGCAGAGATTCCGTGCGAAATCCGGCTGGTCGGGCTCCCGGGAGAGAAGACGCTGGTGCGGGCCAGCATCATCGATACCACGGAGCGGCGCCGGCGCGAAAAGGTGCAGCGCGCGACCTACCAAATCTCCGAAGCAGTTCACGCGGCGAGGGATCTGGAGAGCCTGTATCAGCGGATTCATTCGATCATTGCCACACTCATGCCGGCGGAAAATTTCTACCTGGTCCTGCACCATCCCGAGACCGGTTATTACCATTCGGACTATTTCGTCGACACGGTCGATCCCACGCCGCCGCCGCAGCCGATCGGCCCGGGGCTCAACGGCTATGTGGTGCGGACCGGCAAGGCGCTGCTGACCACCCGACGCGGCATGATGGATCCAGGAAGCGAATGGCGGGTGGCGGTGGGCACTCCTTCCGCTGTCTGGCTGGGAGTTCCGCTGGCGATCGGCGGGCGGATTTTTGGCGTGATGGCGCTGCAGGATTATCACAACGAAAAAGCCTACGGCGAGGAGGAGAAGCAGATTCTGTCGTTCGTCGCGGAGCAGACCGCGCTGGCCATTGAACGGAAGCGGGCGGAGCAGGCGCTGCGCGAGTCCGAAGAAAAGCATCGCGCACTCTTCGAGGCGACCAGCCAGGGGGTGATGCTGCATGACGAGACGCGATTCCTGGAAGTGAATCCGGCCGCGCTCCGAATCCTGGGTTACGAGCGGCCCGAAGACGTGATCGGCAAGCATCCCTCCGAAACCTCCGCCGCCATTCAGCCCGGCGGGGAGCCGGCCGAGCGGCTGGCGGGGCAATTTATTGCCCAATGCATGGAGCGCGGGACCGCGCAGTTCGAATGGCTCGCGCGTAGCGCCGCGGGCAAGGAAGTGCCGATTGAAGTAATGTTGACTCGGATCCAGATGAGCGGGCGGCCGATCATCCAGGCAGTGATTCTCGATATCACCGAACGAAAGAAGGCGGAAGCGGAGTTGCTAAAATCGCTGGCTCGCGAGAAGGAATTGAGCGCGCTGAAGACGAATTTCGTGTCGATGGTGTCCCACGAATTCCGCACCCCGCTGGGCATCATCATGTCCTCCGCGGAAATCCTGGCCGAGTATCTGGGGCGGCTTGACCCGGTCGAGCGGAACGATCACCTCCAGTCGATCCGGAAGAACACGCGGCGCATGGCGGATCTGATGGAGGAAGTTCTGCTGCTGAGCCGGGTCGAGGCCGGCAAGCTCACGCTCGATCCTCAGGCGGTTGACCTCGGTTCCCTCTGCCGCCGCCTGATGGATGAGGTAATGTCCGCTACGAATCGCCGCTGTCCGATTGAACTGACGGTGGACGGTTCGCCCGGCGAGGCGTTTGTGGACGAGCGGTTGTTGCGCCACATCCTGACGAACCTTCTGACCAATGCGATCAAGTATTCGCCGGAAGGTTCGGTGGTGAGTTTTGGAATGATGCGGCTGGCCGCCCGGGTGCGGTTCGAGGTGGCAGACCGGGGCATTGGCATTCCGGAAGAGGATCAAAAATGGCTCTTTAACGCTTTCCAGCGGGGGCGAAACGTCGGGAACATCGCGGGCACCGGACTGGGGCTGGTCATTGTGAAGCGGTGCGTCGAGCTGCACCGCGGGGTGATTCGAATCCAGAGCAGCGCCGGCCAGGGAACCCGCGTTGAGGTGGAAGTGCCGGTCGCCTTGGCGGCGCTCGACCCGCGGGGAGCGCCAGCGGGGTAAACCGCTTGAAACGCGGCTGTCAAACGGCCACTCTAGCAGCATGAACAATCTCGTCATCAAGAAGATCCTGGTCATTGAAGATGAGCCGGAAATGCGGAGAAACCTGGCGACGATTCTGCGCCTGGAAAAGTTTGAAGTGACCCAGGCCGAGAACGGCCGGGTCGGCTTGGATCTCGCCAGGAAAAACGTTCCGGACCTCATTCTTTGCGACGTGATGATGCCGGAACTGGACGGCCATGGAGTGTTGGCCGCGTTGCGCGCGGATCTTCACACCGCGAACGTCCCCTTTATTTTTCTTACCGCAAAAGGCGAGAAGGCGGATCAACGTTCAGGCATGGACCTGGGCGCCGACGATTACCTCACCAAGCCGGTGGCCAAGGCGGATCTGCTGAGCGCCATCGCCGCGCGCCTCAAGCGTTCCGAACAGGCGCTTTCCTCCGGGAGCCTCACGCCCAATTTCGATTCGTTCCAGCCGCTGCTGGCTCTGGGGCTGACCCCACGCGTCGCGGAAGTCCTGCTCTGGGTCGCCCAGGGCAAAACCAATGCCGACATCGCCACCATCCTGCAGATCAGCGAGTGGACGGTGAAGAAGCATGTGCTCGAGATTTTCGAACGGCTGGGAGTGGAGACCCGCACGGCCGCGTCTCTGCGCGCGATCGAAGTGTTGAGCTCGCGGCGCGAGCCCGCCCGTCGTTAGTGGCCTTACACACAGGCGCGAAGCAGCGCCCCTCCCCAGCCCCGAATCTTACAGAAAAGTAATGCAACAAAACGCGTCCGGTTTGGGTCAACCGAAGCATGAACGCAGTTTTGCGCGGGATCGGGTCTGAAAAAGGTGCAACTTCGGGAAGTTTCTCCGGGTCATATTCCCGTGTGGGCGCGCCGCGGCAGGAGCGTCGATGCCCGGCGTGCGATTCGATCATTTACAGCCGCCGGCACAAGCTCTGCGGCGTCTGCGCGGCTGCTCTGCCAGACGAGATTCTTTTCAGCCCGGAGCAAGCGCGCAGTGTGGCGTCCTTGATCGAGGAAGAGCGGCAAAAGCACAGGGCCTGGATGCTTCGCTTCCGCCTGATGAACTGAAGGGCTGAACGAAGATTGAGCAAATCGAGCCTTTGACGAATCCAATTCCCGGCGATACAACAGTTGAGATGTTAAAGCCGGGAAAGACAGCATGGATGGCGGCCGTCGCGGGCCTCATGGCCGGCAGCGCCTTATTTGCCGGGGAGCAGGTGCAATTCAAGGGCAGCACTTCGGTGGAACTCCCCAAGCCCAAGCGGCCGCTGGATGATTCCCGCAGCCTTCGGACCGAACCGGAAAAGCCCAACCTGGAAGGGGGCTTCGTCACGCCTCCCGCCATCGATAATTCTCCGCTCTCCGATCGCAAATTGCGCGAGAGCATGGACAAGAAGAAGAACTGGATTTACGCCAATCCCTACGAGGAACACTTTGACACCAAGACAGAGCAGTTCATGAAGGGGGAAAAGGGAACCGGCCTGTACGAGAATCAATGGATGAACTCGAAGGAGGACAAGTCGCTGGTGCAAAAATTCCTGGAGGAGAAAAACCAGAACCAGCGAACCAAAGAAGGCACCCGGAAGGATAACGAGGAGAAAGCATCGGACCGATCGACCGAGCGCGAAAACAAGCGCGAGTCGCTTTTCGGCGATCGCGATGAGGCTGATTCCAAGAGCGAGAAGGACTCGATCTTTTCGCGGCCGAAAAGCCAGTTTGAAACTCCGATTTTTAAAGACGGCCCGAAAGACGCTTTCTCGGCCTCGCCGCTGGACTCCAAGCTGGACAAGCAATCCGTGGTGGAGATTCCATTCGGTCCCGGGAAGTCCGGAGGCAATTTGCCGGACAAGGAGGAGATCCGGCAACAGCAAGTCGCGCACGAGAAGGAGTTTGACCAGATCTTGCAGACGCGGCTTGGATCCGGTTCGGGCGTGGGGAAGATCGATGCTCTTTCTCCCGCGGCGGACATCGGCCGGCTGGATCTGAGCTCGGGTGGAAAGCGTTCGGATGCCGCGGTGGGCGCGATCAGGCCCGGCGCGGGCTCCGGGACGAGCGTGACCTTCACGGATGGGGGCGCTTCGTTTGGCGCGAGACCGGCTTTTGACGGCCGGGCTTCCAGCGAGGGCTTTGGCTTTGGCGGGACGGTGAACAAAGGTCCGACGCTGGCTCCCGGCCTGACGCCCGCGCAAAATACCCAAACTCCGGCTTTTTCGCCGGCTCCTTTCACCCTGCCGTTTCCGCAGCGCAAGTTCTAGAGCGGGCCGTTCGCCGGAGACGGAAGTTGCAACGTGGTTCCGCTTGAAAGGCCGCCGCGTTGTGACATAAAACGCAAGGACATCCCCGCGCCAGCTGCCCCGCGGGATGCAACTGCGCGGAGCGACCATGCGACCCAAAGAATCATCCGGTTCCCAGAGATTTCTCACCAGCAGACGGCGCGTGTTCCTTGGCTCCGGACTGACCGGCTTTTTGACCTGGGCCTTGGGCGGGTTCGGCTGGATGCGCGCGCGGGCGGTTGATGCCGCAAGCGCGCCTGGCGGCGCGGCTCAAGCAAAGAATCGGACGGGTTACTGGACTCGCACGGACCGCTTGGAGGAGAAGGTGAGGCTCCTGGAGGCGGCATGGCAGAAGAAAGATTTTCGCCAGGCGCGGGCGCTCGCGCATTCCATCCGGACGACTGCGGTTCAGGCGCAGGCGGAAGAGGAGAGCCTCCCAGGCCCGTTGATGCCGGCTGGCCAGCATGGGTTGGTGGAGGAATTGCCGCTTCCCTGGAAGCGGTGGGCGCAAGGTTGGAAGTTCTACAAAGTGCTGGCGATCGAAGAGACGGCGGGCGAAGACCGGCCGGCGGAACCAGTGGAAGTGGCGCTGAGCTTTTTGAAAGAGCAGGCCGGGTGTCTGCGGCGGGAACTGCGCCTCGCCCGAGTTGAGCAAGGAACTTTGCGGGAAGTCCGTTCCCAGGTGTTCGATGAAGTTCAACGCGGGAACGAGCGTCGCTGCCGGGTGCTCTTCATGACGGAGGCCCGGGCTCGCCAGCGGCAATTGTTCCTCGTGTTTTGCGGAAATCCGGATGCGGAATTGCCCGATTACCCGACCGATCTGGCCACGACCGGGGAGGGGTTTGGGCTCGACATTGAAAACCGCTATTTCAAGGCGTCGTTGTCGCGACAGATGGGCCAGTTGGAACGGCTCACCCTGAAACGGGAGCACGGGCTGGAACTTTTCTCGGGAGGCGAGGGGCATGGGGAACCGCCCGGAATCGATTGGGCTCATGATTACGTGGACGCGGGCGGGTTCCAGAAACTGCGAATCACCTATTGGGAGGCCTGTCCAGACTACGAAGTGGTGCGGGGCCCGCTCTGCACGATTGTGCGCCGCTGGGGATTTCCCTATTCCCCGGTGCATCCATTGTTTTCGCCGAGCCGGCTGAACATCGAGATCGAATACCGCTTTTACTCCGGGCTCCCGTGGTTTCAAAAGACGGCGCGCATGGAAGCGTTGAAGGATTTCGAGGCCGAAGCGATGCGGGATGATGAATGGGTGTTCTCGGGCAATTCATTTACGGACAGCCTTTGGATCGGGGCGGACGGGAAGGTGCGCATGGGCGAAGTGCCCGCGGACGATAAAGATCGGTTGTGGGGCGCGGGGTTTTTCAACCGGGTGAGCCAGGACGCGTTTATCGCGCTTTTTCTCGAACATCGCGCGGAAGGTTTGCCGGAGTTGAAGCATTCGGGCGCCCCCACTCTGGCCTATCGATGGCACGGGCAGCTTTGGAGCCGGTATCCACTCCCGGTGAAACATGTCCCGGCCGGCGCGGTTCTGTATGAGAGGAATGCATACGTCACTCAGCCTTTTACGGCGGCGGACGGGCCGGGCGCGATTGAAGGACTGCGTCGCCGCCTCACTCATCCGCTGGCGGCTGCCGGAGCAACGGGCCTCGAAGGGGCCGAGGCTCGTGAATGTGCCGGTCGACTCGCCCGTCCGGGTGAAGCGGCCGACAGCCCGATTTCGAAGCGGGTGATCTGGGATGCCTTGCGTGATTGCAAGGATGCGCAGCTGTATGCAGCGGACATTAATGTGGTGGATCTTGGGCTGGTGCAGGACATCCGCGTGCGAGCCGATGTGGTGACGGTCGTCATGACGATGCCGCATCGAGGCCGGCCCCGGCTGAACTATTTCACACACGGTTCGATATCGGTCCATCCCACGCTGTCCGTTCCGGTGCGTGAACGACTGATGAAATTGCCCGGGGTTCGAGAGGTGGTGGTGGAGCAAACCTGGGAGCCGGGCTGGAGTTCCAACCAGTTGACCGACGATGGGCGTCGGAAGTTGGGGCTCGATTCCTGAGCGCGGCTCTCAGTCCTGGTCTTCAGGCAGGGACCAGAGCGACACGGTGACAGGGGTTCCCGGTTCCAGCGTGACTCCGGCCGGCACATCAAGCAAACCATTCGCGGATCCGAGCGAGGCGAGCATGTGGGATTTTTGGGGGCCGGCGACGCTGGCTTTCCCCTTTTGCCAGCGAACGCGAAGGAAATGTCTCCGATCCGCGGCGTTGACGACGCGATCCTCCAGAACGGCTGGCAGTTGGGGCAGGGCAACCTGGGTCGCTCCCAGCATTTTCAGAAGCGCGGGCCGGACGAGCACCAGAAAAGTGACGATCGCCGAAACCGGGTTGCCGGGCAGGCCGAAAAAGAACTTCAAGCCGTGGCGGCCGAAGACGAATGGCTTGCCCGGGCGCATGGCGATCCGCCAAAGGGCGATTGTGCCCCCTGCCTTTTCGAACGCTTCCTTTACGAAATCGAAATCGCCAACGGAGACGCCGCCGGTCGAGATGACAATGTCGGCATCCTGGAAGGCATTTTCGAAAGCGGCGATGGTTGCGGGCAGATCGTCCCGGACAATGGGCAGTGGGCGGCTGGGAATGCCGATGTCCTGTAAGAAGCCGCTGATGGCTGCGCGGTTGCTTTCAAAGATCTCACCGGCGGCGAGGGCGTCACCGGGCTCCCGCAACTCGTTGCCGGCGCCCAGCAGAGCAACTTTCGGCGCGGCGAAGACCGGCGCGGTTTGGTGACCGCAGGCCGCGAGCAGCGCCAGGCGATTCGGGGTCAACTTCTGTCCCGGCGAGACCAGCAAGCTTCCGGCTCGGAGGTCTTCTCCGCGCAAGCGGACATTCTCAAGGGGTTTGGGCGCTTCCCGAAAAATGATCTGCGTTCCGTCGGCCTCGACATCCTCTTGCATCACCACCGCATCAGCTCCTTGCGGCAGGGGCGATCCGGTGAATATGCGAGCGCAGGCGCCCGGGGCGACCGCGATGTCCGGCTTATCCCCGGCGGCGACGATGCTGGCGCAGGCCAGCACTTGTGGATTTTGGGGCAATGCGGCTTTGAGATCCTCCGATCGGACGGCGTAGCCGTCCATCGCCGAATTGTCGAACGGGGGCAAATCAACGAGAGCGGTGACGGGTGCGGCGGCGTAGCGGCCCAGTGCTTCTCCCAGTGGAGCCGCATGAGGCGAACAAATGGGCCGGATGTCTGCAAGGACCCGGGCCAGGGCGTCTTCAACTGAAATCATCGGGCGGTTAATGGTTCGATGTGAGAACCAAAACCTGCTCCAATGTTGAGATGCCTTCGCGGACTTTGTCCAGAGCGACCATGCGCAAAGTTTTCATTCCTTGCTGAATGGAGATTCTGCCGATATCCATCGCGCTCTTGCGTTCGATCACCATTTTGCGGATCTCGTCGGTGACCGTCATCGCTTCGATGATGGCGGTTCGTCCCTGGTAACCGGTGTTTTTGCAGCGTTCGCAGCCGCGTCCGCGATAAAGCGTCACGCCGTCGAAAAGTTTGGGGTCAATCCCGAGGTCCTGAAACATCCGGGCGGGGTAGGTGACCGGTTCCTTGCACATCGGGCAGATCCGGCGCATGAGGCGTTGGGCGCAAGCCAGGATGACTGAGGAGGAAATCAGGAACGGCGCGATGCCCATGTCGTCCAGGCGGGCAATGGCGCCGGCGGCGTCATTACAGTGCATCGTGCTCAGCACTTGATGGCCGGTGAGTGCCGCCTCGACGGCGATTTCGGCCGTTTCCGAGTCGCGAATTTCACCGATCATCGCGATGTCCGGGTCTTGCCGGAGGATCGACCGCAAAGCAGCGGCGAAAGTGAGCCCGATCTCTTTGTTCACCGCCACCTGATTGATGCCCGGGATCTGGAATTCGACCGGGTCCTCGACCGTGACGATGTTGTAGTCGGGATTGTTGAGCTCGTTGAGCGCCGAGTAGAGAGTCGTCGTTTTTCCGGACCCGGTCGGCCCTGTGACCAGAAGCAACCCGTGGGGGGCATCCACCGCGGATTTGAAGCGGCGGAACGTGTCGGCATCCATCCCCAGCTTTTCAATGCTGGCGGAAAGGTTGTCCTTATCGAGCACGCGCAGCACGCATTTCTCGCCATGCACCGTGGGCAGGAATGAGACGCGCAGGTCGATGTCTTTGCCCGCGACCCGCACGCGAATGCGCCCGTCCTGAGGCAGGCGTCGTTCCGCGATGTTCAGGTTGCTCATGATCTTCAGGCGCGACATGAGCGGCACCTGCATGTTCTTGGGCGGCGGGGTGGCGTCGACGAGACAGCCGTCAATGCGGTAGCGGAGCCGCACCGTCTTCTCGAACGGTTCGATGTGAATATCGCTCGCCCGATCTTTGACCGCTTGCACCAGGATCAAGTTCGCCAGCTTGATGACCGGCGCTTCCTGCGTGGAGTCCTTGATCTCCTGTTCCGAAAGGTCCTCGGAAATATCGACGATCTGCTCGACCTTGTCGGTATCCGTATCGGCCTCGAGGTCCACCTGCTTTTGGGCCTCGATAATCTCCTCCATGCTGCTCGTGCGCGTGTCGAGATTATTGAGCTTGTCGACGATCGCCCGTTCGGAGGCGATCATGGGAGAAATGTCGAGTTTGGTGATGCGCCGGACGTCGTCCAGGGCGAGGACGTTCAGCGGATCGGCCATCGCGAGGAAGAGCCGGTTGTCGAGGCGGGAAACCGGGACAACTTTGTGGTTCCGGGCGATTTCCTTGGGCAGCAGCGAGGAAACGTCGAGAGGAATCGAAATGCGGGCGAGATTGATCGGCGGCGTATTGAGGACGCGCCCCATGGAAACGACCATGTCCATCTCGCTGATGTAATTCTTTTCAACGAGAAGCTTCAGCAGCCGGGTGCCCTGCTTTTTCTGTTGCTCAAGCAGTTCCGCCACCTGCCTTTGGGAAAGCAGGCCGTCTTCGACCAGCGCGTCGGCGATCCGTTCGCCAAATGTCTTGATAGGCGGCATGCGTGTTTACCGGAAAATCTTTTTCAGGATCTTCATCAATTCCGCCGGCGGAGAGACGTACCAGATGATATTGGTTTTGCTGTGCTTGGAAATCTCGCGCTCCGCCTGCTTGTTGAAAGGGTTGGCTGTGGCCACGAGAATTGACTTGCTCATCCGGTCGAATGGCAGGACGCACCAGCGGAGGCAGGTTTCCTTCGAGAAGGTCCGGGCAAATTCCACATCGACGTCGTACTTCTCGATCGGGAGGTAGGGCAGGCGCGTCTTCTCGCAGATCAGCTTCAACGATTTCTCGATCGCGACCATGCCGCGCTCATCCAACGCGTTGATGAACGGCGCTACCGGGTGTCGAACGACTTCGCGCGGATTGACGTTCGGCCAGAGTTGGTCGAAGTCCCCGGAGGTCATGGTTTTCGTTTCCACAAACAACTGCTGCATCTGTTGTTTGCCATCCTCCAAAACCTCCGGATGGTCCGCTTCGGGAGCCTTGGCGGCGTTCTTGAGCGCGGCCGCGGCGCTTTGCTTTTCGACGAAGCTGTTGGCCGGTTTGACGTCTGGAACGGAAAAGCTGTTGGCCCGGGTCTCGATGTCGTGCAGCGCCTTGCGCACATCCGGATCGTCGGGACGGTGCTGGAGAACCCCTTCATACTCCAGAATCGCTGAGGAGAGCTGGCCCAATTGCACGTAGGCTTCAGCGATTCGCTTGGAGGTGTTGATCACGTCGGGCTGGCGGCCGAGCTTGAAATAAGCCTCCTTGAGAATCTCCAGGGACTGATAGTCCATGGGCTGGCTTTGCGTGATAACCTCGAACATCTCAATTGTTTGCAACAATTGAGCCTCTTCGTTAGCGGTTAGCGCGCTACCCATCGACCTTACTCATCGGCTGGATTCGGGCTAAGTTGAACAAAATCAGCTGGCTATGGGCCTTGAGCGGGCAGTCCCTCAGTTCGGGCTCAGAACCGTCAGGCTGAAAAGTCCTTCCAAGGCAGGCGGGGGGTGCAGAATCAATGGAAAGCTCTTCTTGAGGGCTGCACTCGTCTCCACGAAGCGCGCCAGGCTGGTTTTGGGGGATGAGATTCGGAGTTTGAAGTGATGGAAGCTGCCACTCTGGATATCGGAAGCGAGCTTTATCGTTATCGCAACCTCGTTCCTTTTGCTTCCGACTTTGATCTCTTCGACCGTTATTCCCGATATTTTTGGCTCTACCTCCGCCTGCAGTTCCCCGTCATACTCAAACCGAGTCAGGGCGGCGTGAACGGTCACACTTTCGCCCGGGCGGCCCTCGAGCCGGTTTTCCGCGGCATTAAGGCCCACTCCGGGCTCGAACGGTTGCACCTTGATCCGGTAGGGGACCAAGCTGTTTCCGCTCAGCTCGCGAATTTCTAGGAGGCAGGTTCCGGCGGCCGTGAACCGATTGGTCACGGCGGCGTCAGTGGGGAGGTTTGGATCGCTTTGCGCCCGCGCTTTGCCGTCCGGGTCTTTGAGGGTGAGCACCAGATCGCACGGGGAGCCGAGCGAGCGGGTCTGGCTCTGGAAGATCAGCTTCTGGTCCTTTTCGACGGAGAACCGAAATAGATCCACATCGCCGGGGCGATGAATCTTGCCGTTGATGATCGAGGGGATGAATGCGGTTTGCGCCTGAGCCGCGGCGTCGTTGGGTTCCATTTCGCCGATCGATGGCCAGGCGCCCAGGGAAGGACCGCGCGGCGGGTCGGCGGGCGACCGCGTTTCATCGCTAGCGGCGGAGGGCCTATCCGCGCTCCCGATCATTTCCGCGGAGGGGCCTTTATTCTCAGGGTCGATGAGTGGAAATGAGTACCAGGCGAGCGGGTAGTGGGTGACGCGCAAGCGGTAGTGGTAGTTCCCACCGCCACCATATCCCGCATCGTGGACGGCCAGGCGGAAATCGCCCGCGCAAGGCGCTGAAAACAGAAAACGCGCATCCTTCCAAATGCCGGGGCCGTCGTCACAAAACGCGACTTCACGTCCTTGGGCATCGAGCACCTGCACGACCGGGTCCATGTCCGAGCCGCTGCGATGAGCAATCGCCTCAATGGAAAAGGATTCGCCCGCGCGGGCGCTGAAAACATAGTAATCGGCTTGTTCGGGGTGGACCGAGCTTTCCACGGCGGCGGGCGGCGACAGCCGCAGCGCTCGATTCGTCGACCGGTTGTCCTCGTGCGGGATCAAGGAGGGCAATGGATCGACCAGCACCAGTTGAAAATCAGTCGCGCCTTGCGGGCCTGCCAATTGCAGGGCTTGAACGCCGGTCGCCTCGGCTGGACAGCTCACCTCAAAAACGGCCTGATCTTTGTCGGAGCGAAGGAGGCGCCGCGCTGTGCCGCCGAACGAAGTCCAGAGATTGCTGATGGTGTCCAAACCGTGGCCGGAAAACGTCAGAGTCGTTCGTTTGCCCGGCGTGACCGCCCGAGGCACAAGGCTCGTAATGCTGGGCGAGCCCTGGCTTGGCGCTGCCAGCGCCAGCGCGACCATCAAAAACAGCCGAAACCTCACGCGAAGACATCCATGATCGGGTTTCCCTCGGCGATCAGCACCGGACGATTGCCGACGCCGTAGACGTGGGTGTGGGGATCGATGCCGAGCGCGTAAAACATGGTGGCTGCGAGGTCGTCCGGCCGCACCGGGTTTTCCGCGGGGTAGGCGCCGTTTTTATCTGAAGCACCGTAGATAAATCCGCGTTTCACGCCACCGCCCGCGAGCAAGACGGTGTAGCAGTCGGGCCAGTGATCCCGGCTGGCGTTTTCATTGATTTTTGGAGTGCGTCCGAACTCACCCATCCAGACCACGAGGGTCGAATCAAGCAGGCCGCGCTCATCAAGATCTTCCAGAAACACCGGCAGGGTCTGGTCGGTAATGGGCAGGTGATACTTCTCGATGATCGGGTACATCCGGGTGTTGTTGAAGCCGTGGGTATCCCAGCCGCCTTCGGTCGTGCTTTGGCCGCCGATATTGCCCGAAAAATAAACGGTGACAAATTTCGTGCCCGCTTCCACCAGGCGCCGCGCGAGGATCAGGCTTTGACCGTAACTCGTCCGGCCGTACTTTTCCCGCACGGCTGCTGGTTCGGCGCCGAGATCGAAGGCCGTGCGGAGCTTTTCGGAATGGAGCATTTCGAGGGCCTTGTCGTAATAGGCATCCATCCCTTTGGCGGCGCTGGAGTAGTCCAGAAGGCGGGACTGCGCATCGATCATTTTCTGGAGTTCCCGCCGGGCGGTGAGCCTCTCGTAGGAAACACTGGCGGGGAGACTGAGTTCGGGCAGCCGGAAGTCGGGGGCGTTGGGATCCTGAGTGACCAGGAAGGGATCATGCACTTTGCCGAGGAAGCTGGCATGCTGGCCGGGAGTGACAGCGCCGTCGCGAATCACGTAGGGGTAGGAAATAGCGGTCGGCATCTCGGTGGCATTGGGCGCGAGCTTGTCGACCACGCTGGCGTAGGCCGGGTACAGTTCGAGCGTGTCCCGCAGCCGGATGTCATCCACCGGGGGCGCATGTCCGGTGAGGGCATAGTAGGAGGCGGAATTGTGGTTCCGCATGGTGTGGTGGACGCTGCGAATAAGCGTCACTTTATCCAGCACTTTCCCCACGCGAGGCAGCCCCTCGCAGACGTGCACGCCGGGCAGGGCGCTGGGGATTCCTTTGAGCGGACCGCGGATTCCTTCGGGCGCGTTCGGCTTCCGATCGAACATGTCGATGTGGCTCGGCCCCCCGAACTGAAAGAGAAAAATTACCGACTTGGCCCGGGCCTTCGGGCGATTGGCCGCTTCCTGGGCCTGGAGCAATTTGGGCAGAGTAAGCCCCAGCAATCCAAGTCCCCCCACTTTCAGCAGATGCCGCCGGGAAAAGCCCGCAGGAAAGCCAGCGGGATGCGAGAGATGGCGGATGGGCTTCACCGTGTTAGTTTATCGCGCGGGGCAGGGGTGGTAAAGGTGGAATGACTTGGGCGACTTGGGTGGGACGAAGGTGGTGGAAATAAAAAGCCCGGGCGACGGCCCGGGCTGCGGAAAGAATCTGAAAAGGCCGACTGGCTTACAGGCGTTTTACCCGCACGTTCTTGTAGCGGACGATGCTCTTGGGATCATGAGCCTGGAGAGCGAAAGTTCCTTCCGCCAGTTTGCGGGCGAACTCTTTGCCGGGTTGCGCGCCTGGCGGTTCGTCATATTCCAGCACGGTTTGTCCTTCAATCTTCACCGTCACTTTGTTGCCTTTGACGATGATATGCTGGGTCCACCATTTGTTGTCCTGAGCCGGGGTGACGCCAGTGTTTACGATGCCGTAGAGGCTGCCGGTTTTGATCCAGTCGGTGTGAGTCACGTTCACCTGGCATTCGAAGCCATTGGTCGGCCAGCTGCTTTCCTGGAATTTGGTGTGGAAATAAATCCCGCCGTTCGAGCCCGGGGCAGTCATCACATCCACTTTCAGCTCAAAGTCTTTGAACGGCTTTTCATCTCCGACATAGAAGAGATGCGAGCGAGATCCTTGCGCGACAAACGCGCCGTCTTCGACCTTCCAGGAATGGGCGTCCGCATCACCCATTTTCCATCCGTTGAAGGTTTTTCCATCCATGATCGTGACGAAGCCTTCGTCCTTGTCCGCTGCTCGAACGGCAGCAACCGTAAAAAGCAAAGCCAATGCGGCTAAAAGAGATTTTTTCATTTGCTGGTGCTTAGCACGCTTTCACCCGGCGGAGCAAGCAAATCGGGATTTCCGGGGCGCGGCAGACCGCGGGAAACGGCCAGGGATCAACTGGCCCGTGAAATCTTTCGCAAAATTTGCAACATTCCCGTGGTGAAACGCGACCTACAGGCAGAACAAGAACAATGTTTATGTGGATTCAGACTTTAGCAGTAAGCAGCGGCCTGGCCGCCATTTCACTCACCGCGGTTGCGGGGCCGCTGGAAAAGGCGCGCATCGCCAGTGACGCCAAGTGGATCGTGCATCTGGATGTGGAGGGGATGCGAAACAGCACCGTGGGCAACTACCTGATCGATCAGATGTTCAAGCCGATGCTCGAGAATATGGAGCCGCTAAAGAATGCCAACCTGTCGATGAATGTATCGAACCTCACTTCGATCACGGCCTACGGGTCTTCCGTGGACAACGGCACGGACGGCGGCGTTCTGATGGTGTCGACCACGGCCGATCCCAAGAAGGATCTGGATACCGTGGCGGGCATGTTTCTGTTGTCCGCCGGGACGAACTCGCCGTTTGCGCTTGAAGAGAAGAGCCCCTATCCGCTCTACAATTTCAGCAAATCGGTCTTCTTCGTCCCCTTCCAGAACACCCTGGTAGTGGCCAAGTCCAGGGATCAAATCGAAAAAGCCCAGCAGCTGCTTCTGGGCAAAGGGGAGAGCCTCGCCAAGGGGGGCAGTGGCTTTCAGGACTTTCGGGATCCCCCACGGAGCTTTCTCTCCGTGGCCGTGGCCGACGGTTTCCTCGGGCGAACGACGCTGCCGGCCCAGGCTCAGATCATCCGGGAAGCCACGGGCGGGCGCCTTTGCCTGGGCGAGCGGGACAAGAACGTGTTTCTGAATCTGGTTTTTCAAGGAAAGGATGAAGTCGCCACGACCAAGATCCAGCAAGTGCTGCAGGGCATCACGGCGTTGGTCAGCCTCAGCCAGCAGGACCAGGACATTACCCAGCTGGCCAGCGGAACCCGGATCAGCTCCGAGGGACGAAGCGTGACAGTGAGCCTTGAGTATCCGGCGGAGAAGACGATCGAGAAGATTAAAGAAGGTTCCGCCCACCACGAACAGGCGCGCCAACCCGCAAAGACTAAAGCCAAGGCCAAGCGCAAGAAACACCAGGACGCGAAGCCCGAGGATAAAGAGGCGGTCCAGGATGAGCAGCCGCCCAGCAAGGAACTGCAGGCCGGCGAGAAGAAGTAGAAAGATTTGAGGTCGTGATCTTGGAAGCGGAGCAGGGCCTGGAATCGCTGGAGCAACTCGCCGATCAAGCGCGGGCGGGTTGCCTCCTTTCGTTTGAAAAGATTGTCGAGCAATGCAAGGACCGCCTTTTCACTTACCTGGTGCAGTTGGTCGGCAACTCGCAGGACGCCGAGGACATCGCGCAGGAGACCTTCATCAAGGCTTACCGGCATCTGCCCTCGTTTGATCGGCGCGCGCGGTTTACGACCTGGCTCTACGCAATCGCGAAAAATACCGCGTTCAGCCATTTGCGCCGCCGCAAGCCGAATCAGCCGATCGAAGAACTGGAGGAGGTTCTGCCGGCGCCCGAAGCGCGCGTCGATGCGGAGGAAGTGGGCAGCCTTTGGGCGATCGCCCGGACGTTGAAGCCGGCGCTGTTCGAGGTCTTGTGGCTGTTTTACGGGGAAGGGTTTTCCTTAAAGGAAATTGCGCGGATCACCGGAGGCAACGCCGTGACGGTTCGAGTCAACCTGCACCGCGCGCGTACGGCTTTGGCAAAAAAATGCCGGCTGGCGAAGTTCACATGAGATGGAATCGGCGAAAAGAGAACGGCGGCCCGGAAACCGCTGCGGCCAGTAGGATCGGGGCGGCTTGCGCCAGACCAGAAGAAATTGTATTTTAAAGGGGAATTGTGAAACAGCGAACTGAGAAGAATTTCGGAGCCTCGCTGGAAGCCCGGTTGTCAGCCGAGCGACCACGGTTCAGCGTTTCGCCAGGCTTTACGGATCGAGTCATGGAGAGCCTGCCTGCCCGGCCCGAGTTTAGCGCCCGCCGCCGGTTCCAGCGATCGCCTTGGGGGCGTTTCCTTGTTGCAGTCGCCGCGGTTTGCGCGGCGGTCGTGGCGAGCCGCGTTTACTGGCAGCGCCCTTCCCGGCCAGCCGCCGAGATCGCCTTTCAAAGCACGACCGTGAAACTCCCGGAGTTGTCGGTGGCCCAGGTGGAATCCTGGACCACAAAGCTGGATGAGCCGCTGCAGAAGGAATTGCAGAACGTAATCAGCGACACCCGGCAGGCTATTCACTTCGTTGCTTCGAACTTCCTGCCTGAAAACTAAACCGGGCCGGCTTCATCTTCGTTTGCGGCCGGCTGTCGAAGCCCAGGTTCGAAGCGGCCACCCGTGGATTTTTGCCGAGAGCATTCGCGAGCAGAACCGGGAAGGTGAGTCCGGAGAATTGGCTGTGATCTTTGATCGCCGGGATCAGTTCCTGGCCGTCGGCCTTTACGATTCTGGATCTCCTATTCGCGTGCGGATCATTCATCGGGGCAAACCGGCGGCCATTTCCCGGGAGTGGTGGCGGGACCGTTTGCGGGAGGCGATCAAACGGCGTGACGGCCTTTTCGACGCCGGGACGAATGGAGGGCGGCGGGTGAACGGTGAGAGTGATGGCTTTCCCGCGTTGGTCCTGGACAGCTATGGCGACGCCCTCGTCTTGAAGCTCTACTCAGGGATTTGGTTTGGGCGGCTGGCGGAAATGGCGGACCTGATCCGGGAAGAACTTGCGCCGTCCGTGCTCATCCTGCGGCTCAGCCGAAACATTCAGGCAGGCGCTCGGGAATTCGGCTGGATCGACGGCCAGGCCTTGATCGGGACGCCTCCCGCCGAGCCCGTTCTCTTTCTGGAGAGCGGCCTGACGTTTGAAGCGGATGTAATTCGCGGCCAGAAAACGGGTTTTTTTCTCGATCAACGGGAGAATCGCCGCCTCGTGGGGAACCTGGCGCAGGGCCGGCGAGTGTTGAATGCCTTCAGCTTCTCCGGGGGCTTTTCTCTCTACGCGGCGCGGGCCGGGGCGCGGTCGGTCACTGATCTCGATATCAGTGAACACGCCCTCGAGAGTTCACGCCGGAATTTCGCCCGGAACCAGGCCTTGGTTGGCGGGTGCGAACATCGGCTGATTCAAGCCGACGTCTTCCAATGGTTCGAACGGGAAGCTCCCTCCGCCTTCGATCTCGTGGTTTTGGATCCTCCCTCCCTCGCGAAGCGGCAGGCGGACCGGCCAGCAGCGCTCAAGGCGTACCAGTCTCTCGCGGCCGCGGGCTTCGCACGAACCCGGCCCGGGGGGATCACCGTTTGTTGCTCCTGTTCCGGGCACGTTCGTGCGGAGGAATTCTTTGAGCTGATCCGGCAAACGGCCGATCGAACCCGGCGTCCCTATCGAGTGCTTCAGCAGACGCAGGAGCCAGCGGATCATCACGCGTCTTTTCCCGAGGCGGCCTATCTCAAGGCGATTTACCTCGCGTTTGAGGACGCGGAGCGGGAATAAGCGCGCCGATCGGAAAAAGTTGCAACTTAATCCCAACTTGCCGTGTTTTTGGAGGCAGGATGAAGTTTATGCTGGTTTTTATCGGCTGGTGGATCCTGTTTGTTCTCTGCTGGCCGCTGGCGCTCTTTGCCCTGCTGATCTTCCCGCTGGTCTGGGTGATCTCGCTCCCGTTCCGCCTCGTCGGGATTACCTTCGAAGCGGTCTTTGCGCTGCTGAAGGCCGTCCTGCTCCTGCCGGCTCGAGTGCTCGGCTATCGCAAAAAGAAGGCCGCGTAAACGACGCTTAATTAAGAGTCGACGCTGGCGAGTTCTTCGTTCGTCGCCACGTTGACGATCTTGAACTGCTCGGCGTGAAACCCGGGTTCCGAACGGAACGAGAGCTTGCCGAAGTAGCGCTTTTCCAGCTCGATCAGCAACTTCTCGTCCTCGGTGCGCAAGCGCTCGAGGACGGTGGGGTTGACCACGATTCGCAGTTGGAAATCGGATTCGTCCCGCTGGCGGCGTCGCAGGATTTCAGAAAGTTTGCGCTGGATTTCAACGCTCATGGTGAGCGAACTCTTGACCTTGCCGCGGCCTTTGCAATACGGACAGTCGTCGTAGACCGCCGCCCGCACGCTTTCGGAGTGGCGCTGCCGGGTCATCTCCATCAAGCCGAGTTGAGAGATGGGCAGGAGATGGGTCTTGGCCCGATCCCGCCGCAGCCCCTCTTTGAGCTTGTTGTAGACCTGCTGCTGATCCCGGCGCGATTTCATGTCGATGAAATCGAGCACGATCAGCCCGCCCATGTTCCGCAGGCGCAGCTGGCGGGCAATCTCTTCGGCCGCCTCGAGGTTAACCTTGAGGATCGTCGAGTCCTGGTCCTTGGCGCTGCTCTTATGGCGGCCGGTATTCACGTCGATCGCCACCAAAGCCTCGGTTTCGTCGATGACGATGTAGCCTCCGCTCTTTAGGTGCACCTGGCGGGTGAAGGCTTTCTCGAGCTGGCGGGTGATGTTGAAGCGGTCGAAAATAGCCTGGTGCTCCGCGTAGATCTTCACCTTGGATACGGAGCGCTTCGAAATCCGGCTGATCATTTCCTTGATCCGATCGAACTGCTTCGGGTTGTCGATCACGATCCGTTCCACATCTTCGGTCAGGAAGTCCCGCACGGTGCGTTCCACCAGGTCGGGTTCCTGGAAGACGCAAGTGGCCGCGGGCTGCTTGTTGATGCGTTCCTGGATCAGCCGCCATTCGTCGAGAAGGAGGGCAAGGTCGCGAACGAAGTAACGGGCCTGCTGGCCTTCGCCCACCGTCCGAATGATGACGCCCATGCCTTCGGGAATGCTGAGTTCACGAACGATCTTCTTGAGGCGCTGGCGCTCCTCCTGGCTCTCGATTTTGCGGGAGATGCCGCTCTGATCGGAGTTGGGCAGAAGGACGAGGTAGCGGCCGGGCAGCGCCAGGTTGGTGGTGACGCGCGGTCCTTTGGTGCCGATTGGCCCTTTGGTGACCTGGATGATGATTTCACTCCCGGGCGGGTACAGCCGGGGAATGTCCTTTTGCGTGATCCGGGGTTTCTCGCGGCGGCGCCCTTCGCGTTCGACCACTTCCACCCCGCTGTCGAAAACCGCAGGGACGATGTCCCAATAGTGCAGGAAGGCGTTCTTCTCGAAGCCAATATCAACGAACGCGGCTTTCAGCCCGTCCTCCAGGTTCTTGACCTTGCCTTTGAAAATGCTGCCCACCAGCCGTTCATCCGTGGTCCGTTCAATGGTGAATTCTTCCAGGGTCCCGTCTTCGAGAACAGCCACGCGCGTTTCGAGCGATTCGGAATTGATGATTACTTCCTTGTGAATCCGTTTTACCGGCTTCACCAGGCGCTGCACCTTTTTTACGATGCGATCCGCGGCGGCGCGGATGGTCTCCACGATCCCTTCCGGGCGGGCATCGGGCACCGGCACGGGGCTGAAACGCTCGTCGTGGTCTTCGTCGTGGAGGTGGTCGTGATCTTCCGGGTGCTCGTGGGGATGGTCGTGATGCTCCTCCGGAGACGGTTCGGGTTCATGGGCCGACAGGCCGGCGGCCAGGTTCTCCGCTTCATCGATTTCCCGATTGTGTTCACGGGTATCGAAAACTTCGTCGTTGGCGCTGGCGGGCGGGGCTGCCGCGTCGGTTCTGGGTTGGGCGGCCTTGGGGGCGCCGATGCCTCCCATGGGCCGGAAGCGCATGGGGCCTTTCCGGCGGCGGGAGAAATTTCTGTCGCTCATGGTCAGTAAGATCGTCGATAGAGATAGACGTTTTGCAAAATACCTATCGCGATCAACGAGCAGAGCACTGAAGTTCCGCCGTAACTCAGCAGCGGCAGTGGAATACCCGTTACAGGCATCAAGCGTATGTTCATGCCGATATTTATAAATACGTGACTAAAGAGCATGGTGACGACCCCAACTGCCAGAAGTTTGCCCAGACGATCGCGGGCCTGGTAGGCAATCTTGATTCCGCAGAAAATCAGCACGGAATACAAACCGATGACCATCACGCTGCCTAGAAATCCTTTCTCCTCGGCTATGACGGAGAAAATGAAATCGTTATGTGCCACGGCCCGCGGCAGGTACCCCAGAGAATTCTGGGTGCCTTGCCGCCAGCCTTTGCCGGTCAGTCCTCCTGATCCGACGGAAATCAGCGCCTGCTCGACGTTGTAGCTCTTTGCACGCTGCAAACGCCGGGCTTGTTGCCGCTCCGCTTCAGTGGCGTTGCGCGGAGCAAAATCCTGCCCGAAATAGACCAGCAGACGCTGCCGCTGGTACTCTTCCAGTTTGATCTGCCAGTTTGGGGGGGCGAAAAGGATGTCCACCAGGAGCAGGACGACAAGCACTCCGATTCCCGCGCCGAAGCGCAGGATGAACTTTGTCGGCACTCCAGCTACAAACATCATCGCCAGCCCAATTGGGAACAGCACGAGTGCCGATCCCAGATCTGGTTCTTTCAGTATAATTACAAAAGGGAGAGCTGTCATTAAAAGTGCGGTGATAAACAGCCTGCCCTCACGAAGTTCCTCTTTGGGCCGGCTCAGGAAGCTCGCCTGCATGAAGATGAAGGCGAGTTTGGCGAATTCCGACGGTTGGAACTGGAAAAACCCCAGGTCGATCCATCGCTTGGCGCCCAGCCGCGAGGTTCCGAAAGCCATGACCGCGAAAAGGAGCAGGATGGAGATCCAGTACCCGACGACCGCGAACCGCGAGATGCTCTCGTAACGGAAGCAGCAGAGGCCGGCTGCCAGCACGATCCCGAGGCCGTAGGCGATTGCCTGCTTCAGCCAGAAATTGCTGTTCGGATCGCTGGCGGTCGACGCGCTGTAGATAAACGCGATTCCGATGACCATCAGGCCGGTGATGGCAGCGAGCATCAGCCACTCCACTTTCGGCTCTTTTTTTGTCAGGTCAGCTTCGTACATGCGTGTCAGAGGGGCAGCTTTTACTCTGCGGCCATCTTTTTCATCCGCTCGTTGTCGAGGCGTTGGATCGTTTTGTAAATCTCTTTGGCTTTCGGCGCGCATGTTCCGCCGCCCGAGACGCCGCTTTCCACGGTCACCACCACCGCGTAACGCGGGTTCTGGAACGGGGCGAACGAGACAAACCAGGTGATATGATCGATGCGGCCATCCCGTTTCACCTGCGCGGTGCCCGTTTTGCCGCAAATCCCCATTTCGGGAAGGAAGGCGGGTTTGCCGCTGCCGCCCTCTTCCTCGACGTCGGCCAGCATCGCGTTGCGCACCAGGCTCAGCCCGCGAGCGTTCAACGGAATCTCGCGTTCGATCTGCGCCGGGGGCATCGTTTCAATCCGCCGGGTGGAGCGTTGGTCCTCCAATTCGACCACCAGGCGCGGTTTCAAAAGCTTGCCTCCGTTGGCCACGGCCGCAGTCATCAGGGCCATTTGGAGTGGCGTGACCATGATCTCGCCCTGGCCGATGGAGAGGTTGGCCGTGTCTCCGTCCGTCCATCGGTCCCCATCGCTTTTGACCCGTTTGCCCACCGAGGGGAAGTAACCCTTTTGTTCGAGCGCGGGCTGAACAACCCCGGTTTTCTCGCCCAAGTTGAAGCGGGCGCCCATTTCAATGATGCGGTCGACTCCGAGGCGAAGGCCATAGTCGATGAAGTAGCAGTTGCACGAATGCTTGAAGGCTTCCTTGAAGTCGTACACGCCCGGTTTGGCGGTATCTTTGATGGAGCGGCGTCCGATCCAGTACTTCTGGTCCGGCGGGACCGTGATCGTGTCGGACGGGTTAATGATCCCGGCTTCGAATCCGGCGAGAGCCACGATGATTTTGAAGATGGAGCCCGGGTGGTAGGCGCCCTGCAGCGCGCGATTGTATTGGGGGGCGAGGATTTGGTCATTCAGGCGCTCCCACTCGTTGGTTCCGAAATCCCTGGGGCGGACAAACATATTCGGATCGAACGAGGGAGCGGAAGCGAGGGCGAGGATGTCGCCGGTGCGGCAGTCCAGGACGACCGCCGCTCCTCGTGTGTCCGGTCCGGACATCAGCAGAGAGCGCTCCGCGGCCTTCTGGATTTCCAGATCAAGGGTCAGGAGCACATTTTTGCCGGGGATCGAGTCCTGCCAGGTCTCCTCGCTTTGGCGATAACCGACATTGTTCACGAGAATTGCCTTGGCCCCCGGCGCACCCCGGAGTTCCTGGTTCAAGCCCCCTTCCAGGCCGGTCACCCCATCGTAGTCCGGCATGCGATAGTGGAAACTCATCTCGTTTTCGCCCGCGACATCCTCCTCTTTGTTTTCACGTTGGACGTAACCGAGGGCGTGGGCGGCCAGTGATCCGTGAGGATAAAATCGGTAAGGCTCGACTTCCAATTCAATGCCCGGCAGTTCCCAGGTCCGCTCCATGAAGAGCGCCATCTGCTGCGGCGTAAGATCAGTTACGATGGGCAGGGGAATGGCACGCTTTTCCGCGTAGTGCTTCTCGAAAGCGGCCGGCATCAGCACGAGCGGCAGAGGCAGCACCGCCGAACTGACCTGCCAGACAATATTGCTGGCAGCCCGGTAGCGGGCAATTCGGGCCAGTTCCCCCTTTTCCGCCTCGCCCTTGGGCCGGCGATGGTGCTGGGCGATGAACTCCTTCAAAACGCTGTTTGTGTATTCGTAAGTGAACTGGGAGCGGATGTCTTCCAGGAAGAGATTGATGTTGTAGCGAGGCTGGTTGTCCGCCAGCACCTGGCCATTGCGATCCAGGATGCGCCCGCGCGCCGCCGGAACGCGGACGGTGCGAAACGACTGGATTTTCAGGCTGGCTTCGTACTTTTGCCGGGAAACGATCTGCACATACCACAGTCCGCTCAGCAGCACGGCGAAGCCGCAAACGAAGAGGATCGCCAGCGTCCGCAATCTGGCATCTCCGCGTCTGACTTGGTCAACAAACAGCATTTATCGTTTGCCTCGGGCGATTTGACGATCCGTGCGAAAGGCGGATTCGGGCATTTCCTTGAAACGAGAAGCGTCGTCGAGTTGGTTGAAAAGTTTGAACCAAACCGGCGTCATCAATCCGCCGCCAGCGATCATGATGGCCCATTGCCACAGTGAACTGAGGCCCAAAAGGGGCGGCATTCCCTCCAGATTGAGGACCACCAGCGACAAGACCGGAGCGAGCGCGCTTCCGATGACTCCAAGAATCCAATGCGTGATGAACTGATCGGAGAGGAGCAACTCGCGAAAGCGGGAAGCGGCCAGCCCGATGACGGACAGCGCAATGAAACTTGTGCCGAGCACGTTGGCGGACAGCGAGTCATAGAGCAGGCCAAAGAGGAAAGCGCAGCCCAGCACCACTTCCATCCGGTAAGCCATGGCCGCGTAGACCATCAGTCCTGGAAGCAGGTCCACCTGGGCGCCGGTCAAGTCGCGCAAGGTTGTCACGCGCCCTTCCGCGAACGCCACCGCGTAGCCCGTCGCGACGAACACAGTCAGGGCCACCCAATTGGTTGAAGGGAGTTCGCGGCTCATGGGAACAAAACCCATACCTCCTCAAGTTCCCGCAGGTTGGCGGAGAGTTTTACTCTGGCTTGTTGATAAAGTCCGTAGGACACGCTGTTGGTTTCCGTGATGACTCCTATCGGAATTCCTTTCGGAAAGGTTCCGAGCCCGCTGGTGAAGACCTTCTGCCCGGGTATCGCCTGGCTGCCGCGCGGCAGGTAATTGAGTTCCACCATCGATTCGTCCAGAACGGCGGATTCCCCGGCGCCAATCGTGCCGATATCCCGGCCGAACTTTCCGGTTTCGACCGCCGCTGAGACATGGCACTGCGGATCGCCCAGCAGAGTCACCCGCGATCGGTTGGCGCCGGTCTCCTGCACCCGGCCGACCAGGCCGTCCGCAGTGATTACCGGCATGTTTTTTGTCACGCCTTGATTGCTGCCGAGGTCGATTTGCAGACTGCGCCACCAGTTGGCGGGGTCGCGGCTGATCACCCGGGCGAGGCGAAGTTTCCAAGGAACCCTTTTTTGCCAGGTGACAGCCTCGCGCAAGACGTCATTTTCCCGGGCGGTTTCCTGGTGCTGCATCGCGTCGAAGCGGAATTGTTCGTTTTCCCGGCGCAGCTTTTCCACTTCTGCGATGAGCGTGGCTTTGGGAATCGCCCGCATCCCTCCCGCTTCCCCTAATTTTTGGGCGGAACTGGCCAGGCCGAACAACGGGACGTACAGGCTGGTCAAAGCCAGCTTGAGGCGCGAAGTGGCGGCGCTTGGCAGATTCAGGAGAATCAGAGCCAATGCCACCGCTGCTCCCAGCCCAATCAAGTGGGGCCGCTTTAACATGAACTCACCCGGCGCATTCTATCGGGCGAACGGAGGGAATCAGCCGGCGCGACGGTGGGCAGCCGTGCAACGGCCTCCCATCGGCAACGCACTAGGTTCTGCTGGAGGAGGCCACCCGGCGCAGGAAGGAAAGTTCCTGGAGAACGCGGCCAGTTCCTTCGGCCACGGCGGTCAGTGGATCATCAGCGATATGCACTGGCAATCCCGTTTCCTCCGCGACCAACCGGTCAATTCCGCGCAACAAAGCCCCGCCCCCCGCCATTACGATTCCGCGCTCAATCAAGTCGGCGCTCAGTTCTGGCGGGCAGCGTTCCAAGGTGATGCGGACCGACTCCAAAATGCTGGTCAGCGGCTCCTTCAAAGCTTCCCGAATCTCCTCGCTACGAATGGTAATTGTTTTTGGAAGTCCTGCGCTCAAATCGCGCCCTTTGACCTCCATTGTCAACTCCTGCTCCAGCGCGAAGGCTGAACCAATGCGGATTTTGATTTCTTCCGCGGTTCGTTCGCCAATCATTAAATTGTACGCGCGTTTCATGTGCGCGACGATCGTTTCGTCAAATTCGTCCCCACCCACGCGCAAGCTCCGGCTGAACACGATGCCAGCCAACGAGATAATCGCGATTTCGCAGGTGCCACCGCCGATATCGACGATCATGTTGCCCGCCGGTTCATGAACGGGCAGGCCCACCCCGATGGCCGAAGCCATGGGCTGTTCGATCAAATAGACTTCGCGCGCCCCCGCGTGCGTTGCGCTGTCTTTCACCGCCCGCTTCTCCACTTCCGTGATTCCGGAGGGGACGGCGACGACTACTCGTGGGGCTATCAGCTTGCGGTTGTGGACTTTCTGAATGAAGTGCCGAAGCATCGCTTCGGTGATTTCGAAGTCCGCGATCACCCCGTCCTTCATCGGCCGGATGGCTACAATGTTGCCCGGGGTGCGGCCCAGCATCCGTTTGGCTTCTTCACCTACGGCCAGGACGTTGGTCGTGCCCGCTTGAATTGCCACGACCGAAGGCTCACGCAGGACAATGCCTTGATCCCGCACGTAGACCAAAGAATTGGCCGTGCCGAGATCAATGCCGATATCGTTCGAAAACAGCGATTTAACCTGCGCAAACATGGAAAACGCTCAACTACTTTAGGGAGTATACGTATCGAAAGCTCCGGTCAAGCGGTATCGGAAAAGAATCATGACGAACCCAGCACCCACCCTGAAGCAGTGCGCCGTGTAGTGGCGTATTTGCAGAGCCCCGGCGACGCAAGACCCTCCGCCTGCCAGACCGGCTAGTCTCGTTGCGCCGCCGATGCGCCTCCACCTCAGCTGGTTCTGAAGGCCGGCGCAGGCCGGCCTTGTCGGACAGCGGTAATTGCTCCGCTTGGAGAATTAAACCGCCCAGCCGGAGCGGTATTTTGATTTCAGGTGGGCACTGGCCTCGGCATGGTTGGTGATTTTCATCGCTCTCGCATCCCATTCGAGCTTCTCGCCCGGGTAGCGGATGGCAATCAGGCCCAGGAGGGCAATTTCCGTCAGAGGACCGCCATAGTCGAAGTTGGATCCGGCCTGGCGTCCGGTGCGAATGGCTTCGATCCAATCCCAGGCATGTCCCTTCACACGAGGGATCTTCTGGGCGGGGGCGTTCTTGCCAGCATATTGCTCCATCAAACCTTCCGGGAGCAGGTGGCAATTGGCGCCGCCGTGCGAGCCGTGCACGATCATTCCCTTGTCCCCATGCAGGATTGCGCCCGTTCCGGGCACCTTTTCGTCGTTCGGGAAGCCTTCCGGTTTGGGGATCGTTTCACTGCCGTCGAACCAGACCAGTTTCACGGGACCCCGCTGGTTCTTCGCCGGGAACTGAAAAGTGATTTTCGTGCCGGGCGGGTAGGTTTGGCCCTGTTTCGCCGGGTCGAAGTTTTTCACCTCGGCCACCACGGAGCTGGGCGCCCCGAGATCGAGAGCCCAGAAGGAGGGATCGACCACGTGGCAGATCCAGTCTCCGATCGTCCCGCCGCCGAAATGCATCCAGCCGCGCCAGTTCCAAGGCACCCAGAGGGGGGAGTACGGCCGGTATTCAACCGGGCCAAGCCAAAGGTCGTAATCGAGGCCTTTTGGGATATCTTTGTGCTCCATCTCCTTGCCGAGGTTGGGGATCTGGCAATAAACATTTTTGAACGCGTCACACCCAGCATGGATGGTATGGACCTGGCCGATGGCTCCGGCCCAAACCCACTCACAGAGGCGTCGGATGGTATCGCTGGAATGGCCCTGGTTCCCGAGTTGGGAGACCACTTTGGATTGGTGGGAGGCCGCGACCAGCTTCCGGACTTCTTCCACGGAGTGGGCGAGGGGCTTTTCGCAGTAAACATGCTTCCCACGGCGCATCGCTTCCATGGCGATCAGAGCGTGCGTATGATCGGGTGTGCCGATGATTACTCCTTCGATTTCGTTGCCCATCTTGTCGAGCATCGCGCGGTAATCGGTAAAGCGCTTGGCGTTCGGGTATTTCGCGAACTCCTTGGCGGCGTAATTCTCATCCACATCGCACAGCGCCACGATGTTATGTCCAAGGCCGGCCACTTCATCGACGTCCGCGCCGCCCCGGCTGCCGATGCCAATGCCCGCGACATTTAGTTTCGCGCTTGGGGTTGGTCCTTCCGCGCCGTTCACGATCCGGCTGGGAAGGATGTTGAAAAGCGCCACGCCCAAGCCAGCGCGCTGGACGAACTGCCTGCGGTTGATTCTGTTGGATTGAAGTTTTTTCATAAAATGGTTCTGGGCTAGACCACGATAGTTTCGGAATATCGCGCCAGCGGTCAATTTTGTTTTTCGAACCATGCTGCCGGCCATTCAGTTTGTTTTGTTTTGCGCGGTGGGGGTGGCGACGACCGTGATCGACTTCCTCATGTTCAACCTGTTGACGCGGCCCGCCGTTGGGTGGGGCCGAATCCCGGCCAACCTGGTGTCTGTGGCTCTGGCCATGGCTTGGTCCTTCCTGGCGAACTGGTTGATCGTTTTCCAGCCAGCCGGCCAGGACTGGCTGGGGCGCGCGGGAAGATTTCTGGCGACGACCGCGTTCTCCGCGTTTGTCCTGCAGAACTTGGTGCTGCACGTCACCACGCATCTCTGGAAAGCGCCGGTCCGCGCGGCTTTGTTCGCCGTGCATCGGGTGGGGCTGGGGAGCCGGGCGAGCGACGAAGTCGTCTCCCGGAATACCTGCAAAGTCCTGGCTGTCTCCGCCGGATTGGTCTGGAATTTTTGCTGGTACAAGTTCTTCGTCTATACCGACTGAAAGGCCGGAAGAATCTTCCAGCCAGTCGGCAGATTTTATCCGCCGGCGGTCGGGCCATTCAGGGAAACCGCCTAAAACAAGGGGATTCCTCATCTGGCATTGCTGGTGCTGAGCAAGGCTTGACCGTTGGCAGTTTTTTCCGCCGGCGGCAGGCAACGTGAGCACTTCAGAAGAGCGTTGGGAAAAGTTGGTGGGTGAATTCAGGCAATTATGCTTGTTTCGCCGACAGAAGAAATGGGTCGAAGCAGAGCTGATCCTCAAGAGCGACCTCCCGCGCACGATCTCGAACTGGTCGGAGTCTATTGACGCCAATTCGGACCTCAAAAGGTCCCGCCTGGAGGCAATGTTTCAGGTGGAAAAGAAGCGCGTGGATGACGCCTGGGTTGTGCAAGAGTTGCTGGCCGCTCAATGGAACAGGCAGTGGATGCCGGAGATTTGCACGCAAGTCGTCCAGGAGATCCGCTCGGTTCTTTCGGAAGAAACGGCGGTGCAGGATTTGCGGCTAAAAAAGCCGGCTCGGCATGGCGGAAATGTTGGCGCGGGCAAAGCGCGCGTGGCGTTCGACGATATCCCGGGCATCATCGACCTCGTTTTGGCCGAAGAGAAAGTCGCTGCGACTTCCCCGCGGTTCGTCACTAGTGTGTGCCAGTGATCAACTCCCGTAACTGACAGAGTATGAATGCCGTAATTAATCACGTTCCCACCGCCAATAACCGCCTCGTTGAGGTGAACCTCGAACAGCCCCGCATCCTTGCTCCAACGCGCAAGGCTTCCAACGGCGCGTCCGCGCCTGCCCCGGGCAAAGCATCTGAAAAAACGGTTCTCCATGTCGGCTTTGATTGGGGGACCAACAAGTCCTGCCTGAAAGCCTCCTACGCCGGCAGCGCCGAAACGCTGCTGGAAGAGATCCTTCCCACAGTGGTCGGATATGCGAAAGAAGGAATCCTGCAAGGACTCCTGCCGGATGACGCCTCCGTGCTGTTCGGCAAGGAAGCGCTGCAGCATCGCCTCCACCTCCGCCTCGTCCAGCCCATGGTGGACGGCGTAGTCCAGGATCTCGGCGCCGCCCGCGATTTCGCCCGGCATTTGCGCTCGTTGATCGATGTTCCCGCTGGCACGGAAATCCGCGCGGTCATGGGACTGCCGGCCAATGCGGATGCCACCGCCCGGGAGAACCTGCGGAATTGCGTGCACGGGCTGTTCGACCGCGTCATCCTCATTCCAGAGCCATTCTTGGCCGCGCTCGGTTATCGCGATGAATCCCGTCTGAAAGAGGAGAATTATGTGGACCCGGTTCGCAACTCCCTGTTCGTGGATATCGGCGGCGGAACCACGGATGTCTGCCTGGTGCAGGGGTATTATCCGACGGCCGATGATCAGGTGAGCTTTGCTTTCGCTGGCGACAAGGTTGATGAGCTCTTCCGGGAAGCGATTTTGAAGACCTATCCTGATTGCGAGATCTCGCCTCTGACCATCCGTAATCTGAAGGAACAGCATTCTTTCGTCGGCAAGCCTTCCGGCCCGGTCGTGGTGAGCGTGATGGTTGGCGGCAAGGCGCGCAAACTCGACGTTACGGATCAAATCTCCGGCGCTTGCACGGAATTGCTCCAAAGGATTTTTGAGGCGGTAAAATCGCTCGTGGTGCGGGCTTCCGGCGACAGCGTGCAAGAGCTGTTGCAGAATATTGTCCTGACCGGCGGCGGCAGCCGCATCAAGGGCATTGATGCGGAATTGCAGCGCCTGTTGGCTGAGGAGGGTTTCGAGAATCCGCAGGTGAAACTGGTGGGCGAACGTTATAAGGAATTTGTTGCCAAGGGGGCGTTGAAAGCCGCCCGCCAGGCCCGGGAGAATCAGTGGCAGCAAGTCATTAAGTAAAATCTCTTACGGCAAAACACACGAACGCCGGGGCGGCGCTTGCCTGCTGCCCCGGCGTTTTCGTTCAAGCGGAGGCCGCCGGTCTCCAGTCGAGCGCTCAATCCACTCACGGATCTGCGCCAGAGCCTGAGCCGGTTCTGTGCCCAGAACATTGTGGTCCGCGCGCCAGATGATTCGCTGGCCCGCGAAGCTCGGGCAGTGCTTTCGGAGCCAGCCCAGAGCCGGCGGCGGAAAAACGATCGGATCAATCGCACCAGCCAGGAGAAACACTGGGAGATTGAGGCTGCGGATAATCAAGGCCGGATCGTTTTGCCGGATCAGGCTGATGCGGTGAGCCATCGCCGCGAGATCCTCCGGCGTTCGCCGATCGACAAACTCGCGGAGGCAATCCCTGGTTTCCGGGGCATGTCGATGCCGGAATTTGCCGTAGGCGGCATAGACCCGGAAAAGGCCCTGCCAACGGGCTGTTGGCAGTGAACGTAGGAGGAATTCCGCGCCCGCTGCCAGCGGGGGGAACGGGTATCGGGCGAATCCGCCCGCGAGAATAACGCCTTCCACCTGGAAGCCCGCAGCCCGGGCGCGTTGGGTCAGTGGCCAGGCCACCTGTGAACCGTACGATTCGGCCAGGAGCCAGCCTGAGCTGATTTGCGCGGCGGCGGCTTCGCGCAGCGCAAAGTCCGCGTAATCGTTTAGGCTCCAATCCAGGCGGCGGGGATAGGTCAGTTCCAGCACCTGGAAAAGTTCGCTGGCTCGAGTTCGGAAGCTCGTGAACAAAGTCCAGTCACCATGGAGGCCGGGGAGATAGATCAAGGCGGGCCGGCCCGGCTTTGGATAAAAGCGGCTGCGGCCTGGCGAAGGATCATCTTGCATTGGGGTAATTTCTTCGGAGCACACGGGAATGTCCTATTGAAAAATCTCTTTTCGGCCATTGATTGGCTCGATCCAATATGCTCGATTCGGTTTGTTATTGCCTGTCGGGCGTCCTTGCCCGTTGAATAACGCCGAATCCTCGAACCGCATGAAAACACCCCAGATGAATCGACGGCATTTTCTCAAAGGGTCCGCAGGAGCGGCTGCCCTGGCGACCGGAATTGCCCCGCTGTTTATTCCCGCCCGGGTTCTCGGGGCTGATGCGCCGAGCAAGAAAATTACCATCGGTTTCATCGGAGTCGGAGATCATGGCACCGGCTGGAATCTGTCTTTTTACCTGAAGAACGACGCGGCGCGCGTCCTGGCGGTGTGCGACGTGGATGAGAACCGCTTGTATCGAGCCAAAGAGACGGTCAACGAGCGCTACGGCAACGAAGACTGCGGGGCTGCCAGGGATTTTCGGGAGATTCTCGCGCGCAAAGATATTGACGCCGTGATGATCTCCACGCCGGACCATTGGCACACCATCATCAGCCTGCTGGCGATTCAGGCGGGCAAGGATGTGCAATGCGAGAAGCCGACGCTGACCATTCACGAGGGCAAAGTTCTTTCACGGGCCGTCCGAAAGCATAAAAAGGTTTTCCAAACCAGCACCGAAGACCGGGCGGTGCCGGAATATCACCGCATGGCGGAACTCGTGCGGAATGGCCGAATCGGAAAGCTCCAACGCATCGAAGTGATCCTGCCGCGCCAGCCGGCGGGCCCCGGTGATCCGACGCCCCAGCCGGTCCCCAAGACACTGGATTACGAGATGTGGCTTGGACCCGCGCCTTTTGCGCCTTACACGCGGGATCGGGTGCATTTCAACTTTCGTTGGATATGGGATTACTCCGGCGGGATCATCTGTGATTGGGGAGCGCACCTTTTCGATACGGCGCAGTGGGCGAATAACACGGAGCACAGCGGCCCGGTGGAAATTGAGGGGACGGGGACGCATTGGTCGGGCGGGCTTTACAATACGGTCAAGGATTACGACGTTACCTTTCGCTACGCCAATGGCGTGGTGATGACCTGCAAGCCCGGGAACCCGAGCATCAAGTTCATCGGCACGGATGGGTGGGTGGGAAATACCGGCTGGCGAGCCCCGGTCGAGGCCAGTTCACCCAGAATTCTGGAGTCGAAGATCGGGCCGGAGGAACTTCACTTGTATACGAATCCCGCCGGGGAACATGATGATTTCCTCAAATGCGTCCGAAGTCGCAAGGATCCATACTTTCCAGTGGAAATCGGCCATCGCGTAAGCACGATTTGCCACCTGGCCAACCTCATGATCCGCCTGGGCCGGAAGCTGAAATGGGATCCGGCCGCGGAGCAGTTTGTGAACGACCCGGAAGCCAATCGGATGCTCGACCGCGCGCGCAGAGATCCGTGGCAACTGCCGGTAGTCTAGCCGGGCGAACGGTTCTTGAAGCGAGTTTCGGCTCTCGCGAAAAGAAAAGCCGCAGCCGGGCAACCCGGACTGCGGCTCGTGGGAATTTCTTAACGTCTGACTGCGGCGCTCAGCGTTACTTGAGGGGAACGGTGGCGATCGTCTGCAGAATTCGGCTGGCGATCTTGTAGGGGTCGCCCTGGGAATTCGGCCGGCGATCTTCAAGATAGCCGCGATAGCCGTTGTTCACGAAACTGTGCGGAACGCGGATTGACGCGCCACGATTGGCGACACCGTAGTTGAATTTATCGATCGATTGGGTTTCGTGCAGGCCGGTCAGGCGCATATGGTTGTCCGGGCCGTAGACCGCGATGTGCTCGTTCTTGTACTTGTCGAAGGCGGCCATGAGCGCTTCGAAGTAAGGCTTCCCGCCCACTTCGCGCATGTGCTTGGTCGAGAAGTTGGAGTGCATGCCCGATCCGTTCCAGTCGACATCCATGCCGAGCGGTTTGCAATGCCAGTTGACGTCCACGCCGTACTTCTCGCAGAGGCGCATCATGATGTAGCGGGCGATCCAAACTTGGTCCGCGGCGCTCCGGGAGCCCTTGCCGAAAATCTGGAATTCCCATTGGCCCTTTGCCACTTCAGCGTTGATGCCTTCGTGGTTGATGCCGGCGTCGAGGCAGAGATCGAGATGGGTGTCCACGATCTCACGGGCGATATCTCCTACCGCGTCGTAGCCGACACCGGTGTAGTACTTGCCCTGAGGAGGCGGGAAGCCACCGCCCTTCGGGAAACCGAGAGGAGCTCCGTCCTTGTACAGGAAGTATTCCTGTTCGAACCCGAACCAGGCATCCGGGTCGTCCAGAATCGTGGCGCGGGAATTGGTGCGATGCGGCGTTTTGCCGTCCGGCATCATGACTTCGCACATGACCAGCGCGCCGTTCTTCTTGGTCGAATCCGGGAAGACCGCGACGGGCTTCAGCATGCAGTCCGAGCTGTGACCTTCGGCCTGGCGGGTCGAACTCCCGTCGAATCCCCACATCGGCAGCTCTTCCAGTTTTGGAAAGCTGGAGAATTCTTTGATTTGGGTTTTTCCGCGGAGGTTCGCGACGGGTTCGTAACCGTCGAGCCAGATGTATTCAAGTTTGTATTTAGGCATAGTTTCTCAAAAAAGCGGAGCTTTCGGTTTTTAGGCCGGGCGTCTCTCCCGCCAGTTCGATCGTTGAACTTTAAGGAGCGCGTCATTTAGCAACCGTAATGCCAGCTGTCCAGAAGTTGTTTTTGACCCGGGAAAAAGCTGGTATGAATGAAATTTTCTGGAACGCTGAATGGAAATGCTCAAAAAGAGACTGTTGGATTTTGGTCAGGGTGGTCGAAAGTAATCCGAGGCTGTCCAATAGTTGAACGAGATCGTTCTCCGTGGCAACCTCAACGGAATGTTGAAGGTCAAGGACACGCTTCGATCGACGGTTCAGGTGAGCTTCGATGGACGGGTGTTTAAAACCTACCATGGTCCCGACGCGTCAAAACGTTTTGAGAATGAAGTACATGTGCTGCGTTACCTCGAATCGCGCGGTTGCAGTTTTGTCCCGCGCTTGCTGGAAGTGGACCCAAACAGATTGCGCATTGTGACGACCCATTGCGGAACGCGGGTCGAGCGCCTCGATGCCGATCGCTCTCGTGAGCTGTTTGCCGAACTCGAAACCTATGGGGTTCGACATGACGATCCTGACATGCGGAATGTGACTTACCGTCAGGCAGATGGGCGGTTTTGTGTCGTGGATTTCGAATTGGCGACCATCCTGCCCAAAGCTGAGTAAGGCCCCTTGAGCAATGGTTCCGTCTCAAACACTCCCTCACAGCCAGGGGATTGCCTGGTCTGGACGCACCGAATGCGGGCCTGTCCGCAAAAACAACGAAGATGCTTTTCTCGGGCTGCAGTTCGACGCCCGTGAAGTCCATTTTTTGGGGGCAACCGGCGAAGCTCGCACCGAGCATCTCGACTTCGCTTTTGCCGTCAGCGATGGCATGGGAGGGGCGAACGCGGGCGAATACGCCAGCCAAATCGCGGTGCAAAAGATCACCACGCTCCTTCCCCGCGCGTATCGCCAATCGGCGGCGGGTTTCGATGCCGGTCGTTCGGACGTGCTCGAAGAGCTTTTCTCTCAGGTGCATTCCGCGCTGCAATTCCTCGGGCAGAGCTACGAGGAGTGTCGCGGAATGGAGGCAACGCTGAGCTTGTGCTGGTTTTATCCAGGCTGGATGCATTTTGCGCACATCGGAGACAGCCGCATTTATTACCTGCCGGCGCAAAGCGACGCGATCAAACAGCTGAGCCACGATGACACCCACGTGGGCTGGCTTTTTCGGAGTGGTCAGATCAACGAACGTGAGGCCCGGAATCACCCCCGGCGAAATCTGTTGCAGAAAGCCCTCGGCGGGCGGAATCAATTTGTCACTCCACAAGTGGGAGCCGTGGCTTGCGAACCCGGCGATGCCTTTCTTTTATGCACGGATGGGCTGGTTCAGGGGCTGTATGATTCCGATCTGTTTGATCTCCTCCGTTCTGTAGAAGGAAATGCTCCGGGGGAGAATTGGGCCAAGGCGTTGGTTCGGGAGTCGATCGCTCGAAGCGGGAAAGACAACACCACCGCGCTGGTAATTCGTATCCTTTGATTTCCGGCCATCTCCTCGGCCAATCTCTCCACCTTCCGCCCTCCGCCCCGTAGCTTCTCCAAGGGCAGATTTCGGTCAAATCACCGTTCCGAATCCTCTGTATAGAAATTTGAAGATTGGCGATTTTTGAGCACGCGCAGCTTTCATGCTCAAAAAGAACCAATTTCATACCAAGGCTTAAATGTTTTATAAGTCGTTATCCGAAAGCGGATTGCGATTGCTCTAAAATGTTTGTCATCGGGTGGCATTTCGGTTGCTAAAGGCCCTTCCGTCCCGTTCAGCCGCGCGGTTGAACCAGCACTGGCCACAAAGCCCGAACCGGGCTCGCCAAGCCCAAAAACTATATGAAGAAAATCGAAGCCATTATCAAACCATTCAAACTGGAGGAAGTGAAGGATGCACTCGGCGATGTCGGAATCGAGGGCATGACTGTCACTGAAGTCAAAGGTTTCGGCCGCCAAAAAGGCCACACCGAAATCTATCGCGGCAGCGAGTACACTGTTGATTTCCTTCCCAAAATCAAACTCGAGCTTGTTCTTCCGGACAGCCAGGTGGAGACCGCCGTGGCCGCGATCGTGAAGACCGCGAAAACGGGTAAAATTGGCGACGGCAAAGTTTTTGTGACCTCAATTGAAGACGCCGTGCGCATTCGAACGGAAGAGCGCGGTGAGTTGGCTGTGTAACCCCGAATTAGAAGAACCCCAATGAAGAAACGTATCATTTCCATCTTGTTTGTCACTCTCTTGGCGAGTTTAACCGCCTGGCGCGCGACCGCTGCCGATGCAGCGCCCGCCACGACAAACGCCGCTCCGGCGGCGGCGGCCGGCCAGAAAGCGGACCCGGATCTTGCTCAACGTGTGGCGGACCTCGAGGCTTACGTTAACAACGGCACTCGCGGCGCTGACGCGGCCGATGCCAAAGTGAAGAGCAATATCAGCGGTTCCGGCCCTGGGCACAACGCCTGGATGATGACCTCTGCGGCGTTGGTTCTGTTTATGACCTTGCCCGGTTTGGCCCTGTTCTACGGCGGCCTGGTTCGCAAGAAGAACGTCTTGTCCGTGCTCGCGCAATGCCTCGGCTGCGCCGGGTTGGTCACCATTCTCTGGTGGCTCTGCGGCTACAGCCTCGTCTTTGGCGACGGCGGCGGCGCGTTCATCGGCACCTTGAAGTTCGCCTTTCTCAACGGAGTCGATTCCAATCCGAACACGAACTACAGCTACTGGGTTTCGCACAACGTGTTCTCCATGTATCAGCTGATGTTCGCGATCATCACCCCGGCCCTGATCGTGGGCGCGATCGCGGAACGCATGAAGTATTCGGCGATCATGCTCTTCATCGCTCTCTGGATGTTTGTGGTTTACTTCCCGCTCGCCCACATGGTCTGGGGCTCGACCGGCCTGATGAACGGCGTGTGGAACGGTGATGCGAAAATCCGCGCGATCGATTTCGCCGGGGGAACGGTGGTTCACATGTCCTCCGGTTGGTCCGCTCTCATTCTCTGCATGCTCCTCGGTAAGCGCCTCGGTTTCGGCAAGGAACCGATGCCTCCCCACAGCATGGTTCTCTGCATGGTCGGCACGGGCATGCTCTGGGTCGGCTGGTACGGCTTCAACGCGGGCAGCGCGGTGGCTGCTGACGGTGTCGCCGCCAACGCCTTTACCACGACGACGATCGCCACGGCCGTTGCCTCCTTCGTCTGGCCGCTGCTGGAATACATCTTCAAGGGCAAGCCGAGTATCCTCGGTTTCTGCTCCGGAGCGGTGGCTGGCCTGGTGGTGGTGACTCCAGCTTGCGGTTTCATCAGCACGAACGGCGCGGTGATCATCGGCGTCCTGGCCGCGATTGTTCCCTACATCTTCTGCACCAAGGTCAAGGGCATGTTCGGCTATGACGACGCGCTCGATACCTTCGGCGTGCATGCGGTCGGCGGCACCATGGGCGCGCTCCTTACGGGGTTTTTGGCGACCTCGAGCGTCAACTCGAACCTGACTGACGCGAACAGCTACGCGAAACAAAACGGCCTCGCAGCCCTTGTCGCCAACGGCGGGCTCTGGATGGAGCAGGTCAAGGCAGTCGCGCTCACGCTCGTTCTCGCGATTGTCGGCACCCTGGTGATCGCATTCATCGTGAAAGCGGTAGTTGGACTGCGCGCCAGCGAGGAAGTCGAGACGATCGGCCTCGATCTGGCGGAACACGGCGAAGAAGCCTACCACAGCAACTAACGCTCACGCCCGAAACGGTTCTCGCGCCGCCCCCGCCTTCCGGCGGGGGCGGCTTTCTTCTTTTTGGCGGGGGTGCTGATTCGTTTTGATTAGGCGCCGTGCGTTCCAAGGCACAGGAAGGAAGTCGTTTGAGAGCCCGTTTCTCCTCATTTACCTTCCCTGGCAATCAAAGAGGAAATGAAACGGACGGGGTTTACGCTGATCGAATTGCTGGTCGTCGTTGCGATCATTGCGATCCTCGCGGGAATGCTCCTGCCGGCGCTGACCAAAGCCAAGAGCAAGGCCAAACAAACCCAATGCGCCAATAACCTCAAGCAGATCGGCCTCGGCTCCTTGATTTACGCGGATGATTTCAATGGCCGCATTCAGATTGACGGCACGCCTCTCACACCGGGCATCACCTGGGCCAGTCTTCTGGCGACGAACCAGAATCTGAAATCCTACGACATTTTTGTTTGCCCGACTTACTCCCCGTACCGGTTCACAAATTGGGTCAAGACGTTCGGTGTCCGGCAGGATCCTCCGAGCAATTCCGTGTCGGGGGCGTTTCGGGAAATTCTGAAAAAGGATGCGGTGGAGAGGCCGGTCGATTATCTGCACGTGGCGGACACCACCAGCCGGGGCAAAGGAGGCGTGGGCGCCGAACAGTACTATTTCTTTCGAGCCGCTTCGGAAAAGGAGGTCCATGCCCGCCACAACTCGCGGGCGGACGGTCTTTTCCTGGATGGCCATGTCGAGAGCTGCGGTTCGTCGCGTTTGGAGTTTCTCGGGATCACAGGCCTCTTTACGAAAGACGACATTCCAGCCTACTTTTAGGCTTGCGGATGTCATTGGGACGTAAAGGGGCGATTATTTTAATCGTCGTGATTTTGGCAGGAGCCGGCGGATACCTGGCCTGGCGCCAAAGCCGGCCGGCAATTTCGGAGCGCGAATTCGCCACGCAGTTGCTCGGCGATTTTATTCGCCAAACGATCCGACCCAAGGCGGTGCTCGTGGTCGGCAATCCCTTCTCTCAGCTGCCGAACCCTTCGGCCCAGGTGCGCGATTTTCAGCGCGCCGGTGTTGCCGGCCTCAAGACCGGCTTGCGGAACGGTCCGGCGCTGACCGTCGATTTCCCGGCGGTAAAGCCATCGGTTTTGGCCAATCCGGCGTCGATCCCGATCGATCCGAAGAGCCCCAATCCGCTCAGTTTCCTCATTGAGAGTTCTGCCTTCGATGCGTTGCTCAAGTCCCATCCAGACTGCGATCTCGCCGTCAGCCTGATCGGCTTGCCGGTCAATCTGGGCGCGATGGAAACCTGGAGCAAATCGGGCCCGCCGCGGTTTGCGCTGCTTCTGCCGGATTGGCGGATTCTTGGGGACGCCTCGGAGATCGCGGCGGCATTCTCATCGGGCAAACTGGTGGCCGCAGTGGTCTCCCGTTCAATTGCCGGGACGGTGGCCGACTTTCGGGAGCGTTATCTGCTGGTGAATTCCAACAATGTAACTGAACTCCTGCAGCGGTCCCCCCAATCCTTCGGGCTGTGACGCCGACGGGCCCCGGGTGAAACTTCCGTCCCGGCTGCTGTGTATTGGAGACACGGGCGGTTGCCCGAAAAACACTCAGGTTATGAAACGATTCCTCCAAATAGCAGCAGTTGCCGCGACAACCTCTTTTGCCGTTGCCATCCAGGCGGCCAGCCCGGCGCCCGGGGCGGTTGATTTTGGCAAGTTTTCGCCCAGCCCGGGCGCCGAATTTGTCGAAGTGAACGTCAACGCCAACTTGATCGCGATGGTGACGAACTTTGCGAAAGATGAGCCGGAAGTGGCTGAAGTTCTCAAAGGGTTGAAAGGCATCCGCGTCAATGTGTTAGGCGTGAATCAGGCGAATCGGGATGAGGTCCAGACCCGGATGCAATCTCTGCGGACGAAGCTGGACGATACGGGTTGGGATCGAGTTGTGGCTGTGATGAACGGAAAAGACGACGTCGGTGTTTACATGAAGACCCGCGGTCCTGAAGTGGTGGAGGGGTTGGTGGTGACGGTCATGGAGGGCAGGGGGCACGCAGTGTTTGTCAACGTGGTGGGCGACATTCGTCCGGAAAAGCTCAGCCTCCTCGGAGAACGCTTCAATATTGAGCCTCTGAAACATCTGCCGGGCAAGCCGGCCACGGAGAAATAGTTGCGCAACCGAGGGGGCCGCCCCGGGAGAGCCGGGCGGGCGCCCCTCGCAAAGCTTTCCCTGTTATGAAACGCTGGAGATGGATTGCGCTCTGCGCCCTGCTGCTCCTCCCTCTGCTCGGGACTGGTTGTTTCCGGGTGGGTTCGGAGGCTCGAATTCTGCGAGACACCGTGCTGGATGGCGGATTCGCCCGCGCCGATCAAAAAGTGGAGGTGGGCGCGGGGTTCTTTACCATCGGGCTCGCGAAGATGGTGACGCAATATGTCGATATTCCTCCGGAGGCGCGGGAGGCTCTTTCTTCGGTGAAGCACCTGGAGTGCGCGGTTTATGAAGTGCACGAACGCCGGCATTCGCTGGCCACGATTCTGGCGGATGCGGATGAGGCGATGACCGCTCGGGGATGCGAACGGTTGGTTGGGGTCGTCCAGCGCGATCAGTTGGTGGCGGTTTATGTTCCTCGCAATATGAATTCCACAAAGGACGTTTCGGCGAGCGTGCTTGTCCTGACCAACAACCAGCTGGTCTGCGCCAGCGCCCGGGCTGATGCTCGTCAGCTTTTTCAGATGGCGCTGCAACAGTGGCGCAAGGAAGCTCCGCCCCGATCGGTGGCGGCCGCTTTGTGACGGCCTAGAAATGTTCCGCGGCCGCCTCGAGCCGCGCCCGGTTTTTCATCAACTCGCGCGGCTTGAAGACGCCCGCCGGCGTAATGATCCCGGTGATCAGATCGGCGGGAGTGACATCAAATCCTGGGTTGAGCGCATGGCTGGAGGGATTTGCGGTCCGCACATATTCGCGCGCGCCAGTTTTGGTTGCACCCCAGGCCCCAAGCACTTCGTCCTCGTCCCTTTCTTCAATCGGGATCTCAAACCCGCTGGCGAGCTGCCAGTCAATCGTGCTCAGCGGAATGGCCACGTAAAAGGGAATGTCATGCCGCTGAGCCAGAACCGCCCGGGTGTACGTGCCGATCTTGTTGGCCACATCGCCGGTTTGTGCCAGCACCCGGTCCGCTCCCACGATCACCAGGTCTACCTGGCCACGCTGCATCAGATGGCCGGCGGCGTTGTCACTGATCACCTGGTGAGAGACCCCTTCCTGGGCGAGTTCCCAGGCGGTCAGTGAAGCGCCCTGGGAGCGCGGCCGGGTTTCGCTGCACAAGACATGAAATTTGCGCCCGGCATTGTGGGCTGCGTAGAGCGGCGCGGTCGCGGAGCCGATGTCGACAAAGGCCAGCCAGCCTGCGTTGCAGTGAGTCAGGACTCGCGCGCCTTCGCGAATCAGGTGGACGCCATGTTCTCCAATCGCACGGCAATGCTTTACGTCCTCGTCCGCAAACGCTTCGGCTTCGCTCAGAGCGATCCGCTGTTTTTCGCTCACGTTTCGGCCGGCCTTCATCCGCTGGCGGATGGCGTCCATGGCGTTCACCGGGTCGACCGCAGTTGGCCGCGCGTTCTTCAGGGCCTGGTAGACCGTTTCGGCGTGCTGCTCGAAGGCGTCCGGATCCGCTCCGCGGAAGGCGCGCACCCCCTGGGCGAGGCCAAACGCGGCGGTGGCGCCGATCGCGCCTGCCCCGCGAACAATCATGTCTCGAATGGCCTGGGCGGTCTGTTCGAAATCCGGCGTTCGGATGATTTGAAATGAATGGGGGAGAAGGCGTTGCTCGATCAGGATAACCTCGTTGGCAACGTGGTCGAAGGAAACCGTGCGATACTGTTTAGTCTGACCTTCCAGCGTGACTTTCATGAACAAAAAACCGCCGCGATCATTAGGGACGCCTCGCGGAGTTGCAACTTCACTTCTACGGCGCTTTATCCTTTATTACCCCTGAGATTCCCTGAGGAGAGCCAAAACTACCGGGTCCGGACCTTCATTTGGCGCAATTTTGCCCGGATGCGACGGTAAACCGCCTGCTTGCGCAAGTCCTCCAAGTCCGGGTCTTCCGCGAGCCACTTGAAATCGCGATAGCCCAAATCGAGGGCCTGCTCAAGCGCTTCCGCGGATTCCTTAAAGTTCTGGGTTAGGCACAAACTGCAAGCCAGATTGTAAAAGACCAGCGGGTCCTGAGGTCGGAGCCCGGAGAGCTTCTGGTCAATCTCCAACCCAGAGAGGAACTTGCCGCGTTTCGTGTAATCGTCCCCGAGAAGCTGAAGAGCGTCGACGTAGGCTGGATCGCGTTGAACTATCCCCTCTAAAAACCCAATTTCAATATCCAGGTCGCGCCTCTCCTGCCGTGTCAGGTGTTTTCTGGAAGCCTCTTTCTTGGGCATAGAACTATCTTGCGACGGGATCATTCCACAACTCAACAATGAGTCAAGCTATCTGCATGCCAGACCGCGAAAATGCCGCGCAATTTTTCGGGCGAAATCCCTTCAGATTTCACATGCCGCGTTCCGCCCATTCCGGCAGTCGATTCCACCGGGAATGAAAGGGGTAAAGCACGATGCTTTGACGGATGATTCTCTTGATCTCCGGCCGGGGAACTTTGATCCGGCTGTCGGGCGCAAGCACGTTCCCACTTTCGAGCAGGGCGAGAGTGCGCACGCCAATCAGCACCGGCCAGGCGCAGGCCAGCCGCACTCGCCACCAGCTTCGGGGAAGGTCCAGGACGTAACTCCACGCGACCCGGAGATGCTCTTGCGCCGTCTCCAGCCATTGGTTGTAAAGCGGGCGCAGGCGGCCAGCGTTCGCCGGTTCGAGCAAATCGGAGGGTGTCAGCCCAATCAGTTGAAGAGCGGGCCACGGGAGATAACACCGGCCGTTGCGCAAATCAGCGGGCAGGTCGCGGAGGATATTGACCAGTTGCAGCCCTTTGCCGAAGCGGATGCCGCGTTGCACCAGCGTTTCGAGATCGCGCGCGGGCTTCGGACGCAGGTGAGCCACGCACATTCGGGTCCAGAATTCCCCCACGCAACCCGCCACGCGATAAGCATAGTCATCCAGCTCCGCGTCGGAACTGAGAGGCACAATTGATTTCGCGGTTGCTTGTCCGAAGCGCCGGAGATCAAGTTCCTGTCCATCCGTGATGATGGCGAGGACGCGCTGAACCAGCTCCCGATCCGATGGGCTCAAGCGAAAGAGCAGATCCAGAGCTTCGTTGATTCGCTCGAGCAGGATCCGTTCAGCGGGGGAACTCTGTTGCGCCCTGAGGTTGGCGAGGATAAATGGGCTGGCTTGCGGCGCGAGAATCCGCCCGCGCAGTTCGTGCAGAGCGGAGATCCGTTCTTCCAGAGGAACCGCGCCGGTATCCGCGATGGTGTCCGTGGCGCGGGCGAGCAGGTAGGCGAGGCCGATCTGTTCGCGGACGGGCTGCGGCAAGACCCGGAGAGTGAGGTAGAACGAGCGCGAAACGTCCCGCAACAGATCCCGCAAGAGAGGGGGCTGGGCGCAGGGAGATGAGGGCGCGCTGTCCACGGCTCAGACGAGCAGTTTCGTCCAGCGGGCAAGTTGGGCCTTTACTTGCCGCGGGCCGGGCGCGCCGATCAAGTTGCGATGGACCATCGCTTTGTTGAGATTGAACAGATTGAGGATATCCGTTGTAAAATGAGGGTCGATTGCGTGGAATTCCGCTGCGCTGAGTTCGTGGAGTTTCTTGCCCGCTTTTTCCGCGTGCGCCACCACCGCCCCGACGACGTGATGCGCCTGGCGGAAAGGCATGCCCTTCCGGACCAGGTAATCCGCCAGGTCCGTGGCCAGCAGCGAACTGTCGGCCGCTGCCGTTGCGCAGGCTTTTGGATTCACTTCGGTATGCCGGAGCATGGCAGCCACGATCCGCACCGTCCCGCGCACCGTATCAACCGCGTCAAAAAGCCGCTCCTTATCCTCCTGCAGATCGCGGTTGTAGGTCATGGGCAGGCCCTTGACGAGCGTCAGAAGCGCCATCAAATCTCCCACTACCCGGCCCGATTTGCCGCGCGTGAGTTCCGCGATGTCCGGGTTCTTCTTCTGCGGCATGAGCGACGAGCCGGTAGTGTAGGCATCGGCAATGCGAATGAAGCTGAACTCGCTCGCCGCCCACAGGATGAGATCTTCCGCCAGGCGTGAGAGGTGAACCGCGAGAATGGCCGCCGCGCTGCAAAACTCGAGCGCGAAATCGCGGTCGCTCACCGCGTCCATCGAGTTCTGCGTGACGCGGGCTCTGCCTCGGGCATCGGCAAAGCCGAGTTCAAGCGCCACAAACTCCCGGTCGATCGGCAAGGTCGTGCCCGCGATCGCGCCGCTGCCGAGCGGGCAAACATTGAAGCGCTCCAGGCAATCGGCCATCCGGCTGTCGTCCCGGGCGAGCATTTCCACGTAGGCGAGCAAATGATGCGCGAAGTAAACCGGCTGCGCCCGCTGCAGATGGGTATAACCGGGAATCAGGACTTCGCCGCTGCGCCGGGCCAGGCCGATGAATTCCTTTTGGAGGCTCCGGATTTCCCCGCGCAACGCGTTGATTTGGTCACGCAGCCACAGTCGGACATCCAGGGCCACCTGATCGTTGCGCGACCGGGCGGTGTGCAGCTTGGCGCCGGCCGGATAGCGGCGGGTGAGGGCCGCCTCGATGTTCATGTGCACATCTTCGAGATCCTGGTTCCAGGAAAAGCTTCCGCCGCGGATTTCCTCGGCGATCTCATTCAGGCCCTTGACGATGTCTTTGAGTTCGGGCGCGCTCAGCACGCCGATTTTGCGCAGCATCCTGGCGTGAGCGATCGACCCCCGGATGTCATGTTCCCAAAGGCGCCAATCGAAGGAAATCGATTCCGTAAAGCGCGCAACGTCCGCTTCCGGTCCGCTGCTGAATCGGCCGCTTCGAGAGACTGGCGAGTTTTTACTCATGTGCGGCGATCAATATTGCGGCGGTCCGGACGAGTGTCTACGAGAATTAAGGAAGGGGCGGCGCGAATCGCCCGAATGCGCTGCTGCGAGTTCGCTATCGCGCTGGCGTGAGTTTCGTGCCACTCTGCGTCTCATCCCATGAGTTTGTCTGCGCCGCGGATGAAGAGTGCTGTTCCTGCCTGGAAATGGTGGGTCGTTGTCATGATGCTTCTGGCGACGGTCGTGAACTATATGGATCGGCAGACGCTGGGATCCATGGCCACGTTCATCAAGGCCGATTTTCATTTGAATGAAGAGGGCTACGGCACTTTGGAAGCCGTGTTCGGCTACACCTTCGCGGTGTTCCTGATTCTGGCGGGATTCATGGCGGATCGTTGCGACCTGCGCTGGCTTTACTGCGCGGCGCTGCTGGTCTGGTCCGCGGCGGGTTTCGCCACCGGGTTTGCCCAAACGCTGTTTCAACTGCAACTGTGCCGCGCCGTTCTGGGCGCCGGCGAAGCTTTCAACTGGCCGGTGGCCGTGGGAATTGTCCGGAGAATCATTCCGCGGGAAGCGCAGCCGTTCGCCAATGGCGTGTTCAACAGCGGCATGACTTTTGGCGCGGTGTTAACTCCGGTCCTGGTGCTGCTGTTTGTTGGACCGCACGGCGAAGGATGGAGGCGCTTGTTTGTGTTGGTTGGGGCGGCCGGGTCCATCTGGGTGCTGATCTGGCTCTGGACCACTCGGGGCGAGCGAGCCGCAGAGATGTCGCGCGCCGAGCAGATGGCGGTGGCGCCCATGCCGTTCCGGCAGGTGTTTCTGCTCCGCACCTTTTGGATCACGCTGGCGGTTGGGACCGCGGTGAACATGGCCTGGCATCTTTATCGGGTCTGGCTGCCGCGCCATCTGGTGGTTGATCTGCATTTCACCGATCAGCAGCTGCAATATCTTCTCATCGCTTTTTATCTCACCGCGGATCTCGGCAGCATTGTGCTCGGGTGGCTCGCGCGCAAATGGGTTTCTCCGAGTCGTCCCATTGAACGCGTGCGGAAATGGGTGCTGCTGCTGGCGGCTGCCATGTGCCTGCTGGGCACTCCCATGTTGATCAACCTTGGCCGCGAAACGATGATGGTCCTATACTGCCTCGTCGGCGCCGGGATCATGGGCGTCTTTGCAATGTTCTATTGCTTCGTTCAGGATATTTCCCCCGCCCATACCTCCAAGTGCCTCGGCCTGATCGCCGCTTTTGTCTGGTTTATCAACTCGAAGCTGCATCCGTTGATCGGCCGTTACGCGGATACTCACCACCAGCCCATGGGAAAATTCGCGCCCGCTTTGCTCCTGGCTGGAACCTTGCCGCTCTGGGCCGCCCTCCTGGCGTTTAGCTGGCCGGAGCACGCAGCGCGGAGCGGCGCGCGCCCTGCCAATTCGGCCGCGGGCTCCTCTGCCCTCGGCGCCGGAGGGAGGCCGGAAGGCTGTTGACGGGTTGAACTATGCTTCATCGCGCCCTCTGGCTGCTCCCGTTGCTCGCATTTTTTGCGAACGTCCGGTCAAGCAATGGGAATCGGAGAAAGCCGGATGAGTTCCTTTTAGGATTGACCGCTTTCCCACACTGGCCTAAAGCCACCTAATCAATCTCGAGTTAGCACGCGGTCGCCAAGGCGTTGCAGCATTTGTTGCAACTTAAGGCACGCGTGTTTTTTGGTTTCTATCCAAAGCTCGAGAAGGAGAGAATTAAATATGAAAATGAAACCTGTCTTTTTGCCGCTTCTGGCATGCATGGCGGCGCTGGCGATGGTTCTTCCGTCGCGCGCTGATCTCACGCATCGCTACAGTTTTACGTCGGATGCCAACGATTCGGTGGGCACTGCCAATGGCACGGTCCAGGGCGGCGTCACCGTCTCGGGCGGGCAAGCTGTATTTGATGGGAATTCCGGCAGCTTTATTGACCTGCCGCCTGGAATGGTCAGCAATTACACTTCGCTCACCGTGGAATTTTGGATTTCGCCCGGCGCCAATGGGAACTGGTGCGAACTTTATGCTTTCGGCAACCGGGACAGCTCCGGCGCGGGAGGTAACATGTTGATGTTTACTCCCCACTCGGGCTCGGGCGATTTTCGCATGAGTTTCTCGGATGTTGATCCAGGGTACAATCACGAGTTTGTGGTCACTCAGCCCGGGGTTCTCGACAATCTCGGTCCGATTCACATCGCCTGCGTTTATAAGCCCGACGCTCATTTCATGGGGTTGTATACGAACGGCGTGCTCGCCGCCTCCCGTTCGGATCTCGGAACCTTCTTCAAGCTGAGCGCCATTCACAACGTTCATTCGTGGTTGGGCCAATCGCTCTATGCGCCAGACGCCCCCTACACCGGGTCGATCGATGAATTTCGCGTTTATGACACCGCTCAGAACGCTATTCAGATCGCCGGAAGCTTTGTGGCTGGCCCGGACGCGCTGGGAAGCGATCCGGGCGCGCCGACGAACCTCAAAGTGACCGTCAAATCCCCGCTGATCAAAGGGGCTTCGGCGACTGCTTCCGCGATCGCGGATTTTTCGAAAATCAGCGGCGTGACTCTGGCCGGCGTGGCGGATGTCATCTATGCCAGCAGCAACACGAATATTTTTACCGTGGATACCAACGGCGTGGTCAAAGGCACGGGCGTCGGGGCCGCCACCTTGACTGTATCCTATCAGGGCAAAACCGCGACCCAGGCCGTGAATATCACCAGCGGCCAGGCGACGGCGCTGATCCATCGTTACAGTTTCACGACGGATGCCACGGACTCAGCCGGAACCGCGAATGGCACGCTGGTGGATGGCGCGACCATCGTGGACGGGGCAGTCGTGATGGATGGGACCGGGGGGTATGTTGATCTCCCGAACAACCTCTTTACCAATCTGGACTCGGTGACCTTTGAGGCTTGGGTGACCGATCAAGGGAGTGCGAATTGGGCCCGGATCTGGGACTTTGGCAATAGCGTCAACGGCGAGGATCAGCAGGGAGGAGGAGTTCAATATATGTTCCTGTCCTTGCCGGCCGGTCCCGGGAATCTTCGCGGGGCCTACACGATTACCGGCGGCGGCGCGGGTGAGCAAGTGGTGGAGTGGGCTGGAACCCGTCCTCCGGTGGGGCAGAAAACTCACATTGTCTGGACGTCGGACGCCGCGTTCCAGACGGGCAAGCTCTTCGTGAATGGCCTGCTCGTGGGGGTGAACACGAGCATGACCCTGACGCCGCGAGACCTCGGTCCGACCGTCAACGATTGGCTGGGTAAATCGCAGTTTAATGATCCGGCCTTCAACGGCTCGATCGATGAATTTCGCATTTACAGTGGCGCGATCACGCCGTTGCAAGTGGCGGTGGATGCGGCGATCGGGCCTGATTCGATTGTTTCCAATCCGGGCACTCTGAAATCGCTGCAACTGACCATTGGGACGAACCAAGTGTTTTTTGGCGGCCTTCCGGTGCAGGCGCTGTTGCTCGCGACGTACTCGAACGTCACCAATCTGAATGTGACGACCCTCGATGGCGTAGTCTTCAGCTCGAGCGACGCCAAGGTTGCCGCGGTCAGCGCTCAAGGCAGCGTGGTTGGAACCGGCCTGGGGACTGCCACGCTTAGCGCCAGCTTTGGCGGCAAGACCAACACTCTGATCGTGACCGTGACTGCGCCGCCAGGTTGGCAGAAGCCGGTTCTCGTCCACCGCTACAGCTTCGGCGACGCGGTCGGCAGCAAGGTGGCGAAGGATTCCGTGGGCTCGGCGGATGGCGACATTCGGGGTGCGGGCGCGGCTTTTGACGGCGCCGGTCATTTGAACCTCCCGGGCGGAACTGGTTCGGATGCGGATATCAGCGCGATTGCCGGCTATGTCGAGCTGCCCAACGGGATCATCAGCGCGCTGACCGATCTCTCGATTGAAACGTGGGTCACCTGGCAGGGATCGGGTTCATGGCAGCGCATCTTTGACTTCGGCACTTCCACGGGAGGCGAAGATGTTTCCAACGGCGGAGGCAACTACCTGTTCCTTTCGCCCCAGGGGCCGAACGCGCTGCGCTTCTCCGTGCGCGATCCGGCTACGGGCGCGGAACCGTCTCCCTTGACGGCCCCGGGTCCGCTGACCGCTGGGGTCGAGACCCTGGTGACGGTGACCTATGACTTCACCGCGAACGTGGCAAGCCTTTACAGCAACGCTGTTTTGGTCGCTCAAAGCACGGCGCCCGTGGCTATCACCGGCATTAGCGACGTGAACAACTGGCTCGGCCGTTCCCAATGGCCTGATGCGATTCTGCAGGGACAGTTCAATGAGTTCCGCATCTGGAACGGAGTCCTCCTTCCGGATCAGGTCGCCTCGAACTTTGCGGCCGGTCCTGATTCTTTGGAAGCCTTGCCCAAGCTGGCGGCTGCGGTCAACGGGACATCGGTAGTTGTCTCCTGGTCCTCCAGCGCCTCGGGCTTCAAATTGCAGGGCTCGCCCGCGCTCGGGAGCAAGGCGAATTGGCAGGTTGTCTCGGGCAGCGTCTCCACCCAGAACGGCGTCAGCTCGGTCAGCGTTCCGTTGAGCACCGGACCGGCGCAGTTCTTCCGCCTCACGAAATAGCCGGAGTCGGTCAGCGCGTTCCAGCGCTCTTGGAAGTCAGCGGGCTTAGTTGCAAGACTGAGCCCGCTCTTTTTTTTCGCCGCGGCCGGAATTCTTCGATCGGGCTTAACGAGAACAGGTGCATTCCTCCAGCCTTTCCTTCAGAATCGTCCGGATGAAACCCCGGTTCCTTGGTCCGCTCGCCAGACTTCTCCTTGGCGCCACAGTTCTGCTTTCTGCTGGCGAACCGCCCGCTTCCCCCGAAGTCACCGGCGCCCTGCGGCCTTACCTTGAAAGTTACAAGCTCGCCGGTTTTGTTGCCATCGTGGCGGACAAGACCGGCCGGGTGCATTACCGGAATGTCGAGGGCTACTCCGACGTGGAAGCAAAAACTCTCATGAGCGAGGATAGCGTTTTTTGGATCGCGTCGATGACGAAGATGTTTGCCGGCGGTTCGATCATGATGCTGGCGGACGAAGGCAAGGTGAGCCTGGATGATCCGGTCACGCGTTTTATTCCTCAGCTGGACAAGTGGATGGTGGTCGAAGAAAAGGACGCGTCTCACATGCTGCTGAAACCTCCGGTTCGGCCGGTGACTTTGCGGCATCTGCTGAGCCATACCAGCGGCCTGACCGGCTCGTCCGAGCTGCAGCAGGCCACCGGGGTGGATAGCACGCCGTTGAAAGCCCGCGCCTTGAGTTCGGTGACGGGACCCCTGCAATGGCAGCCGGGGGACAAATACGCCTATGGCAATCAAGGCATGAACATCGCCGCGCGCATCGTCGAAATCGTCAGTGGCCTGCCTTATGAAGAGTTTCTGCAAAAGCGCTTTTTTAACCCGCTCGGCATGACCGAGACGACCTTCTGGCCGTCCGCAGCGCAGATCGCCCGACTCGCGGGCGCCTATGGACCGAACCAGGAAAAGACCGGTTACACCCGGGGAGGCATCTTCTTTCTGACCAAGCCTTACAATGATCGCGTGCATCGCTTTCCGGAAGCGGGCGGGGGGCTGTTTTCGACCACGCACGACATCCTGCGCTACGGGCTCATGCTCGCGAATGACGGAGAACTGGAGGGCAAGCGCTACCTTTCCCACGTGGCCATGGACGAATTGCGCAAGGAGCAGACCGGGGCCACGAAGGTGAATTACAGCCTGGGCTACCATTTGCGGAATGGAATGTTCGGGCACGATGGCGCCTACGGAACCGACCTTTCGGTCAACCCTTCCACCGGCTTGGTGGCCATTTTCATGATCCAATGCACGAGTGGCGACCAGTGGGCCGCGCGGGACCTCTTTTTGAAGACAGCAGCCCAGGTGTTTCCGCATTAGCAAGCCTGATGGGCGTGTAACAATCCGCCGGCCGTGCTGTCTTTCGGGGTGAATGACGGATTCGGAAATCAATAACACGTTCGAGGACGACGCCGCTGCAGTCTCCGCTATTCGCTGCGGAGATGCCGAACGCTATGCGGATCTGGTCAAGCGCCATGAAAAGCGCGTCTTCGCGATCGCCTGGAGCCGGCTCGGCGACGCTTCACTCGCGGAAGAAGCTGCGCAGGAAGCTTTCATTCGAGGCTACCGCCGATTGTGGTCACTGGGCGATGGCCGAAAATTCGCGGGCTGGATCGCTTCCATCGCGCGCCACACCGCCATAAACCTGGGGCTGCGCCAGCGCCGGGAACTCGAAAGGCGGGAACGCTGGGCGGTGGAGCAAACAGATCTGGCCGCAGCTGGCGAACCGCCTGAACCGGTGTCCGGGGAGACGTTGCGGGAGGCTCTGGCGGCGCTGCCCGCCAGTCATCGCGAGTGTCTGGTGCTCTTTTACGTGGAGGGCAAAAGCGGCGAGGAAGCCGCGAAAGCCCTGGGCGTCACCGAAGCCGCCTTTCGTGTTCGCCTTCATCGGGCCAGGGCGGCGTTGCGCGAGCAGATGGAACACGCTTTGTCCGACTCGCTGGAGAAACTGCGGCCGTCCCGGTCGCTCGTCCCTGCAGTCATGGCCGGGATTCTGGCCGGCTCCACCGCGAAAGCGGCAACCTTGGGAGCCGGCGCGACGTTGACTGGCGCTCTGGCGAAAGTTTTGCCGATCGGCTGGCTCGCTGGCGCTCTCGCCTGGCTGCCGCTGGCGCCTACGGTCTTCCTCGCCTGGCTGCATAACCGGAATGAGGCGCGGAACTTTCGTGATCCCGACGGCTTTCGAGCCCGCCTTTTTCGGACCGGCGTCCGTGCTCGCCTTTTATGGTTTGTTCCCCTGTTCGCCCTTACACTCTGGGTCATTCCCCGGTTTAGCGCGCAGTTTGGCGTGCGCCCCTTTTACCTTGGTCTTGGGATTTGGTGCGGCGCGATGGCGTTGGTGATGGTCCGTCAGTTGGCCGTCATCCGCCATCCGTTCCACCTTCTCTCGGTGGGCGCGCTCGTTCTGATGTCAACGGCCCTTGTCGGGGTCAGCCTGCACTGGCTGCCCCTTTCCAGCGTGACCGGCATTGTCGCTCTGGGAATGGCCCCTGGGATTCTTGGCTGGCGCTATCGGCCTCTCCGAATGGATTACAATCTGTTTCTGAGGGCTGCCGCCAGGGAGTTGCCAAAGAGTGGCTCGACCCGTCAGGAAACAAGCGGGTTCGCGCGCGCCGATCTCGTGGCCTTCGCGCGATTCCTGGGCGGCCTCTGGCTCATCGAAAAGGCGCGCTGGTCCGGCAGCGAGTTGAACTTGCTTCTTCCTCGCTTTCGCTCCGTGCCGCTCGGAGGGGTCTCCTTGTTCCGGGGCTGGAGCGGCGGTTCAACGCTTGTGCTAAGTCCGAGCGGAGACGTGACGGCGCGCCTCGCGCCAAAGGAGAGCGGTCAAATCAGGGAGTTCCTCGGTGAAGCGTCGGCCGACGCCGAACTGGAGGAGAGGGTGAGCGAGGTGGTTCGCCTGGCCTGGCATGAGCTTCGGGCGGGCCGGCGATCGCAGGCGGAGCAGGCGTTGGGGCAAACTCCCGACCAGGACGTGTTTAAGGTTCCTCCAGCCTTGGGCGGCGCGAATCGTTGGCAGCATCGCCTGAGCGTGACCTGTGCGCTTGTCCTGATCGTCCTATCGGCTTTGCTGAGTTTTCGGCCGGTTTGGTTTTCTGGCTTGCGCGCGGTGCAGTTGAGCGAGAGTGAAGTCCGGGACGCGCTGGCGGACTTGGCCAGTTCAAGCGGCGTCCGGTTGAGCAACGGCCTGTCCTATGAGTTGAGTTTCTCAGTCGTTTTGCCCGCGCGCGACCTTTTCACTCCGGAGAGCCTTCGGGTGGTTCAACGAGAGATCCTGAAATCGTCCGGCGCCGACTTCACTCATCTTTCCCCGGCCTGGTCCAATCTGGGCAACAATTGGCCCCTGACCCGGGGCCTCGCGAGCGGGTGGCTTCACCTCGATGAGATCGGTCTGGACGCAAGTGGTGTCCGGTCCTCTTTGGAGGCCCGGAAATCGAATGGTTGGGCGTGGCCTCTGCCGCGCTACCAGTCGCGGGAAGCTGGAGACCCTTATGTCGAGAAGATTGATCCTGTGGCTCTGGCCCAATTGCAGTGGTTTCGGGATGTGGGCTGCCTCGATCTGATCGAGCGGAGGGACCGAAGTCAAAAAATAGCGTCGCTCCAGGTCCTTCCAGGCCGGACCGATCGTTTCCCCAAAGCGGGTGAGGCTTCGGGCCTTTTCTACGCACCGGGCGGCCCGCTCCTCCAGGATACCTACTGTCAGTTGGCAGCCTTGGAAATTCTGGGCAGTTTGGACCTTGTCGATCGCGAGGCCTGTGTTCGTGCCCTCTTGAGGTTGCATCGCGGTCGCGGTTACTTCGTTTCGCCTGACAGTGAGGAAAGCTGGAGGTTTAACGTTCATGGCGATGCTCGTGACACCTATTGCGCTTTCGAATCACTCCGCATCCTCGGCGCGCTCGATCAAGTGGGCGATCTGCCGGCCTGGGAATTTCGTCTGGCGCACCGGTCGAACGGGACTGAGGCGAATCGCCAGGTGAACTGGGACGAAATCGAGGCTTGGGCGGCCCGGGCCCGATTCAACCAATACTGGGCCGGGCGGCAGCAGCGTCCTTCCGGGAATGCCCTCAAGCAGCGCGAGTAGCTTTGCCAGTTCGTGTAACCTCTGGCGCGGGACCCGTGTCACTTTCTCAAACATACGACGAGGTTTGCACCGATTCTCATGAAGATTCTCTCTTTAGGCGTTGGGGTATTCGCCATCGCTGTCGCTCTTACCGCAGCGCCTGATCCCGCGGATGCGCGCCAGAACTGGCCGCAATGGCGCGGCCCTTTGGCCACTGGTTTCGCACCGCAGGCGGACCCGCCCACTGAGTGGAGCGAGACCACGAACGTAAAATGGAAGACGGCCATCCCCGGCGAGAGTTCCTCCACCCCGGCAGTATGGGGCGATCGTGTTTTTGTTCTGACTGCTGTTCGAGTGCCAAAACCGGCCGGCCCAGCCAGCGAGGATAAAACTTCTGGAGCGAAGGCTGTAGACGCAAAGCCCGCTGATCCCCAGCCGCCCCGCGACGGCGCCCCGGGCGGCGAGGGCCGGCCCCGTCGTGCTCCTGGTGGACCCGGAGGTCCGGGCGGTCCCGGGGGCCCGAGTGGATTTGGCCGGGAAGAGAGACCCACCGATCTCTACCAGTTCATTGTCCTTTGTCTGGATCGGGGAACTGGGAAGGTGCTCTGGCAAAAAGTGGCGCGGGAGGAAGTCCCGCATGAAGGCATCCAGCAGAACAATACCTACGCCTCGGCGTCGCCCGTCACAGATGGTGAGGTAGTGCTCGCCTTCTTCGGCTCCCACGGCCTTTATTGTTACGATCTCGCGGGGAATCCCAAGTGGTCCAAGCAACTCGGCCGCATGCAAACCCGCAATGGGTTCGGCGAGGGTGCTTCTCCGGCCTTGTTCGGTCAGACAGTGGTGGTGGACTGGGATGACGAAACCGACAATGATTTCATCGTGGCTTTGGATAAGCGCGATGGAAAAGAACTCTGGCGCACTCCGCGCAACGAGCCGACCACCTGGTCCACTCCATTGATTGTGGCCCCGGACCAAAAGCCCCAGGTGGTCGTCAACGCCACCGGGAAGGTGCGAAGTTACGACTTGGCCACGGGCAAGGAACTTTGGTCGTGCGCTGGTCAGACTGCCAACGCCATCCCGAGTCCAGTGGCGGACGCGGACACCGTTTACTGCACGAGCGGCTTTCGCGGTTCGGCGCTTTTTGCCATCAAGCTCAGCGCCAGTGGCGACGTCGCAGCCACGGACGCGGTGCGTTGGACGCGCAACAAGGGCACTCCCTACGTGCCCTCGCCTTTGCTGGTGGATGATCTGATTTACTACGTTTCCGGGAACAACGGCATTCTCAGCTGCGTGAACGCGCGCACGAGCGAGGCGCTCTACGATCAGCAAAGGCTCGACGAGATCCGAGAGGTGTACGCCTCGCCGGTTGCGGCCCGGGACCGGGTCTACCTTTTGAGCCGCGACGGCAAATGCGTGATCATCAGGAAGGGCCCGAAACTCGAAATCCTCGCGACGAACAAGCTCGACGAGAAGACGGATGCTTCGATGGCTCTGGCCGGGAAGGATCTGTTCATCCGCGGCAAGCAGACCCTCTATTGTATCTCGGAGAAGTAAGCGCCCCGCCCGCGCCTTCGAGCCTTCTCCAAATTCTCGAAGCCGGAAAACTCGACTTTGGCCGGCGTTCTCACTATAAAGGCGCCGGAGGATTGCTTCCGACGAACTGAGAGAAGGGCACGCCATTAAAAACGATTTTGTTCGAACCGCGCTGGAGTTCAAGGGCCTTGGCAAAAGGTTTAAGTTGCCCTGCTTGGGCCGCTTGCGTCCGCCATTTTTTGGCCGACGGGTGGCGGTGGCAGTTTTCTTCGCTTTTCTCGCCGCTACGCTTTGCGCTCAGCCAGGCGTTCCTCCAATTCCGCCGGCTAATGACAATCTGGAAAACGCCACTCCGGTGGCAGGGGCAAGCTTCGCCCTTCAGGCAGACCTGGGGGCGGCGACGCGGCAGGATTTTGAACCGAGCGCAAGTGGCGGGCTCGGCAAGACCGCCTGGTGGAGTTGGGAGGCCGCAGCCGACGGAATCTTTCTTTGGAACGCTGATCCCAGCGGGAGTCCGGTCGCGGTCCGAGTATTCGTCGACCGCGAATTCGGGCTTGAGTTGATCGGTGAAAGTTACCGCAGGCCCAGAGACGGGGCTTGGGAATTTGATTCGAGCGGTTCGCTGCAGGTTCGGCAGGGCCAGAAATATCTGATTCAGCTTGAAGCGGCCGTTCCGCCTTCCGCCGGGCCGATCCTGGGCGTGCCCGGTCCGGCGCAACCCACCGTCAATCTGCCAGTGTTGGTTCGCTTCGCTTATCCCGAGGCGCCCGCCCCCGACAACGATCGTTTCAGCCGGGCGATCGCGCTGGTCGGGACGAATGCTACCTTTCACGCGGATCTTTTGGCGGCGACGGCAGACGAAGGGGAGCCAGCGATCAGTGATGCCGTTCTGCACCGCACCGTGTGGTGGACCTGGCAAGCCCCTGGCTACGGCTCCGTAGAGATTCGTTTCCTTGGCACGAACGCGCCCTCGATCGGCTGTCCGCTCGTCGGGGTTTACGGGCGCGGCGCGTTTCAGTCCCTGAACATGATTGCTTCATCCGCCACCGAGTTCGGCAACACCTGTCAGAGTGAGCCGGTGGCCCGCCGTTCGGTAAGGTGGCACGTCAGCCCGGGCACGATTTACTTCATTCAGGTGGATCGGTTTCCGAGTTTGCCCGATGTCGCCGGCGATTTTGAACTCGTGTTCAACCCAGCCCCGCCGAACGATACGGTGGAAGCTGCAACGGTGCTCCTGGGAACAGATTTTTCCTTCGTTGCTTCCAACCTCGGCGCCACCCAGCGTTCCGGCGAGATGGGGTCAGGCACGAGCACGGTCTGGTTTCGCTGGACCGCTCCCACAAACGGCATCGTTCAACTCACCACCGCTCCTCCTTTGCGCTACGACGAGCCCCACAGCGAGCCCACCGATCAGACCGGGTCGGGCACGCAATACAACGGCCCCCCCTGTCTGGCGCCTTTCGTGGATCTGCATCCGTTGCCCGACTTCGCTCCGGTGTTGTCTCTCCTCGAGGGGAGTCCGCTTCCCACAATGACGCTCGCCAATATCTTGGGAACCAACGGCATCATTTGGGAAGCCGCCAAAGACGACTTCTGGATGGTCATGGACGGCGTCAGTGGGAGCGAGGGGGCAACCAATCTCAACTTCCTGTTCACCCCTCCTCCGGTCAACGACGCCTTCAGCGGCCGGGTCTCGCTGGCCTCCGAAAGCGTGCGCGTCTTTGGGCGCACGTTCGGTGCGACGCAAGCGGCCAGTCCGGCGCCGGACCCGGTTTTCCCGGAACAGGATCGCGCCCTTTTTCGCAGTGCCTGGTGGGAGTGGAAAGCGCCCGCGGCTGGCCTCTGGACTTTATTTCTTAAGTCTGGAGTTTTTGACAATCGTGTGGTGATTTATCCAGCCGGACAGCCGACGGAGCAGAATTATCTGGCGACCACGACGTGGGAACCGCTGGTCTTCCAGGCCGGAACCAACGACGTGTTTGAAATCGGCGCTTTTGCTCGGACCCAGTATGGAAGCTCCGTCGAGTTTACGCTCACTCCGGTGACGGCGCCCGCTTTGCGTTTTGGGCGGCTATCGTTTCCTGGGGGCGGGGGACTCCAGTTCGCGGAAGTAACCACGGCCGATAACTCGGGTCTTCCCTTTGCGATCGAGCGATCGTCGGATCTCGCTCATTGGATTCCGGTCGGCCGTTTCACGAATGCCTGGTCTGCCACCTTTCTCGTGCCGACCGATTCGGACGCCAGCGCGAACTTCTTTCGGACGCGCCTCAGCTCCGGACAAAGTGGTAATTAACCTGTTTTAGCCAAGGCGAAAGGAAACCCGGAGCTACGGCGCTCGTTTGGGAGGAGCGACCAGGCCATCGCTCCTCCCGCAGTCATTCGGCCAGGAACAACTTCCAATCCGGAATCCCCGCCAGATTTCTGAGGACCGCCGTGACAGGCAGCTCCTTTGGCGCCTTGGGAACCTTGAGCAGCTTGAGGCCGGCCTCGTGAGGCAGTCGGTCGCCCTTTCGGGCATTCACCTCCTTTGAGGCCCAGACCAGGTTTTCCCAAGTGCTCGCCCCGCCTTTGGAACGCGGGATGATGTGATCCAGATTGCCTTCGTTCGGCCCGAGTTCGCGGCCGGTATACTGGCAGCGGCCTCCGTCGCGGAGGCGAACATTGACGGCATTCAGACGGGGCCGTTTTTTCGGCACTCTGCTGAAGTTCACGGCTACGATCACGGTCGGGACGCGGACCGGGCCGCGCACCGTGCTGACGGCAAGGTCGCGGTCACGGATGGGCAGCCCGAGCCAATCGGGCCACGAAACCGGTCGGACCTGGCCCGCTCCTTCGATTTCCAAAGCCGTGGCTACATTGGCAGCCATGCGGCAAAACGCGTCGGCGGGCGTTCAAATGTCGATCGCCTGCCAGAATCGATTCAGCACGAGCACGATATTTCGTTTGAGGATCTGGTCCATAGCTTCCTTATGCAGGCATTTTCGAGGTGTCTGCCTTTTGGCTTTCCCGGGCGAATGAGGCGCTCCGCGCTCCACGGAGCGCCTCGTGCCGTTTAGCGGTTCGTCCCGAGAAATCGATCAAAGCGGCTCAACGAGCCAGATAAGACTCCTGAACCTCGCGAGGCCAATCAGTGAGGGGTTTCGCGAGCAGGTCGGCGCAACGGATGAGAAGCCCGATCACTCGCCATCGTCCTTGCTGGGTGGTGGCGGGGAGCGCCCTTGCCGAAACATTCGTCGTCATTTTCATTTTATAAACAGGGTCAGTGGGCGCCTTTTCATTGCTCTGAGCGCCCATTCTCACGGAATTAGTTCCAGCCTGGGCTTCAGCCCAAACCGGCGTGGCGGCTTTGAGACCACATGTGTCCCCGGCTGAGCTCGGATCGCTCGCACCGGCCGATAACTCTTGCGAAGCAACAACTGGCTGCGGTAACGGATGGCTGTTTTCATAGAACTCCTTGATTTGAGGTTGATGTGTTGACGGGTGGATTGACCGAGCCGAAGGGGGATTTGGATCCCGGCGGCCGGCTGCTGGCGGAGTTCTTCCGCCGCGCTGGAAAATTGGTTGCGGGAGTGGGAGTTGCGCCCACGAAACCGAAGCTTATGAGGCTTGGCTGAATCTCATTCTTCCCGCAGTGAAAGATCGAAAAGTAATTGAAAGCAATCGTTCCGGCGCCTTCGGCTGAGCCGCTACCCTAAACACTAGTTAGTTGGCAGGAAACTTCGAGCGGAAGGGAGGCTGCGTCTGGAAAATCGAATGGAATGGATGGGCAGGCTCATCCCTCCCGGAAGGAAAAAGACAGACACCTCTTGGTGACTGGTTAAGTCCCAACCCGCGGTTTCACGGCGGCTGTTTCGGTGTTTTTGGGCACACCTCCTCCGAAGCCCTTTGATTGTAAAATCTGGCTGAATCTGTTTGGCGCTGTTCGAAATCGCCTCGAGGCAAAGTTCGTCGGTGGAGAGCTTCGGCTCTCCGGCGCCCATTTCATTGTGTCGCTAGACATCATCAAGATGTCGTCAGATCATCGTCCACGGCTTGCTTCTCCTGGGTTTGCGCTGCTTGTCATTCATCCTGAAAAACAAAAAACCCTGCTTACGTTTCGGTAAGCAGGGTTTTCAAAATTCTATAATGTTCCTATTTTGCCTGCTTCCTTTCTGAGTATCCAAAACGTGTTTTGAGGCCTTGCCCTTGATACGAAATGGATAAGCCCAGGCTGACGATATAACCCGGACTGGACCAATTATGACGTGTCGCACGCATAATCGGCGCGATCGGCATCATTGGCCGGTTCAAGGTTGATATGTTTGTGCAGGTTTCCATCGAAAGTAGCTAGAAATTATCTAATTAAAGTGATTGCGTCAATGGATTTCTTCTGCCTTTCCGGGATTTCGCGAAATTTCCTCGCGATTCTTGTTGGAGCCGCTGGCCTGCAGAATGCCGCGGGCGATCAGATCCTGCATTCCTGCCAGCAACCGCCGATTCTCGAGGGGCGCTTCGGATCGTAGGGCTGCCAGCGCCTGGTGAGCGGGCATGGGCTGGCGCAGTCTCTCGAGCAAAGAGCGCAAGGCCCGAGGCGGCACCAACGCTTCGACTGGGGCGAGATCTTCTCGTTTGAGCGGGAGTTCCGGGCAATGAAGGCGCTGGACCGGATCGAGGAAAATGGGGGCCACCCGCCAGTCCAAGGGCTGGCGGCGAGACCAGAAAAGCGCGCGTGAGAACCGGCTCTCTCGCTTGTAATAGCGGGAACGAAGCTCAAGGTATCCCGTGAAAGGCCCAGGAGAATCTCCAGCCGCCTGAGGCAGATCGGCTGGATGGCCTGCCGGGGAATTCCCCGCGAGAGCCCGATGGATGTCGGGAGCGGCGTTCGCGGCGGTGCGGACTGCGCGCGTGACGCCGTCGCCGGCCAAGGGATCGCAACTCATCGCGGCATCGCCGATTGCGCGCCAGCCAGGGCCGTGATCCGGGAGGAGCAGGCCCGTGTCCGCGCGAACGATGGAGGGAGCGCCTTCGAGTTTGCCTGCCCGGCCGCGTTGCGCGGTGAAGTCGCTGCGTGAGAGCGCGGCGGCAAACGCTTCTGCCAGACGATCGCGTGGTCCCGCGGGCATGAGATCGGCGTCGGTCATCAGCGTAATCAGCAGAGTGTTGCCCGGTTGCGGAGCAGAGTACCACCAGCCCTCGGGCACGGCTTCAAGCAGGAGTTCCGGTGCGATCTCCCACGCGTGCGAGTCCGGGGCGCGGAGCCGCGCCATTACCGCAACCATCCGGTCCATTTGCAGCCAGCGCCGCCCAGGGATGGCCGGCGCGCTGGCGGGCGCTCCCCGGCCGCTCGCATCCACCAGATACCGCGCGGCTAGCGCGTTCCCGTCCTTGGTCCGGACAAGCCATCGGTCAATGCCTTCGCGATCGATGGACTTCGGGCGCGTTTCCAGCCGAACGTCCACCCCCTCCATCCGGGCCGTGTGAGCGAGCGCCGCGTCAAATTCGGCGCGATCGACATGCCACCCCTCGCCGAACGGGTTGAATAGCGAGGACCGATCCACGAGATCTTCGCTGCCCCACGCGGATCGCACCCCGCGGAATGGCGTGCGCTGGACCCCGGAGAGTGGGGCTTCCAAACCCAGCGCGCTCAGCAGGGAGCGCAATTCGCCGCCAAACGTTTCGCCAGCCCGCGGCCGTTCGTAGCGGCTGCGCTCGAGGACGATCACAGAGTGGCCGAGGCGGCGCAGGAGAATGGCCAGAACAAGTCCGGCCGGACCGCCTCCGAGGATAAGTGCGTCGGTCATTCCGAGCGCCTGGCTTTCAATCGGCATGGAGTGTCTTCAGCGCTCATTCCTCCCCCGGTTCGGGCTGAAGGACGCGGACGCGCCGGGACACATGCTCGTCGTGTGATCCCGGACCAAGGCGAATGGCGCCGTTGGCCGGGCAATGTTCGCGGCAGATTCCGCAGCCGGTGCAGTCCGCTGGCCCGTCGGTGGGGACGAACGAGCGCGCACGGCGTGACATCGTGATCGCTCCCGGGACGGGACAGAGATCATAGCAAATCCGGCACGGCAACCCGCGCCACGCGGTGCATCGGGTGGCGTCGATCAACGCCACTAAAGGCTCTCCCGCCAGTGGCGTTTCCGCGGCCTGCTCTACCGGTTCGCGCAGCAACCATGGCAGCGGCGTGGGTGCTTGCCGTAACACGCGCGGGGAGCCCTGGTCTTCAGGGCGGGCTTGGGCGTCCGGTGGTTTCGGCACGGGCCGGGCGGCTGTCCGCCATAGGGTCAGCAGCGCCCGCCGGGAGATCTCCTTGGGCTTCTTCACTTGGCGGCGCCGCGTTCAAATGCCGCCGCCCGCCCGCCGGGGCCTTTCAAACATGGCTTCATTGCTCGCCGGTGTTTCCACGCTTTAGGGCACCTGGCTGTTTCGCTCCTTCTCGAGATAAAAGCCCGGGCCATCCTCCAGAACGAACCCGAACTTGTACCAACTGCCCACCATGTCCTCGTGGCTGGAGCTGGTGCTGCCGCTGGGCCATTTCGTGTCGGGGCGCGCCCATGGAACGCGGTCCTGGAGCTTGTCGTTCACATTGAGGAACACATCATCCGGACGGGCCGAGGGCCACCAGCCGAGGTTCAGCGCCTTGGAGCAGTCGTTGAAGTCCGCTTGCCACGGCAGAGCCATCTGGCGTGAGAAATGCCCCGCCGTAATCGTTGTTCCTTCGGGAGTGCCATCGGGGCGGAGATACTGGCTGGTCGCGGCGTGATCCAAGCGAAATGGCTCGATGAAGAGCAGGGGATTTCGCATTTGCCAGCTGCACTCAATCCCAGGGTAAAACGGGCCGCCGATGCAATTCTCCAGGTTCGCCCGGTCGAGGCCGTGCGGGGTAATCGTGGTGTCCGGCGTCGAGCTGCCCGGAGGGGGGACAAAGTTTCCGGCACACCAGGAGCGTAGCAGCCCGTACTGAGTAGGCGTGAGCGTCATGTACCGCTGGTACTTCGGAACTTTTCGAGGGCCGGTTCCTTGGACCGCCCCGCCCCCGGCATTGCCCGGGCCATTCTGACCAAACGTCGAGGCGAAGTTTTCGTTGCCGATGTACCAGTTGTCGCCGTAGAGGCGGGGCATGGTGGCCGGGCCATTGACATTCGTGGCGGCATTTTCCGGCGGGCGGACAAAACCGAAAAAGGTTTTGCGATCCTTCGCGGCGGCCGGGCTGGGATCTCCGAGCGGATCGGTCAGCATGTTGCCGTGTTTAAAGTTCACCAGGCCCGTGGTGTAAACGTAGTTCACCGCGTTGAGGATCATCGGCCAGATCTCGGACTGGTAATCCGGCTGAATCGCTCCGAACTCGAACCCGTCGGGGGAAGGGTTAGCCTGCCACGCCGTCCAGGCGTCGTGCAATTGGCGGAGGCGGGCCAGCGGTCCGCCGTCGGCGTAGAGCGCATTGCTGGCCGGAATCGCGAGCTTCCGCACGCCCAGGTCGTAGAGGAGATCGTAGAGCGAAACGGCGCTCTGCAGCCCCGGTGAAAAATCGGGCGGCGCGACCAGCACCCAGGCCTTGCCCGCTGCGTCCACGGGAATATCCGTCAGGTTGCCCTGGCCATCGTTGATCGTGACGATCGCGGTGACCGGGCCATCCGCGATATCGTCGAACCAATAGTTGTTGTTCGACCAGTGCGTGAGCGGCTGCGGCGGGGAAATGCTCGAAGCGGACTTGCCCCGTCCGCCGAATACCAAGAGGTGTCCATCCGGATCGGTGCGGAGCTGGCCCAGGTAATCGATCACCGTGGAGCCGTCCGAGGCTTTGACCTGCCGAACGGCGTAGCCGCCTCCGGTTCCGGGCGTGAAGAGTTGGGGCGGCGCGAGCCGGCCAGAGATCGAGCGCGGCCCAAAGTCGCTCTCGAGGGAAGCTCGATCGCTGATCGTTGGGTTGCGGAGGGCCCCGGATGCGTGGGTCTCGCCGCTCGGGCCGTTTTCTTCGTAAAAGGACGCTTTGCGATTGGCGAGATGAACCTTCCAGGTGATCGCGCTGACAAAAGGACCGCCGGTTGATCCGGTTTGGGGCACGACTTCACCCGTTGGGGTGAGTTTGCCGTTCGCATCGGGTTCATATTTGAAAATGCGGAAGCGGGCAGCTTGAGGTTTTACCTGCCCGTTCACCTTGTAGTTCAGAGCTTCCTGATTCGTCAGGCCGTCTGTTGCGCGTTGCCCCGGGATCTCCGGGCCGACGATGAAGCCTTGATCCGGGTCCAGGTTTCCGAGCCGCGCGATGCCAATCGCCGGATGAATTCGGTAGACCGCCGTGGCGGCATTTGCGGCTCGGGCCTGCCGCGGTTGCGCGGCGGCGGCAATGGCGGCGGCGGTGACGCCGACCGTGGCGACAAACTCACGCCGCGTTACCCCTTCTGCGGACGCACCGGGGCCGTGGTTGGTATTTTCTGATTCGTTCATGGAGTCCTATCGTGCTGAATTGACTGGAGATTAAACTACTTTCGCAGGCTTGGGCGGGCGGCAGGCTGCCTCAGCCTCATGGGATGAAGTATGACGCTGGGGATCAAGCGATCTGTCAAGGCAAATGCAGGCAAAAAGGAGTGTCTGAAACGTCAGGAATCATTATGTCTCGGCCTCTGTAGACCCACTCCGGGCCGTGCGCCCCTCCGGTCGGCGCTTTTTGTAGTCCCCGTGCCCCACCCGGCTTCGCTCCGGCGCTTCCCCTTCTTCCACCCGCCGCCATCACCGCACTAACTCCTACTTTAAACTTCGACCTTCAAGCGCTCGGGCGTTGTTATGGGCTCCCGCTGATTGCTGGATCGCCGATCAGCTCCGCGCCGTGCGCGCCTCGGCGGATCAGGGCCATGCCCGTCCCGCGGAGTAAATTCATGAGCTCTTCATCGTTGATTGGATGAAGAATTCCTTGTTCAGCAGCGCTTTGAGTGCGGATGAACGCGACGCCCGGCGAGGGGGTTGCGCGTTCGGTCATTCTCTCGGTGTGAATGATGTTCCCAAACGGGACCGTTTGGATGCTCTTGTGGGCGTGCACGCGGACGGTCGTCGGTTCTGAGGGAGGTCGCTGCCACCGGCTGTGAATCGCTGCGGCGAATAGAAACAACGCTGCAGTGGCGGCAGTGCCGCGCAGCACCGTCCGTCTTATCGCCCTCCGGCGCGCCGCTTTCAGTGTTCTGGCGAAGATCTCCGTTTCGAAATCGGGCGGGCAGCTGGTTTGTAACATATCCCGCAACAGATCCAGTCGTTCTTGATCATCGAGTTTACTCATTTTCGCCCTCCTCCGCGAGCCGCGCCAGAGTCAATTGCTTCAGTCTCGCGCGTGCTCGGCTAAGGCGGGACTCAACCGCCTTCTCGGTAGTCCCTTGCAGTTCCGCGATTTCCCGTACGGACCAGTGCTGGAGATACTTGCGCTCCAGCACAGCTCTCTCTTCGTCCGGCAGCCGGGCTAATTCTTGTTGCAACACTGCGTCCAGGTCTGCTTCCGGTCCGGCCTCTTCGGGTGTATTGATCCAAAGGGTGAAGCGTTGCAGAAAGGCAAAGTAGCGCCCGGCCCTGCGCCCCTCGTCAATGGCACGGCTCCGCGCCAGCCGGGTGAGCCAGCGCCAGAATTCCTCCTCGCTGGCAAATGGTCTTACATGGCGCGCCACCCGAATCATGGTCTGCTGCAGTAAATCCCGCGCCAGGTCCTCGTTCCCGTGCGCTACTGTCAGGAGATAGGCGAACAGCCGATGAAAATACAGGCCAAAAAAATCACGAAACGCCTGCTCGTCGCCAGCCGCCATGGCGCGAGTGAGCCCCAGCAACACGGGAGAGGCTGGGACCGAACCTCTGCCGGCGTCCGGCCCATCCTCCATGCCTGCCATCGCCTGTATTCCGCCCTCCATCGACCGCGTCATTCCTCACCGGGCTTTGTCGCTCTTAGTCGAGTTGGACGCGTCCTTGCTGGCAGGCGGTCCGGACGGAGTTTCCGCGTCGCCTTTTCCCTTCTTCAGTTCGCTCAGGACGGCGTCGATCATCTCCAATTTCGCCTGCGTGCCCACCGCGATCAATAACTTCGTGTCTTCATGGTAGTTGAGCTTGGGAGTGTCTTTGTCCCCCAGCATTTTCCAGCCCGCCTGAATGGCCGTGGTAATGTCGTCCACTTTATAGCTCCCGAGATACGGAGCGAGTTGGTAAAATCGACAAACGGTCACGTCGAGGCTCGGTGGGCTGTTCGCGGAGTAGTACCAAACCGCTTCGGGCGTGACCGCGCCCACCGTTTGGAAGCCGCTCACGACCGTGTTCCACTGCAAAGCCGCCCGCCGATTGTTTCCGTTGCCGCCGTAGTCCACGAACCCGGTTTGATAACTATGCGTTTGCTGGCTCGCTGACTGCAAAGCTCGAAACAACTCCGCTACGTTTGCCCCCTTCACATTGAAGGCCGGAATGCGCTCTGCGCGGTCCTTCTCGGGTATGATCGCGTTCAGTGTTCCGATCTGGGCCCGGATTGCATCAACGAGTTCCTGTGGCGTCCCTCCCGCGAAATCGAGGTCGAAGCGTGGCAGATCCTTCTCGTTCTCGGCTCCGGATCCTTTGCCAAAGCTGCCGGCGACCGGAGGTCGGGGCGCCAATTGCACAGGCGGCGGCTGAATGGCCTGGGCGCCAGTTCGAAAGACGCTTGTGAAAAGAACGATGCAGATCAAAACCTTCGACATATCTCCTCCTTTTACCTAGTAAGACGTCGCTGCGCCCAAAATCCTTCGGGCGCGCAAGCGCTGCAGGCCGATTTTTCAGCAAAGGCCAGCCGTCCCGGCAAAAGTTGCGATTTTCCCCATTGTCCCTAGCCTCGGCCGATATGCAAAACGGTCGTCCTTCATCCTGGATTCTGAACCGAAGCTGTATGTCCGCTCTTCTCGGGGTGACGCTGAGCCTCGGCTCGCTCGCCGATTCCGATGAAGCGGCAAAAGTGGACCGGGTCGGTTTCCCCAAAGACTACGCCGCACGATTCTCGATTCTCCGCACAGTGGAACGTGACCATGGCGCCAAGCTTGTGACCGTCTATGGCAACGAGCCCGCGGCTTCTGTGACGAACAAAGCTCAGTTGCCTTATCCCTTCGGTTCCGTCCTCGTCATGGAGACCGCCACTACTCGCAAAGATGATAAGGGGCAGCTCAAGAAGGATGCCGTCTCCGGTTTGCATGTGATGCGCAAGGAACGGAACTTCGGCAAGCAGTATGGTGACAAACGGAGCGGGGAATGGGACTTTGTCGAATACAAGCCGAACGGTGCTTTTATCACGCCGCCCGAGAAATCCGCGGTGTGCGCGGAATGCCATATAAAAGCTGGTTCGGAGAAGGATTTTGTTTACCACGCCCGGTTCCAAGACTGATCAAGCCGGCCGATTACGTTGCCCTCGAGAAGGCCCCGGCGAATTTTGGAAGAGCGATATCCGTCATGAGGCGGAGTCCGGGCGGGGCCGAAAGCAGGCGCGGCGCGGCGTTGACCAGCGCCGCAATCGTGGCCGTGTCGCCCGCTACCCCGCCTTCGAGGCGAAGGTCCAGAGGCGGTTCCCCTACGATCTGGCAGGCGTCGTGCGGATCGGGCGCATCCAGATACATCTTGAGGTCGAGCGTCAGGCAGGTCCGGCCGCGGACGACTCCCTCCGCCCGCTGATGCAAGCCGCAGGTTTGGCCTTTCTTAACGGTGACGTGCGCCGTGGCAATATCATGATCCGCTGCCACCGCCGCGCCTGTTTCGACCAGGCTTTCCAGCTCCCAGCCCAGGCCATGCGCCAAGAGGGCGGCGGAGTCCTTCAATCCGGCGTGGCCGGTCTGCCCCAGCCGGAAAAGGCGTTCAAACTCGGCCGGCGGCAAACCGCTGCCGATCTTTTTCTGGAGCGGTCCGCGCCGTGTGCTGGCGTTGACAACGCGTTGAACGTGGACGGCTTCCACCGAACGGCAGACCCCCGTTAAACAAAGAGGCAGGAGGTCCATTACGAAGCCGGGATTGACGCCTGTCCCGAGAATGCGCGCCCCGCCCGACTTCGCCGCTTCGTCAAGCTGCCGGGCCAGGTGCGCATTCCGAAAAGCCGGGAAGAGCAGTTCCTCGCAGGAAGAAACAATGCTGATCCCCAGCGCCGCCAGCGGCAGGATTTGAGCCGCGGCATCGGCTAGTTTCGAGACCGCTGTGTGAAAAATCAGGTCCGGCCGCTCCGTCAGGTCCGAAACGGCGGGAACAACAGGCGCACCCCTCAGCGACGGCAGCCCGGTGAGCACCCCGAGGGATTGTCCGGCCAGGGCTGGGTTGACGTCGACGCCGCCCACGATCTCGATCCAGGGGCGCGTGGCGGCGAGCTTTAAGGTCTCAAGGCCAATCGGGCCGAGCCCGAATTGAGCGATCCGGATCGTCTTCATCGAGCTGGGCGGGGTCAGGTGATAATCGGGAAAATGGGCGCGCCGTGATCCATATCGAGCCGCTTCCGGCCGGGCAGTTCGAGCAGGCGGGAATCGAGCCCAAGTTGGTGGAGGACGGTGGCGTGAATGTCTGTGACGTAGTGGCGATCTTCCACGGCATGAAAGCCAAGTTCGTCTGTCGCGCCGTGCGTCACCCCGCCTTTGATTCCGCCGCCCGCCAGCCAGGCGCTGAAGCCGTTCGGGTGATGATCACGGCCGGTCCCCTCCGCGCCGGGCGAGCGGCCAAATTCGGTTCCGAAAACCACGATGGTTTCGTCGAGCAATCCGCGCTGCTTTAAGTCGGCCAGGAGTCCCGCAATCGGCCGGTCCACTTGTTCGGCCAGTTTGCCATGGTTTGATTTGATCTCCGAATGCGCGTCCCAATCTCCGCCGCCCCCGCCTCCGTGGAAAAGCTGGATGAACCGGACGCCGCGTTCCACCAGCCGGCGGGCGACCAGACACTGCTCGCCGAAACTTTTCGTTTCCGGCCGATCCAAGCCATAGAGCTGGCGGGTCGCCGGCGTTTCCCGATGCAGCTCGAGCGTTTCGGGAATCGAGGTCTGCATCTGAAAGGCGAGTTCGTACGCTTTGATGCGGGCGCGGAGATCCTTGTCATCCGGATAGTCGATGCCGGCGAGATGGTTGAGCTGCCCGAGCAGGCTGAGGTTGTCCAATTGCTCCTCGCGCGTCAGGGCCCCTTCCGGAGGCGCAATAAACGGCATCGGATTTTTCGGATCTACACTGAGCCGGACCCCGGCGTACTCGGCGCCAAGGTAGGCCGCCCCGTGGGTAAAAGCGCCACCGCAACAATCTCCGGTCGGCACCCCAAGCACCACGTATTCCGGCAGGTTTTGGTTCATCGTGCCGAGGCCGTAGCAGACCCACGAGCCCAGCGTGGGATGATCAAGCTCGCGCGGATGGCGTCCGGTCTGCCAGGTCAGCTGGGCTCCGTGATCATTATGAATCGTCCACAGAGATCGGATGACAGCCAGGTCGTCCGCGTGAGCCCCCACCTGCCGGAACCAATCACCCACGAGCAGGCCGCTTTCGCCGTAACGCTGAAAGCCCGTTTGCAGCGGCATGATCATCTTGCGGTTTCCGTGCGCCGGGTTCGCGCCCACCACATCCTGATTCACCCGTTTTGGATCGAGAATGTTTTTGAACGGCGTCTCCTCGATTGATTTCCCCGCGTATTTGTTCAGCTCTGGCTTGACGTCAAAACTCTCGAGGTGGCTCACTCCGCCGCACAGAAAAATCCAGATCACCGACCGTGCTTTCGGAGTGCGGTGCGGCCGTCCGTCCGGCGGCCGCCAGCCGTCCGTGGCCGCCTTGGCGGCATCGCGCAACCACATCGCGCCGAGAGCCAGGCCGGTAAAGCCCAGGCCGGTGTCCGCCAGAAAGGACCGGCGGGTCAATCCACAGCTCTGCGAGGTTTTTTTCATGCGTTAGCGGACCGTGACGAAATCGTTATGGTTGAAAAGGACCAGGGCGAGATTTTCCCGCCGCTTTTCCTGCTCCGAAGAATTTCGGAGAAAGGCGGCGCACGCTTCCAATTCCGCGGCGCTGGGCTGTCGGGCGAGCACCCGCTCGAACGCGGCTGCCGCAAAGGCCCGGTCATCCCGGGAATCGGACAGCCTGGCGGCCAGCGAACGTGCTTCGGCCAGGGCGATTTTGCTGTTGGCCAGCGCCAGGGCCTGTTGCGGCATCACTGTCGGGTGGCGTTGATAGCATTCTGTCACGGCCGGACCGTCGAAAATCTTCAGGAACTCCACTTCCTTCTCCGCGGCGATCTGCAGGTAGAGGCTGCGCCGTTTCGAGACAAGGCCATCCGCATGATCGATCTCTGGACCGCCCATCAACGGATCGAGATCTCCGGCGGCCGCGAGCAGATTATCGCGCACGAGTTCCGCATCCAACCGGCGGGACGGCATGCGCCAAAGATAGACGTTGTCCGGATCCAGGCTGGCGTCCCGGTCGTCCCCTGTCGAGGTCATGCGGTAGGTGCTGCTGGTGAGGATCAGGCGGTGCAAAGCTTTCATGCTCCAGCCGCGCGCCATGAATTCTGCGGCGAGCCAGTCGAGCAGTTCTGGATGGGAGGGCGGGTTGCCATTGGCTCCAAAATTCTCGGGCGTGGAAACCAGGCCGCGACCAAAGTGACGGAGCCAGATGTGATTGGCCGCGACTCGGGCCGTGAGCGGATTCCGGTTATCCGTCACCCACCGGGCAAACGCGAGCCGTCGTCCACTGCTCTGGAGGGGGTAGGTCTCCGCCTCGCGCGCCTTGTAATCGGTGCTGAAACCGCCCTGAAACTGCTTTTCGGCGTCGCTCAGTCCCTTCTCGGCCTCAAGACGGCGCGCTTTCGCCTTCTCGGCTTCCTTTCCGGCGGCGGCATCCCGCTCCGTCCGGCGCGCCTCTTCGAGTTTCAGCTTTGCTTCGAGCAGGTCCGCTTTGCGCTGCAAGGCCGCGGTCGTCCCTGCCAGTTCCCGTCTTTCGGGGCTTTCCTTGCCGCCTTGCTCATCCAGATCTTCAAGGCGCAAGACATTCAACAGGGCCTCGTGCCGCGCCTCTGCCAGGGCGAAAGCCAGCTCCGCTCGCTTGATCTGGGCGGAAGGCGTTCCACTCTGGGCTGCCGCGACGGCTTTTTCCGCCGTTTCCAGCGCCTGCCGGGAATTGGCGAGAACTTTCTCCACGACAAATGGACGCCGGTCGGGATAGCCCGCGAATCGAGGCAATGGCACCGGCGCCGGCGCAAAACTGGAGCCCTCCCACGTCAGTGCGCGCGGCACGCCCGGTGTCATCACGCGATTCGTATCGGCCTTGCGCTCGTCGCCCCGGACAAAAAAGTAAGTCGCTGGCGTCGGCTGGGCGTCGTAGGCGCGCACCAACCCGACCTTGGCCGCATCCAACTCGCCCGGCAGCCGGTCGGTTCGCACCTGGTGCGGTTCAAACACCGCCCGCAGCCGGTAGTACTCGGTCTGCTGGATCGGATCGGTCATATGGTCGTGGCATTTCGCGCAGCCCATCGTCACGCCCAGAAATGCCTGTGACGTGTGCTTCACCGTATCCTCCAGCCACTGCTCGCGGCTCAGCATTTTGTAATTCCGCACCAGAAACCCGGTGGCGCGCAGCGCTCCGGCGTCTTCAGGGGCCAGTTCGTCTGCCGCCAGCATTTCCACGATCATTTGCGAATACGGCTTGTCCCCGTTCAACGACTCCACGATCCAATCGCGCCAGCGCCAGATATGCGGTTTGCTGTCGCGGATTTGATTTCCTCCGCTCCAGCCCGCCCAATCGCTGTACCGCCAGACATCCATCCAGTGCCGCCCCCAGCGCTCGCCGTAGCGCGGGTCTTCCAGCAGCCGGTCCACCAGGCGCTCGTAGGCGTCGGACGAGGAATCTTCCAGGAACTTCCGGCGCTCCTCGGGCGTGGGGGATAGTCCGATCAGGTCAAGGTAAACCCGGCGCAGCAAAATCTCCCGGCTCGCCTCCGGCCGCGGCATCAGCCCTCGTTTCTCGTGCTGCGCGGCGATAAAACAGTCGATCTCATTGCGCGCCCAGCCCGGGTTCTGAAGGACCGGCACGGCTGGCCGGCGAACCGTTTGAAATGGCTCCCAGCGATACGCAGACAGAAACGAGCGAAGATCGGCCGAGAGGGTGGCCAGCGATTTCAGCGCGTCGCTGGACGGCGTGTCCTTCGCGTCCCCGGGGTTGTGCCCGAGCAGAATCTCATCCTGATTTGAAACCCCATCCCCGTCGGAATCTTCTTTGGCTGCCAGGTCCAGGCGCGCGCCTAGCGAAGCAGGTTTTCCTTGGGCGGCCAGTTCTTCCCCCAAAACTCGAAGGCGATTGCCGAAGGGATTGTGTGGGAACTCCGCCAGGGTTTCCGGGTTCTTCTTCGCGCTCGGCAGATGGCAGGCGGCACAGTTGTTCAGGGCCGCCGGGAGAAAGCGATCGTAATGCCGCTTGAACGCCGCCTTGTTCGCCGGCGTCGCCGAAGAGGAGAGCGACGCCAGCAGCGGCGAGATCAAAAGGACCTCGAGGCAAAAAAGTTGGACTCGGCGCGTGACCATGCGGCTGGGCTTTAGAGTTTTAGAGCATTCGTCCTCGTAAAGTCAATGAACGGAAAGGTGCCTTTCGGCGCCGCAGACGGCCACGTGGTCGACCCACGCCCCGGTGAATTGCGGCAGGCCATTTCCCGGGCCGGGTAGCCTTTACATTGGCCCGCGTGCCGCCTAGCGTCTGCCCATGGATCCATTGCACGCCCCGTGGCGCATCGAGTACATCCTCGCTCCCAAGACGGAACCGGGCAAAGAGTCGATCTTCTCCCGCATTGCCCAATCCAGCGAGGATGAGGCCAATCTGGTGCTCGTCCGGGACAAGACCTGCTTTGCCCTGCTCAACTCGTTTCCCTACACGGGCGGACATTTGATGATCGTTCCCTACAAGCAGGTTCCTGACTTCGATCAGTTGACCGAAACGGAATTAGCGGATTTATTGAAGCTGACGAGACGATGCCAGGACGCTTTGAAGCAGGTGATGAAACCCCAGGGGTTTAACATCGGCATTAATCTCGGGCAGGTCGCCGGGGCCGGGATCGTGGAGCATCTCCACATTCACGTGGTGCCGCGCTGGAATGGGGATACCAACTTCATGCCGGTGCTCGCCAATACCACGGTGGTGCCCGAGGCGTTAAAGGATATCGCCGCGAAACTGCGGAAGGCTCTGGCCAGCTAAAGAAATGCCAACAGAAACTTTGCAATACGAGACGGCGCGTCACGCGCAGCAGCTCTTCAATAACGATCCGCGGAATCTCAAACTGATGGAGGATGAACTGGCGGTGAAGGCCACCTCCCGGGAAGGCTGGATCAAGCTGGAAGGCGACCAGGAGAATATCGATCGCGCCAGGCAGGTCTTTCAATTCCTGGAAGGCACTCTCAAATCAGGCGCGCCGGTGCGCAACCGGGAGTTCGCTTACGCTTTAAACGTCGCCCGCCATGATGGCGGCGAGGCTCTGCAACAGCTCGGCGAACAGCGCATTCAGACTTCGGCCCGCAAAACCACGGTCACGCCCAAGACCGTCGGGCAGAAACGTTACATCGAGATGATTCGCGATCACGATGTCACCTTTGGCATCGGCCCGGCCGGCACCGGCAAGACCTATCTGGCCGTCGCCATGGCTGTGCAGGCGCTCAAGGAGGAGAAGGTGTCGCGCATTATTCTCACCCGCCCGGCGGTCGAGGCAGGCGAGGCTCTCGGCTTCTTGCCGGGTGACCTCTACGAGAAGATCGCCCCCTATTTGCGTCCGCTCCACGACGCGTTGCATGACATGCTCCCGGGCGAGGAGATTCTGAAAAACACCGAGCGCGGGATCTTGGAAATCGCCCCGCTCGCCTATATGCGCGGGCGCACCTTGAACAACGCGTTCATCATCCTGGACGAAGCCCAGAACACGACCACCGAGCAGATGCTCATGTTTCTCACCCGCCTGGGCCATGGCTCGAAAGCGGTTGTGACCGGTGATCCGACCCAGATTGATTTGCCGCCGAACAAACGCTCGGGGCTGATCGAGGCCATCCGCATCCTGGGCCGGGTCGAAGGCATCGCCATCATGGAATTCGGCAAGCGCGACGTGGTGCGCCACGCGCTGGTGCAGCGAATCATCGGAGCCTACGAAGAGCACCGGACGAAACTGAAAGATGAAGGAGCTGCAGCTTCGAAATCGTCAGCGCGATCGCAACATTAAATCCGCGGCGGTGCGCGCGATCACGGTCGCGCTTCTCGAGGATTTGCTGGGCCTGAGCGACTACGCGGTGGCGGTTCATTTCGTCTCCGCGCCCGCCATGGCGCGCCTGAATTCCCAGTTCCTGCAGCACGAGGGGCCCACCGACGTGATCACATTTGACCTCTCCGAGGGTTACCCCAGTCCGGCGCCCGGCCAGGGGGTGACCGGGGAAATCTATATTTGCGTGGCTGTCGCGGAGCAGCAGGCGGCGGAGTTTAAAACGAGCTGGCAGGCTGAAGTCGTTCGCTATGGGGTTCACGGCGTTCTTCATCTCCTTGGCTACGATGATCTTGTCCCGAAGAAGCGCCAGGTCATGAAGCGCGAGGAAAACCGGCTCGTAAAACTCCTGGCTGGCCGCTTTTCCCTCGACTCGGTGGGCACTTGATATGGAGGAACGATCTTCGGGACTTATCCTCAGGACCCGGCCCCTCACGGAAACGAGCCTGATCGTCCATTGGCTGACAGCGGAGGAGGGGCGGGTGGCCACCGTCGCCAAAGGGGCTCGCCGGCCGAAATCGCCTTTCAGCGGCAAGCTGGACATTTTCTATGAAGGCCAGTTCTCCTATGTCCGCAGCCGCCGCTCGGAGTTGCACACCCTCCGGGAAGTGGTCCTGGTGAAGCTGTATGGCGCCATTCGGCAGGACCTCTCGCGTTTGCACGCGGCCGCCTATGGAGCCGTCTTGATCGAGCAGGGCACGGAACGTGAGACTCCTCTCCCGGAATTCTACGCTCTTTTGAAAGCGCTGTTCGAGGAGTTGGATCGGCAGCCACCCAGCCCAGCTTTGATTCTCAGCTTGGAACTGAAATTTCTCGAACTGACGGGCGTGGCGCCATCTCTCGAAGGGGGCCTGCCTCCGGACCTCGCCCGCCTCGCGGGTGATCTGGTCCGCGCGGACCTCGCCAGCGCCGGTTCGATCAAGCTGTCCGTTCCGGCCTGCGCTCATCTTTCGCTGTTTCTCCGCCGGGCCATCGGCATGGCTCTGGAGAAGCTCCCGCCCCAGCGGGAACGGCTTCTCCAAAGTTTGATCACGTCATAGCCGCTTACATCGGCATGGGGACGATCACCATCCAGAGGACTCCAAACCGGTCCTCCACCATGCCAAAGCTGGGCGAGTAAAAGGTTTTCATCAGCGGCATGTGAACCTTGCCTCCGTCGGACAGCGCTTCAAACAGGCGCTTGGCTTCCGTTGGATTGGTGGCGGCCATCGACAGGGAAAACCCAGCGAACTCTGTCTTCCCCTGGCATCGACCGTCCGAGGCCATGACCTGGGTTTCGCCAATCGTCAGGCTCGCGTGCATGACCTTTTCCGCCATTTCGGGCGGGTGGCCGGTCGGTTCCGGACTTTCCTTGAAGCGCATCAGCATTTGCACCTGCGCGCCGAGCGCTCGTTGGTAAAAGGCGATGGCTTCGTCGCACCGGCCGTTGAAAAAGAGATATGGTTCAATCTTCATTTGTTTATGGCTGTTGGCGGAAAGATCGGTCGTGATCCTCCCTTGATAGCACGACGAACGAATCCCGGGAATAGGGACAAAAAAAGCGGCAAAAGCTCGCGCTCCTGCCGCCGCAAAAATTAAGCCTCGCTTAGTGGACCAATTTCCAGGCGAGCGCGGCGATCACTTTGAAGTCATTCGCCTTCCGTCCGGGAGCCGGCTGGTTGTCATAGGTGTCCTGGAACACCAACCGCAACGCCCAGGCTTTCGACAGGGCAGACTCGACGCCTGCTTCCCCGTTGACGATGTAGTTTTCGAAATTATCAACCTGGGGCAGAAATTCGACCGATTCCCAGATGCGCACGCGGTCGCTGAACTTATGTTCGAATTTCTCGGCGACGCGCGCGGTGTAGTAATCCCGGGTCACCCCGCCTTGTTTCTCAAAGATCACGCCCGGACCGCCTTCAACGCTGAGAGAGGTTTGAGCGCTCTTGATGAAGTAGTAGCCGACACCAGGGCTGACTGTGAAGCGATACGCGATATCCGCGATCCCGTCATGCAGGCCTTCCACCCGTCCGTAGCCATACCAGTTTTCCGAAAACAAGCGGTTGTATTGAGCGAAGCCGCGGTAGGTTTCGTTGTTTTTCACTCCGTTTTGTTCGCCGTAGGTGAGGTCTGTTCCGAGGTGCAGCTCGTTCGCGTTCCACTTTTTGTCGGCGCGTCCGCTCAGGTTGAAAAGCACCGTGTCGCTGTTGCCTTTGGTGGCTGTCAAACCGAGGGCGACCGACAGGTCCCACGGCGGCGAATTGGTGGCCGCTGCCGCCGGAGTGCTGGCGGCTGCCTGCGCGTGCGTTTCTTGCGAATACAAAGCAAACGCTGCCAATCCAACAGCGGTCGCCGCTCCGCAACGGCGAATATTAGGTGTGCGTAATTTCATCATAGGGGCGGCAACTCTTCAGAAGGTTCACGATTTTCTCAAGTCAGGATTCGCGTTTTTTTGGCCGAAAATATGACGGGCCGCCTCCTTGTTTCGGGCCGACTATGCCGCCAAAATAGCCCCGGCCGCGCCCAAGGTCGCATTCCCCGCTTTTGGTGTTTGGAACCGGCCCGGCGGTTGGGCTAATCTTCACTCCGATGGCTGAGACGAACGTTTACATCCTGCTCGTGGAGTGTCCGGACCGCCCGGGGCTGGTCCACGGGATCACCGGGGCGCTGTTGCGCCATGGCTGCAACGTCACCGGCAACCAGGAGTTCGTGGATGCCGAGGCTCGGAGCTTTTTTATGCGCACCGAGTTCACCGGCGAAATCAATCCGGAGGCGCTCCTCGCTGAAACCAATCAGTCGTTGCCGCCCGGAGGAAGCGCTCGTCTCGCCACCCGCGGCCGGCGGCGCATGCTGGTGTTCGCTTCCCGCGAACATCATTGCCTGGCGGACCTGCTGGTCCGCCATCGATTCAACGAGATCAACGCCGAGATTCTCGGAGTCGTGAGCAATCATGATAATCTCCAGTCCCTGACGCAGAAGTTTGAACTGCCCTTTTATCACGTGTCGCATGAAGGCCGGTCCCGGGACGAGCACGAATCGGAGTTGTTGGCGATCGTGGAAACCCTCCGCCCGGAGTGGATCGTGCTGGCTAAATATATGCGCGTGCTTTCACCGGCGTTCGTCCGCCAATTCCCCCGGCGCATCGTCAACATCCATCACTCCTTCCTTCCCGCTTTTATTGGAGCCAAGCCGTATCAACAGGCCTGGCAGCGCGGCGTCAAAGTCATTGGTGCAACCGCCCACTTTGTCACGGAGGACCTGGATCAGGGGCCGATTATTGCCCAGCAGGTGATTCCGGTCGATCATACGCACAGCCCTGCGGACATGGCCCGCGCAGGACGGGAGATCGAGCAGGCGGTTCTTGCCCGGGCCTTGAACCTTCTGCTGGAGGATCGCGTCTTCCTCAGCGGCCACCGCACGATCATTTTTGATTGAGCCGCGAAACCTTGACGCCCCCGCGTTCCTTTGCCCACAGTCTGACTATGAGAATCATCTGCTTGCGGGCTTTGGCGCTTCTCGTCGGCCCGGTCATCTTCGTTAGCCTGCTGGGTTGCCATTCCAATCCGAAACCGACGAGCAACTCGGAGAAGCTTCCGCCTTCGATGCAGTGGTACGTCCATTGCGACACCTGCTCCTGGTGCAAGGGCCCTTACAAGAAAACGCAGGAGGCTGAAAAGCTGTCCCGCGAACACAATATCAAGACGCATAACTATTTTCGCGTCGCTTACTACGATACGGTGAAGTGTTCTCGCTGATTCCCCGCGATGGCCTGGCTGGAGTTTGATGCCATTACCAAGCGCTTTCCCGGGGTCACGGCCCTGGAGAATGTCAGTTTTGGAGTCGAGCGAGGCGAATGCCACGCGTTGATTGGCGAGAACGGCGCGGGCAAAAGCACCCTGGGCAAAATTCTGTCTGGAGTGCAAACGGCCGATGCCGGCGCTATTCGCCTGGGCGGTCGCGTTATCGTTCCCGCCAACCCGCTCGTTGCGCGCCGCCTCGGAGTGGCCATCGTCCACCAGGAACTCGCGTTTTGCCCCAATCTCACCGTGGCCGAGAATCTTTGCCTGGGTGACATTCCGCGCCGGGCCGGCCTGGTCAACCGCCGCGAGATGCGCGCGCGGGCGGCCGCGATGCTGGCTGAGATCGAAGCCGACATTGATCCGGACGTGCCGATTGGCCTCCTCACTACCGGCCAGGAACAGATGGTCCAGATCGCGGCGGCTTTGGGCGTCGACGCCCAGGTGATCGTCATGGATGAGCCAACCAGCTCGCTCTCAGCCGCTGAAAGCGAGCATCTTTTTCATCTTCTGGCCAAACTGAAAGCCCGCGGGATTACCGTCCTCTACGTTTCGCACCGCATGGAGGAGATTTTTCGTTTGTGCGACGGCATTACCGTCCTGCGGGATGGCCGCCACGTCGCGACAGAACGGTTGGCGCGGACTACGCCGGACCGGGTGGTCCAGCAAATGATCGGGCGTGAACTCAAGCACATTCATCCTCGCCATGCCTCCCGCCCTCGCGGCGAAGAGGTGCTCCGCGTGGAGCGTTTCACTTCGCCCGGCAAGTTCCAGGATATTTCCTTTCGCCTCCACGCGGGAGAAATTCTGGGCCTGGCCGGTTTGGTCGGCGCGGGCCGGAGTGAGATCGCTCAGGCGATCTTCGCGCTGGATCCGGAGTCGACCGGAACACTCTTTCTCCGGGGACGCCCAGTCGCCCTGCAGAGTCCCGATGAAGCCCTGGCCGCGGGCGTTGGCTTTTTGCCGGAAGACCGCAAGCGGCAAGGGCTGGTGCTGTCGATGAATTGCCGGGAAAACGGTTCGCTGGCCGCTTTGCCGCTGGTTACCCGGCGCGGGTTCTTACAGCGGAGCGTCGAACGCGATCTGGTCCGCGGCTACGCCGATCAGTTGCGGGTGAAAACACCCTCCCTGGAAGCCCAAATATCAGGGTTGAGCGGCGGTAATCAGCAGAAAATCGCTCTCGCCAAATGGTTGGCCCGGCGCTGCAACATCCTCATCGTGGACGAGCCGACGCGTGGAGTGGATGTCGGCGCCAAAGCAGAGATCCACCAATTGCTGGACGAACTGGCCTGCACCGGCGTGGCGATCCTTTTGATTTCGTCCGAATTGCCCGAGATCATCAACCTTGCCGGGCGCATCATCGTCCTGCGCGAGGGCGTCCAGATGGGCGAATTGCCCCGGGAACAATTCTCCCAGGAAACGTTGATGAAAATGATGGCCGGTGTTTCCCCCGGCTCGGAAAGCGCCGCGGGACTGAACTGATTATTCCTTGAGGCCGGCCTTGCGCAATTTGGGAGCGATAATCATCTGGCAGTAAGGAGCCCGCTTGTGCAGTCGGTAGTAATCCTGGTGATAATCCTCCGCGGCATAAAACGCACCAGCTTTCGTGATTTCCGTCACGATCGGCTTGGAAAAACCCTTGGCGGCTTCGGTTTTGGACTTTTCCGCTACGGCCCGTTGGGCGTCGGTCGTGTAAAAGATCGCGGACCGATACTGGGTCCCATGATCCGCGCCTTGGCGGTTCAAGGAGGTCGGATCATGGACATGCCAGAATGTCTCCAGGATCTTCGCCAGGCTGGTGGCTTTCGGATCAAAAACAATGCGCGCCACTTCCGCGTGGCCGGTCTCCCCGGTGCATACTTGCTCGTAGGAAGGGTTTTTCACGGTTCCACCGGAGTAGCCCGACGTCACGGAAATCACCCCCGGGATTTGCTGGTAAACCGCTTCCGTGCACCAGAAACAACCCGCGCCAAGAATGATCGATTCGGTCTCGGCCGGCTTGGCCGGGGAGTTGGTGGCGTCGGCCAGCAGGGAGGCGAGCGACAACGTCGCCACCAGGGTTAATGACAATAAATATCTCATGTGCATAATCTCGCTCCGCGAGGACAGGTTCAATTAAGAGCAGCCAGGCTCACTTGTCTACTGTTCACCTCGAGTTCAGCTCTGGCCCGCTGTTGTTTTTAGATCTGTCGAGGGCAGGCTGGCGAGCCTTACAGATTACTTCGCGGGCGTGAGCGGCACCGCGTTGACCGGTTGCTGGTCTCGCATGAAGCCGCCAAATTTCCATTCCTGGCCAATCTGGCTCATCCGGACCTTCTCCATCCGGCCGGGGCCATCCAGGTAGACGCTCATGACCGTTTCCGTGGGCGAGACGGTTTGCACTTCCAGAACGCGCATCCCGGAAATCGCGGCCACATCGTTCTTATGCTTCTCCGCCACCTCCGCCTCGCTCTTGTTCTGGGTTTGCCAGTTTTGCGCCGCTTTTTGCTGTTCGTCCGGAGTGAGGCTGGCGAGATAGGTCTTCGGATCGCCCTCTTTCATCGCCCAAATCGCCGAAACCAGAGCGGCTTCGGGCGAGTTGTATCCGGCAAAGTTCCAGCTGCTGCGCGGAAAATGATCGCGTCCGGCGAGATTCTCAGCTGCGCCTCCCGCCGCCGCCCCGGCGGCGCCGGCTTGCCCCTGCAAGTGTTGGTTCTCGGCGCGGAGCCGTTGATTTTCCGAAGTCAACGCTTCCGCCGTTTGGGCGGATGTCCGCAGCTGCGTGATTTCATTTCGCAGCTTGGCCAGTTCGGTGGTTTGTGTTTTCAGCTTGTCGGCGCTGGTCTTCGCCGCTTCGGCCGCCTGCACGGCTTGTGCCGACTCGCCCTCCAGCGATTCGATCTTCGCCCGGAGCGCCGCGTTGTCCGCCTGCAAAGCCGAGGCCTTCTGCCAATTCAGTGCGGCCGCTCCGGCCGACGCGGCAATCAGCAGGATCGAGATGATTCGTTCAATGCGCATAGTCGTTTGATTTGAATTTGCTACGGAGCCTGGCTGGCCGGGAGCGCCACTTGCGCCGGGCTTTGGAGATAGGCCATCAGATCAATGACATCCCTTTCTTCGAGCGCGTCGAAGAGTCCTTCGGGCATCATCGAGAGATTCGATCTCCGTCGGTTCGTGATTTCGTTTACCGGCAGCGTCACGGTTCCCGTTTGAGTTTGGATGGTAACAGTACTTTCATTTTCCTGCACCACCACGCCCGAAATCAGGCGGTCATCCTTGGTTTCGAAATAGGTCGCCTTGTAGCGATCCCAGACCACGGCGTTGGGGTCGAGAATGTTCTCGAGCAGGTAATCGAGATTGCCGCGTTGCGAGCCCGTCAGTTCCGGCGCCAGTGTTCCCCCGGCGTCGAACAGCGTATGGCAGGCGGAGCAGGTCTTTTGAAACACCGTGCGCCCGTGGCCCAAATTGGCCTGGCCGAGCGCGGCGGGCGTCAGAAGTTGCTTGTATTTGGCTGCCAGCGCCGCTTTGTCGCCGGCAACGCGCCGGACGCTGCCCAGGCTTTCCAGGAGAGATTGCAGCCGCGGGTCCGCATAGGCCTGGATCTGCCGCAGCGAGAACGGAGTCACGTCGTTCCGGGGCATTTTCTGGGCGGCTACGGCTTCCAGAAGCGCGGCGGCGTAATTGGCTCGCGAGGCCAGCGTGTTGATGGCTTCCGCTTTTTCCGGCGCGCTGAACTGGCTGTAACGCTCCAGAATCAGTTTCGGCGTGTCGGCTGCATCATAAGCAGCCAGCCCGCGCAAGGCCGTTGTTCGGATCGCCGAGTCGCCCAAAGCTTTTTGCAGGAGCGGCAAAATATCCGCCCGCCGCGTCTGCGCGAGGCTGTCGAGCGAGGCATTGCGCACTGGGGCGGCAACCTCGGGGTTGGACGCCTGGCTGATCAACTCGGTCAAGGCTGTGTTGTCGCCGAAAAGCAAGGCGAGACGGTTGCCTTCATCCCGCACGGTCGCGTCCGGGTGGCTTTTCAGTTTTGCATAGGCGCGCGGCCAGTCCTGCGGGGCTTTGACATCGCGTCTCCCGTTCAGCGCCGCGAACATTCCATGCGCCACGTCCGCCAGCAGTTCGGGCTTCGGATTCTGGCCCAGGATCGATGTCAGCCCATCCAGCGCCAGCCGCAGCGCCAGGCGCTGCGCGATGAAACCCCGCACCTTGGGAATCTCGCACCGCTCCAGAAGCTTTAACGCCGCCCGCTCATCCTCGGCTGCGACCGGTTCGATTCCGTACCACGTGAGGAGCGGCAGATTCGGGTCGGCTGCGTCCTCGGCGTGCGAGAGCAGGCCCGCGGCTACTTTCACGCGGTCCGCTGGCTTGATCCTCTGTAGCGCAGACGCCAGGTAGCGGCGCACGATTGGCGAGGGATCATTCCCTGCCATGTCCGCCAGCTCCGCCGCCACCGGCTCGCCCGGGTTCCGCAATTCCGTGGCGAACTGGACTGCCCAGGCCCGGATGTACTCTTCGGAGTCGACCAGCGCATCTTCCCGGATCGCCGCGCTTTCTCCGACGCAGTGCAGCGCCCAGAGTGCGCGCAGGCGGTCATGCAGATTGTCACCGTGCCGGAAGCGGTCCTGCAGGCGGACGACCGTGGTCGGCTGCAGATTCCGCATCTCCCCGCGCTCGGCCAGGACGAGGCGCGCCTGGTTCACCAGCCATTCGTCTTTCGCGCTCAGGAAAGACACCAGTTCGTTGTCGCTCACCCGGCGGATATCCGGATATTGCTTTCGCTGGCCGCCGAAATTCACTTTGTAGATCCGCCCGTTCTCGCGATGAATGTCGTCGTAATCGTGGCACTCGCCCGCGTCGCACCAGTCGCTCACGTAGACTCCTCCGTCGTGCGCCGGGATCACCGACACCCCGCGAAACCAAGTGTCGTCCACGCGCAGAAAATCGGGTGCATGCCTGGCCACATAGCCGGAGCCTTGGGGGACCAGCAGATCGTTGTTCACCCGGTGCCCATGAATGTTGATCGTGAAGAAGCTGTTCCGATACTGATCCGGCCAGGTTTCCCCCAGGTAAACCATCGCTCCGCAATGCGCGTGACCGCCGCCTGTCACATCATTTTGCGGGTTGTTTGCTCCTTCGGTTTTCCAAAATCCGCCCGCCCAGTGAATGTGATCTGCGATGCTCGGGATCAGTTCAAAGGAGTAAGGATTGAAATCCTGCCCGAACATCCGTTCATAGCGGGCGCCTGGAATAATGTGGAACAAGTGTTTGATCACGCAGTTCGCCACGAACATCTGCCCGGTTTCGTTGAAAGCGATGCCCCACGGATTGGTCGTTCCATGCGCCACCGCCTCGAAAACGCGGCGAATTGGATGATACCGCCAAACCCCGCAGTTTATCGCGGTGCGCTGCGCCGGCGCGGTCCCCGGTTTGCCGATCAAAGAGTTGCCAAGAATTCCCTGGCACCCATAGAGCCATCCATCCGGACCCCAGTTCAGCCCGTTGAACGCATTGTGTTTGCTCTTCAGGTCCCACCCGTCCAGCAGCACTTCCGGTTCCCCGTCCGGTTTGTCATTTCCGTCCCGGTCCGGGATAAAGATCAATTCCGGCAGCGAACAAAGCCAGACCCCGCCAAAACCCAGCGCAATCCCGGACAGATTTCGGCCCTTATCCCAGAACACCGTCTTTTTATCGAAACGCCCGTCGCCGTTCGTGTCCTCGTAAATGCTGACCCGGTCTGCCCCTTGCCGATTGGTCGACCAGTGCGGATAGGAAAGGCATTCCACCACCCACAGGCGCCCGCGGGTATCCGTCGTCATGGCGATCGGTTGGACCAGTTCGGGTTCGCCCGCGAAAAGCGTGGCCTGGAAACCCGGCCGCAAACTAAGGGACTGCTGCGCGCGATCGACCGGCACCGGGGCGGGCGCATCGGCCGCGGCAGCCGAGAGCGTGGCCAGCAAGGCAAACAAAAGGACCATGGGAAATTTCTACTGGCGTTGGCGCAGGTTGCCAATCGGGTTTTCTCTTCATTTGTCCACCGTTTGTCGTGAAAAGGTTGGCCGCCGACGGATCAGACGGACGAAAAGTGTTTACACGCCTGAGGCGGACTCATACAAGTTTTGGCGCAGGAATATGCAAGCAACCTCCGCCGGGCAACCGGCCCCGAATCAGAGCCAAACCAGCGACCTTCTCGACGTCAGAGGAATCCAGCCGCCGGACAATGTCCTGAAAGTGTTGAAACGAGTCAGCGAACTGCCCAAAGGGGCGGGCCTGCAACTCCGCATCGATGCCAATCCGTGGCAGCTCTACGACTTGCTCCAGCAGCGCGGCTATTTCCTTCAGGTGCAGCGCGACCAGGATGGGTCCTATTCGGGCGTCATTCGCCAGCGCGAGATCGACCAGCTGAAGCACTGACCACGCCCTGGCCCGGGTTTTTGTTTCGGCTCTCAGAGGCGGATTGCTTCCCAACCGGAACTCCGCTAAGTATAACCTATGCGAGCGCGAGCGCTGCTTTGGTTTTGCCTCGGGCTGAACGTCTTGCTGGGGATTGCGGTCTTCCGGTTGGCTCACGGTTCGGTGCAGGCGCCTCCTCCCGCTCGCGCCGATCTTCAAACCAACGATCTTCCCCGGCAGATCAAAACCAATGTCGTCGTCCGGCGGCAGCCCTTCGCCTGGAGCGAGATCGAGACCCCGGATTATCATGTCTACATCAGCAATCTCCGCCGCATCGGCTGCCCGGAAAAAACCATCCGGGACATCATCGTCGCCGATGTGAACGACCTCTACGCGGAGCGGATTGCTCGCGAAATCGTTTTTCCAGAGCAAAAATGGTGGCTGCCCGAGCCGGACATGGACGCGTTTGAGTCTGGAATGGCTCAGGTCCGCGCTTTGGAAGCGGAGAAGAACCGCCTGCTCACCGAGTTGCTTGGCCCCGATTGGGCGAAGAGCGGCAGCAGCGTGGCCGGCATCGCCGGGCTTGAATCCCGCCAGGGCCTTTATAGCGATGCCCTGCGATTTGATGGCCCGATTCTGGGCAAGCTATCCGCCGAGGCCAAATCCGGCGTCCGTCAGATCGAGCAACGCGCTGCGCTGGCGCGTGAAGAAATCGTCCGCCGCGCGCGCCAGGAAAATCGCGAGCCCACGGTCCTGGAGTTGACTGCGTTGCAGCAGGAAACCCGTAGGCAACTGGCCGGGGTGTTGAGCGGGGAACAGTTGGAGGAATATCTTTTGCGCTATTCGCAGACGGCCGATCAGATGCGCGATCAGTTGCGCGGTTTCGGGGCCAACGCGGATGAGTTTCGCCGCATTTTCCGCCTGCGTGATTCCTATGATCAGCAGGTCGCTGCCCTCACCGGCAACGATGCCAGCGCCCAGCGTCGGCGCACCGAACTGGAACGCCTGCGCGATGAGTCTTTGCGCCAGGAGATCGGGCCCGAACGGTTTGCCCTTTACCAGGCGACTCAGAATCCGCTCTTCCGCCAGGCCCAGGAGCAGGCGCAGCAGAGCGGCGCTCCCGCGGACAAGGTTTTGCCGATCTACCGGATTAACCAGGCGGTGCAGGAAGAGATCGCCCGGGTGCAGGCGGATGCCAGCATCTCCGAAGACCAGCGCCGGATCGCTCTGGTCACGATCCAGCAGCAGCAGCGCAATTCGATCGATAAGATCCTCGCGAATACGCTGGCGGAGCCGCTCGCGGTTCCGAAGCCGGCGCCGGTTCCCGGCGGGCCGGGAGCGCTTCCGCCTTTCCCTCCGGGGGCGGTTCCCGGTCAGTGATGATTGTGAAAAGGTCTTTTAACATGCTTGTGTTGAGGGTTTGCGGTCTCGGCCTGGCGTGCTTTCTGTTCGGCTGCGCGGCCACTTCCACCATCGAAACCCGCCGCGCGGAAAAGCCGGACGCTTACGCCCGGCTCGCCCCCGAGGAGAAGCAGTTGGTGGATCAAGGCCAGATCAAGGTCGGCATGAGCGCGGACGCGGTTTACATCGCCTGGGGCAAACCGGCGGAGGTGCTCGAAAGCGAAGATCAATCGGGCCACATCACCACCTGGCGTTTCTACGGCAGTTGGATGCAGGAATCCCGCTATTGGGCTTATCGCGAGACTCGGCGCGGCGGGTCCGATCTTTATCTTGAGCGTTATCTCGTCAGTGACTACCAGCCGCGCGATTACGTGCGGGCGGAGATTTTGCTCAAGGACGGCCGCGTTCTTTCCTGGCGGACGCTGCCCCGCCCCGCTTACTGAGTCACCAGCAGTTCGGGCGGCGCTGCCTCAATTCGCGAAGCCAGCTCTTCCGGGATCGGCACGGCTTCCATTTTTCCGGGGCCGTGCGTCACACAGACCACGGTCAACAGTCCGGTGGCCACCAGCACCGGCTTCCCGCCTTCTTCCTTTGGCAGTTTGCTGAACCGGAAAAGGTAGCTGAGCACCCGCGACCGCTTTTCTTTCACCAGGATGTGAATTTCCAGGAGATCCTCGAAACGCAGTGGCTTCTTGTAGTCGCACGAGGCGTGCACCCGCGGAAAGCCGAGCGGCGGATCGAATTGATCCAGAATGACCGAAAAGCCGAGCGAGCGATAAAACCCGTGTTCCGCCGTTTCCATGTAGCGGAAGAAATTGGAGAAGTGGACAATTCCCGCCATATCGGTTTCCGAGAACTCCACCCGCCGGGTTGCTTTGAATTCGTAGGCCATGGGCGCTTCAGCTTTGTTCAGCCGGCGAAAGGGTCAAGGCTTTTACGACGCCAGCGTGCGGAAAGCCTCCAGCATGTTCAGCGTCATTTGCCGGAGCGTGAACCGTTCCTGCACCGCTTTCAGTGCGGCGTTTCCCGCGCTTCGACGGCGGTTTTCATCCAGCAGCAGCGATTCAATCCCGTTGGCCAGGGATTCCGGATCGGTTCCGGCCGCGGTGACGCCGCCGCCTGTGGCTTCGATCAGTTCCGGGAAGGAGGCGACCGGCGGCTGCACCACAGGCACCCCCGTGGCCCACGCCTCGAGCAGATACAGGCCGAACGCCTCCCCATAGAGCGCGGGCACCGACATCACCGAGATCCGCTGGAAGAACTGTTGCTTCTGCTCTTTGGTCACGTTGGAGAAAAAGGTCACATCTCCGAGGAAACCCGCCCCTTGCAGTTGCAGCTTCAGATCGTTCACGAAAGCCTCGTCGCTTGGTCCGAGCGAGCCGCCAATATGTAATTTCAGCCGGGGAATGCGATCCCGCTTTTTCAACTGGATGAACGCGTTCACCAGGGTGTGCAGCCCTTTTTCTTTGCACATCCGCGCAAAATAGCCCAGCACAGGCGGGTCCGGCGGCGTTGCTGGAGCGCTCCAGCCTTCCAGGCTCAGCCCATTGTAAATCACTCGCACTTTGCCGGGGGGCAGGCCCAGCCTCTGCCTCATCAGATCCGCAAAATAACGGGACGGGGCGATGAATAGGTCCACATCCCGGCAGCGTTCCGAGAGCGTGTTCCAGGTCAATTGCCGATGCGACTCCGGCAGGGCGTCCAGGAACGAATCCTCCCCCTGCAGCATGCAGACAATCGGGGCGTTTAAATCCCGTTTCAGCTTCCGCGCCATGCCAGCCAGCAGGACGTTGGAGAGGGAGATGATCTGCGGCTGTTGATGACTTTTCAGGTAGGAACTCAGCTCGTCGATCTCCCGCAGTTGCCTTCCTTCTTCCCCTTTGATCATGGAGAGGGTCAGCTCTCCCAATTCCGCTGCTCGCGTTTTGGCCGCCCGGCGGGCCGCCCACTTCAGTAAAGCCGGGGAGGCCAGCTGCTTGTGCAGCCATTCGGGCATCTTGCCCAGCAGCGGCAGTTTCTGCTCCAGGTAAACGTTGATCCCGCTAAAAAAGATCGGAATGCCGCTCGCCTGATCCTCTTCGTCCAGCGTCATCGGCAGGTAGAGCGGGATCATCAGCACATCGTGCCCCTCCCGCCGCAAGCCAGCCACCAGGGCATTGTCACGGAAGCAATTGCCGCAGTACATGCCTCCGGCACCGGGAGTTATTTGAACGATGCGCATCCGTTAACAGTTTTCGTTCCTGTTCTTCGCTGGCGGTTCCTTCCTTCGCTTTCCCGACCCCTGGCCAGCCATCCGGGGCAACCATGCATTTCACCCGGGTATTTGACAAGGTCTGCCCGGGACTTGCCCCTTGGTTGTGGGCGGGTCATTTTGACGCCCTCCCGGGCTGATTCAGGCTCGAGCACGGGCGAATCGAGGGCATTTTGGGCTTTAATTGGGGTTGTAGAACACCCGTCCCGGTGTATAAATTGCAGGTCTCGTAATTGTATGCAGTCGTTGCCGAAATCGATCCTGATCTTTGTCTTTTGTGTTCCCCTGGCGATCGTGCTGGGTGTCATTTTGGCAACCCCGCTCGATAAGACAACGATGTTCATCGTTGCCGGGTGCTTCCTGCTCTTGCTCAGTCCGATTCTCATCACGAATCATCACACCCTTTTGCTCCTCAGTTGGAACGCCTACGTCAACGCCTTCTTTCTACCCGGCCAGCCGTACGTCTGGATGCCCATGACCTTGGTCAGTTGTTTCTTCCTCATTCTGACCCGGACGCTGAACCGCGGCAAAATCCAGTTCCTCAACGTCCCCAGCATTACCTGGCCGCTTATCCTGATTTTTGTCATCAGTTACGCCACTTCCAAGCTGACCGGTGGTGTGGGTTCCCAGGCTATGGGTTCGGACATTTACGGGGGCAAGCGCTACTTCTTTCTCTGGCTGGCCATTCTCGGCTACTTCGTTTTGAGCAATGTGCCGATTGCCGAGAAGAATCGCACGCTCCTCGCCGGCCTGTTCTTCCTTTCCAGCGTCACGGCCGCGTTCAGCAACGTAGCCTTCATGTTGGGTGAGAAGTTCTATTTCCTCTTTCTCCTTTTTCCCGTGGAATGGGCCATCACGCAGGCCGCCTCGGAATATGGCTTGGGCAGTTACAGCCGGTTGGGCGGCTTGGCCCCGGTCAGTTGCGCGCTCATGTCCTTTGTTCTGCTGCGCTGGGGGCTGCGCGGCACTTTCAAGATCCGTTATCCTCACCGCAGCCTGCTCTTCGTCTTGGCCATCGCGGCCTCTTTGATGTCCGGCTTCCGCGCTACGCTGCTCCTGGTTTTGTTCATGTGCGCCTTTCAGATCATCTTCGAGGGCCTCTACAAGACCAAGCATCTCATGGCCTATGGCGTGATCCTCTCGTTGTGCATTGGTTTTCTCATTCCGTTCGCAAAAAAGCTGCCCATTTCCGCTCAGCGCTGCCTGACCCTTCTCCCTCTGGACCTCGATCAAGGCGCGATCGAGGCGGCCCGCGGTTCGACCGACTGGCGCTTGGAAATGTGGCGGGTGGTGACGTCGGATATCCCCCAGTACCTTCTCGTTGGGAAGGGCTACGCGATCGATCCCAAAGACCTGTATTTTGCCCAGCAGAACATTTCGCTCCGGCAGCAAGCGCCATATGAAACCGCTCTGGTCGCCGGGGATTACCACAACGGCCCGCTCACTCTGATCATCCCGTTCGGCATCTGGGGGGTGATGGCTTTCATCTGGTTTTGCGCCTCTGCCATCCGTTTGCTTTGGCGCAATTACCGCTACGGCGAGGAAGCGATGCAGGCCGTGAATACCTTTTTGCTTACGGTGTTTCTTTCCCGGTTGGTCTTCTTCCTTTTCGTTTTCGGGGCCTTTTATATGGATCTCTCCATGTTCACCGGCATCGTGGCGTTGAGTGTTTCTCTGAATCGCGGCCTGGCTCGGGTGCCGGCCGCCGCGCCTTTGGCGAAGTTCGTCAAGACAGCGCCGGAACCCTCCGAGACGCCGCAGGCCAGCCCTGAACCGGCCTGGCAGCCGGCCTTTGCCCGCCGCGCGCAGAGCTGGTAATGCCCTATGGGAGCTGACCCCAAGGTGGCTGTCATCGCGAGCGCGCCCATTTACCAGGATGGACCGTCCGTTCAACGCGCCGTCCGGGAGGCCCTCGACGCTCTGGACCTCGCGCCCGGCTTTATTAGCCCCGGCGAGCGCGTGGTTCTGAAGCCCAATTGGGTCAAGGAACATGACGAGCGCAGGCCGGGTCCGGGCCAATGGGAGCATGTGGTCACTCATCCTTCGGTGATCGAGGCCGTCGCGGCTTGGGCCGCGGAACGGTTGCGCGGCCGGGGGCAGATTTTGATTTGCGACGCTCCCCAGACCGATTCCTCCTTCCGCAAGCTTTCCGAGTATTGCGGTTTCGATGCGATGCTCGGCCGGCTGCGCGCCCGCTTTCCGGGCGTGCGCATCGAGATCATCGATTTGCGCCCCGAGGAGTGGCACGCGGTGGATGGCGTCGTCGTCTCCAAGACCGCTCAGCCGGGCGACCCGCTGGGCAGCACCTGCGTGCGCTTGGACGGGGCCAGCGAGTTTGTCGAATTCTCCGGCCAGGGACGGCTCTATGGCGCCTCTTTCAACATGGCCGAGACCAACGAGCATCATCGCGGTTCGCGCCACGAATACATGCTTTGCCGCACCCCGATGGACGCCGACGTGTTCATCAATATCCCCAAGCTCAAAACGCACAAAAAGGTGGGGATCACCTGCGCCCTCAAGAATCTGGTGGGCATCAATGCCAACAAGAACTGGCTGCCTCACCACACCGAAGGCACCCCGGCCGATGGCGGCGACCAGTTTCCCCAGGCCACCGCCAAAGCCCGCCTCGAACGTTCCTGGATGGGCGCGGCCAAACGCCTGCTTCGGAACAGCCCCGGCCTCTCGCGGCTTTTTGTTCCGTTGAAAAAAATGGGGCGAATTTACTTTGGCGACACGCAGAAGGTCGTCCGCTCCGGCAACTGGCACGGCAACGATACTTGCTGGCGCATGGTGCTCGACCTCAACAAGTGCCTTTTCTTTTACGGAGGCGATGGCGTCCGGCGGACCCGTCCCTTGCGCTATCTGGCGGTGGTGGACGGAATTATCGGCGGCGAAGGCAATGGGCCGATGGCGCCCGATCCGGTCCCGTCCGGCGTGATCATCGCCGGGACGCATCCTGCTGCGGTGGATCTGGTCGCGGCCACGGTCATGGGCTTTGACTGGCGGCGCATTCGCATGCTCCAGGGCTGTTTCGCGATGGCTCAGTCCAGCTTCGTCGATTTTCGACCGGAGGATATTCAGGTGATCTCCAACCGCCCCTCGTGGCAGGGCAAGATCGATCAGATGGATGATCTGCTCGCCTTCCGCCCCCATTTCGGCTGGATGGGAGCCATCGAGAATTCCCGTCGCGCCCTCACCGCTTGAGATGAGCCTCGAAGACAAGCTCTATCCGCTCCTTTCGGTCTACGAGCGCCTGCCGCGCGGTCCCAAGTGGGCGGCCGGTTTTGTTTACCGCCAGCTGCCGGAAAGCTTTCGTCGCGGCCAGTCCTACCGCGAGTTCAAAGCGCTGGCGGAAGAAGGCGAGGGCTGGGACAGCCGGAAAATCCACGATTTCCAGTTCGAGGAACTGCGGCGGGTGCTCGTCCATGCGCAGGAGCATTGCCCGTTTTACCAGCAGCGGTTTCGCCAGTCCGGTTTTGACGCCTCCCGTTTCAGTTCCTTTGACGATCTGGCGAAGTGCCCTCCGCTCGAGAAGCGCGACCTGTTGCAGCATCGCGATGAAATGGTTTCCCGCGCTTTGCCTGAATCCGCCCGGCTTTATATCACCACGGGCGGGTCCACCGGCGTGCCGGTCGGATTCTATCTGCAGCGCGGCATCAGCCGGCCGAAGGAGCAGGCCTTTCTCGAATCGATGTGGAAGCGCGCCGGTTATTTTGATGGCGCCCGTCTCGCGCTGCTTCGTGGCCAGGTGACCAGTTCGAGAGCGGCCGGGGCCATCAGTTCCTACGATGCCACTCGCGATTGGCTGATGCTTTCCTCGTATCATCTTTCCCCCGAGCGCATCCCCGTTTACCTCCGCGAATTGGAGCAATTCCGTCCGGATCTGCTCTACGTCTATCCCTCCTCCGCCCTGCAATTTGTCGAGTATCTGCAGGCGGCTGGCAAAACATGGAACCTGCCGCTCAAAGGAGTTCTCTGCGGATCCGAACGGCTCACCGAGCCCCAGCGCAAGCTCTTGGAGAAAACCTTCCAATGCCGCGCCTACAGCTGGTACGGCCACTCCGAGCGCGTGATTCTCGCGGCGGAAGGCCGGAAAAGCACCGCCTGCTATTTCGTCCCCCAATACGGCTACGTGGAATTTGGCCCGCCCACCGCCGATGGCTTGCGCGAAGTGATCGGCACTTCCTTCCATAATCTGGTGATGCCTCTCATCCGGTATCGGACCGGTGATTACGTCCGTCTGGCCGAGAAGGGCGCCTCTCTCGAATACCCCGTGCCGGCTGCCAGTGAAATTGCCGGGCGCGAGCAGGAATTCCTCGTCAGCGGCACCGGCCGAAAGATTTCTCTCACCGCGTTCAACATGCACGACGCGATTTTCGATCATCTCTACGCGGTGCAGTTCTACCAGGAACGCCCCGGCTTTGCCGAGTTCCGCTACATTGCCGGGCCCCAGTTCCATTCCTCCCGGCTGGACGCGATTCAGGCCGGCATCCTGCGCAAGCTTGGCGATGATTTTCAGGTCGAGTTCCGGGCGGTTCGCGAAGTGGAGAAGACTCCCGCCGGCAAGCACCGCTGGATTGTCAGCAAACTTTAGCGGGCCAGCCGCACGTTCACGGCTGCCAAACGTCGGCCAGGTCCACGTAGTCGGGCAGGGGATGGAACGTGTGCTTCAGGCGCCCGGTCTCCACCGTGAGCGAGGCTGGCCTTCCAAAGCCGTTGACCGCCGCCGCCGACCCCTGGCCGAAGCGCGCATCCTCCAGCACCGCGTCGTGCGCCGGTTCCGTTGTCCACAGCGCCAATTTCCGGATCGGTTTTGCCCCCGCCAGCCCTCCGGTGAACAGCAGCGCATAGTCCTGATCCCGGCCCGTGGCGATCGAGACCGCCAGCTTGCAGCCGGACAATTCGCGCGTCAGCGTCCGCAAAGCCTCGAAGGCCGGCTTGGGCTTCAGGTCCTCGGTGACAATCCCAAAATTCTGCTCCCGTTCCGTCGGGTCCGATCCGTCGTTCTTCCAATCGTACCAGATCGAGACCGGGATCTTTTGCGCCAGATTGAAAAGCTGCTGCCGAACGAGAAAGCAGGCCTGGGTTTCGGGCGGCACCCCTTTGGCATGCGACGCGTATCCCCACTCGCCGCTCAGGATCGGCATCTCCTTCTTCCCGGCCGGCGCGTAGCGGGTGATCAGCTCGCGCAGTGCCTTGTAATCCTCGGCCGCCGTTTCGGGTGATTTTCGATAGTTTCGATACGGATGAACGCTCACCGCGTCCAGCGACTCGAGAATCCCGGAACGGAAAAACGCCTCCAGAAACTTCACCGGCGCCTCGGACGTGGCCGGGCCGGTGAGGATCGCTTGCGGATCGGCCTCCCGGACGGCTCTGCTGGCGGCCTTGGCCAGGGCGATATACTGCGCGACATCCGGCTTCGGCTTCCAAAAGCTGATGTTCGGCTCGTTCCAGATTTCCCAGATGATCCCTTGGCCGGCAAAATGCGCGGCGGCCGCGCCAGCCCAGCGCGCGAAAGCGGCGATGCTCTCCGGGTGTTGCGGCGATGCGGTGTCCCGCTGCTCTTCCCCGTTCAGCGGATTCTTGCTCACGACGGTTTCTTCGTAGAGCGGGTTCGAGTAATCGAGGATGTAGTAAGGCCGCATCTGCCGCTCGCGCAGGTGGGCCGTCAGTTCATCGTAGGCCGACCAGTCGTACTCGCCCCGCTTCTGTTCGATCCCGGCCCAGCCGAAATCCATGCGCACGATTCGGATGCCGGCCTCCGCCATGAGGTCGAGGTCCCGCTCGTGGCCCCGATTAAAGTGAATGTTGATCCCGACGGTCGAAGGCACGGTCAGTTCTGGCAACGAACCTGCGTGGTCCAGGCCGCACGCGAGGCTCAATAGAAGAAGGCGTTTCATGGCTCTACGGCGTTTGCGACGCCAGAATCCATCCTTATCAAAAGAGGCCCGCGCGTTGAATGGCAATTTCCCACCGTTTATTGGGAAAAGCCGGTGAGTTCTTGCGGCCCTTTTGGCGCGCCCTCTCCGCCTCCGGCGGAATGCTTCCGAACTAATTCGCCAGACGGAAAAAGCGGAACTTGTCCGCCGACTGCAGCGTAAACGTGCGCGTGGAACTGTCGATCACCGTCACGATCGGGCTTTCGGAGGTCCACCCGTTGAACGTGCGGGTGCTTTCCACCTTGGTGGTCGGCAAGGTCTTCGTCGCCGTGATGATGGCCAGCCCGTTCGTGAATTGAATTCCGCTGATTTGCGGCGGTGTGGCGGCCGGAGCGCTTGTCGCCACCAACTGCCCGGTCAGGGTCAGCGCGGTGTCGTTCGGAATGGCGAGCGTGAAGAAAAACGTCGCGTTGAGCCCGATGGTCAGGGTCTGCGTTCCATTGCTGTCGATCAGCGTGCCGACCGTCGCCGCCTGGTTCGTGCCCCCCCCGGCGAGGTTCTGGTGGCCGGCGCCTGTGATAAACGAATCATAGTCCAGCACCGAGGTGGAATTCAGCGGAAAACTGAAGACGATCGCTGAGGCGTCAAACTGGCCGTTCGGCGCGAGCGGTTTGACCGGGCCGATTGCATTCACCACCAGATCCCGGAAAGCCCCGGTGATCGGGCCGAACAAAGTGCTCGCCTGGCCTGCCAGATCGGCGGGTGACTTTGCCTGGCCATTGAGCCCGGGCGCCCAGCTTCCGTTTGAATTCACATCCAGTGTGGCCCCCGTGATTTGGATCTGGCCGCCGAGGGTCGTGATGTCGACCGTTCCCCCAACTGTCGTCGTCAGGCTCCCTGGCCCTTGCTCGGAGAGTTTGAACCCGGCCACATTCCCGCTGATCGTGATTTGGCTCCGGGCGGGATCGAGGTTGAGCGTGGCCGCCTGCATCGCAGTGGCCACGGACAGACAGAACACGGCAAAGAAAATGCGCATAGAACAACAGCTGATTCTAACCATCTCGGCGATCAGACTGCCCAAACTTCGCCCGCCGCACAAGTCACGATGCGCCAGGCGTGCTACGATGGAACAGTCGTAGGGCCGCAGCAGGGTTCCAATTCGCGGGGGATGGACGGCGCTTTCGCTTCCGAGGCGCTGTCCGGGGCCGCTCCCGGTGCGAGAAGTTCGCTCACCAGGCCCAACGAAGGGACGCGATCGCAGATGACCTTGGCGGTCACCAGCAGCGGCATGGAAAAGACGGACCCGAGCATCCCCCAAAGCCAGGTGAAAAAGATCAGCGCTAGAAAAATGGCGACTGGATTGAGCGCGAACCGCCGTCCCAGGACCAGGGGGCTCACGGCGAAAGCTTCCACGAGGTGAGCCAGGCCGTAGGCGGCCACGGGGAGGACGCCTTGGCCGAGGGTATCGTAAGCCAGCAAACCAGCGAGGGCGATGGCGAGCATGCAGAGCGTCGGGCCAATGTAGGGAATGAAGTTCGCGAACGCTGCGACCCCGCCCCACATCATGGCGTTTGGCATGCCGATCACGTAAAACGCCAGCCCCACGATCAACCCGAAACCGATATTGATCAGGCTCACGGAGAACAAATAGGTCGAAATGCTCTGCCGGATCTGCCGGCTGATCTCCACCGCCTGCTTCTTATCGCGCAGGCGCGGCAGGGCGCGCACCAGCTTGTAGAGAAACAGGTCGCCCGCGGCCAGTAACAGAAAGAGCAGGGCGACCGTCTCGACCGCGCCGGCCAGCAGACTGCTCGTCCAGGTGAAAACCGTGTTGGCCACATGGTTGTCTTTTACTTCGACCGGTTGGGGTGCTCGGGCGGGTTCGGACGCCGCCAGATTCGAAACGGTCGACGCCGCCCGGGTCAATCGGGCCGCCGGGCGCAGGAGTTGTCCAAATTTTTCCTGAATTCGGGGCAGGTTTTCGGGCGCCGCCGAGAGCCACTCCACCGCCGGCCTCCCGAGGTGAACCGCGCTGAAGGCGGCGGCCGCCACACACACTCCCACCACGAACGCGGCCGCCACCGGGGCTGGCAGGCGGCACTGCCGCAGCCAATCCATGGGAGCCTTCAGCGTAATGGCCAGGCCGCACGCCAGCAGCACAGGGAGCACCACCGCTCTCGCCACGTAGGCGAAGCCGAACGCAGCGAGGATGATGAACACGACCTGCGCGGTGGCGGCCACGTTCGCCCGAGAACGAAGCTCGCTCGGCGCCGACCTGGCCAAACTCGTCTCATCAATCTGAACATTTCCGGTCATCATGGCTTTGCTCACTCCTTGAGCTTGGGGAATGCCATCTGCGCCACGAACGACTTGCGCTCAAACCAGGCATTTTGGAGCGGGCAATCCGGTCGTTGCTTGCACAATGCAACCCGTCCCGTCCCACGGTCGTGCAAAATGCATTCCGGGAAACGGCGGGGCGTGCTTGATCCGGCTCAAACCACTGATCATCAGGGTGCCTTCGTTTCTCCAGTGCTCGGCACGCGATCTGCAGAAGAGATTCGGCGCGCCGCAAAGCGCGGGAAGCAGTCGACAAAACATCGAGAAGAAAGATTACGGATATGAATACGCTTCAAATCAAAGGAAACTGGAACATCGTTAAGGGCAAGCTGAAGCAGAAGTTTGCCACGCTTACTTCGGACGACCTCGAGTACGTGGAAGGCAAGGAGGATGAGTTGATTGGCCGGATCCAAAAGCGGACCGGAAAAACCAAGGAGGAGATCGAGCGCGTGGTCACGGATTGCGGTTGTGGGCACTGATCATTCACATCTCCAGCTTTTCAGGGAAGAAGGACTCTCATGAAACGATTTGCTTTTGCCCTTTTCGCCTCCGTTTTGATTCTCGGCGGGGCTTCCGGTTGCAAACACACCGCGCACGGGGCTGGCCAGGATATCGAAAAGATGGGCGAGAAGATTCAAGAGAAGACTCAGTGAGCGAGTTCCCGCGCGTCAGTTGCGCGGTGGCCTTTTCAGACAGGATCCTTGAGATCCGCAGACCTAAACCATCAATCAAAGGAAAACTATGTTAAGTTGGGCTGTCACATTTTTGATCGTCGCTCTCGTCGCCGGAGCTCTCGGACTGAGCGGCGTGGCGGGCGCTGCGACGGGATTTGCGCAGATGCTCTTCGTCATTTTCCTGGTGCTGTTCCTGGCCTCACTCATCACGCGCAAGGCTTGAACGGGAAACAATTTACAAAAGGAGTGCTTATGAAAAACAGATCTACCCTGGAAATTATCGCTTCCGCCACCGTGGCTTTTGTCGTGGCGATCGGCGTCTCGGGTTGCAGGCCCGCTGTGGACATGGCCCCGCCCGAGGTGAACGAGGAAGCCTCATCCCCGTCCTCCGCGCTCGACCGGGCCAAAAAGGACACCCAGGAGGCCGCCGAAGCGGTGAGCGATTACAGCTTTGCTCAAAGGACCGAATATCGGGCGAGGATGCACGCGCAAGTCAGCGCCATGAAGCGCGATCTCGACGCTCTCGCCGCGAAAATCGAGAGTTCTACCTCCGCCGCCAAGGAGGAGGCTAAAACGAAAATTCAGCAACTGCGCGGGCAGTTGGACAAGGTCGAAGAAAAGCTCGACGGGGCCAAAGATTCCACCGAGTCAACCTGGGCAGACTTTAAATCCGGCATGAAAAAGGCGGTCGATGACGTGAAGGACGGCGTGAACAACGCCCGCCAATGGCTGAGCGACAAGATCGCGCCGTAAAGACTCTGTTCTGTCGTGTTCGACTCGCGGGCTCGGGCGGTCTCATTGAGATGGCCCGGGCTCGCGATGGTTTCGCGACCGTTCCCGGTGCGGAGGGTTTTTCAGGAGGCTATTCCAGGCCCAGCTTCTTGCGCTTTCGGTAAAGTGTTGCTTGATCGATCCCCAGGACCGCCGCCGCTTCGGACAGCCCGCCGGCCTTTTGCAAAACCGCCCGGATGTGGGCTTCCTCGAGCTTCTCCAGGGAAACTGGGCTTCCAACGGAAAGAGCGTCCGTTGCCGCACCGGTCTCGGTGGCGGTTTCCGCGAGATGGCTGTCCCGGGGGAGATCGTCCGCAGTCACTTCGCTGCCCCGAGCCATGATCACGGCCCTTTCGATGGCGTTCCGCAATTCCCGCAAATTGCCCGGCCACGGATGGTGGAGGAGAAACGCCAGCGCATCCTCGGAGAATCCGCTCAGCTTGCGCCCGCATTGGGCGGCAAAGTGCGCCTGATAATGGACTGCAAAGCGCAGGATGTCATTGGCGCGCTGCCGCAGGGGAGGCATCTCCACGGTGATGACATTCAGGCGGAAGAAGAGATCTTCACGAAACGAACCGTCGCTCACGCGTTTTTTCAGGTCGCGATTCGTGGCGGCGATGATGCGAACGTTGGCGCGGCGCGGGATGTTCTCCCCCAGGCGCTCGTATTCACGCTCTTGCAGCAGGCGCAGGAGCTTCGGCTGAATCTCCAGAGGCAGGTCGCCGATTTCGTCCAGGAACAGCGTGCCTCCCTCCGCTGCTTTGACTTTCCCCCAATGATCCTTCACCGCTCCAGTGAAGGAACCGCGCATATGCCCGAATAGTTCGCTCTCCAGAAGTTCCCGGGACAGGCTGGGACAGCTCACCGTCACAAAGGGTTTATCCGCCAGGTGGCTGCGCTCGTGTACGGCGCGCGCGGCCACGCTTTTGCCCGCCCCGCTTTCTCCGAGGATCAGGATGGTGGCGGGCGTTGCCGCCGCCCGTCCGAGCGTTTCCATTACTTCGCGCATGGGCGAGGTGGTGAAGTCGAAGATCGTTTCGGCGTTTTGTGCCTTCGTTTCCGTGACGTCCCGCTCCAGTTTTTCGATCTGCTGGCCCATCTTCTGCAGCCGCTGCAGCCGCGCCAGGACGGTGTGGAATTGCTCGCGCCGGAATGGCTTTTCCAGAAAATCCACCGCGCCCCGCCGCATCGCTTCGACGGCCGTCTTGACGTTGCCCTGCCCGGTAATCATCACCACGGGCAGATTGGGGTGGCGCTTGTGCAGTTCGGCCAGGATGTCTAATCCGTTTTCCGCTCCGAGTTGGAGATCCAGAAACGCCGCATCGAATCGCTCCTCGCTCAATCGCTGCAGTCCCACGGCGCCCGAGTCAGCGCCGTCTGCCTCATGGCCCTCTTCTTCCACCACGAAGCAGGTCGCATCGCGAAAGGTCTTGTCGTCATCAATCACGAGAAAGGTCATCGCTCAGCCTGTCTCCTTCGCCAGGGGCAGGCGCACGCAGAACGTCGCGCCTTCGCCCGGCCGGGTTTCGCACGTCAGCTCGCCGTTCATTCCGTGCACGAGTTTGCGCGCGATGCTCAGGCCCAGCCCGCTCGATGGCTCCCCCGCGGTCGGCCGGGCGGAGAGCCGCGCGTAGCGGCGGAACATCTTCGCCTGATCTTCCTCGGTAAAGCCGGGGCCTTCGTCTTGCACCCGGATCTCGATTGCCTCCGCGTCCGGGGAGAGGCGCACCCGGATCGTTTTGCCGGGCGGCGAAAACTTCACGGCATTGGAGATCAAGTTGTCCAGCACCTGGCCCAGCGCGGCGCAGTCCGCCAGGACCATCGAATTGGCCGAGGCATTTTCAAAAACCAGGGTGATCTCTTTGCGGCGCGCCGCCGCCTGGTACTGCCCCGCCACCCCGGCCGCCAGCACGGCGGGATCCACCGCGGTGAGCGAAAGGCTTGATCCTCCATGATCCGCGGCGGCATTCGCGAGGTAACCTTTCACAAATGCCAGGAGCTCGGTGCTGGAATGGGCCAGATTGTCCGCCAGTTTCCCGGCGCGGCGATCCGTCGTTTCATCCCGCTGGAAACGCTCGGAGAGAAGCTGCGCGGTCATTTGGATCCCGGCCAGCTGGCTTTTCAAATCGTGCGCCAGGATGCCGATCAACTCGTCCTTGTCTTCCGCCAGCTGCCGGAGGCGGTCCCGGGTGCATTTCAGTTCGAGCTGGGTGCGGACGCGCGAGACCAATTCCGCCTGGTTGAACGGCTTGGTGATGTAATCGACCCCGCCGGAATCCAGCGCCTGCACCACCAGATCTTTTTCATTCGAGGCGGATAAAAAGATGACCGGCACTTCTCGATTGGACGTTTCGCGCAGCCGGGCGCACACTTCGCATCCGTTCATGCCCGGCATGTTCAAATCGAGCAGGATCAAATCCACCGGATGCAACTCCGCTCGTTTCAGAGCGGTCGGTCCGTCCGCGGCCACAATAATCTCGCAGCCCAGATTGCCCAGGATCGGGCCCACCACTTCCAGGTTCGCTGGCTGATCGTCGACGATCAGCACCCGAGGCGGCTGTCCGTCCGACATGAGGAAAATCTGCCTTTTGGCTTCAAGCATGGGATTCGCGCGGTTCCAGCTGGGCGATCAGTTGCGGGAAAGCGCCCAGCAGTTTTTCAAGATTCGCCACCAGATACCCTTCCGCGTAGGTCGCCAGCGTGTGCGCATATTGCTGCAACGGCTCGGAGGCATGCTTTTGCGCGAGGCTTTCGAGCAGGGCGGCAAACGCCTTCGCGTCATTGATCGCGCCGCTCGCTTGTATTTTGGGCCAATGTTCAGCCAGGATCTTTTGCAATTCGGCGTGCAATGCCGGTGACGCGGGCGCGAGGCCCGTGGGGAAAATCGAAGGATCGAGCGGCGCGGGCTGGCTGGCCCCCCCGGGCTGATCGACCCGCGGAATAAAATTCGCCAGCTCGGCGTACAGCTCGGCCATGGTGAATGGCTTCCGCAAATACCCGTTGAAGATCTCCCGCAGATCGGTTTCGCCCGCCGACAGGGCGGATCGGGCCGCCGTCACGGCGATGATCGGCGTCATCTCCATTGAAGGAATCTTGCGGATCTGGGCGAGCGCCTCCCGGCCGTCCATTCCCGGCATGCGAATATCGAGCAGGATGATGTCGGGATTCACAATCCGCGCCTTGGCCACTCCTTCCTGTCCATCGTGCCCAAAGGTGATCCGATGGTGCGAATGGGCAAACATCCCGGCAATCAGCTCGCAATTGTTCTCGTTGTCGTCCACCACCAGGATGCTGGAAGGGCGCAGGCTGTTAAAGTCCGCGGCCGGCTCTGCCTGGCCGCTTTCCGAGGCTGGCAGGCGGGCGGAGATGTGCACTTTCGGGAGGCGCAAATGAAAGACCGATCCCTGCCCGAGCACGCTGGCCGCCGTGATGTCGCCGCCCATCATTTCCGTCAGGCGCCTCACAATCGACAGCCCCAGGCCGGTGCCCTGCTTTTCCAGGTCGCGGTGCGCTCCCGATTGGACGAAAGGCTTGAAGATCGCCTCCAGTTTGTCTTCCGGGATGCCCACCCCCGTATCCTGCACTTCGATAATCAGGAGAATCTGGCTGGCGGTGCTCTCCACTTTTTCCCAATTCACCCGCACGATCACGTGGCCGCGATTCGTGAATTTCACGGCGTTGCCCGCCAGATTCACCAGCACCTGCCGCAATCGGATCCGGTCCAGCAGCAGCGCATGCGGCAAATCCTCGGCGATCACGCAGTCTAAACGGATGTTTTTGCGCGCCGCCTGTTCGGTGAACATGGCATGCACGAAACTGCAGATCTCCCGCGGATCGGTCGGCTCCAGGTTCAGGGTCAGCACCCCCGCCTCGATCTTGGCCATGTCCAGAATATCGTTGATCAGCTGCAGCAGCGCGTTCGCCGCCTGCCGGATCGTCTGCAGATAGTGTTTTTGCCGCGGGACGGTCAGCTCGGCTGCCAGCAATTCGCTGAACCCGATGATCGCATTCATCGGGGTCCGGATTTCATGGCTCATATTGGCGAGAAAGACGGTCTTTTCCTGGCTGCTCCTTTCCGCCTGCAGTTTCGCCTCGATCAGATTCTTCTCGCGCCGCTGGTGTTCGAGCGTCACCCGCGCCATCCAGAAGGCGAACGCGCCCGCCGCGATCCCAATCACCCCGGCGACCAGGCTGGTCGCGGTCGCCCGTCCCAGTTGCCTCCGCGCGGCCTCCCCGCTGTGGCTGAGAAAATTGGATCGAATCGACTGTAGCTTTTCCGTCTGCGACCGCGCCTTGTCCATGGCGTCCTTGACGTCGAGGTTCGCGCTGACGTCCAATTTTGGCGATCCCGTCTGGCAGTGTTTGATCGCGTCATCAATCCGGCTCAACACCAGCTCGGCGGACGCCCGTAATTCGATGGTTTGCCGGAGGATGATCGGATCGGCTTTGACCGTTTCGATCAGTTGCTCAAAATCGTTGGTGATCGCTTTTCGCCCCGCGCTCAGCGGTTCAAGGAATTCCTTCATTCCCGTCAGGCAGTAACCGCGCTGGCCCGTCTCGCAGTTTACCAGGGCGGCCAGGATGCTGGCGGAAATGTCGTGGATGCGGCTCGCTTCCCGCGCTTCATCCAGCCGGGCTGACAATCGGGACCAGTTGCCGAAAGCGAGGAGGGTGCTTGCGATGGATAAAGTCAGCCAGAGAACGACGACAAGTTGATAGACATGCCGGTTCGAAACAATCGTCATTCAGCACCTTCCCCGGTCCGCGATCCGCGCGCGCGTCTGCAAATCCCGGAAGAGCCCGATCGTTCATCCCGGTCTCCGGCCAGTCGGATAATCACTCGAACCGCATCCGCAAACTCTCCTCCCTTTCGCAGGTCGAAAGAGTTCGCGCAAGTCAGGGAAGCCCTGTCGCCCCTTTCGGGATTTGGAGGAGAACCGGTCGCGGGTGGATCAATCCACCGGCTTGCCCTGAATCACGCGCACCAGAATCACGATAATCGCCACCACCAGCAGGATGTGAATGAAGCCTCCCATCGTGTAGGAGGAGACGAGGCCCAGAAGCCACGCGATAATTAAAACTAAAGCGAGTGTGTATAGCATACAGGTTCGATTGATGGGTTGTTGCGGTGTCCGCTCCCTGATCCGTCGGGAGGAAAGCCCTTTCCTCTGCTGGACCATCTGAAAACGGATCGCCGCTTTCCAACGCCACGGTTAATTTAGCTTTCGGCGTGCCGGGCCCGAAACCTTCGAAAACCGGGGTATCCCAGTCCAGTCCGCCGCCGGGCGCTTTGCAAAGTGCAAGGGCTCGAATGCAATGTGCACGGTTCAGCCCGCGGTTTCAGGCGCCAAAATCAACTCAATCAACCGGCAAGCCCGTGAAATCGCAGCGCCTGCGCCTTCCCGCTGAGGTCGCTTTCTGGCATGGCTCGTGCAGAGGAGGAGTCAGAGCGGGATTGTCCGCTTCATTCAAAAGGAGAATTTATGGCGTTCAATAAAGCAATCGGTCTCGCACTCCTCGCCGGAGGAATCATTCTGCTCATCTACGGTTTCGCGGCCAACGATTCGGTGACTTCCAGCGTTTCCCGCGCGGTCACCGGCTCGCCCACGGATCACACGTTGTGGCTGCTTGTGGGCGGCTTCGCCGCGTCTATTTCCGGCGCGTTTCTCACCTTGAAGCCGTCCGGCCGCGTCTAAACGTCTTTCTTAATCCCAACGTTAAACCCGGAGTTGAACTATGACGACTTTGGCCCTGATTTCACTCACCCCGGTCTACGCGGCAGCCGGTTATTCGATCGCCTACTTGCTCGGCGGTGGCGGTCTCTTTGGCGCTCTGTTGATTTTTGTCGCTGCAAAAATGTTTGGCAAATAGGCCTTGAGCCCTCGCCGGATCGTCCGCGCGGCCGAGCGCGCGCTCCGGCCGGGAGCCCCGGCTACAGCACGCCGACCGCCCGGGAAACCAGGATCGCAACGATGCCCAGCGAGATCAGCCCCTGAATCATCGTCAAAAGCTTGGCCCAACGCTCCAGCACCGGCGTATCCGTCGGGGAGAAAGCGGCACTGGTGTTGAACGAGACGAACAGATAATCGATGAATCCAGGCGACCAGGCCTCGACGCCAAATGCGGCTCGCTCCGCCCGCTCGATCTGCATCTGCGGAAAGAGGAAGGCGCGGCTGCCAAAGGCCCCGCGCCGCCGCCGCTCGAAAGGCCCCCGGCCATCCAGCCTCCAGTACCAAAGGGCGAAAGTCAGCACGTTGGTCAGCCAGAGCGCTCCCGCAGAGACCAGCAGCCGGCGCGGATCTTCCTTATGACCCGGCAAGCTCGAAATGAGCAGCGCGAGCGATCCGGCGAGCGCGGCGGTAATCACGCTGTTGATCACGATGCCGAGAACGTGGTTCACCGAATGCCGGCCGATCCGGTGGCTGACCATCGTGGGAACGAGCAGCGCCATCACCACCGCCAGCAGCAGCCATCGTGGCCCTAGGCTCAGCTCCTCGGGCAAAGCCGTGTAAATCCCGCCGACCGCCATGAGGGCCAGCGCCACCTGCCACCGCGGTTCCGGCTTGTCCGATCCATCAACGTTTGGCACGCCTCTGCTATACGCGCCCGTTCCGTCCGGAACGAGTGCAAACTGCTTCGCCGCGGAAAAGGGGGCCATTGGAAGCGCCTGGCCCTGAAGAAATGCCCGTCCCAAGAGTTCAGATATTCCCCCTCCGTTCTCTGATACCTCCTGTTCATCCTCCCCTCACTCCCCAAAATCATGCCTGACAAATGCCCGGCCTCCGGTACTCTCTATCAGGCTATGAATGGAGAGGTTCACTTCTATTCCGGGCGGTCAGGTCAGCCATTTTGGCGTTTTACAAATCCCATTCTCCTCTTCGTTGGCACCCTGGTCGTTGTGATGGGTTTCGGCGCGTTGGCCATGAGTTCACCGCTGGTTTCTGGCTGGGCGGAGGGACTCTTCAAGATTTTCACCTATGCCTTGGTCGCCGCCTGCGTTCTGGTTCCGCTGGTCGGAATCAGCGATTGCCTCTCCTCCAATGTGGCGACCAATACGAAACTCCTTTGGGTTATCGTTATTCTCCTCGCGCCGATTCTCGGGACGCTGCTCTGGTTCTTTTGGGGGAAACCCGCGGCGGAGCCGGTGGACAAAGACGCCTCCGCTTCGGATCTATGAAGGAATCGGGGCTCTTTAGCGGCGGAACCTTGGGCCGTGAGGACTGGGAGGCGGGAGCGCATCCAGCCGCTCCCGCCTTTGGGATCAATTTCTGTTAGCGGCGGGCCTTTCGTGCGGCGACGAGGCACAACGAGCCGAAACCGAGCAGGGCCGCGGTCGCTCCGCCGTCCGGAACTTCTGTGCTGCCGAAGGTGCCCTGGAAGTTGTCGATGATGAAGCGGCCAGCCTGGCTGGTGGCGTCGAATGTCGCATAAGCGGCCTTGCCGCCGAATGAGAGATCAATCTTGCCTTCAGGGAAGCTGCTCTGGCCGCCGCCGATTTGGGTGTACAACCCGGTTTGAGTGGAAGCGGCGAGTAAATTGTTCCCGGCATCGTAAACATCGAACGTCATGGTGTCGGTCTGTCCGAAGGAATCGAGGGCGAAGCCAAAGCTCAACGAATTGAAAGCGCCGTTGAGGAACTGAACTTTCAGGTCTTGAGCCAGCAGGCTGGTCCCCTCCAGGCCGGGTTCGTTGATGTAGGTCATGTTAGGCCCTGGGCCTGCCGTGTTGAAGCCGGCGGGATCCGTGGTGGTGAAGATCACGTCCGGAATGCCGTCTCCATCGCTGTCGAACGTGTAGGAGGTTGCGCCGGAAATGGCGTCGTTAAAGGTCAGTATGCTCGCTTTCGTTGTGGATAGAACGCCAAAGAATGAGAAAGCGAGCCCGGCAAGAAGGAGTTTTTTCATAAGGAATCCTGTTTTCAGCCAATTTTTCAGCATGCCGGGCGCCACTTGTCTCCGCGACGCGCAGCGTGGCGGGAAGCAGTTGGTGGCGTTCAGATTATAAGAAACAATAGTTGGGCCCGCCGATCGTCATGTGCCAAAATCGGTCTTAAATCTGTAAGAGCCTCTTACGCTTCTTTTTCTAATTAAGATGTAAGCATTTATAGATAGTGGCAGAGCAATTTTGGTTGAGCTCAATGCCAAATGTTCTAATGATTAAATAACCAGGGGCCTCTCCGTCCGCCGTTTCTGCAGCCTCTGCCCTTGAGCTCACATCGAAAGCACCCTTGGTGCGAGCGGAAAGGGCCAACGGCCCAGGGTTTTGACCCACACCCCGAATGGAGGGCTGTAGGCCCGGCCCCAGAATTGGTAGAAGGCATCGACCGCCTCGGTGAGCCTTGGAATCCGGAAAACGTGTAGCTGCGCCTCGCGAGAGCGCAGCACTTCTTCTGCGACGATTTAAGTCCCGAGATCCGGAAAAAATCAGCGGTAGTCCGAGCACCTTGAGCGGGAAAGCCCGCAAGGGCCAACGGCCCGATGCCATACCAGCCTGGGCCAGCGGCCCAGGGTTTTCACGCTCATCGCAGATGGAGGGCTGAAGGCCCGGGTCAAAACGGGTCGAAGGCGACCTGCGAATCTCCTTCAATTTGAATCAGCAGATTTCTTTCGAGGTGCAGAAAGACGCTGAATTGGGCGAAACAGATCAGCTCGACGGTCCTCTCAAGAGCCGAAGACCAGTCGAAACTTGAAGCGGGCAGCGGGTTGTTCACGGGCGATATCTCTCTTTCGCAGGGCGGTTTTCCCACCGCCTGGGCCCAGCCAGCGGGTCAAGGGTCAGACAATTTCCTGAATAACGCTCCCCTCGAGAAACGTCAGGCGCTCGTTGCGGCCCAGGTGAGGATAGGTGAGCCGGTTTTGGTCCAGGCCGAGCTGGTGGAGGATGGTGGCGTGGAGGTCGCGGAAGTGACACGGCTTTTCGATGGCGCGCAGGCCGATATCGTCGGTCGCGCCGACGATCTGGCCGCCTTTGACGCCGCCACCAGCGAGCCACATGGAGAAGCCGAGGTTGTGATGGTCCCGGCCTTTGCCGGATTCGGCTTCGGGTGAACGGCCGAATTCGCCACCCCAGAGGACGAGAGTGCTGTCGAGCAGGCCGCGGCGCTTGAGGTCTTTGAGCAGGCCGGCGACCGGTTGATCGGTTTCGGCGGCTTTGCGGAGATGATTTTCTTCGATGTCGTTGTGCGCATCCCACTGCAGGTTGCCGGCCCCGCCGCCGGAAACGACGCAGACAAAGCGGACGCCGTGTTCGACCAGTTTCCGGGCGAGCAGGCAGCGGCGCCCGTAATCGTTGGTCGGTTCCCGGCCGATGCCGTAGAGATCGAGAGTTTCCCGGGGTTCGCGCGACAGGTCGAGGATTTCGGGCGCCTCGGTTTGCATGCGGAACGCAAGGTCGTAGGTATTGATCCGGGCATTGAACTCGTCGTCGTCCGGTGTGAGGTTTTCGAGGTTCAGATCGTGGATGAGGCGGAGCGTCTTTTCGCGCTGCGGCAAGCTCACGTTCGGCGGCAGGTCAAGGTTGAGCACCGGCCGGGCGCCGGGTCGAAACAGGGTGGGCTGGTAAACCGCCGGGAGAAAGCCTTGCTGGTACATGGGGAGCCCCGCTTCCAGGGCGCCTTTCGGATCGGGCATCACCACGTAGGCCGGGAGGGAATCGGTCTCGGCGCCCAGGCCATAGAGAACCCACGAGCCCATGCTGGGAAAGCCGGGAACAATGCGGCCGGAGAAAAGCTCGTACTGGGCGGCGGAGTGGACGACCATGTCGCCATACATCGAGCGAATAAGGGCGATATCATCCACGCAGGTGGCGAGGTGGGGGAAGAGATCGGAGACTTCCATGCCGCACTGGCCGTATTTACGGAACGTGCGCCGGGTGCCGAGGAGTTTGGCGTTACGCTGGATGAACTGGTATTTGGCCTCGCCAAACTCTTTGGGCCGGGGCTGGCCATCCAGCTGGTTGAGGAGCGGTTTGGGATCGAACGTTTCGATATGGCTCGGGCCGCCAGCCATGAACAGGAAGATTACGGAACGAGCCCGAGCGGGGATATGGGCGGCCCGGGCGGCCAGCGGGTTGACGGCAGCGCGCACGCTTTGCTGCTGGAGCAGGGAGGCGAAAGCCAGCCCGCCAAAGCCGCAGAAGGCGTCTCGGATGAATTCCCGCCGGGTCCGGGTGAGCCGGGCATGTCCGTCATTCCACATACAAAAAGGCGTTCAGATTGAACATCGCCAGGGCAAATTCGCGAGTTTCCGAAGGCAGCGTGCGATCGTCGGCGCGCGCGTTCAAGAATAGCCGCGCTTTGGCGGTTTCCCCAGGGGTGGGCGGTCGGCCCGCCGCGAGCCAGTAGGCCCGCTCGATCCGGCTTTCGGAACTGCCGGGGCACTCGCGCTGCAACCGTTCGGCGAAAGCGTCGGCCATCCCATTGGAAAACGCGCCGTTTAACATCTCCAGCGCTTGCGGTGGGTGGGTGCTGGATTCGCGCCGGGCGCAACTGGAGAGCAGGGCCGGTGCGTCAAAGGCGTCCATGAACGGAAGCCGGAGGTTGCGCTTGGCCAGGAGGTAGATCGAGCGGCAATCGTTCTCCGCCGCGCGGGCGCTCGCTTTCCACTGGGAGGGTTTGTACAGCAGCTTCACCAGGTCTTCCTCGACCGGCACCATCACGCTCGGCCCGCCCGATTTTTGGTTCAACCGGCCCGAGACGCCAAGCATGGCATCGCGAATCTCTTCGGCCGAAAGGCGGCGGCGCTGGAACCGCCAGAGCAGACGGTCTTCCGGATCGGCCTGGCCAAACGCTTTTTCCTGGGGCGACCGGCTGGCTTGGCGGTAAGTACTGCTTAACAGAATGGCGCGATGGACGGCTTTAAGCCGCCAGCCGTTTTCCATCAACGTTGCCGCCAGCCAGTCCAATAGCTCGGGATGGCTCGGGCGATCCCCGTGCAGGCCGAAATCATTGACGGTTTTCACCAGGCCCGTCCCGAAATGTTGCTGCCACAAGCGATTGACCATCACTCGGGCAGTCAGAGGATTTTGCCGCGACACCAGCCACTCGGCCAGGCGCGTCCGAGGCGTGGAGCAGTCTGCCGGCAGTTCCGCTTCGCTCGCCTGCGCCAGGACGCTCGGAGGCCGGGGCGCCACGGCTTCCAGCTTATTTTCCCACACCCCCCGTTTGAGCACGTGGATTTCCGTCCGTTTGCCAAAATCGTTCCACGTGGCCGGGATCGTAGGCAGGGCGGCGGGAAGCTGGTCTTCGAGATCTTCGGCCCGTTGCGTGAGCTGGATTCGGCGCTCGCCCTCCGCAGTTTTGATCTCCAGCCGGACTTGCTTCAACTCCGCGCTGATGGCCTTGGACTTCTCGTCCCAAGCCTTCTTTTGTTCCGGGGTGGCCAGCTCGATATTGTGTTCGTCGGTGGCGGCCAGATACGCCTGGAGCCGGTAGTAATCTTTTTGGGCGATGGGCTCCAATTTGTGATCGTGACAGCGGGCGCAGCCGATTGTCAGACCGAGAAAGGCGGAGCCAATGATATCGGTCCGTTCCGTGAGCACTTCGTTGCGGCTGAGCGCAATGTCGGGATTGCCGGCGTTCCGGCGCACCGGGCCGAGCCGGTGAAAGCTGCTGGCGACCTGGCATTCAGGCTGGCCCGGAGCGATCTCATCTCCGGCGATCTGTTCGGTCACGAATTGGTCGTAAGGCTTGTCCGCATTCAGGGAGTCGATGACGTAGTCCCGGAAGCGCCAGGCATCAGGAATCGCGCGGTCGTACTCGTACCCTTCCGTTTCGGCGTAGCGAATGACATCGAGCCAGTGCTGCGCCCAGCGTTCGCCGTATCGCCGGCTGCCGAGCAATTCATCCACGAGGCGCTCGTAAGCGTTCGGGGAATCATCGCGGAGGAATTGTTGAATGGCTTCCGGGGTGGGCGGCAAGCCGGTTAGATCAAAATAGAGCCGCCGGATCAGCACAGTGCGGGAGGCTTCGGGCGCGGGCGCCCATTTTCGCTCTTCCAGCGTTTTGAGGATAAAGGCGTCGATTGGAGTGCGAATCCAATCTTCCTTCTGCACCCGGGGAAGCGCCGGCTTTTGCACCGGTTGAAAAGCCCAATGATCTCGCGGGTCCCCGCCGAGGAGCCTGCTCCCGGGGAGGAAAAGCAAAAGTGCCAGCGCGAGGGCGCGCCCATGTCCTTTTCCTGGCCGCATTCCAACAGGGGTGATGCTGGCATCTTGAAGGGAGATCGCAGGGCCGTCTACTGGATTTATGGGGGTGGGAGAGCAAGCCAGGGCGGAGCCCGCGGGCAGCGAGAAAGCCGGGTGGGCCGTGTTGGAGGACAGCCGAGAGGCCCGGGCTACAGATGGTTTTCGTAGCTTAGGACTTTGGCATCCTCATCGAGCGTGATCGCCCTTACCGCCCAGGGAACGCAACGGTCCCGGCCTTGAGCTTCCGGGTGCACCACGCGCCAAGCCTCGACCCGCCAGCGTTGCCGATTCTTGGCGACCACGCAAACGACCTGGCCCCAGCCGTCGACCTGGTCGACCGCGCGGAGGGCGGATTCGATCATGCGTTTTTCCTGCTGGCTTTTCGGGGCAGGAGGCCAGGCGGAATTGGGGCCGCACCCCACGAGGATTGCGACCGCACACGTCCAGGCGACCATCGATACCCTGCGCTGGCCCATGTGGAATTATCGGCAACGAGAACGTTGACTTAACCGTTGGGTCTCGGCCGCAAACCTCGCTCCGCGAGGTGACTGGGCGGATCGCCTCGCCGTCGTTCTCAATCGTCGAAGCGCCCGAGCCTGGTCGCGGAGCGACCCCACGATCGTAGCCGTGGGTTTTAACCCACGGACCCATCGCCCAACCCAGCCCGCGTCGCGTCGCGACGCTTGAAGATTCGCAATGGGCTTGTGCCACGATTCCGAGCGTTGTCCTGCGTCGCTCCGCGACACGGGAAATCTCCGACGGCGCGGAACCGCGGGTTGAAACCCACGGCTAGAGCGCGAACCTCGCTCCGCGAGGTGACTGGGCGGATCGCCTCGCCGTCGTTCTCGATCATCGAAGCGCCCGAGCCTGGTCGCGGAGCGACCCCACGATCGTAGCCGTGGGTTTTAACCCACGGACCAAACGCCCAACCCAACCCGCGTCGCGTCGCGACGCTTGAACTGGATTCGGCGTTTACAACGAATCGAAGTCGGCCTGAGTTCCAAACGTCGACGGATTGACATGAAAAGCACTCTGTGTCTACAGTTGCCACGTGATCAGGAATCCTCAATTCCGGTCACTGGGAAAGACATCTCAGAGCAGCCCCGGTGTTTCGGCTCTGCCCTCAGCTGTCACCACCAGTGCTCCTCCGGCAGCAGCGGTCCCAACCCGGGTCAGCTTTCGGTTCCCGTGGAATTCCAACCTTCAGCTCTGGCTTTCCGTTACCCTTTGGATCACGCCTTTCGCGTTTCGAAGTTCGGACTTCCGGGTAATCTCTACTAAACGAATCGATTTGAGTGTACCTCCAGTTTCGCAAAAATCCTGGGCCAGTTTCTTGGAACTCATCACATCAATACTGGGTGACGTAGCTTCTTTCTTGCGATGCCTAACTAATTATCGAAAAACAATTTACGATCCTTTCCGGTTTGAAAATTCCGTGGATCTTGTCACCGAAGATTCACTCGAGCCAGCCCGGCACTGTCCCACTTTTGGCCCGCTTGCGACTCTCGAGTCTCGGTTCTCCGCTCTTCGCTCCAGACTTTTCTCCCGTTTGCTCCAGTTCACTCTTCTTCCTTGTCGGCCAGCCTTCGCACTTCGCATTTCATCCTTCGCACCTTGTTGCAGTCGCTTCTCGAACGCGGGCGCGTTGAGGGTTGCTGAGACGAGCCCGGAGGTGTAAGCAAAAAGGGCCTGAGTGCTATATCCATGAAATCCTGCCGTTTGTATAGGGTCTTTGCTTTGTTCGGAAACGCCTGCGCGCTGGCTGGCCTCATTCGGGGCTTGGCGGCTGCCGAACCGCCTCCGGTTCCGCCGTTGGCGACCACAACCAACTATCACATCGTGATCCCCCGGGCTGCGTTGACGAAAGACTTCCTGATGTCTGCGTCGATCATTCCGCAGGCGACCGCGGCCACTAGTACCGGTTTGGCCGGAAAGATTGTGCGCTTCGAACAGTTCCATGATGGGGTGGATTTGTACGAATCGACCAAGGGCCTGGTGGTGACGGAGGATCTGCCGGCTCGCCGCTTGCTCACCACCTTCCCGATCGTGGAGCAGGATGCCGACAAGGTGGTGATCGATTTTAACCGCGGCATGAAGCGCGTGTTCACGGAAATCTGGTATGGCGGCGGCTCTTTCGATCCGAGCGCGCGCGAACGGGCGCTGGAAGTGCCCCAAAGCCGGGTGTTCGCTTCCGAGGTTCGCGGCGACCAATTGGTCATCCGCCAAAGCGTGCAGACGCGCGATCGCGCGGTGGAGTCGAACGTCGAGCGCCGTTACGAAGTGCGCTATTTCTTTGCGGCCTACCAACCCCGGGATGATCGCGGCAAGGAACCGCCCGCCGCCGAAGTCCGCTACGCCCGCTTTTTCGAAACCGCTCCCCAACTGGAGGCGGTCACAGGCCGGCAAAGCGCCCGCATGGCTCGCTTCGACCTGAGCAAGCCGGTGGTGTTTCACTACTCCGCGAATACGCCCGCAGACTATGTGCAGGCGGTGAAGGATGGCATTCTGTATTGGAACCGGGCTTTCGGCCGCCCGGTGGTCCAGGCCGAAGCGGCGCCCGCGGATGTAACTGCTCCGGACTCGCGCTATAACCTGGTGCAGTGGGTTCCCTGGGATAACGCCGGGTTTGCTTACGCGGACATCCTGGTCGATCCCCGCTCGGGCGAATCTCTCCACGGCCAGGCCTATATGACCAGCGTATTCGCGTTGAGCGGCAAAGCCCGCGCCCGCGCCGCTCTGCGCGCCATGAAAGATCTGAGTGAAAAGAAGGGCGACTCGAAACGAATTGCCGGCCCTCCGGAATTCTTCGGGACGGAGAGCGGAAACGCCTGCTGGATTGATCCGACGGAATTCGCCAGCCAGTACAGCCATGGTCTGGAAGAGCTGCTGGCGAATGACTCGCTGACGGACGAATCCGTGCTCCGGGCCTCCCAGGATTATGTGCGCCAGGTCGTGGCGCACGAAGTGGGCCACGTGCTGGGCCTCCGGCACAACTTCGCCGGCAGCCTGGGCGCGACTTTGACGGCCCGTGAGTTGGACGATTGGTTCAAGGACTATCTTTTGGGCAAAGACCTCGATGCCTACACCAACAAAATCTCCACCACCTCGATCATGGAGTACCCGCCGTTCAAAGCCTCCGCATTCGTGGGCTGGAAAATTCGGACGACCCAGGACGTGCTGCCTCACGACCACGCGGCGATTCAGTGGGGATATTTCGACTCGAAGGAGCCGGTGGAAAAGAAAATGCTCCTCGGAACCGATGATCTGGCCGGAGTCTACGGAGACGTGATTCGGTTCGACTATGGGGATGAACCGATCGTGGCCGCCTATGGCGAGATTGAGTCCACCCTGCGGACGCTGCCCAATTCCATCATCGAGCGCTTTATAGCGGCCAAGGCGCCGCGTGATCCGCGCGATCGCATCCCTTTGGAACAGGTGAATTTGAATGCCCAGGCGATCTCCTCGTCCGTGGCGAATCAGTTCGGCAATATGATTTCCTGGTTCAACTCCCGGACCCGGTCTTTGCGCGTGGAGAATCAATTTGAGTTTATTGGCGAGCTGAATCAGGAAGCCCGGCATCAGGCGCACTGGAAGAGCCTTACGAACCAGATAGAGCGCCTCGGCGGCGTTGATCGCGTGCTCTTTTCCTATCTCCCGGTTGAACTCAAGCTGGAGCTGAAGGACCTTCCGACAAACTCTTTGGCGGTCGACCGAATTTCCGCCGCCAGCCTTCAGGCGCGGCTGATCAAGCTGCTCGAATCCCCGGTCTATACCAACTTCGTCGGCCTGGATGAAAAGAAGGCCTCCTTTACCGCTGAGGAGAAAGCCATCATCCGGCAGCGCGGCGAGACGTTCTTTGCCGAATTTGAAAAGCATATCCTGAAGGACCTGTGCCAGAAGCTCGGCAACGCCTCCCGGGACCTGGGCGTGGAAGCCACCGGCGTCGTCAGTGATTCGGATCCGGTCGCCCGTCTGGAACAGCGCATCATCGATCTGGCCCGGAACGTTTTGACCGCGAAAGACGACGCGAAACACATCAAGGGCCGCGTCGACAAGAGCCTGGTGGAAGTCGTTGAATTCAAATACGACCATGAAACCCGGCTGGCCGCCGCCAAGGCGCTGAACGAAAACTCCGGCTCCTTCAAAGGCTGGTCGGTGGATGCCAAGTCCGATCTGAACAAAGCGCTCAAGGAGGAAGTGGATGGAGCTTTGAACGTCGCAAATTTCAAGGAGTTCAAAGAATCGATGCTCTCCCGCCCCTTGCGCGAATGGTATCTCCGCCAGCAGGAAATCCTGCAGCTACTCCCGGTCAAGCCAGGCGCGAAATAGCGCGCGGGCCGTGTGGGATTAAAGATTGGCGGCGTAGGCGATCAGCTTGCGGTATTCGGCCAGAATCGAGCCGAGAGCGAGCACGAACGCTTGTTGCTGGAGGTACTGCGGGGCCGATTGGGGAGTTTCGAGAATGATCTCGAAGGGCCCGGGGCGGGCTTCCGGCGGAGCGCTCAGAACCCCGTCGTAGCAGTCGCGAATGACGCCGTGGCGAGCGGCAAAGCCGTCGATCAGCAGGTTGCTGTTCCGGGGGAGCACGGACTCCGCGGCAGCCAGCGCCGGTTCGATCAGATGGCGTGACAGGGTCGCTCCGCGAACGAAGCCGTAAAGTCCGTCGCTGGTATTGTCCGAATGCAGGGTGATAATCCCGTGGAACTGGCTGCTGCGAATCTCCCGCTCCAGCAATCGAACTTCCGCGGGCTGCGAAGAGGCCCAGAATTCCCGGTTGAGATCACGGCCATGCCGGGCGTGCCGGGTCCCATCTTCAAACCCGGTGGGGTTGACCACGGGATAAACGGAGAGGCAATAGCCTTGAGCCAGGTCGGGCTGCGCCTCGAGCAAGTGTAGAAATTGAATCAACGCGTGGCTGCCTTCGGGTTCGTCGCCATGGATGCCTGCGAAAAGGCCGATTCGCAGGGGTTCGTCGCCGCCGCTCTGGCCGAGGTGAAGGTATTTGGGAATCTCGTAGGCGCGGTCGTTCAATTGAAACTCGCCCGCCGAGTGCCTCGACAAGTTCACCGATTGGGAGGCCAGGAGATCGGCACTCTGCAAAAAGCTGAGGCGAGAGGGTGTTGGTTTGACGGACGGCAATCGAGCGGAGCGGGCGTAGGTGGGCATGGGTTCTTTACAGGGGTTGAATTTTGAGAAGAGGCGGGAGCGCGCACATACGCACGCTCCCGCTTTTATGGAGCATCACGAAGGCTTGTAGATCTGATCGAACGTGCCGCCATCGTTGAAGTGGGTCTTTTGGGCTTTCTGCCAGCCGCCAAATACTTCGTCGATGGTGAACAGTTCGATCTTCGGAAAGGCCGTGCTGTATTTCGCCGCCGCATCTTTGGAGCGGGGCCGGTAAAAGTTCTTCCCGGCGATGTCCTGGCCTTCGGGCGAGTAGAGAAACTCGAGGTAGGCCTGGGCCAGCTTGCGGGTGCCCTTGCGATCGGCCACCCGATCCACCACGCTCACCGTGGGTTCGGCCAGAATGCTGACCGAAGGCGACACGACTTCGAACTTGTCCGCGCCGTACTCTTTGATGGCCAGGAGAGCTTCGTTTTCCCAGGCGATGAGGACATCGCCGATGCCGCGCCCGACAAAAGTGGTGGTGGCGCCGCGGGCGCCGGAATCCAGGACGGGCACGTTCTTGAAAAGTTTCGCCAAGTAGTCTTTGGCACGAGCCTCGTCATTGTGGCACTTGCGCAGCGCCCAGCCCCAAGCCGCCAGGTAGTTCCAGCGGGCGCCGCCCGACGTTTTGGGGTTGGGCGTGACCACGGAAACTCCGGGCTTGATCAGGTCCTCCCAATCTTTGATTCCCTTGGGATTCCCCTTTCGGGTGAGGAACACAATGGTGGAAGTATAAGGAGCGCTGTTATTCGGCAAACGCTTTTGCCAGTCCGGAGGCACCAAACGGCCTTTTTCGGCGAGAGCGTCAATATCGTAGGCCAGGGCGAGTGTGACGACGTCAGCCTGGAGGCCGTCAATCACCGCGCGGGCCTGTTTGCCGGAGCCGCCGTGGGACTGCTGGACCTTGACCTTCTGTCCCGTCTTGGACTCCCAATCCCTGGCGAAGGCCGCATTGACGTCCTGATAGAGTTCGCGTGTCGGGTCGTAGGAGACGTTGAGCAGCGTGGCGTCTTTCGCCAGAACTGCGCCTGCCATGGTCAGAGCCAAAAAGAGATGTTTCATAAGTGTGGATTTCATCGATTTAAAAGGTGATTTGAGCCCGGGTCATGATCGCGTCCTCATCTCCAGCCAACAGGGGGTTTGATTGGCCGCCTTTGTAATGGGTGTGTTCGTAATCCGCGGTGATTTTCAGATTCCGGTTCAGATGCCAATTCAAACCGCCCCCATACGAGAAAGCGTCCGAGGCATTGTTCTTCGGGTCAGCGAAGACCGGAAAGGTGTCTGGATCGAGCTTGAGTTCGCTGACTCGCGCCACCAGTTCCAGAGCGCCCCAGCCGCCACCATTAAAATCCACCGGATGGAGCGGCGCCGGGCTCTTGAAGCCGTTATCTTCGCCCGTAATGAAGTAGGAGCCGGCGACCTGCCAGCCGACATGGTCCAGCGTGGCAGTTTGCCGGGCCACGCCTCCGCCAGTCCGGACGACGTCCGATGATGAGATGGCATACTCGGCCAGCAAGCCGAACGGACCATAATAATAGTAGGCCTGCGGCACGATGCGGGAGATGGTCCCGTTCGACGCGGTTACGGCATTAGTGCCGGTTCCCGAGTAGTAGGAGAAGATCGATTGCTGCCCAGGCGAGGTGTAGCCGCGCAAAGCGCCGGCATGATGGCCGTAGGTGCCGGCAACCCCGAGACCGAGCTTTCGGAGCGGCTCGATCTGCGTATTCGTGAACGGTTGGGCGAACACGCGGGCGGCGATGTCTTTATCGTCGTCGGTGGTGTCGATGTCGCCGCTGCCTCCGTCGGTCACCCCGTTGAAAGCGCCCACTTCGTAGGTGATCAGATTGTCCCAAAGGGAGCCATGCACCTCGATCCCGACGTCCCGATTCGGCACCAGTTGGGTTGGATAAGAGCGTTCAGTGAACAGGTAATCCACGTCCGACTGCAACCGCTCAAGCCCGACCGGTTCCTTGAATTTGCCGGCCTGAATTTGGAATTCCGGCAAGAGACGTGCGTTCACGTAACCGTCCTGCAGAAACCCGACGTTTGATGAAGCGGCACTTAACCCGGAGCCGACGTCGAGCATCAACCGATAGTCGAGTTTGTTGTAGACAGTGCCTTCGATAATCGGCCGGGCCCGTCGGATCAGAAAGGTGTCGTCTGTGGTTGAGGTGTGGTTCCCGAAAAAGCGGGCGTCGAATTGGAGATGTCCTCCGACCCTCATCACAAAGTTCGAATCCGCGGATCGAAACTGAAGGCCGGAAGCGCCGAGCGAAATCGTCGGGGTGCTTTTCGCCTTTTCAGCGGCGGTTTCCTCGGAGATCTCGGCCTTGCGGCCGAGGACTTTGATTTGTTGTTCGAGCTCTTCGATGCGCTTGAGGAGCACATCATTGGAGACGGGCGCGTTTTGCGCGTGCAGCGTCCCGGCGATTCCAGCACCGAGGACAGAAAGGCCTACATAGTAGGGCAAGTATTTCATTCAGGGGTTTTCTCATAACGGGAACCTCCGGTGGCCTGGTCAGTTCTCGTGTCGTCTTGGATTGGCGTCCAGTTGGCTGGTCCGATAACGCGCGTTCAGTGGGATTGATCGAGGCGAAGTTTCTCGGTCTTCTCGATCTGCACCACTTTGGCGTTATGCACGACGATCTGCACCACGCCAAAACTCAGTGAGTCGACCGATTGTTGGACGAGTTTCACCCATTCCGGGAGGTCGAGTTGCGAATCAAGTTCCAGTTTCGCAGTTGCGTGCATGCGAATGAGAATGCCAAAGAAAAGCATAATGTCAATCGGAATAGTAGATAATAATGAATCGGAAAAACAAGAGGGAGAGAAAGGCAGGCCTAGATTTCGAAAGTTGTTGTCTGGGAATTGGCTGCGAGTCTTTTCTCGTCCTCTACCAGGGATTCGAACGTGACCTCATCCAGAATTCGGGCGGTGGCGTCGCGCACCCGGCGCATGGAGAGGCGCAGCGAACATTCCGCCTCGCTTCGGCAATCCGCGCAGGGAGCATAGCTGTTTTGACTGACGCAGGGGGTGAGAGCCAAAGGGCCCTCCAGCAAACGGATCGCCCGGCCCAGCGTCAGATTGGCGGGGGGAATGCGCAAACTGTAACCGCCGGAGGGGCCAGCGCGGCTGGTGAGCAAACCGCCTCCCTTCAGGTCCAACAGAATCGTTTCCAGGAATTTCTTGGGAATCCGCTCGGCTTCGGAAATCTCCTTGATGGCGACAAGCCCCTTTCCATACCGATGCGAAAGGAAGATGAGGGCATGGATGCCGTACTTCGTGCGACTTGAAATCATTGGAGGGTAGGTTGCCGCACGCGGGTTCCGGCGCGCAAAGTTTTTCCGCGAGTCACCACTCTCATGTTCCGGTGTTACCGAGCCGGGCGGGCGAAAATCTCGTCAAAGATCCCTCCCTCCTTGTCTTCTTTAAAATGTTCGTTCTGGGCATTTTGCCAGCTCCCCAAACTTCTTCCACCGTGACAAGCTGGAGTGGTTTGCAAGGTTTGACGTCGAGCCTCCTGTCCGCTTCAATCTGTTCCGCGTTCAGGACGCATCCGAGTCCGCGGAAAGGGCTGAGCCCACCTGCCAAAATCAGTCAATGTGGAAACCTTGATGCTGCCTGCCAGCGGACTTCAGGTGATAGCAAAGAGGTTGTATGCCTAAAGTTCTTCCGTCGCGCCCGAATCTTGAGCAACTCAAGAATCAGGCTAAAGATCTACTTCAATCCGTTCGCGCTCATGACCCTGAAGCTGTCCGGCGCGTCCGAGAGTTTCATCCCGTCTTCGCCCAAGGCGCCGAATCTGCCCTGGCCCGTGCTGACTTTTCACTGGTCGACGCGCAGCTGGCCCTGGCTCGGGAGTACGGGTTCGCCAGTTGGGCCAAGCTGAAAGCGCGCGTGGATGCCCTCGCGGCGGTGGACGATCCGCCCATGGCTTTGCAGACCGCCATTCTGGCCGACGATGTGACGCGCGTGGCCGAACTCCTGGAGATTTTCCCAAGCCTGCGGGAACGGCTGAACGAGCCGTTGCCCAACTATAGTTTTGGCGCCACGCCTTTGCTCGCGGCGCTCCATCGGGTGAATCGCGAGATGATCGATCTCCTGCTTCGAGCAGGGGCGGACATCAATGGCCGCAGCCACTGGTGGGCTGGCGGGTTCGGCGTGCTCGACGACGATCGCGGCCTGGCGGATTTTCTCATCGCTCGCGGCGCGCGGGTGGATGTCCATGCCGCCGCGCGTCTTGGGATGCTCGACCAGCTCCGGGAAATTGTCGCGGCTGATCCCGGCGCGGTCGCCGCGCGCGGCGGGGACGGCCAGACGCCGCTTCATTTTGCCTGCTCGGTGGAGGTGGCCCGGTTTCTCCTCGACCATGGCGCGGATATCGATGCGCTCGATGTCGATCACGAATCCACGCCCGCGCAGTTCATGATGCGGGACCGGCGGGAAGTGGCTCGCTACCTCGTTGCGCGCGGCTGTCGCACGGACTTGCTGATGGCCGCGGCTTTGGGCGATCTCCCGCTTGTCCGGCGCTTTCTGGACGAAGATCCGCAGAGCATTCACTTGCATGTTTCGCTCGATTATTTCCCTAAAAAGGACCCGCGCGCCGGCGGTTGCATCTACATCTGGACCCTGGGCTGGAACAAAACGCCGCACGCGCTCGCCCGCGAGGCTGGCCATGAGGATGTTCTCCGCCTGCTGCTGGAGCGGAGCCCGGATTCGCTCAAGCTTTCCCTCGCTTTGGAATTGGGTGATCGCGAGCTTTTCCAGCGCCTGCTCGCCTCAGCGCCGGGTTTGCCGCACGCCTTGTCTCCGGCCGAAGCGCGAAAGCTGGTGGATGCCGCTCAGGACCGCAATCTGGATGCTGTTCGCCTGATGCTGGAAGCGGGCTGGCCGGTTGGCGCGCGCGGCCAGCACGGCGGCACCGCGCTGCACTGGGCCGCTTTCCATGGCCACGCCGAAATGGCTCGCTTGATCCTCCGGTTCCGGCCGCCGCTGGAAACGGTCGACTCCGATTTTGGCGGCACGCCTCTGGGCTGGGCTATCCATGGTTCGCTCGAAGGCTGGTTCCGCCAGACCGGGGATTTTGCCGGCGTCGCGGCGGCTCTGCTGGCAGCGGGAGCTCAACCGCCCCAGGTCATCCGCGGGTCACCGGCGGTTCAAACGGTCTTGGGCAAGTTCGCCGCTCGGTAAGCGATTTCGGCCTGCGGGAGGGAAGGAGCCAGCGCAAGCGCAGAAAGAGCCTTGCGTGAAACGTTAGTTTGATGTTTCTCACCGTTTCAGTTTTATGAACAGCTCCTCCGATGCGCCCGCACTCCGCGTGGAAATGGATGATCCGATCGGTGAGACCGCCCAGCGGCTCATCGGCGATCTGTGCGCCGAGATGAGCGCGCGCTACGGCGCGCCGCCCAGTCCCTTTTCGCTGGGCGAGAGCCCGGTTGCTCGCTCTGTCTTTCTGGTCGCGAGACTGAATGGCGAAGCGGTTGGGTGCGGCGGTTTGCGGCCTTGGGATGATTCGGTGGCGGAGATCAAGCGGATGTATGTCGCGCCAGTGGGCCGCCGGCGTGGCGTCGCACGACGCATGCTGGCGGAACTGGAGCGCAATGCCCGACAGTTAGGGTATGGCAGAATTCGTTTGGAGACGGGCGTTCTTCAGCCGGAAGCGCAGGCCCTGTACGAGTCCGTGGGGTTTCAGCGAATTCCCGCGTTCGCCCCTTACGTGGGCAACCCGAGCAGCGTTTGTTTCGAGAAAGTGATTTCTGATGATTCGCCCGCGGCAGTCGTGCAACGGCAATTTGAGGCTTACAATGCTCGCGATTTGGATGCTCTGCAGACGGCCTACGCCGAGGATGCGGAGCAATTTGAATATCCCTCCACACTCCTCGCCCGCGGCTGGCCTCAATTGCGCGAGCGTTTCGCTCTCCGGTTTCAGGAGCCAAACCTTCAGGCGCGACTGCTTCACAGGACCGTGGCGGGACACGTCGTCATCGACCACGAGGAGATCTCCCGCACCTTCCCCGAAGGGCCGGGCAGGCAGGAATTGGTGGCGATTTACGAGGTTCGCAACGGGAGAATTGCCGTCGCTCGCTTTATCAGTGGACGGAAAACGGTGGAAGTTGCTGGCCCTTTTTCCCCGGCGATTTGACCGCCGAGCGATCGATCAATTCTTCGGTGGCGAAGGTTGTTTACGGACTTGGAGATGGATTTTGGCGACAGCTCCCATGTAGTCGTTTTGGGCGTAATCCGTGCCGGCCAGAGTGATCTCGGCGAGCGATTCCTTCGGGTGCTGCAAAGCTTCCTCATACAAGCCGAGGTAAAGATGCGCATAGAAAAGGCGCTCTTTGAGGGCCGTCTCCGACGGATTGCCGGCCCGGGCCGCTTTAAGGACGTCGTCCCTGGTCATTTTGCCGGCGAACAGACCGTGAAGTTCTTTCATCGGAATCCGCGGATCCTGGGAAATGGGGATGAGCACTTTGCGCGCGGCTTCCACCCCTTGCAGGCGGCTGATGCAGAGAAAGTGCCACATGGCATTTTCCGCGTCCTCAGGGTTGATCGTTTGGTGCAGTTCAAATTGCTTGCGGCCCTTTTCAAACTCGCCCGCGTAGTAATAGGAGATGCCGAGTTGCCAAAGAGTGGGAGGAACTTCCGGGTCCATCCGCGCGGCAGCTTCGAAAGTGTTGACCGATTCCTTAATCTTCCCGGCTCGAAATTCCTCCATCCCGCGCCGGATCACGATGCGGGAAAAAATCGGGGAGTCCTGCGCGGCGGCGGCCAGCAGCGTCAGGGCAAGGGCAAGGAGAGTGACAAGGTTTTTCATACTTGGCGGGTTAGTTTTACGCCGTGCTGGAGGAGTTTCTCGGCGTCTGCCGGAGAGGTGGCTTCGGCATAAATGCGGAGGATCGGTTCGGTGCCCGAGCCCCGGAGCATCAGCCAGGTTCCGTCCTTGGCAATGAATTTGACGCCGTCATAGCTTTTGACGGTGGCCAGGGGCGATTTGATAAGGCGGGCGGGCGGGTGGCTCTTGCAGTAATCCATCAGGGCGGCCCGTTTCTCGAGGGGGAAATGGGCGTCGATGCGCGCGTAATGGTGCGGGCCGTAGGTTTTTGAGAGACGCGCCAGCATTTTGTTCACCGAGGTCCGTTCCGCGGCGAGCATTTCCAGCAGCATCAGGCCGGAGAGAATGCCGTCCCGCTCCGGAATGTAACCGGGGTAGCCGATGCCGCCGCTTTCTTCGAAACCGAGCAAGACACCGCCTTTGACCATTTCCGCTGCGATGTACTTGAAGCCGACACCGGTCTCGACAAGTTCAAGGCCGTAATGAGCGCAAATCTTGTCCACCATCGAAGTGGTGGTGAGAGCCTTGATGACGCGGCCTTTAGCCTGGCGATGGCGGACAAAATGCTCCAGCAGGAGGCAAATCAGATCGTGTGTGGTGAGCGGCGTTCCGTGGCCATCCATCGCGCCAACCCGGTCAGCATCGCCATCTGTCACGAGGCAGAGGTCGTGCGGATGTTTCTTCAGGTAGGCGGAACTGCGCCCATAATTCTTGGCGATTGGCTCGGGGCTGATTCCTCCGAAGGCCGGGTCGTGGTCGGCATTCAGTGTGGTGACTTTGCACGTCGTTCCGGCCAGTAATTCATCGAAGCAGCCCGCTCCGACTCCGAACAACGCTTCGTGGGCAAATTTCAGACCGGACTGGGCGATGAGCGAGAAATCCACCAACCGCTTGATCGCCTTATAATAGGCGGGCCGGATATTCCGAACGACGATGGACTTGCTCTTGAGCGCGGCTTCCCAACTCGCGGCGCGGACAGGGGATTGATCCAACTGCGCCTCGACCGCCTGACAAATGGCGGGCTCAGCAGAACCTCCATAGTAGGCCTTGAGTTTGAAGCCGTTGAAAGCTGGGGGATTGTGGCTCGCGGTGATCATCACACCGCCAACTGCTTTCTCCTTCTTCACAAAATAAGAAACGGCCGGAGTCGGGGTTGGCTCGCTGGTTAGGATGACCTGGAAGCCGTTCCCGGCCAGAATTTCAGCGGTGCGTCGGGCGAACTGGTCCGAGAGAAAGCGGCGGTCGTATCCGACAATCGCTTTTGGTTCCGTGCCGGGCGCCGGGTTCGCCCGCCAGGAATCCGCGGTGGCTTGGGCCACTCGCTCGACGTTGGCGAAGGTGAAATCCTCGGCGATGACTGCCCTCCAGCCATCGGTGCCGAATCTGATCTTAGTCATGCGCGTTCAGTGGTTTGCGGATGGAATTCAACACGTCGTGCCCGGTCAGATTTTGGGCCGGCGGGCGTTCTGCGTGGTGACTGTGCGCATTTTCTTCACCGCCGCCTTGAGGCTGTGTTTGCCAAAGAGCCCGGTGCCACTCACGAATGTATCGGCGCCGGCATGCGCGCACTCTGCCGCCTTTTCAAAATTGATCCCCCCGTCCACTTCAATGCGGAAACGGAGCTTTTTCTCGGCGCGCCAGACGTAGGCCTGCTGCACTTTCGGCAGGCATTCCTCGATGAAGGATTGCCCTCCGAAACCCGGATTCACTGTCATGACCAGCAATAGATCGATCTTCGAGAGGTACCGTTCGACCGCGGATATATTCGTGGGCGGGTTGATGGCCAAGCCGACCTTTTTGCCCAGGGATCGAATTTTCCAGATTAATGGATCGACCAGATCTCCGAGTTCGACGTGGATGGTCAGGGAGTCAGCCCCGGCTTTCACGAAGGGCTCAAGGAGGATCTCAGGATTGCTGCACATCAGGTGGACATCGAAAAAGAGCCGGCAGTGCTGCCGCGCCACGCGGACCACTTCGGGCCCGAAAGAGATGTTGGGGACGAAATGGCCGTCCATAATGTCGAGATGGAGCCAGTCCGCTTTGGAGAGCTGCGCCCGCTTCGCTTCCGAGCCAATTTTGCTAAAGTTCGCCGCCAGCAGCGACGGAGCAATTATCATGCGCCCAGCGTCAGCGATTCATGCCGGGGCGTCAATCATCTGTAGGCTGGCGGGCCGATGCGCCCCGCCCGGCGGGTTTGGCCGGGATTCGATTCAGGGTGGTTGAAATGCCCCTCCGGCACGCCTACAGTGCCCGGACGCTGCGCGGATCGGTTCCAATGGAGGCGCCTCCAACCAGCTCCAGATATTACACATGAAATTAGTTTCTACACTGTGCGCGGGCGCTGTCCTGGCGCTCGCGCTGCCCGGTTTTGGTGCGGACCAGGGTTTGGCCACACAGAAGCAGCGCTCCAGCTACGGAGTGGGCATGAACGTCGGCAAGCGTTTCAAGCACGACCTGTTGGAAATCGATCTCGACTCCTTCATGCGCGGCTTCAAGGACGCCCTGAGCGATGCCAAGCCGGCGCTCACGGACGAGGAGTTGAACGAGGCCATGGCCAGCCTGCGCAAGGATGTGGAAAAGCGCACCGCAGATCAGGCCAGCAAGCAGAAGAAGGAAGGCGATGATTTTCTCGCCAAGAACAAAACAGAGAAAGGAGTGCAGACCACTCCTTCCGGCCTCCAGTACGTCGTGCTCAAGGAAGGCACAGGGCCGATGCCCAAGGAAACCGACACCGTAAAGGTCCACTATCGCGGCACCTTGATTAACGGCACCGAGTTCGACAGTTCCTACAAACGGAACGAGCCGGCCACCTTCCCGGTGAACGGCGTGATCAAGGGCTGGATCGAAGCTCTCCAGAAGATGAAAGTTGGATCCAAGTGGAAGGTCTTCATCCCTTCCGACCTGGCCTACGGGGAGAATTCCCAGCCGCCCATTCCCCCGAATTCCGTGCTGATTTTCGAAGTCGAGCTGCTCAGCATCGAGAAGAGCTAGCCCGGCCGCCTCAGATCTTTGTCCCGTGCGGGATCGTCCCGTTCTTCGGAACGATGACGATCCCGTCGCGGATGTAATAGAGCGGATGATCAACATTCTCCGGTTTTCCGGCCGGGGAGATCACGCAGTCATCGCCGATGCGGGCATTCTTGTCGATGATGGCATTTTCAATCCGGGTATTCCTTCCCACCCCGATCCGCGGCCGTCCCGCCGCGCAGTTCTCGCGAATGGACGCTTCCGACTCAAAATAGTCACAGCCGAGCAGGATCGTTCGGTGCAGCGAGCTGCCTGAATCGACCAGGCTGCGCACGCCGACGATGCTGTGCTCGATCTGGGCATGGTTGATGATGCAGCCGTCCGAGATGATGGCGTGATCAATCTGGGCGCCGTTGATTTTTGAGGCGGGCAGAAAACGCGGGCGGGTGAAAATCGGCGCGCCCATGTCGAAGAAATTGAACTTGGGCAGCTCCGTGACCAGGTTGAGGTTCGCTTCGAAAAAGTTGCGAATCGTCCCGATGTCCTCCCAGTAGCCTTGGTAGATGTAGGAGTAGACGCGGTATTGGTGAATCGCCCCCGGGATGATGTGCTTGCCGAAATCGGTCAGCGTATTGTCGAGGAGTTTCAGCAGCACGTCCCGGTTGAAGACGTAGATGCCCATCGACGCCAGGAAGAACTCTTCGTCCCCTTCAACGCCCAGGCGCTGATACCAGTCCCGCGGGAGGCGGAGTGAATCGAGCACCGCCGGATCTTTGGGCTTCTCTTCGAAGCGGGTAATGCGCCGTTCCTCGTTGATCTGCATGATGCCAAGGGAGGTGGCTGAGCGACGGTCGACCGGAATGGTGGCAATGCTCACGTCCGCCCCGTTCTCGATATGCTGGGAGAGGATGTGGCGGAAATCCATGCGGTAGAGCTGATCGCCGCTGAGGATCAGGGCGTAGTCGAAGTTGTGATTGAGGAAGTGTTGCAGGTTCTTGCGCACCGCGTCGGCGGTCCCCTGATACCACGAGGTATCGGTAAAGGTCTGTTCCGCCGCCAGGATTTCCACGAAACCGCCGGTGAAGTGGTCGAATTTATAGCTCTGTGAAATATGGCGATGCAGGGAGGCGGAGTTGAACTGGGTCAGGAGATAAATCCGCTTCAGCCCGGAGTTGATGCAATTTGAGATTGGAATGTCAACCAGGCGGTATTTGCCCGCGAGGGGCACCGCGGGCTTGGAACGTTCGCGGGTCAAAGGAAAGAGCCGGGTGCCCTGGCCTCCGCCCATGATGATGGAGAGAACATTTCCGATATTTACTGACGCTAGTTTCGTGCCCGGCATAACAATCCTATCTGGCGAAAATCCTGGTTTTCCCGGCCAAGCGCAGCCTTGTCCGGCGGTTGTTTTTGATCCGCCGACCTTTATAAGGCTTTGCCCTATTCTTCTGCAAGCGGGTTTGGCCGGAGCCGGAGAAATTGATTCCGGAGGGAGGGCGCTGCCCAACCCAGGGCGCGCGGGGAGGGGCGACGTGCGAGATATCCCTTAATCGGCAGCTTCTTCGTCTGGAGACGGTTGTTCCCACTTCGGGAAAACCTCGGGAGAAACCTCACCGCGCCGGATCAATTCCTGGAGGTCGCGGATAATCGTCCGGCGGGCGACGCGGAATTGCCGGGCCAGAGCGGAAACGTTTGGGCGAGCCTTGGAATTGGCCACCAGCCGGCGGATTTCCGTTTGGCGGCTCAGCCGGTCGGTCGACCGGCTGAAGAGGAATTCGGCGTCGATCCGCTTGGAGCGCTCAAGGGCTTCAAAACCGCGCAACACTTCGGCCTCGCCGCATTCTTTCAATGCGCTGGCCAGGGTTTTTTGCAGCTCTTTCAGGTCGACCGGCTTGTTGACCACGTAGTGGGCTCGGCGGGGACCCTGGAGCGCGCGCATCTGCTGCTGTACTTCCAGCGCCCCGGAGACAATCACGATTGGAACGTGTGGCAGGAGTTCCTTCAATTCGGGCAGGTAGTCGAGGCCGAGTTCTCCGTCGTTCAGGATGTGATCGAGAATGATGGCGTTGGGTGGCTGCCGCGCGGCCAGTTCCAGCGCTTCGGTGCCGGTTCGCACCCGGGCGATCTCATAGTCCGAGAGCGCGTCCTCGTACAGTTCGTATTGCAGGTCGTCATCCTCGATGATGAGAATGCGGGGTTTGTTCATGGCTGGTGAGGACAAGATAGAAACGGAAGATCCTTTCTTCAAGTAACTTCCCGCCGCACAGGTCCGGGAGCGTTCCGGGAGGATTACTGCGCCGGGCGCGCAGGCTCAGCCTCCGGTGTTGTGGGCGTGGGAGCCGCCTCCGGTTTGGCCACAGCTGCCGGAGATTCCAGCGGGTTGAACTGTTCGGGCACGATGATGATGGCGATCCGGCGGTTTTTGGCTCGCCCTTCGGGGCTCGAATTGTCGGCGATGGGATGATACTCGCCGTATCCCACCGCGGCCATTCGGGTTGGCTCCACGCCGGCCTTTTCGACGAGGAACCGGACCGCGGAGGTGGCGCGCGCGGTGGAGAGTTCCCAATTAGAGCTGTAGCGGCTGAAGGCGGTGGCCCGGATCGGAACGTTGTCCGTGTGGCCGATGACGTAGACTTGCCGGTTCGTATGCTGGGTGAGGACGCTGGCGACTTGGGCGAGGACTTTCTCGCCTTCGGGTTTGAGTTCGGCTTCGCCCGAGGCGAAAAGAACGCGATCCAAAATGTTGACCGTCAATTTGCCCTGGAGTTCGGAAATGGTCACATCTTTGCTCTGGAGCGTGGAGCGCATTTGATCCTCCATTTGGTGCTGCGCTTTGGTCACTTGCTCCTTTTCCTTGATGAGGGACTCGATCCGGGCCTGGCTGTTGGTCAGGGCTTCGCGCATTTGGGAGGCCTGCGCGGCCGCCTGGGCGGCGGCCTGTTCGGCGGAAGTCTGGAGATCCGTCAGTTGCGATTTCAGCTTCGCGAACTGTTGCCGCTGCTGATATCCGGAGTAGCCGAGAATCCCCAGCACGAGCAGCGCGGAAAGTATGCTTGCGAAGATCATCGCCTGCTTGACCATGGCGGAAGGTTACGGCGGCTCCCTCGGACATCAAGGCGCATTTGGCGAAAAACACGAAACCTTTGGCGCGCGCGCGGTGTCTACTGCCGCAACTGAAGTGATCCAGAGGGAAGGAGGCTGTTTTGCCCGAATAAATTAGGGCGAAAAAGAATCCAAGTTTGTGGTTTGGATCCATCAGGAGTGTTTGACGTGGTTTTTGAAATTCTGCAATCTGCCCGCTCAATGCAAGTGTTAGTCTCTTTCGCCGGGATCGCTGTTGCCGGCTCCGTTACCGCTTTGGCTCAAAACGAGTTAGGCAGCAGCACCGTGCCCGTCACCGCGGGGATCCGCACCAACGCAGTGGCGCTCACCGCCACCAGTTTCGTGGCGAACGCGGCGGCCGTGACTAACGGTGTTTTTGTCGGCGATGCGAAGGGCAACGTTCCTCCCACGTCGATTTTCGGAGCGAATCCTGCCATCCGGCCGATTACGATGGACGAGGCGATTCAGCAGGCTCTGGCGAACAATTTTGACATTCAGGTGGCGCGCCTGACTCCGGAGGTCGCGCGATTTAACTTGGCGGGCGATTACGCCGTTTACGAGCCGACGATGCAAATCGATGGCACGCACAGCTACCAGCGGCAGCCCGGCGGCGGTTTTACTCAATTCGGCATTCCGAACCCGGCCATTGAATACCAGAGTGACCTTTTCGACCTCAACGTCCTGAATGGTTATGCCCCCTCCGGCCTGCGCTACTCGATCGGAACTTCGGTCACGCACAGCATGTCCACCACCCGGGATGATTATACGGGAGGTGGCACCTTGTCCCTTCGGCAGCCGTTGTTGAAGAATTTTTGGACGGATTCGAGCCGGGCGCAAATCTTGGTCGATAAAAAGAGGCTGAAAATCGCGGAATGGCAGCTGCGCGGCCAGTTGATCACGAGCGTGGCGAACCTCGAAAGCGCTTACTACGACCTGATCCGGACTCGCGAGAATATCAAAGTGCAGCGCGCGGCTTTGGAGTATAACAATCAGCTTCTGCGGGAGAATCGGAAGCGGGTTGAAGTGGGCGCTTTGGCGCCCCTCGACGAGAAGCAGGCGGAAGCGGAAGTCGCGCGCGGAGTGGCGACCCTTTTGCAGACGGAGCAAGCTTACGCGGTGGCTCAGAACAATCTCAAGCTGCTGATCACCCAGGACTTTTCCTCGGTGACGAACGTGGTTTTGGACCCGGTGGAGACGCTGGTGGCCATCCCGGCCAACACCGACCTGCCGGAAAGCTGGAAACGCGGCTTGACCATGCGGCCGGAAATTCAGCAAGCCAAGCTCGACCTCGAATCGCGCGACATCAACATCAAGTTCCTCAAGAATCAGGTCTGGCCCGCCCTGGACTTGGTCGGGACTTACGGCCACTCATCGATCAATGATAGCTACTGGAATGCGCTCACGGATCTGACTGACGATCGGTATCCTCGCTACTCCTATGGAGCGGTTCTGAGCTTTCCGCTGGGGAACCGCGGCCCCCGTAATGCTGTCAAGGCGGCGAAGGCGAGCAAGGAACAGGCGATTCTGCAGTACAAGCAGTTGGAGCAATCGATCATGATTTCCATCGATAACGCGATCAAATTGCTCCAAAGCCAGTTTCAGCAGGTCGAAGCGTCCCGTCAGGCCCGTTTATTCGCTCAGGACGCACTTTCCGCGGAGCAAAAGAAGTATGAGAACGGCAAAAGCACCAGCTTCCTCGTGCTCCAGTTCCAGCGGGATTTGACCTCGCGCCGGTTCGAAGAGCTTTCAGCCCTCGCGGATTATAACAAAGCGCTGGCCGCGCTGGCTGCAGCGGAAGGCGCCACTCTGACCCGTCATAGCCTGGACGTGACCGTCAAATAAAGCGGCTCATTTGCCGCCTAACTTCGGCGGTTTTCCTGCTGTTTCAGCCTCTCTGGTCAAAAATTGGCCGGAGAGTGGCAAGCTTCTCCCCTTTACCCACTCCCCCCTTCTGCCGACAGTCTTCTATACATGGGATGCCTGGAGCAAAACAGGTTGTTTAGCACGCTGGAGCCAGCGGAACGGCGTTTCCTCGAGAATGTCAGCGAACGGCGAATGTTTGTTGCTGGGGCGCAGATATTTCGGGAAGGTGACGCGGGCGATGGCCTGTACCTGGTCGAGGAAGGCCTGGTGCAGATTTCGGCTTTGGTGAATGCGAACGAACGGCGGATCCTGAACCATATCAAGCCCGGAGACTTCTTCGGGGAGATGGCGGTGCTGGATGGGGAAGCGAGGTCGGCCAGCGCGCAAGCGGAGATTCCCACCGTTACCTTATTTATTGGCCGGGAGAAGATGCTCGACCTGATTGAGCGTTCTCCGCGTGTCGCCGTCAGCCTGGTGCGGGAGATCAGCCAGCGCATGCGCGACTTTAACCGGAAATATGTCCAGGAGGTGCTTCAAGCGGAGCGTTTGACCGTGGTGGGCCGTTTCGCCCGCTCAATCGTGCACGATTTTAAGAACCCGCTGCACATTATCGGCCTCGCTTCAGAGCTGATGGAGATGGAGAAGATCTCGCCGGAAATGAAAAAAACAGCCACCGCCCGCATCCGCAAACAGGTGGAGCGGCTGAGCAACATGGTGAGCGAACTCCTCGAATTCACGCGGGCACCCCAAAGGGACTCGGTGCTGCCGCCGCGCAACTACCGGGATTACGTCCGGGAGGTGGTGGCGGATCTCGGGCCCGAACTGCAGGACAAGGGGGTGGAGATTGCCTTTCGCAACGAACCTCCCGATCTGGAGGTGCCGTTGGACCCGAAACGTCTATTCCACATTTTCAGCAACCTGCTCCATAACGCCGTCGATGCGATGGAAGGCAAGGGAGAGGTCCGCCTTTCCTTTCAGTTGTCCTCGTCCGAAATCATCACGGAGGTCGAAGATTCAGGCAAAGGGATCGCGCCGGAGATTATCAGCCGTTTGTTCGAGCCGTTCGCCACTTTTGGGAAGGCCAAAGGGAGCGGCCTGGGGTTGTCGATCTGCAAAAAGATCATCGAAGATCACGGCGGCTGGATCCGGGCTCGAAACCAGCCGGGCGCGGGCGCGGTCTTCAGTTTCGCGCTGCCGCTGGCCCGAAGATAGCTGGCGTTCTTCGCGAGCGTAAGCGCAACGCGCCTTCCGCGGTCAAATCGAACGGAAGAGTGAATTTGACATTGCCTTGGTTCGTCCCTAAAGGAGAGAAATCCAATATGAACGAAACGCCAAGGATCGGGACTCAACCCACTTCACGTCGCGAATTTTTAAAAACCACCGGGCAGTTGGCTGCGGCATCAGCTCTGGCTGGCATTGCCATCCCGCATGTGCATGCCGCTGGCAGTGATCTCGTGCAGATTGCGCTGGTCGGTTGCGGCGGCCGCGGAAGCGGCGCTGCGGTGAACGCGCTTTCGACCAATCCGAAAGGGCCGGTGAAACTGGTGGCCATGGCGGACGTTTTCGAGCACAAGCTCAACGGCAGCTACAAGGCGCTCCAGGGGAGCAACGTCAGTAATCTGGTGGACGTGCCCAAGGATCGCCAGTTCCTCGGCTTCGACGCTTACAAAAAGGCCATGGATTGCCTGAAGCCTGGCGATGTCGCGATCTTCACCACCCCTCTGGCTTTCCGCTGGGTTCACTACACCTACGCCATCCAAAAAGGCCTGAACGTTTTCATGGAAAAGCCGCTCTCCGCGGACGGCCCCAGCTCTCGCAAGCTGCTCAAGCTGGCGGAGGAGGCTTCGGCCAAGAACCTGAAGTGCGGCGTTGGCCTGATGTCCCGCCACAGCCGCGCGTTGCAGGAATTGCATCAGCGCATTCAAGATGGCGAGATCGGCGACGTGATCCTGATGCGCGGCTACCGCATGCACGGCCCGGTGGGTTCGGCCTTTTCGACCAAGTGGACCGGACAGCCCGCGAGCGAGCTGCTCTGGCAGATCCAACGGTTCCACAGCTTCCTTTGGGCGAGCGGCGGCTGCTACAGCGACTTTTACATCCATCACATCGACCATCTCTGCTGGATGAAGAACGATTGGCCGGTCAAAGCGCAAGCGCTTGGCGGCCGTCACTACAAGACCGCGGCGGATGGCAGCCCGTACATCGACCAGAACTTTGATTCGTACTCCGTCGAGTACACCTTCAAGGACGGTTCGAAATTCCTCATGGACGGGCGTTGCGTGAACGGCGCGCTTCCGATCTACTCGAGCTACGTTCATGGCAGCAAAGGCATTGCGATCGCCTCGAAGGCGAACGATTGCGGCCTGCCTTCCAGCACTTATCGCGGCCAGAACCCGGACAAGGCGAACAACATCTGGACTTCGGTCGTGAAGAAAGAAGAGCAAGATCCTTATCTCAACGAATGGAACGACCTGATGGACGCCATTCGCCTGGACAAGCCGTACAACGAAGTTCCCCGTGGCGTTCACGCCAGCGTCACCACTTCGATGGGGCGCATGGCTGCCCACACGGGCCAGGAAATCACCTTCGAGCAGATGCTCAACCATGAGCACGAATACGCCCCGGGCGTCGACAAGTTCACCAACGACTCGCCGCCTCCGCTTCGTCACGACGCCAATGGCCGGTACCCGATCCCCATGCCGGGTGAAGTGACCAACCAGGAATACGCCGACGTTTCGGCCTAAGCCTCTTTCTCACCTTCAGACGCAAGGCGGACCTGCAAATCAGGTCCGCCTTTTTTCTGCCCCTTTAGTGCTATACCGGCCTCGTCATGGATCTGACACACTCTCCTCGAAGTTGATAGTTACGGAGTCTGTATGTTCAACCGTCCGACCAGAAAGATGACTCCTCGCAAGGAAGCGAGCGGTTCGCCCGTGCCGGGAGGGCGCGCGGCGGGCGCCCTGGTCTTGATCTCGACGGATCGCCTTCGGACTCCGGGAAAGGAACTCGTCCCGGTATGACGTGTTTGCCCGAAAACGACACACGATTTTTAACGCGTCCGCGTCCTCCAGGTTTTGCCGACGCCAAGCTTACGCTTTGGGCGGCCGGCCTTCTGGTTTTGCTCTCGCTCTCCATTGATCTCGTTCAAACGCTGCTCGGCCGCTGATTAAGGCTGAGCGCTTTTGCTTGCGCGCGCGTGCGTTTCACGCCGGTGGCGGCCCGCCTGGGCCTCCGCCGACCGCGCCCGAACCGGGCGTGCCGATGTTGGCGCCGGGAACGCGAAACGAAACGTAATAGAACCCCTTCACAGATCTGGCCGACAGATAAAGATCGAGCGATCCATCGGCGGCGGCCGTGTAAATGTTTCGGTCGATAGTTCCCAATTGGGTGAGCGAAAAGGGCAGAGCGCCCCAACTCAGAGAGCCCAGGGTTGGATTTCCGTAGACCTCATAACTATACCCGCTGTAAGCCGGGATGGTGATTTTGTAGCGGGGTGCGCTGCCACTCGGACCAGCCACTGCGCCGCCCGCCACCGTGAGGCTGCCGGACCCGGGATAAGCAGGATCAGCTGGGGTGAGGCCCATCACGAAATCATAGCTGGTTTCCTGCTCCCCGGTCGCTGAGCCGGGCACGAGGTTGAAATCCCGAATTACGGAGGCGCGCTGCGTGGTGTCGGAAATTCCCAGCAGGACGGAGTCGTTCGCGTTGGTGGTGTCCCAGACATTGCCGCTGGCGTCTTTGGCGGTTTCATTCCAGAAGAGCTGCGTGGTGTAGCGCGTAAGCTGCCCGGGGATCGTGATGCCAAAATGAATGTGCCGCGTCCGGCCGCGGTAAAGGCCGGCTTTGATCGTGCGGAATTTGTAGGCGCCATCGCTGCCCGTCAGGAACTGGCCGAACCCGGCGAAGTTCGGGTCGGCCGCGGGATTGCGCGCCGCGCTGGCCGAGTAAATGTAGTTGCCCCCGCTGTCCGCGTGCCAGATTTCCACCAGGGCGCCCCGGATGGGCGCTCCGCTGCTTGTGAGCACCCGGCCGCTCACGTAAGTGACTGTGCCGCTGGCGGCCGACAGGCTGTCGTTCAGGGAAACGAGGTCGTTGTCCTTGTCCAGCGGGATATTGCTGGCCAGTGGATAGTAAGGCCCCTGAGTAACGGAAGGCGTCAGAGTCAGCGCTTCGGCCAGATAGCCGGGCAGGGTGAAGCCGGCGGAGACGGCTGCCATGCTCCGGAGGAACCGGCGGCGGGGCAGGGGAATATGGAAAACGTCCGGCGCTGGACGCTCTGTTGGAGAAGTGGCTTTTTTCATTCGCGCCCATTCTATCCAGCGGCCATTAAGGCAAAATTAAGGGATGAAACGGCGGCCTTTCCTCCGCCGGAGCGGTCCCGGCCAGAAGGTATGGCTCTTAATGATCTCTTAATCCGCGTCGTGCGAGGCTGGGGCTGCGATGATGGAAATGCTCTCTCGAAACGCGGGCTCACGCCCGTTTGCCCGGCGGGCGGCGGGCCTGCGCGCGGGCTCGCCCATCGTAGAAATGCGATTTTTCGAGGAAATCGCGGGCATCGCAACTGCTGAAAACTCGCGTGCCTTGCGAGCCAATCAATTTCCGAGCACTGCACCGGCTGAGCCACCCGCCCTTGGGCCCGTTTGCCCAGTGTGCTCCGGCGGGGGTTGTGCTCCGGGAACTCGCAAGGCACGGCTTCCTCGCTTTCGCGGAAGTCCGGCCTAAGCAAAACACAAGAGGCGGCTGCTCCGGCATGGCCGGTCGGGAGCAGCGCCGCAACGAGAAGAACAAAACATGAGAAGAATCAACGCACTATTGGCTCTGGGGGCTTTTTTAATCGCCTCCAGCGCCATCGCCGGTCCCGGTCGCTTTGGGTCCGGCGCCAACGTGTGCAGCACCAATGTCATTCACACGAATCTGACCAGCACCAATCTCTTCCTGGGGCCCCTGTCCCAATATGACGGGAATGGCGATGGGACGATCACGGCGAGTGAGTTTGCTGCCGCCAGCGCCTCCTTCGCGCAGCACCATCTCACCAACTTCCTCGCGAAGTATGATGGGAATGGCGACGGGACCGTCACCTCCGCGGAAATCCTGGCCGTCACCCAGGCCGATGCCGAGCGGTGGGTCACCAACCTGCTCGCCCGCTATGATCGCAATGCGGACGGGTCACTCTCAACGAATGAGATCCGCCGCGGTTTGCGCGGGTTTGACGGGCCATCGATTGCCGATCTGGATGTGAACGGCGATGGAGTGATCTCCAAAGCCGAGTTGGTCGCCGGCGGTGTCGCTTTGGCTGAACAGCGGCAGGCCGACCTGCTCGCCGAGTACGATACGAACAAGGATGGCTCGATCACGAGCGCCGAAGCTCTCGCGGTCTTCAAGGCCGAGGAAGACAAAGACGTGCAGGACATCCTCGCTGAGTTTGACGCCAACAAGGACGGTGAGCTGACTCCGGCCGAGATCTCGGCCGTGCTGCAGGCTCACCACGCAGGACCGGGGGGCCATGGGACAGGCCTAGGGGCCGGCGGTCCTGTCGGCCCAGGAGACGGTCCGTTCGGCCCGGGCGGCCCCGGCGGCGGTCATCGCTAGGTTCCGCTCTTCACCTCCGGTAAACCAGGGGGCGGCTTCCAAAACTGTGGGAGCCGCCCTTTTGATCGAGGACAAACATGACCACGCTCCGTATCTGGAATTCTTTGTTCCGCCCCGTGTTCCTGGGACTCGTGATCGCGGCGTTAGCCTCGTCGAGTCGGGCGCAAACGCTCTACGCCACGGATTTTTCGGACTTTCCCGCAGGGGATGATCAGCTCGTTGGATTGAACGGCTGGACAGCGAATACTCTAGCTCCAGGCATTTCTGGCGTCGCCGCGGATTTAATCCAAGGCTATGGCAATTCGGCCTGGTTCGGCATTGGGAATCCGGGAACGAATTTTGTCCAACTCTACCGCGAGTTTGGGGGCGAATCCGCTCCGAACGCGCGCGGACGTTTCGAATTTGACGCCACCGTGGGGATCGAGCCCTCTTCCAATGGCAATAACGACAGTTTCTCTGTGGCGTTTTACAATGCCGCCGGCGAGCGGTTGTCGCTCGTGCGATTCAATACGGCGAATCTTGATTTCGGCATCTGGTCGAACGATGCGGGTGGAGAGGTTTTTACCGGGGCTTACTTTCAACTGGAGCAGATCTATCGGCTGAAGGTGAAGATCGATCCGGCCGCCAACCTTTGGTCGCTCTACCTCACGGATATTCCCGTCTTCGAGAATCGGATCTTTGCGAGCCTGTCGAATGGGGCAAGTCGTGTGCCGGTGGCGTTTGCCTTTGAATGGAATCTCGCGGGCAGCTTGCCCGGCGACAATTGGATGTTCATTGATGCCCTCGCGACGATCCGGGCGCAGGTGGAGATTACGTCGGTCACGCTGCTTGGAGATGGAAGCCGGCAGGTGAACTGGAATGTCGCGGGGGAAGGCGGCTGCCTGGTGCAGGCGAGCGAAGATCTCAATCGCTGGACCACACTGGGGACCGTCGCGCCCAGCACGGGACAGGCCACAGCGTCGTACGTGGAGCGGTCCGCGCGGGCGTCGGGCCGGCGTTTCTACCGGGTCCTTCAAACGATCCAATGATCGTTGCCGGCTTCACGATCTGGAGCGAGCACGGAAACGAATAGTGAAAAACTCATCCTGAATCCGGTCTTCATCTTTTCTTAACGTTACTCCTGTTACGTTTCATTTACAGACTCGGAACGGAATCCCTCTGGAACGAGTCAGTAGATTTATGAAATGCAGCAGATTCGTTTCGGGCCGGTTCGCTCGCCTCTTGCTGGCGGGCTCTTTCATGATCATTTGCGCGCGAGCGCAGCCGGACTTCGGCGGACCGGATGGTCCTCCCTTTGGTCCGGGCGGGCCGGGCGGCCGTGGTCCGGGCGGGCCCGGTGGCATGATGCGAGAGAAGACCCCTCTTCTGAAGCAGTTCGACAAGGATGGAGACGGAAAGCTGAATGCGGCTGAACGCAAAGAGGCCCGTGAATACCTGCAAAAGGAACGAGCCGAAGGGCGGGGGCGCCGGGGCTTTGGACCGGGTGGGCGCTTTGGAGGCGGAGGGGCGGTGGCGAATCAACCCGGGCCCAAGCTGTCGCCCGCGGATGTAAAAGCCTATCCCGATGCCGCTTTCTACGATCCGGCCGTGATCCGGACTTTCTTTCTCGAGTTCGAAAGCGCGGATTGGGAGAAGGAGTTGGAAGATTTCCACGATACCGATGTGGAGGTGCCAGCCCGGTTGACCGTGGATGGGAAGACCTATTCGGATGTCGGCGTGCATTTTCGAGGGATGTCTTCGTACGGCATGGTGCGCGGCGGTCAAAAACGATCGCTGAATCTCTCGCTCGATTTTGCTCACAAGAACCAGAACATCGGCGGCTACCGCACGTTGAATCTTTTGAATTCGCACGAGGATCCGAGCTTTTTGCGATCGGTGCTCTTTGATCAGGTCGCGCGCGAGTATCTCCCGGCGCCCAAGGCGAACTTTGGCCGGGTGGTGATCAATGGCGAAAGCTGGGGGCTCTACGTGAATGTAGAGCAGTTCAACAAGGATTTTTCGAAGGAATGGTTCGGCTCAACCAAAGGCGCGCGCTGGAAGGTTCCCGGCAGCCCGAATGCCCGCGGCAGCCTGGCCTATCTCGGTGACAATCCGGAAGCTTACAAGAAGATCTATCAGATCAAGAGCAAGGACGACCCCAAGGCCTGGACCGATTTTATCCGGCTTTGCAAGGTGTTGAATGAAACTCCGGCCGACCAACTCGAGCAGGCGCTCAGTCCTCTGCTGGACATCGACGGCGCTCTGCGGTTCATCGCCCTCGATAACGCCTTGATCAACGGGGACGGGTACTGGGTTCGCACGAGCGACTACAGCATTTATGAAGACGATAAAGGCCGTTTCCACGTCATTCCCCAGGATGCCAATGAGACGTTCACCCGTCCAACCGGCCCCGGCTTTGGCGGCGGGCCTGGTGGTCCGGGCTTTGGCCGCCGTCGTGGACGGCCGCCCGGCGGTCCCGAGGGGGAGATCCAAGCGGTGGATGGCGTCAAGCTCGATCCGTTGCTGGCGGTCCATGATGCCTCCAAGCCGCTCATCTCGAAGCTTCTGGCGGTTCCGTCCTTCCGCGCCCGCTACCTCGGCTACGTGCGCGAAATCGGAGAGAAGTGGCTGGATTGGAAGACGCTGGGGCCGATCGCGGAGAAGTATCATGGAATGATCGCTGCCGAGGTGCGCGCCGATACGCGGAAACTCGACTCCACCGAGGATTTTGAGATCAGTCTCACGCAGGACATTAAGGGCAGCGGCTTTGGCCCCGGCGGTGGCGGCACGATCGGACTGAAGAATTTTGCCGATCAGCGGCGGGCTTACCTGCTGGCTTATCCGGAGATCCAGAAGCTCCCTCATTAAGCGGGGCGGGAGATTTGGAGGCGGGTGTTTCGGTTGCGGCTGCACGCGGATTACCGGTGCAGCCGCATCCTTCTGGCTGGCCGCCCGTGGGCGGCTCGCGGCGCTGGCGGGACTGACGGACAGCTGTCAGTGCTGGTTTCCGCGCGGGCGCCGCAAAAATCTTGATCGAACCGTAGCAGAGCCCCGATGAAGGGATGATTAAGAAGCAGCGGCTTGCGCTGGAAAACACTGGGAAAATGAGCGGCGGTTTTCTTAATCGCTTCTTAATTCAGCCGATGCGATTCTGGGCAAGCTGCCAAAATGAGAATCCTGGTCGTAGAAGATGAGCCGCGATTACTCCGCAGCGTGGCCCGGGGGCTTCGCGAAGAGGGATACGCCGTAGATACCGCGGAGGATGGCGATGACGGTTTGTTCAAGGCCGAGACCTACAACTATGACGTGATCGTGCTGGACATCATGCTCCCGAAGCTCGATGGGTGGGCGGTTCTGGACCGCCTGCGCCGGAGCAAGGAAACGCCCGTTTTGATGCTGACGGCGCGCGACACGATCAAGGACCGGGTGCGCGGGCTCGACGGCGGGGCGGATGATTATCTGGTCAAGCCGTTCGATCTGGAGGAACTCCTCGCCCGCTTGCGCTCTCTGATCCGGCGAGCTTCCGGCAACGCGCGATCTGACTTGAAAATCGGCGATTTGATGGTTGATACCCGGTCACGGTCCGTGCTCAAGGCCGGCCAGCCCGTGACGCTGACGGCCCGGGAATACGCGATCCTCGAGTATCTGGCCCTGCATCGCGGCGAAGTGGTGAGCCGGACCGCCCTTTACGAACATCTTTTCGACGAGACAGACGATACGCTTTCCAACCTGGTGGACGTGCACGTGTTCAGCATTCGGAAGAAACTGGGACACGACCTGATTGCCACTCGGAGGGGGCAGGGTTACTGCATCGAGTAGAAACGCGCCCATGCTCACCAAATCCATTCGATGGCGGATCCAGCTCTGGCTGGCGTTCTTGCTGGTCAGCATGCTCACCGGGTTTGGGGTTACAGTCTGTCAGTTATATCGCGTCGGCTATTTCGATCAGCTCGACGATGAACTGGCCCGGCGCGTGGCGGCGTTAAGCAACGACGTGAGAATGCGCGGGCCGGGCGGGGGCCCCGGCGGCCCGCGCGGCTTCGGCGAGCCGGGCAAGGCGCCTCCTTCTGACGATCATGATTTTCGTCCCTTTCGAGGACCGGGCGAGCGCTTTTCCCGGGAGCCTGGAGGATCTCCACCCGGGCCGCCGCCCTTCGACCGGCGGGGTGGAAAGGCCCCCTTTGACGGAGGCTGGGAGCGGGGCGGGCCCCGCCACCGCGGCGAGGGATTCCGTGACGGGTTCGAAGGCTGGCCCAGGCGGGAGGTTCATCTTTCGGCGAGCACCACGAACTTGTTCGATCAAACGCACACGAACGCCTTTTATTTCGCCCTTTGGAGCCGAAGCGGCGCCTTGATGCGCGCCTCCAGCAACGCGCCAGCCATTTTGGTTTGCCCCGCCTCTGGCCGGAAAAATACCCAGCCCCAGACTTTCAACCGGGGAACGTTTCGCGAAACGTACCAAGTGACGGAGTTGGGAGACTGTATTCTCGCTGGGCGCTGGATCGGAGATGATCTCGTCCGGCTCGATCGCTTTACCTGGACCGTCGTCGGCGCCGGCCTGGCTATCCTGGCCCTTGGGTTAACTGGCAGCTGGTCCCTGGCCCGGCAGGCCGTGCGGCCGGTGGAACAGATGAGCGCCACGGCCAGCCGCATCTCCGCCGGCAACCTTTCGGAACGCATCAGCGTGCAAAATACCGATGGTGAATTGGGCCATCTGGCGGAGGTCCTGAACTCCACCTTCTCCCGCCTGGAATCGGCCTTTGCCCAGCAGAAGCAGTTTACCGCGGACGCCTCCCACGAGCTGCGCACCCCGTTGGCAATCATGATCTCCGAGGCGCAGACCACGCTCGCCCGGCCTCGCGATGCGGCGGAGTATCGGGAGACGGTCCAAACCTGCCTCGAAGCAGCGCAGGAGATGCGCCGCCTCACCGATTCGATGCTCCAACTCGCTCGCTTGGAAGCGGCGGAGCAGCCGGTTGAGAAGGTTGCGGTGGATCTGGCCGAAACGGCGCGTCATGCCATCGCGCTGGTCCAACCCCTGGCTGACGCGGAGCAGATTCGCCTGATCGCTGAATTCGGTTCGGTGCAAGTTCTGGCGGACGCCGGCCTCTTGACCCAGGTGATCACCAACCTCCTGAACAACGCCATCCACTACAACAAGCCTGGGGGCGAGGTCCGCCTCAAGGCCGTCCAGGACGGCGAGACCGCGATCCTCTCGGTTTCGGACACAGGTGTGGGCATCCCGCCGGAAGATCTGCCGCATATTTTCGAGCGGTTCTATCGCGGAGATAAATCGCGCTCCAGTCCCGGCGGACGGATGGGGCTGGGCCTGGCGATTTGCAAAACCATCGTGGATCTGCATCACGGCGTGATCGAAGTGTCCAGCCAGGTTGGTGTTGGGACGGAGTTCGTGGTTCGCCTCAAACCGGCGCAGAGCTGACAGCCGCTGGCCGCCTCGCGCCTTCCGCGTTTGTTTGAGCTCAATGGCGTTTAGGAAGTTTAGGCCCCCCGCAAATCCTCGCGACAATGCGGTCGGAGTGGCTAAAGTAAGCGCCATCAAAATGCAGCGGAGAAAATTTGGATTTTTGGCGGCTCTTCTCCTGACCGGTTGCGCTTCCACGGAGCAGCGTCCGGCATCGCAGGTGAACGAGTTCGACCCGGTAAACACCTCCCAGGTCGGAACCCGGATTATCACCCCGGTAAACCAGGTGCTCACGCCGATCGGGATTCAGGTTGAACTGCCGGAAATGCGCCCGCAGGCCCTGGCTCTGAGCCCGGATGGCAAACTGCTGGTCACCGCCGGCAAGACCCACCAACTGATCGTGGTTCATCCGGAAACGGGTGATATTCTTCAGAAGGTCGATCTTCCCTCCGAGAAAGCCACCAATGCCGAGCCCGCGAGCGTTTCGACTCACATTTTGACGCCCGACAAAGAAGGACAGGTGAGTTTCACCGGGCTCATTTTCTCTCCCGATGGCCGGCGCATTTACCTCAGCAACGTCAACGGGAGCGTGAAGGTATTTTCCGTCGAGGCGGGCAGCGTGAAGCCTCTCGTGACGTTTTCCCTGCCCCACACATCTCTTTCTGCGCGCCAATCGGAAATTCCGGCAGGTCTGGTGCTGTCCGAAGATGTCAAGCGCCTTTACGTGGCTGGCAATCTTTCCAATCGGCTGCTGGAACTGGACGCTGAGACTGGGGCGCTGCTGCGCTCCTTTGATGTGGGCGTGGCGCCCTACGATGTCGTGCTGGTCGGGCGCAAGGCTTACGTGAGCAATTGGGGCGGACGCCGGCCGGAAAAAACCAGCGTCACAGGGCCGGCCGGACGAGGAAGCAAAGTCCGCGTCGACCCGGTTCGCTTTGTGGCGAATGAAGGTTCGGTCTCCGTGGTTGACCTGGACAACGGCGTCGCAACTCGGGAGATCATGGTGGGGCTTCATTCGTCCGCCCTGGCTCTAGCCCCGGGCGGACGCTACCTCTGCGTGGCAAATGCTGCCAGCGACACCCTCAGCGTGATTGATGTCCGGACGGATGCGGTCGTCGAAACCATTAACCTGCGATGGCAGGCGGAGGACCCGTTTGGAGCCAGCCCAAACGCGCTCGCTTTTGATCCGAACGGCCGGGATTTGTATGTCTGCAACGGCACGCAGAACGCCGTCGCGGTCGTGAATTTCCGGCCTAAAGGTTCCCGCCTCAAGGGTCTCATCCCCACGGGCTGGTTTCCGGGTGCGATTGTCTTCGACAAGCCGCGGGAACGTCTGCACGTGGCCAATATCAAAGGGTTTGGCTCGGGCAAGCGATTAAAGCCGGGTGATCCGGTGAAGTTTAATACTCACCAATATTTTGGCTCCCTCTCCCTGATCGATCTCCCGGGCCGAGCCGGTCTCAACCGAACCACCGCAGTTGTGCTGGAGAACATGCGGCGCGCGGTGATCAAAGATGCCTTCCTGCCTGCCCGCCCCGGCCAGCCAGCCCGGCCCGTTCCAGAGCGCGCCGGCGAGCCTTCGGTCTTCCAACATGTCGTCTATGTGATCAAAGAGAACCGCACCTACGACCAGGTGCTCGGGGATATCAAGGAGGGCAACGGACGGGCCGACCTGTGCATCTTCGGCGAAAAGTTCACCCCGAACCAGCACAAGATCGCCCGGGAATTCGTCCTGCTCGATAACACCTACTGCTCCGGCATTTTGAGCGCCGAAGGACACAACTGGACAGGCTCGGCCTTCTCCACCGATTACCTGGAGAAGTCCTACGCGGGCTGGCCGCGGAGTTATCCCGACGGGATGGAAGACTCCGATATCGATGCCCTCTCGTATTCACCGGCCGGCTTCATCTGGGATAATGGCCTGCTCCACGGCAAGTCCGTGCGCAGTTACGGCGAGTTCACCATTGGTCATGTTCGCTGGAAGGATTCGGCCAAAAAGGGCAGCCCCACTTTCACCGAGATCTATCAGGACTTCGTCCAGAATCGTGGCGAAATTCAGATCAATTCACGCCCCGCGATTGAGTCGTTGCGGGATCACATGATGACCAACACGATCGGCTGGGATTTGAAGGTGCCGGATATTTTCCGCGCCGCCCAGTTCATTGGCGAACTCAAGCAGTTTGAGCAGAATGGCGGCTTCCCGAACTTGTCGATCATCTGCCTGCCAAATAACCACACCTCCGGCACGAAGGCTGGCATGCCGAAACCCGGATCTCACGTTGCGGACAACGATCTGGCCTTCGGCCAGATCGTCGAGGCCATCAGCCACAGCCGCTTTTGGACGAACACCTGCATCATTTCCATCGAGGACGATCCGCAGGATGGCTGGGATCACGTGAGCGGCTACCGCACCACGGCCTTTGTCGTCAGTCCTTACACCAAACGGGGCGAAGTGGTTCGCAACAACTACAACCAGACCGGCATCCTTCGCACGATCGAATTGATCCTGGGCCTGCCCCCGATGAATCAGATGGACGCGTCCGCGTCTCCGATGAGCGCCTGCTTCACCGATCGGCCTGATTTCACTCCCTTCACCGCCGTGCCTAATCAAGTTCCCCTGGACGAGCTCAACCCGCCCGCCAAGGCGGTCTACGACCCGGTCCAGCGGCATTACGCTCAAATGTCGGCCACCCTGCCGCTGGAAAAGGCGGACGCCTGCCCCGAGGATCTGCTCAACCGGATTCTCTGGCACGCCCAGAAAGGCTCGCACGCCCTTTACCCGGCGTGGGCTTTGACGCATGTTCCTGAAGAAATGGAGGATCGACGCTAATGAAGGTGGACCCTATCGATGATGAATTTGAGCCGCATCTGGACCAGAAAGCTGCGTGCGGCCCGGGTGCCGGCAAGCTCTCGGGCCTTGCTGACGAAACGACGCTGACCGGATTTGCCGCGCTGGTCCGCCAACAATTGGAAATGATCGGCGAGGATCCCGCTCGGGACGGCCTGGCCAAAACGCCAATGCGCGTGGCCAAGGCGTTTGAATTCCTGACGCGCGGCTACCGGCAATGCCCCAAGAAAGTCCTGAACGACGCTCTGTTTGACGTGAAGTCGGACGAGATGGTCATTGTCAAGGATATCGACTTCTACAGCCTGTGCGAGCATCACCTCCTGCCGTTCTTTGGCCGATGCCACATCGCTTATCTGCCGAGGACCAAAGTGGTGGGCCTCTCGAAACTGCCGCGATTGGTCGAGGTGTTCGCCCGCCGTCTGCAGGTCCAGGAGCGCATGACCACCGATATCGCCAAAACCATCGACGAGCTGATTAATCCGCAGGGCGTCGCGGTGGTGATCGAGGCGCAGCACCTTTGCATGGCCATGCGCGGGGTGGAAAAGCAGAACTCCTACGCCCTCACCTCCTCAATGCTGGGTGCTTTCCGGACCGACGCTCGTACGCGGGGGGAATTCCTGGACTTGATCAAGCATTACCGCCGGGATTAAGCCGTTCGTTTTCGGTCGAAATCCATGTAAATCCCGTTGCGCGCCGGCCCGATTCGGGCCATGTTATGCGCCGCCGTCGGGCTCAGGAGAGATGGCTGAGTGGTTTAAGGCGCACGCCTGGAAAGCGTGATTACTCAAAAGGTAACGGGGGTTCGAATCCCCCTCTCTCCGCCACCTTCAAGTGCGCTTTTCCCGTGGGGCTTCCGGCGAATCTCTCCATTTACTGCAAGGGCAACGCCTTATAAGTCACTCCCCAAATTGTTGCTTTGGTTCCGGCAGGAAGAATGAGGCGATCAGGCCGCCAGCGTAGACCAAAAGGGCCATGCCGCCTGCGGTGTAGGCGAACTTCGTGGCGGCGGAGGCCTGGGGCAAGGTCGATTTCAGCCAATCGGAGCCGGCGATCGTGATCGTTACCCAGGCTGCGGAGGTGCCGAGAATGCGGCCGCCGACGTTGGCTGCGAAGCTCTCGCCGGTGCCGCGGAGGTGAACTGGATAGACGCCGGGCAGGTAGTTCCCCCAGAAACTGAATTGGGCTACGGTCAGCAAACCCGCCAGGAAAACGCCGATCTTCAACCATTGCAGGTTTTGGGTGGCCGGAAAGAAAAAGACCAGGGGCACGATAATCACTCCCGGAATCTGGAAGCAGCGCAGCAGCGTCTGGCGGCTGACCAACCGAACCGCGAGGAACGCGAGGATGAAACGGCCGACCAGGCCGCCCGTTTCCTGCCAGAATTGCACGGAGCTGATGACTTTCGGAATTTCCGCCTTCGGGAGGTTGCGGACTTCGGGGAGGCCCGGGACGATCTGCGGGAGGTGTTGGATCGCGCCAAAGGCTGCCCCGTACCCGCAGGCAAAGATCAGAGTGGTGACCAGGGTGGTGCGAATCAGTTCCGGGCTGAAAATGGCGGCGAAGCTGGGCCGCTTGAGAGAGCCTTCCTGCTTCTTCTTTGCCCAGACAGGAGATTCCGGGAGGAACGGCCGGATAAAAATCAACGGAATCGCGGGAATGACGCCGGAGAGCAGGGTGTAGCGCCAGGGCTCGTGAGCGCCATGAATGGCCGGGAAGGCGTCCTTGTACTGAGCCGCGATGTAATAAGCGCCGGTGACGAGCAGGCCGCCGATGGAGGAGAAGGCCTGCGTGTAGCCGAGCACTTTCTCGCGTTGTTCATGGTTCGGGAAGAGTTCGGCCAGCCAGGCGACCGCCGCGACGAATTCAACGCAGACTCCCATGAAGGTGAGGCATCGCAAAACGAGCAGGGCCTCCATGCTGGTCACGTAGGCCGAAGCCGCGGCCGAGAGAGCGTAGAGCAGGATGCTGAAAGTCAGGATGCGCCGCCGACCCAAGCGGTCGGTAAGGTAGCCGCCGAGCAGACCGAGAGTTCCGCCGGCAATGGCCGGCAAGAAGAAGAGCATGCGCGCCCAATGGATGTATTCGGGCGAGCCGAGCTTGGCGGCCGTCAAAGCCTCGATGGCGGGCCGGACAATGAGCGGCAGAACCAGGAGAACGTAGATGTCGAACGCGAAGCCAATTGACGCGATGACGCAGATCAACCACGCCGTGGCGCTCAAGGGCTGTTTTCCCTGTCCAGTGGAATCCATGGCCGGATATTGCGCAAGCTGGCGCAATATTTTCAAGAACGTACGCGTATCAATTTACCCGATCGTCCACGCGGCGATCGGGGATGGCTGGCTGGCCCGCAGCCCGCGAAGGGGCCGCGGCGACGGAACGTTTTCTACTGGCGGGCGGCGGCGATTAGTTCGCACACCCGGGCGACGGCGGCTTCGATCTTGACCGGTTCAAGCTTCCCGGCCCGGGGCTTGATTTCGACTTCGCCTTTGGCCAGGGATTTTTCTCCGAGAGCAATGCGGAATGGAAACCCGATCAGATCGGCATCCTTGAATTTCACGCCCGGGCGCTCATCACGATCATCCAGAATCACTTCAATGCCGCGGCTGGTCAGTTCGTCGTAGAACTGCCGGGCCAGCTTCATGGCTTGAGATTCGGGCGCCACACTGAGCGGGGTGAGGCAAACGGCAAACGGCGCGACCGACAACGGCCAGACAATCCCATCTTTATCGAAGCATTGCTCGATCACGGCCTGCATCGTGCGCGTCACGCCAATGCCATAACAGCCCATGACCGCCGGTTCCTGCTTGCCCGCTTCGCTCAAGAATTGCGCGCCGAGCGCTTCGCTGTATTTCGTCCCGAGCTTGAAGACGTGGCCGACTTCGATCGCGCGCTGAATTTTCAGGGGTTGGCTGCAGACCGGACAAGGCTCCCCGACAGTGACCGTGCGCAGGTCCGCCCATTTGCCTGTTTGAATATCGCGGGCCATGTCCACGTGGCGCAGGTGATATCCATCTTCATTGGCGCCCGTAGTCATGCCGGCCGCATGGCGCAGCGCTTCATCGGCGTAAACGGGGAATTTTGAGACGCCAACCGCGCCCAGGCTGCCAGGCTTCGCGCCGAGCGCTCCGACAATCTCCTCCTCGGCCGCCGGCCGGAAATTGGCCGTGCCGAGCTGGGCGGTGAGCTTGGTTTCGTTGAGCTGATGATCGCCGCGCATCAACACGAGGACGATCTTGCTCTCCACCAGGTAGACGAGAGTTTTGATCTGCTGATGGGCGGCGACGTTGTAGGGGGCCTTGGAAAGCGCTTCAATGGTGACCACGCCCGGGGTGGCGAACTTTTCGATCGCCCCGGTGCTGGCCTGCGGCGTCGGAGTCGTCAGGCGGCTGATCGCTTTCTCGACGTTGGCGGCGTAATCTCCGCTTGCGCAATACGCCACATCACTTTCGCCCGTTTCCGCAGGGACCATGAATTCATGAGAGAACTTCCCGCCCATCACGCCGGTATCCGCTTCCACCGGCATGGCTTTCAAGCCGCAACGCTGGAAAATTCGGACGTACGCGTCGTACATTTTCCGATAGCTCACCTGGGCGCCTTCATCCGTCGCGTCGAACGAATATGCGTCCTTCATGATGAATTCCTTGGCGCGCATCAGGCCGAAGCGAGGCCGGATCTCATCGCGGAACTTCGTCTGGATCTGGTAGAAATTCTTCGGGAGCTGCCGGTAGGAATTGATCTCGGAGGCCACGAGCGTGGTGATCACCTCTTCGTGCGTCGGCCCCAGAATCCATTCCTTTTTGGCGCGGTCGCGCGCTTTGAAGAACACGTCCTTGGCCGTTTCGTACCGGCCGCTCTTTTCCCAGATTTCGGGCGGTTGCAGCGCCGGCATGAGCACTTCCTGGGCTCCGGCGCGATTCATCTCTTCCCGAACGATGTTCTCCACCTTGCGCAGAACCCGCAGGCCCAAGGGCAGGAAGGTATAGAGGCCGCCGGTGAGTTTGCGCACGAGGCCAGCCCGCACCAGAAGTTGGTGGGATAAAATCTCGGCGTCCGAAGGAACTTCCTTCAGGGTGGGAATCAGCAATTGCGACCAATACATATGAATTGTCCCCCGCCCGGGTCAGCCCGGCGCGAGGGAAGGGAAGGCTTACATCAAGACCGTCTGAAAGACAAATCGGGCTATTTCACCGTGTTGACCAAGGGTGCCATGCCCTGAATCCGGACTTCCAGACGATCGCCGGATTGGATGGGACCGACCCCGCTTGGAGTCCCGGTCACAATCACGTCACCCGGCAGCAGCGTCATGTTGGTGGAGATAAAGCTCACCAGTTGGAAACAGTTGAAGATCAACTGATTCGTGTTCGAATTCTGGCGCAGTTGGCCGTTCTGGAACAGCTGGATGGTCAGATCGTGCGGGTCAATCTTGGTTTCGACATACGGCCCCAAGGGCGTAAACGTGTCGAACGATTTGGCTCGAGCCCATTGACTCTCGCTGTTTTGGATCGTCCGATCGCTGATGTCTTCTGCAGCGGTGTATCCAAAAATGTAACGTGCTGCAGCTGCGGGTGTTACATTCCGGACCCGGCGTCCAATAACTATGGCCAACTCTGCTTCAAAGTCGGTCCGATGTTCGGGGAAAGGGATCTCGATTTTGCCACCATCCGGAATCAGCGAAGTGGTGGCTTTGAGCCAAAACAAAGGCTCTTTCGGAAGCGGCTTGCCAGATTCACGAGCATGGTCAGCGTAATTCAGGCCCACCGCGATGATCTTGGAAGGCGCGACCGGAGTCAGGGTTTTGACGCCCTTGAGCGGGGTTGGCTTTCGTTCAAATGAAGGAGAACCGAACACGTCGCCTTGGAGACGAAAGAGTTCCCCATCGACGACTTTGGCGTAAAAAATATCCTCACCCTTTTGAAACCGGCCAATGGCAGCCATAAGATTTTGCGTGGCTTGTAGCAAAGCAAGCTGTTTGGGAGCAAGCTAAAACGCTATATTATTGCTCTTTCGTGCTTACGTTCAGCCCGGAGGGAACGATCGAGGGATAGGATCGCCAGAATCCCTTGCGCTTTTTGGGGCTGTTCTATTTCGGGCTCGCCCGCAAATGACCCTGGAAACGATCGTGGCTCAGTTCCGCCGAGCGCCTTCAGGCTGCAGAATCCGCCGCGGTCATGCGCCGCAGTTCTGATTCGGCATAACCTCTGCGATATTGCCTCAACCGGATGGGCATGCTGGTCAGGAGGATCGCGGCCAGCAGTCCGGGCAGGAACCAAACGAAAAAGGGCTGGCTCGCGAGGATGGCTGCGAGCCAGAGCACGGCTGATACGGCGCCAAGGGCGATGAGAGACTGACAGGCCGCGACGACAAATCGGCGGGCTCGCTTGCGCGCCGCCAGCCAGCTGATGATCGATCCCAGGATTCCGATTACGGATCCCGTGACCGCGCCACTGATCGCGGTTGTCCGTTCGGACCACCAGCTTGGGCGGGAGTTGTCAGCGAAAGATCCGGTGGGAAACTGCACAAGGCGCAACGCTCGCAAGTCCACCTGGCCGGTTTCAGGCAAAACGAGATTAATCTCCAGTCGCTTGGGATGCGTGGATGATCCGGCGGCGTTGAACGGCAGACTGAATGGCCGCCAGCCTGAACTGCCGCTGATCTTGCCCATTTCTCCGGACAAGCCGAGCGTGCGGGAGAAGTAGCGAGCCTCCGGACCGCCGTCGCGCGCCGGGGGAAAGACGCTCCACATTTCCAGAAAGGCGTCGCCTCGGACATTCTCATACCGAACCTCCCCGCGCAGCGCGTAGAGGCTGGAGGTGATCGGCCCGTTCGTCACCGCCAGAACCTGTCCGCGCCAGCCCGTCGCATTGGTGGTTTGGATGCGCCAATACCGGCCCCCGCTCTCATTTTGAATGGCGCCGCCCGCCGGAGTGGATTCGGGCGTCCATGGATACTCTGCGAGCGTTGTTTCCGCGTGCGCACCGCAGGTGATGGCCAGTGAAAGAGCGCCAAGCGCTAGAGTAGGTTTCATTGGTTTCCTTTGTTGATTTCCTGGTAGGCGGCCAGCAGCCGCTTAAAAGTCTCGGTCTCCAGATGACCGGCGGCGTACTGAGCGCGCAGGACCCGTTCGTAGGGATCCTGGATTTTACGGTCCTCCAGGATTTGAATCTTCTGAATTACCCGGTCCAGGCGCAGCCGCACGGTGGGATAGGTGACGTCGTAGCTTGCCGCCAGTTCCTTGAGCGAGCCGGAACAAAGCACAAAACGCTTGATGAAAGCGAGGTCCTCCTCTTCCAGCAATTCGAACCACTTCGGCTCAGCGTTCATGATGTTTCATCCGGCGAACTTTGATTTTATGAAAACATAAAAATGAATTGATTTCAATAAAAAGAAAATAGACTTTCGTTTTATTAAACACCGAAACCAAGAACTCTCGAGTGCGGCGGGAATGCCCAGAGGCCCGTTGGACCTTGGCCGCAACGGGCGCACCTGCTTTCCATTGCTGTTGAGCGTGGGCTGGAGCTAAGGCGAGACCACTCGATAAAACCGCTGCTTTCCGCCTCCGGCATCCACCGTGGATGCGCTCGAGCCGGTCGCAACGATTTGGGAGAGGAGAGACCAATCGGGTTCCGTCAGGGATTCGGTGTACTGCAGGCGATAGCTGACTCCGATCTTCGTGTTCCAGGTGACCTTCGGTGCGCCGCTCGGGTCGGCGCCGGCAGTGAGCGTGATGGTCGGCGCCTGGATGGGGGTAACGGCCACTGTAAACGATGTCGGCGCGCTCAGAGGCGGCACTCCGTTATCAGTGACGCGGACGCGAACGATGGTGGAACCGATTTGGGCGACACCCGGTTGCCAGTTGAAAACTCCAGCCGGACTGACGGTCGCCCCTTGGGGGCCCGCATCCAGTGAGAACGCGAGCATTTGTGCCGGCAGGTCCGGATCCAGCGCGGAGAGTTGCAGCGTGAGCAGGTCGCCCGCTTGAACGGTCTGAGCCGGAGGGGTGGCGATCGCCGGAGGCTGATTCGGAGCAGCCAGCGTATTTGCGCCGCCTGGAGTGGTGCTCGCGGTCACTTCGCGGTGGAAGCCCTGGCCGTCCGGAACAGCGGCGAGAGAGGCGTCGGCCGGGATGGCGCCGTATTTTGCGTAGTCGACCACCGCGAGGCCCGTCGCCTGGGGGCGGACCAGCGCAATGTTGCCGCTGGAGGCCGGCAGCCGGAACGAGGTGTGAAACTCGTTGCCGGTTGAACTGGCCGGGCGGCCGTCGGTGAAGATCACGAGGTATCCTCCGGCCGGGATTTGCGCCTGGGAGGGGAAAGCCCACTTGCCCGGGGCGGTGAAGTCATCGGTCAGAAACCAGCCGCTCAAGTCGAGGGGATCCGCGCCGGTATTGATCAGTTCGATCCAAGGCTGGCGCGTGCCCGATTGATCGGTGAGGCCCGAGGCATTGTTCGGCAGGATTTCATTGATCCAGACCGGAGGGAATTCATCCAGAGCGGTCCGCACGCTGTTGGCGGCTCCGGGCGTCACGCGCGTGACCACCGTACTGGTCGGCGCGATGCTCAGGGTGCTCTTGATGCCGGAGCCGGACAGCCGGAGCGTGAGAGTGCCGCCATTCGTATTCGGCAGGTACCAATAGCTCAGAGTGTAGGCCGCTCCGGAAGTAAGCGCGGTGGCCAAGTCCTGGTAAATCGCCGAAGCTCGCGTGGTGCCTCCGGCCGTGGTCACCAGATGTAAGCTCGATTTGCCCGAGTGTTTGACGGTTGTGCTCAGGGCTGACTTTGCCAGGTTGGGCGATACGGTCCACGGTCCGCTCAAGGCGGATTCGAAATCGCCGTTGGCGACGAAGTTTTGGCCGGCTTCCGGCGCTGATCCGGCTACGAGAACCACGTCATCCAGGTAAACATCGCCGATGGTTTCGAGGTAAAGATACAACGTGGAGCTCGAGGCTGTTCCGGTCGCGACCACGTGCTGCCACTGAGGTTGGGCATTGGTCGGTGCGGCGGTCCAGTTGCCAACGCGCGAATTGTCCCGAGTCGGGTCGATCAACTGCAGAGAGCCAGCGCCATCGTCCGCGTTCGTGGCCCAGGGCAGAACCGGCTCAAAATTCACCCGGTTCAAAACGTTCGTCCTGCCCTGGTTGTCGAGGGAGTAGAGTTGCACCCAGCCGTCCGTGCGATCAAAACTCCCTGTCCATTCCCCGAAGACCGGAGTCGCACTGCCGTAGGCCGCCAGATAGGCGGTTTTGTTCTGCGCGATGACCAGCAATTGTCCCGGGGTCAGTTTTGTTCCAGCCGGGAAGGCATAATTCATTCTGGGTCCGCCGAGCTTTACGTTCGTCAGATCCTGCGTGGAAACCGTGGAGGGGTTGAGGATCTCCACGTAGGCGGCGTTGGCGTTCGCCGGATGGTACATGATCTCGTTGATCACCGCGTGGAATTTCGGCACGACCACGATGTGGAATGAGTTGGTGGCGCTCAACGTGCCCGGTCCGTTATCCGTGACGGTTACGCCGATCGTGTTGGTGGCGGCGCCGCTGTCGGAGGGGATTTGCCAGCGGAACAGCCCGGATACCGAGTCGATCGTCGCGCCCGCCGGGGCTCCGGGCAGCAGCGCGTAGCTCAGCGTTTGCGCGGGCCGGTCTGGATCGCTTCCGACCACGCTGAACTTGACCACTGCGCCCTCTTCTACGCGCAGGTCCGGGATGCTGGCCAGAACGGGCGGCTGATTAACCTCGTTGACCGTGATGGCGAAGGTCATCGCGGAACTGAGATGGGCTCCGGAATTTTTCGTGGCGCGGACGTTTACTCCGTAGGTGTCCGGCCCCTGCGTTTCGGTCGGCGTCCAGGTGATAATCCCCGTGGACGCGTCGATGCTCAGTCCGCTTGGCAGGCCCACCCCTTCGAGGGCGTAGGTGATGGAGGCGGGAGGCGTGTTGGGATCGGTCGCGTGCACCGCGATGCGCAGGGTGGCGCCCTCGTCCACGAATTGGGTTGAGAGTTGCTCCATCACGGGCGGGTGATCCACCGCATTGACCGCGATTTGAAACGTCTTCTGGTCGCTCAGCGCTGGCGTGCCGTCGTCGACAACGAGCACCGTGACTGGGTAAGTGCCCGAGACGCCGATGGGCGGAGTCCAGCTGAACCGGCCGGTGGCCGGGTCGATGACCGCGCCGGCCGGAGCGCTGGGGGCTAGCGAGAAGGTCAAATGGTTTGCGGGCAAATCAGGATCAGTCGCGACGGCGGTCAGCGCCACTAGGAGTCCGTCCTCGACTGTCAAGGGCGCGATGGCATCCAAGACTGGCTTTCGATTGACCTCGGTCACTCGGACGTTCAGCCGTTGCACTGCGCTTCGCGGCGGAGTTCCGTTGTCCGTGGCGATCACTGCGAGCGTGTAGTTTCCGGGGCCCTGTTCTTCGGTGGGCGTCCAACTGAATTGGCCCGTGGCCGGGTCGATCAACGCGCCCGCCGGGCTGCCTGCGCCCAGGGAAAATTGCACGGTTTGACCGGCGTCCGGATCGCTGGCGCTCGCGGTGAAGCGCAGTTCCGTCTGTTCCGGCAACGTTTGATCGGGGATCGCAGCTAGAGTCGGCGGCTGGTTTGCGCCTCCCAGCACGTTCGCTTTGCCGGGAGTGGGTCCGGCGAATGTGACGAGCGGACCGGTATCTCCGTCCGGGAAACGCCCCTGGCTCACGTCGTCGCCCTGCAGGCCAAATGTGATCGCGTCCACCAGTTTGCCGTTCGGATCGAACAAGCCGATTTCCCCGCCCGCCTTGGCGAGCGCGAAGTTCGCATGCAAAGGGCCGCCCGGCTGGTTCGCCGACGCGGTCTTGTCCGCCCAAACCAAAAGGAATCCTCCAGCCGGCAGGAGGTAGCCGGGCGGGATGCGAAATTCGGCGGCATTCGTCAGCGAAGAGGTCAGGGTGAAGCTTGTCAGGTCAACATCATTCGGTCCTGCATTGTAGAGTTCGAACCAGTCCTCGAAATTCCCGGTGGCCGGATCAAGCAGCGTGGCCGTGTTGCTCGCCATGAATTCGTTGATGAAAACGTTGGCGGCCGGCACCGCGGCGTCGTTGGGTCCGCGCGGAGTGACATTCGAGAAGACGCGACGGTTGCGTGGATCGCCGTCTGGGAAGGAACCGAAGCTGCGGCCCGGCGTGATCTGGGCGTAATCGAGATAATCAAGCGCCACCGCTCCGTTTTGGATGCGCGACAGAGCCACGCTGCCGTTGGTCGAGTTGAGCCGGAAAGAGGTGTGCAACGCGCCTGCGGCGGTTTGCGCCGTCTGGCCATCCGCCCAGACGAGGAGGAATTGCTTCGGTCCGATGCTGGCGTCCGCAGGGAACGGCCACTGAGTCAGGTTGGTGTAGTTGTCGCTAAGGTAAAGGCCGCTCAGGCTGACGCTGGTGGCGCCGCTATTGTAAAGTTCGATAAATGGTTCGCGTTCTCCGGCATTATCGAGCGGTCCATTGATATTGTCGGGCAGCACCTCGTTCAGCCAGACCGTGGGCAGCGGACTGATCGTTCCGCGGACGGAATTCGCGCGCCCCGGAGTGACCCGGTTGGCGTCATCCGGCGCGGTCGCGGCCCAATTCGCCACGCTGTAGCTTCCCTTGCTGGAGTCGATCAATTGCAGGGACGGACCCAGGCCGTTGGCGTTGGTTGGCCACGGGAGCGAGCTGGAATATTGGACATCGCTGATTACCAGGTCGTTCGTGCCGCCGGCGCCCTGCGGTTTGACCAACCGGATGGCCTCGCCCGCATTGTCCAGGTTCCCCGGAAATTCGCCGATTACCGGAATGGTTTGGCCGTAAGCCAGGGCGAATTTGGCGCGATCCTGGGCGACCACGAAGAACGCGCCGGGTTGGATCACCGATCCCGCCGGGAAGGCAAAACGCACTCCGTCCAGCCGGTATCCCGAGAGATCGAAAGGCGTGGTAGTCGATCGGTTGTAGAGTTCAATAAAGGAAGCCTTGCTTTCCAGCGGGTTGTAGTGGATTTCGTTGATCACCACGTTGTCTTGAGGCAAAGGCGCAGCGCCCGCGTAAGTGGCTGCAACGCTCGCGCCGTAACCCGGAATCGGATTGCCGTTCTTGTCTACGCCCGTGACGCTCAATGTCGAAGTGCCCGTGGCGAGCGGGATATTGATGGACCATGAGTTTTGGTCGGTCCAGACCGTGGGGTAAACCGTGCCGTTGACCGCGACCGAAACCACGGCGAACGGTGCTTTTCCGCTGAGCACCGTGGCCGGAGTGGTCGAAGTAAACGGTTTGCCGCTGTTGCTGGTAATGCTGAATTGAGTCACATCGTTCGCCTGCAGCTGGCTTTGAATGAAGGAACGGCGCTGGGCCAAAAACGAATAAAGACTGCTCGGTCCGGTCACGGCGCCGATATTCCGCACCATGGCTGCCTGCAGGGCGTCACCGATCGGTTTGTATTGGGCCGGATCAAGCGCTGCTTCGAGGGCTTTTTGATAGCTGCGCCAGAGCATGCGGCGGAACGCCGGGACATTGAACCAGTTGTTCATAATCGGGTCCTGGCCTCCCCAGAGCGCGCCGGTCGGGCCATCTCCCGCCCCCATGGTGAAATCGATGTCCCAAGGCATGATTGCCCAGGGCAGGCCGGCCTGCTTCACCGCGAACATGTTTTGGCCCACGTTGTAGGTCCAGCTGTCCCAATTCCCTAGGACGCGATCAAAGGCAAAGACTCGCATCCATTCCTCCACATCTGCGATATTGAGGACGTTTTGGACAAAGTTCGTCGAGGTATCGTTGGCGGCGGCCGCGAGATTGAAAATGTTGGTGTAATTATTGTACGTGCCGAAAAATCCGCGCGATTGCCAGTTCCAGCGGTAGCGGGCGAGCTTGAACTGGCCGCCGCTTTTGAACGACTCGATCGTGGCGCTGGTCGCCCCGAAAGTGAGGTTGTCGTCTTGGAATTCGAACCAGACCGCAATCTTGTAAACGTCGCCGTTGCTCCCATCCGGGAACCACTGTTTCGAGTAGCCGACTCCGGGATATTCTTCGTCCTGGGAGACGTTTTCATGCGGCGTCCCGTTGCGGTAAAGCTGCATGTAATGGGAGTTTAAATACGGGATGTTCATCTTCCGGCCGATCCAACTGGACACCCGGTTGCGAATGGGAATGCCGTCGGCCGATCCGTTGCCAGTCGTGCGGAAGATTCGGTCGGTCGCGCCGAGCAACGGCTCTTCCTCCGGATTGATCACAGAGAAACTCCCCGCCCCGCCATGGTAAGGGCTGCCTTTGTCGCGGAATCCCGCGTTGTAGATCGCCCGCCAGTTGCCGTAAACCAGCGTGGCGTCGCGGTAAGTGTTGTTGAGGGCGTTGTTGCGCTTCCCCTCCGAGGCTTGCGAATCCCACAGGTAATAGAAGGCAAAGGTGCCTGAGGGCAGCGTATCTCCCCAGCGGACGTAGCACTCCGGGGACGGCAATGCGACCTGCCACATGCCTCCCGCGGGAAAAGTCGCGCTCGCCGGGTTGGCGCCCGCTGCATCGGTCGCCACGATCTTGAAGCCGATCATCGCTCCGGCGGATTGGGCTGGAATGATTCCGGAATAGATGCCGTCGCCTGCCACGGCATCGCCGCCCGTGCCGTCGTCCCGCATGGTCACGGAGGTTAGCGCGGTATTCGGGTCCACCCGGTAGCGGAGAACGACCGATCCGATCCCGTCCGGGTCGGACACTTTACAAGTGACCACCACCGGATTTCCTGCCCTTGGGAGAACAGGGAAGTGGCTGACATCGTAGACCGCCGGCCCAGCGTTGAGCGGGGAGGCCAGCCGGCTGTTCGGCAGGCCGGGCGTGCCCAGATTTTTGGGCACGCTCATGTGGACCGGCATTTCAATCCAATTTCCACGTGTGTGGAACATCACTTCAGGGAAGCCGGCCAGCCAGCGGGTTTTAGCGCGGATGGTCACAGTATTGCCCGCGGCAAGGCCGGCGAGCGGGGTTCGGCAACTGTTGATTCCCTGCATGCCCTTATCGTCACCCCGCAGGTGAAGCGCCCGGCTGCCATTGATGCCGGTCCCGACATCGACCGTGGAGCGGGAATGATCGCCAAAGAAACTCCAGCTGGTCGTCCCGGCTTCGAAATCCCCGTTGGCCAGAGCATTGGTGGTCGAACCGGCTTTGATGACTTCAATCTCATCCACGAGGCTTTCGCCGCCGTCCATGGTGAACACGTAGAGCCGGTCTGGATTGTAGCCGCTCACTCCGTTGTCCAGGACCCCGGTAAAAGTATTGGTAGTCCAGCCTGCCTTTTGCGTCTCATCCGAGTCAGCCCAGTTCGAGGCGCGCAAGAGATCCGCCCGCGGATCGATCAATTCCATGCTCGAGCCCCCTTCGTGCGAGAACTTGCCCCAGCGTCCGCCGCCTACGTAGGTGACCTCCGCGGTGGTGATCCGCACTTTGTTGGTCACGGCCTGGGAAAGTTCGTTGGTCGCGACTGCAAAACCTTGCTTAGTGACCGTAATATGGTCGCCAGACTTCGAGAGCGATCCGCTGAAATTGCCGAACGTGTTGCCCAGATTCAACTGCGGGTAATTGGCGAGCAGTTGATTGCGATCGTGGCCGACCACGATGTAGCCGTCCGGAGCGATTTTTGTCCCTGCTGGAAACTTGTAGTCCACCGCCCCTCCAATCCGCCAGGTGGAGAGGTCGATCGTGCTGCCACTGCGATTGTAGAGTTCGATGTATTGGTCGTTCTTATCTCCGGTGATCGGCGCGTACATGATTTCGTTGATGACGACGTCTTCGATCCTCCAGGAAGCGTTCGCGGCCCCGGCTGTCGGCTGGGACAAACGGCGAATCGTGTCCGAGCCGTCCGGTGAGCGCCCGGTGGAGACTCCGGCTTCCTGCCCGGTGAAGGCTATCGCGTCGAGCACCCGGTTGGTTGCGGCGTTGACGAGGAAAATGCTGTCCCCGGCTGCGTTCAAGAGGAACCCCAGCTGGCTCGCCGGGAACGACCGGTAGCCGCGGGCTTCAATCCGCGTGCCGTCGGGAATGCGAAACTTGTTCGTGTCGGCGCTGCCGGTTAGAAAGCAGCCGCTCAGGTCGACGGCTGTGAGGTCGTGGTTGTAGAGTTCAACGAAAGGCTCTTGCGTCCCGTCCGAGTTGATGAGGAATTCATTGATCCAGACATCCTTGTTCGGGTTGGAAACGATCGGTTCGTCCCGGCCGGGTGAACCTCCGATCAGGGCGCTCGGAGCCCACGCCCGGGCATCACCCTCGCCATAGCTGGGACGGACCAGCACGAGTGAGTGGCCGGCCCCGTCTGCGGCCACGGGCCACGGGGCGGTGTCGGCGTAAGTCATCGAAAGCTTGACCGCGTTGTTGCCGTCGCGCAGTTCGATGGTGTCGCCTGCGTTGTTCAGTTTTCCAGAGTAAGGCCCGAGGACATTGTTGATTCCGTAAGCCGTTTGGATCGCGTTCGGATCCAGCGCCACCACCACAAAGGCGCCGGCGGGCAGAACGAATCCGTCCGGGAACTTGTAGCTGACGCCGCCGGTGATTTGGTACCCCGTCAGGTCCTCCGGGAAGTCGTCGGCATTGAAGATTTCGATGTATTCGAGATCGTTCGTGAAGCGAGCGTCCGCTGAGGGATGATACATGACCTCGGTGAAGATCAGTCCGGTGGCCCGGCTGCTTGGAGCCAGTGGTTCATGGTCGGGCTTGTAGCTCCCCGTGGCGGTGCTTTGGACGGCGCCGTAATCGCGGAATTGCGCGGCGCTGGTTACGGTGGAGCTTTGGCTGCTCAAGGCCAGTCCGACGTACAGCTGCGAAGGCATCGTGATCGTGGCGGTCCCCAGTTGCACCCAGGCGATCCCGTCCAGGCTGCCGTAGCCGGTGAAAACATTGCCCGCCCTCTTGAGCCGCAACCAGCCTTGCGGATAATTCGCGGGGAAAGTTCCTACAGGAGTGGCGATGCTGGCCGCCGCGCCGGTCGAACCGCGCGACTCAAAGAATGATCCGATGCGGGCCGAGGCCCCGAAGCTGGCCGCGAACGGAGCGTTCGTGTCGAGGCTGGCTCGGGCCATCAAGCCGGCGTGCAGGTAAGCTTCGGTGATTTTCACGTCCTGCACCCGCACCTGCAAATCGAAATCGCCGCTCCGGAGCTGCCACGCGTATTCAAACTGATCTGCGGACCCGCCTATATCCGCGCCGCTGCCGGCCAGGTCGAAGCTCGTGGAACTGATTCGTTGAATGCTTCCAGCGGCGCCCCCCAGCCCCTGGGAGACGAATTCCAGCGCCAGAAAGCTGGTCTGGCTGTTCGGAATGATCGCGTTCGGAGTGCGCGCGCGGTCTTTGACGTTATTGACCGTGAGCGTGTAGGTGTTTCCGAACGTCATCGGCGTCGTGGTCAGGATGACCGACCGGCCATCCGCTCCGGCGCTGGCCCCGCTGACGCTCACGCCGCCGCTCAAGCGGAAATTCTGAGCGACGCTGGCGCTGGCCGGGTCGATCGGTTCACTGAACGTCACCAGGAGCGAGGTGGCGCTGTTGTTGATCACCAAAGTCACTTTGGGCGGGGTGGTATCTGGAACCACATGCAGCGTGGCGACAGCCGTATTGGTAGAGCCGAGTTTGTTCGTGAGGGTCGCGCTGAAGGTGGTTCCCTCGTCATTCAACGTCACCGGCCCGAATTGGTAGCTGGAACCGGTTGCCCCCGGAATGCTCGCGCCATTTTTGAACCACTGGTACGAAACCAGATCGAGGTTTTTGATTTGAACGTTGAAAGTCGCCAGTTCCCCTTCCACCGCGGTCGTGTCGCTCGGCTGCGCCGTGATGATCGGCGGGGTGAAGGAGGCGCCGTAGGGCAAAAGATAGGTGGCTGGGATCGGGCCTTGATCCACCCCGTCTGGGCGGAGCCAGCGGACCGCGAGATTGTCTCCACCACCTCCCTCCTTTTGCAGCGCAGAAATGTAGTAGGCCTTGCCCGATTGGAGTGGAATCGAGGCCGATTTCTGGTCCGGATACCCCGTCCAATTCCTCGCCGCGACCCACCCGGGCACCGAGCAGATCAGTTTGGCATTCACCGGATTATCGTCGGTGCTCAGGAAAAGCGCCCCATTATCGTCCGTGGCGATCCAAAAGGTATAATTTCCGCTCACGGGCGGCAGAATGTACCCATGCATGCGCTGTCCATAGTTGTCATCGAAATTGCTCGGCGATTCGAAGAGATCAGTGACCAAGTTGGTCAAGGTTGGCCGGGAGGGGTAGGCAGGGCTGTTGGTGAGATCGGCCAGGGTGCTCCCTCCAATGCCCTGAAAAACCTCGCGCAGGATGGACCCGGCTTCTGAAGCGGGCGCAAAAAGCGTGAAGATCGTCACGGCGAGAAAGAGTGCGACGAGGGAGCCAGGGTGGAGCTTGCGTCCGATTTGGACCATGGGTGAGCTCAAATATGGGTTGTTTGGCACAGTTGTGCGGTACTGGAAGCATTTCTCTTGCCGGGTGGAAGAGGCGAGGCTGCTAAAGCGTTCCTACAGAGGGGATTGACGCTCCCCGGCAACTGGTTTCCGATCCCGATAACTCGCCTTCAAGACCGTGGCCCGCCTTCCTTAATGAAAACATCGGCTCAAGCGGGGATTGAGCATTCTTGCGACCGAGAACAGACACCCCCGGAAGGGGCCGGAAAAGGGGTGCCGGGAGCGAGGGAAGGGAAGTGAAAATTATTGCACTACTGGGAGTTGGGCGAGCTAGGGGGCGTTCCTTTCGGCGCCTGAACCAGCACCAAGGCGTTGGCCACGGATCGCTCTTGGCCTTCACACGGGCTGTTCATCACTTGGCCCAGCACCCACAAGGTCGCGGAGCCGCCCCCATCCAGATTCATGGCCTCTTCGCACCCCAATTTCACCAGGTAATTGCTCAATTCGTTGTAAGTCATGCCCAGGGATAGGTCAGGCTGGCGGCCGTCGACTTCCACGAAGAAGAAACTCGTCTGATTCCAGCCAATGGCCGCTCTCGGGTGCCGCAGTTCAGAATGATTGTAAACGGCCTTCTTCTCATGCACGAGCGCCGGACCTCCGCTGATGGCGGTGACGCTTCCGGCGATCGACGGAGACGTGGCGGTGGAAATCTTAATGACAGCGCCCGGTTCGATCTTCGGCAGGGAGCGGCTCAAGGTAGGCCCCGCCGATAGGACCAAGGCATTGGAACTCACAGGCGAGTTTCCGCTGGTTCGCACCTCCTTGACTCGGAATGAGTAATCCATGCCCACTCGCAGGGGCAACGGGGTGCTCGCCATTTCTTCCAGGATAAACTCGACTCCGCCGCTCGCGCGGGTGGATTTACCCACGGCAATGGTGTAAAGGACCGCCGCGCTCGGGAGGCGGCGTTCGTTTAATCCCAGCTTGCTGCTGGCGCCGTTCGGCCAGGTGACGGAGAACTGCGAGGTCAGCTTGCCGATTCCGAGTTCGCCCGCAGCATTGGCCCACATGCAAGTCCAGTCGTTCGGGGCGCTGACCAGTTCGCCGTGCATGATCTGCAGGCCTTTCGGGTCTCCCTCGTACGGGAAATTTCGATTGTAAAAATCGCCGTTGATCGCGGCAATGGGCTTTCCGAAATCCTGGGGAAGCATCCGCACTTGATCGTGCAGCGTATTCAATCCGATGGCGGCGCCGTTGCCCAGGACGGTTTGCAGCTGGAGGTCCCGGTTCGAGCGGTCGACTTTCACGATGTGAATCGACCACGGGACTTCATTGACGGTTTCGTGCTGGTAGGTGTAGCCGGGGGTTGAGCGCGCTCCGGCGTCGGCCGGCCTTGCGGCCCGGGCGCCCAGCCACAGGATCAGCGCGCAGAGGTAGAGTCGGGTTTTTATCATTGTGCCTGCCCTTTCTTTTTCACCAGTACGATCGCCGTGGCGGTGCTGCGTTCGCGCCCGAAACAGGGGCTGTTCACGATCTGGCCATTCAGCCAAACCTCCGCGGAACCGCCTCCGTCGAGGTTCATCGCTTCCTCACAACCGATCTTCACGAGAAAATTCGCCAGTTCGCGCACGTCCATCCCCACGGATAAGCCCGGTTGCCGTCCATCCACCTCGGCGAAGAAAAAATATTTGTCGTTCCAGCCAATAGCCGAACGGGGATGGCGTTCGTTGGCTTTGAGTGCCCGGCCCGGCGCCGCCTTGCCCTCGTGCACGAGGCTTGGGCCGCCTCCCACCGCCGTTCGCACTCCTTTCAAGCTCGGCTCGGTGGCTGTCGAAAACATCAGGATGTCGCCAACCTCCGCCCGCGGGGCTCGGCGTGAGCCGAGCGAGAGCACCATGGTGTCCGGCGCAATCCGGGAATCCCCGCCCGCGCGAATCTCCCGCACCCGGGCCGGAAAGGTCACGCCGGCCCGCAGCGGCAGCCAGCGATTCGTGCTGACTTTTTCCAGAATGAGTTCGGTGCCGCCGTAAGCCTGAGTCGTCTCGCCGACGGCGGATGTGTACAGGACCGCCGCGTTGCCTGCCCGTTCTTCGTTCAGTCCAAACGGCGTGTTTTCTCCGTTGGGCCAGGTCACGCTGAATTTGGAGGCAACTTCACCGATGTGCGGGCTCCCGGCTTCGTCGATCCACATGCAGACCCTTTGAATCGGATCGCTCACCAGTTCGCCCCGCAGGATATGGAGCCCCCGCGGATCCCCGGGATAGTTGTCATGTTCCAGGCTGTAAAAGTCGCCGTTGATCGCCGCGATCGGCGTGCCAACGCTGGGCGGAATAGTCCGCAGTTGGCGCGTCAGGCTGCTCAGCCCGATCCGGGAACCGCCGCCGAGCGTGGTGACAATCTCAAAGTCCGGCCGTGCGCGCTCAATTTTGATCACGTGAATGGACCACGGCACTTCATCCACCACGTAATGTTCGTAACTGACACCGTCGACCTGCGTGGCTGATCGCCCTCCGCTGGCGGATTGGGGTGCGAGAAACAGGAAAGCGCAGCATGACAGGAGCGCTCGCAGCCACGGTTTTGCATGGTTCCCCGTCATCCTACGCGAGCCCTTTCATCCGCCGGATTACCCATTCCCCTGCAAGCAACCCCAGGAGTAATGCCAGCCAGATCGGCTTGTCCCAGACGGAAGTGCGCTGGTATTCAACCGTCGGGGGCGGGGCTTTGGCGAAAGCGTAAGCGGGAGAGACCGGGGACTCCGGTGCCAGGGAAAAGCTTTCTCCATTCGCGTCTTTGGCCAGCTGCGCCATGAATCCCGGACGCGCCCGGACATCCTGCATCTCCAGGTCCTCGGCTTCAGCCACCAGCAACTGACGATCATCGCCCAGTCGCTTGCCGGCTTTCTCCGCAGCGGCTGTCACGATAAAAGTCCCGGTTTGCGGCGCCCGCAGTTCGGCGAGATACGCCCTCGCGGACGCGTCGTAACGCGCCACCACCGGGGTGTTGGTCTGTCCCGCACTGCTTAACATGAGCGATACCTGGGCGTTTGACACGTCGTTAAGCTCCGCATCACGAACCTTGACTGTCGCCGCAACGGCTTGATTTGGCAAAGTCTGGCTCTGGGCCAGCTCCAGGGTGACCGCGTTGTTGGTCTGCCCTTTCTTGCCGCTGGCCAGCCACCGGATCGCGTTGACCCAGAAATGCCGGTAGTAGCGGCTGTCACAGTTCTCCTCGGTCAACGCTCCGCCGTTCCGCGGTTCGCCCCAGATCGTCTCAAAATCCCGGCCCCAGGTGCGAGTGGTGTCCGACGTAAAAGCCATGCTCCGCCCTTTCCCGATTTCCTGCACGGCCAGGAGCACCCCGGCTCCGGTGGCCGATCGATAAGCGGGATTCTCCGCCAGCACGATCGCTCCGGGCTTGGCCCGGTCCACTTTGTTGAACCCGTAGAGCACGGGGAATTTCCGGCTCCAGATCTGTTTGGTTTCCTCGCGCGTCGCCCCGATGTTGAGCACGGGATGCGACCAGGCCGTCGGAGGCACCTGCAGTTGGAACGGAATATTCTGCGAGTCATGGTCTTGCTCCATGGCCACTGGGATGATCCGGTCAAGAATCGTTCGATGGTACCCGCCTTTGCCAAACGCAGAGTTTCCTCCGATCATGACGAACCCTCCGCCGTACTGCTCGACCAGCCGCGCGATATTGTCCAGCTGCTGCGGGCTGAACGATTCTTTTTTGATGTCGCTGTGAATCACCACGTCATACTCGAGTAGGCTGGCGAGCGTCCGCGGGAAGCCGTGCGTGGGATGTTCCACCGGATAGATCTTTTCACCCGTTTCCGGATCGGTGTCGATGGTGTTTAGATGCTGGCCGTTGTTTCCGAACTGCCGGTAAAGCGTAGTGACCTTGATGTTCGGGTCGGATTGCAGTGCGTCTTTGAGATATTTCCATTCGGGAATCGGGCTGGCCGCCGTTTGCGGAGTTCCCTCCATGTAAAGAACCCGGATGGTGGGATCAACCACTTCGAGGCCAAATTTGCGGCGATTGTTGCTCGTGAGCCATTCGCCTTCCACCGGCGTCACCACCGCTTCATAAATCTGAAAGCCTTTCTGGCGCGGTGTGAGCTCGAACTCCACCCTTTGAGCGGAGCCGTTCAGCTGCACTTCGCGCGCGGCTACCGCCTCCTTTTGTGAGCGGATTTGGATCGAGACGGTCTTTCCGGCAAAACCGGGCGAGCGAATGCTGAGCGCCACCCGGGTGGGGGCTTCGTTCGGCACGGCGCGCTTCACCTGCACATTCTCCAGAACAATGTCGCGCACGTCGTTCGTGGTCCCCACGGTGAGCGTGTGGATCGGAATCCCTTTGCGCCGGTAAAGACGGGCCGCGCGTTCGGGCGCCCGATCGACATTGTCGATTCCGTCCGAAATGAGGAACACCCCCAGGAGCGGCTCATCGCCGGGCAAAGTCAGCATGCGCTCCAGAGAATTCGCCAGCGCGGTCACGGCGCCGGTCGGGCTGGCTGAATCCAGGGAGGGCAGGGGTGAAATCGTTTGATCAAAAGAGCAGGTGGCCAGCGAGACTCCCGCCGGAACCACAGGCATCATTTTCGTTTTGATCCAGTTCCGTGCGGCTTCGAGCCGGCCGCCCGGGACATCGCGAATGCTCATGCTTTTCGACGTGTCCAGCAGCACCGCCATGCGGGATTTTTGCTGATGTTTGATGATCTCGACCCACTGCGGATCCAAAAGGCAAAGCACGATCGCCCCGGCGACCAGCAGCCGGGTGGCGGTCAGCAGCGCGCGCAGCCCCGGACGTGGCTTGCCTTTTGCCCGCCGATAGCTTGCCCACAGGGCGGTCGCGGCCAGCGCTCCGCCGGAGAGCCAGGCCCACGCGGGCAGTTGATACGCAAATTCAATCATGACGGGGACTCGTTATTCCGCGTGCGAAAGCTTCTTGAGATACTCCGCGATGAGCGTTTCGTATTCCTTTGGTGATTCTTCCTCCGAGACGTCCACGCGCTCCGGCCGGCCCTGCAGAGCGCGTTGAATGGCCGCAATCGAGCTTTCCAGCGACGCCCCGCTCTCCAGCCCTTTGGTGCCAGCCGATTGCATGTTGCCGGCCTGCATCGCCTGCGCCGCCGCGCGCATCTGGCCCGCGGCTTGTTTCATGCCCGCGGCCGCGTTGTGACCGAGGCGCTTGTCCTTGCCGGCCAGGCGGTCGAGTTTTTGGGCGAGATCGCTGGCTTCCTTGCTCAGCTCGCTTTGTTTCTCGGCGAGAGCCAGGGCATCTTCCTGGGCGGGTTCAGGAGAATTCTTATCCTCCTTTTCTTTGCTGTCGTCGCCCGGTTTCTCGCCGGGCTTTTCACCCGATTTTTCACCGGGTTTGTCCGCGGGCTTGCCGCCCGGTTTTTGGCCGTCTCCTTTGCCTTTGCCATTTTTACCCCCTTTGCCCTTGCCTTTTCCGCCTTTGGCTTTCGCCGGGGCCTGTCCCTTGCCGTCTTTGGCGTCGTTGCTGGCCCGAACCATTTTTGATTCGTTGTTCCCCTGGCCAGTCCCGGAGCCTTGCACGCCCAGGTTCAGGCCGGCTTGCTCGTCGCGGAGCTGTTCCGCTTGCTGGAGCGCGGCGGCCAGTTCCTGGTCATCCGGTTGATCCTTCTTCTTCTTGATGGCATCCAGCACCACATTCAGCAACGGGGGTTGATTGGTTTTGGGTTGATTCTGCTGCGGCTTGGTGGGCAGGTCCTTCAACTCCGGCATGAGCTTCAACACTTGATAAAGGTGGGCCAGCGCGCTTTCTGCTGGCGGCAAAGCATCGGCGCGGGCGTGCTTTTCCAGCGCGGACTGGGCTTTTTGCATGTCGGCCACGGCTGCTTGCATTTCAGCCGAAGCCGGGCCCCGTCCGGCGAGGTTTTGAACGTAGATATTTCCAAAATCGATCGCGTCCTTTTCGCGCTGGGCCAGTTCGTTGAAAGTCCCTGGCTCGGCGTTCGCCAGCGTCGCGGTCGTGTCAGCAACGATTTGCTTCTGGATGACCAGCAGGTTCACCCGCTGGGATTTTCCCTGGGCCTTGCTTTGCCCGCCTTCCTGATTGTTGATCTCGATAAAGTAGACGTCGGACTTCCCAATCCCGGGGCCATCCAGCGTGTTGTTGTCCCGGGCTTCGGCGTGGTAAGCCACCAGTTCATATTCGGCGAGGCCAAGCGAGGAGAGAGGGATTTCCGCACTGAATTCGGAGTTGGTCTCCCCGTTGCGCTTCGCCGTAATGAACTGCTCGGGCCCGCCCAATTTGTGGTAGACCAGCTTGATTTCGTCCAACCCGTAGTCGTCGGTGGCCGAGATGCGCACCGGCACGGTGTTGGTCGCCTCTGCCCGCATGTCCTGGCCCGGGTCGGGGATCTCCACTTTCGGCGGTTCGTCCTTGAACGCCGTGATCTGATACAAACCGTTGCTGGCGCTGCGATGTCCTTTGGCATCCGTGAGTTCAACCTGGAAGCGTCCGTCTTTGTCGATCTTCAAATCCGTGTTCCAAAAGCCGTTGGCCGACGGCTTGAGCGCCACCACCTGGCCATCTTCGAAGCGCAGCTGCGCTGAGGCGAGCTGGACGTTGGGCGTCACCTGCAGGGAGGCGGTCGTTCCGCGGAGGGCCGAAATATTGGTGCCCGATTGAGTCAGCTTCGGGCGGCGGGCGTAGGTGGGAAGATCGAGCCCAGCCTGGAACTCTTTGACCTCCGGCGGAAAGTAGGGATCGATCTTGAAGACGGGCGAAACCGCATCGCTCCCGCTCACGCGATAGCTCATCGGGTTGCGGACATTCTTGAGCGGGTAGAGAGCTTCCCCCTTCTCATTCACGGTGAGGCTGGCCAGCTGCCATTGCGAGCTTCCTTCGTCCTGCCAGGCGAACTGTGCCGCTTTGGGCATGCGTCCTGAAAAGGCGCTTTTGATGTCGATATCCTGGCCGACCGGAGCTTCCACGTTGCCGGGTTGGACCGAAACCCGCGTGTAGGGCGCATGGCTCCAGGGAGCCGCGGCGCGCTTGAACGCTTGGAGCCCGCCCGAGGCGAACGCGACGAAAAGCAGAATCGCGAACATGCACCCGCCCAGGAGGAGCGCACCCGGAATCGAGCGATTCCAGTAAGGCACCTGCAATTTGCGCAAATGTTCAGCCGCCTTGACCTCCAACGCGGTGGCCAGTTCCTGCTCGTAATCCTGCCGGGGGCGGCGCTCTCCGCTGACATATTCGGCGGCGGTCGAGAGTTCGCAGCCGGCCGCCGGGTTCCCGGCCTCCATGTCGAGCGCCGCCTCTTTCAAGCGGGTTGGCTGGCGCAGGCTGGCCCGGAAGCGCAGCGCCCCGGCCACAATGGCTGCGCTCGCGAGGAGCAGCCCGGCCACTCGCGCCCAGGCGGGCAGAATGATCCAGTAATCCACCACCGCGACCGCCAGCAGGAATGCGAGTGCGGCCGCTGCTGTCAGCGAGAAAAGAGCGAGGCGCCGCGCCGTGTCCTTGGTTCGCGATGCGTCCGCGAGGCGCTGTTTGGCAAATGACTCGTCTTCCATAACTCTCCCTTTCCGTCAGGCTGCGGTTCGGTTCGCCACCAGCGGCTCCACCAGCAGAAACAGGAGCGCGCCTAGAAGCAGCACGCGCCATAACTCGCGCCCCTTGGGCGATTCCCCGAAAACCCCGGCGGCCAGCGTGGGCGGACCGGATTCCCGCCGCCGCACCACTTGCTGGTCCACTTCGCTGGGGGCGGCGAAAGTCAGATCGGATTCTGCGGCCGGCGGGTTCACCGCGATGCGGCGGAGTTCCGTCCCTTGTGCATCCCGGACGGAGTAAATGCCCGGCTGGTTCAACGGCAGGTCCCGAATGGTGCCAGTGGCATCCGAAGTCACGGCGAGTTCTTCGCCGCCCTCGCGCACGACCTTGATCGCCTGTTCTTTCAGGCTGATTGCCAGGTCGGCTTCGCTGCCGCTGGTAAACGTCGGAGCCTTCTCCCGTTGCTCGGCCGGATTGAGGCCGCAGAGGTAAAACGCCGCGGAATGCAGCCAGGGGACGAAGCTTTTGTGCTTCGGCCAGTCAGTCCAACGAGTGTCTGCGGAAGTGTTTGCCAACAGAACCCGGCCGGTCCCGGCCTTGCGTTCGACCATCATGGGAGTGCCGTCATCGAACTCCGCCAGGACCGTGGCATCACTGGCCGGTTTCAGGGAGAGGCGGTCGGTAAACTCCGGCAGCGCCAGGTTCCCATTGGCCGGCTCGCGGAACAGATTGAAAACGGGTGAAGCCAGTTGATGCTTGCCGAGATGCCATGATTTTTCGCCCGCTGGTTCCCGCCGGCCGATCTCCGCGGGGAGCAGTTCCCCAAGGCTGCTGTTGTAGGCGTTCGCGCTCACGGTTTCCCCGGCGAAGAGCAGCAGGCCGCCTCCGGTTTGCACAAAATTCTTCAGTGCGTTGGCAGCCGCGCTTGGGATTTGCCGGCTGGCGGGCAGCACGATTAGCCGCACCGCTGCGCGCCCCGGTTGCGCTTGCAATCGTGTCGGCAGATCGTCGAGCGAAGTCTTCTCACAGGCGAAGCGCGAGGAACTGGCTTCTCCGGCGGCCACCGGATTGAGGGCCGCCGCTACAAAGAACGACTCCTCCTGATAGCTGCGCGCCCCCGGACGTGGTTCCACCACCAGGCAGCGAATCGGTTCCGGTGCGAGCAGGGTGGCGAACCGCGTATCGTCCATGCTGAGCCCATCTTTCGGCTGGATCACCAGCTCGACCGAGTGCCAGCCCGGCTTGAGCGCCGGAATGGCCAGCGCCAGGTTGGTGCTCGCGCCTCCCGCCAGTGCTACTGTTCCCGCGAGCACTTCGCGATGATCGATTGTCAGCCGGTACGGCAAAGCCCCGTAATTCTCGTCCGAAAAGCTCGTCAGCACGGCGTGTGGCCCGGCGTCTCCTTCGCGCTGCAGCCGCAGGTCCGTCACCGCCACGTTGGGCGCGAACCGCTCTCCCGGATCGGCAATTTTCACCGCAAGTTCCGGAGGGAGCGGGGCGCTGGCCAGATTATGAGTGCTCGAGCGTTGCAAGTCGCTGACGATATGGAGCGAGGTCTCGAACGCGGGATTCGCCGTGGCCAGCAGCTTGAGCGCCTGCTGAAAACCTTCGCTCAGGTCCGCCGTCCCGTATCCCGCCGGGATGTCGTCCAGCCGTTTGGCTAGGACGGATGCCGGGACAAAGCCCGAGGCGGTCGCGCTGCGGCTTGAGCAGAGCACCAGCGCGGCCCGGTCATCCCGCTGAAGATGCGAAAGGATCTCTTTAGCGGACTCCTTGGCTTTCTTCCACCGTTCCCCGTTCGGCGAAACACTTTGCATGGACGCTGAGTCATCGAGCAGGATGATGGCTTGCTGCCGTTTGACGTATCCTCCGGCCGCGGCGCTGTTCGGCAGGTACGGGCGGGCGAACGCCAGAATCAACAGAGTGAACAGAATCACTCGCAACGAAAGCAGGAACAGGTTCCGCAGCTTTCGCTTGCGCATGGATTGCTCATCCCGCTTCACGAAGAATTGCACCGTGCTGAACCGCATCCGCTGGCTGCGCCGGCGCATCAGCAGGTGAATCAGGATCGGCGCGCTCACGCCGGCGAGGCCGGTCAACAAGGCGGCATGGGTGAAAACGGGAAACATGGTTAGAGCGAAGACCGTTTCTCCAAATAGGACATCAGCGCGTAATCCAGGGGCGCGTCCGTCCGCAGCCGGTGGTATTCCGTCTCCAACTGGATGCAATGGTTCCGCACCTTGGCGCAAAACTCTTCCACCCGCTTTTGATATTCGGCCCGGAAGCTCTCCGGGTGCACCGGAATCTCCGCGCCGGTTTCGGCGTCTTCCATGATGAACTCGCCTTCAAAGGGCAGGTCGAGTTCTTCGGGCGCCAGCAGGTGGAAAACGAGCACTTCCTGCCCTTGCGCGTGCAGCCGGCGGATCAGCTCGAAACCGCCATCGGCGGCTCCGAGGAAATCCGAAAGGATCACCGCCAGGCCCCGGCGGGTGACCGTTTGGGCGATCTGGAAAAGTTGCTGGTCCAGGCGGTTCTGCCCGCCGGCCTGCGCGTGCGTCAGCAGGGAGAAAATCTCATCCGCATGATGGCGCGTGCTCGAGGCGGGTGCGGCCTGGCGCGCCTCCGCGCCGAAGACGACGAGCCCCGGCGCGTCATGCTGCCGGACCATCAAATAAGCGAGCACCGCCGCCAGCGTCCGGGCGTAGTGGAATTTATTGTTGTCGCCTTCGCCGAAATCCATCGAGCCGCTTGTATCGAGGAAAATATGGCAGCGCACGTTGGTGTCGTCCTCGAATTGCTTGACGTAGTATTCTTCGGTTCGCCCCCACACTTTCCAATCGAGATAGCGCAGATTATCGCCCGGAACGTAGGGCCGATACGCGGAGAACTCCGTGCTGTAGCCGAGGAACGGGCTGCGATGAAGGCCGTCAAAAAAACCCTCCACCACGCTGCGGGCGATCAGCGACAGGTCTTCGACCGCGGCGAGAGCAGACGCTTTGATGGCGAAGCTGCTGGGCATATCGAGTTAGCGGCGCGAGGTTTCCGGGACGTGGGGGGCGGGCTTGCGAACGTGGATTTGAGCGGAGCCGCGCATTAACGGGCAGCGTTGATCGGTTCCGCCAGCAGCTTGTCGATCACGTCGTTGATCGTGATCTTTTGCGCCCGCGCGTTGAAGTTCAGCAGGACCCGATGGCGCAGAACCTGGCGGGCCACCGATTTCACCCCGTCATAGTCCGCGCAGAGCTTGCCGGTGACCGCCGCCCGGGCTTTGGCCCCGAGGATCAGATATTGCGAGGCCCGCGGGCTGCCGCCCCAGCGGACATATTCCTTCACGTAGCTCGGCGCGAGGGGGTCTTCCGGCCGGGTTTTTGAAACCAGGCGGACCGCGTAGCGAATCACTTCGTCCGAGACCGGCATGGCGCGCACCAGCTTCTGAATTTCGATGATTTCCTGCGCGTTGAGCACCGGCTTCAGATCAGCCGCGTCGGTTCCGGTCGTGTTCCGGACGATCACTTCCTCCTCTGCGTTGGTGGGATATCCGCAGTAAATGCTGAACATGAACCGGTCTGCCTGCGCTTCCGGGAGGACATACGTCCCCTCCATCTCAATCGGGTTCTGGGTGGCAAAGACGTGGAACGGCCGGGGCAGCGGATGAGTCTTCGTTCCCACGCTCACCTCGTACTCCTGCATCACCTGCAGCATCGCCGCCTGGGTCTTCGGCGGCGTGCGGTTGATTTCGTCCGCCAGCAGCAGGTTCGCGAAGATCGGCCCGGGCATGAAATCGAGCCGCCGCTGTCCGCTGGTTGGATCGACCTGCAGTATTTCGGTGCCGGTGATGTCCGAAGGCATCAGATCGGGCGTGAACTGCACCCGGTTGAACGAGAGATCCAGCGCCCGGCCGAGCGAGCGCACCAGCAAAGTCTTGGCGAGGCCGGGCACGCCCACGATCAGCCCGTGCCCGCCGCAAAAGATCGTCAGCAGCACGTTCTCGATCACCTCGCGCTGGCCGATGATCACTCGCGAGAGTTGATCCACCAGCGCGCTTCGTTGTTGGGCCAGGCGATTGATAGCCTCCACCTTGGTCTCGTTCTCCATACTTCCTTGCACTGATAACTCCGGCTTCCCCGGAAATGTTTCACAAAATCGTGACTATTCGACGTGCCGGAGCTTCAAAGAGGTCGTATCAAACCACGCTTCGCCGCGATTTCCTTTCAGCTCGCAGACCAATTCGATTTCCCGATCCGGCTCGGTCACTTCGAATTCGAAATTCAGCATCACCCATTCGCTGTCCCCGTGCAGCGCCGGAACGGAGGTCGCCCCCGACACGCGCAATTGAGCCCCTGCGGTGCCTTCGCCCGCGCCGCGCGTTCTGCCGTAGCCCTCGAAGCGGTACTGTCCGGGAGGCAGCAGCACCCGGGTGCGCCAGGAGGAGCTGGAGCTCTGGTTGTTCGCGAGGATGTGCAGCAGCTTTTTGCCATCTTTGCTCGTCGCCACGTCAAAGTTCCCGGTTCCATTGACATTCCGCGGCCTCCAATCCGCGAGCCGCAGAATGCCATTTTTGAAAGCCGCCGCTTCTCGCGGGGTCGCGTGCAATTGCTCGTCCAGGCTTTCCCCGCGCGCGACAATGTTTTGGCACAGCCAGCTCGCGTTCGAGTGCCGTCGGGAATACGGATTGACCGCGTATGGGCGAATCCGATCTTCGATCTCGCGCACCCGGTTGGTGATCGCTTGCACGTTGAACACGTTCGTTCGCAGTTCCGTCAGCCGTTGCAGATAGCGGGTTCTTCCTTCCGTGGTGCCCAGCACGGCGGCTGAGATGAAGCCGTTCATCGGCGGAATGATCGAGCTTTGCGGGGAGCCCCGCCCGTCGCCCGTGCCAAACATCTGATCCATTCCGTGGGGCATGAAGATCATTTTTCCTGCGTCCATATCGTGATAAACCCGGTAATTGTTCCGGTTCATCGTATAGCCGTCCCAATGGCACTGGATCACTTCCAACGCCACCATCGAGAGGAACCGGTCGATATCGAGAATTTTGGACAACTCAGCCAGTGAGTTGTTCTGCCGGGCTGCCGCCGCGACTGCGGCAAGTCGTTCCAGATCGGACTTGTCGTTCGGCTTTTCGCCCGAGTTCACATTTAGATCGTCCGTGATCTCTCGGCAGAAACCGCCGTCATACAGATTGCCGCTCACGTTCTTGAAATAGCGGCGCAGGAATTGTTTGTTGTACCCTTCCAAGAGCACGTAGAGCCCGAGATTGCGTCCGTTCAGCGTCACCAGCGCGTAATCGGCTCGTGGCGCCGGCACCCCGGCCGCTTCATACATCTCCCGGCACAGCTTTTCCTCAATGAAAGTTGGATCCTGGACCGAATTGTTCAGCGAGATTTTTTGCAGGCCGTGAAAGGTCTGGCCGGACGTGAATTTGTCGAAATTCAGCGTCAGCCCGGGCTTGTCATTGAGCTGGCGGAAGCTGCCGGCGGAACCCTTCATGTGAATGGCCACATTCTTGTAGGTATTCGTTCCGTCCGTCACCGTGGCCTTGACCTCCGGCTTTTCCCCTCCGTTGCCCCAGAAGTAGCCCTGGAGCTTGTTCAGGCCGCTCGCGGGGATCGTGATGCTGATTCTCACGATATTCGTGGCATCAAAAATGTCCGCGCCCGGAGCCGGCTTCTTCCCTGGATCAGCCCCGCGGATGGTTAAGGCTGAAGCGAGGCCCCACAGCAGGGCAAATCCGGATGCTATCAGTCTGACTTCGCGCAGACCGCGCAGGCTGGCCACCATTATATTCATCTGACCCTTGTGCGGCGGATTTGCTCAACCGGTTCGAGGAGCGCGGCCTACTCGAGCCGGGCTCCTGCACGCGGTTATACGCTCTGCGATCGCTTTTAGTTCATCATCCGCCGCAAGGACGAGAGCGTCCAACCCACCACGGGCCGGAGCATAGTTCAAACCCGGGGGAGTTGGAAGCTGGCAGAGGAATAAGACCCCCGGCCTTCGCACACGGTTACGGCGGCCGGGGGTTCGCTGAGCAGGTGAGATCGGCTATCTGCTGTGGCTTAAAGCATTTACGCGGGTTTGCCCGGAGCCGCGAGCTGCGTTTCCCGCTCGTGAATCGCCAGGGTGACCTTCAAAACGGTATCCGGATTCAGGGAGATGCTGTCGATTCCCTGATCCACCAGGAACTGGGCGAATTCCGGATAGTCGCTCGGAGCCTGTCCGCAGATCCCGATCTTCCGGCCGCTCGCTTTGACCGTGCGAATGGCTTGGGCGATAAAGTCCTTCACCGCCTGATTCCGTTCGTCGAACAATGGCGCTACGATCTCGGAATCGCGGTCCACTCCCAGGACCAACTGGGTGAGATCATTCGATCCGATCGAGAAGCCGTCGAAGATTTCCGCGAATTGGCGGGCCAGAATGACGTTGCTCGGGATTTCGCACATCACGTAAATCTCCAGCCCATCCACCCCGCGCTTCAAGCCGTGCTTCTCCATTTCGGCCTGCACCTGCCGTCCTTCTTCCACCGTTCGGCAGAACGGAATCATCAGCTTGAGGTTGTGCAGGCCCATGTCGTCCCGCACCTTGCGCACCGCGCGGCATTCCAGGGCGAACCCGGCGCGATAGCGCGCGTTGTAATAGCGGGAAGCCCCTCGGAAGCCCAGCATCGGATTCTCTTCCTCGGGTTCGTAGGCCTTGCCCCCGATCAGGTTCGCATACTCGTTCGTCTTGAAATCGCTCAGGCGCAGGATCACATCCTTCGGATAGAAAGCCGCGGCGATCATCGCGATCCCTTCCGCCAGCTTGTCGACGAAGAACTGGGCTTTGTCTTTGCAGCCTTGCGTGATTTCTTCGATCTGGAGTTTCAGTGGCGTCGGGAGCTTCTCGAAATCGATCAACGCCAGCGGATGAACCTTGATGTAGGTCGAGATGATGAACTCTTCCCGGGCCAGCCCCACCCCGTCGTTCGGAATGAACGAAAGCGCCAGGGCCTGCTCCGGGTTCCCCACGTTCATCATGATTTTCGTTCGAGGCCGTTCAATCGTTCGCAGGTCCATCGTTTCGCGGTTGAACGGCAGAATCCCGGCGTAGACTGTGCCCAATTCGCCTTCAGCGCACGAGATGGTGACTGCCTGGCCGGAATGGATGGCTTCTGTGGCATGCTCGGTCCCAACGATCGCCGGAACGCCCAACTCGCGGCTCACGATCGCCGCATGGCAGGTGCGCCCGCCCCGATTCGTTACGATCGCCGCTGCTTTCTTCATCAGCGGCTCCCAATCCGGATCGGTCTTGTCGGTTACCAGCACGTCGCCCGCATTGAAATCATGCGCGGCGGCGATGTTCTCCACCACCCGGGCCTGCCCGGTGACGATCTTTTCTCCCACCGCCCGGCCTTTCACCAGCACCTCGCCTTTCTTTTGCAGGGAGAAGGTCTCCACCAGATGGATCGAGCGCTGCGACTGCACCGTTTCCGGCCGGGCCTGCAGGATATAGAACTGGCCGGTCGCCCCGTCCTTCGCCCATTCGATGTCCATCGGAGTCGGCGCCCCTTTCTTCTCGGAGTAATGGCTCTCAATGATGCACGCCCAGCGGGCAAGTTGCAGAATCTCCGCGTCGGTGATGGCGAACCGGCAGCGATCCCCCGTGGTCACCGGCACATTCTTCACCATTCGCCCGCCGCCCACGTCGTAAATCAGTTTGAATTCCTTCGTGCCCAGAACCTTTTGCAGGATCGGCCGATGGCCGCTCCGCAGCGTCGGTTTAAAGACGTAATACTCGTCCGGGTTCACCGTGCCTTGCACCACGTTTTCCCCCAGCCCGTACGCGGCATTGATCAGCACGGTGTCGCGAAATCCGGTCTCGGTATCGATCGTGAACATCACCCCGGACGTCGCCAGGTCGGCGCGCACCATGCGCTGCACTGCGATCGAGAGCGCTACTTTCAGATGGTCGAATCCCTTGTCCACGCGATACGAAATGGCGCGGTCGGTGAAGAGCGAGGCGAAACAGCGCCGGCAGGCATCCAGCAGCGCGAGGTGCCCCTGCACGTTCAGGTAGCTCTCCTGCTGTCCCGCGAAACTTGCTCCCGGCAAATCCTCAGCCGTGGCGCTGCTCCGGACGGCGACATCCGCCGGGTGCAGTTGATGGCCTTTAAACGTGTCGTAAGCCGCGAGGATCTCCTGCTCAAGATCGTGCGGCAGCGGCGCTGCCAGGATGGCGTGGCGAATCTCGTTTCCCCGCTGGCGCAGGTCGTCGATCTGCTGCGTGTCCAGGCCGGTCAGCAGCGTCTGGATTTTCTCATCCACTTTGGCGGAGCGCAGGAAATGGCGGTAGGCCTCGGCCGTGATGGCAAAGCCGTTCGGAATGCGGATTCCTTTGGGCGTCAGCTGGCGATACATTTCGCCCAGCGAGGCGGTCTTGCCGCCCACCTGCGCCACATCCTCCATGCCGATTTCCGCAAACCAGCGGATGAACCGGGCTTTGGGCGGAGCCTCATCCGCCGTGCAGAAACGTCCGTTCAGGGTCGCCGGGGCCGGCCCGGCGGTCGGGGTCACGAGAATGGCCATACAACCTCCTGTTAGAATTGTTTGCTGTTGTTCGGGACGGAATCGAGCGCGACTTTGCGCGTGCGGATGTATTTGTGGCACTCCACGCAGCTGAAAGTCATCTTGGTGTAGGCCAGAGTTGCCGCGTCCAGGTTGCGTTCACGCGCGGCTTTGCCCAGCGCTTCCGCCGTGCGCTTGAAGAGCGCGCTCTGCTGGGCGTACTCAGCGGTGTCCAGTGCCCGCCAGTCCGGCTGGTCGCTCATCGCCGCCAGCTTGTTCGCATGCACGCTGATCAGGACAAAATCTTCCGAAGTGATTCCTTCCAGCACGCTTTGGGCGTGGTCCAGCTTTTGCCGCATGAAATCGCGGCCGGGTGAAATCGCGCGCGGCTCCGCCAGAAGGGTGAACCCGAACAGAAGAACACCGGCGCCTAAGGACAGAGAGAGTGTTGCATGTTTCATGACGAACCCTCCGTTGTTTTATACCGTCCCCAAAATAAATCCGCCGGCGCAAATCTCCTGCACCGAACTTGGTAAAATGTGGGCCTTTATTGGAGGAACTTCGGCATCCCGCGGCTGCGCGGCGAGCCGCGGTCAGGCCTTCAGGAGCTTCATCACTGCGGCGTGCGCCAGGACGACGTCCGGCGTCCGCTGCAGGCTCTCAAAGTAGCTCCGCCCGAATCCCTCGCCTTCTTCCGTGGCCCGCAGCAGCGAGGACGCCTGGTTTCTCACCCGCGCCACCGTTGCCTGCGTCAACGGCTCTTCGTCTTCGTCCATCAATTCGTCGATCGAAACCACCATGGCCGAAATGGGCTGCAGCCACGCAAACCAGGGATCTTCGATCAGCAGCTTGAGGAATTGGTTGGGCGTTGCGATCGTCCCGAAGGAGCTTTCGTATTCCACCCGCTCGGAATCGATCAGGGCTTTGTGCAGCGCCACCAGCTTTTCCCGCAGTTCGCTCAGCGTGTTCTTCAGTTCCCCGCTTGCGCGCCCTTGCGATCCCGGCTCGTCAGTCCGATCCATGGCAGCACTCTCGGCGATCTTGGCGGGATCTGCAATCGGCGGTTCCGTCTCCGATCCGGTGGTTGCGTTCGCTCGTGTGTGCCCGCTGCCCTCGATCACAACAGTGGCATGAAATGCTGCTTGTTGCTTCAATAGGCGGATGCTTCATCGCGAATTGCTGAAAGCCGCTGCGGGAACCTCGCGCGACCTGATCATTGCCTTGCACGGGCTGGGCGACAGCCTGGAGGGGTATCGCTTCCTGCCTCGCATGCTCGGGCTCCCCAGCGTCAATTATCTCCTGGTCAATGCCCCCGACAGTTATTACGGCGGCTTTTCCTGGTACGATTTCGCCGGCGACCCGGGCCCGGGCGTCGAACGGAGCTACCGTCTGCTGGCCGAACTCCTCGCCGACTGCGACCGGGACGGGTTCCCTCCCGGCCGCACCCTCCTTTTCGGCTTTTCCCAGGGCTGCCTCATGAGCATCGAAACGGGGCTGCGCTACCCGCAGGCGCTGGCCGGAATCATCGGCGTCAGCGGTTACATTCACGAACCGGAGCGCCTGCTGGGCCTCCGCTCCCCGGCCGCCGGACAGCAACGGTTCCTCCTCACCCACGGCACGCGCGACCCGCTCATTCCGCTTCAACCCGTGCGCGAGCAGGTCGATCTGCTCAAAAAGTCCGGCATCCAGGTCGAATTCCACGAATACCCGAAGGATCACACCATCATCGAGCCGGAGGTCGATCTGTTCCGGCGTTTTATATCGGAGCGGTTGGGCTTGGTTTGAAGGGGGGATGGCCTGAGGTGAATCAACCAAGCGGGAGCACTCGAACGCGAGCTCGGTTCTCGTCGAGGACGACAATGGCTCCCTGATCAAGGATTGCCTCGAATCGGCGGAGCGTGGCGATGACTTGGGCGGAGAGCCCGTCAGGGCTAACGTCCTGGGTCCGTGACTTGGGCGGAGAGCCCGTCAGGGCTAACGTCCTGGGTCCGTGCCTGAAATACGCTTGGTCTGCCCGCTTGGCTGAGGGCAAGCAAGGTTCCGAAATCAAGGTCGTGGGTGAAAACAAGCCACCCATGCTGGCTTGCCCAATCCATGATTACCTTGTCCACGTCATCGGCTTTACCCACGCTGGACCAGTGGATGGCCTCGAATCCCGCATCTTTAAGGACGGGAACCCAAGTCGGCGACAGGTTCATGTCCACAAGAACCTTCACGCGCTTTGCAGTGGAAACTCGACTTCTTCTGCACGCCACGCGGCATAGGCGAGGGCTTCGCTGATATCTGCATCCTCAAGGTAAGGGTAGAGCTTGAGAACGTCGGCGCGAGCGTGGTTGGACGCCATTAGCCCCACGATGGTTCCCACAGTAATGCGCATTCCTCTGATGCAAGGCTTGCCTCCCATCACGGCTGGGTTGAGTGTAATCCGATCCAGCTTTTTCATAAAATCACGAGGTTATTAAAACAGAAAACCGCTTTGCATCAAGGTGAGAAGGTTTGCGGCTGTTTGCGGCGATCAGACGGATTTGAGATCGTCTCAGCCATGGTCTGAGGCATTATTTGCGGTTCCCAGGGCGGAATCGCTGCTCTGATCCGATCCGCAGTTGCAGAAATCTGCCACTCCGGGAAAGCATGCCAGAAAAACTTTGAAAACTTCGGTTTCTCAGCCGCCCGGCGAGTGGATCGCGGTCAGTGACGCTCGGGTCCATGTCCGCCGTTTCGGAACCGCCGGCCCGCTCCTCCTTCTCGAATGCGGCCTTACCATGATGAGCTCCTGCTGGGGCTGGCTCGGGCCTGAACTCGGATCATTCGCCCGGGTGATCGCCTACGATCGCGCCGGTCTCGGCTGGAGCGACGTGCGCCCTGGCGAACGGAGCGCGGCTCAGGTCGCCGCGGAACTGCGCTCGCTCTTACAGACCCTGCAAATCGATGAGCCGTTGATCCTTGTCGGCCATTCTCTGGGCGCCCTTTTCAATCGCGCTTTCCAGCGCCAGCATCCGGAGCAAGTCCGCGCGCTGGTCTGGCTCGATCCGGTCCATCCCCGGCAGAAGGAGTGGCCGGCCATCCGGCGCCGCGTGTGCAAACTCACCCTCTATCTTGAGGCGGCGCATGTCCTGGCCGCGCGCTCCGTCCCGGCCGTTGAAGTCCCGCTCGTCCGCCATCTCGACGCCCTTCCGCCCGGCGAGTTCGACGCCCTGCGCCAATCACTCCGAAATCCTGCCCACCTCCGTGCCAGCGCCCACGAAGCCCGCGCCTGGGAACCCACCGCCCGCTTTGCGGAGCAAGCGTCGTTGTCCGACCTGCCGCTCCTGATCCTCTCCGCCCAAACCCATTCCCTTCCGCATTGGGATGCCTTGCAAGCAGACCTCGCCACCCTCTCCAAACGCGCCTGCCACCGCACATTCCCCGAGATGTCCCACCTCTCCATGCTCGCCCACCCAGACCACGCCGCCCAACTGGCTCAGGCAATCCGCGATTTCTGCCAGAAACCCTGATCGGACGCAGTCGAGCCCTTTTTCCGCAGCCGCCGCTCTCCGAACCTCGGAGAGGTTGTGGCCTTGAGCCTGCCATCCCAACGGGATGTAATCAGCGCAGCCCGGGGTTGCGAGGAACGAGCTACCCCGGGACGATGACCACAAACAAAATCACCTATCCTGAAAGGATTGAATCAAATCCCGATGGCCTCGCGACCTTCGCCCGTGGTCTGTATGCAGGCCGCGTGCCCTCACGCGCCGGCCGAATCCAGATCGCGGAGCGATCCTTGAAAATAGACGTGGGTTTCAACCCACGGTCGGTGCGGTAAGAGGGAATGCGTCGCGGAGCGACGCTTGAATCGCGCGGCCTGAAGGCTGAAGGAACGTGAAGCCATCCAGTCGGACAAAGCCACTGGTGGAAACCCCCGCCTCTGCGTCCCCCCCAACCAAATGAAAAATCCATCCGCACATATTTCCCCCTCTGCGTTCTCCGCGCCCTCTGCGCGAGAAGAAGGAAAACAGTTCGAATCCGGATCGCGGAGCGATCATCGAAAATAGACGTGGGTTTCAACCCACGGTGGGTGCGGCAAAAGGGAATGCGTCGCGGAGCGACGCCTGAATCTCCCGGCCTGAAGGCTGAAGGAACGTGAAGCCATCCAGTCGGACAAAGCCACAGCTTGAAACCACCCGCCTCTGCGTCCCCCAACCAAATGAAAAATCCATCCGCACATATTTCCCCCTCTGCGTTCTCCGCGCCCTCTGCGCGAGAAGAAGGAAAACAGTTCGAATCCGGATCGCGGAGCGATCATCGAAAATAGACGTGGGTTTCAACCCACGGTGGGTGCGGTAAAAGGGAATGCGTCGCGGAGCGACGCTTGAATCGCGCGGCCTGAAGGCTGAAGGAACGTGAAGCCGTCCAGTCGGACAAAGCCACTTGTGGAAACCACCCGCGTCCGCGTCCGCCAACCCAATGAAAAGTGATCAAAGCGCAGATGTTTCCCCCTGTGCGTTCTCCGCGCCCTCTGCGCGGGAAGAAGGAAAACAGTCCGAATCCGGATCGCGGAGCGATCCTTGAAAATGGACGTGGGTTTCAACCCACGGTCGGTGCGGCAAAAGGGGGTGCGTCGCGGAGCAACGCCTGAATCTCCCGGCCTGAAAGCTGAAGGAACGTGAAGCCATCCAGTCGGACAAAGCCACTGGTTGAAACCACCCGCGTCCGCAAACCAAATGAAAAATGATCAAAGGGCAGATGTTTCCCCTCTGCGTTCTCCGCGAGAAAGGTGTTAGCCTTCAGCCTCCCTTCCGTTGCTCCCCCTCTCAACCGACAACCGACAACCGACAACCGACAACCGACAACCGACAACCGACAACCG
>CAZMKE010000007.1:154483-282660 GCA_964566945.1 uncultured Verrucomicrobiota bacterium | reverse complement strand
GGAAAGAAGTTCGCGGTAAAAGTGGGTGGAATAAAGCCGTTCGAATTGATCTGATCCCAGCTGTACAACCGCAACGTATCCATCTTCTCGACCAGGATCTGATTCGCCCGGAGATTCTCGCGCGCCACCGAGACCAGGCCGAACCCGGAGGCAATCCCGGTATAGAGGGACGTAAAAAGGACAGTCACCAGCGCGATCGCGAAAAGCACCTCGACCAGCGAAAACGCTTTTTGCCCGTCCTGTCGGCGTTTGAAAATGTTCATCGTTCCGAGGCACTGAAAGCACGAAGCCTGCCCAACTCAGGCCTGCAAAAGGAAACGACGTTTCCGGGGCATATTACGGCTACATGGCCCTAGGAATTTCTCGACGCTGAGAATGGGCGGGAAAAGGAAGATCTGAGGATTCTCAACTCTGCGATGCGCCCCGGCTTTCAGAGTTCAGCCGCATTGGAACAAGCCGCCCGCAAAGCCTCCAACTCTTCCCATCGGGCGAAGAGAGCGTTGAGTTTAGCTTTCTCGCTTTCCAACTCGGCCATCAAACCGGCCATCTGTTGCCCGTACTTGCGATTGAAATCCGGGTCGACGAAAAGCGCTCCAATCTCCGCAATGCGGCCTTCGACGATGGAAATCGCCGACTCCATCCCTTCCAACTCGCGCGCATCTTTGAACGAGAGCTTTTTCGGGCGGACGGAGGGCGCTGCCGCTTTTGGTTCCTTGGACGGCGGCAGCAGGGCCGCTGGCGGCAGCTTCGCAATCGGGGCCAACCGTTGCCGCTTTTCCAGATAGTAGTCGTAATTTCCTTCGCTGTAAGCGACATGGCCGTTGCCTTCGAACGCCAGAATGCCGGTGCAAACCCGGTTGAGGAAATAGCGGTCATGACTGACGACGAGAACCACGCCGGCAAACCCGGCCAAGGCTTCCTCAAGCACTCGCAAAGTCGCCAGATCCAGGTCATTCGTCGGCTCGTCCAGAACCAGAAAATTGCCGCCGTTCTTGAGAATGCGGGCCAGCAAAAGACGGCTGCGTTCGCCGCCGCTCAGAAATCGCACCTGCGTGGTGATGCGGTCGTCCGTAAAGAGAAAGCGCTTCAGATAAGCTCGAACCGAAAGCCGTTCCTCGCCAAACACCACGAACTCGCTTCCGTCGCTCAGCTCCTCCAGAACGGTTCGATCATCGTTGAGCTGGACCCGCCCCTGATCGATGTAGTTAAAACGGATCAATTGTCCGATCTTCACCGTTCCCTCCGACGGTTCCAGCTGCCCCATGATGATTTTCATGAGCGTGGTCTTGCCGAGGCCGTTCTTGCCAAAAACCCCGAGGCGCTGGCCCGCGGCAAAGCTCAGGGTGAGGTGCGAAAAGAGCCATTTGCCCCCCAATTCCATGCCCACATTGTGCAGATCGACGATCCGATTCGGGAGGGGCGGCGGCGGCGGTATCACCAGGTCCACATCCCGGTCGATCTCAACCGCCTCCTGACCGGCCACTTCAAAATAGCGATCCAGGCGCGCTTTGGATTTCGTGGTGCGCGCCTTGGGCCCCCGGCGCACCCATTCCAGCTCCCGGCGGAGAAACATCTGCCGTTTGTGCTCCGTGACTTCGCTGGCCGCATCCCGCTCCGCCTTGGTGATCAGGTAATCGGTGTAATTCCCCTCGTAGCGGAAAGCCTTGCCATTTGAGACCTCCGCGATGCTGCGAGTCACCCGGTCGAGAAAGTAACGATCGTGAGTCACCAGGAGGAAAGTGCCGCGGTAATTCTCGAGATACTCGGCCAGCCATTCGATCGATTCGGTATCGAGATGATTGGTCGGCTCGTCCAGAATCAGCAGGTCTGGCTCGGAAACCAAGGCACGGCAAAGAGCGATCCGCCGCTTTTCTCCGCCCGAAAGGGATTGGACCGATCGCTCGGCCGGCGGACAACTCAACTTCGCCATCGCGATGGCGATGCGGTTCTCCAGGTTCCACCCGTCATGGGCTTGAATCTGATGCTCCAGCTCATGGTGTCGATGCGAAGCCGGCGGAAGGGCTTCAAATTCGGCAATCAACCGGGTAATGTATCCGGTGCCGGCGCGAATGTTCTCCAAGACGTTGAGGGCGGGATCGAGAGCAAAATCCTGCGGAAGGTATCCAATCTGCAGATCCCGCCGTTGAGTGATTTCCCCGGAATCCGCGAGTTGCAGTCCGGCAATGATCTTGAGCAGCGTCGACTTGCCCGACCCGTTGCGGCCCACCATGCCGATCTTGTCCCCCTCATCAATCGTGAGCGAGAGATCATCCAGGATCACCCGGTCGTTGAAGCGGACATTTATGTTACTGGCAGACAAGAGCGCCACGCCGCGCAACTTAACCGAGCCGGGTTCCGGGACAAGGGGCAGGCAGCAGATTCCCCGAACCGGCAAAAGCCTCTCTTGCCGGGAGCATCCCTGCCATTATTCTCTTTGCCACACCAGTGAAACTGCTATTCCGCCATTGGGCGCTCCTTGCGCTGCTGCTGCTGCCGGGAGGGCCACAAGTTTTTGGCGTCGAGTACAGCACCGCGGTTAAACCTTTGCTGAAGGAATCCTGCTGGCAGTGTCACGGCGCGACTCAGCAAAAAGGCGGCCTCCGGCTGGACACGGCCCGGCGGGCCCTGTTGGGGGGCGCCACCGGCCCCGCGTTGGTTCTTTTCCGCTCGGACCAAAGCCTGATGATTCATGCGCTTCGCGGAAACCATGCGAACCTGCCTCGAATGCCTTACAAAAAGCCGCCGCTAGCAGATTCGCAAATTGCTCTTCTGGCGCAATGGATTGACGAAGGAGCGGCTGCTCCGTCCGACGAAGTGCCTGAGCAACGCCGGCATTGGTCGCTCGTCGGGCCGATTCGGCCCGACGTCCCGCGCGTAAAAAATGAAACTGCCAGGCTTTCGCCCATCGACGCATTCATCCAGGCCCGATTGGACGCGGAGGGCATTAAACCGAGCCCGGAAGCCAGCCGACGCGCGCTGCTCCGACGTTTGAGCCTGGATTTGACCGGGCTCCCTCCAACTCCGGCAGAAATTGAGGCGTTCCTCGCCGACCCGCGGCCCGACGCGTGGGAGCAGCAGGTCGAGCGGCTCCTGGGGTCCCCGCACTACGGAGAGAGGTGGGCTCGATGGTGGCTCGACGCCGCCCGTTACGCGGATTCGAACGGCTACAGCATCGATGCTCCGCGACAGATCTGGAAATATCGGGATTGGGTCGTAGCTGCGCTCAACCGGGATGAACCTTTCGACCAGTTCGCGACGGAACAACTGGCCGGCGACCTCCTTCCGGGCGCCACCCTGGAACAAAAGATCGCCACCGGATTCAACCGCAACACCCAGATCAACCAGGAGGGTGGGATCGATCCCGAGCAATTCCGCATCGAATCGGTCATGGACCGCGTGAACACGTTCGGAACCGTTTTTCTGGGGCTGACGATCGGTTGCGCTCAATGCCACGATCACAAGTTCGATCCGCTCACTCAACGGGATTACTATCAGCTGTTCGCCTTCTTCAATAACAGCGAGGAGGAAGGCCACGGCAAAGCCGCCCCCGCCGGCATGCTGGAAATTCCCGGCGAATTTGAGCCGCTCAATGAAAAAGATCTGGAAGAGGCGGGTGCGGAGCTGAATCGCTACCTGAACACCAAGGGCAGTGCGGTGCTAAAATGGGAGGAGGAACTCGCCGCAGAACAGCACGGCAGGCTTTCAGCCGAGGCGCCGGCCAGACTGGCAAAGCCCTGGAGCGAGCGGAACCTCGAGGAGAAGCGCCGTTCCTACCGGGCGTTCAAGCCAGACGACGCCGAATTCAAATCGAGGGATGCGAACCTCGACAAGCTGGAAAAGCGCCACCCGAAAACGGTCACCACGCTGGTCATGCGGGAACTGCCGGAACCGCGAGAAAGCCACATTTTCATCAAGGGCGATTTCACCCGGCCCTCGGAGCCAGTGAGCCCAGGAGTCCCGTCCGCTCTCCATAAACTGGACGCAGCGGCGGGACGCGCGCTCAATCGCCTCGATCTCGCCCGCTGGCTGGTAGCCCCGGAAAATCCTCTTCTCGCCCGAGTCCTCGTCAATCGACTCTGGCAGCAATATTTTGGACACGGACTGGTCGAAACAGAAAACGACTTCGGCACGCAGGGAACTCCTCCCACTCATCCCGAACTCCTCGACTGGCTGGCGGTGGAATTCATGCACCCGTCGGAGCCCGGGGTCGAGCCGTGGAGTTTGAAACATATTCATCGCTGGATCGTTCGAAGCGTGGCCTACCGCCGATCTTCCCAAGCTCGCCCTGATCTCGAAGTCGCCGACCCAAACAATCGGCTGCTGGCCCGGCAAGCCCGCCTGCGCCTGGATGCCGAAGCCATCCGCGACTCAGCCCTCGTCGTCAGCGGCCTCCTGACTCCCGTTTTGGGCGGGCCACCGGTCTTCCCTCCCCAACCGGACGGCATCATGAGCCTCGGCCAGGTAAAGCGGGAATGGAAAGCGAGCACCGGGCAGGACCGCTATCGCCGAGCCCTCTACACCCATTGGTGGCGGGCGACGCCGCACCCTGCCCTGAGCGTCTTCGATTCGGCCGATGGCTTTACCAGTTGCACGCGGCGAATCCGCTCCAACACCCCGCTTCAGGCCCTGACGCTTTTGAATGACAAACAGTTTTTCGAATTTGCCGAGGCGCTGGCCCACAGGATCGATTCCACGTCACACGACTCAGCCACTCGAATTGAACAGGCGTTTCGGCTTTGCCTGGGGCGTCCGCCATCTGCGATCGAGCAAGCTCGCTTGCAGGCGTTACTCTCAACCGAAAGCGATCAGCCGTCCCTCACGCTTGCTCGCGTTTTGCTAAATCTCGACGAAACGATTACCCGGGAATAGTGGAATAGCGGGGCCTGCGGCCAGCTTTCTTTCTCGACGATTCCGGGCTGCCGCATCACGCTGGCATCACTCGAGTGCGTGCGCCCGTTCGTCAGTTTCTGCGGTCATCTCTGGCTCTGGCCTTGCTCCTTTCCGGCTGCTCCAAGGACCCGGCGAAAACCGACGTTCAACCGGCTGTCGCCCCCCGTCCGGACCTGCTTCCCCCGGTCGAAACGCCGGCCTTTGCCGAAACCTTGCCTCAAAATCACGGCCCTCAGGGATATGCCGGCTCTGATGCCTGCCGTTCCTGCCACGAGGATCAATACGGCAGCTGGCATCGAAGTTATCACCGCAGCATGACCCAGATCGCCTCGGAGGCCAGCGTGCAGGCGAACTTTGATGACGTGGCGCTGATCTCGGGCAACACTCGTTTTAACCTGCAGAAGCGCAACGGCGAATTCTGGGTGCGAATGGAACCGCTCGTGCAGGCATCTGCCGAGGGCGCTCCCACGGCCGGGCTGGAACAGCGGCTGGGATTGGTGACCGGTTCGCATCACATGCAAGTGTTCTGGGTGCCATCCGGCGACGGCAACCTTCAGCTTGGGTTCCCGTTCACCTGGCTGATTCCCGAGAAAAGGTGGGCGCCAAGAAACTCAACGTTTATCCGTCCGCCGGACCTGCAACACCATTCCGAAGTATGGAACGCGGTCTGCAGCCGCTGCCACACCACCGGGGTGCAGCCTCATATCGACTTCACCAAGCGCAGCGCACAGACGGAAGTAGCCGAGCTGGGCATCTCTTGCGAGGCGTGCCACGGTCCGGGCGACCAGCACATTCAGGCTCAGAAAGCGGCGGCCGGGTTAAAAAAGGCGGTGCAACCAGGGGAGATCACGCAGCCTAGGAAACTGTCAGCGGAGCGCAGCGCCCAGGTCTGCGGGTTCTGCCACTCCATGAAGTGGATGGATAAGTCCACCAACTGGCGGGAAAACGGCTTCCAATTCCGGCCCGGCGACGACCTGGAGCAAACCACTCCGGTGATTCGCCCCTCGAAGGTCGATTCGATTCCCGGCCTCAAAGATTATCTGACGAAAAACGCGGATATTTTGCAGGACTTCTTTTGGCCGGACGGAATGATCCGCGTCAGCGGACGCGAGTTCAATGGCTTGATCGAGTCGCCCTGCTTCAAGGGTGGGAAGTTCTCGTGCGTATCCTGCCATTCCCTCCACGAATCCGATCCCGACGATCAGCTCGCCGAGAAAGCCCGCGGCAACGGCGCCTGCCTTCCATGCCATGACAAATATCGGGAGGCCTCGGCTCTCCAGGCGCACACGCATCATCTTCCCGCCTCATCCGGCAGCGAATGCTACAACTGTCACATGCCTCACACCACCTACGGCATTTTGAGCTCCATTCGCAGTCACCAGATTAGCAGCCCCAAAGTGGCGGATGACCTCGCTTCGGGCCGGCCCAACGCCTGCAACCTCTGCCATCTGGACCGCAACCTCCCCTGGACGGCGGAGAAACTGCAAGCGTGGTACGGGCAAAAAACGCCGCAGCTCCCGCCCGAAAATCAGAGCGTCTCGCACGTGGTAAATCTGGCGTTGACCGGAGACGCCGGGCAGCGAGCTCTCGCGGCCTGGCACCTCAGCTGGCCTCCTGCCATCGAAACATCCTCCGCCGATTGGATCGAACCCATCCTCGCCCAGTTGCTGGACGACCCCTACGCCGCGATCCGTTGCGTCGCGGCCAGATCATTGACCGCGGACCACTTTGCCCTTCCGGAGTCGTATGACTACACGATCGATCCTCGCACTCGCGAACCGGTCCGGGAAAACCTCTGGAAGCAGTGGGAACAAAAGGGACCGATGGTCAAAGGGACCCTTCGCGAACAAGTGCTGCTGACGGCGGACGGCCGAATTGATCGGACGCGCTTCGACGCCGCGCTCCAACGCCGAAACAACCGCACGGTGCGGTTGCGCGAATAAAAAAAGGCGCAGCCGAGGCCGCGCCCGAGTTTCTTTAAGTTATCCGAAGGGATGTTTTCTACCGGGCGTTGCGCATCGCACGGAGTGTCATAAGGGCCTCGGCCGCTTTGGGGTCCGTCTGAGAGGCGTCCTGCAGATCGGAACGAAGCTGGCCGAAAAGGCTGGCGTAAGCCTGATTTTGCTCAGGACTGGCGACCAGAGCCTTCAAAGCGGCATACTTTTGCACTGCGCCGGTGTAGTCCTTGCTGGCCAGAGCCTGGCGCACCTCGTTTTCGCCCGGGATGGTTTCGGCGTGTTTGGCGCCAGATTTTGGCCGGTCCGGAAGTGCCGCCGGGGCTTCAGCTCCAGCCTCATCCTTCTTACCGCAACCGGATAAGAGGAGCGCGGCGGTGAAGACCGCCGCGGAAAAGTGCTTTATTTTCACGCTCTTCAAGCTCAAGAAGGACTACTTGCGATACCCAGGACCGTTTAGCAGCTCGTTGGGAGCCGCGATCACCTTGTTCATCAAGTCGTAGCAATGAGGCCACTTCACGAACAAGGCAGTTCCACCGAAATTCCCAACCACCGCGCCACCCGGCATGTTCCGTTTCGTGGTCGATTCTGTCCACCAATTCGGCGAGCCCGAGTGCCGGAAGGAAAGAGTCTCACCGGGAGCTTCCGGATTGTTGCCTGCGTCGTTGAAGTAGAATGGATCGTTCTCGCATTGTTCCCACATCTGCCAATCGGTTGGGAGGAAGTCCGAGGTCTTGTAAGTTCTGCCTTGAACCGCGGTGCTGGCGTAGGGCCCCACGTAGCTGCCGATCGTCCCGTTCCAGCAGTAGGAGGTAACTTTAACCGGGCGACCGAGCCAGAGGGTCTTGAGCTTGCCAGCACCACGAGTGGCCACGTCTTTTGGACACCAAGTCGTCTTCACGTCGTTCAGGTAACGAGTGACCTGGCCTTTCTTGAAATAAGCGAGCTGGTTGGTGAACTGCTTTGAGTTGACGTCAGCCCCGGCGCAGCTGCCCGGCGCGGCTTGCAATGCACCCGGAACCTCCTCGTTCTTGTTGGAGGTCAGATAAGCCCAGCAATCGGGACCGGTCAGGTCGCCACCCCAGCCCGGGTGAGCCAACTTGTCCAGGTTGTCGGTCGAGTACATGGAACTCGCCAGGAGAATCTGTTTGACGTTGTTGATGTCGATGGTCATCTGGGCCTTGTCTTTGGCCTTCGACAGCGCCGGCAAAAGCATGCCAGCGAGAATCGCGATGATCGCAATGACAACGAGGAGTTCGATGAGGGTAAAACCGCTCCATTTATGGGAAGCGGCATTACGTTTGGAGGTAGATCGCATAAGTAAAGTGTTACGGGTTCGGGGCATCCTAAAAACAGGGGGACTTAAAGTCAATATGGGCGTTTGCGGGCACAGCGAGTGGCCAAATCGGCCTTTTCAGGCCGAAATCCCGGGATTTCCGGTGAAATCGCGGGCGGCAACGCCAGTCTGGGACTTACTTTTTTTCCTCGGGCTTGTGCACGGAATGGCAGGCCTTGCAATTCGAGGCTTCCTTCAAGTGTTCCAGCGCGTTCGGCTTGCCGGCTTTGACTTCCTGGCTGGCCTTGACCAGAGCGGTCGTCTTTGCCAGCCAGCTCTCTTTGTCGCCCCGCGGAGGGTCGTTCAGAGGGAGGGAAGCGTAGTACTCGACCATTTTATCGATGTCTGCCTTGGATGCCTTGCCCTGGGCAACCCTCTTGCCGATGCTATCGTCCCCCTTGAGGATCTCCTTCATGATCTCCTTGGTGGTGTGTTTGGGCTTCTTCGCCGCCGCCGTGGCCAACGGGGTAAAGGCCAGTGCCGTCAGAATTACCGCAGCAATTGTCGTGTTTCGCAGTTCGTGGGGTCTCATTTGTGGGCGACGTTCTAGGCAATCATGCGCCGCCCCGCAACTGAAATCCGGTCGTCGCCAAATCAACAATAAATCAACTGGCCACGGCGGGACGGGCATCCAACGATTTGCGAACCACGCGAGCCAGTTCCTCCAGCGGATAAGGTTTCCAGAGGAATGTGACGCTCGGGTCCGCGGTGAACATCGGATCCACGAACTCGGGGCTGTAAGCGCTGGAGACAATCACCTGCAGTTTAGGGGCCTTTTTGCGCAGGGCATTGGCCAATTCCCGCCCTGAGGGGCCTTCTGGCAAAAGATAATCTGTGACCAGCAGGGAGATCCGGCTCAAGTTCATTTCCCATTGTTCCAGGGCTGCCGTGCCGTCCGCGGCCTCAAACACCGCGTACCCGTAGCGCTTCAACACGGCCGCCGCCAGGGAACGCAACTCTTCCTCGTCCTCCACCAGCAAAATACCTTCGCCCGATCCAAAGCACTTTTCATCCACCGATGGCGCCAAAACCGGGGAAACAGACCGCGCGCTCGCGGGAAAATAAATGCGGAAGACAGTTCCCCGGCCGACCTGGCTCTCGACCCGGATCCAGCCTCGATGCTGTTTGACGATGCCGTAAACCGTTGAAAGGCCCAGCCCGGTTCCCTTGCCCAGCTCCTTCGTCGTAAAAAAAGGTTCAAAAATCCGCGCCTTAATGGAGTCTTCGATCCCGCACCCCGTATCCTCCACTTCGAGGCAAACATACTTGCCCGGGAGCACGTCCGGATTGAAGCGCGCAAAGGTCTCGCTGGCGGAAAAGACAGACGTCGCCAACCGCAAACGCCCTCCATTGGGCATCGCATCCTGGGCGTTCACGGCCAGGTTCATCACGATCTGATCCACCATCCCCGGATCGGCATCGACCCACGGCAATCCCGGCTCCAGTTGGACGCTGGCGGCAATGTTCGCCGTCAGGACCCGGCGCAACATCCTGGCCATCTGTTCCACGGCCACATTCAGGTCGATGGGGCGCGGCTCAATCACATTCCGGCGGCTGAACGCGAGCAACTGCCGGGTGAGGTTTGCGGCGCGGTCGACCGCGCAGTCCATATCCCGGAGAGATTTCACGCGAGCCGGGTTGGTCTCATCAAGCAGGATCAGGCTGAGGTTGCCGCGGATCACGGCCAGCATGTTGTTAAAATCATGCGCTATCCCGGCAGCCAAACGGCCGATCGACTCCATCTTCTGGGCTGCCTGGAAGCGCCGCTCCAGCTGCAGCCGGTCCGTGATGTCGCGCTGGATCGCCACAAAATGGGTGACTTTGTCCTGCTCGTCACGAATGGGTTGCACGCTCCATTCCATCGCATAGTCCGAGCCGTCTTTGCGGTAGTTGGTGGTTTGTCCCCGAAACGACAGGCCAAGGGCCATGCTTTTCTTGAAGAGGCGCAAGACGGCGCGATCAGTCTTGGGCCCCTGCAGAATCCGCGGGCTCTTCCCCACAACTTCCTCGGGCGCGTAGCCTGTCATGCGGGTAAAACCGGGGCTGACAAACACGATGCGCGGGCCGGGCGCTTCCAGATCAGCATCGGTGATTACAATGGACTCATCCGACTGCTGGAGCGCCGCCTGGAAAACGTGGGGGGGATAGGATCGCGCCCGCCCGATCGCGCCATGGCCAGACGATCGCCCTTTCCGCTTTCCGTTTCGAAGGTTCGCCTCCACGCGATGCCGGTACAACCCCATTTCAATCGCGACTCCCAGCGCCCGAGGTTCAAAGGGCTTCACCAGATACCCAAAAGGCTCGGTCAATTTGGCGCGATCGAGGGTCGCCTGATCGGAATGCGCAGTCAGGTAAACGACGGGAATATCCCAGGTCCGTCGAATGACGTCGGCCGCTTCGATCCCATCAGAATTCCCCTTGAGCCGAATGTCCATGAGGACCAGGGAAGGCCGCAGCTCGCCGGCCCGGGCGATGGCCTGATGCGACGTCTCGCAAATGCCGGCCACGCCAAACCCCAGGACTCCGAGACACTGCTCAATGGTCAGCGCCACCACCCCGTCATCCTCGACAATCAGTATCCGTTCTGTCCTCACGATGGTCCCCCCGAAAACCAAGCTCAACAGGTCGAGCCCGGTCCCAAAGCTGGCAGTAATAAGTGCCCCCCGGCTGGCGTCAGCCACGCACCTTAACAGCCCGAAAAGCTAGGGATGGAAGGGAGATCTGGCAACAAACTAGTGTAATACTACCGCGACAAAATTTTATCCTTTTTTGCTCTATAAGCGGCAAAGGAAAACCGAGCGCAAACGTCTCTCGCCGCTCGTTGGACCGGTGAGAATGCCCGCGGGGCTATTTTCGTTCGACGAGCCGTTTGTAGCTCAAAACCCCGTCGACAATGGCGCGCGCGACCACGCGGCGCTGGGCGGGGTTGGTAATCTTTTGCGCGTCGCGAGGATTGGAAAGAAAGCCGCACTCGATCAGCACGCCGGGCATGCTGACCTCCCGCAGCACCTGGAAGGCCGCCCGCCGGATCCCGCGGTCCTGGTAATTGCAATTTGCCGTCAACGCGTTGTGAATGTGATAAGCCAGCAAAGGATTGAAGGCGTCCTGGCGATGCCCCGGGGATCGCGGCGTGGGCGAGCCGCCGTTGGTCGAGATGGCGCCAGCCGGGGTGAGGCAGTAGGTCTCGACGCCGCTAGCCTCCACCTCGACAGCGGCATTATAGTGGAGGGTCAGGAAAAGGTCCGCGCCGGCTCGGTTCGCCCGGGCGGCCTGCTCCCCCGGATCGATGAACACGTCCGTTTCCCGGGTGGTCAGCACTTTGAAGCCCGCCGCGACCAGCGCCTCCTTCAGAGCTTTGGACATCAGCAAAGTGTATTTCTTCTCCTGCTCCTTGTTGATCTGATAGCCCGGATCTTTGCCTCCGTGGCCAGCTGCGATCATGATGGTTCTGATCGGCCTGCCCCGGGGCAGCTTTGCCGGGTAGAGAATCGGGAGGAGTGCCTTGTTCACATCACGCTCCGAAATGTAGGCCGCGTTGCCGTTCGCCACGACCGGCGAGGACAGCCAAAAGGAGAGCCCGTTATAGGAGGCCTTTTTCGAGTTCGGCAGAAACACCAGCTTGGCCCACCGGCTGGTTAACGTAATCGTCTTGCCTGGCTTGTCCCAGTTGAAGGAAAAGTCACGGGACTTCGCCCACTTCTCCAGCGAGAAATGGCGATCGCCATGGAGATTTACCGTTTCGAGCTTTTCGACGGCTGACACTGGCAGCAAAAGCACGAACAGCCACAGCGCGAGCACTGGAAGAAACGATCGCCGCACGCACAACTCAGCGGAACTGGGCTTTCAAGAGGCGCTGAAACATCTCCGTCTGGATACGGGAATCGCGCCAGCGGGGCAAGCGCGAAGAAATCCAGTTCCCTTTTGAAAACCGGCAGCTTATCGTGCGCCGGTGAGATTCTCCCGCGCGCCATACCGCTACGCCTGCGCCGTTTTACTGATCTGCGCGGGAGCCTTCGGAATCCTTTTCAGCCCGTCGGTGGGCCTGCTCGGCGGCCGGGAGACCCGCTCCTTCACCTTAAACCGCGTCGAAGATTATCCCTGGGGAGCGGCGATCGTCAGTTCCGAACTGGAAGTTCCGCTCGTCCAGAATCAACGCGGATTGATGTTCATGAACGTATTCCTGGCGGGCAGTTTGGGAGCTTTTTTCGGTGGAGTCCATTGGTATGCCGGGTTGCGCAGCCGCCCGGTGGCCTGAGTTCCCTCGCCTTCCCTTCCCCTCGGCGGGGAATGCGCCGCTTATTTGCCAGAACTGGCCGCAGCCTGCGTTGTCCAAACCAGCACCTGACCTATGACGTTCCTGCCCGTGGTCACTCGCGAGATGAGTGTGCTGGCAAGGCGGCAGAGCACCTACTGGGCTCGCGCCGTCACGGCGGCCATTGCCGTGCTGACCATGCTTTGGCTGCTGCTGGTCAGCGCTTCGCACGTCTCTCTATCCCAGCTCGGCAGTTCGATCTTTTTGATTCTTTCGTCGTTCTGCTTCGGCTTCAGCCTGCTGGCTGGCATGCAGGCGACGTCCGACTGCGTCAGCGAAGAGAAGCGCGAAGGGACTCTCGGATTGCTGTTCCTGACCGACCTGCGGGGATTCGACGTGGTTTTCGGCAAGCTGGCCGCGTCCTCGTTTCATGGGTTCTTCGCGCTGCTGGGGGTTGTGCCGATGCTCTCCCTGGCCCTGCTGCTCGGAGGCGTTACTCTGCGTGAACTCGGCCAGACGGCGCTGGTTTTGTTTAACTCGCTCTTTCTCTCGCTCTCTCTTGGCGTGCTCGTCTCCAGCCTGAGCAAGAATGAGCGCAAAGCGATGCTGGCCTGCTTTACCGGCCTGTTTGCGCTGACGCTCATGCCGTTTATCATCTCCTTCGCCTGGAGCGGATTCGAGAAAGTCTACGCAGAACTCGCCATGGTGAGCCCGCTCTACAGCTTCTTGAGCGCGCAAAACGCGACCGGCATAAACAAAAACTACCTGGCCGCAGCGCTGGTTTTGCAACATGCGCTGGGCTGGGGATTTCTCGCCCTGGCCGCCCGGATTCTTCCCCGTTGCGTGAATGACCTGCCCCGGCCGCGTTTCGCCCGCTTCCAGGCCATGATCGACAATTATGTGTTCGGCCGGCGGGAACAACGAGCCCGCCACCGGGCGGAACTGCTCGATCGCAACCCCTTTCTTTGGCTCGCTTCCCGGGAGCGAATCAAGCCGCGCTATGCCTGGGTCATCGTCGGCTTTTTCGCCCTCCTTTTTCTCTGGGTCTACGATCAGTTTCCCGAGATGCTCTACGACCCGGCCACCCCCCTGACCATCATCTTCCTGGTTCACTTCAGCCTGAAAATCTGGGTGGCTTCGGAGGTATGCAATCGCTTGATCGCCGACCGGCGCAGCGGCGCGCTCGAGCTGCTTCTCTCCACTCCTCTTTCCGTCCCGGATATCGCTCTGGGGCAGGAGCTGGCTTTGCGCCGCATCTTCCGCCGGCCCGCCCTGGTTTTGACCCTCGTCGAGGTCGCTCTGGCCTTCCTGATCCTGAAAAGCGGCCGGGCGGACATATCAGCTTTGAACCTGGTTCTGCTTTACGGCTCCGCGCTGGCGGGGCTGTGGATGGACATGTGGGCGTTGAAATGGGTGGGGCTTTGGCTCTCGCTCTTTGGCAAGAGCATGGAGCGTGTTCTTATCGCCACGGTCGCCCGGGTGCTCGGCCTGCCTGTGCTGGCCCTCCTGATCCTCGGAGGCACCCTCAGCGCCGTCCTTGCCCTCCAAAACGAAAGCGTGCCCGCCGGCGCTTTCTACGCGTCATGGCTGGTTTTCAACACCGTTTTCGCAGCCCTTTGCGCGGTGAGCGCCCGCCGGAATTTCCTGCGCTATTTCCGTGAAGCCGCGGCCCAAACCTTCAGCTCCCGCGCCTCTCCATCAAAATTCCGCTCCGCGCAACGCGCGCCAGCCCGGCACGGCTTCCGGGGCACGCTGCTGGAATTGGCGCGCCAGCATTGGATCCTGAGCGGCGCCACCCTGATCGTCGCGGCCGCCGCACTGGCTGTGCTGGGCCGGCATTTTTACTGGTCGCGCCAGCTCCGCGCGGAACTGGCCCGCATCCAGGCCAGCCGCTCGCCGGTTTCGATGGCTGAAGCCGGCAAGGTTTATCCGCCGGTGCCAGCCAGGGAAAACGCCTTTGCGGAGCTCAGTCGAAGCGTGGCGGCGCGGCCCGGGCGGTGGATGCAGTTGCACGAATCGCTCCGGCTCCTCCAGCGCTTTGAAAACCACGATGCCCTGGCGGAAGCCTCTCAGTTCCTCGCCGCCCAGCAACCGCAACTCGATGCGCTCCGCTCAATCACAAACTTTTCCCGAGCCTATCTTGATCCCGAAACCGCAGTCGGCTGGATGCTCCCGATCGATCTGGCAGGCTACACCATGCTGGCCGTGAGCGATCTGGCGCTGGCGCTCAATGACCGGCAGGCGCCCGCAGCCACCACCGACCTGCTCGTGCTGCTGCACCTGGCGAGACTGCTGCGCGATCAACCCTTGCAACGACTCCAGATCGCTTGCAGAGATATTTTAGAAATCGCATCCAAGGGCAGCACGCTCGCCATCAACCGGGATCTGCTGACCCCGGCCGCTTTGAAACTTCTTCAGAGCGAGATTGAGGCGGTATCCCCGAGCACGCTGGACTCCACCCTCCGATTGGAGCGCGCCCGCCTGATTGACCAATGGGGCCATCCGGACCCCCGGCTGGCGGGAGGAGCCCCAATGCTCGCCTCGGCAGCATCTGGCCTCATCTCCCTCGTCGGGTCCTACCAAAAGCAGCTGGTTCAAATCCTCCGCGGCTATGCCTGGCTGGAATCAGCCCATCGGAACGAAAAGTATGATTTCAACCGCCCAGAACTGGCGAGTCTCCGGTCAGTTGGTAACCAAACAGTCACCCGCTGGTCAGTCGTTGATCCCCCGGAAATCCAGAATCTGGTTGAAATTGATGCTTCAATCCAGCTGCAGCGGGCAGTGCTTCAAACGGCGTTCGCCGCCGAAATGTATCGCAGCCAGAAGGGCAGCTACCCGAATGAACTACGCCAACTTGTCCCAGAAGGCCTCCAGAGTGTGCCAAATGACCCATTCCGCGGCACCCCACTGACCTGCCACCAGCAGAAAGAGGGCCTGATTATCTGCACCTCGCCCCCGGAACCGAGCAACGGTCAGGGGGAAAGCCGCTTGCTGGAGTTACGGATCCCCTTACAACGAAAGAAAACAAATAACGCGCCGACAACGTCCGATTCACGCCTTTGATTGGTTGATTTTTTTGATGCGGAAGTGATTGTGGGAGCTTAAGTTGCCTTTTCAGAGCTGCTTTCTTCAGGAAAATTCGTTGACTTTCGATCTGTCAAGGGACAAATTTAGAGGGAACGCGAGAGGTGAAACTCCTATCCATTTCTCACGTCAGGTTCTGAAAGGTCGAGTGATACCCCTTTCCAACTACGGCGGAAACGCCGTCGTCGAGTCGATTATTATTCATAATAAACGGCTCAGCTGCTCCGTACCCAGCGCCGTCATGACGGCCCGCTGGTAGGAGTCAGCGTCAGGCACCGCTCTTGCTATCCCCTCTCGTGAGTTTATTCATCCGAAGGTGGTATTGCTGGCAACGAGGGCTGTGTAAACATGGTTGAAGCCAGTGAATCGAGCGTCGGGTGTGTGCGAATGGATGCACACTAAATATGTTTTGAGAGTTTTACGTCAGTACATTGTCAGTACTTGAGGAGGCGGAAAACTCTTGGAGTCCGCAAATATGAAACTGAAACTTAAAAAAGCGTCTGCAATTCGCAAAACCGCCCCGGTCAAGGCGGTTAAGGCGGTCAAGGGAACTTCTTTGGTCCCGATGCGCGTCACCCAACCGAAGGTGGCTGGCGTCCGGCCAGCGCGCAAGCCAGCGCTGCCAGGCAAAGCCGCCGTGCTGGCTGCCTTGAAGAAGAAGGAGCGCGCGGAACAAGAGCGGCTCGCCCGGGTTTCCCTGATTCAGGTGAATCAGCCAACAGCTCCGGCTGCGGAATCGCCTGAAGCCAACGGCACGCCCGCCGCAAATATCGTCCAGATGCCCGAAAACGGGGAAGCCGAAGGCGCGGAAAGCGAAGAGCCAACCGCAGAAGCGCTTGCCAAAGAAGCGGACGTCAAGCCGGTTACGATCGAAGAGATCCGCCAGGCCTACGACGGGGATACCGCCTACCAGCTCTACTTGAAAGAGATCGGCCAGACTCCCCTGCTCACTATTGAGGAGGAGAACTATCTGGCCGCCCGCATCAAGAAGGGCGACAAAGCGGCACGCGAACGCATGATCAAAGCCAACCTCCGGCTCGTGGTGAAGATTGCCCGCGATTACGAAGGTTACGGCGTTCCGCTGCTCGACCTGATCAGCGAAGGGAACATCGGCCTGATGAAGGGCGTGGAGCGCTTCGACCCGACCAAAGGGGCGAAACTCTCGACCTACAGCGCCTGGTGGATCAAGCAGGCGATCAAGCGGGCGCTGGCGAACCAGGGCAAAACCATTCGCCTGCCCGTGCACGTGGTCGACAAGCTGTTCCACATCCGCCGCGCCGAAGCCCGGCTGCAGGAAGCGTTCGGCCGTGAAGCCACGGACGACGAGATCGCAGCCGAGCTCGATACGACTCCGGACAAGATCCGGGAGCTTCGCACCGCATCGCAGCGGCCGGCTTCGCTGGAAGCACCTTTGGGTTATGACAGCGATAATCGGGTCGCGGACGTGGTCGCGGACGAAAACGCTGAAGATCCTTACGATGAACTCGAAGGCAAGGCGAACACTGCGATGCTGCGCGAAGTAATGAAGGACCTTGATCCGCGCGAAGTCACGATCCTGCGCTACCGGTTCGGCCTGGATGGAGATGACGAAAAGACGCTCGAAGAAGTGGGCCGCAAATTCGGCCTGACTCGCGAACGAATTCGCCAGATCCAGGAGATCGCCCTGAAGAAGCTGCGAAAGAAGATCGAAAAGCTCGAGCAGCAGCGTCAGGCTGCCTGAAGAGGCTCCTGACATTTAGAGAAGATTCAACAAAGGCGCACCTCGGTGCGCCTTTTGTTTTTCCTTCCTGCGCTCCTATTTTTGGGTTTGGGTCAGATACGCGGCCAGTCCGGCCAAATCGTCCGTATTGATGAGATCCACGCCCGCCTTCCGCAGCATCTCCCACGTCACGCGATCATCCTTTGTGGCCCAAAACCGGATGAAACGCCCTTCGGCGTGGGCCTGCCGAATCGCTTTCAGGAAAGCCGCTTGGTCGTCGGAATCTAACGCCCCCTGCTTCGCAGAAGGAAAACGGGCGGCGTAGCTATCACTGACCAGTGGCATGAAAGAAACTGGAAGCCCTTTGCCCAGATCATCCAGCCGGCCATCGTAGGCCGCCAGCCGGTCCCGTTCCGCCCGCAGCGCCGCATAAGGCCTGTTCCCGGTCAGAATCACGGTTACCGCGTTGGTTTCAACCTTGTCCCCGGCGAAATGGGTGAGCATGGACGCGTAACGCAACAAAGCTGGCTTCAAAACGGCGTAAGTCGTTTCCGCCTCGGTTTTAATGTCGATCAGAAGGATGACCGTGGGGCCGTGCGGGTAAATCCGCCCCCCGTTTTTTCGAGCCAACGCCGACAGCGGATCGAGGTAAAGTTTCTCCAGGGTCTTCTCCGGCTTTACATCCTCGCGGTTATGGGCAACCAGCAAAGCGCCGTCCACCAGGTAAATGTCCGCCTCGACGCTGCAAAAGCCTTGAGCTAAAGCATCCCACAAAGGCTGCCGATGCTCATAATCATTGTGAGCGTGCGCATTCGTGATGGGTTCGCCCAGGCGCATTTCGCCGAAAACCGACAAAAGCGAAGCGAGTAATCCGAAGCAAACATATGATTTCATCCGTCACAGCAACTCCGGTTTCGGATGCCGGGGCAAGCTTTTACTTTTCTCCAATCGAGGCTTTCGATAAACCAAAAGGGGTGTATTTGGATTACTATGGCCTGACGGAAGCCCCGTTTGACATCACGCCAAATCCACGCTTCCTCTTTTACAGCCCGAAACATCGGGAAGCCTTCAACCACCTCCTTTACGGAATCCGCGAGCGAAAGGGATTTATCCAACTGACAGGCGAAGTCGGAGCCGGCAAGACAACCATCTGCCGCTCGATGCTCGAGCAATTAGGACCGAATTGGGAGACCGCGCTGATCCTTAATCCGATGTTGGACGCGGACAACCTCATCAAATCGATCGCCATGGAATTCGGCCTCGAAGTGAAAGGGATGGGCTACGACCGGCTCGAGATCATCGCCATGTTGAACGAATTTCTGCTGGGGCTCGTCGAAAAGAAAAGGGATGCCGTTTTGATCATTGATGAAGCCCAGGATCTCTCTGAAGAACTCCTCGAGCAGGTTCGGTTATTGTCGAACCTGGAAACTTACGAGCGGAAGCTCCTGCAGATCGTGCTGATGGGCCAACCGGAACTGCGGGAACGGCTCAATGACCCTAAATTGAAGAACCTGCGCCAGCGCATCACCGTTCGCTATCATTTGCGGCCGTTGCAGTTCCGTGAGATCGGACGTTACATTCAGCATCGTCTGGCGGTGGCCGGCTCCAAAGGAGCGCCTTTCTTCACCACTCCAGCCCTGTGGAGGATTCACCGATACAGCCAGGGAATACCTCGCGTCGTGAACGCGGTCTGTGATAAATGTTGCCTGGCCGGATTCGTCCAGCAGCGAGAGAAAATCAATTATCGCATGGTAGGTTTAGCGATCAAGGAATTGGAAGGAAAGATCGGCGTATGAGCTTGATCAATGATGCATTGAAGCGCGCTTCGAACCAACGGGCCGCCGCAGCCGCGCCGCCCGCGTACGCCGCCGCCGCTCCTTTGCAGCCAGCCGAGGATGCCGGACGCAGCAGCGGGCCTTTGCCTATTATCCTGTGCATTGTCGGGGTCGGCTCTCTCGCCATGGCGGGCGCTTTCTGGCTGAAATCCAAAGGCACACCCCCACCCACCGCGGAGCAACACATTGCGCCAGCCAGGACGGAGGCCCTGGCCGAATCCGAAAAATCCGCGCCACCCGCGACTGCTCCCGCTCAAGCCGGGCTGAACCCAATTCAGAAAGCCGCGGCGACGTTGGAAGCCGTGCAGGCGCGGGCCGACTCTTTATCCGCTCCAGTCGTGGTGTCTGCCCCGGCAGCCACAGCTCCCTCGGCGCCACCGTCTGCAGTTCAGGCTCCGCGAACCGCCGTAAACGAGATTCCGCCTGCGGCTCCGGCAGTGACCGCCGCGACTGTCTCTCCCTCCCCTGCCCCGGCCCTGGCTCAACCGGTCCAGGTCGCGGCCCATGAGTCACCGGCCCTGCCTGCCAACGCCAAGACGGCTCCGGCAACCAATTTTCACCTCCAAGCCATTTATTTTCGAATGAAAGGCCCGACCGTGGTCATCAATGGAAAGACCCTCAAAGTTGGCGACACTGTCAATGGCGGACGGTTGATCGCGATTGAACGCACAACGGCCGAACTGGAAATCGATGGCGTCCGGCAACGACTGACGATGCGCTGATCCGTTCCAAGGATAACTTAAAGCCATGTCGGGGCTGCTTTCGAAGCTGCGCAACTCTCCCTTGTGGTGCCGGGTGGCGCCCTTTTTAGTTTTTGCCTCGCTCACCTCTCTCCAGGGGGCTTTCGGGGAGGAATCCAAGTTTTGGATCTACATCGCCAAGTCGGTGCTCGGGGCCGTGATGCTTTGGCTGATTTGGCCCTCGATCAAAGAACTGCGCTGGACCTTCAGCATGGAAGCGGTGATCGTCGGCGTTCTCGTCATCATCGTCTGGATCGGCCTTGATCCTTATTACCCCAAACTGCCCATGGGCGTCCAAAAGCCATGGAATCCCAATACTGCTTTTGGAGAAGGTTCTCCGCTGGCCTGGTTTTTCATTGTCGGGCGCATTCTCGGCAGTTCCCTGGTGGTTCCAGGCATGGAAGAGGTGTTCTACCGTTCGTTTCTCTACCGCTACATCGTCCGACCGGAGTTTGAATCCGTTCCCCTGACCCAGTTCCAGCGGCTGGCGTTCGTGGCCGCTGCAGTCATTTTCGGTTTTGCCCACCGGGAATGGCTGGCTGGGATCTTCTGCGGCCTGGCATATCAGTGGCTCGTCCTGCGCAAAGGACATCTCGGAGACGCCATGACGGCGCACGCAATTTCCAATCTTCTTCTTGGCCTTTGGGTTGTGTACAAAGAGGCATGGCGTTTTTGGTGAGCCGGCCGCCTTGCATTGTCCACGAGGATGAACATCTCCTCGTGGCGGCCAAGCCTTCCGGGCTCAATACCCACTCCCCGGCCCCTTACGCGGGCGAAGGCTTCTATGAATGGCTGCGGCATCGAGAGCCGCGCTGGGAAAACCTCGCGACCATCCACCGCCTGGATAAAGTCACTTCGGGCATCATGGTCTTCGCCAAAACCAAGCTGGCGAACAAATCTCTGACCGAACAGTTCGCCGGGCGCGCCGTCCACAAGCGATACGTGCTTCTCACCGCCCAGAAGCCTGCTCAACCGGAATTTACCGTGCGCTCCCATCTGGCGCGAGTCGGCGAGCGCTACCTGGCCGGCAATCAGGGCGATTTCGCCGAAACTCGTTTCAGATACCTCCGTCCGGAAGGCCGTTTTCACCTGCTGCAGGCAGAGCCGCTCACTGGCCGAACCCATCAAATCCGAGCTCACTGCGAATTCAAGGGTTTCCCGATTGTAGGAGATGCCCTCTACGGGGGGGAACGCCATCCCCGGGTCTGCCTGCATTCGGAAGAACTCACCTTCCAACATCCAGCGACGGGAGCGGAGGTCACTTTCCGGGCGCCTGTGGACTTTACGGAATTGCCGACCTTTGGCCTGCGCCGCTTGTTGATCGAACCGGAAGCTACCAACGCGTGCCGTCTGCTCCATGGCGCGTCGGACGGGTCCCCCTTCTACCTCGAGCAATGGGGCGACTATCTGCTGGCGCAAAGCGAGGGAATTCCGGATCGAGCGCGGATTGCCGAACTCGCCCGCTTGCAGGAATCCTGGAAATGCCGGGCGGTCTATCACAAAGCGCTCAACCGGCAGGTCGCCCGCACAGCCCAGCAGGATGCCGCTCCGCGCCTGATCGCGGGCGAACCGGCGCCCCGCACCTTCGCCATTCGGGAGAACGGAGCGCAATTCGAAATCAGTTTTGAGCAAGGCTACTCAGTCGGACTCTTCCTGGATCAACGGGACAATCGTCGGCGCCTTCTGGCCAACCACATCGCTGCGGGCTTCCCGGTTATTCCCGGCGGACTGGCCGGACGGACGGTGTTGAACACGTTCGCCTACACCTGCGGTTTCTCCGTTTGCGCGGCCCTGGCCGGGGCGCATGTCACCAGTCTTGATCTCTCCCGGAAGTACCTGGACTGGGGACAACGAAATTTTCAACTCAACGGGCTGAACCCAGCAGAACCCCACGACTTTATTTACGGCGACGTGTTTGATTGGGCGCCGCGCCTTCTCAAAAAAAACCGCTTCTTTGATGTCATCATCCTCGACCCGCCGACATTTTCGCGCTCAAAGACTTCAACGTTTCAGGCGGAAAGGGACTACCCGGCACTTCTCATCGCAGTTCTCCCACTGTTGAAGCCGGGGGGCGTGCTGCTGGCCTGCACCAATTCCCGAAGACTGCCGGCCGAAACGTTCCTCACTCAATTGGCGCAGACTGCGGCCGGGACGGGCCACGCCATCCGCCAGCAGCACTACGCGCCGCAACCTCCGGACCATCCCGTGAGCCGGGAGGAACCGGCCTACCTCAAGGCCGCCTGGATGCGCCTGGACCGCGCGTCCCAACCCGCCGGACAAAGGTAAGCACCCTTACAAACCAAAAGCTGTATTCATCCGCTGAAACGTGCTACAGTTTATTTGTCTATGATTCGAGATTGTCGTACTCTTTTGCAAAGCGGTGCTGCGGCGGGGCTCTTGTTCGCGGCAATTCAACAGATCGACGCGGGTGACGTAACGAGCTACTACGTCCGGAAAGGAACGGTCTACCAGCAGACTTCCGCCGCGGCTCCCACTCCTGTGGATTTTTCACCCTCGCTGTTTATCGCCCGGCTGGATGGAAACGTCAGCGCGATTACCGGTGTCAGCCTGGCGACGCCTTCAGACTTCTTCCCCCAAGCAGACCTCGCGCAGACCGACCATTTTGAATACACGGTCGCCCTGGATCAGGCGACTCTCGACACTTTTTTCCCGACGGGCAACTATTCGTTCACCGTCCAACCGGGCAACATCGTCGCGACGCTCGCCCTGTCGGCTGGCTCACCCCCGGCGGCCGTGCCGCAAGTCCTGAACTTCGATGCGGCCCAGAAAATCAGCGCAGGCTCGAGCTTTACCCTGAACTTCACGCCCTTCACCGGAGCGGGAGCGGGGGACGCCTTTGAATTCGAGATTCTCACCTCAGATGGAATCCTCTTCCAAAAGAGCGGGACCGGCGCCTCTGTGACGATTCCAGCGGGGACGCTGACGGCAAACAACAGTTATGACGCGCGACTGCGTTTCGTCCACAACACCGCCACCGACACCAGCAGCATCGCCGGCGCCACGGGCAGCACCGGGTATTTCAACGAAACGCAACTCTCGATCGCGACGACATCCGGCGGCGGAGGGGGAGGCCCGGATACCACGCCTCCGACTCTGATTGCCAGCCTGCCGGCCAACGGCGCGACCGGGGTGGCGACCAGCTCGACGGTGACGTTTATTTTCAGCGAACCGATGACCCCGCAGGGAACCGTCCAATGGAGCGCCAATGTCAATTCGGCCCTCTTCAGCTACGCCTGGGGCCAGGGCAACCAATTTCTGACCGCCTCCTATAACGGAAGTTTTCCAGCGAACTCCACGATCACCTGGGCTTTGCCAGGAGGCACGACCGGCTTCAAGGACGTGGCCGGGAATCCTCTCGCGTCGACTGCCCAGGGTAGTTTCACCACCGGCGCAACCAGCGGCGGCGGGGGCGGAACAACCAACAACGCCTGCTTGAGCACCAACAGCGCACCCGCGGGTTACGGTGGCGGCTTTTTGTTTAAGGCGCTCCAGTATACGCAGACCGGAAACAACACGCCGGTTCCAGACGCTTCCTCCCCGGCTTCGGCTTTTGCCACCTACCAACCGGCGACGAATCAGACAGTCACCGCCGTGAAGATTACCGGTCCTACCGGCGCCACCATCACGCTCAGCAACCTATTTGGCAGCACTTTTTTTGCGAATCAGGAATTCCCTTCGGCTGCAGCTCTGGATGGCGTGATCATTCCGGGAAACTACACCATCACCGCGACCGGCGCGGGCAGCGGCACAGTCGCTGTTCCAGCCACATCCGCAATCCCGGTCCCCAGAATTGTCAACCTGGCCGAGTTGGGTTCTTTCGATCCGACCAAGGACTTCGATCTCAATTTCGCGGCTTTCACGGGCGCCTCTGGCTCGGATACGATCCAGATCGAACTCACCGGCCCGGCCGGCCGCCACTTTTATGCGCCGGACTACTGCCTGAACCGCCCCCTGGCCAACAACGCGACCACCGTCCGGATTCCAGCGAATACCTTCCAAACGGGAGACCAACTGTCCGGCTCGATCGCCTTCAACCGCTTCTCGATTAACACCAACACCATCCCGAAGACCGCCATCGGCGCGGGCCTAGCCGCGACAACGACTTTTAATGTCACCGGTTCCAGCACCGGCACAAACCCGTCGTTCAACACGCCAACGATTAATCCGGACGGAACCGTCACCTTGACCGCGACTGGCTCTGCAGGGCAAACCCTGATTATTCAGAAGAGCACCGATCTTTCCACCTGGAGCCAGGTCGGCACGGCTTCGGTGGCCGGCGGACTGGCCAGCTACATCGTGGATCCAAAGACCAGTGGTCCTCACGCCTTCTTCCGGGCCAAGGTGCAATAAGTCTGCATAAGCCAGAGCTTTCGAAACGGCGGCTCCTCTCGGAGCCGCCGTTTTTCATTTTTCGGGCTCTCGCGGGCATTCTGGCCAAGGGATCATCGCACCATCGTCGCAAAAACCGGAGGCCGTTGAGCAAAATGCGCACAGCCTGTGACAGCGCGTACCGGCTAGTTTACACATGCCCAGAGAGGCGCCGAAATGATTGCCACCGACGCCAGAGAACAGAAGAGTCTCAATCGCCTGCAGAAGGCTTTGGAGCATGCCAGCGGGGACAAGCGCTTCAAGATTCTCGAAGCGCACATGAAAAAGCACCAGTTCCGGCACGACGCGCTCATTGAGATCTTGCACAAAGCCCAAGAGCTCTTCGGCTATCTCGAGGATGACCTGCTTCTGTTCGTTTCCCACAAACTGAAGCTGGCCCCGAGCCGGGTTTACGGGGTGGCGACCTTCTACAACTTCTTCACCTTAAAGCCGCAAGGGGAGCATACGTGCGTGGTCTGCCTCGGAACCGCGTGTTACGTGAAAGGCGCGGACAAGATCATCGCCGCGATTGAACAGCAGGCGAAAATCAGGCCCGGCGAAACCACGTCTGACAACAAATTCTCGCTGCTCACGGCCCGCTGCATCGGGGCCTGCGGCATCGCTCCGGCCGTCGTCCTGGACGGCGCCATCACCCCGCACGGCACGCCGGAATTGGTTAGGGAACGCATCCGGGAGTGGCTGCCATGATCGACCTTGCCCAGATCAAGCAGAAGACGCTCGCCGGACGGAAAAAGGTGACGGTCCGTTGTTGCATGGCCGCTGGGTGCATGTCCGCCCAGGCCCAGCAAGCCCGGGAAGCGCTCCAGAAAGCGGTCGCCGCCCACGGCCTCGAAGATCAGGTGGAGATTCGCCGGGTTGGATGCATGCGCCTCTGCTCCCAGGGACCGCTGGTTCAGGCGGACCCCACGCGGGATCTCTATCAGAAAGTAAAACCCGAGCAAGCCGCCTCGATCATCGAAGCTTTGCAAGGCGGACAGTCCGGCTGCGAGAAAGGCGATCCCGATTCACCCTTCTTCAAGCTCCAGACCTCCCTTGTGCTCGCCAATAATGGCGTGATCGACCCGGAACGAATCGAGGATTATATCGCCGCCGACGGCTACGCCGCGCTGCATGAAGCCATTCACGAGCGCACTCCCAAGGATATCGTGGACGCGGTCGTGAAGAGCGGACTGCGCGGGCGGGGCGGCGCCGGCTTCCCGACGGGAGTCAAATGGGGCACCGTGGCCAAAGCCGCGGGCAATCGAAAGCATGTCATCTGCAACGGAGACGAAGGCGATCCGGGGGCTTTCATGGACCGCAGCGTCCTGGAAGGCGATCCGCACAGCGTGCTCGAGGGCATGGCGATCGCGGGCTACGCGGTCGGCGCGGAACAAGGTTACATTTATGTCCGCGCGGAATATCCCCTGGCGATCGCCCGGTTAAAAATCGCCATTCGCCAGGCCAAGGAACTTGGAGTGATCGGCAGCGGGATTTTCGATTCCCGGTTCAATTTTAACATCGACCTGCGAATTGGCGCGGGCGCGTTCGTCTGTGGCGAGGAAACCGCGCTCATGGCTTCGGTCGAAGGCGAGCGGGGCACGCCGCGCCCCCGCCCTCCCTTCCCGGCCGAGAGCGGCCTGTGGGGCACGCCTACCCTCATCAACAATGTGGAAACCCTGGCAGCCATCCCGGCGATCTGCCGCCGTGGCCCGGAATGGTTTGCCGCCATCGGCACGGAGAAGAGCAAAGGAACCAAAGTCTTCTCCCTCACCGGGAAAGTGAAGAACGCCGGCCTGATCGAAGTGCCGATGGGGACTACGGTGCGCACCATTGTCGAAGAGATTGGCGGCGGTGCGGTGGACGGAGGCGAGATCAAAGCGGTGCAAACGGGGGGGCCATCCGGTGGATGCGTGCCGCGCGAGCACCTCGACACGCCGGTCGAATACGAATCCCTGGTCAAACTGGGAACCATTCTCGGCTCGGGGGGAATGATCGTGATGGACCAAAGTACTGACATGGTCGACGTGGCGCGGTTTTTCGTGGAGTTCTGCATGGAAGAGTCCTGCGGGAAGTGCATTCCGTGCCGGGCGGGCACAGCGCAAATACACACCCTTCTGGAAAAGATCCTGGCTCGCAAAGCCACCCAGCGCGACCTCAATAAACTCGAGGAACTCTGCGAAATGGTCAAAAGCACGGGCCTGTGCGGGCTGGGTCAAACCGCTCCGAACCCGGTCTTGAGCACGCTCCGCTTTTTCCGGGACGAATATCTCCAGCGCTTGCAACCGGACCGCTACGGCCCTCATCGGAACGGGGCTTCGGTGGAACCCGCTGGAACATCCAACTAAGGACGCATGGGCGCCAAAACTCTCGTGATTAACGGGATGCAGGTGAGTTCGGCCGAGGGCTCGACCATCCTGCAGGCCGCAACCGACGCGGGCGTGCACATCCCCACCCTTTGCCATTTGGAGGGAGTCACGGACGTCGGCGCATGCCGCCTTTGCCTCGTCGAAATCGCTGGATCCACCAAACTGCTTCCCGCCTGCACTACCAAAGTCTCCGAGGGGATGGAGATCATGACGGAAAGCGACCGTCTGCGCCGCTATCGCCGGACCGTCATCGAACTGCTGCTGGCCGAGCGCAATCACGTCTGCGCCATCTGTGTTTCCAATGGCCAGTGCGAACTGCAAAACCTGGCCAGCGCTTTGCACGTTGATCACGTCAGCTTCGATTATCAGTTCCCCAAATGGGAGGTGGACCAGAGCCATCCCCTTTTCGGCATGGATCACAATCGCTGCGTGCTTTGCACCCGTTGCGTCCGCACCTGCTGGCAGGTGGAAGGCGCAGGGACAAAGAACGTCGCGGCTCGCGGCGCCAAATCGAGAATCATCACCGATTTGAATGTTCCCTGGGGCGAAGCGGCGAGCTGCACCTCCTGTGGAAAGTGCATCCAATCCTGCCCCACCGGCGCTCTGTTCTACAAAGGCAGTTCCGTGGCAGAAATGCGCCGCGACCGCAGCCGCCTCGAATTCATCGTCACCGCGCGAGAAAGGAAACAATGGACCGCTTACGGTTAGCCACGGTTTGGCTGGGAGGTTGCTCCGGCTGCCACATGTCGTTCCTCGATCTCGACGAGTTTCTGCTCGATCTGGCGGATTCGGCCGACATTGTCTTCAGCCCCATTCTCGACATCAAGGAGTATCCGCGGAATGTCGACGTTTGCCTGATCGAGGGCGCGGTTTGCAACGAGGATCATCTCGAAATGGTCCATACAGTGAGAGAGCGCACCAAGGCCATCATCGCCTTCGGCGATTGCGCTGTGACCGGCAACGTGAGCGCCCTGCGCAATCAACTCGGCGGCGCCAGCGTGGAAAATGTCCTCCAATGCGCGTACATCAACAACGCTCAATTGAATCCAGGCATCCCAAGCCTGGCGGGCGTCGTCCCCGCATTGCTCGAACGCGTGATGCCGGTGCATGAAGTCGTCCACGTGGAGTTCTTCCTGCAGGGCTGTCCGCCGCCGGCCGCGCGCATCAAATCATTTTTAACTCAACTGCTGGCCGGAAGCGTCCCGGTGATGACGGGTGCGGATGCGAGATTTGGTTGAGCGCCAAAGCCCGGATTTAGTTGTGATGTCCAGCAGGAACAGGTAATCGAACACCATATAGCCATGGCCACGCGCATTCTCATCGACCCGGTCACCCGCATCGAGGGCCACGCGAAGATCAGCATTTTCCTGGATGACTCCGGCCAGGTCTCGGACGCCGAGTTTCACGTGGTCGAATTCCGCGGCTTCGAAAAGTTCTGCGAAGGCCGGCCCATGAGCGAGATGGCCGGAATAACCCCGCGCATCTGCGGCATCTGCCCCATCAGCCATCTCCTGGCCTCCGCCAAGGCCGGTGATGCCATCTTGTCCGTTCAGATTCCGCCCGCCGCCGACAAGCTCCGCCGCTTGATGAACCTCGGCCAGATCGTGCAAAGCCACGCCTTGAGCTTTTTCCACCTGAGCGCGCCCGATTTCCTGCTCGGGTGGGATGCGCCCCCGGAAAAGCGCAACGTCTTTGGCATTGCGGCGGCCAACCCAGATCTGGCCCGGGCGGGGATTCGTCTGCGGCAATTTGGCCAGGAAGTCATCGAGACTTTGGGAGGACGAAAGATTCACCCGGCTTGGGCGGTGCCGGGGGGAGTCCGATCTCCGTTGACCGCGGACGGCCGCGAACGGATCCGAGACTGGCTGCCGGAAGCCTATCGCACCACCAACACCGCTCTCGAGATTTTCAAACGGACGCTGGAAGGCCACCAAAAGGAAGTGCAGGTGTTCGGCAATTTCCCCTCCCTGTTCATGGGATTAGTAGAACCGGACGGGACTTGGGAGCATCATGGAGGCAGGATCCGGTTCGTGGACAGCAGTGGGAGCATCATCGCGGATCAACTCGACCCGCAAAAATACGACCAGTACATCGGCGAGGCGGTTCAATCCGGTTCCTATCTTAAGTCCCCCTATTACAGACCGCTCGGGGCGCCAGACGGGATGTACCGGGTTGGACCGCTCGCCCGCCTCAATGTTTGCTCCCGCATGGGCGTGCCGAAGGCCGAAGCCGAACTAAAGAATTTCAAAAGCATGGGCCGGGGCGCGGTGACTTCGTCTTTCCTTTACCATTACGCCCGCCTGATCGAAGTGCTGGCTTCCCTGGAATTAATCGAACGGCTCTGCGACGACCCGGAGTTGCTGTCGGAACACCTCCGTGCCAACGCCGGCATCAACAACCTGCGCGGAGTCGGGGTGTCCGAAGCGCCACGCGGCACGCTTTTCCACGATTACACCGTGGATCGGGACGGCATCATCCGAAAAGTGAACCTGGTGATTGCCACGGGACAGAACAATCTGGCGATGAATCGCACGGTGGCGCAGATCGCCCGGCATTACCTCCGGGGAACAGAAATCCCGGAGCCGATGCTCAACCGGATCGAACATGGCATCCGCTGCTTTGACCCCTGCCTGAGCTGTTCGACCCACGCGATCGGCCAGATGCCCCTCCAGGTGCAGGTCATCGGAGCGGACGGTTCTGTCTTGCGGGAATTCACGCGGCAGTGATCCTCGCTCGAAACCCATGGAGATCCTTGTGATCGGCTACGGAAACACACTCCGCCGGGATGATGGCCTGGGCCCCCGGCTGGCGGAGCGCGTCGAGAGCTGGCATCTGCCCGGAGTGCGATGCCTCGAACGGCACCAACTCGCTCCCGAATTGGCGGAACCGATCGCGAACGCTGACGCGGTCATTTTTATCGACGCTGCTCCGCGCGCGGATCTGGCCTGGCAGGAGGTGGCGATCAACGCCAAGGCTGAGATTCTGACTCATGCCAGCGACCCCGGCGCTCTTTTTGCCCTGGCCCAGGCCCTTTTCGGACGGCAACCGCGCGGCTGGACCCTCCAGGTGCCGGCGCGGGATTTTGATTTAGGTGAGGAGTTAAGCTCGCAAGGGCGGGCTCAAGTTGAAACTGCCCTGGCCGAAATCCGGAAACAGATAGAAAAACTGCAGCAGGAAGGAAACTGATTATGCACGAAGTTCATCTCGTTCGCGCCATTGTCGACACGGTGGAAAAGCAAGCCCGCGCCCAGCACGCCAAGCGGGTCAAATCGCTCAAGATCCGGTTCAATGCGCTCACCAGTCACGGCGCCGACCATGTGCAGTTCAGCTTCGACGTGGTGAAAAAGGAGCATCCCCTCATCCAGGAAGCCATTCTGGAATTGCACGAAGTGGACCCAACTCTCGCGTGCACGAGCTGCCGGCACACTTTTCGCGGGAAACACCTGCCGGAAGTCTGTCCCAAATGCGGGTCTCTCGAGGTCAAACCGGTCAATTCGATCGATATGGTTCTGGAAAGCTTCGAGATCGAGAAATAGGCTGGTCCCATTGAATTCGCTCAGCTCCATCGCCATCTAACTTTCAAACGAGTGGCATCGCCATCCGCAACCATTCACCCGCACGGACACCCCTGGGCCGTTCGAAACGGCTTTTCCCCGGATTCTTTCTGAAATGAAACCACGCTTCACCTCCCTCATCGCCCTGACAGCTTTCGCCCTTGGCGCTCCCTTGCAAGCCGCCGACTCGGAACTCATTCCCCTCCCCTTGAAACTGCCGCTTCCCACGCTGAAGGGAACTCCTGATGATCTGCCGAAAGGCGCCAATATCGAGCCACCGCCAGAAAAGCCGCGAGCGGCATTCCTCGCGCCCAAAGGAGCGGTGAACGTGGCCCTGAACAAAAAAGTGACCAGCAGCGATAAGAGGCCCATGACCGGCCTGCTGCCCCAGATCACCGATGGCAAGAAGGAAGCTTTCGACGATCAAGTGGTTGAGATGCGCCGCGGCGTCCAGTGGGTGCAATTGGACCTGGGCGAAGTCTGCGACATCTACGCCGTGCTGTTCTGGCACGATCACCGGGTTCTCCAAGTGTTCCGGAGCGTCGTTGTGCAAACGGCGGACGACCCGGATTTCATCGAGAATGTCACCACCCTGTTCAACAACGATACGGAAAACGCCGCGGGCCTCGGCATCGGATTTGACCGCCAATACTTCGAAACGCAACAAGGCAAACTCATTCCCGTGAAGCCCGGGTTGCGCGCCCGGTATCTCCGCTTCTATTCCAAGGGCAGCAATCTCAGTGCTCTGAATTGTTACCAGGAAATCGAAGTTTACGGGCAGCCAGCGAAATAGCGGCCGCCCAGACCGCTTCCGCCCCTGGCTGCGCCCCGGTTCAGCCGGTCTGCAATCTCCGCAAAGTTTCCGGCAATAAACGCGCACAATGCGGTGTTGCCATCCGCGCCCAATTGATCTAACAGGATCTACTATCATCATGAAAAAGAGCACACCTCGGCTGGGCGGCGGCGCCTCCCACTCGCAAGCCTCTCCTTCTCACCTCAATCGCCGGGCCTTTTTGAAAGCGGCCGCGCGCGCGGGCGCTGCCTTCGCCGCCGCGCCGTTGATCGTGCGCGGCGCGACGCTGGGCCGGGATGGCGGAGTCGCGCCGAGTGAGCGCATTGTCATGGGCGGGATTGGGATCGGAAACCGCGGGCGCTACGTCTTGAGCTGTTTTCTGCCCCAACCGGACGTCCAATTCGTCACCGTGGCCGATGTGCAATATGGACGCCGCCAGGCCGTAAAAAAAATGGTGGACGAGCATTATGGCAATCACGATTGCGCCACGGTCATCGACATGAAGGAAGTGCTCGGCCGGCCGGACCTCGATGCCGTGCTAATCGCCACGGGCCCCAACTGGCATGCCACGGCCGCGATCATGGCCGCCAAAGCCGGCAAGGATGTCTACTGCGAGAAGCCTTGCACCAAAAACATCGCGCAAAGCCTGCAGTTGCGGGATGTCTTCCGCCGGACCGGACGGGTTTTCCAGGCAGGCACGCAACGGCGCAGCCTGCCGAACTTCATGTTCGCGATCGATCTCGCGCGATTTGGCAAACTCGGAAAACTCCACACTCTCCACGCCCATCCGGGCGGCCTGGGCACCACCCAAAGCGGCTGGCTGGCCGAAGAGCCCGAACCGCCCCGCGACCAGGTCGATTGGAACCTTTATCTCGGGCCGGCCGCGTGGCGGCCCTACAACAAGAAACTGCTCGACGGGTTCAACTTCGAGAAAGGGGGCGGCCTGGTCGGCGGCGGCTGTCTCGAATGGGGTTCTCATTGTGTTGATCTCTGCCAGTGGGCAAACAACGCCGACGACACCGCCCCGGTCGAATATGAGCCGAAAGACGGCCAATTGCACGCCCGCTACGGCAACGGAGTGAAACTGATCCTGCGCAATGACGGCTGGCTCCCGCTCGGGTCGTGTCCCGTCCGTTTCGAAGGCGAGACCGGCTGGGTCGAAACCGGTGACAGCGCGGAAATGGTCGCGAGCGATCCAACGCTGCTGGTTGGCCGGGGCGCCAAGATCGCGGGCTATCCAGCAGACCTGCACGTCCGCAATTTCCTGGACTGCGTCCGTTCGCGCGGGCAGACGCGCGCCAACGCGGACGTAGCCTGCCAGGCTCACATCGCCTGCCACGCGGCCAATGTCGCTCTCTACCTGAATCGCAAGGTTCAGTTCGACCCGGTGAAAAACGAATTCATCGGCGACGAGGAAGCCAATCGACTCCGCTCCGAGGCTATTCGCGAACCCTGGAGGCTTATCTAAACCCCGATTGAAAGGCAGCCATGAAACTCACCCAGCGTTTTAGCTCACCGGTTTTTCTCTGCGCCGTCCTGCTGCTCGGGCTCAGCTCAGCCAGCCAGGCCGCCGATCGCGAATCCGCCGCAGAAAAACAGCGCAAATTGATCGCCATTCTCAAATCGGACGCGCCTCCCGCGGAAAAAGCGATTCCGTGCAAACAACTAGCCATCTACGGAGACAAGGAAGCTGTTCCGGCGTTGGCGCCGCTGCTCGAAAACAAGGATTTGGCATCCTGGGCCCGCATCGCGCTCGAAGCGATACCCGGGCCCGAGGCGGACGAGGCTCTGCGCAACGCACTGCCAAAACTCGAGGGAAATCTGCTGATCGGCGCGATGAACTCCATCAGTGTTCGGCGCGATCAAAAGGCGGTGGATTCACTCTCGGCCCGGCTGACGGATGCCAATCCCGACGTTGTGGCGTCGGCGGCCGCCGCTCTGGGCAATATCGGCGGGAGCGGAGCGTCCAAGGTTCTCGGTCAATCGCTCGCAGCCGCGAAAACGGACTTGCTGCCAGCCATCTCGGAGGGGTGCGTACTTTGCGCGGAACGCTTCCTGCAAGATGGACGCTTCACCGACGCAGCGTCGCTCTACGACGCGGTGCGCAACAAAGCGGGCGTGTCGACTCAGCGCCGCCTCGAAGCCACTCGGGGAGCGATCCTTGCCCGCCAGACCGGTGGCCTTCCGCTCCTCCTGGAGCAGCTTCGTTCCCCGAATCGCGCTGAATTCGGCATGGGCCTCCGCACCGCCCGCGAGCTCAAAGGCCGTGCCGTCACCGAAGCGATTGGCGCGGAAATGGACCAAGCCGATGCCGAGCGTCAAGTGATGCTGTTGCTCGCCCTGTCCGACCGGCATGATGAAGCCGTCCTGCCGAAACTGCTTCAAGCCGCCGAAAAAGGCGCGAAGGCCACTCGCATCGCCTCCCTCGGGTTGCTGGATCGTTTCGGGGATCTCTCCGCCGTGCCAGTACTGTTGAGCGCGGCGGCCGGCGCGGATGCGGACATTGCCCAGCCCGCCAAAGCCACCCTTACCCGCATGGAAGGAAAGGCCGTCGATGATGCCCTGGCCAACCGGCTGTCCGGCGCCACCGGCAAAACCCGGCAAGTCATCATCGAACTGGCGGCTCTCCGCCGGATTCACGCCGCCCTTCCCGCGGTCCTGTCGAGCACCACCGATGCAGACCCCGGCGTCCGCCGCGCCGCCTTTGCGACTTTGAACACGCTGGGCACCGCCCAGCAAGTCGGCGATCTCGCGCAATTGCTTTCCAAAACACAGGATGAAAATGACCGCGCCGGCATCGAAGCGGCTTTGACCGCGATCGGTGGAAGGAGCGGTTCCAAGGCGCTGGCTGCTGTCCTGCCCCTGGCAAAGAACAGCGAAAGCGCCCTCCGTGAAATCGGACTCCGCGTCCTGGCCGCAATGGGTGGTCCGGATGCACTGGCCGCAGTCACATCGGCCATCAATGATTCCGAAGACAGCGTGCAGGACGAAGCGGTGGGGCTTCTCGCCACCTGGCCGAATAACTGGCCCGACGACGCGAGCGTCGCCGAACCGCTCCTGAACCTGGTGAAAAATGGCCGCAAGCCGGCGTACAAAATCCAGGGAGCGCGCGGCTACCTCCTCCATCTGCAGGAGAACAAGAAACTGGGCAATGGTGACAAAGTTGCCGCCATCGAACGCCTGTTGCCTCTGCTGCAACTTCCGCAGGAAAAACGGCTGGCCGTCTCCACGCTCGGCGGCATCCCGCATGGACGAAGCCTCGAGCTGCTCCAACCGCTGGCGGACGATCCGGCCCTGGCTGAGGAATCGAGCCTCGCCCTGGCCAGCGTCGCCGGAGCGAAGAATCTGGAAGGAGCCTCGAAGGAAGCTCGTGTCAAAGCGCTGCAAATCGCTCTGGCCAAATCGAAGAACGAATCCACCCAAAAGAAGGCGGCCGATCTCCTCAAATCCTTGCAGTGAACGGCCGGCTGAGAAACTTCCTTCGCCAGACCCGCGATCCCGCCCCGGGATGACAAAGGGCGGGACAGCTGCTCTGCGGTCCCCGGCCCCTGGAAGCCGGGTCGGCCTGCGCCTCGACGTGGTCGGCGTCGTTCAAGGGGTTGGCTTCCGGCCGTTCGTTTACCGTCTGGCCAGCGAGCTAAATCTGGCGGGCTGGATTCGCAACTCTAACACCGGAGTCACGATCGAGCTGGACGGACCCGAACCAATCCTGCACCGGTTTCTGCAGCGGTTGCAGGCAGAGGCTCCGCCGCTCAGCCGGGTGGAGATCGGATCCGCATCCTGGACGGCGCCCCTAGGGCATGTGCAATTCGAAATCCGCTCGTCTGGCGGCCTGCCGGACAAGAGGACTGCTCTCGCGCCGCCCGACATCGCCGTCTGCGCCACTTGCCTCCAGGAACTCCGAAATCCTTTCGACCGCCGCTACCGCTATCCTTTCATTAACTGCACCCATTGCGGCCCGCGCTTCAGCATCATCCAGGCGCTGCCCTATGATCGGGCGAACACCTCGATGCATCGTTTCCGGCTCTGCGCTGATTGCGAAGCAGAATACCGGAACCCAGCGGATCGCCGGTTCCATGCCCAACCCAATGCCTGCCCCCGCTGCGGACCTCATCTGGAATTCTGGGATGAATCCGGACAGCGAATGCACACGCACGAAGAAGCCTTGCCAGCGGCCGCCCAGGAGTTGCAACGCGGCAGCATCGTCGCCGTCAAAGGACTCGGCGGATTCCACCTGATGGTGCTGGCGCACGACGCCAGCGCGGTCGAGCGCCTGCGAAAACGCAAACATCGCGAAGAAAAGCCGTTCGCCCTCATGCTTGAATCGATCGAAAGCGCTGGCCGGGACTGCCAGATTTCGAAATTGGAAGCTGATCTCCTGCTTTCACCTCAGGCGCCCATCGTCCTGCTCGATCGGCGCCAACACTCGTCCGCTTACGCGGGGGTGGCGCCCGGAAATCCCCGCCTGGGCGTCATGCTGCCCTCGACTCCCCTGCACCATCTGCTCCTCCAGGAATTGCGCGCCCCAGTCGTAGCCACGAGCGGGAATCTCAGCGAAGAGCCAATTTGCACCGACGAACATGAAGCGGTTGAACGCCTGCGGGGCATCGCGGACTTCTTCCTCGTCCACAACCGCCCGATTGTCCGCCCGATGGATGACTCGGTGGCCATCATCACCGTCGGACGCGAGATGCTGCTCCGGCGCGCCCGTGGCTACGCGCCCCTGCCGATCGAAGTCCCGCCCAGAGCCACGCCGATCCTTGCGACCGGAGGGCAACTGAAGAACACGATTGCGCTGGCGGTAGACGGCCATGCCTTCATCAGCCAGCATATCGGGGACCTGGAAAACGAACGCGGCCTTCAAACCTTCCGATCCACCGTGCGCTCTCTGGAGAACCTCTACGAAGCACGCCCCGGCCTGGTAGTGTGTGATCTGCACCCGGATTACCTCTCGACGATCGAAGCACAGAACCAGGGTGCGCCCTGGAGTCCTGTGCAGCACCATGTCGCCCACGTCTTCGCCTGCCTCACGGAAAATCACCTTCGTCCTCCACTACTGGGAGTGGCTTGGGACGGCAATGGGCTGGGCACTGACGGAACGATCTGGGGCGGGGAATTTTTTCTCGTGACAGAAACAAGATTGGAACGCTGCGCGCACTTCCGCTCTTTCCCGTTGCCCGGCGGCGACAAGGCGGCCCGGGAACCACGCTATGCGGCGGCGGGCCTGCTATTTGAGGCTTTTGGCCCAGCCTGGCTCGAACGGGCTCCCGGTGAACTCCGCTCGACTTTCCACGCCACCGAAGCGAAAATGTTATGCTCAATGCTGGAACGAGGAGTAAATTGTCCGCGCACCTCAAGCGTCGGCAGGCTCTTTGACGCCGTCGCCGCGCTCTGCGGGCTGTGCCAGCACAATTCCTTCGAAGGCCAAGCAGCGATGGATCTTGAATTCGCCGCCTGCGACCCGGTCGGAAGCTTTTCCGCTGCTCCGGCCGTCAACGGCAAAAATCCGGCCGTTGTGGATTGGTCGCCTCTAGTGTCTCGGATATTAGAGGCTCTCTCCGCGGGCGAGCCCATTCCCTCCATCGCCGCCTTATTCCACGATTGGCTGGCGGCTGCTCTCGTAGAAATCGCCCGCCGCATCGGCCAGCGACAGGTTTGCCTGTCCGGAGGGTGCTTCCAAAACCGGCGGCTCACCGAAAGAGCCGTTACCCGATTGCGAAGCGCAGGCTTTGCTCCCTTCTGGCATCGGCAGGTCCCTCCGAATGACGGCGGCCTCTCTCTCGGTCAAATCGCCGCCGCGCTCCACTCCAGCCATGTGTCTGGCCATACCAGGTAAGATCGAAAGAATTCGCGGCGACGATCCCCTCGACAGGGTGGGACTCGTGAATTTTGGCGGAATCCTCAAAGAAGCTTCGCTCGCCTTTGTGCCCGAAGCCCGGCCCGGAGACTACGTGATCGTGCATGTCGGCTTTGCCCTGAGCCGGGTCGACGAAGAGGAAGCGCGCAAAACTCTAGAATATTTGCAGGAAATGGATGAGCTCGGGGAAATGGAAGCATCGCCCCCGCCCAAGCGCTCCGGGACATGAAACACCTGGACGAATATCGCGACGGCGTGCTCGCCCAGCAGATGGCCCGGGAAATCCAACGGACCGCCACCCGCCCGTGGAACGTGATGGAGCTTTGCGGCGGGCAGACCCACTCGATCGTAAAGTTTGGCATCGACCAAATGCTGCCTTGCGGCCTGGCTCTTATTCACGGCCCGGGCTGCCCGGTCTGTGTCACGCCTCTGGAAAAAATCGACCAGGCAATTCAAATCGCCCAGCGGCCGGAAGTCATCCTGACCTCCTTTGGGGACATGCTGCGCGTGCCGGGCAGCCAGACCGATCTCCTCCAAGCCAAAGCGCGGGGAGCGGACGTGCGCATTGTTTATTCGCCGCTGGACGCTCTGAAAATCGCCCGGGAACACCCGGCCCGTGAAGTGGTCTTTTTCGCCGTAGGCTTTGAAACCACCGCGCCCGCGACGGCCATGGCGGTCTTTCAGGCCCTCCAGCACGGCCTCGTTAATTTTTCCATGCTCGTTTCCCACGTGCTCGTGCCGCCGGCCATGGAAGCTTTGCTCGCCTCTCCGTCCTGCCAGGTGCACGGCTTTCTGGCCGCCGGCCACGTCTGCACGGTGATGGGCTGGGAGGAATACATTCCCATCGCACGATCGCGTCGAACGCCCATTGTGGTGACCGGCTTTGAACCCGTGGATATCCTGCAGGGGTTGCTGATGGTGGTCCGCCAACTCGAACAAGGGCGAGCGGAAGTCGAGAATCAATATTCGCGATCGGTGCGCCGCGAGGGGAACAAACCGGCGCAGGATCTGATCCGGCGCGTCTTCCGGGTGGTCCACCGCCGGTGGCGCGGGCTCGGCGAAATACCGTCCAGCGGCTTGGGATTGAACGCGGAATTCTCCGCGTTTGACGCTGAAAAGAAATTCTGCCTGAACGCAGCGCGAACCGATGAGCCGGTTGATTGCATTGCCGGCCTGGTCCTGCAAGGAAGCAAAAAGCCGCGCGAATGCGCGGCTTTTGGCACGCGCTGCACCCCGGAGCATCCGCTCGGCGCCCCGATGGTTTCGGGCGAAGGAGCCTGTGCGGCCTATTACCATTACCGCGGTCAACAGGTCGGCGCCTGACCCATTTATCCCGTGCAAAACTCCAACCTCTCTTGCCCGATCCCGCTCGGCCACTCAGAAGTCACTCTGGGCCATGGGGGCGGCGGGCGTTTGACCCAGCAGTTGATTCAAAGCGTTTTCCTCCCCGCCTTTTCCAATCCAGCCCTGGAGCAACAGCACGATGCCGCGGTCCTCTCGCTCGGCCCGCAGCGGATCGCTTTTACGACGGACAGTTATGTCGTGCGCCCGCTTTTCTTTCCGGGCGGCGATATCGGAAAGCTGGCGATCTGCGGCACGATTAATGATCTGGCAATGGCTGGATCTCGGCCGCGCTGGATCAGTTGCGCCTTCATCCTCGAGGAAGGACTTCCCTTCGAGGCCCTGCGGCGGATCGTCGGCTCGATGCGCGACGCCGCGGCCGACGCCGGAGTCGAAGTGGTGACGGGAGACACCAAAGTGGTGGACAAGGGCAAGGGAGACTCACTCTTCATTTCCACTTCGGGAATCGGCGTAATAGAAACCGCCCTGGAGATAGCGCCGGGCGCGATCCAGCCCGGGGACAGCGTTATTGTTAGCGGCGATCTCGGCCGCCACGGCATGGCTATTCTCTCGGTCCGAGAGGGGCTGCAGTTCGAAACGGCCATCGAGAGTGATTGTGCGCCTTTGCACTCGCCCGTGCTGGCCTTGCTGCAGGGCGGGATTACGATTCACTGCCTTCGCGACCTGACCCGCGGCGGACTGACCAGCGCCGCCAACGAACTCGCGGCGGCCGTCGGCTGCCAAATCGATCTTGAGGAAAGCCTCATTCCGGTTCGGGACGATGTGCGCGGCGCCTGTGAATTGCTCGGACTGGATCCCTTGTCCGTGGCGAACGAAGGTCGTTTCATGGCTTTTGTGCCTGCGGATCAAACCGAAAAAACTCTGGAGATTCTGCGCCGCCACGCAGTATCCGAAGGAGCCCGTGTCGTTGGCCGGGTTTCCGCCGAAAGCCGCGGCCTGGTCACGCTTCGATCGCGGATCGGGGTCAGGCGCGTGCTGCCCATGCTGAGCGGGGAACAGCTTCCCCGCATTTGTTAGTTGGGGCCACCTTAGTTGAAAGCCAGCTCCGCAATCACTTCGCCATCGCTCGATTGGGTCACTTTGAAGCCGTAACGCTCCGCCAGGCGCAGCATTTCCCGATTCTCTGGCAGCACGACGACGCGCAACCGGTCCAGCTTCTCTGCCCGCGCCACTTCCAGCGCGCGCCGCGTCAGCTCGCCGCCCAATCCCTGCTTTTGCCATTGATCGGTGACAATGATCGCGAACTCGGCCTGATTCGTGCCAAACACTTTCGAAAGCCGCGCCACGGCGAGAATCTCATGGCTCTTCGAACCGGGCGCCTGCCGTTCCAGCACCAGCGCGATCTCCCGGTCATAATCGTTGAAACAAATCCGCGCCAAACGCTCGTGCGAGATGCGCTCCTCCAGCTTGAGCATGCCGAAGTAACGGTAATAAACGCTGCTGGCCGAGAGCCCCTGGTGAAATCGGATCATTAGCGGTTCATCCTCCGGCCGGATCGGCCGGATCGTGCCGCTCGACCCATCTTTCAACCGCACCGCGTGCGCGTATTGGACTGGGTACGGGCGAATCGCCGCCGTAGGCAGTTTCTGTTCCGGCATATCCGCGGGCTGCAGAACGATCCTGGCATCCAGGGCCACGATATCCTTGGCCGATGCCAAAAGCGGGTTAATATCAATTTCCTTGATCCAACGCTGCTCGATAATGAGGCAACTGAATCGAACGAGCAACTCATCCAGCGCCGCCAGATCGACCGGAGGGCGCCCGCGCACCCCTTTGAGCGCTTCGAAAATTCGAGTGTTTTCAATCACGCGCCGGGCCAGTGTGGTGTTCAAGGGCGGCAGGCCCAGTGATCGATCCTTGAACACTTCCACCAACTGGCCGCCGGTTCCAAAAAGCATCACCGGCCCAAACTGCGGATCGATCGAACTGCCCAGGATCAGCTCATAACCGTCCCGGGTGTTGATCATCGGCTCGATGGTGACGCCCTGAAAATGTTCCGCCCCGGCCCGCTCGGTCACGGAACGCTGGATCTGTTCGTAGCCCCGGCGCACCTCGTCCGCGCTGCGAATGTTCACCAGCACGCCGCCCACGTCGGTCTTATGCGTAATCGTCTTGGAATGCAGCTTGAGCACCACGGGATAGCCAAACCTTTCCGCAGCCTGCAGCGCCTCTTCCACTTTGTGCGCCACCCGGGTTTGCACCGTGGGTATCCCGTAGCTCTGCAAAACCTGGTGGGACTCCACCTCCGTCAGCACGGTCCGTCCGGCGCTGCGAGCGTCGGAAATAATCTGCGCGGCCTTGCGGGGATGATGATCCACGGTGTTCCCGCCCGGAATGGCCGGAGTTTCGTAAATGCTCCGCAGATTCTCGCTGTAGCGCCACATATACACGAAGGCGCGCGCGGCCTGATCAGGATAGTTGAAACTCGGAATCTGGGCGGCGGCGAGCACCCGCCGGCCTTCCTCCACGTTCACGCCCCCCATCCAGCTGGCGAGGATCGGCTTGCCCGTGTGCGCAAATGGTTCCAGCGCTTTGGCGGTCTCCGTCGGCTCCGTCATGTCCTGGGGCGTCAGAATCACTAATGTTCCGTCGGAATTCGGCTCATGGGTCAGGACTTGGAGCGCCTCCCCGTAGCGGCCTGCCTTGGCATCGCCCAGCACGTCCACCGGATTGTTATGGCTCCAGAAGGGCGGCAGCAGTTCGTTCAGGCTTTTGAGGGTGGTGTCGGAAAGGTCGGCCAGCCTGCCACCGTTGCGCACCAGCATGTCGGTCGCCAGAGCGCCCGGACCGCCCGCGTTCGTCAAAATGCCGAGGCGGGGACCTCTCGGCCGCGGTTGTTTGCCGAGCACCTCCGCCATGTCGAACAGCTCTTCAATCGTTCGGACTCGAAGGACGCCGACCCGCCGGAACGCGGCATCCAAAACATCGTTGCTTCCGGTCAGTGAGCCGGTGTGCGAAATAACCGCGCGGGCGGCCGCTTCCGTTTCGCCCACTTTGATGACAATAATCGGCTTGGTCAGAGCCACCTCCCGTGCCGCCGAGAGAAAAGACCGCGCGTCGCCGATCGTCTCCATATAGCAGACGATGCTCTTGGTTTGCGGATCATCCCCAAGATAGTGGATGAGGTCGCCCCAGCTCACATCGAGCATGGAACCGATCGACACAAACGCGCTGAATCCGACATTTGCCCCGAAACTCCAATCCAAGATCGCGGTGCAGAGCGCGCCGCTTTGGCTGATGAACCCGATGCTTCCGGGCTTGGCCATCCCCTTCGCGAACGTCGCGTTCAAGCCGAAATGCGGGGCCATAATGCCGAGACAGTTGGGACCGATGATGCGCATGCGCGCCTGGCGGGCTTCGGCCAAAACCTCCTGTTCCAACTGCGCGCCCGCCGCCCCGATTTCCTTGAAACCGGCCGAAATGATCACAGTGTTTTCGATCTCAACCTCCGCGCATTGCCGGATCACGTCGGGCACCGATTGGGCGGGAGTGACCACCACCGCAAGGTCCACTTCTTCTGGAACCGCTGCGATGCTCGGATAGGCCTTGTGACCGCGAATGGAAGGCCGCTTGGGATTGACCGGGTAGAGCCGGCCTTTGAAACCGCTGGAAGCGAGATTTTGGAAAACAGTGCTGCCCACGGCTCCGGCGGTTTCAGTGGCGCCGATCACCGCCACCGCGTCCGGATGAAAGAACTTAAACAGCGGACGGGCGGAGGCGATGCCGCGGTTTTTTTCTCGACGCTTGTGCGCTAAAATTGACATAAGCTGAGCAAGAAATAACTCTTCACCACAACGGCTGCTCGCCGAATTTTGTTAGAGAACAGTCCTTTATTGAACGCAGGCCGGACCGCCGCCCGCCGCCTAGTCGCAGGACTCGGCCCGCGGTTGCTCTAAAGCTTTCTTGTAGAGCAAGATAAAGTCCATCTGAGAGACAGGACGCGGATTAAATTTCGCCGTCCATTGCTGGGCGGCTTCCGCCGCGAGCATCGGCAAATCAGATTCCTTAACCCCGCATTCCCGGAGGGAACGGGGCATTTGAGCCAGGTTCAGAAAGGCTTCGATCCTGCGCACCAGGACTTCCACCGCGTAATCCTCCCCTTCGCTCACGCAGGCCAGCTCGGGGGCAGAAGCCAGTTCCGCGTAGGCCCGGCGAGCCTGGGGATCTTCGGCGTTAAAGCGAACGACATGCGGCAGCATCACGCCGACCGCGATGCCATGAACGACGTTGTAGTGCGCCGTCAACGGATTGGCCGCCGAATGAGCCGCACCAAGCATGCTGTTCTCGATGGCAATGCCCGCGAACGCCGCGGCCAGTTGCATGCGGCCCCGGGCTTGGAGGTCCCGTGGCGTCCGCAGCACCTCTGGAAAACTGGCCACGCTCAACATGAATGCCTCGTGCGCGTACATCAGTGAAAGCGCGTTGCGCCGGGTGGCCACGGCGCTTTCCACCGCATGGGTGATCGTGTCGATGCCCGTGCAAGCCGTGACGCCGCGCGGCTGCGAGACGGTCAGCTCCGGATCAAGAATGGCCACTTTTGGCGCGGCCTTCGGATCGCCGCAGGCCATCTTGGCGTGAGTTTTCTCATCCGCAATCAGCGCGTAGGATTGGCACTCACTCCCAGTGCCGGCGGTGGTGGGCATGGCGAACAGGGGCAACATAGGCTTGGCGGCCTTGCCCGTCCCCCAGTAATCCTGAATGCGACCGCCGTTCGTGAGAATGAAATTGCATCCTTTCGCCGTATCGAGGGCACTCCCGCCTCCAAGCCCGATAATGAAATCCACTTTCCGCGGGGCGGCGACTTCGAGACAGCGATTAATGGTGCTGGTGGTCGGATTCTGATCGGCCTTGCCGAAAACCGTGACTTCGAGTCCCGCCGCCTCCAGACAACCCTGAATTCGGCCGGCATGTCCGGCGGCAACGATCCCCGGGTCGGTCACAAGAAGGATTCGGCGACCGCCATACTCTCGGGCCAACTCCCCCACCCGCATTGCCGTTCCCGGCCCGAACACCAATCGGACGCGGGGCTGATGATCGAATTCCGCCAGGCTGCTGAGCGGCATCGGTGCTGTGGCGGTGGAGCTTGCAAGAGTCATCGACACAGCATCAGACGCGCGGAAAGGCCCTTGGGATTCACGAAAAAGCCATCACGGGTTGGCCAACTCGATCGAACGCCGCTTATAGAGGAATTCGAACATGTTCCCCTCATGCGGCTGGCTCCAGGAAACTTTCATCGTTGAAATCGGCCCGATATTCAAGCGGTCGATCCAGGTGCATTCCATGAGTGACTCGATGAAATTCTTGTCGCGGGTAATCGCCGTCACCGCCAATGAATAGCCGATCTGTTCCAGCATCTTGCTCTGCGGAACCTCGACCACGCTGGCGTAAGGGCAGAGAAACTCCTTGTTCGAGAGAGGATGGTTGAATGAATCACAACGCACGATGGTCGGCCGCATGTAGGTGCCGCCCTCGAACGAGACCTTGCGAGGACCGTTCCGGTATTTCGCCGTCACATCCTCCGCTCCCGGAGTCTTCAGGCCATCCTCAATCGTGGCATCAATAAACTCGGCCATTTTGGGATTCGCGAAGCCGGAAAGCCTGGCATTCTCGTCTGCCGCCGGGACCGGGGCCACCGGCCCGAGTTTCTTCGCCAGAGCCTCGGCGATTTCATTGGCAAAGCGCGGGACCACCACGGCCGATGCATTAATGCAACTGCGTCCGCCGTTTTCTGAAATAGCCCCGGCCATCAGGTCGATGAAATCAGGCCAACGTTCAATTTCATCTTCGCCGATCAGCACTTTGCTATAGCCCGGACCATGCACCTGAATATTCGGGTTATTCGCGTATTGAGCCGTGGTGTTCTTATCGCCAAAAATCAAGGCCCGGCCGCAGGATTTCAGAATCTCGCCGGAGCCCTCGTGATCCGTCGGATAAAAACCGAAAGCCTCTGCAGGGCAGCCAGCCGCAATGAACGCCTGAATCAATCGGTAGGGGGTCCAAGGCTCCTCCCGCCCCGGCTTAATAATCACCGGAATCTTGAGCGCGATCGCAGGCAGCCAGAGGGAATTCACCGCCGGCGAATTACTCGGCATGACCACGCCGAGAGACGCGGTGCGAGGGTAAAAGCAAACCGTGCTGCCGTTCTGCTCCCCGATCCCTTTGTCGATAACCTCCAAAGGCAGGCCGCGCGTCAATCCATTCAACACCTCCCGCATGTGCACGAGGGAGTCATTGATCTTGTTCATGTTGCGGCGCACCATGTTGTAGGGCAGGCCGCTGGTCCGCGAAAGCGTCTCGAGATATTCCTGCGGCGATTGAGTGTGGCCTTTGTCGCCTAGCGGCAGTGTCGCCTGCAGAAACTGTTCGCCCGCCCGCGCGCAGAGCTCCAGCATTTGCGCCACCGAGAACCGCTTGAGCACCGCGCGCGACTCCGCAATGCGCGCCATGTCCTTGCGAATGATGCCGGCGTTGACCTGGCTGATCGACACCAACGGATTCCCGGTGCGATGGTCGACCAGCGGCGCCTTGTCGAGGCTTTCGTAAGGCCGGCCGCGCCGGAGGGCGGGTAGATGCGGAATGCTCATGACTGCTGCTTAGTATACACCTTCGACGATATTCTTCTCCATGGCTCCGAACGGGCGCACTTCAGCGACGCCGTCCCAAGGATAAAGCTGGCAAGGTTCACGACGGATGGCCTCATCCCGTTCCAGGAAGCGCGGCATAAAAAACTCCCGCGTGAGCGTCGTGAGTTCAACCCGGCCCCATTCGCCGTAGCCCTTCAGCTCGTCCGTTTTATTCGGATTCACGATCCGCAGCACCGCGCGCGGCTGCGGCGAGTGGTAGGTGATCGAGAAATTGTCCTCGGGACGCAACGGCCGGCTCGCCGCCAGACCCATCAAGGTATTGCCGTAGGTCGGCGCAAACCCGATTCGGTTCTCGAGGACTTCCTCGACGAGAAAGCGGGTGTACTGCGGGCTCATGGTCGTGCCGCCGCAGAAAACGCCCCGAATGCCAGCATCCCACAGGTTAATCTTCTCTCCCAGCGCCTCAAGCAGCTTCGGTGTGGTGAACAGGGCGCTGACCTTGCGATGCTTCAGAATTGTCACCGCCTGATCCACCACGTGGTCCATGTAGGCGCGCGCCTGGTCGAATTGCTTATTAGAAATGACCTTCTTCACCCAGCGCGGATCCAGGTCCACGAAATAGCAGGAACAACCGCGCACGTTGGCCAGGTGCTCAATGGCTAAACGCAGACGCCGGGGGCCGGTTGGCCCAACCATCAGCCAGTAATGATTGCGGGGAAAATGCTCGTCGGAAATCCGTTCCGAAAACTCGCTATAATCAATCTTGTAATCCTCCCAGCCGATGCGCTGCTTGGGCATCCCCGTCGTGCCGCCCGTTTCGAAAATATTGAAGGGACGCCCCTTGTACTGGGCAGGCACCCAGACCTCATTCTGGAGGTCGCGCAGCCACTCATCCTGGAAATGCGGAAATTTGTTCATGTCCGCGAAGGAGCGAATCTCCTTCCGCGGATCCCAGCCGGCCTTTTTCGCCCAGTCGAGCCAGAACGGGCAACCGGTCTCAGGCGAGAAATGCCAATCAATGATTTGCTTGAGATGCGCCTCGAGCTTTTCTTGGGCGGCTTTGATCGCGGGTTGGAGAGCGGGATCGATGTTCATGAAAATTTCTATGGGCGCTCATCTCTGAGCGCCGTCAGCATTCTTTTTGGGTTTCGGGTTTATTTTTTGAGGTCGATGCGCTTCGGCTGGTCACCGACCGCTTTCGCGCGGGCCTCGTCGTAAAACGCATAGAGGTGCGTATTACTGGAAATATAAAGGACCCCATTGGCGATGACCGGCGTGGAGTAAACCGGCGCGCCGAGGTTGGCCTCGCTGATGACTTTCTTGGTCTTGTCCGCCGCGAGCACGACCAGATCGCCGTCTTCGTCCCCGACATAAACCTTGCCATCCGCAACCATGGTCGAACCCCACATATGGGCCTTCATGTCGTAGGTCCAATAAAGTTCACCCGTGTCCGCGTTCAAGCAATAAACGAAGCCGGAAAAATCACCGATGAACAACAGGCCATCCGGGGTGATCGAGACAGTGGAAATGCTGCGGTTGATCTTGGAAAAGTTCCAGATTTTGGCGGTTTTGGTCACGTCGCCTTCCTTCGTCGCATCGATGCAGTTCAAGTTGCCGATGCCTTCGCCGTGCTCCGGATCCTGGCCAATGGCGACATAAACGCGATTCTTCCACAAGACAGGCGTAGCGTTGATTTCGCTGGGGCCTTCAGCCGAGGGATAGCGGACTGGCTTCCCGTCCTTGACGCGATATTCCGGCGGATTGCCGTCGTACCACCAAACCTTCTTCAGCAGGCTGGTGTCGTCACTCTTGACCGGCTTCGGATCGAAGGCATAGCAGAAACCGTCACCGCCGCCGAAGAAAACCAGGGGCCGGCCGTTGACCACGCCGGTGGAAGGTGAACTCCATTGCCCGTGGAAAATGCGCTGGCCGATCTTCGCCTCATCTTCTCCGAGGAATTCCCCGGTGTTTTTGTTCAAGGCGATAAAGCTCGGAGAAAGGGGCGACGGGATGTTCGAGTGGGTCCAGTCCTGTCCATTGGAGGTGCAGGTGTAAAGAATATCGCCGACCAGCAGGACGGAACAGTTCGAAGCGTTATGCGGAAACACGCCCAACTCATTGATCATGTCATAGACCCAGATGATATCCGCGTCGGTCTCTCCGACTTTTACTTTCGGCTTGCCCGGCCCGGCGAAATACTGGGCTTCATCCTGAAAACCCTGGTTGCCGTTGGCCATTCCGTTCACGTCAAGGCAGATCACTTCGCATCGGCTGGTCACCAGGTAGACGCGATCTCCCTCAACCGTGGGAGAAGAGAGCAAGCCGAGATTTTCCCAGTCATTCACCTTGCCCGAGGCGAGTTTCGGCACAACAAGCTGCCAGAGGAACTTGCCGGTGGCTTCATCGAACACCATCAGGATGCTTCGATCGCCTTCGTCCCGTGAATTGCGAGGGGAATCGTTATTCGTTCCGACAAACACTTTGCCCCCGGCGATCGTCACGTTGCCGTAGCTCTGCGAACCCAGCTTCGCCACCCACTTCACATTCTTCGTCGTGCTGGGATCAATCTCCTCCGTCCCTTTCTTCGGTTTGCCCGGATCAAACCGGTCCGGCAGGCCCTTCTCCGCGGAATACATGTTGCGGGTGGGACGCCCGCCCCACTGGGGCCAGTCCTCGCCCAATGAAGTCCCGGCCAGGACAAACGCACTCAATAAACCGGCAGTAATCGCAACTCTTTTCATGACTCGCTCTTAATTGTTCTTTGTCACCAGCACGTTATCAATGTAGACGCGCATATCCTGCGGCGCGAAACCAAACAAGCCGGGAGCCCCCTGTTTATGCGCCGTTTTGTGGGGCACCTCCATTAACCAGCCATCCGGTTCGGGCTCGCCTTTCTTCCAGGCTTTCGCCCGGACAATCCCGCTCCCGTCCGGCTGGTAGTCCACCCGGGCTTTGAGGTGATACCAAATGTTTGGGCTCCATTTAAAATTGGAGGGTTCATTCTGGGCCGGAACGCGCAGCCGTTCAAAATTTGAACTCACCTCCAACTTCTGGTCATTGCCCTTCAGCACGATCATATAGCGCTGACAGATCAAGCCCACCTCCGACATCTTGCGCTTCGAGCCTTCGCTCATCACATCCGCTTCGATGGTGTAGTTGCTCAGGTCCGGCGGCCCGATGAACATCGTCGCTCGCTGGAAAAAGCGGTTGTCGATCGTCTTCACGAGCGCCTTGTTGCCATCCTTCTCCCGCACATCAAACTTGAAGCGAGCGCCGATCCACGGCAGAGGCGGATAGGCGAAGGGCGTCGGCTGCTCGACCGTATTCGTGGTCGTCTCCGAGAGCTTAAACTCTTCAAAATCTTCTTTCAGCGGGAGTGCCGGCATCACGCGCCCGCGCATCACGCCCTTGAGCCCGCCGAGCGTGGCCTGGAACGCGCCCGCGGATCCGACAGAATCCGAATCCGCCACGATCTTCTCCCCCTGGAACTTCGCCTTCATGGCAGCCCGCACGCGCGCGGTCGGGGGGATGTAGCTTTCAAATTTCACCGTTTTCGGATCGATGTTCTCCTGCACCACAAAGCCGTTGGCGTCGAGCGAGCGGACGCGCACCGAACGGCTCTCCCCGGCCATCAAAAGCACCTCGGAAGGAATGATCTGCAATTGAGCAGCAGGGCCCGGCTTCGGCCACGCTTCAGCAGACGGCTTGGGCGCGCCCGGATTGTTGCCCTTCTTGCCGAAGCAATAGAGCTTCTTCTTGGTCTGCATGTAGACCTTGCCGTTGTAGGCGGTCGGCGTGCCCTGGCAATTACCATCCAGCGCCACGTGCGACAGAATCTCTCCTTTGTCCGGCCCCGGGCGAATGATATAGAAAGCTCCTTTCGTCCCGGTCTCGCCAGATTCCGCCTTGGTTTTCGGGTCGTCGAGCATCGGCACGTAGAGCTTGCCATCCGCATAGAGCGGGCAGGAATTACGCTGCTCGATTCCAATCGCCATCTGCCACACGATCTGGCCCGTATTGACGTCGACTGAGCAAAGGTTTCCTTTTTCACTCACCACGTAGATTCGGTCACCCACGAGAATCGGGGAACTGGCCGAGGTCGAGAGCGGATTGTTCCACAATTCCACCTGGCTCCGCTCCACCACCACCGGCAGGTTGTTTGTTGGCCGCACATGCGGAATCTTCAGCGCAATCAGCTGGCCCGGTTCGTAAGGCGTTCCATAAATGGCGATCACTTTGTCATTGTTGTGCACCAGCACCGAGGGGTTGATGCCCGCTTTTGCGATCGGTATGACCCAAAGCGGATCGCCCGTTCTGGCGTTGCCGCAGAAAATGCTGCCATCGCCCGTGCTGGTAATGAACACGCGCTTGCCGTCCAGAAAGGTGAGGTAAGGGCGGGCAAAGCAGCTGTCCATCGGACGCTGGCCATCTCCGCTCGCCCACACCAGTTCGCCGGTCCGCTTATCGAACGCGTAAACGCGATCGCCCGCGGGGCCGTTCGCTCCCCAGTTGGCTGTAATGCCGCGGGTAATCACCAAGTCCTGGTCAATCACCGGGGAGGCGGTGCGGCCGTTCGGAAATGTGAGGCGCCCGTAAAGCTCCATCATCGGAATCGTCCAAAGCTCTTTGCCATCCGGAGTGAAAGCCGCCAAAGTTCCCTGGGTCCCCTGCATGTAGACGTTTCCGGTCTCAGGATCCACCGCGGCGCTCGACGTGGCATAGCGTTGGTAAATGATGTCGCTCAGGTAATCGTTGTAGAGATGCCGCCACAGTTCTTTGCCGGTTTCGGCATCAAAGCAGGCGATGCCCTCCTGCAAGTCCGCCCCCTCGCCGACATAACCGATGATGTAGACGTGGCCGTTCGCCACGACCGCGGTTGAAGATCCGGGAAAATCCGCGGTCCAAAGCGGGTGGGCCGGATCGACCTCGTCGGGCAAGCCGGTCTCCCTGGAAATGCCGGATTGCTCCGGACCGCGCCATTCCAACCAGCCTGCCACGGGGGCGGCCGAAGACGCGGGAGATGAGAAAAGGGAAGAGCCAAGAAACGCAAGGACCACCGCATTTCGAATTGAAAGCTTCATAATCCTGAAAGCAATAGTTGAATTCCGGCCGTCGGGCCGAAAGTTCTCCTGTACGGGCAACTATTGATGAGACCGGGCGGGTTGGCAACAGAATAATACCTATACGTATTAATTCTTTTTCCCTACCCCAACCAGGGCGAATTCTTACTTCACCCCTGCGCTCCCGGCCTCTTCCACCGCCTCGCGAATCAGCTTTTTGAAAAGATCGATCCCCTCGTCAAACCCGGCGGCAATCGGCAGCACCTTCACTTTTTTGATCCGGCGCTTGAATTTTTTCAGATTCTCCTCAGCCGAAGGTTCATCCATCTTATTGGCCACCACGTAAATCGGCTTCTGCACGAGAGCCGGGTCGTACAGCTCCAGCTCCGACAGAAGCTGTTTGTAATCATCCCACGGATTTCGCCCGTCCACGCCAGCCATATCGAGCAACAAAACGATGATCTTGCAGCGCTGGATATGGCGCAGAAACTCGTGGCCGAGCCCGACGTTGCGATGGGCGCCTTCGATCAATCCCGGCACATCGCAGACAGTGAGCCGCTTCCAATCGCTGTATTCAACGATGCCGATTTGCGGTGTCAGAGTGGTGAAGGGATACGGCGCGACCTTCGGCCGCGCCTTGGATATCGCCGTCAACAGAGTGGATTTGCCGGCGTTCGGATAGCCCACCAAACCGACCTCCGCGATGATGCGCAGTTCCAACAGGAACTCTCCTTCGTCACCCGGTTCGCCGGGTTGGGCGAAACGGGGCGCTTGCCGCCGGGCTGTGGCGAAATTCCTGTTTCCCAGGCCTCCACGCCCGCCCTTGCACAGGACGAACTGCTGACCGTGCTCGGTCAAGTCGACCACCAACTCGCCTTTCTTGTCGTCGCGAGCCGGACCGTCCTCCTCCGTCTTCAGGTCAATCTCGATCGCTTTTTCCCCTCCGGCGCGGCGCATGACCGGACGCGCGCTGCCGGCCGATTTGAACGTCGGCCGCTCTTTCTCTTCCGCCTCGCCTTCGTCCTCGGGTTCAGCCACTGGAGCAGGCGGCTCAACCGAGGTTCCGGAGTTCAATTTCCAAACCAGAGTGCCGCAGGGAACTTTGACGATCAGATCTTTGCCCGCGTGACCGTCCATTCCCTTACCCAAGCCTGCTTCGCCCACCTGGGCGATCAGACGGGGGGTGTAGTACTGAGCGATTAGGTTGTTCAGATCGTGGTCCGCCTGGAGAATCACGCTCCCGCCCCGACCACCGTTGCCACCGCTGGGCCCGCCTTTGGGCACGAAGGCCTCACGGTGGAAAGCCACGCAGCCCTTCCCGCCATGTCCGGCGCGAGCGAAGACCTTGATCTCATCGATAAACATCGACAGACTCAAACACAGCAGGGTAGGAAAAGCAATTTAGCGCCCACGAAGGCCCAGTGACCCAGAAAGTCCCCAGAACCAGGAAATTTGACCTTTTGCAGGGCGGCTGGCTCATGCTCGCCCTGCTTTGGGCCGCCCCATTGATTGCTGCCGAACCGGTCGCCACACTCGTTAAAGACATCGAATTTGGCCGGGTCGGGACCAACGTCCTGAGGCTCGATCTTTATCGCAGCCCCGTCCAAAAGGGACCTTTGATCGTGTGGGTCCACGGAGGCGCATGGCGCGCCGGATCGAAAGACGAGATGCCGCTTCGGACGCTCGCGGATGAAGGCTGGCCTTGCGCCAGCGTTGATTATCGCCTTTCTCCCGTGGCTCGCTTCCCGGCTCAAGCCCACGACATCAAGGCAGCCATCCGGTTTTTGCGCGCTTCCGCCGAAGCGCTGCAGATCGACGCCAGCCGGATTGTCATCGCGGGAGCTTCTGCAGGCGGCCATCTCGCGGCGCTGGTCGGAGTGAGCAACGGCAACCCGGAACTGGAGGGAGAGATCGGCGGGAATCTGAAGGAGAGTTCCTCGGTCCAGGGCATCATGAGCTTCTACGGAGCGGCGAATCTCACCACGATTCTCGCACAATCAACGCCGCACGGTTTGAGCGTGCGAATCCCCGCGCTGGAACTGCTGCTGGGCGGTCAACCGGATCAGCAACGCGACCTGGCGCGCCTGGCCAGCCCGGTCTTTCACGTCGATAAATCGGACCCTCCCCTCCTGCTGATGCATGGGGATCAAGACCCGCAAATGCCGATCAACCAATCGCACGAACTGGAGGGCGCTTACGCCGCGGCGGGATTGCCCGTCCATTTCGAGGTGGTGCACGGCGCCGGCCATGGCGGGCCGCGGTTTTCCGACGCCGCACGCTTGGCGATCATCCGCCAATTTCTCTTGAACCTCTCCCGCAACTGATCAAAGCGGGCGAAAGCCCCCCTGAACGACGCCAACCGCCGTACGCTTCCGCGCAAAATCCGGTAAGATCGGATTCGATTGATTGGGTTTGCTGGCAAAGAACGGCGATGCCCGTCACGCCGCCAAATCAAACGTCACCCCTCGCTTCTGCGCGACCATGAATCCAATCCCCGGAAAAAAATCGAAAACCTCAACGCGGCCGCCTTTCGCCACCGCTCGCGGCGTCGCCAGGTGTCTGCTCGCACTCATCTGCCTGGTTACGCCCGCTCACGCCAGCGCGCCCTCGCAATTGGACAACTGCAACGTCACCTTCACCAGTCCGTCAAAGGACGCTTCCGGCGCGGTGCCACTGGGGAACGGCGCGCTCGGCGCCTCCGCCTGGTTTGAGCCGAACGGCGATCTGGTCATGTATCTGTCCAGCCCGGATAGCTTCAGCGGCACACCCAACCTGCTCAAGCTGGGGAGGCTCCGGATCTCCACCGCCCCCTCCTTCCTGGCGCCGGGATCTGCCTTCACCCAGACCTTGCGGTTGCGGGAGGGCCGGCTGGAGGCTGATCTGGGAGCGTCGCACTGGGAGCTCTTTATCGATCCGGTCCAACCGCTGGTCCGAGTCAGCGTCCGGAGCGAGGAACCTTTCCGAGTCCTCGTCACCAACGAAATCTGGCGAACAGAACCGACAGCCGCCGGTGGCTGGAGCGGTCTGGGCTGGAGAGAGACGCCCGATACCGTCCTGGAAACGGATGCGGCGGCGATGGGCTCATACCATCGAAATGACACGACCGTCACCGCTGAATTGCTCAAATTGCAATCGTGCGATCAGCTTCCCGGCGTCTTTGATCCACTCAAAAACCGGACCTTTGGCCTCTGGGTTGCTAGCCCGGACCTGAAACGCCGCAACGCCAAAACTCTCGAATCCGCAGAGGCCGGGAAAACTCTCGACCTTCGGATCGCCGGTGTGGTGGGGGTCACTGAAACTGCGGGCGCCTGGATCGACGCCGCCCGGTCCATCGCCGCCTCTGCGGACGCCCCGGAAAAAGCGCGCGCTCGGGCCGCGGAAGCCTGGCAAAGCTTCTGGGATCGTTCCTGGGTCCTTCCGGTGGCGCCCCCTCCCTCAACCGCGCAGCGCCCAGCGCCGGTCCCCGTCGCCCAAGCCTACGCGCTGCAACGCTATGTCACGGCCTGCCAGGGCAAAGGCGAATTCCCAATCAAATTCAATGGCGGGATTTTCACGGTGGATCCGCACATTACAAATCCCCGAAAACAAGGTTCGCCCGACTACCGTGAATGGGGCGACGCCTTCTGGTACCAGAACACGCGCCACATGTACCATCCGTTGCTTTCTTCTGGCGATTTTGAACTCTTAAACCCCTTCTTCCGCCTCTATGAGAGGACGCTTCCACTGGCCCAAGCGCGAACCCAGAGCTGGTACAATGCCCAAGGGGCTTTCTTCCCCGAAACGATGACCGTTTTTGGGGCCTACGCCGCGGGCGATTACGGTCGGAATCGTGCGGGACGCCGCCCGGGCGACGTCGAAAGCGCCTGGACCGGGCGGATCTGGACCCAAGGGCTCGAACTGGCCTCTTTAATGTTCGACTATTGGGATTGGACCGAAGACCGGGCGTTTGCCCTCGATCGCCTGCTGCCCATGGCCCTGTCCGTCCTCCGTTATTACGATACGCGGTTTGGACGAGACCAAGCCGGTTATCTTATCATCGCCCCCACGCAGGTCATCGAAACCTATCAGACCGGCGTCACCAATGACATCGTCAGCCTATCCGGGCTCCGGGCGGTCCTGAGCCGGCTGCGCGCACTCCCGGACCCGCTTTTAAGCGCGGAACAAAAGGATTTCGCCGCGCGAATGCAGGCAGCCTGCCCGCCCCTCCCGACCTTGGAAACCGCGCTCAAAGGCCGCAAAACCCGGGTGCTTGCGCCGGCTGCCGCGTACGACCCACGCCGGAGCAATGTCGAGAATCCGGAACTTTATGCCATCTGGCCCTTCCGCCTTTACGGGATCGGCAAACCGGATCTGGAAATAGCACGAAACACTTATGCCGCCCGCAAAGAACGACTGGACAATGGGTGGGGTTATGACGGCAACGCAGCCGCGCTGCTTGGGCTGACCGAGGAAGCCAGACGGATCATCTTGGCCAAGTGCGCTAACGCTCATCCCGCCCACCGCTTTCCCGCAAGCTGGGGTCCCAACTACGATTGGCTGCCGGACATGAATCATGGCGGCAACCTAATGGAAACGTTGGAATTGATGCTTTTGCAGGCAGACGACTCGCACATTTATCTCCTCCCCGCCTGGCCCCGCGACTGGGATTGCCAGTTCAAGCTCCACGCCCCGCGCCGGACGGTGGTCGAAGGAGAAGTGAAAAACGGCAAACTGACACGGCTGCAAGTATTTCCCCCTTCCCGGCGGGACGACGTTGTGACCTGCTGGGATTAGGGAATTGCCAGGGCCGCCAACGCTAATTCCGCAGCTAACCTTGCGGCTAGCGGCCTCTAAAATCAGAGGAGCCCTAGCCCCGCTGCCAAAACTCAGGCTAGAATATCCCCTTGAAGTTGATTCTCAAAGGACCTAAGTTGACCGAGCATGAAGATCGACACTCTGCAACAATATGTAAACCTCCGCCGCGAGCTGTCCCAGGAAAGAGACGAGCTCTCCCGGCGGCTGGCCAAAATTAATGAAGCTCTCGGAGAAATCTCCGCGGCGGCTCCGGCCGAAGCAGCGCCGACAGCTGCGGCTCCGGTTCCTGTGGCCGCCAAAGTGAAGCCGGGCCGCAAGCCCATCGGCATTGGCGGTTCCCTTCGCGAACACGTTTTCGCCGTCCTGCAGGACGGACCGAAAACCAAGGAAGAAGTCCTCGCGGCCGTGCAAAAGCGGGGCTACAAGTTCTCCACCACCAACCCGCTGAATTCCCTGGGCGTCATCCTTTACGGAAAGAGCCCCCGGTTCCCTCGCGTGGATGGCCGTTTCTCCCTCCCCGGCGGCAAAGGAGCTACGCGCTCAACCGCTCCGGCAGCCAAGGCCGTTCCGGTTGCTCCCGCGAAGCGCAAGATCAGCGCGGCCGGCCGGAAAGCGATCGCCGAAGCCGCCCGCAAACGCTGGGCAGCAGCCAAAGCAGCCGGCAAGAGCCGTCTGTAATCCACACTCCAGCCAAAGTTTCAACCCGGCGGCAGACGCATCGTCTGCCGCTTTTTAGTTTCGCCCGGCCTGACGCCGGCTCAGCCAGGCAACCAGCGCCGCCAGGCCGCCTACAACCACCAGCGCCCGAACAACGCGGAAGAAATTGATCAGCCAGGCCAGGCCTATCCCCAGAGCCGCCCATTTCACCCACCAGTGCCCGGGGGAGGTCAGGTAGTTGATAACGCAGAGAACGCACAATACCAACGGCCCGACGACCAGAAATTTTAAAGCCCGCCATGCCGCCAAAGGTCCTGTGTTCATAACAGTCGCAGCATGCCTCTCTTTGGGCAAAAAAACGATTACAAAGCCAAATGGCCCTTATAATCACTCACCCCGCCCCCGGCCGTCCGGCTCAGCGCTTCCGCACACAGCGAAAACCGTAAATGTCATAGCCGAAACAGACGTCGGCATAACCGGGATTCTCGTTGTAGCGATAGCCCGAGCGGCAATTGTCATCGCTAAACCGCCACGCCCCCCCGCGCAGCACTTTCGTCTGCCCCGTCGCGGGGCCTTTCGGGTTCTCCTTGGGAGACTCCTTGTAATAGTCCACCTTGTAGAAATCCTGGCACCATTCCCACACGTTCCCGCAAATATCGTAAAGCCCCCAGGGGTTTGGTTTTTTCTGGCCGACCGGATGAGGCTTGCCCCCCGAGTTCTTGTCGATCCAGGCAAAATCGCCCGCTTTGGCCGGCGTGGAACCAAAGAAGTATTCGGTGGTTGAGCCGGCGCGACAGGCATATTCCCATTCGGCCTCCGTTGGAAGGCGGTACCCATTCGCCTCGAAGTTGCACTGCCAGCTATTCGTATCGTAACAACGCTGCAAACCTTCCAATTCAGAACGCCGGTTGCAAAAGCGCACGGCATCCGACCAGCGCACCTGCTCCACCGGATTCTTCTCTCCCTTCCAACGGGATGGGTTGGAACCGATCACTCTCTGAAACAGCTCCTGCGTGACGAGGAATTTATCCATGAAAAACGAATTCACAGTCACTTCGTGCCACGGAGCATCCGGTTCGTCCTTGGTCCCCATGTTAAAATGGCCCCCATTGATTTCGACCATTTCCACTTTGGGGACAGGCGCGGAATCAGCCGCACGCACCGGACAAACGAACAGCCCCAAGGGAAAGAACGCGGCGAGCAAACAGAGATGAATCTTCATTCGAATCAAAAACCAAAAAATCTTAATAGTTCGGCCAAATCTCATAGCCATCCGCATTTCGCAGAATTGCCCGGCACCGCCTTCTCACTTCGAGGGCAACTTCCAGAGCTTTCGCCTGAGTAACACACCCGTAGCTGGCTTCTTGAAAGAGCTTGCGCGTAAGAGCATGGCATTGCGCGACTACGTAATCCTGGGAACCGCCCATCCCGCGCCAGGCTTTGAGCAATTCCATATAAGCGGCCAGGTTGGTCGTTTCCTTCTTTTCGGCCAACTGCAGGGTGCGCGCGGACAATTCATCCGCGTAAGCGAGCGATTTCATATTCTCTTTCTGCACCTCATATTCCTGCGGGATCTGCTCCGCGATCTGCTGCGCCTCCGCCAGGCAGGGCTTCAATTCTGGGGCGGCCGCCGCCCGCGCCTGCAAATACTGCGCGATGTCACCGGCGAAACGGCGATACTCGTCGATCCGCTGAACGTGGGCCTGCACGAAATAGATCATGTCGCCAATCGCTTCGCGGATCTCTTCTTTGCGCGCGGTTTCTTCACCGGCCTCAAAAATGGCCTGGATTGCCTCCGTGCAGCCGCAGGTGCAGGCGCGCCTGACGCCCGCCCCGCCCCGGCGGTGATGGGTGCGCAATTTCCGGCCTGAAAGATCGACTAGTTCCTCGGTTTCAGCCCGTCCCAAGGTGGCCTTGAGAATATCAGCCGGCGTCAAGACGGTCGCAGGCGTTTCCTGCCCCTCCACAAAGTAAATGATGGATTCTCCCTTCGGCGGGACCTTCTTGCTCAAGTGGTAAAACGCCGTCTCGCCCTCAAACCAGACTGGATAGTTGTAGCTGCCGGGCACCCCGCGCCACACCGTTCCCGGGCCATCGTGAAAGCCGAAGCGCGTCCTCACACCCGCCTCCATCAACTGGGTCTGCCATCGCGCCGGAAATGGACGTTTCCAGGAACTGGCGACCGCCTTCTCCAAATACGCGGCGCTCAACGCTTCCCGATGCCAGATCCCAGGCGCGGATTGGGGCGCGATAAACAGAGACTGCCCACGCGTCTCAACTTCAATCGCCGCCAGCGCTCGCTTGCCTTCCTTCTCGTCCGCCAGCTTCAGCTTCGGGGTCTCCTTCTCTCGCGGCCAGGTCAGCACCAACTGCTGATTCCCGCCCCGCAGCAGCGCCATCAGCATGTTCTCCGCCGGCAGGGTCAGGGTATCGGCCTCCAATCCTTCCATCGCGCCAAAAATCAGATCGTCCCCGACAAAACTTGGAACCACCGCAAAATCCAGCGCCGCCCGCACGCTCAATCCACCCAACGTTTCATGCGGCTTGAACTCGATGATCTCGTTCTTTCCAAAAACAAATCGCAGCGGCTGGACGACACCCTCTCGATTGCTGAAGTAGGCCTCCCCGGCGATCTCATCCCCGGAATTGCGCCAGAGGCTGAATTGACGAATCGGTCCCCGCGCTGAAAGCGGGGCCAACTCCCCGATTTTTTCTCCGAGCGGCGAGTCGCCGGACACAGAGGCGCCCGCAGTCTTGGCGTACAAAAGCAACTTCCCCTGCGCCCCGGCAAAAATCACGGTGTAATTCCGATTCTCGACCGCCAAATCCCCCTTGAAAGAATACTCCCGGCCATAATACCCCGGGTCCGAGCTCGACTTCAGCGGATCCGCCTCCAGCTTGAACAGGTCCGTTGGGACAACGCGCCATTCCTCTTTGTTTAAGCGACCTGCATCCGTGATGGGCGTCCAAGTGTCCCACAGGACCAGATTCGCCGCGGCGGAGCAGCCCGGAAACGCGGCAGACCAAAGGAGAAACAGCCCAAAAAGGGCCTGCCGAAAATAGGCAAAAGGCGGGTTCATAATTTGCAGGCGGTGGTATAGCAAAAAAACAGCCGCCAAATCAAACCGGGAAAGCAACCACGTGCGGCCAACCACCCGTCCAGCAGGATCGGCGCAGAATCGATTTCATTACGCATTCCCCCGGCCTGCGGCTATATTCGGCCCTTCAATGAGCGTGAGCGCAGCAATTCCGACCGCCATTACCGATCCGGTGAATGCCCGGATTCTGGCGATTTCCGAGGATAAAGTGCAGGGGTTCCAACGAGATCCCCTCGGTGAGATTTCCCTCCGGTCCGGCGTCCCTCTCGAAACGGTGATCGAACGGATTCAAGCCATGCTGCGCGCCGGCGCGATCCGGCGGGTGCGTCAGACGCTCATGGCCACCAACCTCTCCCCAGGCGCTCTCGTGGCCTGGCAGGTTCCCACGGATAGACTTGATGCCGCCTTCGACTTTCTGTTTCAGCAGGATCCCTTTTCCGGACACGTCGTCATTCGCTCGGCCGACCCCGCGTCGCCCGGAGCCAGCTACAAACTTTGGACAACTCTCAAAGTCCCGCAGGGATTCTCGATGCAGAAGCATTGCGAGTTTCTACGGAAGCGCGTGGGCGCGGACCATTTCCGGATCATGCCCGCCAAGCGCCTGTTCGTTCTCGGGGTCGGGCACGTCCGCCGCCGCGGCATGGAGCCGGGCAGCAAGTCGGACGGACCGGCCGAAGCCATGGACGTGAACGTAGTTTCCCTGAACGAACTCGAGTGGCGCGTTCTGATGGCCATCAAACGGGAATTTGAGCCCGCCGAACTGACGCCCGGCATTTGGGCCGCCCGGGCCGCCGAAGCGAACGTGCCCCTGCAAACCTTCTTTGAAGTGGCCGAGGATTTGAACCAACGCAAGGTGGTTGGCCGCTTTTCGACCTTCCTCGAGCACGTCAAGCCATTGGCCGATGGCGAGCGAGTCACACGATTCAACGCCCTCTTTCATTGGGCGGTTCCCCCCGGCCGCGAACTGGAAGCCGGTTGCGAGGTTGGCCGCCATCACATCCTTACGCATGCCTACTGGCGGGAGGGCGGACCAGAATTCCGCAATGTGAACATCATGGCTGTGGCCCACGGAACCGACAAAGACCTGGTGCTCGCGCACAAGGCCGCCATTGATGATCACCTGCAGAAATGCGGCATCGGATTCTCTTACACCAACGTCTTTTGGGGCGGCCGCAGCGAAATCAAGCCGTCGGAGATTTCCCCATTTGCGTACGGAGATTGGTGCCGGACGGTGGGTCTCGACCCGGATCAAATGCGTGGTTAAGCGCAATTCCGCGCCGGTCAGAACCCGGAATAGTAACGGCAGAACGAGTCCAGCCTTCCGTCTGGGCGAATCACGTGCGTGCAGCAGCGGTCGATTCGATCATCATCCCAGCTCCACGCGTCCATGAACGGCTTGATGAACAGACGGAAGGTGTGTGACTCATCCAATTCAAACTTCTTCAGCAACCGGCCCAACGGCTCGGATTCGCAGCCGCATCGGAGCAAATCTTCCAGCTGGTACCGCACTTTTGTTCCAAGAAATCCCTGCACGTTGCGGAAGTCGATAAAGTCGCTGACGGACCGCACCTGCCCGCCGACCTTCAGGAGATAACCGATCACCGCGCAATTCGGGTCGCCGCACGGCAGGGGCGTAAAATCCTCGCAGCGCAAGGCCCCGCCCGATTGTTGCACCGCGGCGAGCAGAACATCCGCGGTGTTCAGCCGCCGATTCGCGCCCCCGGAAGTTCGTCCGCTCCCAAAAGCGGGCTGAAACGCCGCGCCGCGCACATTCGGCCAGCCAAGCCCGAACTCGATCGTCTGCCAGACAAAATCGAGGTTGCCCGCTGTCACCGTCATCGCCAGTGTCACCGGGAGCTTGATCTGCCGGCAGCGCTCCAGGCAGCGAACGCGGAGCGCTCTCAGGTCCGCCCCACGCAGCGCGTGTTGCTCCGCCTCCTGCGGCCCGTCAAACTGGAGATAAAGCTGGAATTTGCCGTAGCGAAAGGTCCGCGCGAGTTCGTCCGCGAACGCTGCATCCTGAGCGATCCGCACGCCATTGGTGTTCAGCAAAACGTAATCGACGCCGGGGTTGCCATGCAGCCAGCGCAACAGATCAAAAAATTCCGGATGCAACGTTGGCTCGCCCCCAGAGAGCTGGAGAATCTCGATTTTGCCTTTGCGATCAATCACTCCCTGAATGCGGCTTTTCAGACCCTCCAGCGGCGCCGCATCCACCTCGGCTCGCCGGGGTGAATCCGCGTAGCACGTGGGGCAGGCCAGATTGCAGGAACGGACGATCTCTATTAGCGCCAGGCAAGTCGAGAGCTTCTCCTGAATTCCCAATGCCTCCCCTGGATCAGCGTTCCGCCCCAGCGTCCCCGCGTTCGAGCCCTCAGCAGAACAACAGGAACCCTGCGCGGAGCAGGCGTTTTCGTCCCGGCCCCGCGAGAGCCAATAAAACCGGGCGTCTGAAGCGATGCACGCCTCCTGCACGCCGTGCTCGCGGCAAGTGCGGCGCAGCAGGACTTTCGCCGGAATGCCCCCGGTCTTCCAAACCTCCGCCGGACAAGCCGCATGGCAAACCGGGCAGCGCGAGGTCGTGCGCTTGAGCAGCGTGTCGATGAATAAAGGCGCTTCCGCCGAATCCTTTCGGCGTGAATCCGGCGCTGCCGCGGCGCCTCGCAGATCAAAAAGGCTGCTCACTCTGGATCCAGGCCCGTCATGTTATTTGAAGTCCATCTTGTAGCCTCCGGCCAGGCAGCCGAAGCAGTTCATCGTCACGCACGCGACGCTGAACACGATCACGAAAACCAGGCTCATACCGATCTTCCCGGTATCGCTATTCCCAAACCGGCGTCCCACCATGATTCCTCCAACGATCCCCGAAAGCCCCCCGCCAATAAAAGCGACAGGGGGCGCGAGGTCTTTGCCTCCGGCCGCCGACGCCAGAATTGTCAAGAGCGTCGGCAGAAATATCGCCGCCAGGAAAAGCCCCCAGCGAAAAGGGACGGACGGCGGCGGCGGCGGTGGTTCGATGACCGGTGGGTTAATCTCCGGCGGATTCATATTGAAAACTGTTCCGAGCGCTCCCTCAGAGTAAAGTAAAAACGGGGACGCCACATGATCGCTCGTTATTGCCGCGGCGGCTCGCCAGCGTGAGACTTCCAAGAGGCATAAGCGGCCTCATCAGCGATCATCGACTCGATCACACTGGCGAGGGGAGCCGCTACCCAGGTCCCGGACAATACTGCTTTATCCCCAATCCCGTTTTCGATCACAAACGTCGGCCGCTGGCTGACTTGCAACGCATGGAATTCCGCCGTCGAAGCCCGCACCCGCTTTTCAATTTCCGGCCGTTGCGCCAAGGCTTTCAAAGTGGCTCGCTTCAAGGCGGCCGCTTCTGCCGCAATCGCCACGACCGCATCCCAGTGCGTCACCTTCTTGCCCTCCCGCAAAGCGGCATCGCTGATGGCGAGACGCACTTTGTCATCTGTCACCCCCAGGTCCTTCGCGGCTTCGGCGACGACGTTGGCGGCCAGGTATTCCGTCACTCCCGGCTCGTACCACCCGGTGTTGAGCATAAAGGGCGAGCGCACCAGCGTTCCGCTCCGGCGATAAAACCAGGCCAGCTGTTCGGCCGATGCAGGGAGAGATTTCGCGTCCAGCAACGCAATCTTCCAATGAAACTCCGCCCGATCGGCGTAGCGGGCCTTGATCTCCGCCCACGCCGGTTCCGCCCAATAACACCAGGAAGAGGTCACCTCCGTAAAAAACGTTACCTTGATCACATGCCTCAGACTAGGACCGCGCCAGAGGCTGTCAACGGGTCATAAGAAGTCTTGACGCCCCTCATTTCCTCCCAAATCGTCTACCCAGTGAGCCCCAGATTCCAAAAAATGCTGGATGAAACCGTCCATGCGCTGGGTGAGCGCTTGGGGAAAAACCTCTATTCCTGCTGCCTCTATGGCAGCGCGGTCCGGGGAAATCTGGTCGAGGGATTTTCAGATCTCAATCTTCTGCTCGTTCTTGATCGCTCGACTCCGGAATCACACCACCAGATCGCCTCCATCCTGGAATCCGCCCCCACGATCGAACCTTTCATTCTTGGCTGGCCGGGTTTCGAGCGGAGCGCCCGCGCTTTCGCGACCAAGTTCGCCAGCATCCGGCGCAACTATCGCGTTCTCCTCGGGGCGGACCCCTTTGTGAATTTTCACGTCGACCCGAAAGTGGATCGGTTTCTGTGTGAACAGGCGATTCGCAACCTCCGGCTTCGACTCGTTCACGCGTTTGTCACTCGCGGCCGCAACCCGGGCTATCAGCGGTTCGTTCTTCGCAATCTTCCCGGCCTGTTTGTCAACCTCTCCGAAGTCCTCCGCCTGCAGCAGATCTCCCTGCCCACGCCCTTTGAAGAGCGCATTCCGATTCTCGAACGGGAATTGGGCCTGGAAGGAGAAACCCTCCGCGCTTTGCTGGACCTCCAGCGAACTCCGGGCGCCTGGTCGGACGCGGAGACAACCGACCTGCACAGCCGGCTCTTTCAGCTGCTCGATCGCGGGGTCGCCTGGATCGAAACCCATTGGCAGGCTGAGTGATGAACCTGGCCCTCCCTTCGCCCTGCCTGTTCGCGGAGATCGACCCCTTCGGCTTCCTCGAGACGATGAACGGCCCCGATTTTCTTGCGCTCTACCTTGCTTGGTTTGTCCTGACTTTTCTTTCCGTGCTCGGGTTGCGCAAAGCCGGCCACGACAACCCTTTCGTCACCGGAGCTGGTTTGCTGGCTTATGAACTCCTCGGCGCGGCCCGCTACACGGTCGGATCGAGCCACGGCATGACGAAATGGGGCATCCTCTTTTTTATGATGATCGCAGGGAGTCTTGCGTTTCTGTTGCGCGCGGAGCATCTGGCGTCCGGCGGATCGGGTTCATCCTGCAGTTCTTCCAGCTGTAGCGGCGGAGGCGGGGGAGGCTGCGGTGGTGGGGGTGGGTGCGGGGGTTGCGGAGGCTCCTGATGCTCATCGGCGCAGGTTATCGGAGTCCGTTGGAGCCGTGGCTTCTGGGAGGTTCGCTCGACTGTCTCGAAATTACTGCCGAACATTTTTTTACCCGCGGAGAACAAACCCTGCGGACCCTCGCAAAAAGCTTTACCCTCTCCGTTCATGGCCTCGGAAGCAGCCTCGGGACTCCCGGCCCGCTCGATCCGGATCACTTGCAGCAGTTTGCCCGGGTGGTCGAGGCCGCCCAACCCCAGTGGGTCAGCGAACACGTGGCCTTCACTCGCACCTCCGAATTGGATCTCGGCCATCTCAACCCCGTCGCGCCGACCGCGGAGAACGCGCGGATTATTGCGGATCACGCCCGCGAGTTGATGGACCGCTTCTCCCGGCCACTTCTGCTGGAGAACATCTCTTCTCACCTCAGAATTCCGGGGGAATGGCCCGAGACCGAATTTCTTAACCAAATCTGCGCGCGGGCTGGCTGCGGACTCCTGCTCGACGTCACCAACCTGTTTATCAATAGCAGGAACCATCGCTTCGACCCGATCGATTGGGTGCAGCAACTCGATCTTTCTCTCATCCGGCAATTGCATATCGTCGGCTACGAGCCAGGCGATCGCCTGGGAGACAGCCACGGAGAACCGATTCAGGAGGAATTGATCACTCTCGCCTCCTTCATCGCCCGCCACGCGCCGGTCGAAGCCATCATCCTGGAACGCGACACCAACTTTCCCAGCCGCAAGGAATGGGCTGCGGAAGTGGAAAAGCTTGAACGAATCCGCGACCTCAATTGATTTGCTCACCGCTCTGGGCCGGCTCCTGACTGACCCTTCACTCCGGCGGGCCTTTGTCCAGTCGCCCGGCCTCGTGGCCTCGCAATTACGGTTGCGCGACTCCGACCTCGGAGCTTTCCGTCAACTCGCGCCCGACGATTTGCACGCCCAGGCGCGCGTGCTCGTGCGCAAGCGTTTCGAGGCGGCTCGTTCGCATCTTCCCCTCACCTGCTCCGCCCTGGAAAACGGCGGTTGGCCGTTCTTCGAGCATTACGCCGAAACCTGTTGGACCTCGCGCAGCGTCGAAGACGCATATCGCTTCGCCCTCTGCCTTCGGCACGAAAAGCACTCAATCTCCCAACAGGAGTTCAATCGCGTGCAATTCCCCTTTAAGCGGCGGCTTCTTGCGATTCACGTGATTCGCGGCCACGAAAAAAGATCACCCGCTCTACAGTTCCTTTTCCAACTCCCGGGCCGTCGGCGCCACGAAATCTGCCTGTATCCCTCTCTCTGAAAGCGCACGGCCGGCGAGCGCGCTTTGAAGAATCGATTGCAAGCGGCCATTGAACCCCCTCGCCTCTTCTGGCAGATTTTCCGGGATGCCCATCGCTTCGTTACTTCGAATCGCCGCGGCCCTCGCGGGGCTGGCGCTGTGTTTCAGCGCCGACGCCGCCGATTCAGGCGCCATCGATTTTGACAAGCAGATCCGTCCGATCCTGTCGGACAATTGCTACGCCTGCCACGGACCGGACGAACACCAACGCAAGGCCGGCCTCCGGCTGGATCGCAAAGAAAGCGCTTTTCGCGAACTTAAGTCCGGCAAGAAAGCCGTCGTGGCCGGCAAAGCGGACGAAAGCGCGCTCGTTGCTCGCATCCTTTCTTCCGATCCCGATGAGAAAATGCCCCCGCCTGACTTTAAAAAGAAACTCAACGCCTCCCAAATCGATCTGCTCAGGCGCTGGGTCGAATCCGGAGCCCAATGGAAGGAACACTGGGCCTACGTTGCACCCGAACGACCGGCCCTTCCGGAGGTGCAGGACAAGAGCTGGCCGAAAAACGAGATCGACCGCTTCGTCCTGGCTCGCCTGGAAAAGGAAGGTTTCAAGCCTTCACCAGAAGCCGACAAACCCGCGCTGATCCGCCGCGCCACCCTCGACCTCACCGGACTGCCGCCCACCGTTGAAGAAATTGACGCTTTCCTCGCTGATAACAGCCCGGACGCCTACGAAAAGGTGGTCGACCGCCTGCTGGACGCGGAGCAGTACGGGGAACGCATGGCGCAAAACTGGCTCGATCTGGCCCGCTATGCGGATACCAGCGGCTACCATTTCGACGGCCTGCGGTTCATGTGGCCCTGGCGGGATTGGGTGATCAATGCCTTCAACAAGAACATGCCGTTCGACCAGTTCACCATCGAGCAGCTTGCGGGTGATCTTTTGCCCAATCCAACGGTCGCCCAGCGAATCGCCACCGGCTTTCATCGCAACGTGATGACCAACGATGAAGGCGGAGCGGATCCCGACGAATATTTGAGCAAATACCAGGTGGATCGCGTTAACACCACCGGAGCGGTCTGGCTCGGCACCACCACCGGGTGCGCGGAATGCCATGACCACAAGTACGATCCCCTCACCCAGCGGGATTTCTACCAACTCTACTCTTTCTTCCACAACATTCCGGAAAAGGGGCTCGACGGAACCCGCGTGGAAAACCCATTCCCGCGCCTCTCCGTTCCCTCCCCCGAGCAAGCAACTGATCTGGTGGAACTCGATCGCGCGGTGGACGACGCCGAACGGACCGTGAACGACCGGGCCCGCGAACTTCCCGCCGCCCAGGCGCGCTGGGAAAAAGAGGTTGGGGGGAAAAGCCTGGCTGCCGCCCCCACGAATGGGCTGGCCGTCAGCTTTTCCTTCGACGACGGCGCGGCCTATCTGGACGCTGGCGGCGCGCGCCACGAAACCAAACTGGAAGGATCATCTTCGTTCGCCCCGGGACGCCCCGGCAAAGCACTCGATTTAAATGGGCAAAAGCAGTTCATTGATGCCGGCAACCCGATCACGTTCGACCGCCAGAATGCCTTCTCTTACGGTGGCTGGGTCTACTCTCGCGGCAACCACGGCGCAGTCCTGAGCCGCATGGATGAGGCGGATAAATCCCGCGGCGTCGACTTGCTCCTGACCGATGGCGCTTTTGAAGCTCACCTGGTAAATCAATGGCCGGATAACGCGATCAAATTGCGGACCCGCAAGACTTTTCCCAAGGACGCATGGCTGCATGTATTTGTCACCTACAACGGCTCAAGCAAAGCGTCCGGCGTCCAGATTTACGTCAACGGAGTTGAGCAGGACCTGGAAATCCAGAAAGACACCCTTTCCGGATCGATCGCTGCGAACACCCCGCTCCGGATCGGGGCGCGCTCCAACTCGGCGTTCTTCAATGGCCTCCTGGATGAAATCCGCATCTACGAACGCGCGCTGAGCAAGGATGAGGTTCTCGCCCTCGAACTCCAGAGTTACGGCCCGATTCTCGCGATTCCCGCCGACCGGCGCACCGGCGCGGAACTTGAGGATCTCCGCCAACTCTACCGCTCCACCTACGCCTCGGATTATCGGGCGGCTGAAGAGGCCCTGACGGCGGCGCGCAGCCGCAAAGCCGACCTTCTTCGGCGCATTCCGAACACCATGGTCATGCGGGAAATGGACAAGCCCCGGGACACATTCATTCTCGTCCGCGGCGATTTCCAGCGGCGCAGCGAGAAGGTCTCAGCTAACGTTCCCTCGTTTCTGCCCGCGCTCAAGCCGGACGAACCGCGCAACCGCCTCGGGCTTGCCCGCTGGCTGATGTCCAAGGAACATCCGCTCACCAGCCGCGTCACAGTCAACCGCTACTGGGCGATGTTTTTCGGGACCGGGCTGGTCAAGACGGTCAACGATTTTGGCTCCCAAAGCGAGCCGCCCAGCCACCCCCAACTGCTTGACTGGCTGGCCTGCCAGTTCCGCGACGGCGATGTCAACCCAGCCGCAGCCCGCGCCGTCTCGCGGGCGCCCGCGAAGCCGTGGGACACCAAAGCTCTCGTTCGCCAAATCGTCACCTCGGCCACTTATCGCCAAGGCGCAGCCGTCACCCCTGCCCTGCTGGAACGCGATCCTTACAACCGCCTGCTCACGCGCGGCCCGCGGCTTCGCCTTGAGGCGGAGTTCATTCGCGACCACGCTCTGGCCGTCAGCGGCCTTCTGAATCGCAAGATCGGCGGCCCGAGCGTGAAGCCTTACCAGCCCGCCGGCCTCTGGGATGTCACCGACACGCAGTATGACCAAAGCCACGGTCCCGACCTTTACCGCCGGGGCATGTATGTTTACTGGAAGCGCGCGGTTCACTATCCGTCATTCGCCACGTTTGACGCGCCCAGCCGCGAGGTCTGCACCGCCCAGCGCCCGCGCACCAGCACCCCGCTTCAATCGTTCGTGCTGATGAACGATCCCGTTTATCTCGAATGCGCCCGGGCCTTCGCCGCGCGCACGCTGCGCGAAGGCGGCAAGGAGCCGGAAGATCGCCTGGTGTTCGCCTTCCGAACCACTCTCGCGCGCCGCCCAAGTTCCCAGGAGATTTCCATCCTCTTGCGCACGCTCCGCGAAATGCAGAGTCTTTACGCTCAGAACAGCGAAGGGGCCGAGGACCTCCTCAAGACCGGCGAATCCGATCTGCCGCCGGACATCAGCAAAACCGAACTCGCCGCCTACACCTGCGTGGCGAACGTCCTCCTGAACCTCAACGAAGCCATTTCCAATTAGCCATGCACCTCGGTGACGATATCGCCAAAGTTCTGAACCGGCGCACTTTCCTCAAGCGCAGCACGACCAGCCTCGGCGCGGTCGCGCTCGGATCGCTGCTCAGCCAGAAACTATTCGGGGCTCCTCAGCGCGCCCTGCCCAATCTCCACTTCGCGCCGAAGGCCAAGCGCGTCATTTACATGTTCATGTCCGGCGCGCCGTCCCACATCGACCTCTTCGATTACAAGCCGAAGTTGAAGGACTTGACCGGCACGGAACTGCCCGGCTCAATCCGCATGGGGCAGCGCATCACCGGGATGACCAGCGGGCAAAAGCAGCTCCTGTGCGTGGGCTCGCCCTTCTCATTTTCCAAACACGGAAACTCCGGGGCGGAATTGTCGGAGCTGCTGCCCCACACGGCGCAGGTCGCGGATGACATCACCATCATCCGGTCGATGTTCACCGAACCGATCAACCACGATCCCGCGGTCACTTACTTCGGCACCGGCCATCAGCAACCGGGCCGTCCCACCATGGGTTCCTGGATCAGTTATGGCCTGGGCAGTGAGAACCAGAACCTGCCGGCCTTCATCGTCCTCCTCTCCGGCGGCGGCGGCCAGCCGCTGCAGGCCCGCTACTGGGGAAATGGCTTTCTCCCCGGAAATTATCAAGGCGTCCAATTCCGCACGCAAGGCGACCCCGTCCTCTACGTATCCAATCCGAAAGGGATGAGCCTCTCCACCCGCCGCACTCTGATCGACTCCATGCAGGAGCTGAACCGGCTTCAACTCGGCCAGCTGGGCGATCCCGAAATTGCCACCCATATCGAGAACTACGAGCTCGCGTTCCGCATGCAAACCAGCGTGCCTGAACTGATGGACATTTCCAAAGAATCAAAGGAAACGCTTGATCTTTACGGCGCGGAGCCCGGCAAAGCCTCCTACGCCAACAACTGCCTCCTCGCCCGCCGCCTCGCCGAACGCGGCGTTCGTTTCATCCAACTCTGCCACCGCGATTGGGATCACCACGGCGATCTGCCGAACCAAATCCGCCGTCAGGCCAAAATCACCGACCAGGCTTCCGCCGCCCTTATCACGGATTTGAAACAGCGCGGGATGCTGGACGACACGCTGGTCATCTGGGGCGGGGAATTCGGGCGCACCACTTACAGCCAGGGCGAGATCAAAAAGGAAAGCTTCGGCCGGGATCATCACCCCCGCGCCTTCAGTCTCTGGATGGCTGGCGGCGGCATCAAAGCCGGCCTGACCTACGGCAGGACCGACGACTACGCCTACAACATTGTCGAAAACCCGGTTCACGTGCATGACTTCCACGCCACGATGCTCCATTGCCTCGGCATCGATCACGAGAAGCTGACTTACCGCTTTGAAGGCCGTGATTACCGCCTCACCGATATTGCCGGGAATGTCGTCAAGGACTTGCTCGCTTAGCGGCCTCTTTTTGCGTGTGCCGGATCGATGCTGCGATCGGCTTTTTGCTGGCTCTTTGCCTCCCTTGCCGATATTCGACCAATTGACATGGGAGAAGCCGCACTTCGTTACGGACTTTTTGGGATCGGACGCTGTGGATGTGTCCACGGAGAAATCCTGCTTGGCCAAGGACAACGCATCGTCGCGCTCGGCGATGAAAGCCCGGAAGCACTGGGCGCGGCCGCCCGCCGGCTCGGTCTGCCGGAGGCCGCTCAATTCACCGACCCTGCGACCATGGCGCGACGCGGTGGAATGGATGCCGTCGTTATTTCTTCACACACCAAGGACCACGCCCGCCACGCCGCCCCATTCATTCACGCGGGCATTCCCGTATATCTCGAAAAGCCGCTGACTGCTGATCTGAACGAAGCGTTTTCGTTCGTTCGGCAAATTGGAGGCCGTCGAAATATCCTGCAGATCGGCCTGCAAAGGCGGTTCGACCCCGCCCTGGTCTATGCCCGGCAATTGCTCGATCAAAAGCTGATTGGGGAAATTCGTGAAATCCGTTCGGTTTTGCGCGATCAGTATCCGCCCCCGCCAACCTATTCCAGCCGGGGCCTAATCATCGACATGGGCATCCACATTGCCGACGAAGCGCACTGGCTCACCGGAGAGTTTCCCAGCCGCGTTTGGGCGAAAATGTTCCTCGCGAAGAACTATCAAAGCCCGATCGACGAAGGCGGAAACACCGCCCACGTGGGGTTTCTGACCCCGAGTGGAATTGTCGGCCGGCTCGACCTGAGCCGGACGCACTCGGCCGGCTACAACAACGAAACCTCGATCATCGGCGACCACGGAGTCCTTCATATTGGGAGGTTCTGCGGATACCCGGGCCCAGTCCCGGTCGAACTTTGGACCTGTGACGGCACGCTTCACCCGGCCTCAAAAACATTTTCCATGACCGACATTCCGGGAGATCGAGCGGAATTCCAGCCTCGCTTTCAAATTGCCTACCAAAGCGCTCACGAGGAATTCCGTCGCGCCCTGGCCAAACGGGACCACTTCCGGGTCACACAAACGGAAGTTCTCGACGCGCAGGTCATCGTCGAGGCTGCCCACCGATCAGCCTTGCTCGGCGGCGTGGAGAAAGCCTTGAGCCGGTCCGACGATCTCGACCAATACGAAAGCCGCTGCCGTCAGCACGGCCTTCTTTGACCCGTATCGCCGGCTGCGCCTATTCGCGAGCGTCAATCTCGGGAATCACCACCACTAAAAGAAAGCCAGGTTTTTTGGACTCTGGCCCCTTGCTTCTCTGGCTCAAGGCAAACGCCCCCGTCTGCGGCAGCGTCACATAAAACGGCGCCGAATAAACCGTCCGGATAACACTCGGGCCCGCCTTGACAGCCACTCTCTGCCGATCCAGAAACTTCCCGGCGACAATCAGTTTGTCCCGCGTCAACTCTGGCAGCAATTCGATTGACTGGCCAATCACAGTCGGTTTCAAGTTTTCCGGGGCCTCTCGTATTGCGAAAAATCGCTTGGCGTTGACCGAAAATCCCTCGCCATCCGTCACATCCCCGACCTCTACCCAAGCAGGTCGGCCCGGCACGGTGGTGATGGCAGGACCAGCCACGAGCTGCGCACCGCCCGTCAGTTTGAAGTTCTCGATGAGCTCGCGTGCTTCCGCCCGCGTCACGCTCCAGGCGGACAAGTCCTCGCTCGCAGAATCGATCCGCGTCCCCAACTTTAGATGCGTCGCAGGATCGTCCGACATTCTCAGAAAGTACGACTCGAGTTTTATCGAGCCGGTTTTGTCCTCAACCGCCTTCTGCTTCGCGCTGAGTTTACGGGCCAGTTCCTCGGCTTCCTGAACGGTAAAATTCCCGCTGATCACCAACGACCCGCCGGTGATCGCGTCCGCGATTCGGGGGGCGGAGCTGACTTTGTGCTCGATCACAACGGCCAACTGGCGTCCGATGTTCTTCCGCGTAGCCGCGGCAAACCGGGCCGCTCCTTCGTTATTCAGTTGGACCATTACCTGGGCCTGACCGCTCACTGGATCGTTGACCGCTTTTGCCTCGCGCACATGCGAGTCATCCAAAACCGCTTCTTTCGCCACTCGCAGCTTCGCTCCGGAGCCCTTCCAATCCCCGAAAGGAAGTTCTTCTCCTTCTTCCTCTACCACCATGCGCACCTCAAAGGCCGTCTTTGACGGCTGCGTCTGGGCTGTAACCCTCGGCCAGTTCCAAACCACCAACATCGTCAAGAGAGCCGCGCATCCTAAAGAAACGGCCCAACCGCCACTCCAGGCCGCCGAACGCTGCGGCCTGGCTAGTAGAACCTTTACTCGCTTTTTCAGCGAGCCGTCCGCCGCTCCAACTGCCAGCGCCGCCTGGTCATTTACTCGCCACTCTTCCAGAGCCAGAAGAGCTTTTACGTAGGAAATCGGATCGCGATTCCTGCGGGCCACCGCGGCATCGCAGCAATGCTCTCGCTCCTCCCGAATGCCCCTCGAAAACCACCACGCGGCTGGATGAAAAAACAGCAGCGTCTCGCAGGCCAGCTGCAACATGTTCACCAGGTAATCATGCCGCCGAATGTGCATCAACTCGTGCAGAATCAAGGCCTCGATCTGTCCCGGACTCAATCGCGTCACGAGGGCCGCAGGCAGCAGGACCATCGGCGCGAGATGCCCAATCACGGCCGGCACGTCATTCAACGTCGTCAGACAGAGCTGCACCGGTTTGCTGATTCCGAGTTCCGTCAGCCAGGTCCGCAACTTGTCCTGCCACGCTTCATCGTCCCAGCTTCTAGCCTCCCGCCGCAGTGCCCGAACATTCATCGCCGCTCGCCCCGCGCGCACGCTCATCAGCATCACCCCGCAACACCAAATGCTGCCAGCCGCCCGCACGAGTTTGCTCCAACCAAAAGCGGCCTTCTGCACCGCGACCCCTTCCACAAACACCTGATAAAGCCCCGTTGGTCCATCCTTTTGGGCACCCATCCCCTGGGTCAGCGTCTGAGCGGGCGCTGGCGTGCGGCCCTTCAACTCCACCGCGAGCGTGGCGAAGAACGCCAGGAGCAGTGCGGTCAGTCCAAGGCAATAGGCGAGATAACGGCGTTCCGCCAAGCTGTGCCGGGATAACCCATAAACCACCAGCCCGATTGCCGCCCCTTCCCACCAGGAATGGATTAACGTCCAGCCCAGCGCCTGAACCCAATCGTTGTTCATCGTCGTCATACTCCTGATTTCCTCCTTTCGATTGCTTCGATCATTTCACGGATTTCCGCCAATTCTTGCCGTGAACTCTTCCGGGTCGACAGAGCCTGCAAAATCAGTTCCTTTGCTGACCCACGAAATGCCCGCTCGATGACTTCCTCCACCAAACCCCGCTTTGCTTGAGTTTCCTCCATCACCGCCGTGTAAACATGCGTCCGCTCCCGGTCGTCTCGGCTCACCAGGCTCTTCTCAAGCATGATCTGCAACAATTTCAGCACGCTCGTATAGCCAGCCTCGCCGCCCAGCTCTTCGTGCACTTGCCGGACCGTGCTCGGCCCCTTTTTCCAAAGCACCTCCAAAATCTCGAATTCCGCTTTTGTCGGCTGCGCAAATCTTCGGCGAGTCATAAAAGCAACGATGTACGAACCCATTCGTACTGTCAATACGAAAAGCTTCGTACTTCAACCGTCATGATCCAGTGCTGTTCTTTCCGCACAAACGGGACGCCTCTCCCGTTCACACTGTCGGCAGCCACTGGTCCAACAGATACCGGCAGTTGATTACCTTCTCAGCCAGGTCTTGCGGAACGTAGTAGTATTGATTGGACGCTTCAAAACCGATTCGCGAATCGCGTTGTTGGATTTCCAGGAGCTGCCGGGCAAGGGCAATCTCCGATTCCAGGACGCGCCGCAGTTCGACTCGCAAATCCTCGGTGACTTTCCCTTCCCGCACTCTCTTGCGCAGTTCAACAAAACGAGCCTGGTTGCCGGTGGATCGAAAATGGATCGCCGCCGCGGTCGCCACATCCAACTCCCGGCGAAAGCTGGCTTCCTGCGCCGCATCGCGCGGAAGACCCTCGGCCGTTTTCCGCAACAGGGCGATGGCCTCCTCGAAACCATCCGCGATCTTCATGAATTGCCGGACGAAAACTTCCGGAGGGTAGACCTGCCGCCAGCCATCGAGGTCGTCGTAGGGAAAGCCGATCATGGTGGCGTGATAACCGGTCGGCTCGGACCAGAGCAGGTTGCTCGGTCCAAACTGCATCGGCGCGTTGTAGACCAGCCCGCCGTCGAACGGAAATTCGCTGAAGGCCCGGCTGAACGTTTTCCAAGCCTGAACCACCGGGCCGGCCAGCTCCTTGCCAAAGCGGCCTTGAGCCACGACCTGAAGCGCGCGATTCACCCTCTCGTCCTGGGACAACTCATCCTTGCTTTGCGCAACGGCGCAAGCGACTTCGAGATTCGGCGATGGATAGCCGCCCAAGGTCCAGCCCAGCATCAAGCCATCCACGCCCTGTTCCTTCAACCGGGCAGCATGGCGGGCGACGTTTTCCAAGGCAGGAATGTAGGGCGTCGCGGACAGCTCCCAGGTGTTCCCAGCCTGGATTTTGGCGATCCGCCGCAATCCGCGTTGTTTGGCGAGTTTCCAGTGGCGCGTGGCTCGCGGCCCTGGTCCGATCGTCGAGATCGAATACTCGCCCACGACGGAGGCGACGCCGCCGCGCTGGATGGGAATGCTCCACTCGCTGACGCTCTGCAGGGCCACGCCCGCGGGCAGCCTTTGGATGATTTCCGGTGCCCAATCGTCCGCCCATCCCCAATCCCAGGCGATCAAATCCGTCCGTGTGCCAGCTTCGCGAATGCCGGCGTAAAAGGTCTCGATCACCTCGGCAATCACTTCCGCCGGTTTGCGCCGGGCGCAACGAGGACATTGGCTGCCCTGCCCGTGGGACCAGCAGCTCGAGAGATTCTCAGAGGCCGTAATCGTAAAAAAGCCGGCCAAATCCGGGACCGCTTTGCAGACGTGGGCAATCGCGGACGTCAACGCCCGCCGCACTTCCCCCTGGCTGGTGCACAGCGCGGAATATTCCCCTTCCGAGACGCCTTTCAAATCGGGCCGCCGCTCAAAGAACTGGCGGGGCATGGCGCGCGGTTCGTTGAGATACAGATAGACGCCGATCCCCAGCCGCGCGGCGCGCTGGACCAGCGCCTGGAGGTTCCTCAAACGAACCTCCCGCTCGGACTCGTTCTCCTCCATCCACGGAAAGGGGGCCAGCTTGGACAGCACGGCCTGGAGCCACACTCCCGTGACGCCAAGCGCAGCCAATCGCTTCAAATACCCGTCCGGGTAAGGATCGATCTCCGTGTCCAACAGCGGATCTCCGTAGAGCGCGAAGTAGGAATAGCAGAACCGCGGGCTGCGCCCCTGGACGGGTTCTGGAACGGTGGCTGGACCGCTGTACGATGACAGTTCAGCCACGAAGCCAAAGAGCGGATCGGCGGGGCTCCCAAGGCCGCCCGCCAACTCCATTTTTACCAGGTTGGCGATGTGCCCCGCGCGAGTTTGAACAGACTCTTCCGGCGGCGCATATTTCAGCGGCAGGCACTTGGGCTTGAGCGACCCGAGCTTAATGTAGAGAAAATCGTCCTCGCGCAGAATATAAGCGAGCTTCGCCGCGGACCAGCCGAGCAACTGCAGAAGCTGATCGTAGGGAAGCAAATGCCAGTTGCGGCGAATGACGGTGAGATAAGAGCGCCGCTGTTGATCGGCGCTCGGTTCCCCAGGCGGGAGCAACCCCATCGCCCAGCCCAAAGCCAGCACCTGTTCGCCCGTGGCCCCCAGCACGTCAGCCATCCTTTGCACCGGCACCAACGTCCAGTTCCGCCAGATAAAGGCATGCAACCGGTCAGGAAAATGCGGAAACAAAACCGGCGCAGGAGCCCTCCCTTCAGGCAGGACCGCCGCAGGCTCAGCCGCAAAGGTCGCCGGCGTGAAATCCCGCCACAAGAAACCGGCAGAAGCCAGCCCAGCGGCTTTCAGAAAAGTCCTTCGAGGCAAATGATGCTTGGTCACAACGATCAATGAATCTGCGCGCCCGCGCGCATCTTCTCTCTTGAATGGAACAAATCTGCCTGAAATAAGAACGGCGTGAAAGTCGAATCCCTCGGACCAGCCGTCACTCCGCGCGCTTGGAGGTTCGCGGTTTTGTGCCTGCTCACGCTGGCGCCCGCCTTCGCTGCCGAGGCCGCGTTTTCGCCGGTGATTGCGCCTCTCTTTTCGCCGCCAGCGGAATTCACCGGCCAATATGGGAATTACCGCTCTCTCTTGCAGGCTGTCGACGGGGGGAAAATCACCAATCCGAACGATTGGGCTCGGCAACGACGCACGCTCCAGAGTGAATGGGAGAAGGCCTTGGGAAGCTGGCCGACTTTGCTGGAGAAGCCGCGCATTCAAATTCTGAGCAAGACCAACCGTGAGACCTTCCTGCAGCAGCACATTCGCCTGGAGACCGCCCCGGGGCAAATGACGGAAGGCTATCTCCTGATCCCAAGCGGACGCGGGCCATTTCCAGGGGTTGTCGTCCCCTACTACGAACCCGAGTCGAGCATCGGCCAGGGCAAAGCCAAACTTCGGGACTTTGCTTATCAGCTGACCCGTCGCGGGTTCATCTCGCTCTCCATCGGTTCACCGGGCGGCGATGCTCGCAAGCCGGACCTCGCTGGCGCGCACTGCCAGCCGCTCTACTTTCTGGCCTACGTTGCGGCCAACTGCTATCACGCCCTCGCCGGCCTGCCCAAGGTCGATCCGCAACGGATCGCCATCGTGGGACATTCCTATGGAGGCAAATGGGCGATGTTCGGCGCCTGTTTTTACGAGAAATTCGCCTGCGGGGTTTGGTCGGACCCGGGCATCGTCTTCGACGAGGCGCGGTCTAACGTCAACTATTGGGAGCCCTGGTATCTGGGGCTGGATGCCGCCCAAACCCGTTCGCCGGGATTGATTACGGAAAGAAGCCCGCGCACCGGCGCCTACAAACAACTCTACGAGAGCGGCCATGATCTGACCGAAGTGCTCGCCCTGATGGCGCCAAGGCCCTTCCTGGTCTCCGGTGGAGCGGAGGATCAACCGGAACGCTGGACCGCCCTTAATCGGATCAATGAAATCTACCAACTGCTGGGCGCCACCAACCGCGTGGCCATGAGCACCCGGTCCGGGCATGATCCGACTCCCGAGTCCAACGAACAGATTTACCGCTTTCTGGAACAGTTTCTCACCCGTTGACCGGCTGCCTTTTCTATCGCATATCCGTTTGAGCGACCTTAGTTTTGCAATGTCGAACCAGTGATGTCTGCAAAAGCCATTATTCTGTGCGGCGCTTTGTTGCGATGCGTGTTCGTGCTGGCGCAGGCTCAGCCCGGCATCACGACCAACCGCGTCGCGGGAACAAACAGCGCGCCGCTCGCCAGCACGCCCGCTGTGAAGGGAGCCGCTACCAACGCCCCTTACAAGATTCCCGAGAACCAGATCCTCGTCTTTTACGTCCCGCTGTCGCCGTCCGCCCAACTGGCGGTCGTCAACAGCAAGAATCCCTTTGTCGACCACGCGCGGGTCGGGGTCGCGGTTCCAACCGGCTTCGATCCTGAAATCCCCACCCCCCTCCTGCTCGTGTCGGGCACGAGCGAACGAGACGGTTCCAGCATCCGGGCGATGCAATCGTTCACCAACGTGGCGCTCCGCCTCGGGTGGGTCGTCCTGGCGGCAGACGGTCCAGAAGGCAAACCGCTGAACGACACCCCTCCGTGGCGCTGGGCGATGACTACATCCCTCCTGGAGCACGTCAACAAAACGTGGCCCGGGGCCAAACGCTGGCCGCTCGTGTCAGCGGGAGTTTCGGGCGGCGGCAAATGGGCCGGGCTGCTCGCTGCCATCCTGGCGCAGAAAGATTACAATCTGATCGGGCTTTTCATGGGAGCCATCAACGAGGATATCGCAGGAGAAGCCTCCAAAGTCTATGATCCCGCGGTCCGATTTCGGGAAACGCCGGTCTACCTCAGCAGCGGAACCGACGACAAATTGGCCACTCCGGAACAACACCAGCAAGTGAAAGAAAGCATGCTGAGCAACGGCTTCACCCACGTCCGGCTGGAATCATTCAAAGGCGGGCACGCTCTTTCTGAGGGCCAGCTCCGCACCGCCCTCACCTGGTTCATCGAATTCTACGGCAAAGAGAGTCCCGACCCAAAGTAAGCCCAACGCCTCTTATGCGATCTGTCCCGTATTTTATCTCCCAGGCCCTTCTTGTTTTGACCGCTTTTTCAGCTCGCGCGCAAAAGGAGATCACGGCCGACCTTTGCGTTTATGGCGGAACCGCGGCTGGCGTGGCCGCCGCCGTCGAAGGAGCGCGGCTCGGCAATAAAGTCGTCCTCCTCGAGTTCGGGAATCACCTCGGCGGCATGACGTCCGGCGGGCTCGGTCAAACGGACATCGGCAACAAAGGCGCGATCGGCGGAATTGCCCGGGAGTTCTATCGCCGGGTTGGCCGGCATTACGGCAAAGACGAAGCGTGGACTTTTGAACCGCACGTCGCGGAGAATGTCCTGTTTGATATGGCGAACGAAGCAAAGGTGGCCATCTATTTTCAGTCTCGTCTCGCGGCGGTAAAGAAAGCCGGAGCGAGCATCGAGGAGATCCGTTGTGAAGATGGCCGAACCGTCCGGGCCGGAATGTTCATTGATGCGAGTTACGAGGGCGATTTGCTCGCTAAAGCCGGTGTGAGCTACACCGTAGGACGTGAAAGCAACAGCACTTACGGGGAAACTTTGAATGGCATCCGTGCGGTCACTCCCCTGCACCAATTCGTGGTGACGGTCGATCCGCACCCCACGCCGGGAGCGGCTGATTCCGGGCTGTTGCCCCTGATTCAAGCGGAGGGCGCGGGCGCCCCCGGCGCGGGCGATAAATCGGTCCAGGCTTACAACTTTCGCCTTGTCCTCACGCGTGATCCAGGGAACCGCCGGCCGATCGAGCCGCCCAAAGACTACAACCCGGCTCGGTACGAATTGCTGGGCCGATATCTTCAGGCATGGAGCGCTTCCACCAACCGCCCCCCAACGCTGGGCAGCCTCATGCATATCCAAATGATGCCGGGCGGAAAGACGGATATTAATAACAACGGCGGCTTCTCCACGGATTTTATTGGAGCGAACTACAATTATCCGGACGGCGATTACGCCACACGCGCTCGAATCTGGCAGGAACACGAAAACTATACTCGCGGTTTTCTCCACTTCCTCGCCACCGATGCGCGAGTGCCTCTCAATATTCGGAACGAAATGAACGAATGGGGCCTCACCCGGGACGAATTCCTCGATACCCAGGGTTGGCCCCATCAGCTCTATATTCGCGAGGCACGACGCATGATTTCGGACTATGTGATGACCGAAACGAACTGTCGCGAATCCCTGGCCCTCCCCGATACGGCGGGCCTGGCTGCCTACACCATGGATTCGCACAACTGCCGCCGGATCGTGAAAAACGGGCGCGCGGAAAATGAAGGGGATGTCCAGGTCGGCGGATTTCCTCCCTACCCGATCGCATTTCGCAGCATCGTGCCGAAAGAGAGTGAATGCGTGAACCTCCTGGTTCCGGTCTGCCTCTCCGCCTCGCACATCGCCTATGGCTCCATTCGGATGGAACCAGTCTTCATGGTCCTCGGCCACTCAGCGGCCGTAGCGGCGACCCTCGCCCGCCAGGAGAACACCTCGGTGCAAAGGGTGAATCAAGCCAGGCTCCACGAAATGCTGATCGAGCAAAAGCAGGTCCTCAGCTGGCAAAAAGGCCCAGGCGCAAAGTAGTCAATCACTTAAGAAACTTGCCCGGGTTCAGAATGCCCCGAGCGTCGAGCGCCTGCTTGACGACCGCATGCAGGCGCCGGACTTCGGGAGAAGTCGCGATTGGCCACCACGGTTTCTTCGCCAGGCCAATGCCGTGCTCCCCGGTGATCACGCCGCCCAGTTCCAGGACTTTGCGAAATAGCGCGTCAAGCGCCTGATCGCACTTCCGTCGCGCTCCCTTTTGGGTCGTATCCACCATCACGTTCACGTGGATATTTCCATCCCCGGCATGACCGAAGCAGGCCACAGGAAAGCCAAACATTTTCTCCAGTGTATTCGTGAACTCAAACAGGTCCCGCAATCGTCCGCGCGGGACCACAATATCTTCATTCAACTTGGTCAGGCCCGTATCCCGCAAGGCATAGGAAAACTCGCGGCGAAGCTGCCAAAGCTTCTCACAGCCCTCTCCCCCCAGAGCGCGCTGCACGAACAACGGCCGCCGTTTTCGCACCACCGCCTCAAGCATTTTCAGCTCGGATCGGACCGATGTGGCATGGCCATCCAACTCAGTGATGATGTGCGCACGACAACCGGAAAGGGCGGCGCTCCCGGTGCGTTTGTAGGCGGCGGCGAGGGTAAATTGATCGGCCAACTCGAGGGCACAGGGCAAAAAGCCCGCCGCGAAGATATCTTTCAAGGCGCCCAAGGCATCCGCCATCGAGTCGAACCCGGCTGCCAAGGCCGCCCGATACGGAGGCAGCGGGAGAAGCTTAAGTGTGGCCTCGGTGATCACCCCGAGCATGCCTTCGGACCCGACAAACAGTTTGGTCAGGTCGAAACCAGTTTTGTTTTTGTGCGTGCGGCTGCCGACGCGCACGATATCGCCGTTGGCCAGGGCAACCTCCAGCCCAATCACATATTCCCGGGTGACTCCATACTTCAGGCAGCGCGGGCCGCCGGCATTGGTGGCAATATTGCCCCCAATCGACGAATCCGCGCGGCTCGCTGGATCAGGTGGATAAAACCGGCCCAGTTTCTCCACTTCCTCCTGCAGCTTCGCCGTGATCACCGCCGGCTCGACCACGGCCACAAAATCGTCTGGATTGATCTCTTTGATCCGGTTCAAGCGCTCAACCGAGAGCACGATCCCGCCTCGGACCGGCACGCAACCGCCGACGTAGCCATAGCCCGCCCCGCGCGCCGTCACCGGAATCGAATGGCGGCTGGCGAATTTCAGAATCTTCGCCACTCCCGCGGCCGTGCCGGGCAGGGCCACCGCTTCGGGAACGTGTGAAGCAAACCATTTATCCCCGGCGTAACGCGCGCAGACGGACGGATCCAATTCCAACTCGCCCGCGGGTAAACTCGCGCGCAGGCGCTTCAAAGTGGCACTACTCATTCGGTTGAGACTCTACTAAAGCCCGGGCTTCTGCCGCCTGGGCTGCCGGAACTACCACTCGCACCCCGCCGCCCGGGACATCGAAATTGGCGGCTGAATTTTCCCCCTGCAACGTGGCATCGAGTCCCGCGCTCTCCAGGCGCGAACGAATGACTTGAGCCTCCGCCAGGTCAAAGGTCCGGAATATGACTACGAGTTCCATACACCTGACTGTACGACCGGCCGCCGGGCCTTCGCAACCTAAACCGCCCCCAAAACCAACGCCGGCGTCGGGAATGGCAAAATCGGTGAAATCATTTGCCCCCTTTTTTCGCGCGCTGCGCAGCAAAGAAAGTCTGAAGAAGGTTGCGGCATTCCTCATCGCGGACCCCCGGGGTGATTTCGCTGCGGTGGTTGAGCGTGGGAAACTGCAGGAGGTTGATGGCGCTCCCAGCGGCGCCGCCCTTTGGATCGGGAGCGCCGAAAACCACGCGCTTCAGGCGCACATGCACAATCGCCCCGGCGCACATTGGGCAGGGCTCCTTGGTAACATAGAGCGTGCACTCGTTCAGGCGCCAGTCGCCGACCAATTCCTCAGCTTGGGTGATCGCGAGCATTTCGGCATGGGCTGTCGCATCGCGCAACAGTTCGACCTGGTTATATGCCCGCGCGATGACCCGCCCCTCACGCACGATGACCGCGCCGATCGGCACCTCCTCCGCCTCGTAAGCACGCGCCGCCTGGCGGAGCGCTTCCCCCATGAAATAGTGGTCGCTCTGAATATCGATGATCGGTTCCTCAGCCATCAGCAATCTCCTGGTCTTGATTCCTCCAAAACCCACTCGTCCGGCCGGTCCTCTTGCGAACGGCAATGAGCCGAAAAGAAGCCGCGTCGGTGCCGCCAAACCAACGACCAGATCTGCTCGGAGTCGGTCCGGGGCAATTTCAGTCCCGCCAGCTCTTCCCGGGAAAAGAAGGAAAAACTGCCCTCCGGGTGCGGTGGCGGCACAGCCCGCAGCCGCGGCTTGATCTCAAATAGAAACATCAGCCAATGCGCCTGCCCTTGGTAACCGGCTTCGCTCACGATTCCCATCAGGCGCAGATCCTCCGGCCGCAGCGATAAGCCCATTTCCTCCCCGGCTTCGCGACAGGCGCACGCGTAGGGCGATTCGCCCTCGTCCGCGTGCAGCTTTCCCCCGCACGGGCTCCACAGGCCCTGATTTGGCTCCCGCGCCCGCTCCATCAGGAGCACCTGGCCCTCTTCGTTGAAAGCGTAAAGGAGCGTCGCAATTTTGTATGGCAGCTTCACCCGGCGGAAGAATTCAACAGACAGTTCCGTCAGGCAAACGTTTCCGATCGAGGCCCCTCATTGCGGCTTTTCACGGATGATAAAGCACTGAAACGGCGCGCCCGCTTTCTGGAACCAGGTTGTCCGGGGAAAACCGCCTGAGATCTCCCCGAAAATGCTGAGCGGCGCATTGAGGTTTGTTTTGCCAACGATCTGGTAGACCGCGCCGGACCGGGATGGCCAGTTCAACCGAACCACCGAATCGTCCCAGAACGAAAGGCCCACCGCCAGCGGACTTTCGTTGGCTGCCGGATCGGTGCCCAAGATCTGTTCGCGCGCGTTGGAGTATCCGTCCTGATCCGGATCGTCCATCGGCCCATACTGCAGAGAATTGAAGTGGGCCATTTCCCAATCATCATCCAGCCCGTCATGGTCCGCGTCCTTGATCGGCACTCCCAGAATTTCCAGCGTCGCCCGGTGCACAGTCCCGGTCCCTCCCGCGGATTCATCTCCGATCTGCAAATGCCAGGTTCCCTGGCTGCTCTCGTAAAAATGATGCGTGCTGGTGAAGGTCCATTGTTTTGGGAACGGGCTCAGATCCCGCCCGAGGCGCTGCAAAACACTGCGCGTCCCCATGGGGGAAACGAGCGTAATCCGCAGATCGCCCCGTTGCTCATGAGTCGCTTCCACGGTGACCTTCACATGCTCGCAGAGCAGTGAGTCGCTCACTTGAAAATCGTAATCCGCGGTGTCGAAGCGGATCTGGGCAAACGCGGCGGACTGGCCGAGCAGGTTCGTCAGCGTCTCTCCATCCTGTTGCGAGATGAAGACCGCCGGAATCGGCGCGTAGTCGGTGCCGCCCATCAACTGGAGCGCGTTGGCGCCGGTGTTGTTGAAAATCACTGCAAAGAGTGCGCCCGCTTTGGCGGCGTTGGCGATTTTTTCGGAAAAAGTGAGATTGCCACGCTGGATCAACGCCGCTTTGCCCGTCAAATCATCCAGCGGTTCCGAACCGTCACCCACGTAAACAAGACGGACATTGTCTGAGCTCTTGTCGATATGTAGTCCAAGGCTTGGCAACGCTGTTATCAACAGATTTGGCGAACTCCCTCCCGCGGGCTGAATGGCGAGAGTCAAGCCGGCATCGGGAATATCGATCTCCTGTTCCGCCACCGCCCGCGTGCTCACGGCGGGCGGGCGGTTCGTCCAGCGCGAAGCCAAATCGACCGCGGTGCCCGCGCTGATCAAGCCGTAGCCCGAATTGTGACTGACCAGGAGCCCGGGACCGGTGCGCTGAACATCCGTATCGTTCGGATTGGTTTGGTAAGCGGAAAGCAGCAGGATCTGTTGCACATCGCGGACGGTTAGGGCCGGATTGCGAGCAAGCATCAGCGCCACCGTTCCGGAAACCAGGGGCGCGGCGGCCGATGTGCCGGTAAAACCAAGGCTGTCAAAAGCGTAATCCGCCAGATCGTTGGTAAACCCGATCCGATTGTATCCCTTGTTCCCAACCCGATCGGTGGTGAACAGCGTCGCCACGCCCAACTCGCCGCCCGGCGCCGCCACAAGAAGAGGCGCTCCCGGGGTGCTGTAGCTGGACACAACGCCATCCGGATTCAGAGCGGCTACCGCAATAGCTCTGGCGTCCAAAATATAGGCATCATCATTGGCGTTCCGCCCCTGGATGCGATCGTTGCCGCCCGCACGGACCATGATCACCCCGCGGCCCTGCCGGCCAGTGGTCGTCGCCTCACCAATCGCCTGATCCTCCGCGGTGCTCATTGTGACCAGCGCATCCCCATTGGGCGTTACCCAGCTGTGATTTTGAACCTGCACCTCTTGCGAACGGAAACGGAACATGGCCGCCAGATCGTTGGTTCCGACAAATGGCCCGCCCACGTTGTTCGTCTTGAAGATGACCCAACTGGTGAAGTTCGCCTTAGGGGCCAGTCCGGCCATGCCCCGCTCGTTGTTCGCCTCCGCCACCGCCAGGCCAGCCACTGCGGTGCCGTGCATTTGCGCGTCGGTTGGATGATTGCCGTTCGGCGCGCCGCTGGCGAAATTCCAGTGCAGTTCGGACCGGGCCCGGTCGATCAGTTCGGGATGATTCAAGTCCACGCCGTCGTCGACTATCGCGATCGTCACTCCCTCGCCCAAGCTCTGCGCCCAGGCCGTGCGGACGTTAACGTCGATGCCAACTCGGACGGCATTTGTGCCAAGATTCTCCAAATACCACTGTTGATTCCAATAGGTGTCGTTCGGAGCCGGCGCGAATCTCAAGGGGACCGCGCCAAAAGCCGTCAGAAGGGTGCAAAAAAGCAGCGGGAGGCCGAAGCGATTCATTTGGGCGGCAATGATTCTCTCAGATAATAACCGCGGGAGCCATCGCCGCCAAATTTACTTTTACCGCCGAAAACCTCCTCAGGCGAAAACCACGCTGGTCGTCCAGCAGAAGGAGCCGAACTTCGACCGGAATCGCTCCAGCAACGCTTCCGCTTTCGCTAACGTCTCCGCAATGGCAAATGTGGTGGAACCGCTGCCAGACATCATGGCGATCAAAGCCCCTTCGGCCCGGAGAAAATCCTGAAACATGGCCAACAACGGAAACTTCCGCAGAACCGGCGCTTCCAGGGAATTGTAGAAGTCCGGCGCTGCTGCCGAGACCGACACCTGCAAGTTTTGCACCAACCGATCCGCCCGACCGGGAACGCCGTTCAGCGCTTCGGGAAACCGGGCGAGGTTCTTGTAAGCCCAGGCGGTGGAGACGCCAAAACCTGGATGGATCAAAATCAAGGCTTTGCCCTGCAGAACCGGAAACTTGTCCAGAGATCGAACCTGCTCTCCCCGCCCCACTCCGATGGCGGGCTTGTCCTGGAGAAAGAAAGGAACGTCCGACCCGAGAGCGCTCGCCAACCGCTGCAGATCGGCGTTGGACAATGGAGAACCGAAAAGGCCGTTCAACCCCGCCAGGGTTACGGCTGCATTCCCGCTTCCTCCGCCCAAACCGGCCGCCAGCGGAATTTGCTTTTCGAGATGGATTCGCACCCCCGCCGAAATCCCGGCGGCCTTAAAGAACGATTCAGCAGCCCGATACACCAGATTCCCCGAATCAGTAGGCAATCCCGGATGATTGCAGCTCAACTGAATCCCACTCGCCGTCGTTTCGAGGCGCAGCCGATCGAAAATCGGAACGGGCTGCATCACGGTCTCCAGCTCGTGAAAGCCGTCCGGCCGCTTGCGCAGAATATTGAGGATGAGGTTAACCTTGCAGGGTGAATTCAGCTCGACCTGCATAATAAAAAAGCGCCAACGAGCCGTTGGCGCTTCCAAAAATTAACTGACCGATTAATAGTCGAAAATCCGGAAACGGCTGCCCGGAAGGAACGGGGTGACATCCCCGCCAGTGAACCCGAGGGCGGCATCCGGCCCGAAAGTCGGATCAGCGATCAACGCCGGAGTGTAGCTATCCGGATAAACCGGGGAAGCCGGGAGGAAAATTGGATCGTAGTTTGGGGTCGGAATCGGGAAAGTAACGATTTCGAAAAGGCCGACGCCGGTCCGAGCGAGGCTGCGATTAAACCCGCGGATAAAGCCGGTGGTGTAACCTTCTTCGGTTCCATCCCAAATCGCGGTTTGTTCCATCGAGCGTCGAAGTTCGCCCATGCGCGCGAATTCGGTCGCGTTGTTTATCCCTCGACCGAGCTTTTGTTCCGGTCCGGCACAGCCAGTCGCGAATGCCGCGATGCTTAAAACGGCGGCCGCGGAGCCAATCAACTTACGCATATCAACTTGGTTTTTCCGTAGCCTAACCGGGCCGACAGAGTTGTAAAGCGCATTCCCGTAGATTTCCGGACACCTGTTTTGGCCCCGCCGGAACGCCCGGAGAGTGCCGGATTGATCCGCCAAAAATCAGCTCTGGCGCACAAATTCCTGGTAGAGCCGGCTGTAGAGGCCCGACTTGGCCACCAGTTCCTCATGCGTCCCGCGTTCCACGATCTCGCCATGGCTGAGCACCAGGATCAAGTGCGCGTGCCGCACCGTCGACAAGCGGTGCGCAATGACAAAGCTCGTCCGCTTCTCGAAAAGCTTATCCAAGGCATGCTGGATAATGACTTCCGTGCCGGGATCAACCGCGCTGGTGGCCTCATCCAGGATCAGAATCCGCGGGTTTGCCGCCATGGCCCTGGTGAAGGTCAATAATTGCCGCTCGCCCGCGCTGAGGTTGTTCCCGCGCTCGGTCACGGCGGTTTGATACCCCTCCTTGAGCCGCAGAATGATCTCATGCGTTCCGAGTATTTTGGCCGCCGCCATGACCTCCTCGTCCGTCGCCTGCGGCCGGCCGAACTTGAGGTTCTCCATCACCGTTCCGGTGAAGAGGAAGTTCTCCTGGGTCACAATTCCAATTTGAGCGCGCAACGATTCGATGGTGCTTTCCGCGAGATTCCGGCCGTCCATCAGGATGCGGCCGTGTTGCGGTTCGTAGAAGCGCGCCAGCAGGCTGACAATGCTGGTTTTGCCCGAACCCGTTTCCCCCACCAGCGCGATCGTCTGGCCGGGCTCGGCGGCAAACGAGATATTCTTCAAGACCCATTGATCCTCCGGGGTGGTGTCGTAACGAAACATGACGTGATCAAATTCCACCCGGCCGTGAATGCGGGGCAGATCGATCGCTTTCGGGCGATTGATCACCTGCGGCTGGGTATCCAGCAGTTGGAAGATTCGTTCGGCGCTGGCAGCAGTCGAAAGCAGGGAATTATAAAGATCACCCATGGTTTGGATCGGCCCAAAAAACATGCTGAGGTAAAGGATGAACGCAGCCAACTCACCGACGGTAATCGAGTGATGGATCACCAGAGTGCTGCCGTAACCGAGAATGATGGCCGTGGCGATGCCTGAAACCAGCCCGACGAAAGGCAGATAGGTGTGAAAGATGCGGGAGGCCACCAGGGCTCGTTCCGCGTAGGCGTCATTCAACTCGTCAAACCGCTGCAGGTTCTTGTCCTCACGCCCAAAAGCCTGCACCACCCGCACGCCATTGATGTTCTCGGCCAGGGCAGCCGTAATCCGCGAAGCCTGCTCGCGCATCTTCCGATAGGCCAGCATGGCATGCTTTTGGAACACTTGCGTCGCAATCCCCAGCGGCGGCAGGACCACGGAGACAGCCAGACATAAACGCCAATCATACTGCACCATCAGCACAATCACTCCGAGAAACGTAAAAGCGCTCGCGATCAACTGGTTCGCCCCCCACGTCACAATCCGATCCAGGGCGTCGATATCCGTATCCGCCCGGCTGATGATCCGCCCCTGGTGCGTTCGGTCAAAAAAACTGAGCGACAGTCGCTGGATATGCTCGAAGACCGCTAATCGCATGTCGTTCATGGCGCGCTGGCCGACCTGAATGGCACTCTTCACCTGCAGCACGGAAAGCAGCCACCCCAGGAGCAGATTCACCAGGTAAACCAGGCTGATGACAAAGATGCCCCGCATGGCGGCCTGCATCGTCGTGAAGTTGGCCAGATGCCGGTCAATCCCCAGCTGAATGAATTTGGGGCCAAGCAGTTGCGAGACCGTGGCCAGGAGCGTAAACAGCAAATTCAGCAGGAACGCCCTCCGATACGGACGCACATACTGCGCCAGCCGCCAAAACGTCGCCCGAGTCATTCGCTTCTGGGCGAAAGCCTCTTCGATCAGAATATGGTCGTCCTTTGCCATCTATTTATGCAGTTGCTGCTCGTAAATCTCCGAGTAGTACCCGCCCCGGCCGACCAATTCATGGTGCGTCCCGCGCTCGACCAGCCGCCCCTCCTTCAAAACCAGGATCTGGTCCGCGTGCTGCACTGTGGAAAACCGATGCGCGATAATGAACGTGGTCCGGCCGGCGCTCAGGTCCGCCAGAGCTCGTTGAATGGCATGTTCCGTGCGGGAATCCACGCTCGCTGTGGCATCATCCAGGATCAGAAAGCGGGGATTCATCAAAAACGCACGCGCGATGGCAATGCGTTGCTTCTGCCCGCCGCTCAAGGTCACGCCACGCTCGCCCACGATCGTATCGTACCCGCTCTCCAGCTCCGTAATGAAATCGTGGGCCTGCGCCGCCCTCGCGCATCGTTCGATCTCGGCCAGGTGCGCGTCGGGCCTGCCGTAGGCGATATTCTCCGCCACCGATGCGCTAAAGAGGAACGTGTCCTGGAAGATGATGCCCACCCGGGCTCGCAAGTCCCGCACATCGATTTCCCGAATGTCGATGCCGTCAATCCAAACACTGCCGGAGGTCGCGTCGTAATACCGCGGAATCAAGTGCACCAAAGTGCTTTTGCCTGAGCCGGTCGGTCCGACCAGCGCGTAGGTTTTCCCGGGTTCCGCGATGAAAGTTACGTCGATCAACGCAGGCTTGCCTTTCCCATATTCAAAGCTGACCTGCCGGAATTCCACGGATCCGCCCGTTGGCGGGAGTTTTTTATGGCCATTGCGGATTCTTTCCGGCTCCTGCACCACCTCCATCACGCGCTCCGCGCTGGCGCTGGCATTCTGAATAATATTGGTGAACTGGCCAATCGCCCCCATCCGGTTGCCGATCGCCAACAAGTAAAAGATCACCTTGACCAAATCACCCAGGAGAATTTCGCCGCGGATCACTTCCCGGCCGCCCTGCCAGAGCACCAGGGGGAGAGCCAGCCCAAAAATAAACTGGGCCAGGGGGACGCGGGCAGCCCAAAAGGACACCGTCCGCATCATGGTTTCCACGTAAACGTCGCGCTTCCGCGTGAATTTGCCGACTTCAGCTCCTTCCTTCGCAAACGCCTTCACCACCCGAACGCCCGCGATGTTCTCCTGCACGACCGTTGTCATTTCGCTGTGCAGATCGTGCACCTTCCGCCATTGGGGATGCAGGATCTTCGAATAGTAGGCCAGCAGCCCCGCAGTCGGCAAAACCGTCGCCAGAGTGATCAGCGCCAGGACCGGACTGATCCAGAAAATGAGCAAGGCGGTCACCACCAGCGAAACCACAATATCCACCGCCATCAATAGGCAGGCGAAAAAGAAATCCTGGAGCCTCCAGACGTCCGTGGTGGCGCGCGAGATCAGTTCCCCGGAGCTTGTTCGATCATAGTAGGAAAAGGCGAGCCGCTGCATCGTGTCATAGATGGCGCTGCGAATGTCACCCAGCGTCGTTTGCACGAGCCGGTTGCGTGCCGGGCCCATCACATGGCCGACCCCCGCCCGAATCAGGACCAATGACAGGAATAAGAGCACGTAGCTGTTCCGCGCAAATTCCGCCCCCCACTCCATGTGCCAGCGCAGATTGGTCACCGCGCTCCCAATGATCTGCGGCAGCGACATTTCAATGCTGATATTGACCAGAAGCAGCGAGATGCAGACGGCAATCCGTCCCGGGTATCTTCCCAGGAACGCCAGCACGCCGAACAAACTGCGCAAACCTTTCTTTGGTTTCGTCTCCATTCTCCAACCAGGACTGGAAGCGGCTAAAGTGCGGGCCGCGCCGCCTCTCGGCAAGTCGGGCGGCGATGACCACGAAAACCAAATTCTCATGGCGACCTCGCTGGCGGGCTCTATGCTAACCCCTCGTGAGAGCCCTCCGGGTGATTCTGCCGCTGTTCGTCCTGCTCTGCGGGATGGGCTGCGGGAATTTTGCCGCCCGCCGGATGGCCCAGGCCCCAAACACCTACCCGACCTGGTTCACCCCGAACGCACCGGTCACTCTCCGCTTCAGCGAGAAGCTCCTGACCGGCTTCCCCAACCAATACCTGCAGATTCCGTCTCCGGCGGCGAGAATCCGCTACCGGATCATCGACCCTGGCGACTACCAATTCCACTGGACCAACCGGGTGGACGAAGCCAAGGGCACGCTCGACTTAAGTTTTGACGCCAAAATTGCATCCGCGGCGGAAAGGACCAATCGCTGGAGCCAGAACCCACGGGGCCTTGTAGTCCTGCTGCACGGCTATGGAGTGGCCGGCTTCGCCATGTTGCCCTGGGCATTCTTACTGGCTCAGGAGGGCTGGCGCTGCGTTTTGGTGGATTTGCGGGGCCATGGACGTTCGACCGGGAAGCAGATCTACTTCGGCACTCAGGAGATTCAGGATTTGTCGGCCTTGCTGGATCAGCTGGGCGCAGGCAGGAATCTCGCGCAACCGGTCTGCGTGGTCGGCCATTCGTACGGCGCGGTGCTGGCGCTCCGCTGGAAGCTGCGCGATCCGCGCTTGGACAAAGTCGTAGCGATGTCGCCCTATGCCGATCTCGCGAGCGCCGCTCAAAACATCCGACAACAATACGCGCCCTGGGTGCCCAAAAGCTTCGTCACCGCCGGCCTGCACAAGCTGCCCGAACTGCTGCATGTGCCGGAACGGGAGCTGAACCCCGATCGATGGATGGAAGCGAATCACGAAACCGCCCTTTTCGTCGCGGGTGAAGCGGACCGAATCGCGCCTCCGGACCAAGTCGAGCGCCTCTACGAACTCGCCGGCCCCGGAAATAAACTGCTCCTCGTCCCAAGGGCAGCGCACGAACTCCTTCCGTTTTATCTCGACGCCCTCGCCGCCCCGGTTAACGACTGGCTCTCGGGCCAATCACAAATCTCCTCCTTGCAGGACGTGCAGGGAGCCGGCAGCGGAAGATTCTCCGATTCCGCCCCGCTACACAGCGCCTCCCTCCGCCAGCGCTAATACCGCCGCGGCCAGAGCTTCCCAGTCTTCACGCGCAGTTTCCCAGCCGGCACTGAACCGAATCATCCGCTCCGCCGCTTCCGATGGGTAGCCCATCGCCGTCAGAACATGCGAAGGCTCCGCCTTGCCGCTGGCACATGCGGAGCCGGTCGAAACGGCGAATCCGGCCTTGTCCAGTTTCACCACCCAGCGGTTGCGACAGGACCCGGGCAACAGCACGGTGGCCGTATTCCAAAGACGCGCTTGTCCTCCTCCCAAGACCTCAAATTCCGCCAACCTCGCCGCCAGCAATCGGACAAACTGATCGCGAAACCCTTCGCGTTCCACGGCCTCACCGCCGGCAGTCTGCTCATTTCGTTTTTGCCATGCCGCCACCATCGCCAGCACCGAAGCGACGTTCTGCGTGCCCGAGCGCAAGCCTCGTTCCTGCTCTCCCCCCACCAGCAGCGGTCGAAACCGCGCCGGGACTTTCATAAACCCGACGCCCACCGGTCCGCCGAACTTGTGAGCGCAGCCCGATACAAAATCACAATCCCCCAGCCCGCGCGAAGGTTGCTTTCCCACCCATTGGGCCGCGTCACACGCGAACGGCACTTCGCGCTCCCGGCAGAGGCGCAATACGTCACGCCATGGCTGCAGCACGCCGGTCTCGTTGTTGGCCGCCATCACTGCCACCAGGGAAGGCCGGGCCTTTCGGAGGCCGGTTTCGATCCAATCGAGGTCCGCCACCCCCTCCCGGTTGACTGGAATGGTCCGCAAACGTTCGCCGAACCAACGCCGGGCCGGTCTGAGCACGGAGGGGTGCTCCACCGCTGACACCCAGGCCTCGCCCGCCCCCGCTAAACCAGCATGGTGGAAAAGCGCGTTGTTCGACTCGGTCGCCCCGGAGGTCCAGACCAGATCCAACGGGGAACAGCCCAAAAGCTCGGCTGCTTGCACCCGGGCATTCTCGAGAGCAGCCTCAGCTCTGCCCCCTAGCCGGTGAGGGCTGGCTGGGTTTGCCGGATAATTCTCGCAGGCCTTCAGCCAAGCCTCGCGCGCCGCCGGACAAATCGGCGATGTGGCGTTGTGGTCGAAGTAAATCAACGCCGCACCCTACACAGCGGGCCCTTCCCTGGCGAGTCTGGACGCGGAGCTTGAATGCCACCTGCCCGTTCCGTTACCTTGCGCCCGGACAAGCAATGCCGACCGTCTTTTACAAACGCGCCACCTTCGTCACTCATCTGCCGGATGCGTATCGCTTCACCCATTCCCACTGCTGGCTCAGCCGGGTGGACGACACCGCCAATCAATGGCGCGTTGGTTACACCAAGTTCGCGCTCCGCATGCTCGGAGAAATTGTCGATCTGCAGCTGGAGCGGCGCTCTGGCGATCCAATCGTGCCCGGAGATGTCCTCGGCAGCATCGAAGGCTTCAAAGCGCTCAGCGACATTTTTTGCGTGGCCGAAGGACGGTTCGTCAGCGGAAACCCAGCTCTGGAGTCCACATTGGACGCCATCAGCGAATCCCCTTACGACCGCGGCTGGATTTACCAGTTCGAGGGTTCGCCAGAAGCGCGCTCGCTCGACGTCAAAGATTACTGTAACCTGCTGGACGCAACCATTGATCGAATGTTGGAGAAACAACAACAGTCCAAGTAACGCGAAAGTCGAACGCGCATGACCTCTCCATCGATTCTTTATTGCCACTGCCAATACGCCCGGGTTCTCCCCGACGAGGTGAAGAAGGCGGTGCTCAAAAAGCTTTGCGATTCCGGCGAACCTTTCGAGGCGGTGGCCGATCTCTGTGAGCTTTCGGCCCGTCGCGACCCTGCGCTGCAGCGCCTGGCGGCGGCCGGCCCGGTCAAAATCGCCGCGTGCTACCCGCGCGCCGTAAAATGGCTCTTCGCGGCCGCGCACGCCTCGCTGCCGATCGAAACCACCGAGGTCGTCAACCTTCGAAAATTGTCCGCCGAAGAGGCTTGTTCCGCTTTGTTCAACGCTGCCGTGACCCCGAACCTGCCTGCTGGCAAGGAAACCAGGCCGGACGAAACCTCAACCCCAATTCCGGTCTAGACCCTATGGCCCTGAAAAGCGATCAACTCAGAATCATCCTTTACGAAGGAAACGGTGCCGCAGCCTTGAGCGGCGAGGAGCGGTTTAGCGCCATCTCCGCGTTGCTTGAAAGCGGACATTCGGTGACGCGCGCCGGCAGCGAACGCCCAGTGGCCCCGGACGACGAAACGCCCCTCGCGGTTTTTGGCCGCTTTGCCGATGGCCTGCCCGAGTCCCCTTCGCCGCGTGTGCGGTTTGCACAACTGGAATCGGATCCCGTGAAACTCGCGGATCGCGTCGGAAGCCTGGAACACGGGTTCTCCGCCCCCACCCCGGGCGCGTGGAAGCCCTGGTTTCCCGTCATTGATTACGATCGGTGCACCAACTGCATGCAATGCCTCAGTTTTTGCCTGTTCGGAGTCTATGGCGTGGACGGCGAGAAGCGCATTCAGGTCCAGAACGAAGACAATTGCAAAACGAACTGCCCGGCGTGCTCCCGCGTCTGCCCGGAAGCCGCGATCATGTTTCCCAAGTACAAAGCCGGCCCTATCAACGGGGATGTGGTGAGCGACTCTGATCTGAATCGTGAAAAGATGAAGATCGATATTTCGGCCCTGCTGGGCGGAGATGTTTATTCGATGCTCCGCACCCGCAGCGAGCGCGCCCAATCCCGCTTCTCCAAGGAGCGCGATTCGGACAAGGCGCTGACCGAGCGACAAAAATGCCTGACGAAACTGGCCAGCCTGGCCGCTGACGTTCCTCCCGAAGTGCTTATGAGCCTGCCGAGCCCGGAGGAAATCGCTCGCAAAGCCGAGGAGGCCGCGGCCCGGGCCAAAGCCGCTTTAGGGAGCGCGGCATCATGATGCTGCCGGGTCTCATTTTCCGGACGGCTCGGACCGCCAGCTTTCATTGCCTGGGCAAATTCGCCTGGAATTTTGGAGTCAAGGGCCTCGTGTCCGTCGAGCGCTTCAAGCACCGGCTGAAACGCGGGGAGTACTTTCCGCCATTCCTTTATCTCTCAATCATCAACTCGTGCAACCTGCGTTGCCAGGGCTGCTGGGTGGATGTAGAAGCGGAACGGACCCAGATCGACCTTGCTTCGCTCAACCGCACCATCCGCGAGGCCAAGCACCATGGCAACGCGTTCTTCGGTATCTTGGGCGGCGAGCCCTTCATGCATCCCGAATTGATGGAGTTGCTGCGATCGAATCCCGGCTGCTATTTCCAGGTTTTTACCAACGGCCAGTTTATTACCGATAAGATCGCCACCGAATTGCGGGCGATTGGCAACACCACTCCCCTCATCTCCATTGAAGGGCGTGAGATCACCAGCGACCAGCGCCGGGGAAAAAAGGATGTTTTTAATCGAACCCTGCGGGGGTTGGACGCCTGCCTCAAAGCCGGACTGCTCACCGGCGTGGCTACCAGCGTTTGCCAGACCAACATCGAGGAACTGCTCACGGAAGCGTGGCTGCAGGAATTGATTGCCCGAGGGGTCCACTACGTCTGGTATCACACCTACCGGCCCGTCGGCCCGAAAATGAACCCGGAGCTGGCGCTTCGCCCGGATCAATTAGTGCGAGTCCGCAAGTTCGTCGTGGAGATGCGGGCCAAAATGCCAATCGCCATCATCGATGCGTATTACGATGGCAAGGGCCAGGCGCTCTGCCCGATGTCGACCGGAATCTCTCATCATGTCAATCCGGCCGGTGACATCGAGCCATGCCCGATCATTCAGTTTGCGTCAGAGAATATCCGCGACCGCCGGGGCATCTACGAAACCATGCGCGACTCGGCCTTCTTGCGCGATTTTCGCACGCTGAGCGCCCGCCACACTCGCGGGTGCGTGGTGCTGGAGCGGCCGGACCTGGTCAAGGAACTCGTTCACAAGCATGGAGCGCGAGACACCACGTTGCGCGGCACGGCCATGGCGGAACTGGAAGCGATGCAACCTCGTTTCAGCCAATGGCTTCCAGGAGAAGAAGTCCCGGAGAAGCACTGGATGTATAAGCTGGCCAAAAAGTATTGGTTCAGCGATTTTGGTGCTTATCGCGAGATGCATCAAGGCGCGGCGGAAAAAGCCGACACTTTGCGGCGTGAATTAACGCGACATAAAGAGGACAAGAGCAAGAGCCAACTGCAATCGGTATGATCGAAACGCCGCTGAATCTGGGGATCGGTAAAGTGCCCGCCCTGCCCAAGCTTGTTCCCTTACAGAAATGGAGGGCGCCGAAAAAGAACATCCCCCCCACGCCGCAAATGCGGCAGCACATTCTGCAAACGGTTCGCCACTACGTCGCGGAATTCAATCCGGTTCCGCCGCTCCCGGCCGCCGAACTGAAGGTCCACGCGGACCGCCTGGTAACCGCGCTTCAGTGTGATCCGATTTATCGCGATTACATCGGCGTTCTGATCAACAACGAGATGTGGCGCGAATCGCTCGCCGCCGTCCCATTCGAACGGCGTCTGCTCCTATTGCCCAAGTGCCTGCGGGTGGAGAGCAAGTGTCCCGCTCCTTTCGATGAGTTCGGATTGCTCTGCAAACAGTGCGGCCTCTGTTCGATTCAAGATCTGACCGTCGAAGCGGAAAAGCTCGGCTACGCCGTCCTCGTGGCCGAGGGCTCGGCCATTGTCATGAGCCTGATTCAAACAGGCAAAATCGAAGCGATTGTCGGCGTGAGCTGCCTGAGTGTTCTTGAGCGCGCTTTCCCTTACATGGAAGCCGCGGCCATTCCCGGCGTCGCGGTGCCCCTGCTGCAGGACGATTGTATCGATACGAATGTCGACTTGGACTGGGTCTGGGAGTACATCCACCTCACCAGCGACGACAAAACCCGGCGCCTCGACCTGTCAGCATTGCGCGACGAAGTCGATTCCTGGTTTACGCCGGCCAGCTTGGAGATCCTCCTTGGCCCGGCCGCCACGCCCGCCGAAAAGGTGGCGCGCGACTGGCTGATGCGAGCTGGCAAGCGCTGGCGCCCCTTCCTGACCATCGCCGCCTGGCGGGCGCTCGCCGACTCCAACAGCCCCGTCACGCCTGATCTGAAGAAAGTTGCCATCGCGGTCGAATATTTTCACAAGGCGTCCCTGATCCATGACGACATCGAGGATGGCGACGACGTGCGTTATGGGCAGAAGACCCTGCACACGGAATTTGGCGTGCCCTTCGCCCTGAACGTCGGCGATTTGATGATCGGCGAGGGTTATCGCTTGCTGGCCTCGTGCAATTTGCCGGCGACGGCCAAATGCGAGATGCTCCGCGTCGCTTCCGAAGGGCAGCGCGAGCTTTGCCGCGGCCAGGGGGCTGAACTCGACTGGAATCGTTCTCCATCGGTTCTCACTCCGGTCCAGGTGATTGATATTTTCCGCCGCAAAACCGCCCCAGCCTTCGAAGTTGCCCTGCGCCTGGGAGCCATCGCGGCGAATCGCCAGGATGAATGTGCCGACGTCATCTCCGCGTTCAGCGCCGCCTTGGGGATCGCCTACCAGATTCGCGATGATCTCGCGGACTTCGACGGCAGCATCGACTCGAACGATTTCGCACAACTGCGCCCCAGCCTCCTTCTGGCGGTCGCCCGGGACCGAGCAGCGGGCGACACCCGGACTTATCTGGACGCCGTCTGGCAGAAAAAGGAAGCCGCCGACCCTGCGCGCCTGGCCGCCCTCGCGCGTGAATTGAAGGCGGATGAACGCGCGCAACACCTGCTCGAAAGCTACAAGGAGGAGGCCGTTCGTGCTTTGGCGTCCCTCGAGAATGCCAGCCTGAAGGGGCTGCTCCGCCGAACTCTCGGAAAGATCTTTAACGACGTGGAAATCAAAGGCTGGTGCAAGGAGCAGGAGCAACTAAATCGGGCTGCCCAACCGACCGCCCAGCCGCGCGCCGTTGAGCCTGTCCCCGCCGGATGAGCCTGAGGCTGCAGTTGCTCCAGGTCGCCCGCCTGGCGCCCCGCCTCTTGGCGGACTCAACGGACTTGGTCAGAGATTTCTACGCCCGCCAGATCACTCCTCAAGGGTGTGCTTGCGACCGGGACGGAAAGCCCGATCTTTATTATACCATTTTCGCTCTCGCCGGCGCGCAGACTTTGGATGTGCCTGTCCCGGCGGAACAGACCCGCGCATGGTTGACCCAATTTGGGGACGGCGCATCCTTGGACTTTGTGCATCTGGGAGCCCTAGCTCGTTGCTGGGCCGTGGCGGGAGGCGCGCCGCCCGAGACCATCAGCGCCGTGTTGCAGCGGATCGAGCAATTCCGCCAGCCGGACGGCGGCTACAACTCCAACCCCGCGGCTGGCTTCGGAACTGCCTATGACGCGTTTGTCTCGTTGGGCGCCTACCAGGATCTCAAACAAAAGCCGCCCGACGCCCTGCGCCTGATCCGTTCCTTGAAACGGCTTGAGACGGACGATCATTCCTGGAGCAACCTCCCCACCCAGAAGACCGGCTCGATGAACCCCACCGCCGCCGCAGTCACGCTGATTTCGCACCTTGGGTTCCCAGTCAACCCTGCGGTTGGCGATTGGATCCTCCGGCAGGCCCATCCTCAAGGAGGATTCATCGCGGTTCCAGGCGCTCCCATCCCGGACCTCTTGTCGACTTCGACCGCCCTGCACGCCCTCTCTTGCCTGGGCCGCCGGCTGCCGAGCAACCTCCACGAAAAATGTCTCGACCTGCTCGATACGCTCTGGAATGCCGAAGGCGGCTTTCATGGGCATTGGGCCGACGATTTCCTTGACCCCGAATACACGTTTTACGGCCTGCTCGCCCTGGGGCACCTGTCGCTGTGAGCAATCGCGCCTCACCATTCGACTGGGCCGTTGAAGTGTCGTCAGCACTGGCGCGGCTCACCGGCCGGTTGCTCAACGAACGAGGAGACGATGGCCGCTGGAGCGGGGAACTGAGCAGCAGTGCTCTGTCCACCGCCGTAGCGGTTGTCGCGTTGCGGCAGATCGACCTTCAAACCAGCGCAGAGGATCACGAAACTCTAATCCAAAGGGGCCTCAACTGGCTCGCGGGCCATCAGAACCAGGACGGCGGCTGGGGCGACACCATCCGCAGCAAGAGCAACATGTCGACCACCGCACTTTGCTGGGCCGCGCTGGCTATGGTCGCTGGCCATCCTCGCCCCGCCGCCGCAGCTCACGCCGCTGAACGCTGGCTCACGGAACGGGCCGGCACGCTTGATCGTCTGCCGGAAGCCATCGCTGAGCGCTATGGCAAGGACCGCACCTTCTCCGTGCCAATTCTGGTCACGCTCGCCATCAGCGGACGGTTCGGTCCGGAATTGTGGCGCGAAATTCCCGCGCTTCCCTTCGAACTGGCCGTTCTTCCGCGAAGCCTGTTCGGCGCGCTTCGCTTGCCCGTGGTCAGCTACGCCTTGCCGGCTCTGATCGCGATCGGGAACGTGATCCACGCGCACGCGCCCTCCCGCAACCCCCTCGCCCGCACCCTCCGCTGCTTCGCGGCGCCCCGGGCTCTTGCTTTGCTCGAGCGCCTCCAACCCGTGAACGGCGGCTTCCTGGAAGCAACACCCCTGACCGCTTTTGTGACCATGAGCCTCGCAGCGGCGGGCCAGGCCCGCAGCCTGGTGGCGAACCGCGCCGTCTCTTTTCTTCGCGCTTCGGTCCGGGCCGATGGCAGTTGGCCGATCGACACCAACCTCTCCACCTGGGTCACCACCTTGAGCATCAAAGCGCTTCGACCCCAGGCCGGGATTCTGTCAGTAGAGGACTGCCATCACCTGAGCCAAAGCCTGCTCGCTGAACAAACCAAAATCGTTCATCCCTACACCGGAGCGGCGCCAGGCGCATGGGCGTGGACAAATCTCCCGGGCGGCGTTCCGGACGCGGACGATACCGCCGGGGCTCTGGTGGCGCTTCACCATCTCGGAGCCATCAACGGGAAGACCGTGTCCGCCGCCGAACACGGCATTCACTGGCTGCTCGGCCTGCAGAATAGTGACGGCGGAGTCCCCACGTTCTGTCGCGGCTGGGGAACGCTGCCGTTTGATCGAAGCACTCCCGAAATCACTGCGCATGCCCTCCGCGCTTTCTCCAGCTGGCGTGATCATGTGGGTCCAACCGTCCGCCACGTTCTGGACCGTGCCACCGGAAAGGCCTTGCGCTTCCTCGCCAAAAGCCAGCGTTGGGACGGATCATTCCAACCGCTCTGGTTTGGGAACGAACATGCTTCCGATGAATCCAATCCAGTCTACGGAACCGCGCAGGTTCTCATTGGGCTAAATGAGGTGAGCGCCCTGCCTCCAGAGTTCCGGGAGGTGCAGAATCGCGCGGCCAGATTTCTCCTCTCTGTCCAGCAAGAAACGGGCGGCTGGGGTGGCGCAGCCAATACTCCCGAATCAATTGAAGAAACCGCCCTGGCTCTTGAGGCGCTGGCTCCTCTGTCCGGACCCGAGGTCGCGCTGGAACGAGGAGTGGTCCGGTTGCTCAGCCTTCTCCGCGAGGACAGCGGCCAGGAGGCGGCGCCGATTGGCCTCTATTTTGCCCGCTTGTGGTATTTCGAGCGGCTTTACCCGCTGATCTTTGCGGTGTCCGCTCTCGGCCGGCTCAAAGAATGCGCGAATCGTCGCCTTTCTGCAGCCGGAGCAGGTGCTTCTTCACCACCTCCACCTGTTTCGTGAGTTCGAAAAGAGCCTTGATCATTTCACCCTGAGCCGGGGCGTTCTGCAATTTCGGCACGATCGGGTGCATCCCGGTGATCACTCGGGCAATCTGGTCGGCGCTGGCTCGCAGTTGCTCAATCGCTTCGTTCGGTTCCATTCCGGATCGCGACTACCAGAATCAAACTGCATCGGCAAGGCGGCGTTTCGGCAGCTCAGCCTTTTATTCAGAAACTGCCGCTCAATCGATTCGAATATCCGGCCGCCTTTCCCTCCAGGTCCGCGCTTTCATATCGCCGAGCCACCATTCAAAAATCTTCTGATCCAGGCGCAATTGGGCAAAGGCGATTGGATTTTCCGGGCTCGCCTCCGCCAGGACCTTCCCCTCCGGATTCAGGACGAACGTTTTCATGTCGTAACTGGAACTCACCAGAAAAACGTGATTCTCAATCGCCCGCGCTTTCACCAGCGTTTCATTCCCGCCCCAGATCGGCAGCAGCAGAACCTCAGCGCCTTTGGCCGCCATCGCGCGCGACGGTTCAGGAAACTGCGCGTCCCAGCAAATGATCAGTCCGACAGTGCCAAAATCAGTTTCAAACACCGGATAGTCCTGGCCTGGGGTGATTCCCGCTTCCCACTCTTCGCGCGGCAAATGGGTCTTGCGATATTTTCCTGCCAGCTTGCCGTCGCGGCCGATCAGGACCGCCGTGTTATAGACCAAAGTCCCGTCCCGTTCATAAAGCCCCGCCACCACGTAGCTATGCAACTGCCGGGCCAGCGTTCCGAGTCGCGCCGTGGAAGGACCGGGGATCGGCTCGCTCACTTCGGAATAAGTCTTGCCCGTGCCCACCACGGAGATTCCTTCTGGAAGGCACACGACATCCGGCTTTTGCGCGGCCGCGCGCGCCGCGATCTGGCAAAACTCCTCGACGCTTTCCGCTGCGCCTTTCGTCGAGCGCGGCCGGTGAAAAACCGTCACTGCATTCACCACGCGATCGCGCGGCTTTTTTTCCTCCTGAAACAAGAAATCATCGAAAAGGACCGATGCGTTCTCCGCGAAACCAAATCCAAGCTGCACTTCCGCGCTCACCGCCCCCTCCGGAGCTGGAGTGACGATCTGAGCTTTTTTCCAACCACGCTCTTCCGCCACCGCCAGTCCAAATTCGGGCGGACGCAACGACTTGCCGGTGGCATCAAACCACTCCAGGCGGGGCGCCACTGACCGTTTTTCATACGGGACCGACGCCACCTGATACCAGACCTCCAGCCGATAGGTTCGCCCTCCTTTCACGTCGGGCACGGAAATTTTCCAAGCGCCAAACTCCGCCGCCGATCGCGTTTCGATCCGAAGCGCTCCGTCATGCTCCCGGCCCTGGTCTTCCGAAATCGAGAATCGTGGAGTAATCTCAGAGCGCGGCGACCATTTTGTCCAGCCGTCGCACTCGCAGAAATTTGCAAACCGGACATCAGCATGCAGTTGGCAGAGCGTCAGCGCCCAAATCAGTAAGATAGTTTTCATAAGGCTTGCATTTTCTTGATGCCGCACCGCGTCCGCCCCTGCGACGAGTCTTCAAAACACGCACCACCGGTCAGGCCGTCAGTCGGGCAGCAAAATCGTTCTCTCCCCCGACGTCGGTCAGGCGCATCTCCCGGCCTTCGAAAAGGAAAGTCAGTTTTTTATGGTCCAGGCCTAGCAGCTTCAGGATCGTGGCATGGAGGTCATTGATATGCACCCGATCTTCCGCGGCGCGAAATCCGAACTCGTCCGTCGCGCCAATCACTTGCCCGCCCCTGACCCCGCCGCCCGCTAGCCAGGTCGTGAACCCGTAAGGATTATGGTCTCGTCCGGCCCGCTTGTCCGGATAGCGGCCGTCAGCGATCGGAGTTCGTCCGAATTCGCCGCCCCACACCACGAGCGTGCTTTCGAGCAAGCCTCGCGCTTTTAGATCCATCAACAACGCCGCAGTGGGCTTGTCAATTCGCCGGGCCATGGAGGCATGCACGCCGTCATTGTCGGCATGCGCATTGTCCCAGTCGTCACTGCCGGCGCTGCCCGTAAAGATCTGCACAAACCGCACGCCCTGCTCGACCAGCCGGCGCGCCCGCAGGCAGGAGCGGGCATACGCGCCGGAAATTGGATCGTCCACGCCATACAGCTCGCGGGTTGCAGCCGTCTCCTTGCTCAGGTCAACCGCGTCGGGCACGGCCGATTGCATGCGGAAAGCCAATTCGTACGACGCGATTCGCGCGGCCAGATCTTCCACGTCGGGCCCTCGTTCCGCCGCGTGGCGCTCGTTCATCCACTGCACCAGATCGAGCATTTCCCGCTGATCGTGGTGCGGCCCTCCCTCCGCCGGGTCCAGGTAAAGCACCGGCGCGCCGGAATTTCGCAAGACCGTCGGTTGATAGGTGCCCGGCAAAAAACCGCGGCCATAAACTGGCGGGCCGCCCTTGGTGTTGTTCGTCGTGGCCATAACCACGAACGTCGGCAAATTCTCCGAGACGCTCCCCAGCCCATAGGTGACCCATGATCCCAAGCAGGGACGCCCCATCCGCGCTGAACCGGTGTTCATCATGTATTGCGCCGGAGAATGATTGAATGCGTCGTGATAGCAGGAACGGACCAGCGCCAATTCATCGGCGCATTGCTGCAAGTACGGATAGCTATCGGCGATTTCCAGGCCGGACTGGCCGCATCTCGAGAAATTCAGGCGACAGCCATGAATCAAGGCGTCCATTTTTGTAAACCGCAGCTGCAAGCCCTCGGTCGCACTTGGCGGAAGGGGCTGGCCATGCAGCTTCCGCAGAAGGGGCTTGGGATCGAACGTGTCGATGTGGCTTGGCCCGCCCTGCATAAAAAGGAAAATCACGTTCCTGGCGCGCGGAACGAAATGGGAAGGACGAGCCGCCAGAGGGGCCCCCGCCGGGCCGGTGGAAATCGCCCTTGCATCCCGAACGAGAAGATCCAGCAACGCCCATCCGCCAAACCCCAGCCCGGCCCGCCGAAGCATATCCCGTCGGGACATGAGGCGAGGGTCGAGTCGAAGATGTTCGAGGGGATTCATGGCTTCAGTCAACGAACGCGAATTCGTTCATGTTAAAGATAGCCAGGCAAAAAGCGGTCACCACATTCTCCGTGGGCGCGTGGGCCTCGCTCGAGTTCAGGAAAGATCGAATGCGTGCCAATTCACCGGGATCAATGCGACGCCCAAACGCCACCCTCCAGGCCTGCGCGGCAATTTGATCCGCGTCCGGGCCGCATTCCCGCAATAAGCGCCGGGCGAACTCGCGCGCTTGTTCCTGAGCCACGCGACTGTTAAGCAGGGCCAGTGCCTGCGTGGGCACGATCGTCTCAAAACGCCGGGGGCAGCTCGCCATATTGTCCGGCGGATCGAACGCATCGAGAACCGGCAGAAAGAAGGTGCGCCGTTCAAACAGATAAACGCCGCGCCGAGCGGCTTCCGCGGGTTCCCGGGTCGGCTTCCATTTCTCGTCGCCGAACAAGCCGCTGAGTTCATCCCGGGTCAGCGGCGGCACAACCGGCGGCCCGAAACTTTTCAGGTTCAGGGTTCCCGCGCCAAAGTGCATCGCATCCCAAATCGCTTCGGCATCCAGCCGCCGTCGGGAAAAGTGCGCGAGCAGGCGATTCTCCGGATCGGCCTTCGCCGCGGCTGCGAGCCCGCCCGCGCTTCGCATTTGATAGGTGGCGGACGTCAGAATGAGCCGATGCAACCGCTTCAGATCCCATCCAAGCTCGATGAAATCGGCCGCGAGCCAATCGAGCAATTCCGGGTGTGTCGGGGTCTCGCCTTGAGCGCCAAAATCATTGGGCGTTCGCACCAAGCCCTGGCCGAAATGCCAGGCCCAAATGCGATTCACCAGGACTCGCGCCGTTAAAGGATTGTCACGCGCAACCAGCCAGCGCGCCAGAATGGCCCGCCGGCTGTTCGGCGAAACCGCGCTCGGGTCAAACTCCCGCTGAGCGCGGAAGACCGCCGGAAGAGCCGGATCGGCAGCCTCGCGTGGCTTGCTCAACTCGCCTCTCTGCAACCGCCGGACCTCTAGAGGCGCGGCTCGATGGAAGAGCTGCGCGTCCGCCTTATCGTCGGTCACAATCGTGCAGCGCGGGTCATTCAGCGCCTCTTTCGGGATGGGAACATCGGCGAGAATGCCGTTCAACCCCTTCAACCGGGCTTCACGAACGTCCTTGGGAAAGGGCCGATCACTGGCAGCGAAAATGGCCTGCAGGCCGTAGTAGTCTGCCTGGGTGATCGGATCGTACTTGTGATCGTGACAGCGGGCACACCCGACCGTCAGCCCAAGAAACGCTGCGCCGGTTGTGTCGACCGTATCGGTCAGCCACTCGTACTCGAGCTGGTTGGCGCTCAAAGCCGAATCCAGCGAAACCGGGCCAACCGCATAAAGCCCGGTCGCCGCCCGCGCTTCCGGATCGTCCGGCCAGAGTTCATCGCCGGCGACCTGCTCTTCGATGAACCGGTCAAACGGCTTGTTCGCATTGAAGGAGCGAATCACATAATCGCGATAATGCCAGGCCAGCGGAAACATCATGTCCTTCTCGAATCCACCGGTGTCCGCATACCGGACCAGGTCCAGCCAATGCCTTGCCCAGCGCTCGCCATACTGCGGAGAATTCAGCTGTTGATCGACCCACGTCTCCCACGCCTCCGCCGCAAAATCTCTGGTGAAGGCTTCCACATCCACCGGAGACGGCGGCAGCCCCGTGATGTCCATGGTCAAACGCCGCAAGAGGACTGCAGCAGTCGCTCGGGGCGTCGCATCCCACCCGCGCTCGCGAAGTTTCCCCCGGACGAAAAGGTCGATTGGATTCGTTCCAGCCGGCCCGTCTGGAAGGGCGGGCTTTTGCAGCGGGCGGAAGGCCCATCCAGGCGCCTTCTCCACACCCTCAGCGCGAGAACTCGCCACATAGACAGCAAGCGCCGCTACCGCACTCAGAACCCGAACGGCTCCCAAATGCCTGGAAGACAACACCCAAAGCCATTTGCGAACCGCATTCATCAACACAGGGATTTACGAAAGCTGCGGGAACCACGAAAACGGGTCAACCTGTTTTCTGACGCCGGATCACGCGCTCACTCGGGCCTGTTCGAGAGCGTAGCCTGAAGAAATGAGCAAATTCCACTTGAAATGGAAGCAAACGCCCGTATTGTCTCCGTTCTTTTTAGGAAGTTTATGGCTCGAATTTGTGAATTGACTGGAAAAGGCCCGATCAAGGGCAGCCACATCTGGCGCAGTGGTAAAGCCAAGAAAAAGGGCGGTATCGGCACGCACGTGACGGCCATCACCAAGCGTCGCTTTTTCCCGAATCTGCAACGCGTTAAGGCCGTTGTCGACGGCGAAGTGCGCTATATCCGCGTCAGTGCCAGCGCCATCAAGAAGGGCTTGATCACCAAGCCACTCAAGCGCAACTGGAAGAAGGGCCAGACCGCCGCGGCTTAAAACCGCGCCGCAGCGCCACATTTTTTTCGAAGGGACGGAACCTCCGTCCCTTTTTTTCGTGTACCGCACCGCACCGGGAATTGACGGTCTCCGCCGGTTGCAGTCTACTATCTTTCAAATCCACTTATGAAAGACTTGCTTTCCCGCCGCTCGGCTCTGAAACAAACCGCCGTCTCCGGAGCCGCCCTGCTCGCCATGTCGCGGTTCATTGAAGGCGTCGAAACCAACGGTCAGCGCAAGGGTAACGTCAATCACTCGGTCTGCCGATGGTGTTATGACAAAATCCCTCTCGAAGATCTGTGCCGTTCCGCCAAAGAAATGGGCATCCAATCGGTTGAGCTGCAAGGCCCCGACGAATGGCCCACCATTCAGAAATACGGCCTCACTTGTGCCATGGCCAACGGAGCCGGCATGGGCATCGAAAAGGGTTGGAACCGGCTCGAACATCATGACCGGTTGATTGAGAGCTACGCTGCCGTCATTCCCAAAGTGAAGGATGCCGGCCTGAAGAACATCATCTGCTTTTCGGGCAACCGCGCCGGACTGGACGACGAGCAGGGCATCAAAAACTGCGCATCGGGTCTAAAGAAGCTCATGCCCGTGGCGGAAAAGCACGGCGTCAACGTGGTGATGGAGCTGCTCAACAGCAAGGTGAATCACAAGGATTACCAATGCGATCACACCCTTTGGGGTGTTGAACTCTGCAAACAGATCGGATCGGAGCGATTCAAGCTCCTCTACGACATTTACCACATGCAGATCATGGAAGGCGACGTGATCGCCACGATCGACAAGTACCACCCCTACATCGCCCATTACCACACTGGGGGCGTGCCCGGCCGCCACGAGATCGATGACACCCAAGAGCTGAATTACAAGCCAATCATGGCCGCCATCCTTAAGACCGGTTTCAAAGGCCACGTGGCCCAGGAATTTATTCCAAAAAGACCAGACCCCATCGCCTCCCTCCGCCAGGGGGTCGACATCTGTGATGTGTAATTCGTAAGAAACCCTTACGAATTCGCCAGAGAATCTCCACAGAAAAAAGGCGGCTCCCGAAGGAGCCGCCTGACATAATTTGGGGCCTGCGTTGCACATGCCCCGGATCAATCGCTAAAGGCAATAAGAAGGAATGATCGTTACCCAACCGTCACATTGAGTAACGAAAATTTTCTACCCCAAAATCGTCCTGGTTTGCAAGTTCTTTTCTTCCAGCGAACAAACCTCTGGTCCGTCTTCACCTCAGAGCAGCACCCGCAAGAGCATTGCCATCAACACTTTAAAAGCTACTCAACTTATAAAGTATGTCCGGGAATTGTGCAGGTAGGATTCGTGTCGACGTTGCCGTAGGTGTAGGTGCCACCCCCAGGACAAGTCGGCCCTCCCCCTTTGATGTAGCTGTTCACCTGAGCTTCATCGATTGCCGAACCCGCACTTTTTTTGTTCTCCAAAGCCCACTGCTCTTTGGCACCGTCAATTTCCCGTAAGTTTCTGATACAGGCATTCTTCTGCGCAGTTCCACGCGCTTTGACGAAGTTGGGAATAGCGATCGCGGCGAGGAGGCCGATAATGGCCACGACGATCATGATTTCGACGAGAGTAAAGCCCGATTGTTTCCGAGTCTGGATGCGCATACGAATTAGGTAAATATCAATTTGAGCGGCTCCTCTCAGATAGCAAAGCCAGTGCCATTGTCAAATGCGGGCAAACTCCTGCCATCGGCAGAAATGCCGATCGACCAAAGCTTTAAATTAATTCTTTCCTGCTTTTTCACGCAACGCTTGCCAGCGAGCATCCCAATCATGCCAGGCCTGCTCCCACTCGGGTCCGGCGTAAGATTGGCGGGCGACCGCTAACCGTGACTCGTATTCTTTCATGCCCGTCCGCAAAAGCCCCGACTCGCCCCAGCGGGAATAAGCTTCCAGGACCGTCAACCGGTTATCGGGAAAAGCAGGGTCCAGGGCTACCGCTTTCTCCAGGCAATCCCGGGCTTTCCGCTTGCTCCCCACGCTGATGGGCCAGCCCGGCGCTTCGAGGTATAATAGCCCCAAGGATCGATCCGGCCCGGCATGATCGAAATGCGCATCCACCTCGCTGGCAGCAGTTAATGCGGTTTCCATCCGTTTTAGGAGAGAAAGAGCCTCAAGCTTCTTGGTCCGGGCAAGCGCTCCCAGATTTAGCCCGAGATAGTACTGCGCGGCGGCGTTGCGGGGCTCTTTTTGACAAACCAATTGGGCCGCTTCCACTCCCAAGGAGGCGGCCGCCGCACACTCCTCGTCACTCGGGCTGAGATCCGCCAAGGCAAACGCCACGCGAGCCATTTTCAGTGCTCCGTCTGTCTCCCGGGCGGTCGCCAGATAATTCGATCGGCATGAGGCGTAATCGGCCCTGGCACGAGCCAGCACCGGCACCAACGGCTCAGCCCCCGACGTCAATGAGCACGCGAGCCAGCCGCAGATCAGCGAAATCTGCCCAAACACCGAGCAAAACCGCTCGAACCGGTCGAGAAACAATCGCATTTTCCCTGTTGCTATACCCTACGGCATGCCCGTATAGTCCGCAGGTGATTTCACAGAGGAATCTTGTCCACACGGCGGCCCTGCTGATTCTGGCGGGGCTGATCGTCCTTGGAACTGGCTGTGGGGGGATCAGTGCCTCCGGCAGCGGTTCCCCGGCGACCTTCCTCCTCCCTGGGATTGGACTGGTTGAACCCTCCAATACGGCATCTCCGGGATCTCCTTCCCCAAAAAAATCGCCAGAGATCGCGGCATATGCCAGCGAACTGGCTCGTTAAACAACCAATTAAAGCATATGCGGTTTCCTTTGGCCTTAACGGCTAAAATTGCAGGCCACATTATTAAACACAAGCTGGCGCGAACCCCAAAATTCGCGATGGTCCTCCAGCTTGAACCCCTTCACACCTGCAACCTGACCTGCACCGGCTGCGGCCGCATTCGCGAATACTCCACCAGCCTCAAGGACATGATGTCGCTGGAGGATTGCCTCTCCTCCGCTCAGGAGTGTGACGCGCCGATGGTGTCCATTTGTGGCGGAGAACCCTTGATTTACCCAAAAATCGAGGAGTTGGTCGACGGCCTGCGCAAACAACGCCGAATCGTGTATGTCTGCACCAACGGCATGTTCATGCGCAAAAAGATGAAGGACTACCTCGCCTCCATCTACTCGCCGCAGGTCGAAGAAACGATCGCTCGCCTGGTAGCGGACAAGCTCATTTCCGAGAAAGACGCCGAAAACATCCGCAAAGGCAAGAGCGACAGCCGCCCCGTGATTCGCCCGTCCAAGTGGATGTATTGGAACGTCCATGTCGATGGCTTGGAATACACTCACGATCTCATCGTTGAACGCGAAGGCGTGTTCAAGGAATGCGTCGAAGCGATCAAGATGGCCAAAATTCTCGGCTATCAAGTTGCAACCAACACGACCGTCTACAAGGAAACGGAAGTGAAGGAAATCGAGGAAATGTTCGAGTTCTTTTCCTCGCTCGAAGTCGACGGCCACACCATCTCCCCCGGTTACGATTACGACGCCGCGAAGAAGGACATGGTGAAGCGCCTGGCGAAAAAGCCGGAAGATTTCTTCCTCACCCGCAAAGCCACCCGCGAAAAGTTTGCCAAGATCCAGGATTGGGGAGAACGCTTCACAATCTTTGGCACGCCTGTTTATCAGGAGTTCCTGGCTGGCAAGCGCGAACTCACCTGCACCGCCTGGGCGATTCCCACGCGCAACGTGCGCGGCTGGAAAGCCCCTTGCTACCTGATGACCGATGGCCACTACGCGGGGTACCATGAAATGTTGGAGAAGGTGGATTGGAACAAATACGGCGTGGTGAACGGGGTCGCTCGCGACCCTCGCTGCGAGAATTGCATGGTCCACTGTGGATATGATCCGAGCGGCGCGCTCGGCACGAACTATCAGCGGGGCGATAATTGGAAGAATTTCCGATACAACTTTGGCGCGAAACCGAAGCCCTATATCGAAGGCCGAAATGTCAACGCGTTCAACGGCTTCTCGATCGGCAAAGGCCACCTCGCCGAAGCGAAAGCCGCGATTAACAATCCCTCCACGGGCGGTTGCGGCAGCAGCGATTCGTCGGAACGGGACGATCTCCTGAAGAAAATCGCGGCCACCAAGAAAGATGCTTGAGTTGCAGCTCTTGCGCCCGGCTGTGAGCACAGGAGCGCGGCTTTAGTTTCATCCAGAAGTTCGAATCCAAATAATGAGCACCCTGTTTTTATCACCACCATCCTTCGACGGTTTCGACGGCGGCGCCGGCGCGCGTTACCAGGCAAAACGGGAAATCCGTTCTTTCTGGTATCCCACCTGGCTGGCGCAACCTGCGGCGCTGGTCAAAGACAGCAAATTGATGGATTGCCCCCCGCATGACATCGACGTTGCCACCTGCCTGGCCGAAGCGAAAATGTATGACCATGTGGTGATTCACACTTCCACCCCTTCCCTCAAGAACGACTGCAAGGTGGCGGAAGCGATCAAAAATCAAAAGCCCTCCACGACGATCGGCTTTGTCGGCGCTCATGCCGCTGTGCTCCCCTCGGAAACGCTCAAAGCATCCTGGGCCATCGATTGGGTGGGGCGCAAGGAGTTCGATTTCACGTGCAAAGAAGTCTCTGAAGGCCGCCCTCTCGCTGAAGTCGCCGGCCTCTCCCACCGCAAGGATGGCAAGATCGTCCATAATCCTGAACGGGAATTGATCCACAACATGGACGCCCTGCCTTGGGTGGTCGACGTCTACAAGCGCGACCTCCAGATCGAAAAATACTCGATCGGCTATCTAAAAGAGCCTTACGTCTCCCTCTACACCGGCCGCGGCTGCCCCGCGCAGTGCACCTTCTGCCTCTGGCCGCAAACGATCGGCGGGCACAAATATCGCGTCCGCTCGGCGGAAAATGTCGCCGCCGAAATGGCCCATGCCAAGAAACTGTTCCCCCAGGTTCAGGAGTTCTTCTTCGATGACGACACCTTCACCGCGAACCTGCCCCGGGCTCGTGAAATCGCCCAAAAGCTCAAGCCGCTCGGGCTCACCTGGTCCTGCAACAGCCGGGCCAACGTGAACTACGAAACGATCAAACTGATGAAGGATTGCGGCCTCCGCCTGTTCCTCGTCGGCTACGAATCGGGCAATCAGCAGATCCTCGACCGCATCAAGAAGGGCATCACCATTGAGGAAGCCAAGCGCTTCACCAAAGCCTGCAAAGAACTCGGGGTGATCATCCACGGCACGTTCATTCTCGGACTGCCGGTGGAGACCAAGGAGACGATCGAGGAAACCATCCGCTACGCCATGGAACTCGATGTGTTCAGCATCCAGGTCTCACTCGCTGCCCCCTATCCGGGCACGGAGCTTTACGAAATGGCCCGCCAGAACGGCTGGTTCGCCAAAAAGGACAAGACCGACATCGTGCGCGATGACGGTATTCAGCAATCCACGCTGGAATATCCCGGCCTGAGCAAGGAAGAAATTTTCGAATCCGTGGAACGCTTCTACCGCCAGTACTACCTGCGTCCGAAACCGATTCTGCGCATTATCAAAACCATGCTGGAAGACAAGGACGTCTGCGTCCGCCGCCTGCGCGAAGGATACGAATTCTTCAGCACCATGGCCCAGCGCCGCAGCGAAATGGCCGCCGCCGCTTAATCTTTCGCAACACCAGCTTCAACAAAGGCGGCGAGAGGTAACTCTCGCCGCTTTTTTTAATTGTATCCGTCGTTCACGCCGGTCCCGGTTACTTCTTTTTGAACAGGATCACCTCTGGGATAACAGCCATCGGATTGTCGAGCAAACCGTCATCGACCCCGAAGAGGTGTTTGTTAAAGAACGAAACAACACATCGATCGATCGCAGCCGCCTTGCTGCGGTTTGCCGGCTGCGCCTGAAACGTCCAAGAGTAGTCCGTAAAGGACTCATGGACCGTATCCTTGATCTGCAGCAGGTATTGGTTTTGGCTCGATCTGACGTAGAGGGAGAAATTATCACCGTAGAGCCCGCTGGAAGGACTGCACGCAGCCAGCAGCGGCTTCTGCACTCCCCCTTTCAAAAGATCCGGGCGAGCCGTCAGGAACCCGTCCAAAAGAGCCGCCGCTTGAATGTTCGCATTCAGCCGGAGGCTGTCGGCGGCCACTCCACCGCCAAAAGACCATCCCATAATGCCGACATGGTCCAGGTCCAGATGACTGGCCAGCAGCGGATCGGTTCGGTTGATTTCCGGCAATTGATCAAGGACAAAGTTGATATCCGCCAGGCGGTTCGTGTGAAACTTCTCCGTATCGCTGAAAGCATCCAACTTGCCGAGCAGCAGCCGGTCCCCCGGCAGGACCGTGCCAAAAGTATCTGTGTGATCCAGGCTGATCACGACGTAACCGTGGCTGCTCAACTCAACGGCTCGCTCCGTGTTTTCTTTCCGTGACCCAAGTCCGTAGGTGCTCCCCAAGCCATGGGAGTAGAGGATAATGGGCAGGCGCAGTCCGGCCCCGGCAGCAACGGGCGCATCCGCCGTCGCGTGTGAGACGAACGCGGCGGTGCGGGCGGCCTGGCCCGGCCAATAACTCTGGTTGCTGGCAAGAAGCGGGTGCATGTAAGGCGCGGGCGACGCCTCGGGGGGGAGAGCCGCCGGATACCAGCAGGTAAGCATGAACGAACTGTTGGTCGGATAGCCGAAACGATTGCTCCGGGAACGATCCGTGATCAACCGCTCGGTCATCCCGACGCCAAAACTCCCCGTCGGCTTGCGGAACGGAGTGTGCCATTGAGTTTGGGAAGCTCGAAAAAACTGCCTCGGACCTCCCAACGGCAAAGGATCACTGAACGAAACCACGTTCGAAGTGAGGTTGGTTCGCAACAGCGTCGCTATCGCCGACCAACCGCTAAAATCCGGCGAGCCCTGGACGGGGACAATATCGAAAAAATTCCGAAAAACGTTTGTGCTAGCCACGAAACCTTCGAGCCCCAGAACAACGGCCCCGTTGGTGTCGAACCGGATATCCGAGAGCTGATGACTTGCCGACGCGAGCAGTGGCCCACACAATAATTTCGCGAGCACGCACCAGCCAGCCACAACTGAACATCTGTTTTTCATATTTCCTCCAAGCTTCCAAACTTCCCAAGTGGTATCACCGGAACCACGGGAGAAGGTTACGAAGCTCGTTGAAATTATCAGCCTTTGGAGCCATCGGCTCTCGTGCCGCCACCCCCTTCAGTTCCTTCAGATTCGGCCCGCGGAGGCCGAGAGGAATCGAAGTTATTCCGCGAACAAGTCTCGTGCCTCGCCCGGCCCGCCCGGCAGGGCGCGCCAAAGGCGCGAACCCTCGCTGCCGCTGGAAATCAGCATCAGTCCATCGGGCGAAAACCCCAGCCGGGTGATGTTGGTGATATGCCCGCGCAGCGTTGTCATGACGCGCAGTGTTTTCAGGTTGATCAGCTGGAGGAATCCGTCCTGCGTCCCAACCGCCAGAGTTCGGCCGTCCGGCGCCGCTGCCAGAGCCCAGGCCATCCCAGCGCCCAAGTGGACCACCTGGAGAGAACCCGCGTCGATGTCCCACAGATAAATGAACGGCTCGTCACACGGCACGGCCAGGATGTGCGTTTTCGGCAGCCAGGCGGGTGACCAATACAATCCGGGCGGGTTGAACCGGTGCGACCGTTGCTCGACCGGCCGGGTGCGATTCACATCGTAGACCGCAATTGCCTTCTCCGTAATGCTGGCAACCGCCAGGAACTTGCCGTCGCTGGAGAAAGCCGCGTCCGAAGGAGCGGCCGCCACCGTCCAGACTGTGGTCGCCTGCCAATTCCGAGCCGGTTCGCGGATTTCACAAGCCCTGGCTTCCCGAAACGTCGCCAATTTTCGTCCATCGGCCGAGAATCTTGCCAGATTCAGCAGGGGATATTCCGTGCGAATGCGTTTTACGATTTTGAAAGAAGGACGATCGAAAATACTCAGCTCATGCGTGCCCGCGAGGCCAATCACGCAGCGGTTGTCCGGCGAACAGGCAGTTCCGGTGATCGGAAGGGTGGCCACCGCCGCCTCAGACGGGACCGCGACAATCACGGTGTTTGTCCCTTCCTCGCGCAGGTTTAATTTCGCGTCGGGGGTAAAATCGGTCGAAAGCCGGGTTTCAGCCGGCGAGGGAGCCTCTTGAGTTACTGACTTCCAATCCCACACTTTGATCGTCCCGTCCGCGGAGGCGGATATCAGGCGATGCCCGTCCGGGGTCGAGTCCACCGTCCAGATTCGCCCTGAATGACCGCGCAGGAGAATCGGCTTGGCTCGCCGGTTTTTCAAATTCCAAACCTTGATCGTTTGATCTCTCGCGCTGGAGGCAAGCCATTTGCCGTCTCGCGAAAAAACCACGGAATCCACCCGCTCGTGGCGCCCAACGGGCAGCGGCCGAAAATCCGGAATAGTCCAAAGAGAAACGGTTTCGTCCATGGAGCCGCTGGCCAGGAAGTTGCCGTCCGGGGAAAAAGCGAGCGCCGAGACAATGCCTGCATGCGCGTCAATTTCGCGCAGCAGGTTCGTCGCGGCCAGTTCCCAGATGACAATTTTGCCGTCGCCCCGGGCCGCCGCCAGTAGACGGCCATCGGGCGAAAAGCGTGTTTCCCAGCACGCGGCTGGCTGCACCGGAAAAACATGCAGCTTCTCGTAGGTGATCCCAGACCAAAGAACCACCTCGCCTGGAGTGGCCGGATCGTATAACTCGCCCGTGCTCGAAACGATCAGCTTGCTTTGAGGATCAGGGCTGAACGCCGCGGACAGAACTACCCCTCCGACCGGCAGATTGGTGATGACTCGCTTCAGGCCAACATCCCAGACCGGCAGAATGCCCTGGACAAAAGTGGAGGAGAGAAGCCGCTGGCCACTCACGTCGAAAGCGACGGAATAACCGGCTTCAGGCCCTTCCAGCAGCCCCACGTCACGTCGCGCGACCAAATCAATCAGCCGGATGGTCTTGTTCATTTGCGCCGCCGCGATCAGCCGTCCATCGGGCGAACAAGCCATCCCAAATATCTGGTGCGCCTGCTTCGGCAGGGTGAAGAGCTCCTTAGGCTGGCAAAGGGCGTCCAGGTAGTGCCACTCGAAACCGCGCAGATCCCGGGCCTGGCGGCGGCCTGGCCAATTGGTCTCCAGAATCTGCCGAGGCAGCATCATATTGCCTCGATTCCACTCGGCAAAGGCCACGCCCATCTCCGCCGCGTAAAGATTCTCCTCCAGGGTCAGGCCCGCCTTGGCCAGTCGCACCGAGTAAAATGTCCCGCCGATGCCGAGAACCAGCAGCAACAGCCCTAAAGCCGCGATCAGTCCCGCGACAGCGGGCCTGCGGCGCACCCATTTCTGCAGCCGTTCATAAGTCGTGGAGGGACGAGCTTCAATCGGTTCGCCGTTGAGCCAGTGTTCCAGGTCGCCGGCCAAATGCTCGGCCGAGCGGTAACGCCGAGCCGGATCTTTGGAAAGACACTTGAGGCAGATGATTTGCAGATCCGGATCCACCGCCGAGTTCCATTCCGAGGGAGGACGCGGCTCTTCCTCCAGCACCTGTCGAATCGTCTCAAAGGTTGTGCCTCCGGCGAAGGGAGGATGCCCCGTCAGGCAGGCATAGAGAACCGCGCCCAGACCGTAAATGTCCGCCGCAGTAGTGACATGCCGAGTCTCACCCCGCGCCTGCTCGGGCGCCATATAGGACGGCGTGCCGAGAATCACGTTGGTTTGGGTAAGAGTGCTGTCCCGTTCGGCGAACTTTGCCAATCCGAAGTCTGTCAGATACGGCGTGCCGTTCTGATCAATGAGAATGTTGCTTGGCTTGATGTCCCGATGCAGCACCCCGTGCTGATGGGCATGCGCCACCGCCCGCGCCAGAATCAGCCCAAGCCAGGCGGCTCGTTTCGGTTCGCCGTAATTAAAGAGGCCAGCCTCCTTCTTCTCGTTTGCCGCCTCATCCTCCCGGCCACCAGCCAAAGATTCCGGCGGCTGGCCGCGGCCCGAAAGGTGCTTGTCAAGGTTGACGCCTTCGATCAAGCTCATGCTGAAGTAATGCTGCCCGTGAACTTCCCCGATTTCATAGATGGGGACGATGTTCGGATGGCTTAGCGCCGCGGCCGCCTCGGCTTCGGCCTTGAACCGTTTCACCAGATCCTCGCTGGCCAGCGCACCTGCGTGGACGAGTTTGAGGGCGACGAAACGGTTGAGATTGAGTTGTTTTGCTTTGAAGACAATTCCCATCCCGCCCCGAGCGACCTCCTGGAGAATCTCGTAATCGCCAAAATAACGCAGTCGAGTGGCGGTGAATGGCGTCGAAGGAATCGAGATTTCCCCGGCGGCGGTCTTTTCGGAATCAGGCAGGCTTGGAGGATTCAGTGCCGCATGCAGTAAAGCTTCGGCATCCTTCGGCTGCAATTCCTCCCCATCGTGTTCGGGCTGTAACGGCATAAACTTTCCCGGTTCTTAATACCTGTTCTCCGCCGTCTCGCGCCCACGATCCGTTTCCGAGAACGGCGGAGCATGCCAGATTCGCAGATCGGGTCCGCAGGAAGTGAGTAGCAGCTCATCGTCTGGCGAAAATGTCACCCAGTCCACCATGGTGTAGTGAGCCTTGATTGACGCGATCTCGCGCTTCGAGGAAATGCGCCACAGTTTGATCTCACCGCTGAGCGTGCCCGCAGCCAGCGTCGCGCTATCGGCAGAAAACGCCACTGCGGTAATCCAACCGGAATCACTGGGGAGGAGATCGGAGCGTCCGCTACGCAAATCCAACAGGCGCACTGCCTGCTGACCAAGAACTCCGAACGCCAGCCAACGGCCATCGCGAGAAAATGCTGTCCCATGAAGCTGTTTTGACTCGAGAACCGTGATTTGCTCGGGGATCCAGGAGCCGGTTCTCCACGCATGCAATCGGCCGATCGTTGATATCAGGTACAGCCGTTTTTCATCCTCACTAAATCCATGGCCTGTAATTTCTGCATTGCCGCAGGTTAAAACGGCTGCGGGCAACCCAGTGCTGGCCTCCCAAATCATCAATTCATTCGTACCGCGTTCGCTGGCGAGCCATTTGCCGTCTCGTGAGAAAAATGGCGCCCCGTGCAGATTGGTTTGGGGCGCAAGATTTCGCTGATGAATCGCTGCGCCGTTCGTGGTTCTCCAAAAATGAATGCTTCCGCGTTTTCCTACGGTGACAAATTCGTTCTCCTGCGGAGTGAACGCCCAATCCTGCCAATTGGTGTCTCCGGTCTGAGGGTAGGCAGGGACGGTCATGATATCGTCCCGAGTCTTCCGATCCCACATCCTTAGCTCTTCACCGGCCTTGTATAGAACTTTTTTGCCGCCGGGAGAGAACGCGCCACCCCCATCCTGCGGCAGGTACTTCGGTTTTTCTGTTTCGAGGGCTGGATTTGGCCAGAAGCGAATGGTCTTGTCCGAACTGGCGGTTACAACCGTCTTGCCTCCATCGGAAAAGTGAATGCTCCAGATGCGGTCTGAATGCCCGCTGAGGAGATGCGGCTCGGCCAGTGTGGACAGATTCCAAATCCTTGCGACCATGTCTACGCCACTCGCGGCCAGTTGCTTGCCGTCGGGCGAGAACACCAGGTAGCTTACTGCGCCTCGGTGTTGGCCCAAAACGATGGCATGTTCAGGATCGGTCGTCCGCCAATAACGAACCACTCCGTCTCTATCTCCTCCCGCCACGCTTTGCCCATCCGGTGAGAAGCAAGCCGAAAGCATCGGGAGAGTGCCTCCGGCTAGCAACACCTCGACCTCTCCCGTCTTCACGTTCCAAATACGGATTTTGCCGTCTCCATGGGCTGCGGCAAAATGGATTCCATCCGGCGCGAAGGAGTTGAACCACCCCACGGCGCAGTTGTGGCCTTTGAGTTCCCTGATTTTCCTACCGGTTGCCACGTCCCAGACAAAGAGCTCGCCGGGAGCGTCCCGGTCATAAGCCCAGCCACTTCCGGAGACGAGGAGTTTACTGTCCGGACTGAATTGCACGCTGGCGGTCATCTGGGAGTGGCCGAGCAGCGTATTGGTCAGGGATAGGGAGCGCATATCCCAGATGTGCACAGGGTTTTTCGGAATAGCCGCTGCCAGCGTCGTGGCCAGCCAATTCCCGTCCGGGGAGAAAGCCGCACCGTAGACGATCCCTACCTGAGTTTTGAACGTGTGCACTTTCCGTCGTTCGGCGATATCCCACAACTCAATCACGCCATCTTCTCGTGCTGCGGCCAGGAACCGATCCTTGGGATCAACTGAACTACCCCATACCCCCGCGCCTGCCTCCAACGCAAAGCGTTCCTGCGGCTGGGTGGCGCCCCAGATGTATCTCCACTCAAACCCGCGTAAATCCCTTTCCCCGACAAGACGGTGGGTCTCCACCAAATCGCGCGCCGCCCTCACCCGGCCGAGTTCCAGCGCCTGAAAGGCCTTTCCCATGTCTGCGTCATACAAACTTTCCCGCAAATCGCGGGCATTTGTCTCCGCACGCCGCCATTGGCGTGTCACCCCGACGGTACCCGCGATGACTGCCAGCGCAATGCCGGCGGCCAGGGCGGCGACCGCGGGCCGGCGCTTAACCCACTTCTGCAGCCGTTCGAAATTCGAAATTGGCCGCGCATGGATCGGCTCACCACGCCGCCAGCGTTCGAGGTCGCCTCCCAGAGCTTCGGCGGTGCCGTAACGTTCCTCCGGTTCCTTGGCGAGGCACTTGAGGCAAATGGTTTCCAGGTCCCGGTCCAGTCCTTTCCGAAACACTGAGGGCACGGTGGGCTCTTCCTCCAGAACCTGCCGAATCGTCTCGAACGACGTTCCGCCCGCGAAGGGAGGGCGGCCGGTGAGGCAGGTATAAAGAACCGCTCCGAGGCCGTAAACATCCGCCGAAGTGGTCACGTAGCGCGTATCACCCCGGGCCTGCTCAGGAGCCATGTAGGAAGGAGTGCCCAGGACCGCATTGGTGTGAGTGAGTTTGCTCTCTTTCTGTGCGATCTTGGCGAGACCGAAGTCTGTCAGAAACGGGTTGCCCTCCGCATCGATCAAGATGTTGCCCGGCTTAATGTCGCGATGCAGAACCCCGCGTTGATGAGCGTGTTGAACGGCGCGCGCGAGCGTCAGCACCAGCCGTGCAGCTTCCTCAGCCTCCCTGAATCCACGCCTTTCGTTACGCTCCGAAGGAACCGTAGCTGATGGGGCGGCTCCTCCCGAAAGATAGGCATCCAGATTAAGACCCTCGATCAGCCCCATGCTGAAATAGTGTTGTCCCTGGTGTTCGCCGATTTCGTAAATCGGGACAATATTCGGGTGCGAGAGTCCGGCCGCGGCCTCCGCCTCAGCTTTAAACCGTTTGACCAGATCGAGGGTCGCCAACGCCCCGGCACTGATCAGCTTGACCGCCACGGTTCGATTCAGCGAAACCTGCCGCGCCTTGAATACCACCCCCATGCCGCCGCGGGCCACTTCGTCCAAGAGTTCGTAATCCCCAAAGTAGCGCAGCCTCCTGAGAGTGAATGGCGAAGCCGGAGTCGATGGCTCACAGTGAAGAGTCGCGTTAGGATCCCGATCTGGCTCACGACTCAGAGCCTGTTCCAGGATGCATTTTGGGCATAAACCTTCGCAATCGCCTGCGGGCAGGTTTGCTCCGCAGATGCGACAAGCCGAAACTGTTCGGGGCTCAACACTCACAAATAAGGCGAATCGATCACCAGAATAAACGCAACGCTCATCCGATCGCATCCCTTTTCTCAACGAAATGCAGAAGCCCAAGACCAAAGCGCGATCCTGGGCCCAGCCCTTGGTTATCTGAAAGAGATGCTGCCTTCGTAGCCGCCCTGATCTTCGCCTGTCGCAGGGTTGAAGAGGCCATTCACCCCCAGGAAAAAGCCCGTGGCATTTCTAAATCGCCCGGTCCCATCCACAATCGAATGCGCTACCTCGAACGAAACCACATTGGGATCGTTTGTGGGGTGAATCCGCCCGGCGAAAACCGTGGTGAAGGTGTCCCCGTTAGCAGCGGTCCAGTCCGCAAAGCCGGTGAACTCACCCGTGTCCAAATTGAGAAAATGAACAAGGTGTTCATCGAACGGACCGAGATGCGTCCCAACGCCGTGCAGTGGGACGACGATCTGGACGATGCGGGGATTTTCCTGTGTCGGCACAGGAGCCTCAGCAAACCCATGGAAGCGCGCCTTGAAAGGAACTTGCGAGTCCGCTTGCAAGGAGCCTGAAAGCAGGAAGATGCCGGCGCACAGAGAGATAATGGTGGTGATTTTCATGATTTTGTCGCTTTTGGTTCTTGTTGATATTCCAGGCGGTTGTTACCGCCATTTCCTACCACCGCGACGAGGCGGAAAGGTTACACGCGATGCGGACAAACATTGCGGACAACGGTGAAAAGCGCCGAAACCTTGGGCTCACTCGACTTAACCGAAAGAGCACCTTCGCCGATCCGCTGGGCGGAATCAGACACCGAGAGCCGCCACAGTTGGCTGAAGAGCCTGCGCCGCTGGCCTGGGCCCCCGGGCCAGCGGGGTCGCATTTTCACGGCTCGCGGATTTGGGCGCGGTAAAAGCGCGTCCCCTGAGCTGGGACGCTGTCTTTCAAGACGATATCGCTCTCGGATGCCGCAAAAAGCGGCTCGTTTCCAGGAAGATCCAAAGCTTGCCATTGCCCTGAGAAGGAGCCCAGCCATTGGATTTCAACGCTGCGATTGGCCGGACGGGTGAAGTGGAGCTGAACCTGCGCATTGGTCAGGGTTGCAGTCAGACGGACAGGACTGTCTGCGGTTGCGTTCGCAAGGGAGTTGGTAATCCACGCGCTCACCAGGTCTATTGCGGGGTCATTCAGGACCGAGGTTGCCAATGGCGGCATGTGATTCGCGTCCAATCGTGCAATGCGGCCAAAAAGAATCGAATGAGCCAAGTCACCGGGCGTGACCACCCGGTTCTCGTCATCCCCGAGCGGGTTCTGCAGCGTTCCTTCGATCAGTCCAGACGCTGCAAGAGGCGTCGCGAGTCGCACGTCGAAATGGCCTCGACCGATGCCTCCTGGTTGGTGGCATTGCTGGCAATTCGCCACCAGGTAGGAGTGGACGCGAAAATCCAGGCTGACGTTGGCATCATTCAGCGGAGCCAGAGCCGGAAGCGTGTGAAGGCCGGGGACGTTCGTCGTGAAGTACCCAGCGTCGCTCATGGCCTGAATCTGATTGAGCGTCCCGCCCGGATATTCATGGGAGCGGTTTATCTGGGCTGTATTGAATCCGAGCGCATGCCCGGCCAGAGGCGCATGGCACGTCTGGCATTCTGTTCTGGCGGGATAATGCCAGATCTGGGTGCGCACGGTGCCGCCGTCGTGAATGAGGAGCGGTTCGTCCTGGCCGTTGTCGGCTACGAGTGTCGCGTTCGTTTGAGAGTCATCCCACCGATACGTTACCCCGTAGATGCCGGCCATGGTGCGGACGATCAGGCGTGTTTCCAGGCGCCTGGCTGATGCTGGAACCCCATTGGTCAGCTCCATTTCAAAATGCTTGATCCAGATTGTGCCCGTCGGAAATCCCCAATTGCCATCCCGGCTGAATTCAATCTTCTGTTTCACGTCCGGGACCGAAAACCAGCGAGTCTTCTTCGCCTTGTCCGACCAAAACGGAACATTCAGTTCATACGGCACGATTCCAGGATTTGGCGTCAGTTTGAGGAGATCGACAAAAGCGCCGGTTTCCGCCAGCGTCGCTGGAAGCGGATTGCCGGACGCCAAACGGCTGTAATTGAGCCGCCATACTTTGCCGCCATCGTGATCTACCAGAAGAATCCCGCCATCGCGGGGATCCGACCCGAACGAGGATACCGCCTGCTGGCAAAGCTTCTGGGGAATGACCTTTTGCTGTCCCGCGTAGCGCAGGGCGTAGACCTGGCCTTGGAGATAGTCCCCAAAGACGTAGGCGCCGTCGAGGTCGGGGTAAATCTGGCCGCGGTAAACCAGTCCGCCAATAACTGCAGCGGGGCTTCCATAGTCGTAAATTGGGTCAATCGACTGAAAGCCGGCAGGGGCTTTCTTGCTCTGCGGACCAGGGCTGCTGCCCTCGCGATACGGCCATCCGTAATTGCCGCCCTTCACGACCACGTTCACTTCGTCCCGTATGCTCGTGCCCGGGTCCCCGACGTAGAGCAGGCCGGTGGCGTTGTCGAAGGCCATGCGCCAGGGGTTGCGAAATCCGACCGCAAAGAACTCCGTTCGGACCTTGGCTGGATCCACCGGGAGTCCGTTGAAGCTTGTGGCTCCCACAAACGGATTATCCTTGGGTATCAGGTAATTCTCGGTGACGGCTGGGTGCCGATTCGGGGGGAGATTTCCGGGACGCAGATCGACATCAATGCGGAGAATGCCGCTGAACAGGTCGACGTCGATATGATTGGCCGACGCCCCACCGCCGGACTGCGCACCAGGATCGAGAACCGAGGCGTAAAGATAGCCATCCGGGCCGAAGGCTAGATCGTTACAATTACCTTCGCCTTTCTGCGAGATAATCGGCAGTTCTGAGTTGGTCGAAACACGATTTGAGTTCTCCGGAGACACCGCGAAGCGGGAGATCCGATAGTGCGTGCCGGTTCCGGCATCTGTCTGCGTTTTGAGAATTCGAGCGGTAAAGAAGTAGCCGTTTGTGGCAAATCCGGGATGAAAGACCAGCGCGGATAGTCCGCCAAAATCACTCGCTAAAGTTTGTCTGGAAAGGTCGAGGAAGAGCGTCCGGGTTGGAGCGTCGAGGTTGGTGATAACATAGATTTTCCCGGTCTGTTCGAGGACGAAGGCGCGATTTGTCTCCCCGGGAGCGCTCCGCACCGCCATCGGTCCGGAGAACGAAAGATTGCCAAAGGCCGGATCAGTTCGAAAGGTCAGCCCGCGCGGTGTCTGGGGCATTTGCAAGGTGCTGTTGGCTTCTCGCTGCAAGACGGGCCCTGCCATGAGCTCGCTCAGCAGGCCTCCGAGCAAAAAAAGAGCGAGAGCAGTTTGCTTCCAATCTGTAAAAGAGATCTTTTTCATCGGTTCGAGAGTCTTCCCGTCCTCTACCGAAGGAAAAAAATCGAAAAGTTACACAATGGCAGGCGGTGAGGGCCTGCTGGATTTCAATGACAAGATTCCGCAAAACCAGGTTCTTGCAGGAGTGTCCGGACGGCGAAAAGCGCCATCGTTGCCGCCCTCCATTTTACATCCACCTGCGCCCGATCGGTACTCCGCCCGCCGTTTCGTTGCGAACTGCCTAGCTGAGCGATTTCCTATCCGTTGACGTGAAAGGGTGGCAGCTCATCTTTTCCTTTGCCCCTCGGATTAACGGACTGACCGCGCGATCGCGTCCGTCTCATCGAAGCCGGGTGCGCGCCAAAGACGCGTGGTGCCGTCCACGCAAATCGTCGCCAAGGTCTGGTCGTCCGGCGAAAAGGCCAGCCCGGTCAGTATAGTAATATGCGCCTGCAGTGGCATGACCTCGCGACGGGTGGCCACATTCCAGAATTTAACCAACCCATCATGACTGCCAACGGCCAGTGTGCGGCTATCGTGCGTGAAACCGAGCGACCAGACGGATCCAGCCTCACTACGGAGCGAGTACGCCCCTCCAGTAGTAATGTCCCAGAGTTGGAGTTGAAGAGGGTTATCCTGGCAACCGATCGCCAGCCAGCGACCGTCCGCAGCGAACGCCGCTGTAAACGCTTTGCCGGCCAGGGGGAGGGTCCTCAACCTTGCCCAATCTGTCGTATTCCATAGCACTGCTTCACCTCGAAAGGCTGCGGCGAGGAGCTTCCCGTCCGGCGAGACGGCGTATCCGCCGTCGTTTGGAACGGCAACTTTCTTTAGCTCAATCCAATCGGCGGCATCCCACACCGCGATAGACTCGGAATCGGCCGCGAAAAGGAGCCGGTGGCCATCGGGCGAAAAGCAGATCGGCCCCGCTGGTTTATTCTGAATGGGAATGGTTCGCGTCAACCTGGCTGTGTCTCCGGACAAAGTGAACAGATCGAAAGCCGCCTCGCGCACACACACCAGCAACTTTCCGTCTGGGGAACACCGCGAATCCAAGGCTGGCAAAGTCGCAATTTTCCTGTGAGTCGCGGCGTTCCACAATGCGACCTGACCATCAGCATTGCGCAGCAGCCAACGGCCATCGAGCGAGAAATCGACTGTCGCGCTCCATCCGGATGGATGATGATAATCGAAAACCTTGGCAACGCTTTGATTTGGGATTTCCCAGATTTTCGCGGTCCCGTCCAGACTGCCTGTCAAGAGGCGTCGCCCGTCACTCGAGAACGCGACACTCGGAATTCGACCGATGTGTCCCTTAAGAGTCACCCGTGTGATCGAGACTGCCTGAGGCCACCAGTTTGCCGTCAGGAGAGAAGGCGACTCCGAATACCGGAAGGGCGTGAACCGAAGCGAGCGCGCTCAGTTGCCCGGTGGCGGCATCCCACAATCGAACCGTGCCGTCTCTGCTGCCGCTGGCCAGCAGCTTTCCATCGGGCGAGAAAGCAGCCGAAACGACAATATCACGATGCCCCCGGAGCGTTTTGAGAATTCCGCCCGATCCAACATCCCACAAAAGGATCGTTCCATCACCCATCGGCGTTGCGAGAGTCGAACTGTCCGGGGAGAAAGCGATTATCCCGACAGAACTTTTGTGACCGGAGAACGTCGCGCGCTGCTTCAACGTCCTCGCGTCCCAAATGAAGATCTCATCGGCATGATTTGTTGCGTAGAGAAATCCGGCAACCGAGGCGATCAACTTGCCGTCCGGGCTAAACGCCAGGCTCAATCCGCCGTCTGAATGCCCAACCAGAACGCCCTTCTCTTCGAAATTTTCGGCATCCCAGAGGCGAATCGTCTTGCCCACCCGGGTGCGCGCGGCCACCGTCTTGCCATCCGGAGAAAACGCCACGGTGTAAACATCGACCTCATCCGGGAGATTCAGAGTCGCCAGTTCCTGATGAGTTTCCAGATTCCAGAGTTGCACTCGCCCATCATTGCTGCCAGCCGCGAAAATGCGCCCATTCGGAGAGACCGCCGCTCCCCAAATCTCCGGAAATTTGCTTTGAAATGTGAACATCTCCTGGGGGCGGGTTATCCCATAAAGATAACGCCACTCGAAAGTGCGCAGATCGCCCTTCTGCCCCTTGGCCGGCCTCTGTTGGCCGAGTAATTCGCGAGCGCTGCCCGCTTCCCCGGCTTCCCACGCGCGAAGCGCCAAACCCACATTCGCCACATAGAGATTTTGCCGCAGACTCTCCGCCGTCAATTCGGCGCGATTCCATTCGCCCTCCGCGCGTTGGCGCTCGCTTTCTGCTCGGCGCCACTCAAGAGTCACGGAACTTGTTCCAGCCAGAACGGCCAGCAGCAGAGCCGCTCCAAGCGCCGCAACGGCCGGACGTCGATGCACCCACTTCTTAATCCGTTCGACATTGGTCGCCGGCCGCGCTGCAATGGGTTCGGACCGCAACCAGCGGTCGAGGTCATTCGCCAGGGCGTTCGCGGAGGCATAGCGGCGGTCCGGTTCTTTCTCCAGACACTTCAGACAAATCGTTTCCAGATCCAGATCCACTTCCGGATTGAAAAGGGACGGGCGGCGAGGTTCCCGGTCGAGCACTTGCCGGATTGTCTCGAGGCTGGTGCCTCCACCGAAGGGAGGACAGCCGGCGAGCATCTCATAAAGCACGGCTCCGAGCCCGTACACGTCCACGCCGGTGGTGACGTCGCGCGTTTCGCCTCGGGCCTGTTCCGGCGCCATGTAGGCCGGGGTTCCCATGATCGCGTTAGTCCGCGTTAGCGTGCTCTCCTTCTCGATCAACTTCGCCAGCCCGAAGTCGGTCAGATGCGGCTTTCCCTCCGCATCGAGCAGAATGTTCCCTGGCTTGAGATCACGATGGAGCACCCCGCGTTGATGAGCGTAGTGCACCGCGCGCGCGATGGTGGCCAGCAGCCGCGCTGCTTCCTTCGGCCCGTAGGAGTCGACTCGAGGAAAGGAGCTTTGTCTGGCCCCCTTGGCCTCAATGAGCTCAGCCCCTCCATCCTCTCCCACCTCATGCAAGTGCTTGTTCCGCTCCGCAAGCGCTTCACGCAGGCTCGGCCCCTCGATCAAGCCCATGCTGAAGTAATGCTGCCCTTCATGTTCCCCGATTTCGAAGATCGGAACGATGTTTGGATGGGAAAGGCTTGCCGCCGCTTCCGCTTCCGCCTTGAACCGTTTGACCAGTTCTTCGGTTGCCAGAGTGCCGGCGCTGACAAGCTTGAGCGCCACCAACCGGTTCAGGCTCACCTGCCGCGCCTTGTAGACCACGCCCATCCCGCCCCGGGCGATTTCGCCAAGAAGCTCGTAATCGCCAAAATAGCGAATATTCAGCAAAGGAAGTGTTCCCAACGCGTCTGAGGCCTGCGTCCGCAGTCCATCTGAGTTTGCTCCCGCCGCCGCCTCCAGCAGCTCCAAACCGCCATGCAGCATGCACTTCGGACAGAGCCCCTCAGGCGCCCTTTCCGGAAGAGAGGAGTGGCAAGCGCGGCAGGTGAATTGGGCCCTATCCGATTCTCGCTCCGGCCTTCGTCGATGACACAAATCTTTCACGATTAGCTTGGCAATCCTTCGAAGACCATTATGCCTGCTCCTCAATGCCCGCCAGCATAATTACTGTAAGGCTCGGCCAGCCGTCGCGTTCGCCAAAATGCCCTTAAGCGCACCGGCGAACGCGAGCGGTTGGACCCACGCCATCATTCAGGAACACAGATGCTCCCCTTGAAATCGATGCTCCCCTCCAGCGTCACAAGGTTTACTTCGCCATGGGTATGAAACAAGCCCGACGCGCCCGCGAAACGGCCCGACCCGTCAACGACATACAGTCGCGAGCTGATCCGTGCCCAGAGTGGGTTGCTCTTCTCGTTTTCCATCCGAATCTCGTCGTGTGTCACCACAGTGCTGCCATCCAGATACGTTTGGACATGGATTCCTGTCATTTGGAAGACTCCTTGGCCCATCTGCTGAATATTGGAATAGTCCGCGTGGGCGTGACCGACCAGTTCTCCGTTCCTCCAGATTTCCGCGTCTCCGCTGGCAGTGGTAGGGCTCGTGAACCCGAAGGCGGTAAAGACGAATGTGCCGTCGAATTCACTGCACGGGGGATTCTTCGGCTGGTTCGGCGCTGCCGCAGAGAACGTCTGAGCGGCCCAAAAGCCGAGCAGAATCAGCAGTGTCAGCCGAGTTTTCAGGATTATCGAGCGGATTGATCTTAGTGCGGTTTTCATGCTTATCATTTGGTTTGATGTTAGTCGCGAGCATCTCTCGCTGCTCAATACCGAAGGAAATCCAACCGAAAGTTACAGAAAAAGTCGCCCGCCAACGAAAGGCGGTTCAGCGAAGATTTCCTGCTTTCTCTCGCGATTTCGCAAGAAGAGCGCATTTCGTTTCAGAATTTCCAGGCTTGGTTGCCCCGATTGTCGGTCGTCCACATGTGAGCGCCATCAAAGGCCATGCCAAAAGGACTGAAGCCGGTTTTGGATAATCCGCCGGCATAAGCAGCGTCGACCGCCCTGATCTGATCCACGTTCCCGTTATCTGAGCCCACCCAGATATGGGCGGCATCGAATGCCAGGCATCGGATGTTGCCGTTTCCGCCATAACTGAGCAGCTGAGAGCCATCCTGGCCGATTCTTACGACTCCCGCCCCGTTGTAGCTGCTCGCCCAAACACCCTGCCCATCAAAGACCGCGGCACTGCAGTCTGGCAGAACACTGAAGCGTCCGATCTCCTCGCCATTCAGGTCCAGCTTCACCAATTCCCCCGTGTATTTCAGAGCCACCCAAATATGCTGACCATCGAAGGCAAGGGCTACCGGAACCGCATTCGCCACCAGGCTGTTTGGCGGCGTCATAAAGAACGGGCCCCGAATATTGCCGGTCTCCGTGGAAATGGCCGCCACCGAATTGCCGAGCGAATTGGCGATCCACATGTCAGCCCCGTCAAAGGCGATGGCGCTCGGACCACCACCGATGAAGCCGTAGCTGGACGGCGCAGTCTGAAAAATATCGAGCCCAGCCCCATCCTGCGCTCGGATCCTCACGACCTGATCGCTGTTGGCGAGCGTGACCCACAAGTTGGCTCCGTCAAATGCCACGCCGTGAGGACCGGCCCCAGCCTGCACCACGCCAGAAGTGCCGAATGGAGTACTCGCACCGGAAGGAACGCCCGCACCGGACGAAAGACCGCCCACGGAGCCACCCGATCCACTGGAGCCAGCCGAACCTCCCGAGGAGCTCGACCCGCTGGCCCCGAAAACGAAAGCTCCGGAGACAGAGAAACTGCTGGAATCCCAGACTCCCTGCAGTTGAAGCGTGGCGAGAATTGCTCCATCATGGGCGCGAACTTTTGAGACAGTGTCGTCTCCGTAGTTCGCGATCCACATATTGGCGCCGTCGAAGGCTATGCCGCGCGGCTGGCTGCCGACGGTAAAGTGAGTCACGAGATTTGGGCCCCACCTCAACAACGCGATCTGCAACGGATTTGCCGCGAAGCTGGTTCCGGGAGGACCTGGGTCGCCCTGGGGCCCCTGAAGCCCCTGTATTCCTTGATCGCCGCTATCTCCTTTGTCTCCTTTGTCTCCTTTGTCTCCTTTGTCTCCTTTGTCTCCTTTAACGCCTGGCGCTCCTGGCAAGCCCTGGGGTCCATCCAAGGCGCCAATCGCTGGCCAAAGTCCTCCGGTTCTGGGGCCGTAGATCTGGTGAGCGACCGTGTCGATATAGAAATCACCATCCCGTCCCGTGCCACCATCGGGGGGCGCAGCCCCGCCGAGGATGCTGTTGCCCTTCTCGCCTGGGTTCCCTTGGGGTCCGGCCAAACCTTGCGGGCCAGGGCTGCCTTCCATTGAAACAACCGCTGGCCAGAGTCCGCCAGATTTTGGGCCGTAAAGCTCGTGGGTGTTTGTATCGATGTACAAGTCCCCATCCGTTCCAGTGTTGCTCGCCGGCGGCGTGACTCCATGGAGAATGCCCTTGCCCGCGGGTCCCCCTAACGAGAGAGCCTCGGGCCAAAGGCCCCCGGATTTCGGCCCGTACATCTGCTTGCCCACCGTATCAATATAGTAATCTCCTTCACTCCCAACGCCGAGATCTGGGGGAATGGGGCCGCTGAGGATCAGATTGCCCCTGTCACCTTTGGCTCCTGGAGACCCGGCAGCGCCAGCCGGACCCTGCTGCCCCACCAGAGAGGCAACAGCCGGCCAAAGTCCGCCTGTCCTCGGCCCGTAGAACTCGCGGGCAAACGTATCCATGTAGAAATCCCCGTCCTTTCCCGTATTCATATCGGGCGGAATGAGCCCGCTCAGAATCGTATTGCCCGCCTCGCCTTGAGGACCGGGCACACCCGGCGCGCCTTGCGCCCCCTCCAGCGAGGCAATGGCCGGCCAGAGCCCTCCAGACCTCGGACCGTAGATTTCGTGGGAAATCGTATCGATATAGTAGTCTCCGTCCGCGCCAACGCTGGCATCGGGTGCCATGAACCCACTGAGAATGCTGTTGCCTTTCTCGCCTGGGTTCCCTTGGGGTCCGGCCAAACCTTGCGGGCCAGGGCTGCCTT